>NZ_JASISY010000001.1 GCF_030063365.1 Cryobacterium sp. PH29-G1 | reverse complement strand
CGGGCTGGGGCACGGAGTCGAGCTGGTCGAGCAGGCGGCGGGCATGGCGGAGGGAGATGTCGCCGGTGCGGAGGGCATCGAGGGTTTGGGGGCGGGACTCGACCAGCACGCGGCTTTCGTGCAGGAGACCGGACGCGGTGCCGGACGGGATACGCAGCGCGCACGCCATCTCCGCGACCAGCCCTTGTTGGGCGGCGAAGGTGGCGTCCCAGTCGTGTTCGTGCTTCGGACCGGCCTGTGGGCGGCCGGTTTCGGCGGTGTTGGTGGTGTAGTCCCACGCTTCGGCGAGGACCTCGGCTTTGCTCGCCTGGGCCCAGGCGATGATCTTCTCGAAATACAGCGCCCGGTCAACGAACTGCGCCTGATGCCGCTGGAACGGACTCAAGCCATCGGCCGCACTACTGCCGGGCGAACTACTGCCGGTCGGACTACTGCCGGGCGAACTGCTGTCGGTCGGTAGCGGCTGGCCCGGTTCGTTGTCGCTATCGTGCTCGGTGCGGAGATGCTCGGTGCGGAGATACTCGGAGTAGAGGAACTCCTCGCGCAGGTCATCATCGAACAGGTGCTCGGGCGGCACAGCGGCGAACACCTCGGTCAGGTCCAGACCGGCCGGCAGAGGCGGACCATCAGGCATCTCACGGCGATAGAGCGCCCGGCCGACAGCATCCGTTACGACAGTATCCGCCAGGAAGGGGTCCGGGCTGACGGGCTCGGCACTGCAGGGATCGGTATCGACGTCTTCGAGCGCGTCGTACGGAGCGAACTGACCGAGGCCCTCGGCAACCTCGAACCGCCAGTCGGCCTGGCACTGCGCCCAGAACGCATCAAATTCAGCGCGCTCCTCGGGCGAGACCGGCCACGTACCGTATGCGGCGAAGAACGGATCGACACTGCCCTGCTGCTGGGGGGTGTCGCCGCTCTGGCTCATAGAACAAGTGTACCAAACTCAACCCCCAAAGTCGAGGTATTCTCATACGGATTGGGATATCCGTGCGAAGCTGAATTCGCACGGTCAGCAGCATTTGTGCATCGCACTCTTCGTCAGGCGTACACGGCGGTTACGCTGCGCGCTGCGCGAGAATCACCCCCAGCGTCGTGCCCAGAAACCGCGCGACCTCTCGCACTTCTCCGTGAGCGGCGCCCGCGCCCCATCTGACAGCCCGGCCTGACGCACCGGGTCGGCGTTGTGCGAGATGTCGGACCGCTTCACGATGAGCGCGAAGTCGTGCGCCACCCCTGCCATCGACTCGGCGAGCGGCTCCCCCGGGCGCTTGGTGATGGCATCCACTGCTGAGACGACGTTTTGCTCGAAGCCGAGCGTGCGCAGGTAGTCGAGCGTGACTGCCGTGTCTTCCACCACGTCGTGCAGAGCAGCCACGATCTTCTCGTCGTCGGTGTGCACCCGGCGCATCACCTCAAGCGGGTGGCGAATGTATTCGACGCCGAGCTTGTCGCACTGGCCGGCGTGCGCCGAACGGGTCAGATTGACCGCTACGTCGAGCATCGACGCTTGCGGCCTCGCGAGCAGATACTCGGCAACCGATGACTGTACGTCGACCAAGGTGTTTTCGAGGATGATGTTCGGTGCTTCGGGGTTCGTCATAGTTTTGCTCCTTGATCGATTACGGCAGGTAGGGGCCCAGAAGGGTTGCAAGAAGCGGATGTCGCGGCGATCAAGTAGGGGGTTCGCGAGCCGTGCGTGCTCGGATGCCCCTAGTGTGAGGGTAGACAGATTCGATTCGTTGGAACCGGTCCCGTGGGGTGCGCACGATTTCGTGCGTGGTGGACGTCTGTTAGTTGTGGCGCCGGGGATTCTCTGGGGGTGAACTCTGCCGAAAGCGAAGCCAGTCAACGCCAAGAAGCCCGGTGAGCAGCATCGGTGACCGCACCCACGGCGGCCCTGCCCGAGTCCGCGTCCTGCGGTTCATTGAAAGGGAACAAACATGATCACATTCCAGCAGCCCTCCACCTCACGCAAACGCCTTCTGGCCGCGGCGCTCGCGCTAGCCGTCGTCGGCATCGGCAGCATCGGCTTCGGCACAACCGCTGTCGCTGACCCGATCCCCCAGGCCCCGGTCGACCTCGGCGTTGCCGGCACCTTCGCAATCCTGTCGCAGACCGGGGTGACGGATGTCCCGACATCAGCCGTCACCGGCAATGTCGGTGTGAGTCCGACCTCGGGCGCCGCTACCCTGCTCACCTGCCCGGAAGTGACCGGCACGATCTACTCCGTTGACGCCGCCGGCCCGGCATGCAAGGTAACGGATGCCACGCTCCTCACGACTGCCGTCGGCGACATGCGCACCGCGTACACCGATGCCGCCGGGCGGACCAACCCCGACTTCATTAACCTCGGCGCCGGCGAGATCGGCGGGCTCACCCTCAAGCCCGGACTGTACAAATGGAGCACCGACGTCAGCATCTCCAACGACGTGAAACTGGTCGGCGGCCCGAATGACGTCTTCATCTTCCAGATCTCGGGCGACATCACCGAGGCCGCGGCCAAGAATGTGACCCTCGCGGGCGGCGTGCAGGCGAAGAACGTGTTCTGGCAGACCGCCGGTTCGGTGTCCGTGGGCACCACCGCCCACTTCGAGGGCAGCGTCCTGAGCAAGACCCTGATCGCTTTGAAGACCGGTGCATCCATCAACGGTCGACTGCTGGCCCAGACCGCGGTCACGCTGCAGAGCAACACGGTCACCGAGCCCGCGCTGTAGGTTCCTCCACCGCATGACCGCGGGGTCACCGTCGGGTGAAAATCCAACAACCCCACTCGACTAGCGTTGAGCCCATGGAATGGTGGCAGGTGCTGGTCAGTGTGCTCGCGGGCCTGGCGCTACTTTGGCTGGCGTTGATCGGGGCGCTGGTTTGGATCTCGCGAGGTCAGGTCGAGAAGATCAAGCTGGTCGACGCCCTGCGCCTGGCACCCGATGTCGTGCGGCTCACCCGCCGCCTCGCCGCCGATCCGACCGTGCCACGAGGGGTTCGAATCTGGTTGCTGGTGCTGCTGGTCTATCTCTTGCTGCCGATCGATCTGGTGCCCGATTTCATTCCCGTGATCGGCTTCGCCGACGACGCCATCGTCGTGGCATTGGTGCTGAGGTTCGCGACGAAACACGCCGGAGCGGATGCCCTGGACCGGCACTGGCCCGGCACACCGCAGGGGCTGCACGCCCTGCGCACCCTCGTCGGCCTCGGCGACTGAGGTGCTCGCCGTACCCTTGGTGGCGCCGACGGCATAGACCAACTGCTGCGACGCACCCCGATGGCGAACGGCAGCGGGACCACGACATAGCGAATGCACAGCGAGCCCGGCGGCCACGCGCAACGCGGAAGCTGCGGTCGGGGGCATCCGCTGGCATGGTGCCGGCTGCGCGGGAGTTGCGCCAGTGCGCGGGAGTAATGGGCTGGCCACAACTCCCGCGCAACGAGCTAAGCGGGAGCTGCGCCAGTGCGCGGGAGTTCCGCCTCCCGCGCAGCTGCGCAACTCCCGCGCCGCGAAATCATCTGCCTGCGCTAGCGGGTGTAGTGCGACTCCTGCAGCTCGTAGACCGGAGTATCCAGACCCTCCATGCGCGCCTTGATCTGCAACGCCAGGTAGTTCGAATAGTGCCGGCTCTGGTGCAGGTTGCCGCCGTGAATCCAGAGCTGAGGAACGTTGGTGGGCTTCCACATATTGCGCAGCTCGCCCTCCCAGGGGCCCGGGTCCTTCGGAGTGTCCGAACCGTAACCCCAGCAGCGACCGACCTTGTCGGCGACCTCGGGCGAGACCAGGTCGGCCAACCATCCGTTCATCGAACCGTAGCCGGTGGCGTAGACGATGAGGTCGGCTGCCAGCTCGGTGCCGTCGTCGAGCACCACCGCCTCGGGGGTGATGCGCTCAACCTGACCCGACTTCACCGCGACACGACCATCGATGAGCAGCTGTGAAGCGCCCACATCGATGTAGTAGCCCGAGCCACGCCGCAGGTATTTCAGGAACAGGCCGGAGCCGTCCGTGCCGAAGTCCAGGTCGAAGCCCGCGGCGGCGAGTTGGGCGTAGAACTCGGCGTCGCGCACGGCCATCTGCTGAAAGATCGGAATCTGTGCCTCGGGCAGGATGCGGTACGGCAGCGACGCGAATAGCAGGTCGGCTTTTTCGGTGGTGACACCATTGGCCAGCGCCTGCTCGGAATACAATCCGCCGAGGGCGAGGTCCATGAGCGAATCGCTGCGCGAGATGTGCGTCGACGAGCGCTGCACCATGGTGACGTCGGCGCCGTGCTCCCACAGGTCGGCGCAGATGTCGTGGGCCGAGTTGTTCGACCCGATCACGACGGCCTTTTTGCCGGTGTAGTCGCTGCCCCCGGTGTGCTTCGAGGAATGGTGCTGCTCACCGTCGAACGAGTCGGCGCCGGCAAAGACGGGGGTATTCGGGTACCCGGAGACCCCGAGGGCGAAGACGAGCTGCTTGGGCCGCAGAGTGACCGGCGTTCCGTCACGCACGACCTGCACCACCCACTCCTGGGTATCCTCGTCGAAGGCTGCCTTGGTGCATTCGGTGCTCGACCAATAGTTGAGTTCCATGATGCTGGCGTAGTGCTCGAGCCAGTCGCCGATCTTGTCCTTCGAGGCAAAGACCGGCCAGTCCTCGGGAAATTTCAGATAGGGCAGGTGGTCGTACCAGACCGGATCATGCAGGTGCAGGGACTTGTAGCGATTGCGCCAGGAGTCGCCGGCCTTGGCGTTCTTCTCGATCACAATCGTGGGCACGCCGAGCCGGCGCATCCGAGCCGCGAGGCCAATACCGCCCTGCCCACCGCCCACGATCACGCAGTACGGCTGTTCCTCATAACCCAGGCGCGCTTCCTGAGCGGTCTTCTTTTCCAGCCAGGAGGTACGGCCCTTCTCAATGGTGTGGGAGACGCCCCGCTCGCGGTTGTGACCCTTCTTCTCCTCGAAGCCCTTGAGCTCCTGCATCGTAGTGAGCAGCGTGTAGCAGAGGCCGTTGTTCAGTCGCAGGTGTGCGTAGCCGCGGGCGACCGCGGTCTCGAATGTCACCCAGGCCTCGACGGCACCGGCTTCTCCGGTGGCCGCTTCGGCGAGCGCCCAGTCGTGCGGGCGCACGTCGTCGAGGGTGGCTGTGAGCATCCGCTTGATGTCAGCTTTGCTCTCGAATGTCTTCAGGTTCCAGGTGAACGACACGAAGTCGCGCCAGTAGCAGTCGTCGGCGAACAGCGCGAGGGCGCCGTCGATGTCGTGGTTGTGTAAGGCCGTGTCAAACCGGGCGAGCCAGTTTTCGACGACAGCGGTAGGTGAATCGGGCATGTCACTCCTTTGTGAACCAGCGAAAAGTCGGCCCATTGTCGGAGGCGACCTGTATGTTCAAGTACACGGCCGCGAGGGTTACACAGGCGTTACACCTGCTGTTTGCACGGCTTCATCGTCGGATCCAATGGAGGAGACAACGCATGCCCACAGAGCCGAGCACCGCGGTTTTGCCTGCCGGCCTGCGCTTTTCTTCCCCTCTCGAATACGAGCGGATGCTGCGCACGGCCCACGAACGCACCCTCACCGGTGCGCCCGCGCCCGAGATCACCACCGATGTCTGGGACTCCTGGCAGCGTTCTCTGGCCGCAGGTATTGACCCCGACCGGCACGTACCGCGGCATCTGCACGAAGTAGCGGATGCCGTGGCGCTGCGCCGCGGGCATCCGCTCGAGGCGGTGATGCCGGCCCTCAGCGAGCTTCTGGCCGATGAGAGCTCGGACGGGCAGCACCTGCTCGTGCTGGCCGACGCCCACGGCGAGGTGCTCTGGCGGGTTGGCAGCCGGCCGGCCCTGCGCCAGGCCGACGGGCTCGAGTTCGTCGAGGGCGCCGACTGGTCGGAGGCCGGCGTCGGCACCAACGCCATCAGCGAAGCCGTCATGAGCGGCCGCGCTGCGCAGTTGTTTTCTGCCGAACACCTCGTGCGCACCCACCATTCCTGGGCGTGCACGGCCGCCCCCATTCGACACCCACTCACCGGTGCCGTGCTCGGGGTGCTGAACGTGTCCGGGCCACTCAACACGGTCACGGCCGACAGCATGCGCATGGTCAAGTGCGGTGTGCGGCTCGCCGAGGAACTACTGCGGGCGGCCCACCGAGACCTGGAGCGTACCGTTGGTTTCCTGCCTGACGGTGCCGCCTCGCCCGGTTTTTCCGCGCCGGGTCGTTCGTCGGCCGTCGCACTCGAATTACTCGGCGAGAGTCCGGCGGTGGTCACCGCCGACGGCAACCGGGTGCCCCTCACGCTTCGCCGTGCGGAGATTCTGGCCTTGCTGGAGTCGCGCGATCGCGGCTGGAGCGCCGACGAACTTGCCTACGCCGTGCACGGTGAGACCGGCTCGGCCGCCAGTATTCGCATTGAGATGCACCGTATTCGGCAGGTGCTGGGCGACGCGCTTCAGTCGGCGCCGTATCGACTGGCGCCCGCACTGCGCGGCTCATCTGACGCGGCCCGGGTGTTGCAGCTGGTGCGTCTCGGGCAGGTGGCGGCGGCCCTGGCCGCGTATACCGCCCCGTTTCTCGCGCGGTCAACGGCCCACGCCCTCGAGCCGCTGCGCGCGGAGCTGACCAGCGCGGTGGGGGCATCCGTTCGGACCAGTGGCAGCGTTGAACTTTTGCGACGGTGGTGCCTGACCGAAATGGGCAGCGATGATCGCTCAGCGGTGCTGGCCCTCGGCCAGTTGGCCGGCCTCACCGATGCCGCCTATCTGGCCGCGCTCGCCCGCCTCAGCCGGATCGACCGCGAGCTCGGCCGCTAAACCGGCAAACTGTCGGGCACGGAGCACCGAGATGTCGGTCCCCACGCGTAGGCTGCGCCTATGCGCGCAATTATGGTCAACTCCCCCGGCGGCCCGGACGCCCTCACCCTGACGACAGTGCCCGACCTCGAGGTCGGCGCCCGAGAGATTCGGGTGGAGGTGGCTGCCGCCGGTGTGAACCGAGCGGATGTCGTGCAGCGGCAGGGCCATTACCCCTCGCCCGCCGACGCACCGCAGTGGCCGGGACTCGAGGTCTCCGGTGTGGTCACCGAGGTGGGTGACGACGTGACCCGGTTCGGGATCGGCGACCGCGTCTGCGCGCTTCTGGCCGGCGGTGGGTATGCCACCGAAGCCGTGGTGCACGAAGACCTGGCCTTGCTGGTGCCGCTGTCGATGGACCTCGTCGACGCCGCAGCCCTGCCGGAAGCTCTGGCCACAGTGTGGTCAAACGTGTTCATGAGCGCCGAACTCGCACCCGGCGAGACCCTGCTCGTGCATGGCGGCGGCAGCGGAATCGGCACGACCGCCATCCAGCTGGCCCGGCTGATGGACGCCCGCGTGGCCGTGACGGCCGGTTCGGCCGAAAAACTCGCCGTGTGCGAGAGCCTCGGGGCGCAAACTCTGATCAACTATCGGGAGCAGGATTTCGTGGCCGAGGTTCAGGCCGCCACCGATGGACGCGGTGCCGACGTGATTCTGGACATCATGGGCGGCTCCTACGCGGCGCGCAACATTGAGGCGGTCGCGGTGAACGGCCGCATCATGGTCATTGCGAACCAGAGCGGCGAACCGGCCACGTTCGACCCGCGGCACCTGATGCAGAAGCGGGCCCGCTATTGGGCGACCACCCTGCGTGCGCGGCCGCTGGCCGAAAAGATCGCCATCATGCGATCGCTCGAAGCTGCGGTCTGGCCGTGGATCGCGTCGGGCGAGTTTCGCCCCGTGGTCGACGGCCGGTTCTCGTTTGCAAACGCACCGGATGCGCACCGCCGGTTGGAATCATCCGCTCACGTCGGCAAAATCGTGCTGGTGCCCTAGGGGCGCCTCCCCCTGGCGCCCCCTCACCCGACGCGTAGGGCGGCGAGCGCCACCGGTGCCCCTACGATCGAGTACATGGCACTCCTCTACGACGCCGTACTGCGGCCTTCCAAGTCCGAGATCATCGCCGGGTGGGTCCCGACCCAGTCGTGGTTCGCTGGCGACGCCGCTGCCGAGGTTGAGCACGTGGCATCCTTTCGCTTCGACGATCCGGAGGGCGAGGTGGGCGTCGAAACGCATCTGGTGCGTTTTGGAACGGGGCCGCTGTTGCAGGTTCCGCTGACCTACCGCGGTGCACCCCTCGCCGGCGGTGACGACTGGCTCGTCGGCACCATGTCGCACTCCGTGCTCGGCGACCGCTGGATCTACGACGCCACCGGCGACCCGGTCTACCTCGGGGCGACTGCCACGGCCGCGCTCACCGGCGGGAAGCAGGCGGACCAGTTCGTGCAAGGTGACGGCGAGCTCATTCCCGTTGCTCCCACCGCCAGCGCGGTCGGCAGCGGAACACCGGGAGCACCTGTTGCGGCACCGTCATCGTCGATCAGCACCGTCTCAAAGGCCGGCACCACGATCGTAACGGCGGGCAGCCTGCACATCACGGTTGTGCGGGTGCTCGACGGCACGGCTGTGACGCCAGCAGCGGATGCCGCCACCCTCCGTGGCGCCTGGCCCGGGCAGTCAACGCCCCAGCTGCTCGTGGTGGTCTCAGCCGTCAGGACGACCGAGGAGCCAGGGTGAGAGTTGCCACCTGTTCAACCACCGGATGGAGGTGATCGTCCTGGTGCACCACGCCCTTCTCCCACCAGAGTTTCAGCCCGGCGGGGGTGTCTTCCAGGCTCGCCAGGCAGTTGTCAAACCACGGCCCCCTGATACCGGCCCAGCGAAACGGCGGTGGCGCAACCCCGGCAGAACGGGCCAGCATCGCGCCCAGGCGGGTAGCGATTCCGTAGGAAAGCACGGCGGAGAAGGAGCGCATGGCCACGGGAAGCGGATTGCGGATCGGCGAGCAGACCGCTTGCACGATGCGGCTACCCGACGTTCGCTCCACCTCGGAAACGGTCGAGTAGTGTACGTCACCGGATAGAAACGTCACCGTCTGCGGGCTCGATCCCCGTTTCCCGTCAGCCACCTCGGCGGCCATCCGGGCCAAATCGAGGAAGCTGCGCTGGAACGCGGCCCAATGTTCCAGGTCGACCAACCGGCGCACCCGCTCGGCGACCCGCGCGGCCGACTTACCCCAGGCCCCTTCAGACACGGCCTCATCCCACGATTCCAGATGATGGAGCCCGGGTGGCAGCAAAAACGGCAGGGATGTGCCAATCAGCAGCTGCCGAAAACCGCCGCGCATCCGCTGGTCAAGCCAGTCGGTTTCTGCGGTGTCCAGCAAGGCGCGCCGTGTCGGCTCCAACTCCCGGGCGGCGCGGGAGTCGACCACGATCAGGCGGACATCATTGAAGTCGCGGCAATAACTCCACCGGTAGCTGGCGGGTTCTCGATCACACCGCTTTGCGAACGCGTCGAGCCGGGAGCTGATGTCGAGCTCAAAAGCACCGTCGTGCGCGGCGATTTCTTGCCAGATTTCATCGTCAGCGCGTTCGGCGGGCGACATGTTGCCGAGGTGTTGGTACACCCAGTACGAGGCCAGCCCGGCCGTGATGCGCCCCCGCCACCACGACGTTGCCGCCATCTTTCGCTTCCAGCTTAGGGAGGTGTTCCAGTCGTCGCGAATGTCGTGATCGTCAAAGATCATCGCGGTCGACACCGTGGAGAACAGCCACCGGTTGGCCTCGTCCGACCACGCCAGACGGTAGAGATGGGCGTATTCTTCGAAATCGGCCAGTTCCTTACCCGGCGGCTCGGTGATGTCTCGCCGGGCGCGAATGAATTCCTGCATCTTCTTCGTGGTCAGGTCGGCGTACACCTGATCGCCGAGAAAGAGAATCAGGTCGGGGCGCGGCACTTCGTTCTCTGGCGAGGCCAGGCGCAGTGCGTACGCCCGGAGAGCGTCGACACCGTGCGTGCGATTGCCCTCGGCGTCATGGGGAACGCTGGTGCGGCAGGAACCAAAGGACAGGCGCAGTGGATGTGCGTTACCGAGCGTCGCGATGACGCACGCCGGAAACGTGGAGTGCGCCGCCGGCCACGCCCTTTCTCCGTTCGACTCGGCGTCGAACTCGGCGCTGAATCCTGCGTCGAATCCTGCGTGGAACAGCACGGCATACGGCAACGTCGTGTCGGGTTGCAGGCCGTCAACGGAGACGAGCGCGTAGTGGTGTCCGTGCACGGCGAAGGTGCGCGCTCGCCACGATCGGCCGTCGACGAGCACGGTGACCTGGCCGGCCTCCCGCGTCTCGCACCAGATACTCGCCGAGACATCGTCGACGTACCGCACCATCGGGCCGAGGATCAACGCGGAATTCGTCATGAATCAGGTGTACCGCTTCACACCGGCGACGGCTATACCCGTGTGCTGGGCAACGGCTTGCAATCCTGCCCCCCGCTCACCTAAGTTAGGTAAGGCAGGCCTAATAAACCCGCCCCTCCTCTTCGCCCGCAGGCCGCTCGCCGTCTTGCGTTCGCGAGGACATTGCCGTGCCCAAAACCCCACCGCACCCGTTCCAGAAATAAGGACTTCATGCCCCGCGCCCCCAAACTGATCGCACTCGGTGCGGTTGCGTTGCTCACCCTCGGACTCACCGCCTGCGCCCCGGCCACGGCGAGTGACGAGACCGCGAGCAGCGTCGACTTCACCCCGCTGACCATCGAGCATGCGCTCGGCACCACGGTGATCGAATCGAAACCCGAACGCGTCGCCACCGTCAACTGGGCCAACCACGAGGTCCCCCTCGCCCTCGGCGTCGTTCCGGTCGGCATGGCCGCAGCAAACTTCGGCGACGACGACGCCGACGGCCTGCTGCCGTGGGTCAAGGAAAAGCTCGACGAGCTGAACGCCGAGACCCCCGTTCTGTTCGACGAAACGGATGGCATCGACTTCGAGGCGGTCGCCGACACCCGGCCCGACGTGATCCTCGCCGCGTATTCCGGCCTCACCCAGGAGGACTACGACACCCTGAGCGAGATCGCTCCGGTCGTCGCCTACCCCGAAACCGCTTGGGGAACCCCGTGGCGAGAGATGATCGCGCTCAACAGCGAGGCCATCGGCTTGGCCGATGAGGGACTCGAGCTCATCGCCGACCTCGAGCGCCAGATCACCGACACGGCCGCAAAATACCCCTCGCTCGTCGGCAAGACGGCAATGTTCATGACCCACGTCGACACCGCCGACCTCAGCGAGGTGAGCTTCTATACGGCCAAGGACACCCGGGCGATGTTCTTCGATGACCTGGGTCTGGTCACCCCGCCGAGCGTCGCCGAGGCATCCGCTGCGACGGAGAAGTTTTCGCTCAAGCAGAGTGCCGAACAAGCGGATGCCTTCAACGATGTGGACATCATCGTCACCTATGGCGGTTCCGACCTGGTCACCGCGCTCGAGGCCGATCCGATCCTCTCGCAGATGCCCGCCGTGGCCAACGGCGCGATCGTGAACCTGTCCGGATCGAGCCCGCTCGGCACGGCCGCGAACCCGACACCGCTCTCCATCTCGTGGGTGCTCGACGACTACGTGGCGTTGCTCGCGGCGGCCGCCGACAAGGCCTGATGACCCCAGTAGTACCGGATGCCGCCATCGTGCGACGCCCGCGCCGACTGCGCTCCCTGTGGCTTCTCCTGGCACTCGTCATGGTGCTCGGCCTCATGCTTGCCTCCGTCACGATCGGTTCCCGCGAGGTCGGCTGGGCCGACATCTGGGCGGCGCTGAACGGTTCAGCCGACGGTTTTGACGAAGCCGCCGTCGCGACGCGTATCCCCCGCACCGCTCTCGCCGTTCTGGCGGGAGCGGCGCTCGGCATGTCTGGGGCGGTCATGCAGGGCGTTACCCGCAATCCCCTCGCCGACCCGGGAGTTCTGGGTGTCAACGTGGGTGCGGCCCTCGCGGTCGTCACCGGCATTGCCTTCTTCGGGCTGAACGCGGCGGCCAGCTTCATCTGGGTCGCCATCATCGGAGCGGCCGTCACTGCGGCGTTCGTCTACACGGTCGGCTCACTCGGGCGCGGCGGCGCTACCCCCCTCAAACTCGCGCTGGCCGGCGCGGCAACCTCCGCAGCCCTTGCCTCAGTGGTCACCGCGGTCGTGCTGCCGCGCAATGACATCGCCGGCGGCGTTTTGTCGTGGCAGATCGGCGGGGTTGGCGGCGCTACTTTTGTCAGCATCCAGCAGGTTGTGCCGTTTCTGCTCGTGGGTTTCACCATGAGCCTCGTCGCGGCCCGATCGCTCAACTCCCTCGCTCTTGGCGACGACCTCGCAGCGGGCCTCGGCGAGCGCGTGGCCCTGGCCCGTGGCGGCGCGGCGCTCGGCGCGGTCGTCTTGGCCGGCGCCTGCACCGCGGTGACCGGCCCGATCGGCTTCGTCGGCCTCGTCGTTCCGCACGCCTGCCGGCTGCTCATCGGCGTCGACCACCGTTGGCTCCTCCCGTTTTCGGCCGTGCTCGGCGCGGCGCTGCTCACCGCAGCGGATGTGCTGGGTCGCGTCATCGTGCGCCCCGGCGAGGTCGACGTGGGCATCATCACCGCCCTCATCGGCGCCCCGTTCTTCATCTACATCGTGCGCCGCCAGAAAGTGCGGGCGCTGTGAGGCTGGAGCGCGCCGTTGGCGTCGTGACCACCGCCCAGGCCATCCGGAACAGCCGCACCCACCGGGCGTTCCGCCGACGCTCGGTCGTGGGCCTGCTGGTCGGCGTCATCGTGGTCGGTTTCGCCGTCACCCTCATGGTCGGCCAGACCTTCTACCCGCCCGCCGACGTGATCGGCGTGATTTTCGGCCAGGACGTTCCAGGCGCTACGTTCTCGGTCGGGCGTCTGCGCCTGCCCCGGGCTTCCCTCGCCATTCTGGCGGGCCTGTGCTTCGGCCTCGGCGGCGTCACCTTTCAGACCATGCTGCGCAACCCGCTCGCGAGCCCGGACATCATCGGCATCAGTTCGGGTGCGAGCGCCGCGGCTGCCTTCGCCATCGTCACCCTCTCGCTCGGTGACACCGCGGTGTCGGTGCTGGCGATTGCCGCCGGGCTCGCGGTGGCGCTGCTGGTCTACGTTCTCTCGTTCAAGGGCGGGGTCGCCGGCACCCGCCTCATTCTGATCGGCATCGGGATTGCAGCCATGCTCGACAGCATCACCGCCTACTCCCTCACCCAGGCTGCCGAGTGGGACCTGCAGAATGCGATGCGCTGGCTCACCGGCAGCCTCAACGGCACCAGCTGGAGCCAGGTGCTGCCGGTATTCATCGCCCTGATCGTGCTCGCCCCGGTGTTGGTCGGCCAGTCGCGCAACCTGGCCATGACGCAGCTGGGTGACGATACGGCATCCGCTTTGGGGGTGCGCGTTGAACGCTCCCGCCTCATCGTGATTATCACCGCGGTCGGTCTGATCGCTTTCGCGACGGCGGCGGCGGGGCCGATCGCGTTCGTCGCGTTTCTCTCCGGCCCGATCGCGAGCCGCATCGTCGGCCCCGGCGGCTCACTGCTGGTGCCGTCAGCCCTGGTCGGCGCGCTCCTCGTGCTCGTGGCCGATTTCTGTGGCCAATACGCGTTCGGTACCCGGCTTCCGGTCGGCGTCGTGACCGGCGTGCTCGGCGCGCCGTACCTGATCTACCTCATCATTCGCACCAACCGCGCGGGGAGCTCACTATGAGTATCGAACATTCACTTCTGATCGAGAATCTCACCCTCGGTTACGGCGACCGCACGGTCATTGACAATCTCGACCTGCCGGTGCCGCCGGGCCAGGTCACCGCCATCGTCGGTGCGAATGCCTGTGGCAAATCCACCCTGCTGCGCTCGATGTCCCGGCTGCTCGCGCCGCGCGCTGGTCGCGTCATTCTCGACGGCAGGAGCGTGCACCGGATGCCGGCCAAACAGTTGGCCCGCACGCTCGGCCTGCTCCCCCAGTCGCCGGTCGCGCCGGAGGGCATCACCGTGGCCGACCTGGTCGGGCGCGGACGCAACCCGCACCAGGGCATCCTGTCGCGCTGGAGCATGGCCGATGACCTGGCCGTCGCCGATGCCCTCGAAGCGACAGCGACCGTCTCCCTCGCCGACCGCAGCGTCGACGAGCTCTCCGGCGGTCAGCGCCAGCGGGTGTGGATTGCGATGGCCCTCGCCCAGCAGACGGACCTGCTGCTGCTCGACGAACCCACCACTTTTCTCGACGTGAGCCACCAGATCGAGGTGCTCGACCTGCTGACCGACCTCAATCGCACCCGCGGCACCACGATCGTGATGGTGTTGCACGATCTCAACCTCGCGGCCCGGTACGCCGATCACCTCGTCGCCCTCACCGACGGGCAGGTTTACGCCCGCGGCACCCCGGCCGAGGTGCTCACCGAGGAAGGCGTGCGCGCGGTGTTCGGTCTGAACAGCCACGTGATCATCGACCCGACCTCGGGCAAACCGCTGATGCTGCCGATCGGTCGTCACCATATGGTTTAGCGGGGCATCGGATTTCGGGCCGAACGACGGTAGCAGCGGCCGATCGGGTGCGCCGGTGAGCGGCTGCCGGGGCTCTTTCGTGCCCCGCGCCAGCCGGATGCGCTCATCGACGCATCCGGCTCAACTCAGCGGTTGGCTGCCCGCGGCGCACCGATCCCGGGGTTGATCTGGAACGGTCCGGCCGACGTCGGTTGCACGTCGAAGTCGAAGATCGAGGTGGGGATATAGACCGTCGAGCAGGAGTTGGGAATGTCGACCACACCCGACAGCCTGCCTTCGATCGGTGCCGCGCCGAGCAGCAGGTAGACCTGCTCCGGCGAGTACCCGAACTTGGTGAGGTAGTCGATGGCGTGCAGGCAGGCCCGCTGGTACGAGAGGTGCGAGTCCAGATAGCGCTGCTCGCCGTCGAGCGTCACCGATGTGCCGGAGAAAGCGAGCCACTGGCTGAACTGGGGTTCCACGTTGCCCGGCATGAAGATGGCGTTCTCGCTCACACCGTAGGTTTCCATCCCACCCTTGATGATGTCCACGCGCAGCTCGATGAAGCCGCCCATCTCGATGGCGCCGCAGAAGGTGATCTCACCGTCGCCCTGCGAGAAGTGCAGGTCGCCGAGCGAAAGGTTGGCGCCGTCCACGAACACCGGGTAGAAGATCCGGCTGCCTTTCGACAGGTTCTTGATGTCCTGGTTTCCGCCGTTTTCGCGCGGCGGTGCGGTGCGGGCAGCTTCCCCGGCTACCCGGGCGAACTCCGAGGACGCGAGGGAGCCCAGCACAGCGTGCTCGGCTTCGGGCGGCAGGGCGAGCGGCGGCACCCGGTTCGGGTCGGTGGCGATCAGGTCGCCTTCTCGCTTGTTCCATGTGGCCAGCAGTTTCGCTGAGGGTGCCGTGCCCATCAATCCGGGGTGGATGAGCCCGGTGAACGAGACATTGGGGATGTGGCGCGAGGTTGCGGTCTGGCCGGTGAAATCCCAAATAGCCTTGTACGCGTCGGGGAACTGGTCGGTCAGAAAGCCGCCGCCGTTATTACGGGCGAAGATTCCGGTGTATCCCCAGCCCTGTCCGGCCAGTGGCCCCGAATCTTCCATGGGGATGGGACCCACATCAAGAATGTCCACCACGAGCAGGTCGCCCGGCTTGGCGCCTTCCACGGCGAACGGGCCGCTGAGCTTGTGCACGGTCAGTAGCGGCGCGTTGAGAATGTCTTCGGCCGAGTCGTCATTCACGATCGCGCCGTCAAACCATTCGCGACAGTCCACCCGGAACGACGTACCGGGTTTCACCGTGGCGACCGGGGGAATCTCGGGGTGCCACCGGTTGTGGCCCACCTTCTCCTGGTCTTCGAACTTCTTGGAAGAATCCAACGGAAATAGCAGCTCTGGCATTTCTTTTTCTCCTTCTTCAGTGTGAATAAACGTGCAATTACGGTCGGGGAAGCTTCTTATGCAGCGGATTCGACGTGTATTTCTGCACGGGTCCCGAACGCTGCCCCGGGCCGGGAGAGTTGACCACCGTGGGTTCGTGGGCGCTGCGTTTCGTCGAGTCGATCAGCCGATAGGCTGCCGACCCGGTCGCTGAGATGCGCGGCGCGCTCATGCGGCGCCGCGCGGTGCCCGCGCACGTCGGGCAGTCCACCGAATCGGGTACGGACCGCATTTCAAAAATCAGGTCGAAGTCTGCGCAATCCGGGCACCGGTATTCGTAGGTGGGCATGAATCCCTTTCAGTTCGCCGTCGAGGCGTTGGCGGGTGCTGCGGCGGGTGCCGACGAGCTGGCGGGCAGGCGACGGCCGAGGGCCACCGAAACGAGGAGCGCGATCACGGCGAGGGCTGCCACTCCGAGGGCGAGGGCGGTGGTGGACTCGTAGCGGCCCGTGAGCAGGAAGAAGGCCGGAATGGTGGCTGTGAGGTGGCTGGTCAGGATAGCGAACCAGCCGGTGGTGCGGGTGAGGGATTCCATGCCGAGGCCGAGTAGCAGGAAGAACAGTAGCCACAGCACCGCCCAGGTCCACCAGATCACCGCAAATACGGCATCCCCGAGGTTGAGCGTGATGGCACCGATCACCACGGCGGATGCAGCGACGAACAGAGAGAACCAGCCGAGTCCTTCTCCGCTCCATCCGGTCACCTGAAGGATACCCACGTACAGATAGGTGAAGCCAAACAGGTAGAGGCCGGATGCCCCGAAGATGATCGCCGGGTCGTTGTCCGCCTGCATCAGAATAATGGTGGGCAGGATCACCTGCATGCCACCGACGAAGAAGTTGAGGATGGCGGCGGACTTGCCGGGAATAACCCCGATCAGCATGAGCCCGTTGATGAACAGGATTGCCCCCACGTACAGCAAACCGACGTTACTCATATGGCATTGCCTCCATGGAAGCCGCTGGAAGGCCTCTTTGCCCTCCTGACTTGAACGTATCGTCACAATCAGTCGGGTGTCAACCTTCTTCGGGTGGGCTCGCAGATGCTCCAATTCGGCCGGTATCCAGATCCACGAGCGGGAGCGCCGCGGCATCCGCTTGCAGGGGTAACCAGCACAGCACCGCCGATCGGCTCCCCTAGAATCGGCGCATGCCCCGCCTCGTTGTCGTGATGCCGCTCACGCCGCTGCAGACCGGCGCGAGCTTCTTCGTCGACCAGTGGCCGCTGCACGTGACCGTGCTGGCCCCCTTCGAAACGGATGCCGCGCCCGCCGAAATCGCCCGCGTCACCGCCACCGCGCTGGGCGGCTTCGCGGCCGTCACGGTTGTTGCCGGACAGGACGAGCTGTTTGGCCGGCGCCACGACATTCCCGTGACGCTTCTTGACCAGAGCCCCGCGCTGACGCTGGTGCACGACCAGCTCATTCTGGCGCTGCGGCCGCTCGCCACCGCATGGAACGCGCCGGCGTTTTCCGCGCGGGAGTTTCGAGCGCACGTCACGGTCAAGCTTCAGGGGCGCGTGCACGCGGGCGATGTGCTCAGCCTCGCTCAGATTGCTCTCGTGGACATGGCGCCACGAGCGGCGCCGAGCGGCCGAACGGTGCTCGCAACACTTGAGGCGGCTGATTTTTGCATGCCCGACCCCAACAGTTCAGCCTCGCGCCATTCCCGGTAACGTGCGCTCGACCGGGCGTCGCACCCAGCGCGGTACCTTTTTACGACTGCCGTCGAACCGTTGTAATCGACGAGCAAAGCGCGTTAAACAGGCTGCTACAGTGAGCCTTGTGTCCACGTCGCCGACCCCATAGAGTCGGCCGACAGCCACACATGTGCGGCACGTCATGCACCCCCAGCCACAGCAGTTTGGGGGCAGGTTGTCCAATGGAGGAAAATCACATGCGTTCTAGAAGACTCTCTCTCATTGCGGGCTTCGCGCTCGCGGGCCTCGCTTTGGCGGGCTGTTCCCCGGCCAGCGACAGCACCAGCTCGGGGAGCGCCGATCAGGTGGAAGTCTTCACCTGGTGGGCTTCAGGATCGGAAAAGGCCGGACTCGACGCCCTCGTCGCCGTGTTCAACGAGCAGTACCCCGACGTGGAGTTCAACAATGCCGCCGTGGCCGGCGGTGCTGGTTCAAATGCCAAGGCAGCCCTCGCCTCCCGGCTTGAGGCGGACAACCCGCCCGACACTTTCCAGGCCCACGCCGGCGCCGAACTCACCGACTACATTGCCGCAGGCCAGCTGCAGGATCTCAGCAGCTTCTACGCCGACAACGGCCTCAACGATGCTTTCCCGGCCACTCTGATCGAACGACTCACCTCCGACGGCAAGATCTACTCGGTGCCCAGCAATATTCACCGCGCCAACGTCACCTGGGTGAACATCTCCGTGCTCGAGGGCGCCGGCATCGACCCGACCGTCGCCCCGGCCGACATGGACGCCTGGATCAAGGACCTCACCAAGCTCAAGGACTCGGGCGTCGAGACACCCCTCGCCCTCGGCACCGAGTGGACCCAGATGCAGCTGCTGGAAACCGTGCTCATCGCCGACCTCGGCGCCGAGGGCTATTCCGGGCTGTGGGACGGCACCACCCCGTGGGATGGCCCCGGCGTCGCGATGGCCGTTGACCACTACGGCCAGCTGCTTGACTTCGTCAACAGCGACTACGTTGGTCTCGACTGGGATGCCGCCATGCAGCTCGTGCTTGACGGCAATGCCGGCTACAGCGTGATGGGCGACTGGGCCGAGGCTGCCTTCGCACAGGCCGGCCAGACCTACGGAACCGAGTACACCACTTGGGCAGTTCCGGGCACCGACGGAATCTTCGACTTCCTCGCCGACTCTTTCACCCTGCCGGTCGGCGCTCCCCATGAGGCCGCAGCCATCGACTGGCTGAAGACGATCAGCTCCGCCGACGGCCAGAAGGCATTCAACATCGCCAAGGGCTCCATTCCGGCACGAACGGATGCCGTCGCATCCGACTACCCGGCCTACCAGCAGACGGCGCTGAAGTCCTTCGGCGAAGACACCGTTGTGAGCTCGCTCGCGCACGGTGCCGCTGCAGCGAGTTCCTGGTCTGCTGACCTCTCCTCGGCCATCGGCAAGTTCGGTGCCGACCGCAAGGGCGACGCGTTGATTGCTGCGATGGTCTCTGCGGCCTCGAGCGCACTGGGCTGATTTGTTCCACCCCCCTCCGGGAGGGCGAAGCTGCGGCCTCGCCCTCCCCGTTCGTTAACGCTCTGACGCAGGGAAAGGCGCACTGTGCGCAAGGGAATTCGCAATTGGGGACCTCCGCTGCTGCTGGTATCCCCCACCATCATCATTCTGGGCATCTTCGTGTACGGCCTCATTGCGGCCAACATTCAGGTTTCCACGACCAACCGACACAGCCTGGCGCCCGAATCCGCGTTCGTGGGTCTCGAGAATTATGTGGCTCTGCTCAGCGAAGATCGTTTTCTGCACTCTCTGTTCAACCTCGTCATGTTCACCGTCGTGTTCATCGCCGGCACGATGCTCTTTGGCTTCATCTGGGCGTGGATGCTCGACAAGGGCGTCAGCGCCGAGGGCATCTTCCGCTCCGTCTACCTGTTTCCGATGGCGATTTCCTTCGTCGCCTCCGGTGTCGTCTGGCGGTGGCTGCTCAACAGCGCTGAGGGGGATCGGGCATCCGGTCTCAACCGAATCTTTGAGAGCCTGGGTCTCGGCTTTCTGCAGAATGCGTGGTGGAACGAGCCCATCTGGGGTATGGCGGCCATCGCGATGCCCGCCATCTGGCAGCTGTCCGGCTACGTCATGGCCCTGTTCCTGGCCGGCTTCCGCGGCGTTCCGCAGGAGTTGCGGGAGGCGGCCCGAATGGACGGCGCCTCCGAGTGGAAGCTCTACCGGTACGTGGTGTTTCCCCAGCTGAGCCCGATCGCACTGTCGGCGCTGATTATCGTGAGCCATATGTCGCTCAAGGTCTTCGACCTGATCATGTCGATCACCGGCTCGATCTACCAGACCGAGGTACCCGCCACCTACATGTGGGTCACCCTCACCTCGAATGACTACGCCAAGTCGGCCACGATCGCCACGATCCTGCTCCTGCTGGCCTCCCTCTTCATCATTCCCTACCTCATTCAAACGTGGCGTTCAGAGAAGGCGAACCGATGACCGTCACCGACCAGGCCCCCCGGGCCGCGCGGCTCGATCCGGGCATGCGCACGCCCAAACCGGCACGCCGCTTCACCATGGGGCGCACACTCAAATACGTGTTCCTGGTCATTTTCGTCTTCGTGGTGCTCATTCCCGTGTATGTGCTCATCGTGACGAGCTTCAAACCACCGGCGGACGTTACGGCGTCCACGTCGTGGGGGCTGCCGGTGCGGTGGCCGTGGGAGAGCGTCGCGCCGGGCGGACCGACCGGCTTCGACAATTGGACCGGGGCGTGGACGGCGCTCGCCCCGGCGCTGGGACGCACGTTTCTTCTGGCCATTCCGGCAGCGCTGATTTCGTCGTTCATCGGTGCCATGAACGGGTTCGTGCTTTCGCGTTGGCGGTTTCCGCACGCCGACATCGTGTTCACGTTCATTCTGTTCGGCATGTTCATTCCGTACCAGGCGATCATGACTCCGCTGGTGCAGATGAAGACGACCCTCGGCCTGCCGAGCGACATTTCGACGCTGCTCATGGTGCACATCATCTATGGCCTGCCGATTTGCACGTTGATCTTTCGCAATTATTACGTGAGTATCCCGATGGAACTCATGGAGGCTTCGCGGGTGGACGGCGCGGGCATGTTGCGCACCTTCGCCTCGATCGTGCTGCCCCTGTCGCTGCCGGGTTTCGTGGTCACGATCATCTGGCAGTTCACCAGCGCGTGGAATGACTTCTTGTTCGCGATGTTCCTCTCGGACACCAGCGGTGGCCCGGTCTCACTCGCGTTGAACAACCTCGCCCAGGGCGCGCAGCTGGCCAACTACGGCACCGCTATGGCCGGGGCGCTCCTGGCGTCCTTGCCGACCCTGCTCGTGTACATCATTCTCGGCAAGTACTTCATCGGCGGGCTCATGAGCGGATCGGTCAAATAACCTCAGGCACTCTTTGCGGAAGCGGGCACTCGTTGGAACGGATGCCCGCTTCCCGAACGCGTGCCACGAGTGGCTCGGCGACGCCCCGGCGGCGAGTACGCTCGAACTGTGCTCTCCCGCGATCTGATTCGTTTGTACCCCGAGCTCTACCATGTGGCCGCCGACGGCAGCTGGCCTGCCATTGAACGGCACGGGCTGCTCAGTCCCGCCGCCCTGGTGACCCGGTGGGGAGTGAAGCAAGGCGCGCCCCAGGCGGCCATTTTGGGCAAGCGCCGCGGCGAGTCACGCGTGCTGGAGCATGCGGACTTCGGTACCGCGGTCATCCGTCATCAAAAAGCCATTCACGAGCCATCGCTCGAAGACGCCCTCGACGACATGACACTCGCCGAGTGGTATGCCACCCTGAACGACCGCGTGTTCTTTCATCTGCAGCCGCGATTGTTACGTGACCTGCTCAATGCTCGCTCGTATCGGGACGACGCCCACACCGTGATCACCCTGAGCACCAAGAGCGTGGTCGCCGCGTACGAAGACCAGATTGAATTGAGCGCCATCAACTCCGGCTTCGCACAACGCCACGACAAAGAACCGCGCGGGCGCGACACCTTTGAGTCCATCGAAGATTATCGGCACCCCACCCGGTCGCACGCGGTGACCAAGGGTCGCGATATCGCCGAACTCGCCATTCCCCGCGGGGTGCGCGATCTGCGCGACCACGTCGTGCGGGTCGAGCGGATGCGCGAGGGCACCATTCTCGAGCGTCTCACCTAACGGCTCGGCGGGCCGAGCCAACGCGCAGCCTGGCTGCTCAGTGGGCGGCGAAGTACTCCACGGCTGAGATGAGCAGCGGCGAGGCCACGACGGCGAGCACCGTTGCGGCCGCCGCGGCGGCCAGAACGGTGAACGTGGTACGCCGCGTGCGCGCGGCCGCGACGCGCTGTTCGAGGGCGGTGAACCGGGCGTGCAGGTGCGCCGGTGTGAGCGGCTGCCCCGCGGTACGCCAGATGGCCGGGTCGTCGACAACCGCGGTGAGCGCGGCCTGCTGCAGCGCGGTGAACACCGCCGGGCGCGCGACGAGCCACCGGCGCAGGCGCGTGGAATCGATCACGGTCACGTTGTCCGGTTTGCGGGCGAGCAGTATTTTGTGCGGGTTGACCAGCACGATCATGGGCTGGACAACGGATGCTTCCGGCATGCCGGCGGCCAGCAGGGCGGTGATCTGGGCCGACTCAAACCGGGCGTCGCGCAGGTACGGCATGGCGTGGTCGCCGATCGGAATCGAACGCAGCGACCCGGCCAAATCCCGATCCCAGTGGGTCTTCGAGTTGATCGCGAAGATTCCGCCCGGTCCCACCACAAGGTGATCGACCCAGAATGCCGTATTGCGAATGGGCAGGGAGTGGTAGACGCTGTAGCCGTCGGGGAGCCGCGCCAGAATGTCACCGACCACGATCTCGGCCTGCGCGGCGCGCAACCAGCCCAGCTCATTGGCGTCCAACGGCGAAGCGCCCAACGCCCGTGCGAGCCGGGACTGCTGCGGGCCATCTTCGTGCTGGCGGAGCAGTTCCTCGATCACGGATTGGCCGGCGAACCGACCGGGCGCAGTGGGCGCCGCGGGAGGGACCGGGGTCAACACGTCGGCCGGTTCGCGTACACGAGCAGGCATCCCAGCACTGAGAAATGTAATAGCCACGTTCACTTGCCTCACCAGGGGTTCGCACCCCGTACTATCGTGGCGCCGACACATGTCGATTCCGGGTTTACAGTCGGCCGCGTCCGAGCGTTCGTTAGCAACTCTTAAGTATTACTCATTCGGACTGGGGCGGCGACGCACGAGGCTGGTGCGGAGCATCCGCTGTCAATATAGATGGACCGGCCGCTCCGGTGCCTCCCCCATTAAGTAGGGCAACGTCAGCTAGCCTGAAACTCACCCCACCGATTGGATCCGCACGTGAAATACCTGACCTTCAACGTTTGCGCGATCGCCGGACTAGGCTTCAGCGGCTTAGCCGTGCTTCTCCTGCTGGCCAATCTTCTCTCGGGCAACCGGTTCGTCGATGCGATCCTGCCGGCGGCCATCGTTTCCCTCGTGGTCGGCGGTGCCTTCTCGGTGCGCGCCCGTCTGCTCTCAGCCAGGGGCAACGGTCCGGCCAAGCGGCGTGGTCCGGCCAAGCGCTGACGATCGGCCCGTCTCCTACGCTTTCGGCTGCTCGGCGCCACCGGAACGCGGCGCAATCGACGGGCGGATGCCCCAGGTCAGCGGGTTATCGATCACGGCGGCGAGTTCCATGCGTTCGGCCGGGCGCAGCACCTGCGGACGGGCGGCCAGCCAATCGCCCAGAGTTGCCGAGCCGAGTAGCGGCACCGTCTTGCTCGCAGTCTTGCCGAGCATTGTGCGGCCAGGCGCCGATCGGCCGGTGGTCCACCGTGCCCGAGTGCCGAGCACGACCAGCGCAGGCTGCACCGCGGCACGAAGTGGCAGCCGACCGCGCAGGAGCATCGTCACGCGGCGCGCGGCAGCTTCGGCGACCGCGGAATCCGGCGAGCGCTGCCCAGCGACGAGCACGGTGTGCCGATGTACCCAGGCGATCTGGCCGTCATAGAGCTGTGCCTGCAACGCGAAAACACCGCCGGGGCCCACCAGCAGGCGCGTGGCGCGCTCGGCGTCACCACCGATATCGGGCGGAGCGAAGGCGGCCCAGTGCTGCGGCAGCGTGTCCAGCAGCGAGTCGAGCGCGGTCTCGGTGAGCGCCCGGGCCAGCGCCAGGTCGGTTGGCGTGGCGGATGCCCGGCGCCACGAGCGACCGAGCAGCCAGGCCGAACAGGTGAATGGTCGAGGCGCTCCGGTGCGATTAGATTCGGTGCGATTAGATTCGGTGCGATTCGATTCGATAAGTTCCGGGGGCGTCACCAGACGCCGCCGCGTGGAGAGTATATGAGTCATCAGTGCTCCTCGCCGGGTTCTATATCTTGCCAGTGTCACCCCCGCCGCAAGACCCCCAGAACGGGTGACGTTCAGCCACGCGAAAGCCGGCGGGCCGGCCGTGTTCGCGCCGGTGGCGCGAACAGCCGTTGCGTCTGGTCAGACCGCCCTCACGCCGGCGCACCGAGACATCCGCTCTATAGCGTGCCGCTGAGCTGGGGCAGCAGGAGCAGGAGCATTCCCGCGGCACCGAGTGCGACCAGCAGCAGTCCGAGCGGCAGCCAGAGCAGGCGGGTGCGACGAGCACGGGCCACCTCGGCTTCGAGAGCACCAAACCGCTGCAGAATCTCCGCCGGTTGCACGGCCGCGAGCGCCTGCCACAGCACCGGGTTCTCAACGAAGCCGGCGACTTCGATCCGGTCCAGTGGTGTGAGCACCGGAGGCAGTGCCTGCAACCACGCGCAGAGGCCCGCCGCCTCGACAACTTTCACGTGGGCCGGTTGCGCCTTCACGGTCACGCTCTTGGTATCCACGAGCACGACGACGCCGTGCACCGATGCGGACCGCGGCAGCCACCGGGCGAGAAGGGTGGTGAGACAGACCGCCTCGTATTCGGCTTCGCGCACGTAGGGGATTCTTCGAGCTCCGACCTGCACGCTGCGCCCGGCAACCTGAACCGCCTGACGCGCTTGCCGCTCGGAATGAAGCGCAAAAACTCCGCCGGGACCGATGACGAGGTGATCAACGTCGGCACCGCTATCGCCCACCGGGAGGGAATGAAAGACGATCCATTCCCGAGGCAGTTCGTGCAGGGTGAGTCCCACGGCGATTTCGGCGCGGGCGGCATCGAAGCAGCGAACGCTTTCGGCGCTGAGCGGCGAACGACCGATCAGGCGTTCCCACCGGCGGCGCGGCGCGACGAGCCGTTGCTCCAGCAGGAGCACTTCTATGATCGACTGCGCAGGGCAACGCTGTCGCATACTCGGAGCGTCGATGGTCACGGTTCTCCTGTTCGGGTGCTTGAATCTACCCTCCCGACAGTGCGGCGAGCAGCCCCCATTGGGGTACTTGCGCACACGACGTCGACCGTGACCGGTGCCCCGATGACGTGCTGAGCTCCTCGCTCAACACTTCACGCGGTGGCCAGATCAGCGCTCGACGAGAATTCCGTCTTCGTCGCAATACACGCTGCGCCCCGGGGTGAAGACGACTCCGGCGATCTCGACGACGGCATCCGCTACCCCGGAACCGGTCTTGGAACTCTTGCGGGGGTTGCTGCCGAGCGCTTTAACGCCCAGATCGAGCGCGCCGATGGCGACCCGGTCGCGCACGGCACCGTTGATGATCGCGCCCGACCAGCCGTTGGCCACGGCGAGGTCGGCGATCATGTCGCCCATCAGCGCCGAGTTGAGTGAGCCGCCGCCGTCAATGACGAGTACGGCGCCGTCGCCCGGCGTGGACAGGATGGACTTGAGCAGCGCGTTGTCTTCGAAGCAGGTGACGGTGCGGATCGGGCCGCTGAAGCGCGCCCGCCCGCCGATCGTCTGAAACTGCAAGGGTACGGATTGCAGCTCTTCGCCACGCTCGTCGTACAAATCGGCGGTCAATACGGTCATTGTTCCTCCAGGGTTTCGTAGCTTCCAGCGTAGGCCCGGCACCGACCGGGCCCCGACGCCACGGGTGCTAGAACCGGATGGTGTCGGTGCTTGCGGTGACTTTGGCCAGCACGTCGGTCAAGACCTCCACGCCGATGCCGGGCCCGGTCGGTACCCGCAGGTGACCGTTTTCGAGTTCGAACGGCGCGGTGAGATCCTGCGCAAAGTATCGGTTCGAGGCGGAGGTATCGCCCGGCAGCACGAAGTTCGGCAGCGCGGCGAGGGCCACGTTGGCCGCCCGGCCGATGCCGGTTTCGAGCATGCCGCCGCACCAGACCGGCACGCCGTGGGCCGCGGCGACGTCGTGGATGCGCCGGGCCTCCAGATACCCGCCGACCCGAGCCGGCTTCACATTGATGATGCTGCACGCGCCGAGCGTGATCGCCGTCGCGGCGTCGCGGGCGGATTCGATGGATTCGTCGAGGCAGATCGGTGTGGTGATGAGCTTGGCCAGGCTGGCGTGGCCGAGCATGTCGTCTTCCTTCATCGGCTGTTCCATCAGCAGCAGGCCGAACGGGTCCAACCGGGCCAGATGGCGCGCGTCAGCGAGCGTGTAGGCCGTATTGGCATCGACCTGCAGCAGCAGGTCTGGCCCGAAACGTTCGCGCACGGCTCGCACCGGTGCCAGATCCCACCCGGGTTCGATCTTCAGTTTGATCCGCAGGTATCCCTCGGCGAGATAGCCGGTGACAGCGTCGAGCAGTTCGGAGATCGAGTCCATGATGCCCACCGACACGCCGGCCGGCACGGTATCGTGCACGGCGCCGAGGTGACTGCCCAAGGACACGCCCGTTGTTTTCAGCTGCGCGTCCAGAATGGCCGTTTCGAGTACGGCCTTGCTCATCATGTGGCCCTTGACCGGTTCCAGCACGGTCGCGACCAGCTCGGCCGTGAGTCGGTCCCCGAGCGCTTGCAATCGCGGCACCAGGTGGTCGCGAATGACCAGATCGCTCGCGTCGAGAAACTCGGAGCTGTACAACGGGCGGGCGTCGGCGGCGCACTCGGCCCAGCCCTCGGCATCCGCTGTGAGCACGCGCAACACGGTCACCTCCCGCTCGGTCGAGGTGCCGAACGAGGTGCGAAAGGGCCGCACCAACGGCAGGTGCACCCGCCGCAGCTCGATGGCCTCGATTTTCATGCTGTACCTCCTGGTACGAGGCGGTACCAACCGTCTCGGCTGACCCCGCGGGCGACATGCCCCGAAGCGAATACATCGGTAAAAATAGAGCGGATGCTGTGCCGCCACTCGGCGGCCACCCGCGGGTTCTGCGCCCGCAACGCCACAATGTCGGTGGGAACCCGACACCACAGGGCGCCGTGAGCCGCCACCAGTGCCGGCTCGCCGTCGGGCCCCAGCCGAAGCACAGCGCGGCGCTCGACGACGGGACCAGCGACGGCTTCGGGGCGGCGTTCGCTGCACGCTGCGGTGGTGTCGCTGGTGAGCGGCCAGACGGCAACCAAGCGGTCACTCTCGTCGTTGGCGTTCACCTCGCCCTGCATCGGACCGTAGAAGTCGACGGCGTACTTGCGCGCGTGAGCGCCGAGTTTGGTGAGATTGAACCGGGCGTTGCGGCTGACCAGCGGGTCAAAGGTCCAGGTCATCTCTCTGAGGTCGCGGGCCAAACCCCAGGCCCGCTGATGCTGTTTCATGGCGAACCCCACGCCGTGGTCGCCGACGCCCGGCAGTACCCCGGCAATCAGGGAGTACATGGACGGGGATTGCCGCGCTGGGGCCTGATCCGCGGCGGGTTGGTTCGTGTTCGGTGGGATCGAGGGCGCCCGTGGCGTGACCAGCGCCGCGGCGGCGCCGACGAGTCGGCCGGATTCGTCGCGAGCCACGGTCACATTGCACCCGGCGTGGCTCATGCTGCGGAGCAGTTCCGACGGCATCACACTCTCCCCCGCCGGTAGGCGCCAAACCGTATTGAACAGGGCCTCCACCTCGAGCAGGCCGGCGAGACTGGACTCGTCGCCCACCTGCAGCCCGGCTGTTTCGGCGGCCCGGCGAGCGGCAGTCTGGGCTTGTTCGGTGATGGCGGCGAGGGATTGTTGCGACAGCATCTGTTCAGTGTGGTCTGCCGCGCACGGTTCTACCAGCCCGGAGCGACGCGTGGGTCAGCCGAACAGGACCGCGGCCTCGTCGTAGCGCTTCTGCGGGACCGTTTTCAGCTTGCCGAGCGCTTCTTCGAAGCCCACCCGTTCGATCTCCGTGCCCTTCAGCGCAACCATCGTGCCCCAGGCTCGTTCCGTCACTGAATCGATAGCCGCCAAGCCCAACCGGGTGGCCAGAACGCGGTCGAACGCTGACGGCACGCCGCCGCGCTGGATGTGGCCCAGGATCGTGGCACGGGTTTCTATGCCGGTCCGGGCTTCCAGTTCCGGAGCCAGCTGATCGGCGATTCCTCCGAGCCGGGGACGACCAAAGGTGTCCAACCCGCGGTCGGAGTGCGCAGAATCCATATGGTCCGGAACAAAGCCTTCTGCCACCACCACCAGTGGTGCGCGCCCTCGGGCATGGGCGTCCTGCACCCACTCGGTAATCTGCTCCAGGCTCACCTTCTGCTCGGGAATCAGGATGGCGTGGGCGCCGGCAGCCATACCGGCGTGCAATGCGATCCAGCCCACATGACGCCCCATCACCTCGGCGATAATGCATCGATGATGCGATTCACCGGTGGTGCGTAGCCGGTCGATCGCTTCGGTGGCAATCTGCACCGCGGTATCGAAACCGAAGCTGTAGTCCGTGGCGTCCAGGTCGTTGTCCACCGTCTTGGGTACGCCCACAATGTTCAATCCGGCGTCCGTCAGACGTTTAGCCGCGGCCAGGGTTCCCTCGCCTCCGATCGCGATGATCGCGTCGATGCCCAGCCGGTCCAGGTGCGCCCTGATCACCTCGGGTCCCCCGCCGTTTTCGAATGGATTGGTGCGGGAGGTGCCCAGGATGGTGCCTCCGTGCTTCGCGATGCCCCGTACCAGGGTTCGGGGGATATCGATGATGTCGCCCTCGACGACGCCGCGCCAACCGTCAAGGAATCCCACGAATTCGTGACCGTGTATGGCAATTCCCTTGAGTACGGCGCCGCGGATGACGGCGTTCAAACCGGGGCAGTCTCCACCGCTGGTGAGAATTCCAATTTTCATGTTTCGGCTCAAATCGTCGGGGCGGCAGCGCTCACGGGTCAGGAATTAAAGATCACAAAGAATTTTCTGAAGCGTTCCTGAATCTCCCACGTTCCTTGCCACCCAATGGGGAAGACTGCGGCAGTTCCAGCCTGCAGAATGACCGGTTCGCCGCCATCCTCAGTGACGACCATGCGGCCTTCGAGAACGTGGATCGCTTCACCGCGCTCCAGGAATTCCCAACGCGAGAGGCCCGGTTCGGCTTCCCAAACACCGGACAGGATACGCGAGTCGTCGCTGATGAACGGAACGGACATCCGCACCGCAATATTGTCTCCGAGCACGTCGGCGAATGGCTGGCCGAGGAGGGATTCGTCGAGTTCCCCGGCGAAGAGCTCACGGGGCTGGAAGGTTATGCTCATTTTCAAATTACCTTTCTGATGGGACTCGCCGAAGTGCCTCCGACGGTCTGCTGGTGGCGGACGCGACTCGATGAACCGCGGTTGAACTATGCCAAGGCGGCAAGCACCGACATGGCCTCCTCGACCGCGTCTGAGGAGGGGAAGGCGTGCCGTTTCACTCCGGCCATTTCCTCCATGACGCGCACAACCTGGCAGCTGTAGCCGAACTCGTTGTCGTACCAGACGTAGAGCACCAGGTTCTTCTCGTTTGAAATGGTGGCGAGGCCGTCTACGATCCCGGTACGGCGTGACCCGACGAAATCTGTGGAAACCACTTCAGGTGAGTCGATGAAGTCGATCTGCTGTCGCAGATCCGAGTGGAGTGACATCTCACGGAGGTAGCTGTTGATCTCGTCCCTGGTAGTGGGATTTTGCAGGGTGAGGTTGAGAATGGCCAGGGATACGTCCGGAGTGGGGACGCGGATAGAACTCCCCGTGAGCTTGCCCAGCAGTTCGGGCAGCGCCTTGGTCACAGCCTGAGCGGCGCCTGTTTGGGTAATGACCAGGTTCAGAACGGCGGAGCGCCCGCGACGGTCACCCTTGTGAAAGTTGTCGATGAGATTTTGGTCGTTTGTGAAGGAGTGCACGGTTTCAACATGGCCGTGCATAACACCGAACTTGTTATTGACGGCTTTCAGCACCGGCGTGATGGCGTTCGTGGTGCAGGAGGCGGCGGACACGATCTGGTCAGTGGCGTCGATGGTGCCGTGGTTGATGCCGTACACGATGTTCTTCAGGTTGCCCTCGCCTGGAGCGGTCAATAGTACGCGTGCAACCCCCTTGCTTTGCAGGTGCTGGGACAGTCCTTCGGCATCGCGCCAACGGCCGGTGTTGTCGACCACGAGTGCATTGTGGATGCCGTATGCGGTGTAGTCGATCGAGGCGGGGTCATCCGAGTAGATCACCTGGATCTGTACTCCGTTGGCCGTGATGGTGTTGGCGGCCTCGTCGATCCGAATGGTGCCGTCGAAGGAACCGTGCACCGAGTCACGGCGCAGCAGGCTGGCACGCTTGGACAGATCGTTGTCGGATGAGCGGCGCACCACAATGGCACGCAGGCGCAGGCCCTGGCCGCCGCCGACCTTTTCGATCAGCAGCCGAGCCAGAAGCCGACCAATCCGGCCAAAGCCGTACAGGACGACGTCGGTGCAGGCGTGCTCTTCGCTGCCGCGCCGGCCCACCAGGTCGGCGAGTTCCGCGCGCAGAAATTCTTCCAGCGTGGCGTTGTTGCCTTCTTCCTTGAATTTTTGGTTCAGCAGGGCAATATCGATCGCGCCCGAGCCGAGTTCCAGCTGCGCCAGGGTGTTCAGCAGCGGGGTCGTTTCTTCCAGGAGCAGCTCGTGCTTACCGATCCGCCGCGCGAATCGGTGTGCCTTGAGAATCTTTATGGCCGACTTGTTGATCAGACTGCGACCGTGGATGCTCGTGACCACATTATTCTCGCGGTACAGCCGGCCGATCACCGGAATCATGGCCTCGGCCAGAGATTCTCTGACCAGCCACGTATCAAGACACGAATCTGGGGTGTGTAACATCGGGCTGCCTTTCCGATCAAGGGACGGGTCGAGTTTCATTTTGTTTTTCCTCTGGGAGGCCTGACACCTATCTTCCGGTCATTTTCAGGTAGCCGAAACGCCGATCGGGACGGTTTAAACAGTCCGTTTGGGTAGGCGGCCGGGGGCAGGCTAGTGGGTGTCCACTGCCTCGACTTCGCTCTTGTCTTCGCCCCAGAGAGTGTGGAAGCTGCCTTCGGCGTCGACGCGGCCGTACGTGTGCGCACCGAACAGGTCGCGCTGGCCTTGGATCACCGCGGCGGGCAGGCGCTTTCGGCGCAGCCCGTCGTAGTACGCCAGCGAGGAGGAGAACACCGGCACGGGAATGCCGAGCTGCACCGCGGTGGAGACGACTCGGCGCCAGGCCGGGAGAACGTCGGCGATTGCTTTGGTGAAGGATGGGGCGAACAGCAGGTTCGCCGGCTTCTCGGTCGCGGCGTAGGCCCGGGTGATTTCCTTGAGGAGTTCGGCGCGAATAATGCAGCCGCCTCGCCAGAGCGAAGCGATCTCGTCGAGTTTCAGGTCCCAGCCGTACTCGGTGGCGGCCGAGGTGAGCATGTCGAGGCCCTGGGCGTAGGAGATCAGCTTGGAGGCATAGAGCGCCTGACGGACGTCCTCGACGAAGCTCTCGGGAATCTCAATATCGGCCTCGGCACCGATGAGCAGTTCCTGGGCCAGTTTGCGCTGTTTTGTCTGGGAGGACAGCGCCCGGGCGAAGACTGATTCGGCGATCCCCGACGTCGGGGATCCCAGTTCGAGGGCAGAGATCACGGTCCAGCGACCGGTGCCCTTCTGGCCGGCGGCGTCCACAACGACGTCGACGAACGGCCTGCCGGTCTTCGCATCCACGTGGCCGAGGACCTCGGCTGAGATTTCAATCAGGAAGGAGGCAAGATCGGTTGTGTTCCACTCCTTGAAAATCCTGGCCTGCTCGGCCGGCTCGAGGCCGGCTCCCGAGCGCAACAGGTCGAAGGCTTCGCCGATGACCTGCATGTCGGCGTACTCGATCCCGTTGTGAACCATCTTGACGAAGTGGCCGGCGCCGTCGGTTCCGATCCACGCGCAACACGGCTTTCCATCCACCTGCGCGGCAATCTTTTCGAGCAGCGGTCCGAGGGCCCGGTACGATTCCTTCGAGCCGCCGGGCATGATCGAGGGGCCGTTGAGGGCACCTTCCTCGCCACCCGAAACGCCGATTCCTACGAAGTGCAGGTTTTTTTCGGCGAGCGCGGCTTCGCGGCGGCGGGTGTCTTCATAATGCGAGTTGCCGGCGTCGATAATAATGTCGCCCGGCTCCAAGAGCGGTTCGAGCTGCTCGATCACCGAGTCGACCGGCTGGCCGGCCTTGACCATAATGAGCACACGGCGCGGTTTCTCCAGGGCATCGACGAGTTCCTGCAGGGTCTCCGTTCGCACGAATTCGCCGTCCTGGCCGTGTCGGGCGAGCAGGGCGTCGGTTTTCTCGACCGAACGGTTGTGCAGGGCAACCGTGAAGCCGTTCCGGGCGAGGTTGCGGGCCAGATTGGCCCCCATCACCGCAAGGCCGGTGACACCGATGTGTGCTGACATTAATTCTCCCAAAAATTGTCGATGGAACGATGCGTCTCACGGTCGGGCAGATCAGCGCCGCTGGCTCGGCTGGCCCGGATTCGGCCGGCTATCGCGCTAGCTCACCGGTGGATTCGTAGGTGGCAATCTCGCCGATCCGGCGCTCGTGGCGTTCGGCGTTGCTAAAGGGTTCCGCCAGGAAGGCTTGGATCAGTGCGGTGGCCTCCTCGACGGTGTGCTGCCGCCCGCCTACCGCCACCACGTTGGCATCATTGTGTTGGCGGGCCAGTTTGGCCGTATCAAGGTTCCAGGCCAGGGCCGCACGCACACCCTGGACCTTGTTCGCGGCAATCTGCTCGCCGTTGCCCGAGCCGCCGAGTACGATCCCGAGGGCGTCCACGCCACTGCTCTGGTCGGCCACCACCGCGGCTGCGGCAGTGATACAGAAGGCCGGGTAGTCGTCCTCGGCGTCGTAGGCCGCAGGGCCGTGGTCGACCATTTCGTAGCCGTTGGCTGACAGGACGGTGATGAGGTGGGAGCTGAGCTCCATGCCGGCGTGGTCGGTTGCGATATGAACGCGCATGAGTGATCCTTCAATCTCGTGTTGGGGTGCGGTATTCGGCGCGTCGGGAAATTCCAGCGGCCTCAGCTGATTGCTGCGTAGCCGAAGGCGAGTTGTCCGTTCGCGCGCAGCGACTCAATGGCATCCGCCGGAGACGGCCTGCCGTAGACGGCCGATCCCGCCACAAAAATGTTGGCGCCGGCCTCCGCAGCGCGGAGGATGGTTTCCTCCGTGATACCGCCGTCGACCTGAATGGCGACGTTGACCCCCGACCCCTCGACCGCCGCGCGGGCACGGCGAATCTTGGGCAACATGACGTCCAAAAATGCCTGGCCGCCAAAGCCGGGATCCACCGTCATGATCAAGAGCATGTCGATTTCGTCGAGCATGTCCAGATACGGCTCCACCGGGGTGGCCGGGCGCAGTGCCATACCCGCTTTTGCCCCCCGGGCGCGGAGCTCTCGAGCGAGTTTGATGGGGGCATCGGACGCCTCAACGTGGAATGTCACGGAGCTCATTCCGGCGTCGGCGAACTGTGGGGCCCAGCGGTCTACATCGGAAATCATCAGGTGGACGTCGAGCGGAATGGGGCTGACCTTTTGCAACCGTTCCACGACGGGCAGCCCGATCGTCAGATTCGGCACGAAGTGGTTGTCCATGACGTCCACGTGCACGGCATCGGCGTTGCTGATGCGGGCCAACTCTGCCTCCAGGTTGACGAAGTCGGCCGAGAGGATGCTGGGGTTGATGCAACACTGCAGGTGTGAATGGGACATGGAGTGCCTTTCGGTAGCGGTCGGTGCTGGGTATCAGTGCTCAGAGTTCAGGGTTTAGGAGCCGGCGCTCAGTGGGTCAGTTCCTTGCGTGCGTTGACGAGGGCGCCGTCGACGTCGGCCAGGAGTTCCTTCCAGCTGGTCACGAACTTCTCCAGGCCCTCGGATTCGAGAAGCGCGACGACCTCGTTGTAGGAGATGCCGAGTTTCTCGAGCGCGGCCAGGGTGAGATTGGCCTGAGCGTAGGTGCCTGAGATCGTGTCACCGGTGACGACGCCGTGGTCAAAGGTGGCGTCAAGGGTCTTTTCGGGCATGGTGTTGACGACACCGGGTGCGACCAGTTCGGTCACGTACAGGGTGTCGGGGTACGCCGGGTCTTTGACGCCGGTAGAGGCCCACAACGGACGCTGCGGGAGCGCGCCATCGCCGGCCAGAACAGCCCAGCGTTCGGTGGCGAAGAGCTGTTCGTAGACCTGGTACGCGAGGCGAGCATTGGCAACACCCGCCTTGCCCTTGAGCGCCTGTGCCTGCTCGGTGCCGATGGCGTCGAGGCGCTTGTCGATTTCTGAGTCCACACGGGAGACGAAGAAGGAAGCAACTGAATGAATCGTGGCGAGGTCATACCCGTTTTGCTTGGCCTGCTCCAGCCCGGACTGAAAGGCGTGAATGACAGCGCGGTAGCGCTCCAGAGAGAAGATCAGGGTCACGTTGACGCTGATCCCTTCGGCCAGGGTGGCCGTGATGGCCGGGAGACCTTCGCGGGTTGCCGGAATCTTAATGAGGACGTTGTCCTTGCCGACCTTCTGGTAGAGGTTCTTGGCTTCGGCGATCGTACCGTCGGTGTCCCAGGCCAGCCGGGGGTCGACTTCGATGGAGACACGACCGTCGACACCGTTGGTGGCGGCGGCGACCGGCGCGAAGAGGTCGCAGGCGTCGGCGACGTCGGTCGTGGTGATCTCGAAAATGGTCTGATCGAGGCCGGCACCCTGTGCGGCAAGCTCAGCGATCTTTACGTCATAGTCAGTGCCCGAGGTGATCGCGGCCTGGAAGATCGACGGGTTGGTGGTCACACCGACAACGTTCTTCTCGTCGATGAGCTTCTGCAGGCTGCCGCTGGAGAGCCGTTCGCGGGAGAGGTCGTCCAGCCAGATGGACACGCCGGCGTCGGACAGTCGTGCGGTGGGGGTTGCGTTGGTCATGGCTTCTGCTTCTTTCTTGGGAATGTTCATGGAGAGTGAGCGTGTGCGGCCGGCGTCGCAGGAGAACCCTGGGGCCGTCTGGACGCCGGCCGCGATGCAGCCGAGAAGGCTAGTCGCCTGCTGCCGCGAGGGAGTCCTTCGCGGCGGCGGTAATTGCAGCCGTGGTGATTCCGAACTCCTGGAACAGGCGCTTGTAGTCGGCCGAAGCCCCGTAGTGCTCGAGGCTGATGGACCGGCCGGCGTCGCCGACGAATTCCTTCCAGCCCAGAGCCAGTCCGGCCTCGACCGAGACGCGGGCTTTGACGGCGGCGGGCAGTACGGATTCGCGGTAGGCGGCATCCTGCTTGTTGAACCATTCCACGCACGGCATCGAGACGACGCGGGTGGCGATGCCCTGGGCCTGGAGCGCCTCGCGGGCCTCAACGGCCAGCTGCACCTCGGAGCCCGTTGCGATCAACAGCACCTGCGCCGGCACGGTGGCACCGTTTTGAGAGGCCTCGGCCAGAACGTAGCCACCCTGGGCGACGCCGGCGGCGCTTCCGAAGGTGTCGCCCTGAGCCGTGCCTGCACCGCGGGCATAGGTCGGGATGTTCTGACGGGTCAGCACGATGCCGGCCGGGTTCTCGTGGTTCTGCAGTATCGTCTTCCAGGCTACGGGAACCTCGTTGGCGTCGCCGGGACGAACGACGTCCAGACCCGGGATGGCACGCAGGGTCGAGATCTGTTCCACCGGCTGATGCGTGGGGCCGTCCTCGCCCAGGCCGATGGAGTCGTGCGACCAGACATAGATGGACGGAACGCCCATGAGCGCCGAGAGGCGGATGGCCGGGCGCTGGTAGTCGCTGAAGATCAGGAACGTGCCGGAGAAGGCGCGGGTGCGGCCGTGCAGCGAGATGCCGTTCACGATCGATGCGGCCGCGTGCTCGCGGATGCCGAAGTGCAGCACCCGACCGTACGGGTTGCCCTTCCACGATTCGGTCGAGCGCGAGGACGGAATGAACGACGCGTTCCCTTCGATGGTGGTGTTGTTGGACTCGGCGAGGTCGGCCGAACCGCCCCACAGCTCCGGGAGTACCGGGCCGAGCGCGTTCAACACTTTTCCCGAAGCGGCGCGGGTGGACATGTCCTTGCCGGCTTCGAACACCGGCAGGGCGGCATCGACGCCGGAGGGAAGCGTCTTGGCCTCGATGCGCTCCAGCAGGGCGGCACCCTCGGGGTTGCCCGTCTGCCAGGCTTCGAAGGAGGCTTGCCATTCGCTGTGGGCTGCGGCACCGCGTTCGACGGCCGCTCGGGCGTGGGCCAGAACGTTTGGATCGATGTCGAAGGATTTGGCCGGGTCGAAGCCCAGGACCGACTTCAGACCGGCAACCTCGTCGGCACCGAGGGCGGAGCCGTGGATCTTGCCGGAGTTCTGCTTCTTCGGCGAGGGAAAGCCGATGATGGTGCGCAGCGAAATGATGGAAGGCTTGGAGGTCTCGGCCTTCGCCGCCAGGAGCGCGGAGTAAAGCTCCTGAACGTCTTCGATGTACTCACCCGTCTCGGTCCAGTCCACCCGCTGCACGTGCCAGCCGTAGGCCTCGTAACGCTTCAAGACGTCTTCGGTGAAGGAGATGTCGGTGTCGTCCTCGATAGAAATGTGGTTCTCGTCGTACACCACCACGAGGTTGCCGAGCTCCTGGTGGCCGGCCAACGAGGATGCCTCGGAGGTCACCCCTTCCTGGAGGTCGCCATCGGATGCGATGACCCAAATGGTGTGGTCGAACGGCGACGTTCCCGCGGCAGCATCAGCGTCGAACAGGCCGCGCATGCGGCGCTGCGAGTAGGCGAAGCCCACCGACGACGCCAGTCCCTGGCCCAGCGGGCCGGTGGTGATCTCCACACCGGCGGTGTGCTTGTATTCCGGGTGCCCCGGGGTGAGCGAACCCCAGGTGCGAAGCTCCTGCAGGTCTTTCATCTCCAGGCCGTAGCCGGAGAGGAACAGCTGGATGTAGAGCGTCAGCGAGGAGTGGCCGGGTGACAGGATGAAACGGTCTCGTCCCAACCAGTCCGGGTTCTTCGGGTCGTGGCGCATCAGCTTCTGGAAGAGCAGGTACGCGGCTGGCGCCAGGCTCATGGCCGTACCGGGGTGACCGTTACCGACCTTCTCGACGGCGTCAGCTGCTAGAACGCGGATCGTGTCGACGGCACGCTGGTCGTCGGCCGTCCAGTTGAGTGGTGCTGATTCAGTCGTTGACTCTGAACCTGTAGCGCTGGCAAGCGTCACATTTGCTGTCGGATTCACGATTCGTCCCCTTGATTCGGTCGTCGGCCGGTAGCGGCCGCACGGATGGTCTGTGGTTGATGTCCATCTTCACCAAACGAAAGGGTAGGGGTAACACTGTTTTCTGACGGTTCTGACTACACTTTCGGATTGGTCGGCGTCAGCATTCGCCGGCAGTAGGATATCCGCATGAGCATCGTCGCTGATCAGCCCCTGAAGGATTCCCTCGCAGTTCTTCCTGACCTGCCGTGGCCGCTATTGCAGGCGGTGGCGGCATTGGCCGATGCCTCGCTGGCGCAGATCGCGGAGCGCCTCCGCGACGCGACGCTCCCCTATATGGGAAGCAGTGCGCTAGTCATCTTCACCGAGGACTGCACCGGGCGACCGCAGAAGAAGGCTGGTGCGCAAGAAATCATCTCTCACGTCTCCATCACCGAACTCGAGGCGCTTCGCACTGTCCTTTCGGATGATGTGCCGTGGTTCGGGGAAGCTGAACTCGCCGGCCGGATCCGCCCGGTACTGGCCGTGAAATACTCCCCCAGCAATGCCATCCTTGTGCTCACCGACCCCCATCCGACCGGCCCGATGCACGACGCCGGGCTCGACGTGGTGAAGTATCTCTGGCGTCTTGCTGCGGGGCGGATCCAGGAGAGAGTGACGGATGCGCCGCCGTCGTACCTGCTGGAGTCGCGCGCGGCCTCAGCGGAACGCGTGCGCGTGACGGCCGAGCTGACCGATCTGCATTCCACGACCCTGGAAATTCTCCTGGCGGCCCTGCGCTCGTCTTCCCTGGACCATGCAGCAGCCCGCTCAACCGTCACCGGCCTCACCGCCAAAGCCCTGGTTGAGCTGCGCACCCTCAGCGACCGCACGACGGACTCGGTGAAAGAGCCCGTCGCCAAAGCATTCGAACGCCTCCGGGATGACCTGCGCCCGCTAACTCGCTTCAGCGGCATTGAGGTTGAATTCATCGAACCGCCGTTGAACGGACGTGCGCTACCCGGCGAGGTCGCCCACGCCGCCCGCGCGATCGTCCGCGGACTCGTGCTGGCCATGATGGAAGAACCCCACGTCAGTCGGGTACGCACGCAATGGGACTGCGACGGTGAAAACCTGCTGATCAACGTGCGCGACGACGGCCGCGGGTCACTCGACGCCGACGCGCCGAGCATCGCACGGCTCGACCGCCGCGTGCAGGCGCTCAACGGTCAGCTGCGGATGGATGTCATGCCGGGTTGGGGCGCCGACATTTTCGTCTCCCTGCCCCTGGACCTGCCGGCTCGCCCGTCCGAGGATGTCGCCGAATGGAATCTGGCCGCGCGCGAACTCGAAGTGCTGCAGCACCTCGCCGCCGGAGAGCGCAACCGCACCATTGCCTCAACGCTGGGCATCAGTGAAAATACGGTCAAGTTCCATGTGCGGAACCTGTTCAGAAAGCTCGACGTGGGTTCGCGCACCGAGGCCATCGCTCTGGCACACAGCCACGGTCTTCGGTGACGGATGCCGCCGGTGGCGGCGTAGCGGCGCAGAGCACACCGGGAGTGTCTCGGAATCAGTTCTTCCGAGACACTCCCCTGTGCCGTCTACTCGATCACCACATCGGGTCGGGAACCAATTCAGGGTCTGACGCATCGAGATCCGGTGCGCGCACGGGTGCGGCTGCGTTCTTGGATCGACTCGATTCGTGCTGGGAATAGAACCAGATGGGGATGTAGAGCGACAACACTATGAAGCCGACCCAGGTTGAGCCCCAGCCGATTTCCAAGCTGTTCAGGTAGACCACACCCACCAGGCACAGGGGCAGATTGAACAGGCCAAAGAGCATGGCGACATGTTTCCAGCCCTTGGGCGCTTTGAAGGGGCGTTCCAGATTGGCAAAGGAGGGATGGTTCTTGGCCTTGACATAGGCGAACAGGCTGATCCCGTTGGCAAAGGTGTATCCGATCGCGGCGGCCGCGAGAATCGCCGCCATTGATCCGACCGAGATCAGCACCATGTTGAACGCTGCGGTGACGAGCAATGCAACAAACGGGGTTCCGTGACGATTGGTCTTGCCAAAGAACTTGGGAAGATTACCTTCCGTTGCCATGGAGTGCATGGCGCGGGAGGAACCCAGGAAAGCGGTTTGAATGATCAGGATCATCGCGATGATCAACATCATGATGGTGAGCATGGAGCCGGATTCACCAAAGATTGCCTTTGCCACGGGTATCAGCGGCGATAGCGGCTCGGCTACGACCCCGTCAACACCGAGCACCCCGATCACGGCAGTCTGCACCAGCACATAAGAGAGGAAGCAGATAATGCCGACGGCCAGCAACGCCTTGGGCACGTCCTTGGACGGGTTCTTGTACTCGGGGCCGTAGATCGCGGCCGTCTCCCACCCACAGGCGCTCCACTGTGCGATCGCAAAGATACCGAACAGGATCAGGATGTGGTTCATATCCCAGGTCCAGTCCGCCGGCAACCAGTTGCCGGTGATATTGGCCAGGTCAACGTGTCCGGTGGCGAACGGCGCCACCGTCAAAACAATCAGCGGTATCAGCGACAGTGCTCCCAGGATGTAACCCAGGATGGCGCCGTCCTTGAGGCCGAACCAGTTCACGAAAGACAACAGGGTGAAAATCACCATGCCCGATATCAACGACAGCTGATACTCGGTGAATGTTTCGGCCAATACCGGAAACAGCCCGTGCAGGTAGCCGCCGATCAGGATGGCGAAGATTGCCAGCACCGGGTTCCAGGCAAACCAATAGCTCCAGGCACTGAAGCCGCCGATCAGCTTTCCCTTGTCGTACTTGCCGGTGAAGTTCTCGGTGCGGAAGATGTGCTGCGCGAAACCTGGAAGACCGGAGGCCTTGGGAAACGTGGTGGCCATTTCGGCGTAGGCGGCGTTCTGCATGAAGCCCTGCGTAACCGACAGGCCCCAGATCAGGATGGCAGCAGCGGATGTCCACATCGGCAGGTAGCCCAGGGAAGGCAGAATCAACAGGGGCACCCCCAATGCGATGGCCATGCCCTGCTTCCAGTCGATCGATCTTTTCAGATGATCGACTTCATCCGAACGATGTTCACTCATGACAATCTCCCTTGAATATCAATAGGTCTCTGATTTATTAGCGACGTACGGTATTTCTGGAATTTCTAAAATGGCAGTGAGAATGCAGCGCTCGGGCCAGTGTTCGGCTCAGCGGTGGACGTGACAAAAAAGCGTTAGAGTTCGAAGTACCTGAACGAGTGGGATTCCAAGCCTTCGGGGTTGGGGCCGTAAATGGTGAACATGTGTGCGTAGACCGGCGCCCAGTACCGACCGGTGCGGCCGGGATTCACGCGTGCTGAGTCACCGGGTTTCAGGATCACCGTCTTACCGTCGGTCTCGATGTGGAGTTCGCCTGCCAACAGGAAGTTCGTTTCGGTGTGCGGGTGAAAGTCCTCCCATCCGCAAGCCTCCAGCTCCCATTCCGAGAGGATGACGTCGTCCCACTCGCCCACGGGGTCGGCGTTGATGAACCGGCAGCGCAAGCGAGGCCATTCGTCTTTCATCGGCGTCATGGGCTTGGCCGGCCAGAGATCGAGCACGTCCATCATCGACGGTGTCGAAGGTTGAGGGGTGGTTGGCGCCATTGTCGGTAACCCTTTTCTTCAGTGGAGAATCTGCTTGGGGCATGCCTGAATAATCTCAATCACAGGGCAGCATCGCGTCGTGGGTCACTTCGCTGTCAAGACATTGTCATGGACAAATGTTCAAGTCAATGGTCCAAGTTGAAGAAATGGCACTTTTCGAGTGTCCAAACGAATAGTCTTTCCCCACCCTCTCTCGAATCGGGACGGTAGAAGCTGGAGCGTGCACCATGCGGATACCCGCAGCAGAACGTAAGACCCAGCTCATTGCAGCGACCGTGGAACTCATGAGACGCGAGGGCGTGCAATCGGTGACCATGCGAGCCATTGCCAAGGAGGCCAATGCTCCCCTGGCGACGGCACACTATTGCTTCAGCAATAAGGACGAGCTCATGGACGCCGCCGCCGAGGCCTGGCTGAAGAACCTGAACCGCTTTTCCAGCGATGTTCCGGTGCACCTCGGTCTTCGCAAGGCCGTGGAACAAGTGGCCGAGGGCTACTGGCGCTCGCTCGAGGAAGAGCCCGCCAGCCTGGTCGCTGAGTTCGAGCTCATCATGTGGGCAACGCGCAATGCCAGCTCAAGCCGGCTGGCAGCGAAAATCTACCCCGCCTACGAAGTCGAGCTGGGAGAGATGCTGTCGTCGGCCGCCGATAGCAGTGATGATCAGTGCCTCATGAGCATTCCGGCCCTGGTCAGGTGTTTTCTAATGATCTACGACGGAGCGGCGATCCAATATTTGACCGATCCGGTAGCCACGGACCACCGCGGGCTTTTCTTCATGATGGTTGATGCTCTCCTGACCAAGGCGGGGCTCTGATTTTTTTCAGGCCCGCAATAAATTCTCGCGACTTCAACTTGAACCATTGACTTGAACAGTTGTTCATGTGAAAGTAACTCCAGCGAACGTTGGTGACGTTCATTCCACCGGTAGACCTCGGAGCAGAGCTCGACCGGACCTCTCGAAACAATGGATTGTTCGGTCGCCAGCGCTTCTTCCCGGAGCCCCCAGCCGGGTTTCTGACTCGATCTCGAGCGCAGTGTCATAGTCCCAAAAAGATGGCCAAACCTGACCCATCTTCGCAAACACTAGTCACAGGAGAAACCATGGAAACCGTATTGGGCACCCTCACCAAGGCCGGCGCCATCTACAAGGTCGAAGGCGGCTACCTCGACCTTCCGAAGATGAACGAGCCCGGCTGCGACGCCGCCATCGGCGACTCCCTCTCCAACCCGGAAGGGTCGGTGATGAGCGCCGGATTCTTCGAACTCAAGGCATCCGAGCCCCTGGTGTACACCTACACCTACGACGAGATGAAGGTGGTCATCAAGGGCGAATTCATCCTCACCGACCAGTCCACCGGCGAAGTGACCCGCGCCACCGAGCGCGACGTACTCTTCTTCCCCAAGGGCACCACCGTCAAATTTGAAACCCCCGACTACGCTCTCGGGTTCTTCGCCGGCGACCGCACCTTCGCACCCTAACCACCATGCGGGGCGCATCCGCTCCTCATCGACCGGATGCGCCCCGCTGGATCGGGTTTTTGACCCCTGCGTCACGACGATGCAGCCGGCCTTTCGGCGCATCCATTTTCTGCCCGGGCACTGTTGCCCGGCGAATTGTCGACCCATTTTCTGGACCAGCTCAGGGCCGGATTGGCGCTCCCCTATATATACGTACGACAAGCACCACCCGCTACCGCAGTGCGGCATCAAACGGTCACTTGCCTCAGAGGTAGCGTCATTCATTTTCTGCCGCACACCGGCGGCCCGGCTATCTATTGGAATAGGAGAACAGCATGTCACTGCGAGTTGGAATCATTGGTGCGGGCCCCAGCGGGATGGCACAACTGCGAGCATTTGAGTCAGCCCGCCAGAAGGGCGCCGCGATCCCCGAGATCACCTGCTTCGAGAAGCAGGACGACTGGGGCGGGCAGTGGAACAGCAGCTGGCGCATCGGCCTGGACGCTCATGGTGAGCCGGTGCACACGAGCATGTACCGGCACCTGTGGTCCAACGGGCCCAAGGAGTGCCTGGAGTTCTCGGACTATTCCTTCGACGAGCACTTTGGTCGTGCCATCTCTTCCTTTCCGTCCCGCGAGGTTCTGTTCGACTACATCAAGGGCCGCGTGGAGAAGTCCGACGTGCGCAAGTACGTTCGGTTCAACACTGTCGCCCGCCACACCAGCTACAACGAGGTCACGCAGGAATTCACACTGACGGTCGAGGATCTCAAGACCAACCTCACCGAGACCCACGTTTTCGACAAGCTCGTGGTGGCCACCGGCCACTTCTCCGTGCCTTCAGTTCCCGAGTTCACGGGGATCAAGACGTTCCCGGGCGAGGTTATGCACGCACACGATTTTCGCGGCGCCGAGCGCTTCTATGGCAAGAACCTGCTCATGATCGGGAGCAGCTATTCTGCTGAAGATATCGGCATGCAGGCGCACAAGATGGGCGCCGCCTCCATCACGTTGAGCTATCGCTCGAAGCCCATGGGCTACGTCTGGCCGGAGAACACCGTGGAGCGCCCGCTCGTCACCCACTTCGTCGGCCGTACCGCACACTTCAGCGACGGCACCCAGGGTGACTTCGACGCCGTCGTGCTGTGCACCGGCTACCAGCACAAGTACCCGTTCCTCCCCAGCGAGCTGTCGCTGAAGTCCGCAAACGTGCTGTACCCGGCCAACCTATATAAGGGAGTGGTGTGGCAGCAGAACACCAACCTGTTCTATCTGGGCGCACAGGACCAGTACTACACGTTCAATATGTTTGACGCGCAGGCGTGGTACGCCCGCGACGTCATGACCGGAGCGATCGTGCTGCCGTCCCTGGCCGAGCGCGAGGCGAACATCCAGCTCTGGATTGAGCGCCTGGCCGCACTGCCGGATCATAACGCTGAGGCTGACTTTCAGACGGACTACCTGCGGGAGCTCATTGCCTCAACGGATTACCCTTCCTTCGACCTCGACGCTGTCTCCCAACTGTTCAAGGACTGGATGCACCACAAGGAAACGGACATCCTGGGATACCGGGACATGCTGCACCGATCCGTCGTCACCGGCACCATGGCCGCCAAGCACCACACACGCTGGCTCAACGCGATGGATGACTCCATGGCGCGCTACCTGAATGGCCCGTCGCAGGAAGTGGACACCAGCACGCCTGAGGCTGTCGACGATATCCTGGCCGCGAGGTAATTGCTGGCCCTCCCCCGTCCAGCAGGGCCGTACTCGGGTTGAGTACGGCCCTGCTGGGTGCGGAGAGTGGATGCCACGGGCCTAACGAGCGGTCGCGAAGGCTACCTGTGGTGCCGCCGCCGGGATCGCCTCGGGATAGGCAGCCCACCACGCAGCGCACGCGGCACGCCAGCTGTCGAGGTCATCCTCGCGTCCGCTGATGGTCACCATCGAATCGGTGACCGAGGCCACTGTCCGACCGCAGGAATACGAGACCCCGTCGAGCGTCACCGCCGGATACTTTTCGTAGAGCTCCCCGAGGGAGCCGATCAAATAGTCGGGGCGCTCATCCACCCGTGCTGCCAAGGCCGTGCGGACCGAGTCTATGCCCGTGAGAACGAGCGCTGTGGCCATCCCCGCGCGGTTCCCACCGAGGATATCGGTGTCCAGCCGGTCCCCCACCACAATCGCCCGCTCGAGACCAGAGTGACGAGCCGCGGTCTCGAAGAGGGCGGCCCCTGGCTTTCCCGCGACCAACGGTGACCTCCCGGTGGCCGCGGTAATCGCGGCCACGAGGGCACCGTTCCCCGGGGCGATCCCGCGCTCTTGCGGAAGGGACATATCGGTGTTCGTCGCAACCCAAACCGCACCCGCGCCCACCGCGTAGGCGGCCTCCGCCAGGTCCTTCCATCCCAGATCGGGCGAGAAGCCCTGAATGACGGCATCCGGTTGGGCATGGGCAGTGCCGACGACGTTGAGCCCTTGGGCTCGGACGGCGTCCACGAGACTCACGCTCCCGATGACCAGGATTGCCGACCCGGCCGCAACCAGTCCGGCCAGCAGCTCGGCACCGGCCAGGGCTGAACCGAACACCTGCTCAGCTCTGGCTGGAACTCCCAGCTCTCGGAGATGGGCCGCCACCTGTTCGGACGAGCGGGACGCATTGTTCGTCACGTAGGCGAGACTCTTGCCTTCCACGGCGAGCTGTTTCAGGGCCTCTGATGCCCCGTCGATTGCTCGCGGTCCGGTGTACACGACGCCGTCCAAGTCCGCGAGCACACCGTCGTATCCGTCTATCAACCGTTCAGTCATCATCAACGTCCTCCTGGATCGCTTTCGTTGTGGATTCAGGCCTAGACGGCGAGGAGAGCCGGACGATCCCGGTCATGTACTCGCGTGGGGGTGCCCGTCAGCGTCAGCTGGCTGTCCTGATATACCCGGGTGGTGCCCAGTCCACGAACCGTTTCGCCGAAGACCTCGTCGGGGTCCAGTCGGCGGAGTTCCTCGGCCAGGCAGAGCCGCAGGGTGCGGCGCGGCAGTGAGATCCGCTGCGCCGGCTGTCCGGGTTGAGTGAGTTCAGCCACCGACTGACCGGAACGAAACAGCACAACGTCCCCGGTTCCGCGGCAGAGCCGCACACGACGCATGCCCATCCCGGCCCGCGCAGCCAGCACGGTCACCGGAACCTGCAGGGACAACTCGAGCCACGCCGCCAGCAGCAGGGTGCTGGGGGAATCTGCAGCGCCTTCCACGGTGACGGCCGTGACAGGGGCGGAATCCACCTGGTCCAGTACGGCGGCCAGCTGGATCCGCCACGTGGTCAGGCGGGTCCAGGCGAGGTCGGTGTCACCGGCCCGGTAGGTCATCCGAATGTTTTCCAGGGCCTGCTGCGGGTTTTCCTCGTTGGCCGAGTCGGTGATCCGGCGGTGCGCCATGCGTCCGATCGACGTCTCGCCCGCGTTCTTGGGGGCGCCGTACGGCCACCAGGCCACAATGGGTGCGTCCGGCAGGAGCAGCGCGGACACCAGGGATTCGCTTTCTTCGGAGAGCTCACCGGCGCCGCGAAGCACGATCACTTCGGACGCGCCGGCGTCACCACCCACGCGGATCTGCGCGTCCAGGCGGGTCGGCGCCTCGGCACCGGCGTCCGCGAGAACGATGATCCGACAGGGGTGTTCCCGGCTGGCGTCGTTGGCCGCTTCGATCGCCTCCTCCTCGGAACCGGACTTGGTCACGACGACCAGGGTGAGCACGCGTCCCAGTGCGATCACCCCGCCCTGCTCGCGCAAAGACATGAGCCTCTTGGAAATCAGGGAGGTTGTGGTGTCGGGAAGATCTACAATCATGGCCGTCTCCAGGTTCGTCCATCGCGCGCGAGCATTGCATCGGCCGAGGCTGGTCCCCAGCTTCCGGGGGCGTAGGCCTCGGGCTGTTCGCCGAGGCTTGCCCAGTATTTTTCGAACGGATCCAAGATCTTCCACGAGTGTTCAACTTCTTGATGCCGGGGGAACAGCGGTGGTTCGCCGAGCAACACGTCCAGGATGAGCCGCTCGTATGCTTCCGGGCTGGATTCGGTAAACGAGTGCCCGTAGCCAAAGTCCATGGTCACGTCGCGCACCTCCATCTGCGTTCCGGGAACCTTCGAACCGAACCGGATCGTTGCACCCTCATCGGGCTGCACCCGGATCACCACGGCGTTCTGGCAGAAATCGTCCTCCCCGTGATCGCGGAACAGCAGGTTGGGGGCGCGCTTGAAAACGACGGCGATTTCCGTCACCCGGCGACCCAGCCGCTTTCCGGCACGCAGATAGAACGGCACACCCGCCCAGCGACGGGTGTGGATATCGACCCGGACTGCGGCGTAGGTTTCCGTCGTCGACCCGGCCGCGATACCGTCCTCGTCGAGGTAGCCGACCACCTTTTCACCGCCCTGCCAACCGCCGGCGAACTGCCCGCGTGCCGAATGGGTGGACAGATCCTCGGGAAGTTTGACCGCTGCCAGCACCTTTTCCTTCTCCGCGCGCAGGTCATCGGCGTTGAACGAGATGGGTTCTTCCATCGCCGTCAGGGCCAGCAGCTGCAACAGGTGGTTCTGAATGACGTCACGTGCCGCGCCCACGCCGTCGTAATATCCGGCCCGGCCGCCCGTGCCGATATCTTCGGCCATGGTGATCTGCACGTGGTCCACGTAGTTGGCATTCCACAGCGGTTCGAACAACTGGTTCGCAAAGCGCAGCGCCAGAATGTTCTGCACCGTTTCCTTCCCGAGGTAGTGGTCGATCCGGAACACCGCATTCGGCGGAAAAACGGTCTCCACGATGTCATTGAGCCGCCGGGCCGACTCCAAATCGTGCCCGAACGGCTTCTCAATCACCACCCGCCGCCACTTGTCGCCCTCGGCCTGCGCCAAACCATGCTTGCTCAGCTGGCGGCAGACCTGCTCAAACGCCTTCGGCGGGATGGACAGGTAAAACGCGTGGTTTCCCCGCGTTCCCCGCTGCTCATCGAGTTCATCGATGGTCTTTCCCAGCCGCTTGAACGCAGCGTCGTCGTCGAACTCACCCTGCACAAAACGGATTCCCTTGGCGAATTGGTTCCATACCGTCTCGTCAAACGGGGTGCGGGCGTAGGCCTTGACCGTTTCCCTGACCTCGGCGGCAAAATCGTTGTCGCTCCACTCCCGACGGCCGAAACCCACCAGCGCGAAACTGGGCGGCAGGAGTCCCCGGTTCGCGAGGTCGTACATGGCGGGCATCAGTTTCTTGCGGGCCAGGTCCCCGGTTACACCGAAGAGTACCAGGGAGGACGGACCCGCCACGCGGGACAGCCGGCGGTCGCGTGGGTCCCGGAGTGGATTAGACCCGGACCGCGCGCTCGTTTCAGCGTGAGTAGCAGACATCGTTGCTTCTAACTGTCGACGTGGCAATATGGTCCGCGACCGGCGGTCACGAAAGTGTCTGCTCGCGGGTCTCCCCGAAGGGGACGGTTTCGCTGAGCGCGAGGGTGTAGCGAAAAAAGTTATGGCGGGTGACCAGGATGCCGGCACACCGTTGGGGTATCTGCCGAAGCAGGGCCTCGGCATGGTCGAGCATCTCGTCGAGTCGGGTGGGAGGGGTGACGAAGACTTCCAAAGGCTCAGTGTGAGAGTGCATGATGAACAGCTTCCTTCCCAGTTTCTCGGGGTCTGAAAAATGCCAACCCCTCATCGTTGAGGGCGTGCTTTGCCCGGAATGTTCCCGTGCGTGGTGGTTCTTGACTCCGGCTTTGCGCCGACCTCGTACTGCCCGCGGTGCTGCTTCTCCGCGGGCAGTACGAGTAGGTCATCGGATGACTAGCCGATGGCTGCGAGGGAGCCGACGATGGCGTCGCGGAGGTCCTTGGCTGCCTGTGCCGGGTCGGCTGCGCTGTAGATGGAGCCACCAACGACGGCCACTTCGGCACCGGCACGCTGGACGGCCTCGATGGTGCTGAGGTTCACGCCACCAGCGACCGAGAACGGAACGCGGGCCTCTTCGCCGGCGCGGAGCAGACCGGTCAGGTCGTAGCCGGGCTTGGCCTGCTCGTCGAGGCCAGCGTGCATCTCGACGAATTTTGCGCCGAGAGTGCGGGCTTCCTTGGCGCGGGTGACCTTGTCTTCCACGCCGATGAGGTCGACGACGATGCCCTTGTTGTGAGCCTTGGCTGCCTTGACGGCGCCGGCGATGGTGGAGTCATCGGCGGTGCCGAGGATGGAAACCAGGTCAGCGCCGGCCTTGAATGCGATGTCGGCCTCGAGCTCGCCGGCGTCCATGGTCTTCATGTCAGCGAAGACGAGCTTGTCCGGGTGAGCGTTCTTGACGGCCGTGACGACCGCAAGGCCGGCAGCCTTGATCAGCGGGGTGCCGAGCTCAATGATGTCGACGTACTCGGCGACCTGGCCGGCCAGTGTGAGGGCGTCTTCGATGGTGAGCAGGTCCATTGCAACTTGGAGCTTCATGATGTTTTCTACTTTCTGTTGGGAATTGCGGTGGGGTGGGAAAACTTTGAGGCCTCGGTTATTCGAGGTTGGCGTGCCGGAGCCAGAGCTGTTCGGCCGGTTCGTCGGCGTTGTCCCAGAGCGACTGGAAGACGGCCTCGGTGGCGAGGAAGAGCACCTGTTCAAACAGGGATCCGGAGTACTGGCGAGAAACGCTGGAGCCGTGGTCGGTCTTCTGCACGGCGGGAATGATCACCAGGGCGTCGGCGAGTGCAGCGAGCGGTGAGTCTGCGTTGGTCGTGAACGCGGCAATTCGCGCTCCAGCCTTGGCCGCTGTTTCGGCCGACTTGACCACGCCCGAGGTCGTTCCCGAGCCGGAGGCGACCAGAAGCAGGTCGCCGGCGCTGATTGCCGGCGTGGTGGTGTCGCCGGCGATGTGCACCGTCAGACCAAGGTGCATCAGCCGCATGCCGGCCATTCGCAAGACCAGGCCACTTCGACCCGCACCGGCGACGAATACCCGACCCGGCTGGCTGAGGAGGCCGGCGAGGTCGGCGACCTGTTGTTCGTCGATCTTCGCCGAGGTATCAGCGATCTCGTCCCTGACGAGCGACAGGTTGCGCGCAATGTCAGCTGCGGTGCTGTACCCGGTTCGTGTTGCATTTGCTGTCGGATTCACGATATGTCCCCTTCGATTCGGTCACTCGGCCGGGAGCGGCCGCAGGATGCTTTCTGGTTGTGATTCATAATCTCGAAGCGACGGGGCAGGGGTAACACTGTTTTCTGACGGTTCTGCCTACACCTTCGGATAGGGCCGTGGGCGTGGCGGCTACCGGAACCCTGAAAACTCTGGTGCTGAAGGTTTTATTGCATAGACTCTAAGAAAGAATCACAGTCCTTCTGTACCGGCCGGACTGCGTAATACGACTCCACCCGTCGCCCATATTCGAAAGCGCAGACTCTTGGTCATTCCGACCCCCTTCCAGTCGCAGATCTATCGCTCTCTGCCGGAAATCGAGCGGGCCGACGCGATCGTCGACAGAATCACCACGGCCATCCGTCTCGGCTTGCTCAAAGTCGGTGAACGCCTGCCACCCGAAGCCGCGCTGTCGGAAATGTTCGGGGTTGGCGGGGCGACTTTGCGCGAAGCTCTGGCGGAGCTGCGGGAGCAGGGGGTCGTCGAGACGCGTCGCGGTCGAAGCGGGGGAACCTTTGTGGTTACTCAGCCTCGGCCCCAGACCGACAGCATCCGGGAGTGGTTTCTCTCGACCTCCATTTCGGAGATACGCGACATCGGTGACGAGCAGGCAGCGGTAGCCGCCGCGATCATCCGTCTGGCCTGTGAGCGTGCCGAAGCACACGATGTCGAACGACTTCAGGAGCTGGCACGGGCATTGGTGTTGGCCACGAGTCCCGAAGGGCGCGCATTGGCTGACAGCCGGTTCCACATTGAGTTGGCCGTGTCTGCTCAATCACCGAGACTGGCCAATGCCGAAATTCGGCTGCAGGAAGAGACTGTTCAGCAGCTGTGGACCCCGATCGCCGCCGCACTTGACCCAGAGCCCGCAACTGCGGAACACTTGGAGCTCGTTCGAGCCGTGGCCCAGGACCAACCAGCGAAGGCCGGAAATCTGGTCCTTGAACACATCAGGAGAAACATTTATCACCTGATCGACACGAAGCTCACCCTCGGTTACGCCCGATCGAATCAGGATGCCCCATGAACCCGGACAGGGAAGTCGTACAGGCAGCTCATGCTCTTACACTGTGGTTCCGCGGCGTCTCCGTCGAGATCAATCACCTCAGCCGCAACGTCGCTTCCTTGCTTGAGTCTTCACTCGCCGGCCGGTCTACGGTAAACAAGGGCGCCCTGGTCGGACTAGAGGAACTCGCGCACGAGTTTCTGACCCGGAACGCATCCGCTATCGGTGCCGGGATGTTCTTCGCTACGGACTCGATTGATGAGGGCGGTCGACCGCGGGAGTGGTGGACCCGCGAGCCGGACGGTGCCCTCAAGCGGCTCGATTTTGACTCTACCCCTGGAAGTCGCCGATACTACGATTACGAGAAGCTCCCGTTCTTCTCGGCCGCCGCGTCGACGGGCGAGCAGACCCTCTGGGGGCCCTACGTCGATTACCTGGGCTTCGAGGACTACATTCTCACCGTCTCGGCACCGTTTTGGGTGCGGGGTCGCTTCATGGGAGTGGTGGGATGCGACATTCGGCTGAGGGATTTGGAACCACTCATAATGCCCACCCTGCGTCTCATTCATGACAATGCTGCCCTCATCAACGCCAGCAACCGCGTCATTCTCGGTAACTCCGGCATGTATCTCGTCGGCGAGCGGGTCAGGTCCGAATCTGCACACCAGCATCGACTGGCCCTGGACGTTCCCCATCTGGGACTGTCTCTGATTTACACCACCACGACGTAGGCGCCGCGCACGACCGCGAACACTTCAGGATGCCATTGGTCCGGTGCGGGTCACCGGCACGGGGTACTCGAGCGATGCCGGGGATCACACAGCCGAGTCGCCGCCGCCGGTGACGCACCTTCCGTCACCCCTTGCACGAAAAAAATAAAAATAAAAGCTATCGAAATTAAGCTTTAAGCATGTAACCTCTCCAATGATTTGATACATGCGGCGCGCGGGACGCGCTTTCCCCATGCGACTCATCATTCGTTTCGCCATCCGTCCGCTAACTCAGTGCGGCTGCGACTTCGTTAACTGAACTGAGAACTGGGTACTCGAGCGCCGCGTCAGGCGAGTCATTTTCATCCCCGAAAGGGACGACTCTGCGGGCACAAGCGCACCAATGAACCCCCCGACAATGAAGTTCAAGGGAGATCTAATGAGTGAAAATCGTTCGGATGAAGTCGATCATCTGAAAAGGTCCATCGACTGGAAACAGGGAATGGCCATCGCGCTGGGGGTGCCGTTGCTGATTTTGCCTTCCCTCGGCTATCTTCCGCTGTACGTATCCGCCGCGGCAATCGTGATCTGGGGGCTCTCAGTCCTTCAGGGATTTATGCAGAACGCCGCGTATGCCGAGATGGCCACCACCTTTCCCAAGGCCTCCGGCCTGCCCGGTTTTGCGCAGCATATTTTCCGCACCGAGGACCACCAGGGCAAGTACGACAAGGGCAAGCTGATCGGCGGTTTCACGGCCTGGAGCTACTGGTTTGGTTGGAGCCCGATTTTGGCGATTTTCGCCATCTTGGTCGGCGGCTACCTGCATGGCTTGTTTCCGGTGCTGGGCGAGACTTTCACCGAGTATCAGCTTTCATTACTGTCAGGCGTGGTGATCTTCTCCGCGGTGTTCGCGGTCAACTGGTTCGGCCTTAAGGACGGCGCCACCCTGGGTTATGTCCTGGCAGCCTTTTCTCTGATCCCACTCGTCATCTTGGCGTTGGCGCCTTTTGCCACCGGTCACGTTGATCTGGCCAACGTGACCAACAACTGGTTGCCGGCCGACTGGGCCTGGGATCTGCACCATGTATTGATTCTTTTTGGTGTCTTTGCCATCGCGCAGTGGAGTGCCTGTGCTTGGGAGACGGCGGCCATTTACGGCCCGGAGTACAAGAATCCGTCCAAAGACGTCCCCAAGGCGCTGCTTGCCGTGGGCATCATTTGCTTCCTCTTCTTTGTACTGGTGCAGACGGCCGTAATCGGTGTGCTCGGTGTTGACGGCGTTCTGGCCGAGCCGGTTTCGCCGCTGATTCCGGTGGCCCAGGCAGTCTTCGGTGGAGCGGGCTCCATGATCGCAATCATGATGTTGATTTTCGCCATGATTCTGATCATTCAAACGGCCTATCTGGGCTCATCCCGCGCCATGCACTCGATGGCGACGGAGGGTAACCTTCCCGCGTTCTTCGGCCGGACCAATCGTCACGGAACTCCGTTTGTGGCCATGGTGGTCATTGGAATCTTTAACCTGATCCTGATTTCCATGGGAAGTGCCGCAGCGATTCTGGCGGCCTCGGCGATTGGCTACACCTGCGCCAACGGCATCAGTTTGTTCGCCTATGTCCGGGCCAGGAAGCACCCCTCCTTCGCCAATTTGGATCGTCCCTTCGAAGCACCGAAGGGCTGGAAGAATGTTGCACTGACCTTTGGCCTGTTCAATGTTCCCCTGTGCCTCGTCGGAGTGGTCTATCTGAACAGCTTGGAGATCGGCTGGGCGTCGACGTGGGTTGGTTTCATCGTGTTGGGACTCTACATACCCATCTGGTTCTATACCCAGCACCGGGCTCGTCGTTCGACCGGCACAGCACCCGCGAGCGTGTCGTCTGGCCACGAGGCCCAGGACAACGATCCGCGCCGCCCGGTTGACGTAATCACCTAGAGACCGCGGGCAGGTCGCCATCGCGGCCTGCCCGCCCTCGAGATTTCGATCACGGATAGAGGCCATGGATCCGCTAGCCCTGAACCTCATTGAGCTGGGAGCCGTGGTGTTCAGCCTCGGCCTCCTGGCCAGACTGGCCGGGCAGATCGGCATGTCGCCGATCCCGTTCTATCTTCTCGGGGGACTCGCCTTCGGTACGGGCGGGTTGGTTGAGTTGGAGGGCATGAAACAATTCGCGCATCTCTCCGGCGAGATCGGCGTTATCCTGCTGCTGCTCATGCTCGGTCTGGAATATTCAGCGTCTGAGCTCTTCACCGGACTGCGAAGTTCCTGGCGGGCCGGCGCGATCGACCTGCTGTTGAATTTTCTCCCCGGAGCAGCACTCGCCGTCCTGCTGGGCTGGGGCCCGGTCGGCGCGATGGTGATGGGCGGAGTCACCTACATCTCCTCATCGGGCATCGCAGCAAAGGTGATGACGGATCTCGGGCGGCTGGGCAACCGCGAAACCCGGGTGGTGATCTCACTTTTGGTCTTTGAAGACCTGACTATGGCTGTCTACCTGCCTATTCTGACCACCATCCTTGCCGGTGCCGGTTTTCTCGGCGGGCTCACAACGGTAGGCATCGCTTTGGCCGTGGTGAGTCTCATCCTCGCGGTTGCCTTGCGCCACGGCCATCACATCTCCAGGGTCGTGCAGAGCGAGAACGCCGAAGTGTTCCTCCTGAACATTCTGGGCGCGGCCCTGCTCGTTGCCGGATTGGCCTCGGCCATGCACGTATCGACCGCGGTGGGGGCGTTCTTACTCGGCATCGCGATCTCCGGTGCCACATCGCACAGTGCCACGCGCCTGCTCACACCGCTGCGGGATTTATTCGGAGCGATCTTTTTTGTGGCGTTCGGATTGAATACCGATCCCGCGTCCATTCCGCCCGTGCTCGGCTGGGCGCTCGTACTCGCCCTGGTCACCACTGCCAGCAAAATGGCCACCGGCAGCTGGGCTGCGAAGCGCCTGGGCATTGACCGCCCTGGGCGTCTCCGCGCTGGAGCGGCACTCATCGCTCGCGGGGAATTCTCGATTGTCATCGCCGGACTGGCAATCGCGTCCGGCGCCGTCACCCAGGAACTGGCGGCAATGGCGACTGCCTATGTGCTGATCATGGCCATTATCGGCCCACTGGCGGCCCGATATGTTGAACCGCTGACGGAGAGGCTGCTCCCTGCAGCGAGCGTAGCGAAGGCGGTGCGCTGGAACCTCGGCTGGCTACGGCTGGTCGCCGGCCCGCGCCGACCCTGGTAGCTGCGCCGCCCTCATTGCGGGAGCGACGCCAACGGTCGCGAGGACGACTTTGGGATTCGCCGGGGGCGCAAACGAGCGAAAAACGGGATCCAGGAATTCTTCAGATTTTTTTCTAAAAAAGACTGGACTAGATGAATTAGGTGCCGTAGCTTTGCATCACATCAGAAGAGCTCGGACTCGAACCCTTCACAAACTCATAGGAGAGATCATGGAAACCGTATTGGGCACCCTCACCAAGGCCGGCGCCATCTACAAGGTCGAAGGCGGTTACCTCGACCTGCCGACGATGAACGAACCCGGCTGCGACGCCGCCATCGGCGACTCCCTCTCCAACCCGGAAGGGTCGGTGATGAGCGCCGGATTCTTCGAACTCAAGGCATCCGAGCCCCTCGTCTACACCTACACCTACGACGAGATGAAGGTCGTCATCAAGGGCGAATTCATCCTCACCGACCAGTCCACCGGCGAAGTGACCCGCGCCACCGAGCGCGACGTACTCTTCTTCCCCAAGGGCACCACCGTCAAATTTGAAACCCCCGACTACGCTCTCGGGTTCTTCGCCGGCGACCGCACCTTCGCACCCTAACCACCATGCGCACCGCATCCACGTCGCCGGCAACAGGCACCGGCTGCGAACCAGGCTTCCGCGGAGTCATCTGCGTGTCGTTCGACACCGCCGATGCTCTCAAGGATTACGCCACCGCTGGTGTGTCCCGGCACGACCTCTGCTTTACGTCCGCAACCCCGGACGCCCTCGCAAACCTGAGGTCGGCACTCGGACGCTCGCGCGTCGGTGTGCGTGTCGTGTTGGCCGGTCCTCCGGCCGACGTGCATGCTGCAGCATCCGTCGCCGCGGAATGTGGCCTGGTGGACGAAGAGATGACCCTACGGTGCAACGAGGTCGGACCCCGGGTGATCTTCTGCGGACACTGCCACACCTCCACTACAACCGATCACCCGATCGGTACGAATGTGGACTGTCAGGGCTGCGGCACGACCCTGACCTTCACCGACCACTTCTCCCGCCGGGTGGGCGGGTACCTGGGATTCTCAGCTCATGCCGAGGAGGCAGCATGACCGCGACGGCGCTCCAAACGAAGGTCCAACCGGTGTTGGAAGGAACCCTCCAGCTGGAGGTGACCAACGTCAGTGCCCAGACGGACTCGATCACCAGCATCTCCTTTGGTGATCCGCTGGGCGAACTGCTGCCGTGCTACGTACCGGGGAGCCATCTCGTGGTGCAGCACGCAAGCGGCGCCAACGCCTATTCGCTCACCGGCTCAGGCAGTGCTCCGACGGAATACAGCATCTCCGTGCTGCGAGTCGAAGGCGGTTCCGGCGGATCCTTGGCCATGCACGCGCTCGCGGTGGGTGACCGTGTTCAGGTTTCGCACCCCCGCAGCGCTTTCGCCCCGGCGGCAACAGCGAAGCATCATCTGCTTATCGCGGCAGGAATCGGCATCACACCGGTGCTCTCGCACGCTCGGTACGCGGCCGAATGGGGCGCGTCAGCATCCCTGATCTACGTGCACCGCCCCGGAACGGGGGCGCACGTTGCGGAGGCACGCGCGCTACTGGGAGCTGGCCTGACGGAATGCCTGGATCGCGGCAGTTTTCAGGAGGTTCTCACCCGAAAGCTCACGACCCAGAAGCTCGGTACTCACCTCTATGTCTGCGGTCCGACTGCCTTCATGGACAGTGTGCTCGAGCAGGCCCACGATCTCGGCTGGCCCAAGGGGTTGCTGCATTCGGAAGCATTTTCCGGTGCGGCGCTGGACGATGGCGAACCCTTCACGGTGAACCTTGCCCGTAGCGGAGTCACATTGAGCGTTCCGACCGGTGTTTCTTTGTTGGAAACCCTCGAAAACGCGGGGCTGAGCATTCCGAATATGTGCCGCAAAGGCATCTGCGGCGAATGTTCCGTGCCGGTGCTGGCTGGGAACCCTCTGCACCGAGATCTCTACCTGACCGACCAGGAAAAAGAAGACAACGCCGCCATGATGTGCTGTGTCTCCCGCAGCCTGGACAACGAATTGGAGCTGGACCTGTGAGTACTGTCATCAATGACACTGTCCGGGACGCCGACGTGCTTCCCGAACGGATCAAGCACTTTCCCTTTCCGTTTTCCGGCGACATCTACCGCTACAGCGCCAATGTCGAACCGTCCCGCAAGGAAGTCCCGACAGAAGCGGGCGCCTGGGGCGGCCGCCTGCTCCACATCGACGAACACTATCTTGCCGAGCTCAAGGAACGTGACGAGGTGCTGGATCGGGATCCGTCCCGGCTCCAAGTGCTCCCCCACATGCGACCCGCCGTGTGGGACGCCATTTGCACACTGCTGCCCGCCCTGGCCCAGGAATACCCCGACACCGTATCGTTCACCCGCGAAGGAAACGTCTGCCGCTGGCGCAACTCTCTGCAGAACCTCGACGTGCAGTTCACCGTCGGCGACGACAGTTCGCTGCCGATGGGTCCATTGCGGTTTCTGGGCAGCCAGATTCAGGACGATCTGGTCTTTCTCGACCACCGACAGGATGCGCTGTGGCTCGATGCGGGAGTGGTCACCTTCGCCGCCGACTGGTCTGTTGGATTCGACGTCGGCATGAAATTTCTGGAGGTCCATCACCCCGTTCCACGGGTGAAGGAAGAGAAGATCGTCAGCCGCGCGGAGCAGTTCTTGATGCGGCTCCAGCCGGGGGAACAGTACCGCAGAACCAACTGGACCCTCACCATCGACCGGCGTCTGGACACGTCCACCGAGACCTACCCCAACTGGGCTCATGACCGCACCACCATTGCCGACGATCCCGCCCTGCCGGACCGGCTCCACCTCCGGGTAGAAATTCAGCACATGATTCGTCTCCCGCACTCCGGTGCCGTGCTGTTCATGATCCGGAGCTATCTACTGCCCCTGCGGGATATTGCCCGCGTACCCGTCTGGCGGGAGAACATGGGCCGCGTGCTGGCCGAGCTCCCAGACGATATGGCCGAATACAAGGGAATCATCAACTACCGCAAAGCGGCGTCCGACTGGTTGCTGGCCAACTAATCACCCTCAGCTTTATTGCCTTCCAGAACCTGCAGAATCAACCAAGGAGAGAGAACCATGACCATCAGCATTGAAACTCAGACCGTTGTCGGGGCACACCCGCTCGATCCGCTGTCCCGCGCCGAGATTACCCGGGCAGTCGCCATCCTCAAGAATGGGCCTGCGGCAGCCGAGACGTTCCGCTTCATCAGCGTTGAGCTGCGCGAACCGTCCAAGCATGCCCTCCGAGCCGGCAGTGAAACCGAGCGCGAAGCAGACTCGGTGCTCATCGACCGTGGCACGGGGAACGCGTTCGAAGCCATCGTCAACCTCGACGCCGGCATTGTCTCGAAGTGGACGCAGTTGGCTTCCGGCGTTCAGCCGCCGTTCATGCTGGACGAGTTCGCCGAGTGCGAGATCAACTGCAAGAAGGACCCGCGCGTCGTGGAGGCACTTGCTGCCCGCGGCCTGACCAACCTCGACCTCGTCTGCTTTGAGCCCTGGTCGGTCGGCTGGTTCGGCGAAGACGCGCAGGGACGACGTCTGATGCGCGCCCTCGTCTTCGTGCGGCAGGATCCTGATGACAGCCCCTATGCCCACCCGATCGAGAATTTCGTCGTCATCTACGACCTCAGCTCGGGCACCGTAGCCAGGGTGGAAGACGCCGAGGCTATCCCGGTCCCCGCAGCCGCAGGCAACTACCTGCCCAAGTATGTCGGGCCGGCCCGCACCGACCTCAAGCCCATTTCCATCACCCAGCCCGAAGGCGCGTCCTACACGGTGACGGGCAACCACGTGCAGTGGGCCGACTGGTCCTTCCGCGTCGGTTTCACGCCCCGCGAAGGCCTGGTGCTGCACCAGCTCAAGTTCCGCAACAAGGGCACCGACCGCTCCGTCATCAACCGTGCGTCACTGGCCGAGATGGTCGTTCCATATGGTGACCCCGCTCCCGTGCAGGCCAAGAAGAACGCCTTCGATTCCGGCGAATACAACATCGGCAACATGGCTAATTCGCTCAAGCTCGGCTGCGACTGCCTCGGCGAGATCAAGTACTTCGATGGCATCACCACCGACAGTCACGGCAACCCGATGACCATCGAGAACGCCATCTGCATGCACGAAGAAGACGACAGCATCATGTGGAAGCACTTCGACTTCCGCGAGGGCACCGCTGAAGTGCGACGCAGCCGCAAGCTCGTGATCTCCTTTATCGCGACCGTCGCCAACTACGAGTACGCGTTCTACTGGCACCTCTTCCTAGACGGCAGCATCGAGTTCCTGGTCAAGGCCACCGGAATTCTGTCGACAGCCGCCCAGAACCCGGGCGAGAAGACCCCGTATGGTCAGGCCTTGAACAACGACGGACTCTACGGCCCCATCCACCAGCACCTCTTCAACGTGCGGATGGACTTCGAGGTCGACGGTCCGCTGAACTCCGTCTACGAGGTGGACACCGAGACACCGGCCGACAACCCCACCTTCACCGCTTTCCGCGCGGTTGATCGACTGCTGGAAACCGAGCAGGCGGCAATTCGCAAGGCGGACAGCTCCAAGCACCGCTTCTGGAAGGTCGCCAACCGCGACAGCAAGAACCTGGTGAACGAATCGGTGGCCTACCGTCTCATCCCCACGAACGCCATCACCCTCGCCGCCGACGAACGCTCGCACGTGAGTCAGCGCGCCCAGTTCGCCCGCAACAACCTGTGGGTCACCGCGTACGACCGGGCCGAGCGTTTTCCCGCTGGCGAGTTTCCGAACCAGAGCACCGGCGGCGATGGCCTCCCCGCCTGGACCCTCGCTGACCGCAACATCGTCGACCAGGACCTCGTGGTCTGGTACACCTTCGGAATGCACCACGTGGTGCGCCTCGAAGACTGGCCCGTCATGCCCCGCCAGAACATCGGCTTCATGCTCGAACCGCACGGCTTCTTCGACGAGAACCCCACCCTCAACCTCCCCACCTCGGAGGAGATCGCGACCAACACCGGAACGTGCTGCAGCGGACACTGAACCGACGGTGACCCTGGACCACCCCAGGGTTGAAGCTGAAACAAAACAAGCGGTCCCCGGTGCGGTTGCAGCCGCACCGGGGACCGCTTCCATACCTATCCGCTATCCAGTGGAGAGAGTGAACCCCGTGTTCGATCTTCCTGCACTTACCTGGACGCTCACAGCCGTTCTACTACTCAGTGGATGCTATTACGTTGTGCAGGCGATCCGGTCGCGTCAGATCACGAGCCGAGTCAACAACGGCCTCAGCGCCCTCATGAACGTCGTGATGGCTTCGATGATGTGGCATCTCGGGGCCACGACCATGCTGGCTCAAATCGCAGTTCTCACCGTGGCGGCACTGTGGTTTTTGCTGCAGGCGGTCGCCCGACCGGAACTCAAAATACTCTGCGCCAGCAGCCACGGCCGGCTGAAATGCGCGTACCACACCTTTGCAATGGCCAGCGCTGCTGTGATGGTCGCCCTGATGATGGGCCACCTGACGACCGCCGGTTCTTCAGGCCTGGCTGCGGGCACAATGTCTATGTCGGGTGGGCACCACTCGATGGCGGCAACACCCCAAAGCGCCGGTACAGCCGCGCTGGATCACTCACCTGACCTGGCGACGGTGTTGGCTCTGACCTTCGGTGCTGCAGCGATCGTATTTTTGGTTTTGCTCGTGCGTTGGCAGGTAACGAAATCTGCTCCCCGCATTGCGGCTCCACACAATTCCGTGCGCGCGGATCACGGGTTTGAAGCCGTCGGCGCCGCGGTCATGGCCATCATGTTTGCTGCAATGTAGCCAGTCAGGCGGCGTGCGGTCGACCGACTAGTCCTTAAGGTCGAGCATCGGCGTCGGTCGGCGAAATCCGCGGGTGAGCACGAGCAGGTAAACGAAACCGACCGCGAGCCAGATCAGACCAACGATGAGCGCCCGCGGCGACAGGCTGGTCCACAGCCAGAGGGTGAGCACAACGCCCACGCTCGGCACGATCAGGTAGTTGAGCAGGCGGCTGCCGCGGCGCAGGTGTTCGGCGACGAAATAGTGTTTGATCACCGAGAGGTTCACCGCTGTGAACGCGATCAGGGCGCCGAAACTGATCATCTCGGCGAGCAGGCCCAGATCGATCACGAGGGCGAGAAGCGACACGATCGAGACAATGACGATCGCAATCACCGGCGTACCGAACCGGGAGCTGATGCGCCCGAAGAACCGGGTCGGAAGCACGCCGTCGCGACCCATGGCATACAGGATTCGTGAAACGGATGCCTGGGACGTGAGCGCGGACCCGGCCGCGCCGGCCACGTACGCGGCCGTGAAAAACGCCACCAGAAATTGTCCCCCGACGACGCCGACCACGTCGAGGGCTGCCGAATCGACGCTCGAAAACGCGTGGCTGGGGAGCACCAGGTGGGCAAGGTAGGACAAGCCGACGAAAATAACCCCGGCGGCGATGGTGACGATCATGATCGCCCGCGGCAGGTTCTTTTTCGGATCGCGGGTTTCTTCGGCGAGGGTGGAGACCGAGTCGAAGCCGAGGAACGACAGGCAGAGCACGGCGGCGCCGGCGGCGAGCGGTGCAAAGCCGGGAGCATCGCCGGTACCGTTGAATGGGGCGAGCAAATCGAGGCTGGCGCCACGGCCGATCGACACGATCGCGAGGGCAACGAATACGACGATGAAGATGGTCTGCACGGCGATGATCACGATGCTGGCCCGGGTGACCGAGACGATGCCGACGATGTTGAGCACGGTGACGAGGATGATGGTGGCCAGCACGAAGGTCCACGCCGGCAGGGCGGGGAACGCCGCGTTGAGGTAGATCCCGATCACCAGGTAGTTGATCATGGGCAGAAACAGGTAATCGAGCATCAACGACCAGCCGGTGAGAAAGCCAATCCCCGGTCCGAAGCTGCGTTGTGTGTAGGTATAGGCCGATCCGGCAAACGGAAACGCGCGCGCCATATGTCCGTAGGCCCGCGCGGTGAACACCATCGCGACGAGGGTGATCAGGTACGCCATCGGCAGTCGGCCACCGGTCATCTGGGTGACGATGCCGTAGGTGGTGAACACGGTGAGCGGCACCATGTAGACCAGGCCGAACAATACGAGCGATGGCACACCGAGAACACGCCGAAGCTGCGCGGTGCTCGCTCCGGTGCTCGCTCCGGTGGTCGCGGAGGTGGCTGAACCGTGGGAGGAATTGGTCTTCGTTGACATAGCTATTCCCTTCAGATTGCGGTGAATTCGGCGGACAGAGCCGGGAGGGTTTTGGTTGCGGCCAGGTAGGTTGCCGTTCCGGCCAGATAGGTGGCGTGCACCGCGATCTGGGGCAGGTCGGCGGCCGGCGTGGTGCGCGGGTCGGCCGCTAACCAGACCAGGTCGGCGCTCGCACCGACCTCGATGACGCCCCACGGGGAATCCGTCTGGTCGGCGAAGGCCTGCCGCGCGACCCCGCTCGTGTAGGCGGCGAGGGCTGTCTCTGCATCGAGGCGTTCGGCGGGGGTCCAGCCGCCAGCCGGCTTCCCCTCCACTGTGGTGCGGGAGATAGCAACACCGAGACCGTCCAGTGGTGCCGCCGAAGAGCAGGGCCAATCGGACCCGAACGCGAGGGTGGCCCCGGATTCGGCGAGGGTACGCAGCTGATACTGCCGGTCGGTGCGGTCAGGACCGAGGCGCGGCACGGTGAGCACGGTCATCAACGCGTCGAGCTGGGCCCAGAACGGCTGCATGACGGCGACCACGCCGAGTTGCGCGAATCGAGCGAGGTCGCTCGCGCTGGCAAGCTGCACGTGCGCGATCACCGGGCGGCGGTCCCTGGCCGGATTGACCCGTTCGGCGTGCTCGATGGCGTCGAGCGCCTGCCGTACCGCGGCATCGCCGATGGCGTGCAGGTGTGGTTGGAAGCCGGCCGCATCGACCAGGGCGACCGCGTCGGAGAGCTGCTGCGGCTGCCAAAGCAGCATGCCGTGGTCATGCATGCCCGAGCAATACGGTTCGAGCAGGGCGCCGGTCTCGTTCTCCACGACTCCGTCGACGAAGAACTTGACGCTGTTGGCCGTGAGCAGCGGATGCCCCAACCGGAGAACGCGTTCCCGCGCGTCCAGCAGGTCGGAAAACGACCCGGGAAAGTGACGCGGGTCGGCCAGCAAGGCCAGATTGACCCGAGTTGACAGGGCTCCACTCGCGGCCGCTTCAAGGTAGACGTCAATATCGTTCGGCTCAACCCAGGCGTCTTGCACCCAAGTCACGCCGAGGCTGGCGAAGTGGGCGGTGGCCCGGCGCAGCGCGTCGACCCGGTGGTTGTCACAGAAGCCCGGACTCACCGCATTCATCAGGTCGACCGCGCCCCATTCGCGCAGCACGCCCAGCGGGCTTCCGTCGGCGCGGCGGGGAATTTCGCCGAGCGCCGGCTCGGGGGTCTCGGCGCTGATTCCGGCCAACTCGAGGGCCCGGGAGTTGCACCACAGCGTGTGGTAGTCCCAGGCGCGCAACACGACCGGGCGGTCGTTGACGGCCTCGTCGAGCCAGCGGGCATCGAACAAGCCGCCAGGGGCGAACGATCCGTCGTAGGACGCACCGTGAATCCAGTCGAGGTCGGGGTTCGCCTCGGCGTAGCGCCGCACTTCGGCGACGATGTCGGCCACGCTCGCGCAGGCGCGAATGTTGGGACCATTTTCTTCCAGGCCGCCGAATACCGGATGCGCGTGACCTTCTCCGAATGCGGGCATAAGAAAACCGCCGGCCAGGTCGATAACCGTGGTGTCAGCATCCGCTGCAGCCTGGGCGGCAGTGCCAATCGCCGCGACGCGACCATCGATCACGGAGAGGGCGCTTTCATCGGGCTGAAGCGGCCCCATCCAGACGGTTCCATTGGTGAAGAGGGTGGATGTCACGCTGTCGTCTCCTAGCGTTTGGCAAAATACGAACAATGTTCGTATTGAGTACAGTACGGTTTAGAGCGGGAAATGGAAAGCTTTTTTTCTGAGGAGATTTCATGGCAATGACCAGTCGACAGATCGCCGTCGCCGCCCTCGATCTGGCCGAGACCCACGGCAGCGACGCCCTGACCATGCGTTCCCTGGCCACCCGGCTGAACCGGCGTCCATCGTCGTTGTACAACCACATCGGCGGCCGCGACGACCTGATCGAACGCATGCGCGCCCTCATCGTGGAAGAAATCGACACCAGTAGCTTTGCTACCGAATCATGGGACGTGGCCCTGATCAGCTGGGCACACTCTTACCTGGCCGCCTTCGCGACGCGGCCCAATTGCATCCGTCTCTTGGCGACGACCCCGGTCACCGACCCGTCAACACTGCGCATGTACGAAATTGTCGTCACGGCGCTCGGGCACGGCGGCTGGCCCAACGGCGAGGGGATTGCCGTTGTGCGCACGGTCGAAGCGCACGTGCTCGGCAGCGCCCTCGATCTGATCGCGCCGAGCAACCTGGCCGCGCTAGCGATAGTTCCAGTCGAGCTGGAGAACCTGCGTCGCAACCTCGACCCGGCGCACGCCGCACACGCCTCAGCGCGTTTTGCATTCGATCTCGGCATCACCGCGCTCGTGGACGGTCTACGCAGCCGCAGCGGGACTCGCGCGGCGGCGGCGCCCGGTACACAATAGTCGGGTGATTCGTAAACGAATTCTCGTACGCGGCGAGGTCCAGGGCGTCGGGTTTCGGTATCATTCCCGGGGCCAGGCACTGCGCCTCGGGCTGGTGGGGTACGTGCGAAACCGGCCAGACGGGTCGGTGGAACTCGAAATCGAGGGGCCGGAGGAATCCGTCTCGCGTATGCTGCGCTGGCTGCACACCGGTCCACGCTACGCCGTCGTGACCGCGCTCGAAGTGAGCGATGTCACTCCGACGGGCGAAGCGGAGTTTTTGATCACCCGCTGAGTTCGGAGGCAGCCCCGCGCTGGCGTAGCGTTACCGTATGACCGCGCGCACGAGCCCCGGGGAACGCGAATGACAGCGCGCACCGCGTTCGGTCTAGCGCGCCTGGGCCTGGCCACAGCGGGACTCGTCGCTTTGATCAACTATTTTGAGTACACCCTCGGTGTGACCACGTTTGCGATCGCCAACTTTTTCAGCTATTTCACGGTACAAAGCGCCATGGCCGCCGTGCTCGTGTTTCTGACGGCGGCCGTCGTTGCGTTGCGCCGACCGACCGACCCGGCCTGGCTCGACATGCTGCGGGCCATGGTGACGACCTACATTCTGGTCTCTGGCGTGGTCTACGGCATTATCGTGTGGCAGTCGTCCGCTGCACACTATTCAATCGAAGTGCCTTGGTCGAGCCAGTTGCTGCACTTCGTCATTCCGGTTTGCGCGCTCATTGATTGGATCGTGGACCCGTTCAAGGCCCGGCTGTCCTGGAAATATCTCGCCTGGGCCATCGTGTTTCCGGTGTTCTGGCTGGTCTTCACGCTGGTTCGGGGACCGATCGTACGCTGGTACCCGTACTTCTTTTTGGATGCCCGTCAGGTGAGCGGGCCCGGCGAGACGGTGTTCTTTTGCCTGATCATCGTGGCGATCATCACCGGAATTGCGGCGCTGCTCACCTGGATCACCCGGTTCAAGCGCACGCCGCGGCACCTGCGCGCACCGTGGCCTGCGACCGACTGACGTCCGGGGCCTGGACTATTCGGCAGCGTCGGGCACTGCGAGAAACGGTTCGAGCGCTGTGAGCGCCGCTGCCAGGAACGCGTCGTCATCGAGCGCGGAGAGGCGGGTTGCGTTTTCGGCGGCAACCATGCCCATCAGCACGGGTTCCCCGGTGAGCGGCATCATGTTGACCCAGAGGGGAAAGTCGGGGTCGTCCCCGACAACGGTCCACAGCTGAGCCTCGGTGTCCCAGAATGGCGTGTCGAAGCGCAACCACACCTTGTCGACGACCCCCATTCCGAGGGCTGCGATGGCCGCACGGTGCGCAAACGGCAGCGCCGGCGAGAATTCAATCGCCGCGTCCTGCAGCACTCCCAGGGGTACCGTGACGATGACGCGATCGGCCGATACCGACTCGCCGGTTCCGAGGCGCAGGCTCACACCGTCATCGTCGTGGGCAATGCGGTTGACCACGTTGGACAGCAACAGATCGAGGCCGTCTGCGTCGTGTGTGAGCAGGGTCGCATAGCCGCCGACGACGATCTTGTCGTCCTCGGCCCAGGCCAGGTCGCCGGTATACCAGGCCGATTGCAGGCTCGGCGTGGCACCGGTCTCAACCTTAAGCTTGGTGGCGATTTCGTATTCGAGCCAATCGGCATCCGAGAGGCCGTCGGCGTTGGGGGTTGTCGACAGGTCGGCTTCGCCGGAGTCGATCAGGGCGCGTTCCACCGAGACATCGCTCTGCTGTTCGGCCGCCCAGCGCAGTGCACCGGCGACGGCCTGAGCGCCGAGTGGTGAAGCGTCGACAACGGCACCGGCCCGGGTGCGCACCTCGGGTGCGGGTACGACGGGGATCAGGCTGACTCCGAGCGCGGTCAGCTCGTCGTCCAGAAAACTCTCCGAAGCGCCGCGCACGAACGAGGGTCCCCGTTCGATCGGGAACGGCCAATCGCCACGGACGGTATCGATGCGCCCGCCGATCCGGTCGCGCGCCTCGATTACTACGACATTGAAACCAGCATCCACGAGTTGACGCGCCGCAGCGATGCCGGCAATACCGGCACCGACGACGGTGATGCGTTCGTCGGGGCCGGCGACGTCCTTCACCCGGCTGGCGGCGAATTGTCCCGAAGTGCGTGCGCCGTCCACGGTGCCGGGCGCGTCGACCGCGGTCGCTTCACCGGCGAAGAACACCCGAGCGCCAACAGCCCCCCGCAGGGCAGCACGGTGCTCCGGGGTGGAGTTGACGGCGGCGTAGCTGAAGGATCCGCGCGAGAACGGGTCGGTCGACCAGTTGGTACGGGAGACGGCCAGCGGCTGCGGTACCAGCGAGGGGTTCACCGGGGTGGGCACCACGGATGGCGTCGGCACCGGCGCCGGCGCCACGCACGCGGCGAGGGCCAACACAGAAAAACCCGATGCCGTGCCGAGCAAAAAAGTGCGCCGCTTCACGATCGGTCCGGTCCGGGACGGCAAATCTCGGGCGCGGGCCCGCAGCTGTTCAGTCCGGCGCCAGTCATACGTCCAAACTACCGCAGACCGTCGCCGCGTCGAGGTTCGAGGGTTGACATTTTCGTCCGAAGGTACTTAGTTAGTTACATGACCAACTAACCAGCTAACCGACCGGCGGTCGGTGAGCGGGCCGCACCATCCACTGATTGAAAGCAGGCAGTCCTTGATTGAGGCGGGCAAACCGATCTTCATGCAAATCGCGGAGCAGATCGAGAACGACATCATCGATGGCGCCATCGAGGAGGAATCGCCGGTGCCCTCAACCAACGAATTCGCGGCATTTCACCGCATCAACCCGGCCACCGCGGGCAAGGGCGTCAACCGTCTGGTCGACGACGGCATTCTCTACAAGAGGCGAGGAATTGGAATGTTTGTAGCAACCGGGGCCCGACAACGACTCGTCGGCGCCCGCACCGAGCAGTTTCGAACCAACTTCGTTGGTCCGCTGCTCGACGAAGCCGCCAAACTCGGCATCACGCCCGAGCAGGTGGCCGACATGATCAAGAACCCGACAGCGACCGAGCGAAAGGCAAACAACTCATGACCCGCACTGACCCTGACACCGCCGTGCGCGTGGCCGGCCTCACCAAGAGATTCGGCACGTTCACCGCTATCGACGACGTGAGTTTCACGGTCGAGCGCAACAAGATTTACGGTCTGCTGGGTCGTAACGGCGCCGGCAAGACCACTCTCATGCAGCTGCTCACCGGGCAGCAGTTCGCTACGAGCGGCACCCTCGAGGTATTCGGCGCATCACCGGTGGAGAACGCCCGGGTGTTGCAGTCGCTGTGCTTCATCAAGGAAAGCCAGAAGTACCCCGACAGTTTTCGACCCGAACACGTGCTGGCGAGCGCGCCATGGTTTTTCGCCAACTGGGATGCCGCCTTCGCCGCCCGGCTCGTTGACGATTTTCGGCTGCCGTTGAACCGACCGATCAAGAAACTGTCCCGTGGGCAGCTGTCGGCGGTCGGTGTGATCGTCGGGCTCGCTTCGCGGGCACCGCTCACCTTCTTCGACGAACCCTATCTCGGCCTCGACGCGGTGGCGCGGCAGATCTTCTACGATCGCCTCCTCGAGGACTACGCCGAGCATCCGCGCACCGTGATTCTCTCCACCCACCTCATCGACGAGGTGAGCAACCTGCTCGAGCACGTCCTCGTCATTGACGAGGGTCGTATCCTCATGGATCAGGATGCCGAGCAGCTGCGCGGCTCCGCCAGTACCGTGGTCGGCAAGAAAACGGATGTCGATGCTTTCGTCGCCGGACGCGACATTATTTCCCGAGATGGCATCGGCGGGCTCGCCTCGGTGACCGTCAGCGGCCTGAGCGAGGCCGAACGCACAGCGGCCCGCGCTGCGGGGCTCGAACTCTCCCCCGTGTCGCTGCAGCAGCTCATCGTGCAGCGCACCACGAGCACCACGGGAAGCCCGACCACTCATGACGCTGTGACCGCGACCGATGCTTGGAGTACCCACTCATGACTGATTTAATGACCGGCACCGCGGCATCCGTTCACCCGCGCAGCGCTCCGACACGCATCTGGAACGTAGTGCGGCTGCACCTGGTCGACCGACGCACCTATATCGGTATCCCCTGGCTAATCGTGGGCATTGCCTTCGTGATCACCGTCTTCATCGCCCAGATCATCGGCTTCACCACGGGCGGCCTCGGCACCCCCGATGCCATCGAGGGCCAGCGGTATAGCTGGGCCGTGCTCTCGCCGCAGTGGTATCTGGTCGTGGTCGGCGTGCAGGCCATCTCCTTCGGGTTTCCCCTCGCGCTCGGTTTCGGCGTGACCCGCCGGGACTTCTACCTCGGCACCGCACTCCTGTTCGTGCTGATCTCGGCCGGCAACGCTCTGGCCTTTGCCGTGCTGACCCAGCTCGAGCAGCTCACCCACGGGTGGTGGCTGAACAGCTACATGTTCAACGCACTCTGGCTCGGTCTCGACGGTTTCTGGGTGGACGTGTTCTCGTTCTTCGTGATGCAACTTCTGGTGTTCTTCGTCGGTGCGTCGATCGCAACGATCTACATGCGCTGGCGGATGCCCGGGATGCTCGTGTTCTGGAGCGCACTCGCCCTGGCCATCGTTGGCACGATTATGCTGATCACCTTCACGAGCAGCTGGCCCACGGTTGCGATCTGGTTCGTCGCGCAGGGCATCGCCGGAATCTTCGCCTGGCTGCTCGTTCCGGCCGCACTCGCAGCCCTCGGCGGCTACCTGGCCCTGCGAAAAGCCACCCCCAAGAACTAACCGCCGCACGGAGTCTGCGGGAGGTGCTATTGGGGGCGGCGCTCTTCGGCCACGGCGTTGCCACCGTCTACGACGATCACCTGGCCGGTGACGTAGGCGGCGCCGGGGGACGCCAAGAAGGCGACAACGGATGCGACCTCCCCCGGTGTACCACTGCGTCCGGCCGGCACGAGCGCCCCTTCCAGAGCCTCGCTGGTGAGCTGGGAGCCGGTTCCGATCCACCCCGGGGCCACGGCGTTGGACGTGATACCGGCTCCGGCCTCGTCGACGGCGAGGGCCCGGGTCAGCCCAACCAGACCGGCCTTGGCCGCCGCGTAGGCAACGTCACCACGGCTGGCCATGATCGCGCCGCTCACACTGGACACCGTCACGATGCGGCCCCAGCCGGCCGCGCGCATGAAACCGATCACCGTGCGCGTGGCGTGAAAGGCCGTGGACAGGTTGATGGCGAGGCCGTGCTCCCACTCGGCGGGGCTGGTCAAAATGTCGCCGTGCCCCATCTCGGCGTCGCCGACAGCGACCATGCCGGCGTTATTGACCAGGATCGTCGGTTCGAGTCCGCTCGCGGCGAGCGCCACCTCCAGCCCGGCGGCCCCGGCGGCCGAGTCGAGGGTGCAGATGACTCCGCTGGCTTCGAGGCCGTCTGCGACTAGTTCGAGCGCGCGGTCGTGCACCCGCGCCGTCGTGCCGGTGAGGATCACCCGGGCGCCGAGTTCACCCAGCATCCGCGCTGCGGCAAAGCCGATGCCGGTGACGCTGCCTGCCCCGGTGACGAGCGCCGTGCGACCTGCCAGGTCGAAGGCGGCCGGAAGCGCTGGTGTAGTAGTCATGGCGTCAGGTTAGCGCCCCGCCCGCGCATAACTCCTGCAATTGGTGACCGGCGCCAAACGGATGCGCGGAATTCCGCCCAACTATTCTGACGCCTGTGCAAATTGCAGGAGTTACGAACGGGGGCGGCGGTGGCTAGACCGGCTCGGGCAGGCTCAGAAAGCCATCGACGAGCAGGCCACGCAGCTGCGGCAGCAGTTCGGCGACCAGAGCGGCCTCGTCGGCCTCGAGCAGCTGGGCGAGAGCGCCAATGATGGCCCCGACCGCGAGGTCGCCGTCGCAGGCGCCGACCAGACCGGCGAGGGCCGTGTCGAGCGGCACCGAGCGGCCGAATCCGCCGCCCTGGTGCAGCGTCATGAGCGTGGGATTTGGTTGGCCGGGCCAGTAGTGGCGTTCCTCGGTGACATCGGAAGCCACGGTGAGGCTCGTGCGCAGCAGGAGCGCGTCATCCGTTCGGGCCAGCCAATCGTGGGCCGCGAGGCACTCGGCCAGGTGGGCGCCGAGGCCCGCCGGATTGTGGCCGAGGGCATCGGGCATCCGTTCGAGGCGGCGCAGGGTGGGCGGAGTAGGCAGGCCGGTGGCGACGACATCGGTTCGACGCAGCACCAGGTAGCCGAACCCCACCCGGCGCACGCCGCGCGCTTCGAAGTCATTCAGCCAGGCGTTGTAGAGCAGGTCGAAGTCGGCGGTGCCGGGGCGAGTACCACCGTCCCGAATCCAGGTTTCGGCGTATTCGCCCGGCGACTGCACCTCACGCTCGATGATCCAGGCGTCCAACGACTCTCCGGCAACCGGCGTGAGCCACCGCTCGAGCCGGTCGAAGGCATCCGTGTCGTCGTGATACTCCCAGTTGCCGAGCAGTTGCACCACACCTCCGGGGCTCAGATGCGCGGCGGCGCCCCGCACCACGGCTTCGACCAGCGCATCGCCGACCATGCCGCCGTCGCGGTACTCGTAGCTCGGCACGTCAACGCCCCGCGGGGTGATCACGAACGGCGGATTCGAAATGATGTGGTCGAAACGCTCCCCCGCCACCGGCTCAAACAGGCTGCCGAAGCGAAACTCAATATTGTCGATGTCGTTGAGCTCGGCGTTGAGCGCCGCCAATTCGAGCGCGCGCACCGAAATATCGGTCGCGACGACGTGCTCGGCGTGCCGCGCGGCGTGCATGGCTTGAATTCCGCAGCCGGTGCCGATGTCGAGCGCCCGCGCCACGGGTGTCGGCATCATGAGGCCGCTGAGGGTGCGGGAGGCCCCGCCGATGCCCAGAACATGCGTTTCACCGAGCGGATGCCCGAGCGCCAGCTCCCCCAGATCACTCACGATCCACCAGCTGCCGGCACCGTGGGCGTCGACGAAGCTGTACGGGCGCAGGTCGACGAGCGGGCGCAGGAATGTTTCCGGCCCGGCCGAGTCTGTGGCGGTGGGGTTACCAACGAAAGCCACGAGGGCGAGCTCTTCCGCGCCCTTGGCCCCGAGTGTCGGCATTGCGGTGTCGAGGTCAGCGCGCGGTACCTGGTCGCCGAGCAGGAACAGCCGCGCGAGGGTCGCGGCGGGCTCGTTCCGGCCCAGCCTGGTGGCGAGCGCGGCGAGCGCGCGCTGGGCCGGGACCCGCTGGTTACGGCGGAGGGCGGCATCCGCGTCGATGCCCCACAATCCGGTCAGGCCCGGAACCGAGAAATGGGCGGCGGCAAGGTCGGAGCGCAGCCGGGAGATGAGGTCAGTGGTTATTGGTGCAGAAGTCACCCGTCTATTCAACTCGATCTGCGGCCGGAGCCGGCACCACTTCGGGCCGGCGCACGCTCACAGCCAGCGCATCGTGAACGCCCGGGCGATGAGTTCGTTGGCCGGGGGCAGCGTGAGGGCGCGCACCAGGGCGTTGCGGGCGCCCAGTCGCACGCCGTGCGCCGGTCGGCCCATGTTCATGTTAAATCCGGCCTGCACGGCCGCGCGACGAGCGGCGTTGCGCCGGGTGCGGTCGTAGCCGGCCAGAACGGATGCCGCCTGCGACGGTACCAGCAGCGCCCGTTGCAGCGCCGGCGCGAGGGCAACGGCGTCGAGCCAGCCGAGGTTCATGCCCTGCCCGCCGATCGGGCTGATTTGGTGTGCCGCGTCGCCGACCAGCACGATGCGGCCGGCGTGCATGCGCCCGGCGAGCCGCTGCTGCACGGCGAACGCGCTGGCCTCCCCGACGGGTTCGGCCACACGCACGCCCGTTCGATGACGGATGAGCGCGGCGAGGTCGGCGCTGCCGGCATCCGTTGCCAGGAAATCGGTCATGGCCACCCAGCGACGCCGGCCACCGGGCAGCGGAAACGACTCCACCACTCCGCCGCGTTCGAAATAGAGCACCGCACGGCTCGCACCGGGTCCGGTATCAGCCAGCGCGGTATCGATAAAGTCACCCATGAGATAGGTTTCCCGGCGGCCCAGCTGCTGCCAGGTGATGCCGGCCGCGTGGCGCACCACGCTACGCGCGCCGTCGGCGCCGATCACATAGCGGGCCTCGACCTGGCCGGCGTCGGTCGACAGCAGCACGGCAGCACCGCCGTCACGCACCGCCGTCACGGTGACACCGCTGCGGTACCGGCCCGGTCGCAACTGCTCGAACCGTTGCCGCAGCAGGGCCTCGGTCTCGTATTGCGGCAGGGCCGCCACGAACGGGTACCGCGGCGCTGCCCGCTCGAACGACAACTGTCCGAGCCGTCGGCCATCGCAGCGCACCTCCCCCGCTCCAATGCGCACGGCACGCTCGAGCAGGGCATCCAGAACGCCGATCCCGGCGAGGGTAGCGAGCGAGGGCGGGTGGATGCCGATGGCCCGGGAGCGCAGCGACGGCTGTTCCCGCTGTTCGAGCACCTCCACGTCGATCCCACCGACGGCGAGCACGCAGGCCAGCATCGTGCCGACCGGTCCCCCACCGACAATGACAACATCACGCACCGGGCGCATCCCAGCTCAGTACGAGACGAGACGGCCAGCCGCGGGAGACGACCCACCCGGCCGGCACCGCGGCCCACAGCTCATGGGCGGTATAACTGCGCCGAATCGAGGTCAGCCCGTCGGGACGAATGTAGGAATGCCGAAAGAAGGGCCAGGTCGCCACCGCGAACCCGAGGTAGGCGTATGTCGACCGCTCCAGATCGGCGTGCAGCACCCGGCCGCGAACGAGTTCCTCCGAATCCTCGAGCAGTCCGTGCCGCTCGGCCGCGCTGAGGTGGTGCAACACGTGGTTGGAAATAACGAAGTCGAACCGTGCGCCCTCCGCGACCAGATCGGAACTGAGCGCCCGTCGAAACGACAGTCCGGCGATCGTGGGTTGGCTGGTCGCGAACGCGTGCGCGCGGGCATCCGGGTCGATGCCGGTCACCCGAAGCCGCAACCCGTCACGGCGCGCCCAGCCGGCGATCGCCCGCGACACGTCGCCGCCGCCGGAGCCGACGTCGAGCAGCGTCGATTCGGTCGTGGTCGACAGTGCGGGGCGGATGCGCGTGCGATAGATCCCCGACCAGCCGGACACCACCGCGTTGACGACGCGAAAGTCCCGGTAGGTACGGGTGAGCATGGCCGGGTCGCACAGCGGCGAATCCATGATCTCCACCGCGTCGTGTGCCCGCACGCGCAGTGAGGGAAGGGCCATTCAGCCCTCGACCACGGTCATCAGGCTGGATTCCACGGTGAGGCCCGGGCCGAACGCCATGGCACAGACCCGTTCGCCGTCGGCCGTGGCCGGGGCGTCAAGAATGGCCTTCATCACGAACAGAATGGTTGCGCTGCTCATGTTGCCGTTGGTGCGCAGCGTCTCGCGCGACGGGATCAACTGGTCGGTGCGTAGCGCAAGTTTCGCCTCGGTCTTGTCGAGAATGCTGCGGCCGCCGGGGTGAATCGCCCAGTGCTCGATCACCGAGCTGAGCGACGGGGCCGGAGCGAGGGTGAGAAGGGGAGCCAGCAGGGTCCCGCCGGTGCCGACGGTCACCGGGCCGGCATCCGCTGCACGCCCGGCGGCGAGCTGCCCGGTGATCGACGCATCCCGGGCGAACAGCGGGGCGAGCGCCTCTTCAATGTGTTCGTCGATGATGTGCGGAACGTAGGTGCTGAGAATCATTTCGAATCCTTCATCACCGATTTTCCAGGCCATGTCGCCCTCACCGACCGGGGTGATCACCGTTTCGAATAGGTCGAGTCCGAGGGCTTTCTCGCCGGGCAACGGCGCGCGCGCACTGACAATGCCGGCGGCGGCACCGTCGGAGAACAGCGAGGAGGCCACGATGGTGTCGGGGTCGCTCGAGGTGCGCAGATGCAGCGAGCAGAGTTCGGCGCTGACCACGAGCACGACCGCGTTCGGGTCGGCTTCAACGAACTGTTTCGCGGTGCGCAGGGCGGGCATCGCTGCGTAGCAGCCCATGAATCCGAGGTGGTAGCGCTGGGTGTTGGCGTTCAGGCCGAGCTCACGCACCAGCATGTAGTCGGGGCCGGGGGCGTAGAACCCGGTGCACGAAACGGTCACGACGTGGGTGACATCTTCCGCACGAATGTCGGGGCAGGCCGCGAGCGCGCGGCGCCCGGCTTCGACGAAGAGTTTGGTGGCCTCCTCGATATACAACTCGTTGCGCACCCGGGTGCTCGGCCTCAGCAGAAGCTGCTGCTGCGCGTCAAAGAACTGCGGTTGGGCGGCATCGTTGTCGAGGGTGAGTTCGGCGATGACGGTATGCCGCGTGTCGATGCCCGACACGTTGAAACTCGTGCTGACCAGCCGTTGCGCCAGCCGAGTGAGTCCGGGCTGGGCGGCGAAAATATCCCGCACCTGCTCCTGAATCAGAATTGTCGGGGGAACAACGGTCTGGAGCGCTCTCAGCGTGACGGCCATGAGCCAGTGTCGCACGGGACCTCGATTGAGTACACCCCATCTTTGCCGCGGTGCCGTCGGCCGCGGCTCGGCGGCGAGATCCGTCAGGGTAGGCGGGCGAACAGTCGCGTTCCGCTGAGCGCGAGCACCAGGCCGGCGGTGACAATCGCCGTGACACCGCCCAGATAGGCCACGATCGAGCCCAGGGTTCCGACCGACTCAAAGAGACTGGTGTTCAGAACCAGGGTGGCGACGAAAGCCACGGCGGAGACCGCGCCGCAGCCGATCGACAGCCAGCGAATACCGCGCATGGTGGACTGCCGCAGCCCGGTGAGCGCGAGCCAGCGTGGGGCTGCGGTTCCAGCCGGAACGCCGGCCTCCGCTCGCGGCACGATGCCCACGCTCGGCCAGGCGAGCACGGCTCCGGCGAGGCACCCCCATAGGGCCACCCAGAGCAGGGCAGCGATCACGTCGCTCGGCCGGTGCCATTGGTTGGCGAGGGTCGCCACCCCGGCCAGCACGGCGAAGGCCGTTCCCCAGCCGGCGACCATCGGGCGCATCCGGGGGCCGGAGACCAGAAACACCACGAGAGCGGATGCCGCCGCCACCGTCGTATGCCCCGACGGGAAGGAGTTTCCGGCGTAGCCGTCGACGGCCAGGTCGGGGCGAGCCAGAATGCCATATTTGAGCAGTTGGGCCGAAGCCGTTGCAGCCCCCGCGGCGACCAGAGCCACCAGCAGGGTGCGCCAGTTGCGGCGCACGAACCCGATGACGGCGGTCAGCACCAGCCCGAACGCCACGGCGATATCCGGCACCGCGTCGAGCACTCGGCCGGTGAACGGAGTGATGCTGCGGCGGCCGAACTCGGCGCCGTCATAGGCCAGTTGGTCCGCTTCCTGGCCGATATGGCTGCGCACAAAGAACAGGTACAGACCGATGAAAGCCACGGTGGTGAGTGCGGCTCCGGCGAGGTACCCCAGCGAACCCTGCTTGAGGGAGCTGAGACTTGACCGGTTGCGCACGATCAAGCATGCCACAGCCCGGCTGGGAGGCAGTCTGTCACCGGGCCGGTGGGAACACGCCCAGGTGCCGGGTCGGGCGGCAGCCGGTCAATGGATCCACGAGAGCTGGACGATATTCCTTGCCCATTTGCCCCGACTGTTGCAGGATTGTTGCGTGGCATACACCCGTTGTTCAAGAACTTCTGATCGAATAGTGTGATGAATCGCGATGGCGCTCCCGCAGCGTGTGCCCGCGACAAACGAATGGACGCTCCGTGAGCATTCGAACGGCTGAGTACCCCCGGCCGGACCATTTCCTGTTACATCTGAGCGACACCCACCTGCTGGCGGGGGGTTCGAAGCTCTATGGCAGCGTCGATGTTGAAGCCCATCTGGCTGAACTTTTCGCCGAGGTGGAGGCCTCCGGCGCCCGCCCGGAGGCCATCGTCTTCACCGGCGATTTGGCCGACAAGGGTGAACCAGGCGCCTACGAGCTCCTGCGGGAAATCGTGGAGCCCACCGCAGCCCGGCTGGGCGCCCGCGTCGTCTGGGTGATGGGCAATCACGACGACCGTTCGGCGTTTCGCACCGAACTGCTCGGCCAGGAGCCCAGCATTGCACCGATCGACCGATGCTTCGATCTCAATGGCCTGCGTCTGATCACGCTGGATACCTCGGTGCCCGGTCACCACTATGGTGCCGTGTCCGACGAGCAGTTGCGCTGGCTGGCCGAAGAGCTGCGCGTGCCGGCACCTGACGGCACCATTCTGGCGATGCACCACCCGCCGATCCCCAGCGTGCTCGACCTGGCCACCGCTGTGGAGCTGCGCGACCAGGAGCGCCTGGCCGAGGTTTTGCGCGGCACCGATGTGCGCAGCATCATCGCCGGGCACCTGCACTACTCGTCCATGGCGATGTTCGCCGGCATTCCCGTGTCGGTGTCGTCAGCGACCTGTTACACACAGGATCTCAACGTTCCGGTCGGCGGCACGCTCGGACGTGACGGAGCCCGAGCGTTCAACCTCGTGCACGTCTACCCCGGCACGGTCCTGCACTCCGTGGTGCCGCTTGGGCACTATCCGACGCTCGAGTACGTCGATGCCGCCGAAAGCGCGCGTCGTCTGCACGCTTCCGGCATTGAGATCACGCCGTCGGAAACTCTGCCTGCATTGCGCGAGCCGCCAATGACCAGGCCGATCCCGGTTCTGCACTAGTTCCGGCGCTGGCCCGTTCCCACGGTGCCACGATCGGAAAATACTGTTCCAGAAAGTCGGTGACCGCTTCGGTGCGCACCTCGGTGGAGATTTCGGGGTGGCTGCCGTCGTTGAGGCAGAACATGTCCTGATCGCGGCGCTTGCGCAGGTGGTTCATCTGGCGCAGGGCAATGCGCAGCGTCGTCTCGATGTACAGCGAGTGCACCTGCGTCTGTGCGACCGCGCGACCGGTCATCAGCGCATAGTAGTGGTACAGCGAGTTGGTGACCGAGATGTCGGTGGCCGAACGAAAGCGACTCGCCGCGGTACGGCTGAAGTCTTCGGGAAATTCCTGCTCCATCTCCAACAGCACGCTCTTGCGCATCGGCGCCGGCGTGTGCTCGAGGTGACGGGTGGTGACCTTGCCGAACCGGCCGCGCAGCAGCGCCCGGTTGACGCGGGCGGCATTTTCGAATCCGCTGCGGGTCGGGTCATTCTCGCCGAGACCGATCCGAGTGGATGCCTCCACGAACTTGGTCACGCCGCCGGGCGAGAAGAACAACTCGGGGCCGACCGGACGACCGAAGAACATGTCGTCGTTGGAGTACAGAAAATGCTCGGCCAGCCCGGGAATATGATGCAGCTGGCTTTCCACAGCGTGCGAATTGTGAATGGGCAACACGCTGGTGTCGACGAAGAAGTCTTCGCTGCGCATGATCGTAACGAGGGGATGCTCGGCCAGCCATTCGGGTGCCGGCGAGTCGGTGGCAATGAAGATACGGCGAATCCACGGAGCGAACATATACACGCTGCGTAGCGCGTACTTGAGTTCGTCGATCTGCCGAAAACGGGCATCGGAATCGTCACCCTCACCGACGACGTAGTCCTTCATCCGCTTGGCGCGTTCCTTCTGAAACGCGGCGCTGGAACCGTCGACCCAGCTGAACACGAGATCGATGTCGAAGGAGACGTCGCTGGCCAGATCGTCGAACATGTTCTGCAGGGTCAACCAGGTGCGACCGTACAGGTCAATCGTGGTTTCGCGGGCTTCGGAGCGCGGCAACCGGGTGCGCATGAGTACGTTTTCGACCGGGGCGATGATTTCTTCTTCGCCAAAGCGCCACAGCTCGAACTGGAACGCGGTCTGCGCGCCGTAGCGCAGGCGGCCGATCGGTTCAATGCGCGGACGGTAGACCCGAAAGACGGATGACTTGCGCAGCGTCGTCAGAGCGCCGTCGGCGAGGAGAAGCTGCTGGCTCACGTTGCCGTCGAGCGATTTGGCGTAAAAAGGCTCGTTGGCGAAGGCGGTGGCGAGAACCCGGGTGATTTCCTTGCGCCGTTTGCGGTCGACGGCGATGACCGGACGGTTGTGGTCGCCGCGCACCAGCAGAAAATCGATGCCGGCGTTGGTCAGAGCGTCGTAGACGGCGACCAGGTCTTTCACCATGGACTCGTGCGGCGTGTAGTGGCCGTTGATCAGGGCGATCTCGCCCTTACGTACCACGAGGTCGTCGCGGTCGAAGCGGCGGGTGCGGGAATCCGGTGTGATCAGCACCAATTCGGGTTCACCGCTGAGCGACAGGGTGGGAATCAGCCCGGTGTTAGTGGGGGGTTCGGGCTCGTTGGAGTCGTAACCCACGGAGTCGGACCGCAACGCATCGGTGTCGAAGATGTCGCCGCCGAACGAATCCGGGTAGCCCTGCTCGGGAGTATCCGGTTGAGCGTCCGGGATGTCGAGTGTCGCCATGGTCCTCCTTGAGAAAGTGGAGCACTGTTGCGGGCCAGCCGGAGCTGACACCGGGGAGTGCGGCCGAAATTACCGGCGTGGATGTTTCCGTGTGGTTCGCAGCAACGATCTTCTCGAGAAGTGACGGGGTTCTCGATGGGCGACTGGCGTTCGGTGAAACGCGGTGGCCTGCATCTTCAGTGTACGTCGCACGGGTGGTAATTTGCTGCGTCGACCGATTGGTCGACTTGTGTCGCCGGAACGGATGCGTCGGCATCCGCTCTATTGGTGTGTCGCGGTTACTGGGCGGAGATGCCGAACAGGCCGATGATCAGGGCCATGAGCAGGATCGTGACCAGTTCGTGGGCGATGTTGAGCACGGTGAGGCCGGCGGGGCGGCGGTCAAACGCATCGTGGGTGATCATGCGGGCGGCGGTGAATCCGGCCCAGAGGATGACGCCGGTGAGCAGGGTGTTCACCAGAAAGTTGCCGCCGTAGAAGTTTTGGGCGATCGCGGCCGCGCCGGCCAGCACGGAAGCGGTGATGAAGCTGACGATCACGGTGATGATGATCGCACCGGTGCCGCTGCCCTTCATGCTCTCCTCGGTATGGCCGACCGCTTTCATCCAGTACCGGCCGAAGACGGCGCGGGTGTACCAGATGGAGCCGACGACCATGCTCGACGCGGTGGCCAGGAGTACGGCCCAGATGTTGATTTCGGGAACCATGAGGATCCTTTCGGCGGGCCCGGTAATCTGGGCCGTGGGTGATACCCCGATTTTAGTGCCTGGGCGGCTCAGCCGAATGTTGCGCTTCGGCGGCGATATCGACCAGGAGCGCTGCCGTTTGCTGGATCGGCGGCACCCGGGCCGGATCGGTGACCGGCAGCTGGCAGACGAAGTCGCGGCAGAGGTACGCGGTGGGCTGGCCGCTCGGGGCCGTGCGCGCCGCGAACAGGTCGAATCCGGCGGCGGTGAAGGCGCGTGCCTGCGATTCCAAGACGCAGGCGACGACTCCGGCCGGGTGGCGTCGGGCGAGGCGTTGCAGGGTGACGGGGTAGGCGGGTGCTGTCGTCGGCTCGTCCGGCACGACGATGACGAGCTGTTCGGTGGGGCCCTGCAACTGGTCGAACAGGCGTAGGGCAGCGCCGAACGCGAGCGGACGGTCGGGCGCAAGGTGCGCGACCGGACCGAGCCCGGACAGGGCTGCCCGCCGATATCGGTCGTCGCCGGTGAGCTGGTAGAGCAGCAGTGCTGCGTCGACCGTCGCCGACAAGCCGGACGGATAGGCGCCCTCGGAGGGATCAATGGCGCTGACCAGACCCTGCCGGGTGAGCACCGGATCTGCGCCGTGCGGCGGCCGGAAGGAGGACTCGTCGACGCCGTCCGACAACAGTGTGCTCTCCAGCAGATCGCGAGCCCGGGTGGCGTACGCGACCTCACCGGTGACGAGGGCGAGTTCGAGCAGGCCCCGTGCGTGCATGCCGTAGTCCTCCAGCGTGGCTTTCGCCGTGGAGGCACGACCGGTGACCGAGGCTCGCACCAGGCTGCCGTCGGCGCGCTCGTGATGCTCGCGCAGGTAGTCGGCGGCACGGCGGGCGGCGTCGATCAAGTGCGGCTGGTCGAAGGTGAAGCCGGCGCGGGCCAACGCCTCGATGGCGAGCCCGTTCCAGCCGGTGAGCACCTTCTCGTCAAGGGCCGGCGGGGTTTGGTGCCGGCGGTCGCCCTGTTCCAATGCGTAATAGCCGCCCTCAACGCGTTGGCCATCGACGGTGCTCTCGGAGTCTTGGGCGCTCGCGAACCCGCCGCTCGGCAGCTGCATCACGTTACAGAGAAAGCTGGCGATCCCCTCGGCGATCTGGCGGGCCCACGCCTGGCCGGTGAGCATCCACGCCCGCGTGTACAGGCCGAGCAGCTGGGCGTTGTCGTAGAGCATGCGTTCGTAGTGCGGCTCACTCCAGTCGCGGTTGACCGCGTAGCGAAAGTAGCCGCCTTCGATCGGGTCGCGCAGCGGCGATGCGCCCATGCGCTTGAGTGTGCGGAGGGCGAGCTCGGGCCCGTCGTTACCGGACGTATGGGAATGTCCGAGCAGAAAGGACAGCGCCGGAGCCACCGGAAACTTCGGCGCGCCGCCGAAGCCACCGTAACGGGCATCCTCATACCCCACCAGCTCGGCCACCGCGCGATCCAACCGGTCAGTGCCAGGCTTCCCATCCGGCCCGGCGCCCACCCCGACGTCTACCCCGGCGCTCGGTGTCGGGCCGAGCGCGCGTGCCGACTCGGCGAGGAGCTCGGCTACCTTGGTGGCTCCGGCCGTCACCTCGGCGCGGCGGGTGAGCCAGGCCGTCGTGACCGCGGTCAACACGTCCAGAAAGGACGGACGCCCCGGCATGGCAACCGGCGGAAAGTAGGTACCGGCGTGAAACGCCTGCCCGTCGGGTGTGACGAACACGTTCAATGGCCAGCCGAGCCCGTCAATGAAAGCGCTCGCGGCGGCGAGGTAGCTCGCGTCAACGTCGGGGTGCTCCTCGCGGTCGACCTTGATGCTGACGAAGTGGGCGTTGAGATAATCGGCGATCGCGGGGTCACTGAAACTTTCCCGGGCCATGACGTGGCACCAGTGACAGGTGGAATAGCCGATCGAGACGAGCACCGGCACGTCACGCTCGCGGGCCGCCGCGAACGCCTCCTCGCCCCAGCCGAACCAGTCGACCGGGTTTTCGGCGTGGCTACGCAGGTAGGGGCTGATGGCATCGGCGAGACGGTTGGGCATGTTCCATTGTGCTCCGATTGTGTCGTTCGAGCCGTTTCGTCCGAGTTGCATTTCGCGGATGCACCCTTCTCACAGTTCCAGAACCCCTGCGCCACTCGTCGGGCGGGGGCTGCGCCAGTGCGCGGGAGTTCCGCCTCCCGCGCACCGGCGCAACTCCCGCGCGCCGCGAAGTTACCGCTCACTACCGGCGGATCGAGGCTTAGACGACCGGGAGCAGGGCGTTGCGGCGACGCTGCACGCGCACCCAGACCACGAAGCCGACGATGGTGAAGGCGCCGTAGAACAGGTACAGCACCGCGGAGGCGTAGTAGCCCGCACTGATCAGCAGCGGCACCCCGACCACGTCGACGGCCACCCAGATCAGCCAGAATTCGGTCCAGCCCTTAGCCATGCCGTAGGTGGCGAGCAGCGATCCGGTGAAGATCCAGGCATCCGCCCACACCGGTTCGAACGAGCCGAGGGCGCGAAAAATGGGGGTGAGCACGAGGGTGCCGGCGACGAGTCCCAGGCCCAGCAGGATGCGGGTGCGGGTGCCGGCCCAGTGTGGAGCGACGGCCACGTGCACTGTGGAGTTGCGACTGCGCTGCCACTGCACCCAGCCGAAGATCGACACAACGATGAACATGATCTGCCGGCCAGCCTGCCCGAGCAGGTTGATCGGGTTGGGCGTGCCGAACACAGCGCCGAGAAATACCGTGAACAGCAGGGCGTTGCCGAGGATCCCCACCGGCCAGGCCCAGATTTTGCGGCGCATACCGCCGAACGCGCTGGCGATACCGAACACGTTGCCCACGACCTCGCGCCACAGGATGGTCTGGGTGCCGATCTGAAGTTGGGCGTCGAACAGCCACTCGATCGGGTTCATGGGCTTCTTTCACAACGGTGCGGGGTGACGATGGCACCAACGCTACTCGTAAATGGCGGGAAGATGACATGCATGCGGCCGATCCCGATGGTCTCTCTGTCCGGGGCCGCGGATCCCGGGACAGGTGTACGGCGCGAACTGGCCGGCGCGAACATCCGCTGTCATGCTGAAGTCATGGGGTGCAGCGAGAACATATTTGACGGACCGGCCCAGGCTGCGCCTGAGCCGATGGCACAGCAGGCGACGATCTCATGGACAACCGATCTGACCACCGCCAGGTTGCCGGTGCGGCACCTAACCGGGTACGCGGCCTTCGTCGACTTCAGCGAAGGTCTGGGAGCACCCGCGTTGTCCGCCGACGTCGCCACACTGCTCGATTTTTTGCGCCAGCACACCGCAGCCCTGGCCGCGGATACCGCTTTGGCCGATGCTGCCGCCGTTTACCTCGGCAATGTGATCGCCTCCCTGCGAGCGGATGCATGCTGGCAGGTTTTCGACGGCCTCGACGGCAGCGTGGGCAACGACTCGATTCAGTTCACCCCGATGACGCTGATCGAGCGGTTGCGCGAGACCGAGAATTGGGCACCGAAGATACTGGACCTCCTACAGGACTGGGCCGGCGAAGTTATCGCAGAAGCAATGCCGTATCCTGTGCTCGCCGGCTCTCGCCCCGGCATACCCCGATATGAGCGCCCTTCCTGGTCGGAGGCAACGTATTACGCGGCCGACGGCACGGTCATTCGGTACGGCGAGCGCTGGAACGACGCCGGGAACAGCCCTCCCGAAAACAGCTACTCGGTCACGAGCAACCTAGAACGCTTTGCGGGCATTCACGTCGTGGCCGAGGCGCTGATCAATCACCTGACAGGTTCATATGACGTCACCGTCACCGACGATCTCAGCTGCGCGGATGACCTGTCCATAGCTGGCGCCGACGTCACGCGCGCCGTACGGATCGTGCCGCACGATGAGCAGGCCGCTCCGCTGACGATCGTGTTCACGAGCTTTCCGGGACTGATGGTGCATGCCGGGGTTCTGCACGATTTCGCCTACCCGCAGTGCGGGTGCGATGCGTGTGACGACACCGCCCTGTCGCAGGTTGAGCAACTCGAGGAGCTCGTGCTGGGGGTTGCGTCGGGCAATTATCACGAGCGCTATCCGGTCGGCAGCAAACGAGAGAGCCAGTACGCCCTGACCAATCCGGACGGCTCGGGGTCACGTTCCGGCGGCAGCGGCGCGGAGACCACCGACCCGGCCCTGCTCGATGTCGCCGAGCACCGGTTGCAGGGTGTACCGGACGGGTGGCAGCCCTGGCCGCTGCGCGCGCGATAGCGCTGCCGTTCGCTGCTGGCGATGCCGCCTAGTTGACGTCGTTCGGGTGGGCGGAAACGCGTCCGGCCCGCTCCAGCGCGGAGATCATGGCGACCTCGGTGCGGCTGAGCTCGAAGTCGAACACGTCGATGTTCTCCTTCATGCGCTCGATCCGGTTCGACTTGGGGAAGAGGATATTGCCCAGCTGCAGGTGCCAGCGAATCACGATCTGCGCGGGCGATTTGCCGTGCGCGTCGGCAGCATCCACTATCACCGGCTCGTCGAACAGGGGGTACTTGCCCTGGCCGAGAGGGCCCCAAGCCTCAATGTTGATGCCATTGTCGCGGGCAAAAGCGGTGACCTCGGGCTGCTGGTGCGCCGGGTGCAGCTCGATCTGGTTCACGGCGGGAACGACACTCGTCTCGTGCAGCAGACGATCGAGGTGCGGCACCAGAAAGTTGGAGACGCCGATGGAACGGGCGCGGCCGGACTCCTTGATCTTTTCGAGGGCCTTCCAGCTCTCCACGAACTTGTCATTGGCCGGTGCCGGCCAGTGGATCAGGTACAGGTCGACATAGTCGAGGCCGAGCTTCTCCAGGCTCTCTTCGAAGGCGTCGAAAGCGCTCTCTGTGCCCTGGCGGTCGTTCCAGAGCTTGGTCGTGATGAACAAATCCGAGCGCTTGATCTTCGAGGCCGCGAGCGCCTTCCCCACGCCCGCCTCGTTGCCGTAAATGGCAGCGGTGTCAATGTGGCGGTAGCCGACCGACAGCGCATCAGAGACGATACGGGTGGTTTCATCGGGTTCGACCTTGAACACGCCGAAACCGAGCTGAGGAATCGTGTGGCCGTCGTTGAGGGTGATGGTGGGTACAGATTTCGTCATGCGCTAACACTATTGGCCGCAACTTACCGTCTGCCCCCCAAGCACCCGATGTTCACTCTCCGCGAAAGGGAGCACCCGATTTTTCACCGAAGCTGCGGGAAGGAGCGCACGACCGGGGCGAAGTACGATAGAAGATCCATGGAAAACGTTGAGATCACCTTCCCGCCCGAATTGCCGGTCAGCCAGCGCCGCGAGGATATCGCCCGCGCCATCCGTGACAACCAGGTGGTCATCGTGGCCGGGTCGACCGGGTCGGGCAAGACCACCCAACTGCCCAAGATCTGCCTCGAACTCGGGCGCAAGAACATCGGTCATACCCAGCCGCGCCGGCTCGCCGCGCGCACCATCGCCGAGCGCATCGCCGAGGAACTCGGCCAAGAGGTCGGCCAGCTGGTGGGCTACCAGGTGCGGTTCACCGATAAAGTCGGCGCCGACACCCGCATCAAGTTGATGACCGACGGCATCCTCTTGAACGAGATTCACCGCGATCGTATGCTGCGCAAGTACGACACGATCATCATTGACGAGGCGCACGAGCGCAGCCTCAACATTGACTTTCTGCTCGGCTACCTGCGGCAGCTGCTGCCCAAACGCCCCGATCTGAAACTCATCATCACCTCGGCCACCATCGACCCGGCCAGTTTCGCGAAGCATTTCGCGGCCGCCGATGGCACCCCGGCGCCGGTCGTCGAGGTTTCCGGGCGCACCTTCCCGGTGGAGATTCGCTACCGCCCGCTCGTCGCCGAACCAGGCCTCGACGATGACGAGACAACGGATGCCGCTCCCCCGGTGGACCGCGACTATATCGAGGGCATCACCACGGCCCTCGACGAGCTCGAACGGGAATCCGACGGCGACGTGCTCGTCTTTCTCTCCGGCGAGACCGAGATTCGCGACGCCGCAGACGCCCTGCAGGGAAAGTACGCCTCCTCGGCCAGTCGCAACCCCACCGAGGTGCTGCCGCTCTACGGCCGGCTGTCGTCGGCCGACCAGCATCGCGTGTTCCAGCCGTCGACGGTTGCCGGGGTCAAACGTCGCATCGTGCTCGCCACCAACGTGGCCGAGACCAGCCTGACGGTGCCGGGCATCCGCTATGTCATCGACGCGGGAACCGCTCGCATCAGCCGGTACAGCGTGCGGTCCAAGGTGCAGCGGCTGCCGATCGAGGCAATCTCCCAGGCCTCGGGCAACCAGCGCAGCGGGCGCAGCGGGCGCACCAGCGACGGTATCGCCATTCGGCTCTACTCCGAAGAAGACTATATGCGTCGTCCGGAATATACCGAGCCGGAGATTCTGCGCACCAACCTTGCCGCCGTTATCCTGCAGATGATCTCGCTCGGCCTCGGCGACATCGCCTCCTTCCCTTTCTTAACCCCGCCAGACTCTCGCAATATCAAGGACGGCCTCGACCTGCTCGCCGAACTCGGCGCCATCGAGGCGGAGGGCACCCGCACCAAGAGCGGGCGCGGCGCGTCTCGTGCCACTACCGAAGCGGATGCTGCCGCTCGCCCCAACACCGGCCCGGCCACCCCGCGGCTCACCCGCATCGGTCAGCAGCTCGCGCAATTGCCGATCGATCCGCGGTTCGGCCGCATGGTGATCGAGTCGAAAACCCAGGGCACCAGCCGGGAAGTCATGGCCATCGTCGCCGGACTCACCATCCAGGATCCGCGGGAACGCCCGCTCGAACGACGCGCACAGGCCGATCAATTTCATGCTCGGTTCGCCGACCCCACGAGCGACTTTCTCAGCCTGCTCAACCTCTGGAACTACCTGGAGAAGCAGCAGTCCGAATTGGGCTCGAGCGCGTTCCGACGGTTGTGCAAGAACGAGTACCTCAACTATCTGCGGGTGCGCGAATGGCAAGACGTGCTGCGCCAGTTGCGCCAGCTCGCCAAACCACTCGGCCTGCACCTCGGCGAGGCCAGCGCCAACCCCGACGGTGTGCACCGGTCGTTGCTGGCCGGGCTGCTCTCACACATCGGACTCAAGGATGTCGCCAAGAAGGACTACATTGGCGCCCGCCAGCAACGTTTCGTGCTGTTTCCCGGATCGACGCTGGCCAAGAAACAGCCCAGCGCGGTCATGAGCGCCGAGCTGGTCGAGACCAGCCGGCTCTTCGCCCGCATGAATGCAGTCGTCGACCCGGCCTGGGCCGAGCCGCTCGCCGGCAATCTGTGCAAGCGCAGCTACTCCGAACCGCACTGGGAAATGAAGCAGGGCGCCGCCGTGGTCTACGAACGCGTCACGCTGTACGGCGTGCCGATCGTGGCCCGCCGTCGGGTGCAGTTCTCCCGCATCGACCCGGCCTATGCCCGGGAGCTGTTCATTCGGCACGCTCTCGTTGAGGGCGAGTGGGACCGCGCCTCCGGGCCGCAGTCGAACGCCGTCGAGCGGGAAGCCGACCGCGGCGGGCGTGGACCGTCGCGCAACGAGCGGGTCAGCATCTCCGCTGACGGCGGAAACGCTTCGAGCGGCCGCGGATCCGGCCGCTCCGACGGCGCGCCGGCTGTCGGCAGCAGCGCGAGTCGCGGCGGCCGACCGGGCCAGACCGGTGACCCGGGCATGTGGGCGTTTGAGCGAGCCAATGCGCGCCTGCGCGAGGAACTGGCCGAGTTGGAGGAGCGCACCCGACGCCGGGACATCCTCTTTGATGATGAGGCCGTTTTCGACTTCTACCAGCGCCGCATTCCGGCCGAGGTGTCGTCGACCAAGAGCTTCGAGGGGTGGTGGCGTACCGCCAGGTTCGACACCCCCGACCTGCTCACCATGACCGCCGATGCTCTCGTCGCCGAGGACTCCCCCGAGATCGATGAGGGACTCTTTCCGCCGAGCTGGCAGCAGGGCGACCAACGTCTCACCCTCGGTTATCGTTTTGAACCCGGCGAAGAAGACGACGGCGTGACGGTGCGGATTCCGCTCGCCCTGCTCGCCCGTCTCTCTCCGAACGGTTTCGACTGGCAAGTGCCGGGCCTGCGCGCCGAGCTGGTGACCGCCATGATCAAGTCACTGCCCAAGAGCATCCGACGCAATGTTGTACCCGCCGCCGACTGGGCCGCCCGACTGCTCGGCGAGCTGCCCGCCGAGCCCGGCATCGTGGGAACCTTGCCGACGACGATACCCGTGGCCTCGTTCGCCGAGACCCTGGCCAGCCTCATTCAGAAGCTGACCTATGTTCCGGTGAGCGCGCGCGACTTCGAGCTCGGGCGCGTTCCTTCACACCTGCGCATGACCTTCGTCGTTACCGACGAGCGCGGGCGCACGGTCGCCGCCGATAAGGACCTCGCCGATCTCCAGCGCCGGCTCGGCACCCGGGTGCGGGAATCCGTCGCGAAGGCAACGAGTTCCGCGGCGCCGAGCAATGCAATCGAGCGCGGCGGCATCACTACCTGGGATCTCGGCGAGCTCCCCCGCTTTCTCGATACCAAGCAGGGCGACAACACAATTCGCGGGTATCCGACGCTCGTCGATGACGGGGCATCCGTTTCTATTCGTATGATGAGCACCGAGCTGGAACAGGCCCGTGCGCTGCCACGCGGCGTGCGCCGGCTGCTGTTGCTCGCGACGCCGTCACCGGCGGCCTATGTGCAGCAGCACCTCACCGCCGCCGAGAAGCTCAGCCTTGCGACCAGCCCGTACAAGAGCACGCAGGCCCTGTTCGAGGACTGCCTCGCCGCCGCCGTCGACGACGTGCTCTTTCGGGTGCGGCCCGACGGCCAGGTGTTCATGAAGGCCGAGTTCGACACGATTCGAGACCGTGTCTCGGGGGTGGTGATGGATTCCATGTTCGAAACCGTGGGCCTCGTCGCCCGCATACTGACCGCGAGCCGGGTGGCCGATAAGGCGCTCAAAGCCGCGACGAGCATGGCGTTGCTGCCCGGAATCAGCGATGCCCGCCAACAGCTCACCGCCCTGGTCTACCCAGGTTTCGTCAGCGAAACCGGCCTCGCCCAGCTGCGGCACCTGCCGCGCTACCTCGGCGGCATCAGCGCGCGGGTACCGAAACTTGTCGATAACCCCAGCCGCGACCGGGTCTGGATGAACGAAACCCAGGCCGCCACGACCCGATTCGAGAACGCCGGCGGCACCATGCCGTTGAAAGCGGATGCCGCGGCGCCGGTTCTGCGCGCCCGCTGGATGATCGAGGAGCTGCGCATCAGCCTGTTCGCTCAGGAGCTGAAGGCAGCGGAATCCGTCTCGCTGCAGCGCATCCAGAAGGTGCTCGCGGGTTAGGGGCGTCGCTGCGGTCGTGTGCTGGCCGGGCCCACCCTATGCAACTGGGCCCATGATCTATCATGGGCCCAGTTTCCGGGCCCGGGCCCGGGCAACAACAGACGGGGCTAGAGGACCTTGGAGAGGAAGGCTTGGGTGCGCGCGTGTTGGGGGTTGGTCAACACTTCGGTGGGCACGCCACTCTCGACCACGACGCCGCCGTCCATGAAGACGAGAGAGTCGGCGACCTCTTTGGCGAAACCCATCTCGTGGGTGACCACGATCATGGTCATTCCGTCGCGCGCGAGATTCTGCATCACGTCGAGCACCTCACCGACGAGCTCGGGGTCGAGCGCACTGGTCGGCTCATCGAACAGCATGAGCTTGGGTTCCATGGCGAGGGCACGCGCAATCGCCACCCGCTGCTGTTGCCCCCCGGACAGGTGCGCCGGGTAATAGTCGGCCCGTTCGGCCAGGCCGACTCGGGCCAGCAGGGTGCGAGCGTTGGCCTCGACCCCGGCCTTGGACAATCCTTTGACCCGGATGGGTGCTTCCATCACGTTCTGCAACGCGGTCATGTGCGGAAACAGGTTGAAGCGCTGAAAGACCATGCCGATGTCGCGGCGCTGCCGAGCGGCCTCTTTCGGGCGCATCTCATAAAGCCTGTTGTTGGCCTCGCGATAGCCGATGAGTTCACCGTCGACGCTCAGCCGCCCGGACGACACCACCTCGAGGTGGTTGATGCAGCGGAGGAAGGTGGACTTGCCCGAGCCGCTCGGCCCGACCAGGCACATCACCTCTCCGCTTTTGACCTCGAGGGAGATGCTCTTGAGCACCTCGTTGGAACCGAAGCTCTTGGAGACGCGGTCAGCGACCACCATGGGCGTATCGTTCGCAGCGCTCATCGGCGGTCTCCCTGGTCTGGATCATTGGGCGGCAGCACGACGGTGGGCTGATTGCCACCGACCACGGGGGTGACGCCCGTCATGGCGGCGGTGGCGTCATCCGCTTTTTTGTCGGGACGACGGTCGCCGATGCCCCGGGCGAAGCGCTTCTCCAGAAAGTACTGGCCGACCATAAGGATGGAGGTGAAGAACAGGTACCAGATCGATGCGACGAGGAGCATCGGCACCGTCTCGAAGGTGACGGCCGAGATATCACGGGAGCGCGTGTAGAGCTCGAGGGTGAACGGGATCGCCGTGACCAGCGAGGTGGTCTTCAGCATCGAGATGACCTCGTTGCCGGCCGGCGGGATGATCACCCGCATCGACTGCGGAACGATCACGCGCACCATGGTTTGAAACCAGCTCATACCGAGCGCGGTGGCGGCTTCTTCCTGTCCGCTGTCCACCGAGAGCAGCCCGGCCCGCACAATTTCGGCCATATAGGCGGCCTCGTTCAGGGCCAGCCCGATGATCGCGAGAATGAACGCACTCAGCGCGACCCGGGTGGGAAAGGACACCCACGGATCGGTGAACGGCAGCCCGATATCGATCGACTGGTAGATCGTACCGATCAGGCCCCAAAAGACCAGTTGAACATAGACCGGTGTGCCCCGGAATACCCAGAGGTAGACCCAGGCCATGCTGTTGACCACCGGGTTCGGTGACAGTCGCATGATGGCCAGCGTCACGCCGAGAATGATCGCGATGATCATCGAGTACACCGTGAGCTGCAGGGTGACGAACGCCGCCTGGGAGATGCGCTGGTCAAACAGATATTTGCCAACGGCCGGCCAGTTATAGGCCGGCCGCATCGCCGCATCGGCGATGAACAACGCCACGATGATGAGCAACACGACCGCGAAGGTATTACGCCAGGGATGGCGCAGACGAATCGCCTTGATTCCGGGCTCCGTCTTTTCGGCGGTCGCGGCCGTGTCAGTCATGATGAAAGTCGCGCTCTCTAGCCGTTGGATGCAGCGTTGATCGTGATGGTGTCGATACCGCCGTCGGTAACACCCCAGGTGTCAAGGATCTTGGCGTAGGAACCGTCGTCGACCATGGACTGCAGAGCAGCCTGCACGGCCTTGGTCAATTCCGAACCTTTATCGACCGTGATGCCGTACGGCGCCGTGTCGAAGCTCTCGCCGGCCTTCTGCAGCTTGCCGTCAGCCTTGGAGATGGCGTACAGGGTGACGGGCGAGTCGGCGCTGAGGGCGTCGGCCTTGCCGAGCACGACCGCGTTGGTCGCTTCGTCCTGCGAACCGTAGGGCAGAACCTCGATCTTCTCCTTGCCGGCGGCGACGCAGGCCGCGCTCTTGGCCGGCAGCTCATCGGTGTCTTCTACGGTGTTGGACTGCACGGCCACGGTCAGGCCGCAGGCGTTGTCGGGGTCGACGGTGCTTCCGGTGGGCGAGGCCCAGAGAATGCCGGCGTTGTAGTAGTTGACGAAGTCAACCTGCTTCTCGCGCTCGAGGTTGTCGGTGAAGGAGGATTCGCCGATGTCGACGGTGCCGCCGGTGATGCTGGGAATGATGTTGTCGAACGACGCGATCTGGTACTTGGTGGTCAGGCCGAGCTTGGCGGCGATACCGTTGGAGAGTTCGATGCCCCAGCCGATCGGTGCACCCGCATCATCCTTGAACTCGTTCGGCGGGTACGCCGCGTCGGTGCCGATCACGAGCACGCCTGCGCTCTTGATATCGGCGGGGAGCAACGCGACCGCGGCAGCATCCGCTTCAATCGTGCTGGCCGCATCGGGGGCAGTCGTCGCGGCGGGAGTCGAATTGTCGACACAACCGGTGAGCAACAGCACTGCCCCGGCTGCGAACGCCGGAATAATGAATCGTGCGCGCATGGCACTTCCTTCTCGAATTGGTCAAAAATGCACAGGTTCGCCAGTGAAGCCTGCACGCGGGATGAGACCTAACGAGCCTAATGCACGGGCGGCCCTCGGAAATCGTGCTTTTGCACTCTCACCTTTCATTTTGACGAGCGGATGCTGCGGTTCTATCGTCGGGTAGTGCCCACACGATCCCCGAACATTTTGTACACCTCGCCGACCGACCCGCTGGCGGCGCCGCTGGTCGCCGAACTCTCCCGCGAATACGACGAGCGGTACGGCAGCCACGATGGAGTTCCGGCCTCGATCGAACTCAGCCGGTATCCGGCCCGGCGGTTTCTGCCGAGTGCTGGCGGTGCTTTCGTACTGCTGGTGGAGAACGGCCACGCGGGCGCCGGCGGTGCCTTCATGCGGGCGAACGAGACGACCGTCGAGGTGAAACGGGTGTGGACCCACTCGGCAAAGCGGCGCCGCGGGCTCGCGCGCCAGGTCATGGCGGAGCTCGAGGCGGAGGCCGGTCGGCGCGGGATCCCCTCGATCATGCTGACGACGGGACCGCGCCAGCCCGAAGCGGTCGCGTTGTACGTCGCGCTGGGCTACGAGCCCCAATTCGACCTCGAGGCTGACTGGGAATCGCTCGGGTACCTCGAATTTCGTAAGCACCTCACCGGGGCCGACGACGACTCGGCCCTCTGACCGGCCCGCATGGGGGCACGTCCTCTCCCCCGATTTCGACACTCCCGACCGTAGACTGGGAACACTGTGAAAAGTTACTGGACCCTCCTGCGTACGCCCGGCGTATCCCGCCTGATCGGCGCTCAGCTGACGGCCCGTTTTCCCTTCGGAATGCTCTCGCTCGCGTTTCTCATTCACATTGAACGGATTTTTGATTCCTATGGCGCGGCCGGGCTGGTCCTCGGCGCCATGAGCATCGGTCAGGCCATCGCCGGCCCGCTCACCAGTCGTTTGATGGGCCGACTCGGCATGCGCCCCGTGATCGTCGCGACCATGTTCATCTGTGCGGTCTCGATCATCGTCATGGCGCTGGTTCCGCTGGCCATTTCGAGCCTCATGGTCATCGGATTCGTCGCCGGCCTGTCCACCCCGCCGATCCAACCGGCCGTGCGCACCATCTATCCCAAGATCGTCAACTCCCGTCAGCTCACCCCGCTGTTCGCACTCGACGCCTCCGCGCAGGAGATCATCTGGGTGCTCGGCCCGGTGATCGCGACCTTCGTGGCGCTGCAAGTGTCGACGACCGCGGGCATCCTGCTCGCCGCTTTCTTTCTGGTGGCCGGCGGGATCTGGTTCGTCTCGCTGCCCGAAGTGGGCCGGGTGCGCATTCCACGCAGTCGCCGCAAGCTCGGCGTCGTGCTCAAAAAGCCCGAAGTACTGCTCAGCACCGTCGTCGGGTTCACCCTCGTCGCGGCCTGCGCCGCCGTCGAAGCCGGAGTGGTTGCGGTATTCGGGCACGGCAGCGCCGACGCCGGCTGGGTACTCGGCATCTTCGCGATCGGTTCACTCATCGGCGGGCTCGCGCTCGGCCACGCCCCGATCGGCCCGTGGGCCCTGGCCGGCCGCATGCTCATCGTCACGGTCGGTCTCGCCCTGGCGAGTCTGTGGCTCACCTTCTGGTGGCTCTCCTTCGCGCTGCTCCTGGCCGGGGTCGGCATCGCTCCCGCCTTCGCGGTGTTGTTCGGCATCGTCTCGGCGAGCGTGAAGTTCAGCGACACCGCCGAAGCCTACGGCTGGGTGGGTACCGGCCAGCTGATCGGCGCCGCCATGGGCTCCGCCATCGCCGGGTTCTCGATCGACCACTTCGGACCGGTCGCGGCCATCTATGTCGCCGCGGGTTTCGCCGGCCTCGGCTGCATCATTCCCGCGCTCGGTCGACGCTGGCACCCCGACCTGCGCGGGCGCGACATCAGCCCCATCCCCGACACCGAGCCCATCCAAATCCAGGTCTCGTAGCATGGTGGCATGATCTCCCTCCCCCTCAACGATGGCCATTCCATTCCCCAGCTCGGTCTCGGGGTCTACAAAATAGCGGATGCCCTCGCCGCCGATACCGTGCAGGTCGCGCTCGACGCCGGGTACCGTCATATCGACACCGCCGCGCTCTATGACAATGAGGTCGGCGTCGGGCTGGGCCTGGCGCGTTCGAGCGTGCCCCGCGACGACGTGTTCGTCACCACCAAGGTCTGGAACGATCGGCACGGCTACGACGAAACGCTGCGGGCATTCGACGAGAGCCTGACCAAACTCGGACTCGACTACGTCGATCTCTATCTGATCCACTGGCCCGCCCCGCACCAGGATCGCTACATCGAGACCTATCGGGCCCTCGAACAGCTCCGCACCGACGGCCGCGCCCGCTCGATCGGGGTCTCTAATTTTCACCCGCATCATCTCGATCGGCTGCTGGCCGAAACCGACGTCGTACCCGTGCTCAACCAGGTTGAGCTCCATCCCTGGCTGCCACAAACTGCGGTGCGCGCCTATGACGCGGCCCACGGCATCCGCACCGAGGCCTGGTCGCCGCTGGCGCGGGGGCGCGCGATCGGCAACGACACCCTCGACGCGATCGGCGTCAAGCACGACAAATCGGCGGCTCAGATCGTGATTGCCTGGCATCTGGCGCTCGGCAACATTGTCATTCCCAAGTCGGTCACGCCGGCCCGCATCCGTGCCAACATCGACGTTTTTGACATTGCGCTCGATGCCGCCGATCTGGCCGCTATCGCGGAGCTCAACAGCGGCGAACGCACCGGCAAAGATCCCGACGACCTCGACTGAATCGCGTTGGCCGCATCACCAGCGCGGGTGGATCTGCTCCCGCAGCAACCGGTCGTAAATATCCTGCACCCCTTCGTTGAAGGCCAGGTCGAGCGGTTCGGCCACACCGGCTGCGGCGTTGCCCTGAGCCTGCGCGACCGAACGTGCTCCCGGAATGACAGCGCTCACCCCGTCGATCTGCGCGACCCAGGCCAGGGCGGCCTGCGCCGGGGTGAGGCCGGCCGGGGCGAGGGCGGCGAATTCGGTGGCGGCCTGCAGCCCCACCTCGAAGTCGACGCCGGAGAACGTCTCTCCCACATCGAAGTGGCTGCCGTCACGGTTAAAGTTGCGGTGATCACTCGCGGCGAAGACGGTCTCGCGCGAATATTTGCCGGTGAGCAGGCCGCTGGCCAGCGGAACCCGCGCAATGATGCCGACCCCGGCGGCGCGCGCGGCCGGCAGTACCTCGTCGAGCGGTTTGAGTCGAAAGGCGTTCAGGATGATCTGCACCGTGGCGACGCCCGGGTGGCTGATCGCGGCGAGGGCCTGGTCGCAGGTTTCCACGCTCACGCCGTAGTTGCTGATGACACCCTCGTCAACGAGGGTGTCGAGCGCGTCGTATACCTCACCGGACTCGAAGACCGAACTCGGCGGGCAGTGCAGCTGTACCAGGTCGAGGGTGTCAACGCCCAGGTTGGTACGCGACCGGTCGGTCCACGCGCGAAAATTGGCCAGCACAAAATTTTCGGGCAGCTGTTCCAGACGTCGACCCATTTTGGTGGCCACGGTGATCTCCACACCGGGGGCATCGTGCGCCAGAACATGCCCGATCAGGCGTTCGCTGCGGCCGTCACCGTAGACATCCGCTGTATCAAAGAAGGTGATTCCTGCATCAGCAGATGCCGCGATCACCCCGGTCGCTTCTTCGTCAGACACGGCGCCCCAGTCGGCGCCGAGTTGCCAGGTGCCGAGGCCGATTACCGAAACAGTGCGGCCGGTTTTTCCAAGGGTGCGCTTTTGCATGCCTTCAGCTTAGGCACGGACCGTGCTTTATGCCCGGTCATTTGGCCACGGCGGATCTGGCCTGAGTTCAGACGTCCACGACGATTGTGCTCGCCGGCTCGACCCTGGCATCGTCGGACACGCTTACGGGCGCCACCCCCGCGACCGCAGCGCCGCAGCTACGGCGTCGCGCACCCAGTCTTTCGACGACCCCTTACGCACCGTGATCACCAACCACCCGGCTTCGCGCAGGTCGTGCAGTCGTTCGGCATCGCGGTTGTGCTGAACATCGTCGGTGCGATGCTGCTCCCCGTCGTATTCCACGAGCACCTTGTAGCGAAAGTAAACCAGGTCCCCGCGCACGCGCCGTTTACCCCTCGGCAGCGGAATATCCCGGTTAGTCTCCGGCTCCGGAAACCCACACACAATGAGAAACAGGCGCAGAAATGTTTCCCTGCGGGATTCCACCCGAGGCCGAATCAGTGCCTCGGCGGCGCGCAGGCGGCGGGCGCCGCGATGCCCCGCATACTGCACAACCCGCGCGGCAATCTCGGGGGCCGTCGCGAGTCCGAGCTCCGCACGCAGCAGATGATCTCCGGCCGCCACCAGGTCGTTCAGCTGCAAAACGGATGCCAGTCGGCACCAAGTCGCGATCGGCTCGAGCACTGGCATCCCGGCGAGGTCTTTCACCCCGGGACGGTCCACTGAGCTGTGCCCGATCACCCCCGCGCCACGCAGCGCACGGTCCGAACCCACTACGGTCACGTGGATACGCGGGTCGGTTTCGAGAGTTCCCGGAAGGGGCATCCCGTGGAGCACGGCCGCCGTGGTGTGGCTGAAGAAGGCGCCTGCGGGCATCCGTGGCAGGAAGGTCCGGCAGCGGTCGGTTACATCCTGATTGCCCCTCGCCGCCAGGCAGATACCCCAAAACGGATGCTCGATGTCGCCCGAGCGCATTCGCTTCGCCGAGAGGCCCGCCGCTTGAGCCTCGGCAACGGTGAAGGCCCGGTCAGCCAGGTCGGGCGGGAGCGGAGTTCGATTGTGCATGGCTTGAGGGTGCCACAACCCCGCCCTCCGCGAAGAGTTATCCACAGGCCTGGTCGCTCGGGCTCTTCTGCCCCGATCGACCACATCGGCCCAGTAAAGCTGCCCCTCGCCCGCGAGACGACGCATTCCGCCCCATGAACCTCGCGCACCCCGCGCGAGACGACAAGATCGGCCCCATGAGACCCCGCCAAGGGGCCGAACGTGGCATCTCACGAAACCCATGGGGCCAAAGATGTCCCCTCGCGCGTGATCTGGCCGGGCCAACGCTTCTGCGCGTGAATTCCCGGAGGGAGACCAGCGTGCCCAGACAGCAGTTGGCCCTGGTAACCAGCGCCCGGGCAGCAGCCCGGGCTAGCAGCTGTTAGTGGTTGCCGATGCGCTCCGCGATCAGCGGACCGCCATCTTGCACGGGCTCCCCCGGGTCGCCGATGCGCCAGGCACCCTCCACGGCTTTGAGGGCACGGCTGAACCGTTCCGGCTCGTCGGCGCTGAGCGTGAACAGGGGCTGCCCCTTGACCACGGTGTCGCCGGGCTTGGCGTGCAGGTCGATACCGGCGGCATGCTGCACCGGGTCCTGCTTGCGCGCCCGCCCGGCACCGAGCCGCCAGGCCCCGATGCCGAAGGGCAGGGCCTGCTGCTCAACCAGCACGCCGGATCTCTCGGCCAGCACGACGTGCGTCTCGCGCGCGACCGGCAGCGCGGCATCCGGGTCGCCGCCCTGCGCCCGAATCACGGCCCGCCACTTGTCCATGGCCCGGCCGTCGGTGAGTGCGGCCGCCACATCGACGCCCGTGATTCCCGCGAGGGCGAGCATCTCCTCGGCCAGGGCCACGGTGAGTTCGACCACATCGGCCGGGCCGCCACCGGCGAGCACCTCGACCGACTCGCGCACCTCATTGGCATTGCCGATTGCACAACCGAGCGGCACGTTCATGTTGGTCAACAGAGCGGATGTCGCCACCCCGGCATCCTCGCCGAGCTCCACCATCGTGCGCGCCAGTTCCCGCGACCGTTCGATGTCCTTCAGAAAAGCGCCGGAGCCGAATTTCACGTCGAGCACGAGCGCACTCGTGCCCTCGGCGATCTTCTTCGACATGATCGACGACGCGATCAGCGGAATGGCCTCGACCGTGCCGGTGATGTCGCGCAGGGCGTAGAGCTTGCCGTCGGCCGGAGCCAGACCGCTGCCGGCCGCACACACCACGCCGCCGATATCCTGCAGCTGCTTGAGCATCTCGGCGTTGCTGAGGTTGGCGCGCCATCCGGGAATCGACTCGAGCTTGTCGAGCGTGCCGCCGGTGTGGCCGAGGCCACGGCCGGACAGCTGCGGCACGGCCGCGCCGAACACGGCGACGAGCGGCATGAGCGGCAGGGTGATCTTGTCACCAACACCACCGGTGGAATGCTTGTCGGTGGTCGGCTTGCCGAGCCCGGCGAAGCTCATCCGTTCGCCGCTGGCGAGCATCGCCATGGTGAGCGCGCGAATCTCGTTTCGGGTCATGCCGTTCAGAAAAATCGCCATGGTCATGGCGGCCATCTGTTCGTCGCCCACATAGCCACGGGTGTAGGCGTCGATGAGCCAGTCGATTTGCGCGGTACTCAGCTCACCGCGATCCCGCTTGGTGTGTATCAGGTCGACGGCATCAAACGCTTCGATGGTGGTCACGGGGCAGACTCCTTAGGAAGCGGTGGTGTGAAGCTGGACGGTGTTAGGAGGCGGTGCCGGCGCGGTACTCGGCGAGTTGGCGCGGCCCGAAAGCATCCGGCAGTACCTCGTCGATGGTCTTGACCCCCGAGACCGTTTCGAGCAGCATGCCCGGCGCGGAGTGTTCGTAGAGCAACTGCCGGCAGCGACCGCAGGGCATGAGAAGGCCCCCATTGCCGTCGACGCAGGTGAACGCCACGAGGTGGCCGCCGCCGCTCAAGTGCAGGTTGGACACCAGGCCGCATTCGGCGCACAGGGTGAGGCCGTACGAGGCGTTCTCCACGTTGCATCCGCTGACCACCCGCCCGTCATCGACCAGCGCCGCGGCACCGACCGGAAACTTCGAATACGGCACATAGGCGGTGGCCATGGCGGCGCGGGCGGCCTCGCGCAGTGCCGCCCAGTCCACGGTGACAGCGGTCACTTGATGTACGGCTTTCCGTCGGCGGCCGGCGCCCGCGAGCGGCCGACGAACCCGGCAACGGCGAAGATGGTCACGACGTAAGGCAGCATGAGCATGAATTCGCTCGGCACCGGCGAGCCGATGATGCCCAACACATTCTGCAGGTTGGTCGCGAAACCGAACAGGAGTGCCGCCAGGGTGGCCTTGATCGGATGCCACTGGCCGAAGATCACCGCGGCGAGGGCGATGAAGCCCATGCCGTTGGTCATTTCCTTGTTGAATGCTCCCACCGCACCCAGCGTGAAGTACGCACCACCGAAGCCTGAGACGACGCCGCCGAGGGTGACGGATACGAAGCGGGTGCGGTTGACGTTGATGCCCACAGTGTCGGCGGCTTGTGGATGCTCACCCACGGCCCGCACGCGCAGGCCCCACTTGGTGCGAAACAGGCCGAAATACACGATCGCAATGGCGAAGTACATGACGTAGACGATGATGGTCTGACGAAAGAGCACCGGACCAATGATCGGAATCTCACTGAGAAACGGAATGTCGAGTTGGGGAAAGACGTCAGGTGAGTTCAGGTTCTTGCTGGGGGCGAGCACCTGGGAGTACAGAAAGCTCGTGAGTCCGATCACGAGCACGTTGAGCACGACGCCGACGATGACCTGGTCGACGAGGTATTTCAGCGAGAAAGCGGCGAGCACCATCGCCACGAGCGCGCCGGCGACCATGGCCGCGAGCAGGCCGAGGTACGGGTTACCCGTCGCAGAGGCGACGACCGCCGAGCTGAAGGCTCCCGCCAGCAACTGACCCTCGATCGCCACGTTCACCACGCCGGCGCGTTCTGACAGCACGCCGCCGAGAGCTCCGAAGATGAGCGGGGCGCTGAGGGTGACCGTTCCGATCAACAGTCCGGGCACCGGAATCGTGGAACCGGATGCCGCCCACGCCAGAAACCCGACCAGAAACAGTATGGCGAACAGAATGGAATAGATGATCGGGATCTTGATGCGGCGGTAGACCATCCAGGCCGACAGTGCAGCCAGAAGCACCAGCACGATGGCGACGACCACGCCGGTGATGAAGGTCGGCAGGGCTACCGCGGGCAATTGGATCACGTCACGGGCCTGGGACAGGCGGAAGGTGCTCAGCTCACCGCGCTGGCCACGACCGAGCAAAACAAACAGGAACAACGACAGCACGGCGAAGCCGCCGAGGGTGATCGGAATCTTCCAGCTGCGACTCGCCGCCGTCGCCTTCACGATTGGTGCCGACGCCGGCGTGGGGGCGGGGCTCTGTGTGATCGTGCTCATTTCGCCACCACCTCGTTGGTCTTGTGGGCCTTGACAACCCGAATTTTCGGTTTCTTGGTGGTGCCGGGGGTGGGCAGGTGGAACATGGCGCGCACCAACGGCGGGGCCGCAATGAACAACACGATCAGGGCCTGCACGACCACGACGATATCGATCGGTACGCCCTCGGCTGCCTGCATGGCGAACCCACCGGCTTTGAAAGCACCAAAGAGGATGCCGGCGGCGAAGATTCCCCACGGTTTTGACCGACCGAGCAGGGCCACCGTGATGGCGTCGAAGCCGATTCCGGCATCGATGCCGGCGCCGAACCCGGTGGTCACCGTGCCCAGTACCTGGTTGATCCCGGCTAGGCCAACGAGGGCCCCCGAGATGGCCATGGCGTACATGTAGATGTTTTTCACGTTGATGCCGGCGACGCGGGCCGCGCGCGGGTTCTGCCCGACGGCGCGAAACTGAAACCCGAGGCTGGACCGGCTCAGCAGCCACCAGACGAAGATCGTGGCCGCAATGACGGTGAGGAAACCGGCGTGGAGGTTGTAACGCGGCCCGAACAGATCGGGAAAGATCGCGGTGGACAACATGGCCGGTGTCTTCGGGTTGTTGCTGCCGGGAGCCTGCAGGGCGCCCGGGGTGCGCAGCAGAAACTGAATGAGATACAGGGCCACGAAGTTGAGCATGATCGTGACGATCACCTCGTGCGCGCCGGTGCGCGCCTTGAGCAGGCCCACGATTCCGCCCCAGATGGCCCCACCGAGCAGTCCGGCCAGAACGGCGACGATCAGGTGGATGCCGGCCGGCAGCTCCACGGCGAAGGCAACCCAACCGGCGGCGCCGGCGGCAATCAGCATCTGGCCACGGCCACCGATGTTGAACATTCCCACTCGAAAAGCGAGACCTACGCCGAGACCGGCCGCGATCAGCGGCGTCGCGAAGGTGAGCGTCTCGGTCAACGGACGAATCGCGGTGAGAAAGTTGTTGGCACGAAAGTTATAGATGGCGCCCTGGAAGAGGGCGGAGTAGGCCCCCGCAACGGCATCCCCGACGGCCCGCAGCAGGTCGCCCGGCCGCGAGAAGAAGTACACCGCGGTCTCCTGCACGCGATCGTTGGTGAAGGCGATCAGAACCGCGCCGACGATGAGCGCGAACAGAACGGCCAGGATGGAGATCATGGCGCTGCCACCGGTGATATCGCGCAGGGTTTGGGTCCAGCGTTCCGACCCGTCCTTCTTGGCGCCGCCGGGTTCGGGGGCTGCCGGTGCTGCGGCTGCCGGTGCGGGTGCCGAGGTGTCGCTCACAGTGCCGCCTCCGTTGCTGGGGCCGGTTCGCCGGCCATCATGAGTCCCAGCGTGGCACGTGGGGTGGTACCGGGCACAATTCCAACGATTTCTCCTCGGTACATCACCGCGATGCGGTCGGCGAGAGCGACAACTTCGTCGAGCTCGGTGGATATGACAATCACCGGGATACCGGAGTCGCGGGTTTCAATGATGCGGGTGTGCACGAATTCGATCGAACCCACGTCGAGCCCTCGAGTCGGCTGCGCCGCGACAAAGAGGCGCAGCTCACGGCTCAGTTCGCGGGCGAGTACGACCTTCTGCTGGTTGCCGCCGGAGAGCCGACCGGCTTCCATGTCGCTCCCCTGCGAACGGATGTCGAACTCTGCAATCTTCTCCGCGGCGAACGTGGCACGAAACCCCAGCTGCAGATTGCCCGCTTTCACAAAAGGTGCCCCCGAGCTGCGGTCGAGCATGAGGTTCTCGGCGATGCTGAAGTCGGAGATGAGGCCGTCTTCGGTGCGGTCCTCGGGAATGAAACCCACACCGGAATCGAGAATGTGCCGCACGCTGTAACCACGCAACGGCTTTCCATCGAGGTCGATCGATCCGGTGACATGGTGCTGCAGGCCGATCAGCGCCTGGGTCAATTCGGTTTGGCCATTGCCCTGCACCCCGGCGATGGCGAGCACTTCACCGGCCTGCACGTCGAAGCTCACGTTGTTCACGACGATCTGGTTGAGGGCGTCAACCACCGTGAGGTTTTTCACCGATAGCGCGGTACCACGCAGGTCGGGAGCGTCCTTGTGCACGGTTAGTTCAACAGCGCGGCCGACCATGAGCGAGGCGAGTTCGGCGTTGGTCGCGGTCGGCGATGCTTCACCGACGACGGCGCCCAAACGGATGACCGTGATGCGGTCGGCGACGGCGCGCACCTCGCGCAGCTTGTGCGTGATGAACACGATCGAGGTTCCGGTCTCGGCGAGTTGGCGCATGATGACCATCAGCTCGTCGGTTTCTTGCGGGGTGAGCACGGCGGTGGGTTCGTCGAACACCAGCACCTTGGCATCTTGGGAGAGCGCTTTGATAATCTCGACGCGTTGCTGCACGCCGACCGGCAGGTCTTCGATGCGGGCGTCGGGATCGATGTCGAAATTGAAGCGGTCAGAGATTTCCCGCACCTTGGCACGGGCCGCGCTGAGATCCAGTCGGCCGCCGAAGGTGGTTTTTTCGTGGCCGAGCACGACATTCTCGGCCACGGTGAACACCGGAACGAGCATGAAATGCTGGTGCACCATGCCGATTCCCGCGTTCATGGCGTCGCCGGGTCCGGCGAATTTCTGCACCTTGTCGTCGAGCAGAATCTCGCCCTCTTCGGCCCGATACAGGCCGTACAGCACGTTCATCAGGGTGGACTTGCCAGCGCCGTTCTCGCCCAACAGGGCGTGAATTTCACCCGACTCGACGGTGAGGGAGATGTTGTTGTTGGCGACCAGCGCACCGAAGCGCTTCGTGATGCCGCGAAGTTCGAGCTTCATTCATCCTGAATTCTTGGGTCAAGCATGCGGGAGCGCGCGAGGGTAATGAAATGGGGAGGCCGAATATTCGGCCTCCCCATTCTCAGAGCTTATTACTGCTTGGGCGAAGCGGGCGATTCGACCGTGATCGAACCGTCGATGATGCCGGCCTTGATGGCGGCAACGTCATCGGTCATGGTCGCGGGAACCTTGGACTCGAAGTCGTGGAAGGGTGCGATGCCCACGCCTTCGTTGTCGAGCGTTCCGATGTAGGGCGCCGGGTCGAAGCTGCCGGAGCCGGAATCCGTGACGACGGTGGACACGGCGAGCTTGATGTCCTTGAGGATGCTGGTGAGGAACAGGCTGGAACCGGCCGGGTTGGTCTCAAACAGGTCGGCGTCGACACCGATCATCGCGATGTCCTTGCCCGAGCTCTTGATCGCTTCAATCGCGCTCAGGAAGATCGGTCCACCGACGGGCAGGAGCACGTCAGCGTTCTGGTCGATCAGGCCCTGTGCCTTGGCGAGGGAGTCGACGCCGGCTGCGAAACCGCCGGTGAACGAGCCGGTCTGCGCGGCAACGTCCCAGCCGATGGTCTGAACGTTCTTACCGTTCTTCTCGTTGAAGTAGGTGACGCCGTCGGCGTAGCCATCCATGAAGATAGTGACCGGGGGAATCTGCTGTCCGCCGTAGGTACCAACAACACCGGTCTTGCTGTAGCCGGCAGCCGCGTAACCGGCCATGAAGCCGGCGGGAGCGGTGTCGAACAGGAGCGGCTTGATGTTCGGCGCGTCGACCGTGCCGTCAAAGTTGAGGTCAGCATCGTTGTCGATGATGGCGTAGTTGACCTCGGGGTTGGCCAGAGCCGACTCCACGGTGGCAGCGGCGAGGTTGAACCCGACGGTCACGATGAGGTTACAGCCCTGGTCGACGAGGTTCTGCACGTTCGACTGGTAGTCGGTCTCGGTGGCGGACTCGACCGTTTTGGGCGTTACGCCGAGGTCTTTGGCGGCCTCGGTGAGGCCTTCGAAGCCGAGCTGGTTGAACGACTGGTCGTCGAATCCACCCTCGTCGGAGACCATGCAGGGCAGAAAGTCGCTGGAAGCGGCCGAGTTGGTGTTGTCGGTCGTGGCAGGCGCCTGAGCACAGCCGGCGAGCATCGCCACGGTGCCGAACATTGCAAGACCGGCAAGTGCGGTCTTCCGGGTCGAAATTGTCAAGAGGACCTCCAGGATGCTGCCCAGCTCGATCGCACGGGCGTGATGGGCTCCACGTTACCGAATGTGACGCTGCGCAGATGAGCATTGTGGGTGCGCGAGCGAGTCGTTACCAAGCCGCGACCTTTCGCAACAGAAATCTCCCCTTACTGGGGTGAACTGGGGCCATCCACGACAATGATCCCGGCTATAATTGCGGCTCGAATCTGGTCGAGTTCGTCGACGAGTTCAGCCGGCACGAGATCGGCCTGCTCGTGGAAGTCTGCAATCTCCACGCCGCCGTTCTTCAGCGTTCCCACGAATGCCGTGTTGTCGAAGGTGCCGTCCAGGTCGGACCCGATGGTCTCCACCACCGCGTCCGCGGTGTTTTTCAGCACGCTCGTGAGTACGACCGATTGAAACTGGGTGGGCAGCGTGACATAACCGTCGTTGTCGACCCAAATAATGGAAACGCCCGGTGTCTCGATCGCGGCAGCGGCCGCGCCCTGACCGACCTGGCCGGCGACCGGCAGAATAATGTCGGCACCCTGGTCGATGAATGATTGAGCGAGGACCTTGCCCTTGTTGACGTCTTCGAAGTCACCGGTGAAGCTGCCGTCCTGGGTGTCTTTGTTCCAGCCGAGCACCCGCACGTCGGCCTCGTGCTTGTCGTTGTACATCGCAACGCCGTCGACGAACCCGTCCATGAACAGGGTGACGGGCGGTTGATTGCCGCCGCCGAAGGTTGCCACAATGCCGGTCTTGCTGACCCCGGCGGCGAGGTAACCGGCCAGAAACGACGCCTGGGCGGTATCGAACACGATCGGTTTCACGTTGGGTGCGTCGATGACCTCGTCGACGATCGCGAAGTGCACGTCGGGGTTGGCCGTCGCCTCGGCGAGGGTGGCGTCGGCCAGTTCATAGCCGACGGTGAGTACGAACGAGCATCCGGTGGCCACAGCCTGGCTCACATTCGGTGCCAGATCGGTCTCGGCGGTCGACACGATCGCGTCGGCGTCGATGCCGTACGTGGCCGCTGCCTCCTGCAGGCCTTCCCAACTGGACTGGTTGAACGAGCGGTCTTCGAGACCACCGGAGTTCGTAACCATGCGGGCGCAGTACTCCGGCTCCGTCGCGTCCGTGGTCGCGGTGGGGGTCGGCGCCTGCGCGCACCCGGACAGCAGCAGAGCGGATGCCGCGAGGGCAGCAACAGCGATCACACGACGCATGGACACTCCCTTAAGCATGAACTGGAATTCTAGTCAGGATTGGCCTAGAGCACGTCGCTGGAGCCGGACAGCTTGAGCGCATCGACGACGGCCTTGACCTTTTGCGCGTTTGCGCTCGTGGTGACCAACAAGGCATCCGGGGTGTCGACCACGACAATGTCCTCGACACCGATAAGCGCGATCATGCGGCCGGTATGGCTGACCACGATGCCGCTCGACGAGTCGGCGAGTACCCGGGCGCCCTCGCCGAGGATGGCGAGGTTGGACTTGCGGCCGCCGGAGTGCAGTTTGGCGATCGAGGCGAAGTCGCCCACGTCATCCCAGTCGAACTGACCGGGAATCACCACGAGCTTGCCGGCGGCGGCGGCGGGTTCGGCGACCGAATAGTCGATGGCGATCTTCTTCAGGCGCGGCCAGACCTGGTCGACCACGGCCCCGCGGGCCGGGGTGTCCCACGCCTCGGCGAGCTTCATCAGTCCGGCGTGCAGCTCGGGCTCGGCCACCGCTATTTCGGCCAGCAGCCGGTCCGCCCGCGCGATGAACATGCCGGCATTCCAGAGGAAGTTACCGTCGGCGAAGTACTCTTCGGCGACGTCAGGGCTTGGTTTTTCCACAAAGGAGTCCACGGCGAGGGCCGTCGGGGCACCGGCGACCTCGAGCGCTGCGGCGCTCTTGATGTAACCGAAGCCGATTGCGGGTTCGGTCGGCTGGATTCCGATCGTGACGATATAGCCGGCATCCGCTGCCGCGACCGCCTCCGTCACCGCGGAGCGGAACTGGGCATCGCCCCGGATGACATGGTCGGCCGGGAACGATCCAATGATCACGCCGGGTTCGCGCCGCTGCAAGATGGCGGCGGCGAGGCCGATCGCGGCGGTGGAATCACGCGGTTCGCTCTCCAGCACGACGTTCGGGTCGCTCAACTCGGGCAGCTGCTGCTCGACGGCGGCACGGTGGGCACGCCCGGTGACGACCATGATGCGCTGCTCCCCCGACAGCGGAACGAGGCGATCCCAGGTGTCGCGCAGCAGGGTATGACCGGAGCCGGTGAGGTCGTGCAGAAATTTGGGGGCATCCGCTCGGGACAGCGGCCACAGCCGGGAGCCGATACCGCCGGCCGGGATCACGCTGTACAGGCGGTCGATGGGCTCACTGGACGTAATCATCCGCTCAGACTATCGGGCCGGTTGCGCGCGCCGCCCAGCCACGATTTGTTCATGTGCCCGTCACCCGTCGGCAAGGACCGGTCCCTAGCCTCGAACCATGCGGATCGCAGTCATCAGCGAAAGTTTTCTTCCCACCGTCAGCGGCGTCACCACGAGCGTCTGCCGGGTGCTCGAGCATCTGGCAGCCACCGGGCATGAGGCCATGGTCATCGCCCCCGCTGGCGCTCCGGCCGAATACGCCGGATTTCCCGTGCACACCGTGTCCGCGGTGAATTACCGCGAGTTTCCCGTTGGCATACCCAGCCCACAGGTGCAGAAACTGCTCGCCGATTTTCGCCCCGACGTGCTGCACGCAGCCTCGCCGTTTCTGCTCGGCGCCCAGGGCATCAGCGCGGCAAACCGCCTCGACATTCCCTCGGTCGCCATCTTTCAAACGGATGTCGCCGGCTACGCTCACCGCAATCACCTCGGCCCCGCCACCGCGCTGGCCTGGCGTTTTGTGAAATGGGTGCACGAGGGTGCCACCCGCACCCTGGTGCCCTCCTCGTCATCGATGGCCGCCCTCCTGCGCCTGGGAGTACCGCGACTCGCGCTGTGGACCCGCGGCGTCGACCTCACCGGATTTCACCCGAACCTGAAGAACGATCCGGCGGTCGCAGCCCTGCGGGAACGCATCGCGCCGCTGTCGGCCGCCGCCCGAACGCCCGCCGCCCCAACGCCCGTGATCGTTGGCTATGTCGGTCGGATGGCGCCGGAGAAGCAGGTGGAGCGACTGCGCGCGCTGCGCGGGGTGCCGGGCATCCGTCTGGTACTCGTCGGCGACGGCCCGAGCGTACCTTCTATACGCCGTGCGCTCGCGGGAATGCCGGTTACGTGGCTCGGCCGACTCTCGGGACGGGAGCTGGCTGTCGCCTACGCGAGTTGTGACATTTTCGTACACGCCGGCACCGAGGAAACGTTCGGACAGACCCTGCAGGAAGCACACGCCGCCGGGTTGCCCGTGGTGGCGCCGCACGCCGGGGGTCCGATCGACCTCGTCGCGCACGGTGAGAACGGCTACCTGTTTCGGCCCGATGACGAGCGCGACCTGCGCCACTGGGTGCTCCAACTCGTACGCGACCCGCTGCTGCGCGCACGCATGGGCGAAGCTGGACGACGATCGGTGCTCGGGCGCTCCTGGCCGACGGTGTGCGGCGAGCTGATGGACTACTACGAACAGGCGATCGACGAGCGTCTTGCCGTGCGCGCGGACACTCAGGTGCCGCCCGCCATGCAACGTTAGGCAACCCTTACCGGCACAGGGTGCGGTGCGCTTGTAGAATAACGAAATGTGCTCACAGCACATTCACGGTCTTACTAAAGAGCCATAATTCAGCCAGGGAGGGTTGTTCATGCCACAGACGGCAGGAACCCTAGATTCTCAGCAGAAGACGACGTCACGTCGCCCCGCCGGCACCCTGTATCGGGGTAACACGGGCATGTGGTCGTGGGTTTTGCACCGCATCACCGGTGTCGCGATCTTCTTCTTTCTGCTCGTTCATATTCTCGATACGGCGCTCGTGCGAATCAGCCCCGAAGCGTACAACGCGGTGATCAGCCAGTACCAGACGCCGATCATGGGTCTCGGTGAAGTCGCACTCGTCGGCGCCATCGTGTTCCACGCCTTCAACGGACTGCGCATTATCCTGATCGACTTCTGGAACGCCAAGTACCAGCGCGTGCTGTTCTACGTCGTCATCGGCCTCTGGGTCGTCACCATGCTGGGCTTCGCACCGCGCCACCTCATCAACGTGTTCAGCCACTAAGGGGGCGACAATATGACTTCAACAATCGAAGCTCCCCGCAGCCCGTACACTCGCTCCAGCAAGAAGAGCAGCGTCAACTGGGAAAAGTGGGGCTGGATCTACATGCGCGTCTCCGGCGTCGTGCTGATCGTGCTTATCTTCGGACACCTGTTCGTCAACCTCATGGTCGGTGAAGGGGTGAACGCACTGAACTTCGCGTTCGTGGCCGGCAAGCTTTCCAGCCCGTTCTGGATGGTCTGGGACGTCCTCATGCTCTGGCTCGCCCTCATTCACGGCGGCAACGGCATGCGCACCCTGGTCAACGACTACGCCACCTCTCGGATCAGCCGCGGCATCCTGAAGATCGCCATTCTGGTCAGCGTTGTCGCGTTGATCGTGCTCGGCACCCTCGTGGTGTTCACCTTCGATCCCTGCCCCGCCGGTGCGCCCGCCGACCTCGTGGCATCGTTCTGCAAGACCCTCTAGGAGCAGCACACACACATCATGACAACACCTGCACCCGCACCCACCTCCACCCTCGTGGACGGCGTTCACTACCACCAGTACGACATCGTCATTGTGGGAGCGGGTGGTGCCGGCATGCGTGCCGCCATCGAAGCCGGCCCCCACGCCAGCACGGCCGTCATCTCCAAGCTCTACCCGACGCGTTCGCACACCGGTGCGGCGCAGGGCGGGATGGCTGCGGCCCTCGCCAACGTTGAGGAAGACAACTGGGAGTGGCACACCTTCGACACGATCAAGGGTGGCGACTACCTGGTTGACCAAGACGCCGCCGAGATCCTGGCCAAGGAAGCCATCGACGCGGTCATCGACCTCGAGAACATGGGCTTGCCGTTCAACCGCACCCCCGAGGGCAAGATCGACCAGCGTCGTTTCGGTGGCCACACCCGCGACCACGGCAAGAGCCCGGTGCGTCGCGCCTGCTATGCCGCCGACCGCACCGGCCACATGATTCTGCAGACGCTCTATCAGAACTGCGTCAAGCGCGGCATCAACTTCTTCAACGAGTACTACGTGCTCGACCTCGTCATGACCAACGTCGACGGCGTCGACCAGCCCTCCGCCGTGGTCGCCCTCGACCTGTCCAGTGGCGAACTGCACGTGTTCCAGGGCAAGGCGTTCATCTTCGCCACCGGTGGTTTCGGCAAGATCTACAAGACCACCTCGAACGCTCACACCCTCACCGGTGACGGCGTCGGCATCGTCTGGCGCAAGGGCCTGCCGCTCGAGGACATGGAGTTCTTCCAGTTCCACCCGACCGGCCTGGCGGGATTGGGCATCCTCCTGACCGAGGGAGCCCGCGGCGAGGGCGCTATTTTGCGTAACGCCTCCGGTGAGCGCTTCATGGAGCGCTACGCGCCCACCATCAAGGACCTCGCCCCGCGTGATATCGTCTCGCGCTGCATGCTCAAGGAGGTCGCGGAAGGTCGCGGCGCCGGCCCGGACAAGGACTACCTCTACCTGGACTGCACGCACCTCGGCAAGGAACTGCTCGAGACCAAGCTGCCCGACATCACCGAGTTTGCGCGCACCTACCTCGGCGTCGACCCGGTCACCGAGCCGGTGCCGGTCATGCCGACCGCGCACTACGCGATGGGCGGGATCCCGACCAACGTGAAGGCCGAAGTCTGGCGCAACAACGAGCAGGTCGTTCCCGGCCTCTACGCCGCCGGCGAATGTGCCTGCGTCTCGGTCCACGGCTCCAACCGCCTCGGCACCAACTCGCTGCTCGACATCAACGTGTTCGGCAAGCGCGCCGGCAACAACGCGGTCGAGTATGTCAAAACGGCCGAATTCACTCCCCTGCCGGAAGACCCGGCCAAGGAGGTGCGCGAACTGCTCGAGGGCATCCGCTCGTCGACCGGAACCGAACGCATCGCCGTGCTGCGCAAGATTCTGCAGGAAGAAATGGACAAGAAGGCTCAGGTGTTCCGCACCGACGAGTCCCTCGCCGAGGTCACCGAGACCATCCACCTGCTGCGTCAGCGGTACAAGAACATCGGCGTGCAAGACAAGGGTCGCCGGTTCAACACCGACCTGCTCGAGGCCGTTGAGCTGGGCTTCCTCCTCGACCTCGCCGAAGTCGTCGTCTACTCCGCCCGCAACCGCAAGGAAAGCCGCGGCGGACACCAGCGCGAGGACTACCTCGTGCGTGACGACGAGAACTATCTCAAGCACACCATGGCGTACCTCAAGGGCGACGCAATGTCGGCGGATGCCGCCGACCACATCACGCTCGACTGGAAACCGGTTGTCATCACCCGCTACCAGCCGATGGAGAGGAAGTACTAGTGAGTACCGCCACGATTGACCAGAAGCCGGCCGTTCCCGAAGAAATCAAGTCCTTCACGGTCACGCTCATTGTGCGTCGCTTCAACCCCGAGGTTGACGAAGAGCCGCACTGGCAGGACTTCGACGTGCAGCTCTACCCGACCGACCGCGTGCTCGACGCACTGCACAAAATCAAGTGGGAGCAGGACGGCTCGCTGACCTTCCGCCGCTCCTGCGCGCACGGCATTTGCGGCTCCGATGCCATGCGCATCAACGGCCGCAACCGTCTGGCCTGCAAGACGCTCATGAAGGACCTCGACGTCACGAAGCCCATCTACGTGGAGGCCATCAAGGGCCTGCCGCTGGAGAAGGACCTCATCGTTGACATGGAGCCGTTCTTCGACTCCTTCAAGGAGGTGCAGCCGTTTCTCGTTGCCAAGAGCACGCCGGTTGACGGCAAGGAACGTCAGCAGTCCGTGGCCCAGCGCGCCCGCTTCGACGACACCACGAAATGCATTCTCTGCGCTGCCTGCACGTCGAGCTGCCCGGTGTTCTGGACCGACGGCCAGTACTTCGGTCCGGCTGCGATCGTCAACGCGCACCGTTTCATCTTCGACTCGCGTGATGAGAATGCGGCCGTGCGCCTCGACATTCTCAATGACAAAGAGGGCGTGTGGCGTTGCCGCACGACCTTCAACTGCACGGATGCCTGCCCGCGCGGCATCCAGGTGACTCAGGCCATCGCCGAGGTCAAGCAGGCCATCATGCGCGGCAAGGCGTAACTGCTCGTCTCACTGTGTACCAGGACGCCCCCGTCGATTCGACGGGGGCGTCCTGTCGTACTACCGCGCCGGTACCTCGGGTGGCGAGCCCGGTTAAACTAGCCCAGTGAAAGAACTTGCGACCCGCGTTCAGGCGTGGCGGCCGGTGCGGGTCGTGACCCACTTCTCGGGCGTGCGCGGCAGCATCCTCGCCGCCGGGATGTCGTACCAGGCGATATTCGCCATCTTCGCCGCGATCTGGGTCGGGTTCTCCATCGCCGGACTGTTTTTGACCGCGAACCAGGATGTGCTGGACGCGCTGTACGCGATCATCAACCAGTCGATTCCGGGACTGATCGGCACCGACGGCATCATCGATCCGAAGCTGCTCGCAACCGCCGGGGTGCTCACCTGGACCGGAGCGATCGCCCTGGCCGGTTTGCTGCTGACCGCGCTCGGCTGGCTCTCGGCGACGGCGCAGGCCGTGCGCACCGTCTTTGGTATGCCGCCGCAGACCCGGTTTTTTCTCTGGGTCAAACTGCGGGAGCTGGGGCTCGGGTTGCTGTTCGGGCTGGCCCTGATCCTGTCAGCTCTGGTCTCCCTGGCCAGCACGGCGCTGCTCGGTGCGCTCTTCGGTCTCTTCGGCATTCCGCAGGATTCGTTCTACTACGAGGCGTCGGCCCGGCTGATCGGTATTGTCGTGGTTCTCATGATCGACACCATCACCCTGGCCGGGCTGTTTCGGGTGCTGTCGCGGGTGCGCATCCCCATTCGCCGTTTGTTTGCCGGCGCACTGCTGGGCGGCGTTGCCCTCGGAGTACTGAAGATTCTCGGAGGCGCCCTGCTCGGCGGGGCCAGCCGCAATCCGCTGCTGGCCACCTTTGCCGTGATCATCGGGCTGCTGATCTGGTTCAACCTCGTGAGCACCGTCACCCTGATCGCGGCATCGTGGATCGCGGTCGGGATGGACGACGCGGGCATTCCGCCGCACTCCCTCAGCGCGGACGAAGCGGCAGAAAGCCAGAAACAGCGCGTGCACGATGCCCTGCGGGTGACCGCACAAGCCGAGCTGACGGCGTCCAGGGCCGACCTCGACGCCTCACCGTGGTACGCCCGCTGGAGCGCGAGGCGCCGTCTGAAGGCCGCCGAGGCCCGGGTGGCCGAGTATGCCAGGGCAGATGCGACGGCCGAGCGATAACTAGACTTGACCCATGTCTTCTGCCAAGCCCCTTCGCATTGCCAGCATCAACACGAACGGGGTACGAGCCGCGTTCCGCAAGGGAATGGGCGAGTGGCTCAACGCCCGCGACGTCGACATCCTGGCGATTCAGGAGGTGCGCGCATCCACTGCGGATCTCGAGGGACTGCTCGGGCCGGACTGGAATATTCTGCACGATGCGGCCACCGCCAAGGGCCGGGCCGGGGTCGCCCTCGTGAGCAGGGCCGGGGCAGCCATTCATCGCGTCGCCCTCGGCGCCGAGGAGTTCGACAGTGCCGGCCGCTGGCTCGAGGCGGACTACGAGGTGAACGGCCAAATCATCACCGTCGTGAGCACCTACGTGCATTCCGGTGAGACCGATACGCCCAAACAGGTGGAGAAGTACAAGTTTCTCGACGCCATGCTCGCCCGGCTGCCCGAACTGACCGAGCACAGCCCGCGCGCGCTCGTGCTCGGCGACCTGAACGTTGGGCACCGCACGCTGGATATCAAGAACTGGCGCGGCAACAAGAAGCACGCGGGGTTCCTGCCGGAGGAACGTGAATATTTCGACCGTATTCTCGGAGCCGAAGGCGCGCCGGGATACAACGAGGGCGCCGGACTGGGCTGGGTGGATGTCGGACGCAAGTGGGCCGGTGAGGTCGACGGTCCATACACGTGGTGGTCGCAGCGCGGCCAGGCGTTCGACAACGACACCGGTTGGCGACTGGACTACCACCTGGCCAGCCCGCTGCTGGCGGCATCCGTTGTGAATTATGCGGTCGATCGGGCCGCGGCGTACGACCAGCGCTGGAGCGACCACTCCCCCGTCGTCGTCGACTATGACCTAACTGGAGACAACAAATCATGACCAAATCTCGCCTGTATTCGGGCATGCAGCCCTCGGCTGAGTCCCTGCAAATCGGCAACTACATTGGTGCGCTGCTCAATTGGAAGTCGCTGCAGGAGTCGCACGACGCGTTCTTCTCGATCGTTGATCTGCACGCCATCACGGTGGCGCAAGACCCGGCCAAGCTGCGCGAGAACACGCGTCGCACGGCCGCCCAGTACATTGCCGCGGGCATCGACCCGTCGGCGTCGACGCTGTACGTGCAATCGCACGTGGCCGCCCACGCCCAACTGGCCTGGGTGCTGAACACCATCACCGGGTTCGGTGAGGCGAGTCGGATGACCCAGTTCAAGGACAAATCGGCGCGGCACGGCGCCGACGCGACCACCGTTGGGCTGTTCGCCTACCCGACGCTCATGGCCGCGGACATTCTGCTGTACCAGAGTGAGGTGGTCCCGGTCGGGGAAGACCAGCGCCAGCACGTGGAGCTCACCCGCGACCTCGCGCTGCGCTTCAACTCCCGGTTTGGAGACACCTTCACGATCCCCGAGGTGGCAATCGTGAAGGAGACCGCCAAGGTCTACGACCTGCAGAATCCCACGTCGAAGATGAGCAAGTCGGCCGAATCGCACGCCGGGGTGATCTGGTTGCTCGATGAGCCCGGCGTCACGAAGAAGAAGATCATGCGAGCCGTGACGGATGCCGACGGCGGGGTGGTCTTCGATCGCGAGAACAAACCGGGCGTGGCCAACCTCCTCACGATCTATTCCGTGCTCGCCGAGCGCTCGATCGAGTCGATCGAGAACGAGTACGTCGGTCGTGGCTACGGCGACTTGAAGAAGGGACTCGTCGAGGTGGTTTTGGGCACGTTCGACCCGATTCGCGAGCGGGTCGCCGAACTGCTCGGCGACCCGGCCGAGCTCGACCGGGTGCTCGCCTCCAACGCGGCGCGGGCCGACGAGGTCGCCAACGAGACTCTGGCCACGGTCTATGACCGCGTCGGCTTCCTCCCGCGCCGCTGACCGTGGACTCGCCGGTACAGGTCGTGCTCTTCGACCTCGATGACACCCTGTTTGCGCACCGAGCGGCCGTGACCGCGGGTATTCTGTTGCACATCGACCGGGCCGGAGAAGCCTTCGTCACCGACGATCGTCCGGCAGCGACCGCCCTCTGGGATGCACTCGAAGAGGAGCACTATCACGCCTACCTCGCCGGGAGTCTGGACTTTGCTGGCCAGCGCCGCGCCCGAGCTCAGGATTTCGCGGCGTCGTTCGACATTGCGCTGACCGGGCCCGAAGCGGACAGCTGGTTCGACGAATACTTCGAAAGCTACCGGGCCAGTTGGCAATTGCACGATGACGCTCTCCCCTGCTTCGATGCGTTGGCCGAGATGATTCCCGGGGTGCGCTTTGGACTCATCACCAACGGCGACCCGGTGTTTCAGGGCGACAAGATTCGGCGTGTCGGTCTCGACGATCGGTTCGAACACGTCATCACCTCGGGCGCATTCGGCGTCGCCAAGCCGGATCGGCGCATCTTCGAGCACGCCTGCACGCTCTTTGATGTGCCCGTGGACGCAGCGGTGTACGTCGGAGACCGGCTGCGCACCGATGCTCTGGGCGCGGCAGCGGCGGGCCTGACGGGGGTCTGGCTCGACCGCGCCGCACCATCCGTCTCATCCGTCGACGCGGCCAGTGCCGCCCGTCTGGGCGTACTACGCATCGAAAAGCTGGCAGACCTCTGTGCGGTGCTCGCCTGACGTAACCGCCGTGCACCTCCCTCTCGGCCACCCGTGTCACTAGCCCCCCCCCCGACACCAGCCCCTCGGTCACCAGCCCCTCGGTCACCAGCCCCTCGGTCACCAGCCCTTCGCCCCCCCCCCCCCCCTCACGTCCCCGGCATTCCTCCCCCTCCCCTTTCGCAACTCCTGCAAACCGAAGGTCTCGATCCGCATACACGCACATCGACTGGGGTGTTTTCAAAGCGGGGCGCAGACTGCAGGACTTATGCGCCCTCACGTGAACATGGGCAGCGACCCGGCGACCTGGCTGCTAGTGAACCCGACGTCTTCAGTCGAGTAACCGGGTGCTTCCGTAACGACAAGTGGTGACGAGGCGCCGGATTGCTGCGACGACGCCTTCTGGATCGAACATGATATCGGCGTAGAGCACGCGAAGAGTGACATACCCGAGGGTGGCCGCGATCCGATCACGGGCTCGATCTCGAACCTGATCTTTCCAGCTCGAATGGTGGGCAAAGCTGTCGGCCTCCACGATCACACAGCCCTCAACCACCGTGTCGACTCGGCCAACACCTGGGATAGTGACTTGAATTTCGCACCGAAGGCCGGCACTGCGAATCAGGTCTCGAAGAACGCTTTCTTGTCCCGCGTCCACACGGGCATCGATCCGAGAGCGCACTACTTGGGCGTTGAAGGGTACGTGAGCGAAGATCTCGCTGAGATCACTCACGCGGATGAGGCGCTGGTGGAGCGCCGTATCCAAAGCGGCGAGAGCGAAGGGCTGCTTTTGGCACCTAATTATTTGCACGAGGGCATCCCGGGCACCAACACAATATTCGGTTCCATCGGCTCGATCAATCAACGGTGACCAATGTAGTTCAACCCCCTCACGGGGCAAAGCCGACAATGGCACAGACTTATTGTGCGGGCTCCGCAGACGAGAGCCCGCACGGTCGACGTGTATGTGGGTGAAGCGCGTATCAAAGGCAAAAATCCCCAACTCCTTTGCGGCAGACACGCACGCCATACGTCCGCCGACACGCACAGCCTCGAGGGTGTGGCGGTCCGTTCCCGGAAGGGCGTAGTGATCTCGGCGAACACGTAAGAGTGCGTCAGCACGGACGGCCTGAGTGATTTGCTGCCCCGACATACCGCTGGCAAGAAGTTCGTACCGGTGAACGATGCGGCGCATTCCAAATTCAACGCTCAGATGAGGTCCCATGCGTCGAGGGTGATGCCGATTGGATCCGAGCAGGTCTCGCCGCAGTCAATCTGGGGCCAACTCCTGAAACTTGGCGCTGTGGAGAACCCCCAAAACCCTCGACGTCAGATTTCGGAACCGAAACTGCACAGTTTCATCCGCCCAGAACTCGCCCTAGTACGCCTAACTCCTGCAATCGAGGAGACACGATCCAAGTTTTCGTGCCAAGTCGCGGATCCGCGACTGCAGACGCGCAAATTGCAGGAGTTGCGGACGAGGCGGGTGAGGGGCGAAGGGGCGTGCCTTAGTTGGCGGGGCAGGCTGGCGACTTGGTGTGAGGGCAGGGGTGGGCCATCATGCTGGCTCTGGTGCACGCTCGGCCGGCCTCACGCCGCACACCTCCTGCAATTTTCTGAATCCGAAGCCATTGAGGCCCGCAGACATGCGAATTTCTCGACGCGAGCCGACGAGTTGCAGGAGTTGTGCGAGGGAGACTGGGTGCATTGGGGACGCACAAACCCGGCGGCCGCGTGACGGTCGCCGGGTTTGTGGTGCTTATGGTAGTACTAGGGGTACTAGCGCACGTCTTCGTCTACCCAGTCAAGGGTCTTGGTGACGGCCTTCTTCCAGTTGCGGAGGAGGCGGGCGGCCTCTTCCGGATCCATGGAAGGCTCCCAGCGGGAATCTTCCTGCCAGTTGGCACGCAGGTCATCGAGGCCACTCCAAAAGCCAACCGCGAGGCCGGCCGCGTAGGCGGCGCCCAGCGCGGTGGTCTCGGCGACGACCGGACGCACAACGGGCACACCGATGATGTCGGCCTGGAACTGCATGAGCAGATCGTTCGCCGTCGCACCGCCGTCAACCTTGAGCTCGGTCAGCGGAACCCCGGAGTCGGCGTTGACCGCGTCGAGCACCTCACGGGTCTGGTAGGCGATGGCTTCCAGCGCCGCGCGGGCGATGTGGCCCTTGTTGACGTAGCGGGTGAGGCCAACGAGCGCGCCGCGGGCGTCCGACCGCCAGTACGGTGCGAACAGGCCGGAGAAGGCCGGTACGAAGTAAGCGCCGCCGTTGTCGGAGACCGTCTTGGCGAGGTCTTCAATTTCGGAGGCGTTTTTGATGATGCCGAGCTGGTCACGCATCCACTGCACGAGCGAGCCGGTGACGGCGATTGAACCCTCGAGCGCATAGTGCACGGGGGCATCGCCGAGCTTGTAGCCCACCGTGGTGAGCAGCCCGTTCTTGGAATGGATGATGTCGGTGCCGGTGTTGAAGATCAAGAAGTTACCGGTGCCGTAGGTGTTTTTGGCCTCACCCTGGTCGAAGGCAGCCTGACCGAAGGTCGCCGCCTGCTGGTCGCCGAGGATACCGGCAATCGGCACCTCGCGCAGCAGGCTGTGGCCGCTCGCGGTGCCGTACACCTCGGAGGAGGACTTGATCTCGGGCAGCATCGACTTGGGTACGTCGAAGATGGCGAGGATATCGTCGTCCCACTGCAGGGTTTCCAGGTCCATGAACAGGGTGCGGCTCGCGTTGGTGACGTCGGTCGCGTGCACGCCGCCCTCGGTGCCGCCGGTCAGGTTCCAGAGCACCCAGGAGTCGGTGGTGCCGAACAGAAGGTCGCCGGCATCCGCCTTCTCGCGGGCACCCTCGACGTTTTCGAGGATCCAAACAATCTTGGTCCCGGAGAAGTACGTCGCCAGGGGCAAGCCGACCTGGTTCTTGAACCGGTCGACGCCACCATCGGCCGCGAGGCGATCGACGATGGCCTGGGTGCGGGTGTCCTGCCAGACGATGGCGTTGTAGACGGGGACACCGGTGTTCTTGTCCCAGACCACAGCGGTTTCGCGCTGGTTGGTGATTCCGACGGCCTCGATGTCGTGGCGGGTGATATTTGCCTTTGACAACGCCTGACCGATGGCCTCACGGGTGTTGTCCCAAATTTCTTTGGGGTCGTGCTCGACCCAGCCGGCCTGCGGCAAAATCTGTTCGTGCTCAAGCTGACCGGTCGAGATAATCGATCCGGCCTTGTCAAAGATGATCGCGCGGGAGCTCGTGGTTCCCTGGTCGATGGCGAGAACGTACTTGGCCATGTTCTAACTCCTTTGTTGTTCCAGGTGAGAATTCAGTTCAAAACGAAAGCGGATGCTGCAGGGTACGTCAGTACCCTTAGCCCAGGATCGGAAGCAGCGCGCCGGAGGATACTCCAGCGAGCACGCCACCGATGATGGGGCCGAGGACCGGGACCCAGGAATAGGACCAGTCGCTGGAACCCTTGCCCTTGATCGGCAGGAAGAAGTGCGCGATGCGCGGGCCGAGGTCACGAGCCGGGTTGATGGCATAACCGGTCGGTCCGCCGAGTGAGGTACCGATCACGATAACGAGCAGGGCAACCGGCAGCGCGCCGAGCGCGGCGAGCCCGCCGCTGTCGCCGTTGCGGCCGAAGCCGATCACGACGAAGACCAGAACGAAGGTACCGATGATCTCGGTGACCAGGTTCCAGCCGTAGGAGCGAATGGCCGGGCCGGTCGAGAAGACGCCGAGCTTGGCGGCCGCATCCGGCTCTTGGTCGAAGTGCTGCTTGTAGGCGAGCCAGACGACGACGGCACCGAGGATGCCACCGATCATCTGGGCCCCGATATAGGCCATGGTCGATACGAAGTTGACCGGCACGCCGGAACCGAATTCGGTCGCGCCGCTGGCGACGAGCCCGAGGGTGACAGCAGGGTTCAGGTGGGCGCCCGAGTTGTAAGCGGCGACCACACCGGCGTAGACCGCGAGGCCCCAACCGATGGTGACCATGAGGAAGCCGCCGCCGAAGCCCTTGTTCTTCGCTAGCGCTACGTTGGCGACCACGCCGCAACCCAGCAAGACGAGGATGGCCGTTCCCACGACCTCTGACATAAAGACGACACCGAGATTGTCCACATTGACCTTTCAGATGGGGGTGCTGCTATTCACCGACCGACCTTGTTGTCGAATGCGGCGATCGTGCTGTGTGTTTAAAAACGTATCGGCGCCCGGCTCAAATTCGGCCCGTTTCCGCTGCACGTTCGTGCAGATTGTCGGCAATCCTGAGCCGGGTCCAGCGGTCGGAACCTAAGCGACCAGAACGGAACCCTGGCCCGCAGCCGCGAGGGTGACCCCGTGTGCGTCGCGGAGGATGTCGCGAGCCAGCGCGATCTCCTCGGCCCGCCGACCGGCATCCCAACCGAGAACGGGGGCGACAATCTGCGCCAATTCCTCGATCAGCGACGCGGTCACCGCACCGACGAAAGCCATGCTGGTGCGACGCAGGAGCACGTCGATCAACCGGACCACGCTCTCGGTGGAAGCCAGGAATTCGATCTCACGCCGCGTGTAGGCAGGATTGTGTTGGAGGGGGGCATCCGCTGCTGCGGAGGGGTCGGTCAGAAAGTCGATGACCTCACTCGCGCGGGTGCCATAGCGGGCCAGTAGGGCGCCCGCACGCTCGACACCGACCTCATCGCCGTGGGCCGTAACCCAGACCAGATGGGCGGCCGGCGTCGCCGGGAAGTCACGACCGCCGCCGATAGCGAGGCCCTCGGTGGAGACGGTCCGCGGCAGGCCGAGCAGCTTGAGGATGTCGGTGCTCAGGTTCTCGGCCAGCGCGCGGAACGTGGTCCATTTGCCGCCGACGAGGCTGAGCAGGGTGCCGTCGACTGCGTTCGTGCGCGGCAGCGGCCGCGACTCAATGCGGTAGTCGCGGGAGACGAAACCGGGGGCCTCCTCGTCGTGGCGCGGCAGGGGGCGCACGCCGGCAAAGCGGAAGACGATGTTTGACCGATCGACCGGGACGGTTGGGAATACGTGCGCGACCAGGTCGAAGAAGTAATCGATTTCGTGCTCGGTGCACCGGATCGGCTTCGTCATGTCGTGCTCAAGGTCGGTCGTGCCGACCAGAACGCGGCCCTTCAGCGGGTAGATCAGCACGATTCGACCGTCTTCGTGCTCGAAGAAGATCTCACGGCCACCGGTCGCCGCGAGCAGCTCCGGGCTGTCCAGAACGATGTGGGACCCCTTGGTGCCGCCCATGAAGGTGCTCGGCTGGCCGAGGGCGTCATTGGTCAGGTCGGTCCACGGCCCACTCGTGTTGACGACGACATCCGCTTGGAAGGTGAACTCTTCGCCGGTGATGGTGTTGCGCAGCAGCACGCCATCCTCGTTCATCCCCGCAGCTTCAACGTAATTGGCGGCGCGAGCGTGCACTCCGGCCTCCAGTCCGTCGCGCAGTACGTCGAGGGCGAGGCGTTCCGGGTCGTGCATGGCGGCGTCGTAGTAGGTGGCCGTGTACTTGAGGCTGGGGTTCAACAGGGGCAGGGCGGCGAGCGCTTTCTTGCGGCCCTTGAACTCGTGGCGGGGCACCGTTCCACCGTCGCGGGAGAAGGCGTCGTAGATCATCATGCCCATTTTGATGAGCAGGGCGCCGCGCTCTACGTGCTTCTTGCCCTGCTTATGGGTGAGAAAGCGCAGTGGGGCGGCCATCACACCGGAGAACGTGGAGAAGATGGGAATGGTCGTCTGCAGCGGCTTGACGTAGTGTGGCGCGATCTTGAGCAGACCGTTGCGCTCCTCGACCGACTCTTTAACCAGGCGGAATTCTCCGTTTTCGAGGTAGCGCACCCCACCGTGGATCATGTGCGAACTGGCCGATGAGGCGCCGGAGACGTAGTCGTTCTTCTCGACGATGACCACGTCGACGCCCTGCAGCGCCAGATCGCGGAAGGTGGCAATGCCATTGATGCCGGCGCCGATGATGAGCACCTGGGCGCGGGGGCGATCGGAGATCGCGGTCGAAGTCTGTGAGTTTAAGAACGACATTGTTGTCACCTCTGTCTCGGGGCTTGCCCTGGCTCGAATTGCGCGGGGCACGCCATATGAATAGATTCAGTCTGACAGTTCGACACAATTTCTCAACTGGATTGAACATACGTGCAAGGAGCCGCCGTGACCTTCGATATCGATTCTGTACAGTCCGACCGCAACCGTGACGCGCTCACCGCGGCGCACCTGTACTACATGCAGGACCTCACCATGGATGCCATCGCCCACGAGTTGCATACCTCCCGATCCTCGGTCTCGCGCCTGCTCAGTCACGCCCGCGAGACCGGCCTGGTCGACATCCAGATCAGGTCACCCCTCGACGCCCCGAGCCATCTCGAGCAGCAAATCGAGGCGCGATTTCAGATCACCGCCCACGTGGTTCCCGTTCCCGACAGCGCAAGCGATGTCGATCGGCTCGAGCGCGTCGCGCTCTCGGTTGCACGAATTCTCGGTCAGTATTTCGACTCCAACATGACCATGGGCATCGCGTGGGGTTCCACCATGAATGCGATCAGCCGGCATGTCACCCCGAAACAGACGCACAATTCGCAGATCGTGCAGCTCAACGGTGCCGGAAACATGCGCACGACCGGGCTCGGCTATGCCAGTGAAATCCTCGGACGCTTCGGTACGGCGTTCGGCGCGCACGTGCAGCAGTTTCCGGTGCCGGCGTTCTTCGACGATCCGGCGACCAAGCAGGCGTTGTGGCGGGAGCGCAGCATCAGCCGGCTGCTCGAGATGCAAGCCATCATGGACATTGCCCTCTTCGGCCTGGGCTCGCCGTTTTCGGGTGTGATCAGCCGTGTCTATGCCGGCGGTTACCTGGAACAGGCCGAATTCGATGCGCTCAGCGCCGCCGGAGTGGTCGGCGACGTGGCTACCGTGTTCTACCGTGCCGACGGTTCGGCCGACCGGATCGCCTTGAACGCACGCTCCACCGGGCCGGATTTCACGGTGCTGCGCCGCACGCCGCGGCGCATCTGCGTCGTGGCGGGCCGTTCCAAACTGGCCAGCCTGCGCGGAGCCCTGGCCGCGCAGCTCATCACCGACCTGTTCGTCGATGAGAGTACCGCCCGAGTCCTGATCGAGGCCCCCTGACCTCATCCCAAAACGACGGATCCGGGCGGGAATAACACGGCATGCAGGCTGTTGCACTATAACTAGAAGTAGAACTTGCAGTACACGTGCTCCGGGGTCGGTGTAATTCCGAACCGGCGGTTAAAGTCCGCGACCCGTTAGTCCCGTAAGAAACTGTGCGGGGCCAAACGGTTGAGCTGGTGAAACTCCAGCACCGACGGTTAAAGTCCGGACGGGAGGCGCACGAGTCGGTTGGCCCCTATGGTCGACCGACGGGATTTCGCGTGGAAACGCATTCCCATACCCCCGGAGCTCGTCCGACACGGATGAGGGCGGGATGACCACGAACGCAGACGCCGACACCGGTGTGCAGAGCCCCGCCCTGCACACGGCCATGCTGCGCGCTCTGGAACTCGCATCGCGCGGCCCGGCGACCGGGGTGAATCCGCAAGTCGGCTGCGTCATCGTGAACGCGGCCGGCGACACCCTCGCCGAGGGCTGGCATCGCGGCGCCGGAACGCCGCACGCCGAGGTCGATGCCCTGTCGAAGCTCGCCCCGGGCGCCGCACGCGGCAGCACCACCATCGTCACGCTCGAACCGTGCAATCATGTCGGCCGTACCGGACCCTGCTCCGACGCTCTGATCGAGGCCGGCGTCACCCGAGTCGTGTATTCCGTGACCGACCCCGGCCCGCAGTCCTGCGGCGGGGCCGACCGGCTCCGTGCCGCCGGCATCGACGTACGGGGCGGCCTGCTCGCCGAAACGGGCGAGGCATTTCTCGGCGACTGGCTGGTCGCCGCGCGCCTCCGCCGCCCGTTCGTCACGCTCAAGTGGGCTTCGAGCCTCGACGGCCGTGCGGCCGCGGCCGACGGCTCGAGCCGGTGGATCACCGGCGCGGCGGCCCGCCTCGACGTGCATCGGCGTCGCGCCGCCAGCGACACCATTCTGGTGGGAACCGGCACCGTGCTCGCCGACGACCCGGCGCTGACCGCACGCGACGAAGCCGGCAGCCTGCTCACCGAACAGCCGGTACCCGTGGTGGTCGGCCGTCGTGCGGTGCCGGCATCCGCTGCCCTGTTCGACCACCCCGAGCAGCCACTGTTTTTCGACGGTCAGGACTTGCCGGGCGTGCTGGCCGATCTACACGGCCGTGGCCTGCGCACCGTGTTCATCGAGGGCGGGCCGACCGTGGCGAGCGCCTTCGTCGCGGCCGGGTTGGTCGACGAATACCTGATCTATCTCGCGCCGACGCTGATCGGCGGACCGCAGCTCGCCCTCGGCGACATTGGTGTGACCGCCATCGACCGGCAGCGCCGCCTCTCCATTCATTCCCTCGACCGGCTCGGCGACGACGTTCTCATCGTCGCCCGGCCCCAACCCGCTTCGATCTAAGGACACGCATGTTTACCGGAATCATCGAGGAGCTCGGCCAGATCGAGCGCATCGACCTGAGCCAGGATGCCGCTCGCCTCACCATTCGAGGCCCGCTGGTCGTCGCGGGTGCCGGTCACGGCGACTCCATCGCCGTGGGGGGCGTGTGCCTCACCGTGGTGGAGCGTACCCCCGAGACCTTTACCGCCGACGTGATGGCACAGACCCTGCGCATGTCGACGCTGTCCGACGCCCGGGTCGGCTCCCCGGTCAACCTCGAACGCGCCGCCCTCGTGGGCGATCGCCTCGGCGGTCACATCGTGCAGGGGCACATCGACGGTACCAGCACCGTGCTCGCGATCCGCCCGGGTGAGGCCTGGCGGGTGCTTCGATTCAGCCTGGGCGCCGACCTGGCGCCGCTCGTCGTCGACAAGGGATCGATCGCCATCGACGGTGTCTCCCTCACCGTGAGCGACATCAGCCCGGCCACCGAAGCCAACCAGTGGTTCGAGGTATCGCTCATTCCCGAAACCCTGACCGCCACCACCCTCGGCGAGGCAGTCGTGGGCGACCGGGTCAACATTGAGACCGATATTCTGGCTCGCCACGTTGAACGGATGCTGGCACTTTCTGCCGCCGCAACTCCCCCTGAACCGTTAACCGCCAGCACACCCCAGCAGACAACCGCACCTAGGAGCGCATCATGAGCCTCGCCGATATTCCCTCCGCCCTTGACGCCCTCCGCCTCGGCCGACCGGTCATCGTCGCCGACGACGAAGGCCGCGAAAACGAAGGCGACGTCATCATCTCCGCCCAGCTGGCCACCCAGGAGTGGATCGCCTGGACCGTGCGCTATTCCTCGGGTTTCATCTGCGCGCCGATGACCAACGAGATTGCCGACCAGCTCGACCTGCCGGTCATGGTGGTGAACAATGAAGACCCGCTCGGCACCAACTACACGGTGAGTGTCGACGCAGCCGACCGGCTGTCGACCGGAATCAGCGCGGCCGATCGCGCCCACACCCTGCGGGTACTCGCCGACCCCGTGTCGGCACCGGCGAGCCTGCACCGCCCCGGCCACATTCTGCCGCTGCGCGCCCGCGATGGCGGCGTGCGCGAGCGCGCCGGCCACACCGAAGCCGGCGTGGATCTGATGAAACTGGCCGGTCTGGTACCGGTCGCGGCGATCGCCGAGATCGTCGCCGAGGACGGCGAAATGATGCGCCTGCCCGGCCTGCTCGAACTCGGAGCGCGCGAGGGCCTGCTCGTGATCACGATCAAAGACCTGATCAGCTACCTCGACGAGGTGCACCCGAATGAAACCCTGCCGACGATCGCCCCCCTCATCGAAGCTCCGCGCGTGGACTTCGAGGTGGAGACCACGGTCCCCACCCGGCACGGTGCCTTTCGGGTGCGCGCCTACCGCGACCGTTCCACCGGCGCCGACCACGTTGCGTTCGTGGCGGGCACCCCGGTTGATGGCGCCATCGTGCGGGTGCACTCGGAGTGCCTCACCGGCGAAGCCTTCGGCTCGCTCAAATGCGAGTGCGGACCGCAGCTCGACGCCTCGCTCGACATCATTCAGGAAGAGGGCGGCGTGGTCGTCTACCTGCGCGGCCAGGAAGGACGCGGCATCGGACTGATCAACAAGCTACGCGCCTATGAGCTGCAGGAGGACGGCCTCGACACCCTGGACGCGAACGTGGCGCTGGGCCTGCCCGTTGACAGCCGTGATTACGGTGCGGCCACCAGCATCCTGCACGATCTCGGTTTGAACTCGGTGCGGCTGCTCACCAACAACCCGGAGAAGGTACGCCAGCTCGAACTGCACGGCGTCGCCGTGACCGAACGGGTGCCACTCGTGGTCGGCATCGGCGAGTTCAACGAGAACTACCTCGCCACCAAGCGTGACCGAATGGGTCACCACATCAGCAACATCGAGCTCATGAACGGAATCGCCTAATGGCTGGAACAGGACCGGTAATCAGTGTTGACGGGAGCGGACTGCGGGTTGTCGTCGTGGCTGGCCGATGGCACGACGTGATCACCGACGGCCTCATCGCCGGTGCCACCCGGGTGCTCGAGGCCAGCAACGCCGAGTTCTCGGTGGTGCGCGTGCCGGGCAGTTTCGAACTGCCCGTTGCCTGCAAGGTCGCGCTCGAGAGCGGAGCCGACGCGGTCGTCGCCCTCGGCGTGATCATTCGCGGCGGCACCCCCCACTTCGAGTTCGTGTCGAATGCGGCAACGGATGGCCTCACCCGCGTGGCGCTCGATACCGGCAAGCCGGTGGGCTTTGGCGTGCTGACGCTCGACGACGAACAGCAGGGGCTCGACCGGGCCGGTCTACCCGGTTCGAAGGAGGACAAGGGCGAGGAGGCGGCATCCGCTGCCCTGGCCACCGCGCTCGTGCTGCGTGAGTTGCGCGACCACGGCGTCGCCTAGGCTGAGCGCATGGACCTTTTACGCAATATTCTGCTCATTCTGCACTTCGTCGGCCTGGCCTCACTGCTCGGCGGCTTTCTCGTGCAGATCAAGCCGATCATTGCCGGCAAAGGCACGATCGTTGCCGCGATGTTCCACGGTGCGCTGACCCAGCTGGTCACCGGACTGCTGCTCGTTGGCATCATTGAGATGGGCGCGCTCGGCCACATCGACAACGCCAAGATCGGCGTCAAGCTGCTCGTACTTATCGTGATCACCGTGCTCGTGATCGTGAACCGCAAGAAGCCGAGCGTGTCGTCGCTCGTGCTCTGGGCCATCGGCGCCCTGACCCTCGCAAACGTGGCCATTGCGGTGCTCTGGAAGTAGCCGGGCGGCGATCGCCGGAAACCACGGGGGTAAAGTCTTTAGTGACCTCTAAAACGCGGCCACACCACCATTCGTGCTTGAGCGCTGCCGCGGGATGTCTGAACGACATGCGGGCTGCGTCGGCGCCCCGCCATCCCAACCGGAGTGTTTCACCCCCATGTCTACTGCCACAGCGTCCGTTTCGACGCCGACCACACCACTCAACCCGAAAAGCCGCGTCATCATGGCGAGCCTTATCGGTACGACCATTGAGTTCTACGATTTCTACGTTTATGCCACGGCGGCTGTGCTGGTCTTCCCGCACCTGTTCTTTCCCACCGGCAACGAGACCACCGCGCTGCTCGCCTCCTTCGCCGTCTTCGGCGCCGCCATGGTCGCCCGCCCGATCGGCGCGCTGTTCTTCGGCCACTTCGGCGACCGCAAGGGTCGCAAGGCCACCCTGGTCGGCGCGTTGCTCACGATGGGCATCGCGACCTTCCTGATCGGTCTGCTGCCGACCTACGACATGATCGGCTGGTGGGCACCCTTCATGCTCGTCATCCTGCGCCTCGCCCAGGGCTTCGCCCTCGGCGGCGAGTGGAGCGGCGCGGCACTCGTCGCGACGGAAAACGCCCCGGTCGGCAAGCGTGCCTGGTACGGCACCTTCCCTCAGGTCGGCGCCCCGCTCGGCTTCATCATCGCCAACACTCTCTTTCTCGGCCTCGCTCTCGCACTGCCGTCCACCGACCCGACCCGCCCGTCCGAGGCATTCCTCGAGTGGGCCTGGCGCATCCCGTTTCTGTTCTCCGCTGTGATGGTTATCGTCGGACTCTGGGTGCGTCTGCGCCTGGTCGAAAGTGAGGTCTTCACCAAGGTCGTCAAGTCCGACCGGGTCGAGAAGCTGCCGCTCGCCGCCGTATTCAAATCGAACTGGCGTGAACTCATCCTCGGCACGTTCATCATGCTCGCCACCTACGTGCTGTTCTACCTGATGACCACGTTCACGCTCGGCTACGGCCGCGCCGCAACGGATGCTGCGGTTCCGGGACTCGGCTTCAGCTACAACAACTTCATTCTCATGATGATTGCCGGCGTGGTGTTCTTCGGAATCTTCACCCTCGCCTCCGGCCCGTGGGCCGATAAGCACGGTCGTCGCAAGACGCTCATCGTGGTGACGCTGGCCATTATTGTGTTCGGTCTGCTGTTCGTGCCGCTGCTCGGCGCCGGCTTCGTCGGAGTGATGGTGTTTCTTATTGTCGGTTTTTCACTCATGGGAATGACCTTCGGCCCGATGGGCGCGCTGCTGCCCGAGCTGTTCCCGACCAGCGTGCGCTACACCGGTTCCGCGTTCGCCTACAACATGAGCTCGATTCTCGGTGCCGCCGTCGCCCCGTTCATCGCCATCTGGCTCTGGACGCTCGGCGAGGGCAGCCCGTTCTGGGTCGGCATTTACCTCGCGGTAATGGCCGTCGTCACCCTGATCGCGCTGATCCTCAGCCGCGAAACAAAGGACCTCGACCTGCATCGCTAGCCGCCGATGGGCCGGCGAAGTATAAGTTTCGCCAGTCAGGGCGCGCGCTTTACGCGCGTCTCGAGACCGCGCGAGTCAGTCTGCGAAACCCTGCCGCCGCCATCCGCTAGTCGAGGAGGAGGGCTCGCAGGCGGCGGGTGGTCAGGACCAGGCCGACCGCGATCATCACCGCGTAGTACAGAACGTGCCAGAGCATCCCGGGGTCGACCTGGCCGGTGGTCAGGCCGCGCACGAGCTCGACACCGTGCCAGAGCGGCAGCGCCTGAATCAGATATTGGATGCCCTGCGGGTAAACGCTGAGCGGGTAGAACGTGGCCGAGAACAGAAACATCGGCAGCAGCATGAAGTTGATCCAGTCCATCTGCTGGAACGTCTTCAGATAACTCGTGACCGCCATGCCGACGCTCGCGAAACCGAACGCAATCAGCAGCACGGCCGGCAGGGCGAGCAATGCCCACCAGGTGAGGTTCAGGCCCAGTATCTGCATGACGAGCATGAATCCACTCGCGTAGAGCAGCCCGCGCAGCAGAGCGAGCGAGATCTCGCCCAGTGCCACGTCGAGCGGACCGAGCGAGGTCGCGAGCATGCCCTCATAGAGTTTGGCGAACTGCATCTTGAAGAACACGTTCCAGGTCGAGTCGTAGATCGCGCCGTTCATGGCGGCGACGGCCAGCAGGGCCGGCGCAATGAATGCCGCATAGGACACACTCGCGCCGCCCGACGTTTGCACCGGACCGATCAGGGTGCCGAGGCCCAGTCCCATCGACAGCAGGTAGAAGATCGGTTCCACCACACCGCTGAGCACGACGAGCGAGTTGGTACTGCGTGTTGCGCGCCAGCCGCGGGCCATCACACTGCGCGCGTTGCCGGAATAGAGACTGCCGATGCTGCCGGTCATTTGTTCAGCCGCCGGACGGTGAGGCGGCGGCACCAGATCCAGCCGATGGCCAGGAGTGCCGTCAGATAGAGCACGTGTACCAGGCTCAGCCAGAGCGGCTCGGACATTCCGTAGGCGAAGACGCGGGAGAGCTCGGTACCGTGCCAGAGTGGTGAGATCCAGCCGATCCACTGCAGGTAGGGCGGCAGCAGGGTCAGCGGAAAAAACGTGCCGGAGAACAGCGTCATCGGCAGAACGATGAGGCGCTGCACCATGGCGAGCTGGCCGGTGTCGTCCTTGAGCGTGATCGTGTACGCCATGACGAGCACACCGAAGGAGAGCCCGGTGAGTAGCGCGACCAGCACGGCCACGATGCCGAGCGCCCCGGGCACCGCCCCGAAGACCAGCATGAACACGTAGTAGATGGCACAGGTGAGCAGCATGCGCGCCGCGACGGAGATCACGAGGCCGTTGATGACCTGGCCGGGTTGGATGGCGCTCGCGTTCATGCCGAAGAAGGTCGGATTCCATTTAAGTCCGAGCATGATCGGGTAGGTGAATTCTTCGGAGGCGACCGCGATCGCGCTGCTCGCGAGCAGCGCCGGTGCCAGGAATACGAGGTAGCTCACCCCGGTGAGGGCGTTCGCGCCGACGTTGCCGTCGACGAGGCTGGCCAGGCCCACCCCCATCGCGTAGAGGTAGACGAGCGGGCTGCCGATCGCGGTGAACAGCACGGTCTGCGCATACGTGCCCATGACCCGAAACCGGTGCTCGGCCACGTACCAGGAGCCGTAGCGGCGGGTGCGCGCCGCGGCCGCAACGGCGGAGGCGAGCGCCGCCGAGTGGATGCGCTCGCTCTCTTCCCGGCTGCTCATTCGATCAGGTTTCTGCCGGTGAGGCGCAGGAACACGTCTTCCAGGCTGGATCGTCGCACCAGGCTCGTGATCGGGCGGAGGCCGGCCGCGGTCATCCGCTCTAATTCCTTCTCGCCGCTCGTGCTGTAGACCAGAATGCGGTCGGGCAAAACGTCGATCCGTTCGCCGTAACCGTGAAGGCGCCCGGCCGCCTCGGCGTTCTGGGTGGAGCCGAACCGCACCTCGAGCACCTCGCGGGAGGAATACCGCCGGATGAGCTCGGCCGGTGAGCCCTCGGCCATAATGCGACCCTGGTCGATGACAACGAGGCGGTCGCAGAGCTGTTCGGCTTCGTCCATGTAGTGCGTGGTCAACAGCAGCGTCGTGCCCTGCTCCTTGAGGCGGAACAAGCGGTCCCAGAGTATGTGGCGTGCCTGCGGGTCGAGGCCGGTCGTCGGCTCGTCGAGAAGCAGCAGGCGCGGGTCATTGATGAGAGCCCGCGCGATGGTGAGCCGGCGTTTCATCCCGCCGGAGAGGTCATCGACCTTGGCGGTGGCTTTGTCTTCGAGCTGGGCGAACTCGAGCAGCTCATCGGCGCGGCGGGCCACCCGGGCACGCGGCAGACCAAAGTACCGGCCGTACACCAGCAGGTTCTCCCGAACCTTCAGTTCGAGGTCGAGATTGTTCTCCTGCGGCACGACGCCGAGCTGCGCCCGAATCTCGGGACCGTACCGATCGGGGTCGAGGCCGAGCACGCTGAGATCACCGCTCGTGCGGGTGGAGACCGCGCCGATCATGCGCATCGTCGTAGATTTGCCGGCCCCGTTGGGGCCGAGCAGGCCGAAGGACTCCCCCGCCGCCACCTCGAAATCAATACCGTCGACGGCGACGAAATTCTGGTATCTCTTCACGAGATTCTGGGTGACAATGACAGTCTCTGGCACAGTGGCCCACTGTAGACCGAACCGTGACAATGGGCATTGTTCGCATCTGCGACGGTTAAGATTTATGAGTGACTACCGTTCCTCGTGCGCCTGAAAGTTCCACTGTGTCCCCGACCCCAACGGCGATCAAGCCGCCGCGTGTTGGCCGGCGCGGCCGCCCCGCCCCCACCGGACCGAGAGCGCGGTTCAGCCAGCTGCTGCCTTACCTGCTTGAGCACAAGAAGGTACTCGCCGTGGTCATTGTGCTGAGCGTGCTCGGCGCGGCGGCGAGCCTGGCCCAGCCGTTGCTCGTGAGCCAGGTCATCACCATCGTGCAGAACGACAAACCGCTCGGTTCCCTCGTTGGCCTGCTGATTGCCCTCGTGGTGGTGTCGGGTCTGATCAGCGGATACCAGCACTATTTGCTGCAGCGCACCGGCGAGGGTGTTGTGCTCTCCAGCCGCCGCAAACTGGTCGAACGCTTGCTCCGGCTGCCGATCAGCGAGTTCGACGCCCGTCGCACCGGCGACCTCGTTTCCCGCGTCGGCAGCGATACCACGCTGCTGCGCGCGGTGCTCACCCAGGGTCTGGTTGAAGCGATCGGCGGATCGCTCACCTTCCTCGGCGCGCTCGTGGCTATGCTCGTGATCGACCCGGTGTTGCTCGGGCTGACCGTACTCGTGATCGCGGTGTCGGTGGTCACCGTCACGCTGCTGTCCCGACGCATCCGCACGGCCAGCCAGGCCGCCCAGGCCAAGGTCGGCGACCTCGCCGCGAGCGTGGAACGTGCCATCAGCGCGATCCGCACCGTGCGCGCCTCCAACGCGACCGCACGCGAGACGTCTGTGATCGAAGAAGACGCTCGCGGCGCCTGGCGGATGGGCATCAAGGTCGCCAAGATCAGCGCCCTCGTCGTACCGATCGCCGGCATCGCCATGCAGGTGTCATTTCTGGTGGTACTCGGTGTCGGCGGTTTTCGTGTGGCCAGCGAAGCCATCACCGTGGCCAACCTGGTCGCGTTCATTCTGTTTCTGTTTCTCATGATCATGCCCCTCGGCCAGTTCTTCGGAGCGATTACCTCGGTGAACTCGGCGCTCGGGGCGCTCGGCCGCATTCAGGAGATCATCGATCTGCCCACCGAAGACCAGTTCGACCGCGATATCGCACCGCTGGCCATGACGGTGGGTGCCGCCAACGAGAAGGTCAACCCCGAGGCCGCCGCAATCAGCTTCGAGAACGTGCACTTCGGCTATGCCGGCGCACCGGCCGAAGACGTCGCGAGTGCCGGCGCCGACGCTGCCCACGCTGCGAAATTCATCGCCGATGACTCCGCTTCCGAGGACTCTCCCGCCGATGACTCCGCCGACGCCACGGAGCCCCGTCCGGTGCTCAGCGGGGTTTCCTTCAACGCCCCGCGCGGTCTGCGCACCGCGCTGGTCGGGCCCAGCGGCGCCGGCAAGAGCACGATCCTCGCCTTGATCGAACGGTTCTATGACGTCGACGCCGGCACGGTGAGACTGGGCGGGTTGGACATCCGTTCGTTGGACCGCATCGCGCTGCGTGCCCAGATCGGGTACGTCGAACAGGATGCGCCGGTTCTCGCCGGGTCGCTGCGCGACAACCTCACCCTCGCCACGCCCGATGCCACCGACGACGAGTGCATCAAGGTGCTGCACGCGGTCAATCTAGGCGAGGTGCTCGACCGCGATCCGGCCGGTCTCGGCGCCGCGGTCGGCGAATCCGGCGTCAAACTCTCGGGCGGCGAACGCCAGCGGCTCGCGATCGCGCGGGCGCTGCTCGCGGCTCCGCCGATTCTGCTGCTCGACGAGTCCACGTCGAGTCTCGACGGCAAGAACGAGCAGATGATGCGCGAGGCCATCGATGCCGTCGCGGCCGACCGCACGCTCATCGTCATTGCGCACCGGCTGTCGACCGTGGTGGATTCCGACCAGATCGTGGTGCTCGACCACGGCCAGGTCGTTGGCGTGGGCACGCACTCCGAGCTCGTGGTGTCGACGCCGCTCTACCGCGACCTCGCCAAGCACCAGCTGCTCGTCTAGGCCGTCGGGGTGCGGGGGTAGCGCAGCGTCACCAGCTGGAACGGACGCAGTTCGAGCAGGAGCGCGGCGTTGCCATGGGCGTCGTCACCATTCTCAGCGTCGCCAGCGTTCTCGGCGTCACGTTCGGCCGATACCGTGCTCCGACGCTCGAGCAGGTCGGTGTCGTAGGCCGCACCCGCCGGAAACGAGCGGATGACCCGGGCCCGGGCCCGGGTGCCGTGCGCTTCGTAGAGCCGCACGATGACATCACCGCTACCGTCTTCGGCGAGTTTGACGGCCTCGATCACGACCGCCGGATTGTCGACCGTGAACAGTGGGTCGATCGGCACCGCACCCACGCCGGTCACGGTGCGCAGGGGCAGGTTCAGTCGATACCCCGCATCGACCGCATCGGGAATGGCGGCTCCGACGAGCAACGCCACGCGCAGTTCGTGCCGCCCCTGATCTGCGGTCGGATCGGGATAGAGCGGGGCGCGCAGCAGGGACAGCGAGACGGTGGTGCCTACCCGACCGATCGCGGCGAATGCGGTGCGGGTGATGGCATGACCGTAGGTGGAATCGTTCGCGACGGCCACTCCGAAGCCGGGTTCGCCGACGTGCACCCAGCGGTGGGCGACCGTTTCATAGCGGGCAGCATCCCACGAGGTATTCGTATGCGTCGAACGGAATATATGACCGAATTGAATTTCGGACGCGGCGCGATCGGACTGCAGGTCGAGCGGGAAATTTAGCCGTAACAGTTTCTGTTGTTCCTGCCAGTCGATGCTGAACAGCAGATCGATCGCGACAGAGTCCCCCGCAAGAATGACGTCTTCACTGATCCGGGACGCACCGAACCGACGGATAATGCGCAGGCCGACCGACCCCGAAGGCAACTCGTCAGCGGCCAATGGTTCGACCGATTCGGCAGCGGTGAGCGCGTCGAAGAGTCGGGCGTGCGGGGTGTCGATGTCCCAGGCATCCCACTGGGTGGGGGTGTCCCGGTGCAGGGTGAGCAGGTTGGCCCGGCTGCCGGGCGGCACGACCTCCCGCTCGGCGCTGCGATCGTAGACCGAGCAGAACAGGCCGTCGGTGTCTATTGCCACTCGCACGTGCCGGTTCGACAGCAGCCAGCCGTCGGCGGTTGGGGTGAGCGTCGCTGTGACGGGTGGCCCCACCAGGTCAACCCGGGGCAGGCTTCCACCGAGCGCGGGCACGCCGGCACGGTCATACGGTCCGGCGTTGAGCACGATCGCGCCGTCACCCGCCCCGCACAGCGCTCGAACGGATGCCGCGATCAGGCCCTCGAGCTCGGCGGCAACCCGCGCATACTCGCGCTCCGCCTGCTGGTGTACCCAGGCGATCGACGATCCCGGAAGAATGTCGTGGAATTGCTGCAGCAGCACGGTCTGCCAGGCCTGTTCAAGTTGCCGGCGCGGATACTCCGCCCCCACCCGAACCGCGGCCGTCGTCGCCCACAGCTCGGCTTGCCGCAGCAGGTGTTCGCTGCGCCGGTTGCCCTGTTTGGTGCGAGCCTGCGAGGTGAGCGTGCCGCGATGAAATTCCAGGTAGAGCTCGCCCGACCACACCGGCGGCACGGCATACTCGGCCTCCGCCGCCTCGAAAAACGCGCGGGGGCTGGACAACTCCACCGTCGGAGATCCCTCGAGCGAGGCGGTGCGGTGCGCGGCCGCGATCATCTCCTCGGTCGGTCCGCCACCGCCGTCGCCCCAACCGAACGGCACGAGGGAGGTATTCGCCGCGCCCTTCTCCGCGAACAGACGCTCGGCCCGGGCCAGTTCGAGCCCGGACAGCTGCGCGTTGTAGTCGGCGACCGGCGGAAAATGCGTGAAGATTCGACTGCCGTCGAGGCCCTCCCAGAGAAAACTGTGGTGCGGAAAAACGTTCGTGTCGTTCCAGGACAGCTTTTGGGTGAGAAACCAGCGGCTGCCGGCCGCCCGCACGATCTGCGGCAGAGCCGCCGAGTAGCCAAACGAATCGGGCAGCCAGACCTCGAGCGGTTCCACCCCGAATTCGCGCTGAAAGAACGCCTTGCCGGTCACGAATTGTCGGGCGAGGGCCTCCCCGCCGGGCATGTTCGTGTCGGATTCCACCCACATGCCACCCACCGGAACGAAGTTACCGGACGCGACGGCCCGACGCACCCGCTGAAAAAGCTCCGGGTAGAACTGCTGCAGCCAGGCGTATTGCTGCGCCGACGAGGCCGCGAACACAAAGTCCGGATATCGGTCGATCAGATCCAGCACGTTGGAAAAGGTGCGTGCTACCTTGCGCACGGTCTCCCGCACCGGCCAAAGCCAGGCGCTGTCGATGTGTGCGTGTCCCACCGCGTGCACGTGGTGGGCACTGGCGTTTGCCGGGCTCGCCAGCACGGCGGCGAGGGTCGCCCGCCCGGCCGCAGCTGTTGCGCCCACGTCATTCGGGTCGAGCACATCGAGGCAGTTTTCGAGGGCGCGCAGAATATTCGCCCGTCGCGGTGCGTCGATGGGCAGCTCCCGACGCAGGCCGTCGAGGGTGAACAGGTCCTGCACAAGCTGCCATACCGGTGTGTCGCGCTGGGCGACATCCGCTTGGCGCAACGAGTAGAGCGGCGTGCTGCCAGCCGTCGTGAGGTCGCCCAGGAGGGTGGGGGTGAAGCTGAAGTCAGCGGCAATATTGGGGTTAGCCGCGGCTTCCAGATAGAGGTCAACGGTGTCGCCGGTCACCGGCACGGTGCGGTTAAGCGATTCCACACCCTTGATGAGGTGGCCGTCGGGGCGGTACGCGGTGCCTTCGGCTTGAAACCCGGGTACGGCGCTGGTGAAACCGAGATCGATGACGACCTCGATGCGGGTGTCCGCGCTGCCGCGCCAGTCTGCGGGAACCGTTCCGGTGAGATGAAACCACACCGTGCCCCACGGCCGGCCCCACGGTTCGCCCACCACGAACGGTACAAACGAATGCGTGACCGCCTCGGCGAACGAGACCGGCTCCCCCGGGCTCTCCCAGACGGTGACCATGAGCGGCACTTTGGCCCGGTAGAGTGCCGGCTGCAACCGCTCGCGCAGAAACCGGTTCAGTCGAGTCTCGACGAGGGCGCTGTCGTCATGCATGGTGGAATCTTACGGCTGCGTCGTCCCCGCTGCACCGTGGATCACAACGGATGCCGCCGCGAGCCCGGATGGGCGCGCCGCCGGGCCCACCTTATGACACCGGGCCAACGATAGATCATGGGCCCACTTTCCGGGCCTGGGCCCGGAAAGGTAGCGAGGGGTGCGCGCACAGGATGGACGGGAAACGGCCCCATCACGGGAGGCGATGGGGCCGTTTTTTTGTTGCGGGAACTAGTCCTTGAGGTGGTAGCGCACGCTCGCGAGCTCGGCGCGCAGTGCCGGCGGCACCTTCTCGCCGAACTTGTCGAAGTATTCCTCGGTGAGGTCGCACTCGGCGAGCCAGCTGGTCTGGTCGATCGCGAACAGCTGGTCTACGGCTTCCTTCGACAGGTCAAGACCGTCAAGGTTCAGACCGTTTTCGGCCGGGAGCAGGCCGATCGGGGTATCGACGGCGTCGGCCGTGCCCTGAATGCGGCGAATCATCCACTCAAGAACCCGGGAGTTCTCGCCGAATCCGGGCCAGATGAAGCCACCGTCGGGGCCCTTGCGGAACCAGTTCACCTGGAAGATCGCCGGCGCCTTGGTACCGAGGTCCTTGCCGACCTTGAGCCAGTGGCCCCAGTAGTCGGCCATGTTGTAGCCGCAGAAGGGAAGCATCGCGAACGGGTCGCGACGCAACTCGCCGACGATGCCGTCAGCGGCGGCCGTCTTCTCGGACGAGATCGTGGCGCCCATGAAGACACCGTGCTTCCAGCTGCGCGCCTGGGCGACCAGCGGAACGTTGGTGGCACGACGGCCACCGAACACGATGGCGTCGATCGGTACGCCGCCGGCGGCTTCCCAGTCGTCGGCGATCGACGGGCACTGAGCGGCTGCAACGGTGAAGCGGGAGTTCGGGTGCGCGGCCGGACGACCGGAGTCGGGCGTCCAGTCCTTGCCCTGCCAGTCGATCAGGTGCTCGGGAGCCTTGTCGGTGAGGCCTTCCCACCAGACATCTCCGTCGTCGCGCAGGGCGACGTTGGTGAAGATGGTGTTGCCCCACATGGTGGAAACAGCGGTGGGGTTGGTGGTTTCACCGGTTCCGGGGGCGACGCCGAAGAAGCCAGCCTCGGGGTTGATCGCCCACAGGCGGCCGTCCTCGCCCTGACGCAACCAGGCGATGTCGTCGCCGATGGTCTCGACCTTCCAGCCGGGAATGGTCGGACGCAGCATCGACAGGTTTGTCTTGCCACACGCCGACGGGAACGCGGCGGCCACGTGGAACACGCCGCCTTCCGGCGAGATCAGCTTGATGAGCAGCATGTGCTCGGCCAGCCAGCCCTCGTCCCGGCCCATGACGGACGCGATGCGCAGGGCGAAAGACTTTTTGGAAAGCAGGGCATTTCCGCCGTATCCGGATCCGAAGGACCAGACCTCGCGGGTGTCGGGGAACTGCACGATGTACTTCTCGTCGTTGCAGGGCCATTCGACGTCGGGACGAGTGATGCCCGACGCGTCGACGAGCGGGTAGCCGACGCTGTGCACGGTGTGCACCCACGGGTCACCGGCTTCGATCATGGTGAGCACGGTTTCGCCCATGCGGGTCATGATGCCCATGTTGAGCACAACGTAGGGGGAATCGGTGATCTCGACGCCGAGCTGCGAGATGGGGCCGCCGAGCGGGCCCATCGAGAACGGCACGATGTACATGGTGCGACCGCGCATGCTGCCGGCGAAGACTCCACGCAGTTCGGCGCGCATTGCCGACGGTTCGGCCCAGTTGTTGGTGGGGCCGGCATCCGCTTCATCGTTGGAGCAGATGAACGTGCGGTTCTCGACGCGAGCGACGTCTTTCGGGTTGGTGCGGGCGAGGAAGCTGTTGGGGCGCCATTCCGGGTTGAGGCGGATGAGCTGGCCGGAAGCGACGAGCAGTTTGGAGAGCTCGTTGGCCTCACGCTTGGAACCGTCGCACCAGACGATCGCGTCGGGTTCGGTCAGGCGGGCAATCTCATCGACCCAGGCCTGCAGGTTCGGGTCGGTGCTGCCCGTACGGGACGGGCGTGCGTCTCCGTTGGTCTGGAGGGAAGAGTTGGTGAGGGTCATATCCTGGCCTTTCCGTGCTACTCGGGTAGGTGCAAATTTGTGGAACGTCGGGCGGCGTTGCTGTTAGACGTTGCATATGGCCAATATTTCGGCTACAAATCAAGGATGCTCCCCTTCGGCGCATAGAACAGGCGATATTGCTAGTTAAGAATTGATGTTTTTTAGATATTGTTAAGGAATGTCGCCTCAAGCCTCCGATCTGATCACCCTCGGCCATCGCATCCGCCATTTTCGAAGCGAACGAGGCCTCACCCTCGACCAGCTTGGCGAGCGCGTGAGTCTTGCCGGCAGTCAACTGTCACTCATCGAGAATGGTCGCCGCGAGCCGAAGCTATCGACCCTGCAGGACCTCGCGACCGCGCTGTCGGTGGACCTGGCTGAGCTGTTGCGCCGGGAGGCGCCGAACAATCGGGCGGCACTGGAGATCGAGCTGGATCGTGCCCAGAAAAATCCGCTCTACGGGGCACTCGGCCTGCCCGTCGTGAAGGTGACCAAGGGGATGCCCCTTGCCGCCGTTGAATCGCTGCTGGGGCTGCACCGCGAGCTGTCCCGACGCGCCAGCGAGGCCATCGCTACCCCGGAAGAAGCTCGACGAGCCAACACCGAGTTGCGGGAGCGCATGCGGGAGCAGGGTAACTATATGCCCGAGATCGAGGAGCTCGCCGAAGAGCGGGTGCGCGCGAGCGGACACATTTCGGGCGCCCTCACTCACCGCGAGGTCAGCGTTATGGCCGATCAGCTCGGTTTCAACCTCATCTATGTGAATGATCTTCCCAACTCCACCCGGTCGGTCACCGACCTTGCCAACGGACGCATCTACCTGCCGCCGGCCTCGATTCCCGGCGGGCACGGCCTGCGCTCGATGGCGTTGCAGGCGATGGGCCACCGGCTGCTCGGGCACGAACGACCCGGCAGCTACGCCGAATTTTTGTGGCAGAGGCTTGAGATCAACTATTTCGCGGCCGCCTGCTTGATGCCGCGGGAGGCATCCGTAGCCTTTCTCTCCAACGCCAAGGCGGAACGCGAGCTTTCGGTGGAGGACTTTCGCGACACCTTCGGCGTGACCCACGAGGCAGCCGCCCTGCGACTGACCAACCTTGCCACCTCGCACCTCGATATGACCCTGCATTTCTTACGGGTCAACGGTGACGGCGCGCTGCAGAAGGGGTATGAAAACGACGATTTGCCGTTTCCGGTGGACGTCACGGGGTCGATCGAGGGCCAATACGTCTGCAAACAGTGGAGCGCCCGCAGCGCTTTCACCCACACCAACCGCACCACCGAGTTCTACCAGTACACCGACACCCCGGCCGGTACCTACTGGTCGGCGACGCAGACCGGGTCAACGGATGCCGGCGAGTTTTCCATCAGCGTCGGCGTTCCGTTCGCGCAGGCGAAGTGGTTTCGCGGGCGGGAGACCACCCAGCGCACGGTCTCGCGCTGTCCGGACGAGTCGTGCTGCCGTCGCCCCGATGCGGATGCCGCGGCCCGCTGGGCCGGCCGGGCTTGGCCGAGCGCCCGGCTGCACGCCCACGTGCTATCGCCGCTGCCGTCCGGCACGTTTCCGGGGGTGGACGACTCCGAGGTATACACGTTTCTGGAGACGCACGCCGCGGAGTCCTAACGGGGTCAGGACCCTGCAGCCGTAGAACGTAGCGCGCCAGCGGGCAAGGCAAGTTCATGCTCGGCGATGGTACGCACGAGGGGACGCTCGGTGCGGGCGTCGCCGTAGCGCACAGTGGCATGCGCATTGAGGCCATCGATGATGCCCAGAAGCTGCCAGGCCAGGGCGGGCGCATCGTCGGTCACGAATTCGCCGCGGATCACACCGGCTTGCAACTGGGCGACCAGGAAGCTCTGCCAGGCATCCATTTGCCGACCCACCTCGGTGGCGAGCGCCGAATTACTGCGTCCCAAACTCCAGGCGTCGAGCCAGATCACGGTGACCGCGCTACGCTCGGGGCCGAGCAGGGTATCGATCAGGGCGCCGAGTGCCTGCACCGAGGTGGGGCAGGCCGCTAGTTCTGCGGCGACCTCGTCAATCTCGGCGGCCACGATCGCCCCGAAGGTGGCTGCCACAAGCACGGTCATGCTCGGCTGGTAATGCGCGACCAGAGCCGGTGCCACCCCGACCCGGGCCGCGACGGCACGTACCGTTACGGCGGCGAGCCCCTCGGTCAGGGCGATTTGGCGGGCAGCCAGGGCGATCTCCGCGGCCCGCTCGGCGGGGCTCTTGCGCCGGTTGCGCGCGGAAAGTGTTGACATGGGACACCAGTGTATATAGTTTGATCTCAGGTTGTTGATCACTCGATCAATAAGAGCCGCAAGGAGAACAGCATGCGCCTGATCGAGGCCCCGTCCAGTCCCGCCTCGCCCACCCGGGTGCAGCAGCCCGATCGCGCACCGCTCCGCGTTGGACTCGTTCAGCACCGCTGGCACGCTGACGCGGCGACGCTCACGACCGAACTGGCCGAGGGCATCCGTCTGGCGGCTGAGGCCGGCGCTCGAATTGTGTTTCTACCCGAGTTGACCCTCAGCAAGTACCCGGGCAACGTGCGGGCCAGCGGCATCCCCAAAGCGGATGCCGAGCACCTCACGACCGGTCCCACGTTCGCCTTCGCGGCCGCCCAGGCTCGCCGGCACAACGTGATCGTGCACGCCTCACTGTTCGAGAAGCCGGCCGACGATGACGAGCCCCTCGACGGCCGCGGCTACAACACGGCGATTCTGGTGTCGCCCACCGGTGATTTGCTCGGTCGCACCCGCAAGACCCACATCCCGATCAGCGCCGGCTATTACGAAGACACTTACTTTAGGCCGGGGCCGGCCGAGAACGCCTACCCGGTCTATACCGTGGCCGGCGCGCAGCTCGGCCTGCCCACCTGCTGGGATGAGTGGTTTCCCGAGGTCTCCCGGCTGTACGGCCTGGGTGGCGCCGAAATTCTGGCCTACCCCACCGCGATCGGTTCGGAACCGCTGTTTCCCGACTTTGACACCCAGCCGATCTGGCAGCAGGTCGTGGTGGCCAACGGCGTCACGAGCGGACTGTTCATGGTGGTGCCGAACCGGCACGGCGACGAGGGCGACCTCACCTTCTACGGTTCGTCGTTTATCTCCGATCCGTTCGGACGCGTGCTCGTGCAGGCCCCGCGGGGCGAATCCGTGGCGCTCATGGCCGATCTGGATCTGGCCCAGCGTGAAGAGTGGCTCAGCCTGTTTCCGTTTTTGACCACCCGCCGGCCCGACAGCTACGCGGCGCTGACCGCGCCGGTCGACCCGAAGCATCCGTACGGCGCAACGGCAATAGAGCAGGCATGACCTGGCGCATGCCGGCCGAAACCGCGCAGCAGGAGCGGGTCTGGATGGCCTTTCCGACCGGCGGTTACACCCTCGGCGATACAGCATCCGAGGCTCACCAGGCTCGCAGCACCTGGGCTGCCGTCGCCCACGCCGTGGCCGAGTTTGAACCGGTGACCATGGTCGTCGATCCGACGGCCCGCGCTGACGCCGCCCGATATCTGGGCAGCGAAATCGAGATCATCGAGGCACCGCTGAATGACAGTTGGATGCGCGATATCGGCCCGAGCTTCGTGCACGATGAAACCGGCCGGCTCGGCGCCATCGACTGGACCTTCAACGGCTGGGGCGGCCAGGACTGGGCCACCTGGGATCACGACGCGCGGGTGGGCCGGTTTGTGGCGGAGGCCGCCGGTGCTGCCGTTGTCTCGTCATCGCTCGTGAACGAGGGCGGCGGCATTCACGTCGACGGCGAGGGCACCGTGCTGGCCACACACAGCGTGCAACTCGACCCGGGTCGCAACCCCGGCGCTACAACGGCGTCGGTCGAAGCGGAACTACGCCGCACCATCGGTGCAGAGCACGTTGTCTGGCTGCCGCGCGGCCTCACCCGCGACCAGGGCCGGTTCGGTACTCGCGGGCACGTCGACATGGTCGCCGCGTTGCCGTCACCGGGCACGATTTTGCTGCACGCGCAGCACGACCCGGGCCATCCCGACTATCCGCTCACCCGTGAATTTCGCGCGCTGTTGACCGCCGCGCACGATGCGGCCGGGCGGTCATTCACGATTATCGACCTGCCGGCACCCGCGACGCTGCGCGACGACGAAGGATTCGTCGACTACAACTATGTCAACCATCTCGTCGTCAATGGCGGCGTCGTGGCCGGCAGCTTCGGCGACGAACATGCCGACGCGCTGGCCCGCGATCTGCTCGCCGCGGCCTACCCGGGGCGCCGGGTGGTGTCGGTCGACGCGCGGGCGTTGTTCGCGCGCGGGGGCGGCATCCACTGCATCACGCAGCAGCAGCCGTCAATACCACCGCGCACGCCAACGCCGGAACCAACTCGGATACCGAACTGATCGGTCAGTTGGCCGCGGCGACCCGATGATTGTGCCAGGCGCGAATCACAAGGAACGGTACGAGCACGGCCGCGATCAGCAGCACGAACGCCCACGCGCCGATGTCGGGCGTCATTATGTTGGCACCCCAAATGACCAGCGCGATCGCACCGACGTTCAAGAGAACGGATGCACGCGGCCGGCTCGGCGCGTTCGCAAACAGTGGCAGGGGCACCGTGGGATTGGCCCAGGCCAGTCGCAGAACGTAGAAAATACCGCAGACGAAGCCGGCAAGAACGAGAATCGTGCCGAATATCATGGCCATGCCGTGGTGCTCCTCAAGTGCGTCGTAAATATGACCATATCCCGCTTCGTCGTTGAAATGCCTATGAACTTTCCATTTGGAAAGTACCTGCTAGTCTGCCGGTAGTGCTGGGGTGGCATCCGCTCACCTTCCGGCGCGAACAAACTGAGGAGCCGACGATGAGCTCAACCAACGATGATCACCTCGACGCGGCCGGCGCCGCACGACTACTCGAGGCGGGGGCTGCTGCCCGTGCCCGCGCCGACAGCGCGGTCGACTATCGCACCCTGGCCCGCATGCAATTCGGTATCGCGGGCAGCATGTTCATTTATCTCAGCGCGTTCCTGTTGCTGGTCGGCAACCAGCAACAGAGCGCGGCGCCGACCGGGTCGACGAGCGGTTTTTCGTACAGCGTCGTCTTGCTCATCCCTTTTCTCGTCTTGAGCCAGCTCGTGATGGGTGCCAGTGCCCGTAGCCGGGTACTGAGAACGCACCGGCGCCTGCTGGTGATCACGCTCGTCGCGCTCGTGCCGTTCGGTGTCGTCGGCGTGCTCAACCTGCTGGGAGTGAGTTACCCCTGGGGCATCAACCTGCTCGTAGCCGCTGCTCCGGCCACTCCCCTGATCTGGCAGGGCGGCATGTTGGCCAGGCGGGCCGGCCCCACGCCACCGCGGGCTCCGCGCACCCCGCTGAATCGACCGGCCCGCATCATGACCGGTTGTCTGGGCCTGTATTTCGGTCTCACCGGCATGCTCGCCGCCTTCAGCTGGTTTGCCCTCGCCGGACTCGGCCTGATGCTGGCACTGGTGGCCTTGTTGACCCTGGCCTCGTCGCGCTGGGGGCTGCCGAGCCTCGGATCCGACTGGAGATCCCCCGAGTGGAACGGTTTCGCCGCGTCGTTCATCCTGCTCGTCACGCTGGCGGTCGTGCTCGCGCGCACCGACTGGAATACCCCGCTGGCAGGTGTCGTCGGCGGCGTGCTCGTAGCCGCTCCGCTCGTCGTGGCAGCCATTCGCGGCGCGCGGTCATGACCGACGCGGCGCGGCGGCATCCGCGTCACGAGCTCGACCCGGCCCTGCTCACCCCACTGCGGTTTTCACTGATGGCGGCGCTGGGAACGGATACCGAGATCGACTTCACGACCCTGCGTCAGCTGCTCGAAACCGAGGATTCGTCACTCAGCAAGGCGATCGCCACGCTCAGCGCGGCCGGCTACCTGGGCGTGCGCAAGGGCTACGTGGCGAACCGTCCGCGAACCTGGCTGCGGGCGACCCCGGCCGGCGGGGCCGCCATGCGGGTGCACGTGGCGGCCCTGCAGGCCATCGCCGGTGGAGCAACTACTTCGGCTGCATCCGGATGGCACCGTCAAGACGAATAGTTTCCCCATTCAGCATGGGATTTTCCACTATATGCCGTACCAGGAATGCGAACTCTGCGGGGTCGCCGAGCCGGGACGGATGCGGCACCTGAGCGCCCAGGGAGTCCCGTACCGGCTGCGGCAGACCCTGCAGCATGGGAGTGTCGAAGATCCCTGGGGCGATCGCCATGACCCGGATCAGGCTCTGCGCGAACTCGCGAGCGAGCGGCAAGGTCATCGCGGCAACACCGCCCTTGGAAGCGGCGTAGGCTGCCTGCCCGATCTGCCCGTCGAAAGCGGCCACCGAGGCGGTATTGACGATGACGCCACGTTCGGCACCGCCCTGGCGGTCGGTGTCACCCAGGGGGTCGGTGAGTTGCATCGCGGCAGCGGCCAGCCGCACGACGTTGAAGGTTCCCACGAGGTTGATGCGGATCGCACGTTCGAAGTCCTCGAGCGGCAACGGCCCGTCACGGCCGACGGTGCGAGCACCGGGTGCGATCCCGGCACAGTTAATCACGATACGCAGCGGTTTCTGGGCCACAGCGGCGTCGACGGCGGTCTGCACGTCGCCGGCACTGGTCACGTCGCCGGCCACGAACCGGGCACGATCGCCGAGGGCTTGGGCGATCGCCTCGCCGGGAGCCCCCGGCAGATCCAAGAGCACGACGGAAGCCCCGGCCTCGTGCAGCGCCCGAACGCAGGCCAGACCGAGGCCGGAGGCGCCTCCGGTAATGAGGGCGGAGCATCCGCTGATAATCATTTAGAGCCTTTCGATCAGGGTGGCGTTGGCCATGCCGCCGCCCTCGCACATGGCCTGCAGGCCCCAGCGACCGTCGGTCATTTCGAGGTGGTTGAGCAGGGTGCTCAGCAAGCGAGTACCCGAGGATCCGAGCGCGTGGCCGAGGGCGATGGCCCCGCCGCGCGGGTTGAGTCGGTCGGGATCGGCGCCCGTCTCCCGCAGCCAGGCCAGCGGCACGCTCGCGAAGGCCTCGTTGACCTCGTAGGCGTCGATGTCGTCGATGCTGAGGCCCGCCCGGGAGAGGATGCGCTGGGTCGCCGGAATCACCCCGGTCAGCATGAGCAAGGGGTCACTGCCCACCACGCTGAAGCTGTGAAACCGGGCGCGCGGGTTGAGGCCGAGCTGGGCGGCTCGTTTTGCGCTCATGATCAGCGTCGCCGAGGCACCGTCGGTGAACGGCGACGAGTTGCCGGCTGTGACGTGCCAGTCAAGTTTGGGGAAGCGTGCGGCGAGGGCATCCGTGCGGAAGGCGGGGCGCAGGGTGGACAGCCCGGCGTGCGCGGTGCCGGGGCGAATGGTTTCGTCCTCGCTGATCACAGTGCCATCCGGGCGGGTGATGGCGACGATTTCGCCGGAGAAATCGCCGCGCTCGGTGGCGGCCGCGGCGAGTCGGTGGGAGCGGGCCGCGTAGGTGTCGAGGGTGTCGCGGCCGAGGTTCCACTTCTGGTTGATGAGCTCGGCGGATACTCCCTGGTTGACCAGGCCATCGGGGTAGCGCTCGTGCATGAGTGTGCCGAACGGGTCTTGCTCACCCCGGGATGAACCGAGCGGGACCCGGCTCATTGATTCCACCCCGCAGGCGATGACCACATCAGCGCTGCCGCTCATGATTGCCTGCGCGGCAAAGGCTGCGGCCTGCTGGCTGGATCCGCACTGGCGGTCGATGGTCGTGCCGGGAACGGTGTGCGGAAAACCCGCGCTGAGCAGGGCGGTGCGCGTCACGTTATTGCCCTGCTCGCCGACCTGGCTGACACAGCCGCCGATCACGTCATCGACCAGCGCCGGGTCGAGATTGTTGCGGCTGACCAGTTCGCGCAGCACGGTGGCCAGCAGGTCAGCCGGGTGGATGCCATCGAGGGCTCCCCCGGGTTTGCCGCGTCCCGACGGGGTGCGCAGAACGTCGATGATGACAGCTTCATTGCTCATATCCCCAGCCTAAGCCCGCCGGGCTGAGTCATCCGTTATCGGGAGCGATCGACCCCAAAACTGGCAGCGCACAACGCAGTTGCAGCGGATGCTCCAGCGTTGTGCGTCGGGCGGGCGTCGTCACGCCCTCGGCGTCATTACCCGGAGAGTGCCCACATGGCCACGGCACTCGCCGCGGCAACGTTCAGCGAGTCGATGCCGTGCTTCATCGGGATCTGCACCACACTGTCGGACGCGGCGAGCGCCTCCGGGGTGAGCCCCTCGCCCTCGGCGCCGAGCAGAAGAGCGAGACGCTCGTGGCTGGCACCGTCGAAGTCGCGCAGGCTGAGCGCATCCTCGGTCAGGGCGAGGGCTGCAACGTGAAAACCGTGCCGGGTGAGCAGGGCGCGGGTCTCGCCCCAGTCGCCGACCCTGGTCCACGGCACCTGCAAAACCGTGCCCATCGATACCCGGATAGCCCGGCGATAGAACGGGTCGGAACAGCGGGGCGTGACCAGAATCGCATCCGCGCCAATGGCGCCGGCCGAGCGAAAGATGGCACCGACGTTGGTCGGATCCGACACGTTTTCTAGGATCACGATGCGCCGCGCACCCGCCAGCAGAGTATCGGCGCTGAGTAGTTCGGGTCGGTGCATCGAGGCGATCAGGCCGCGATGCAAAATGTACCCGGTGAGTTCGGCGAGCATCTCGCCCGGGCCGACAAATACCGGAACATCAGCGGCATAGTCTCCGAGCACGGCGAGCGCCTCGTCGGCCGTGTTGCCGAGTGCCAGCACCGACCGCGGAATGTGCCCGGCGCGCAGCGCACGCTCCAGCACGAGGGCCGATTCGGCGATGTACAGCCCGTGCTCGGTGCCGCGGGCTTTCTTGAGGGCCACGTCGGTGAGGTGGGCATAGTCGACCAGGCGCGCATCGCTCAGGTCGTCGATCGCGATCAGGGGCATCCGCAAAGTCTAACCAGCGGCCCGGTCGCACGATTCCCCGCTCCCCCGGGCCGTGCATCCAACCTCCAGCCAGCAGCTCCGGCTCCAGCTCCTGCTCCTGCTCCGGGCCGAACCAGGAATAGCTGCGCGGATCGCATAACTCCTGCAATTTCACGAGCCCGGCCCAGCGAGCCCCGTGAATCCGGGGCCCGTGCCGGGCCGAAGCTCAAATTGCAGGAGTTATGCGCACCGGCGGCCGGCGCTACTTCGTGGGTACCGTCTGCACGGCCAGGGCGAGGTTGCCGTCAGCGAGGCTGCCCCAGGCGTAGACGACGGTGTTGGTGTGCGCTGCGACGGCGACGTCGGCCGGGCCGATGAGCGCCGCGGTGGTACCGGCGGCGGCGACCGCGGCCGAGATGGTGCCCACCGGCAGCACGAGTACCGACTCATTCGGGTTGGTCAGGCCGGTGATGGCCGGAGCGCCGTTTGCGAGCACGTCGACCGCCGGAGCAGCTGCGACGTGGCGCACCGTGAGGCGGCCCTGGCCGTCACCGGGTGCGGAGGTGTCGTTCGCGAACAGGGCCGCGGTCGGAACTCCGGCTTCACTCAGGTGAGCCACCGCCGTGTAGTTCATTCCGGATGCGACACTGAGATCGACCGGGCCGATGACGGGAGCGCTGGCGTCGACGGCATCCGCTGCGGTGATGGCGAGGGTGTAGCTGCCAGCCGCGATACGGAAGGTCTTGGTGAGGGTTCCGGGTTCGAAATCGTCGATGACCAGCTTGTTGTCAACATAGACGTCAACAACGACACCCGGGATGGCGTGCAGTACCGAAACGGATGCCGGAGCCTGGGCCCGCGTAGGCACCGTCTGCACGAAGAGGGCCAGGTTACCGTCGGCGGCGTTGCCCCAGGCGTAGACGATGGTGTTGGTCTTCGCTGCGATGGCGACGTCGGCCGGACCGAGCAGCGGCGCGGTGGTTCCGGCGGCAGCGACGACGGCGCTGATCGTGCCAACCGGCAGGTCGAGAACGGCCTGCGACGGGTTGGTCAGGCCGGCGACAGCGACGGCTCCGTTGGCGAGCACGTCGACCGCCGGAGCGGCCGCGACGTGACGGACGGTGAGGCGACCCTGCCCGGTGGTCAACGGCGTGGTGTCGTCATTGAACAGGGTGGCAGTGGGAATGCCGGTGTCGCCGAGATGAGCAACGGCCGTGAAGCTGCGGCCGGCCGTGACGGTTACGGTGGTCGAGCCGCTCAGGGCGATGCTCTTCAGCGGGGAGCCATTAGCGCTGCCGCCGAGCACGAGCGGATCCGAGGCGGAGATGTCTACGGTGTGGGTGCCGGCCGCGATGTTGATCGGACCAAGCAGGGTGCCCGGCTCAAAGTCGTCGACGACGACACGGCCGTCCACCGAAATGTCCAGGGTCACGCCGGGAATGGCGTGGAGCACCGATACCGAGGCGGTGCCCGACGACGCGGACGACGCGGGAACGGCCGCCTGCGCCGGTGCGAGCCCGGCGAGAGCGACGAGAAGGCCGGCGGAGATTCCGACGGCGATGGACTTGCGCATTGCTACCTCCAGTGGGGTCGTGACGGAAGGCAGCGGTGCCTCCCTGGTAACAACTTCCCCGACCCCGCGGGTTTTGGATGCATCGGTTTCAAATTTTTCTCAGGTTCGCCCCTGAGCGGTTCGCGGCGAGAGTTGCTGTTCGGGGTTAGAGCGCGTGCAACCGGCCGCGCACGATCGAATCGCCGGAGTGCGCCGGGTCCCCGTCGGCGGGCTCGGCTGAGACATCGACGAGCGGATACTGGGCGAGGTCGACGCTCGCGGGAATGGTGAAGCGGCCGGTGGATCCGTCGAGGAATCCGACGCTGACCAGGCCGGAGGCATCCACTTTGAGCAGCCAGACCTCGCGCAGGCTCGGGCTCGTGGAGTTCGGGGCGTCAAGATCAACGACGACCGAGCGACGGCCGTCATCGGCCACCTCGACCAGTGCCGACCCGCTCGCGGTCCAACCGGGCAGAGCGTCGAGGGTCGCTTCGGCGATCACCCGGTCACGGGGCGCGCCGCTGGTCGTGGCCGCCACACCGATAGCGATGCCGCCCACCAACCCGATGACTCCGGCGGCCACCGCCAAGGGCACCCAGCGGCGGCGAGACAGCAGGCGAACCGGTGCCTTCCCCACCGGCACTGCGGCGACCGGCACAACGGTGACAGGCACAGCGGCGATCGGCGCTGTGCGCACCGCGTCGCTCAGCCCCAATTCGGCGTGGATACCCGCCCAGACCTGTGCGGGCGGAGTGAGCACGCGATCGGACCCGGCCACGCGACCGATGTTTACGACCCGGCGCAGGGCACCGAGTTCAACGGAGCACGCGGCGCACTCGGCGAGGTGGGCCCGTTCCCGGGCGGTGGCGTCACGTTCGGCCAGGGCCAGCAGCTGGAGATCGACCGGTTCGATGTGGACCGGGTCAGCGCTGGTGCGAGCGGCCTCAGTTGGAGTCATCGGAGGCCTCCAGCCGAGCCCGCAGGCGGTGCAGACTGCGCCGCATGTGGCTCTTGACCGTGCCCAGGGGCAGCCCGAGGCTGTCGGCGATCTGCACCTGGGTGAGATCGTCGAAGAAAGCCAGCCGCATTACCTGCTGCGGCACGGGCTCCAGCCGGTCGATTTCGTCGCTGACCAGCACCCGATTGACGACGCCGGCGCTGTCGTCAGCGCGGTGCGACGGAATGGTCGCGGCGAGTGACTCTTCGATCCGCCGCTGGCGCCTGCGCGCCTCGTGGGTGTCGGCGATCACATTCCGCGCGATGCCGATCAGCCAGGCCGGTAGCGGCGAACGCGCCGGGTCGAAGCCGGTTCGTCCACGCCACGCCGCGATGAATACCTTCTGCGTGACATCCTCGGCGTCGGCCGCGTTGGCGAGGGATCGCACGGCGATCGTGAAGACCAACGGCGACCAGCGTGCGTAGGCCGCGGCCAGAGCGCGCTCCTCGCCATTCTGAAAGGCGCGGGTTAGAGCCGCGTCATCGTCGGTGGTTGAGCTCACGTCGGGGTGGGTCCTTCGGGCCGAAACTCGAACGGGGCAGGAACGCGGCAGCCAGACACCTCGGGTGTTAACTTCCGCGCACACCAGCATAGTGAGTTTTCCTCGCCTCAATGGGCTTCACCCGATTGGGCACCACGAGGGGCCACAGCAGCACACCCGACATGCGTACTGTGGCCCTCCACGGGCGAAAACCGCTTACGCTCTTACTTCCCCGATCGAAGGCAAAACGGATGCACCCCGTCGCGTTTCGCTGTCGATGGTTACGGAGTCGGCGTGAGCGTGTACTTCGTCGAGAGGTATTCCTGGATGCCCTCGAGACCGCCTTCGCGACCGAGGCCGGACTGCTTGACGCCGCCGAACGGTGCGGCGGCATTGGAGACAACGCCGGTGTTCAGGCCCATCATGCCGGTCTGCAGTTTATCGATCATGCGCTGCCCACGGGCCAGGTCGGTCGTGAAAACATAGCTGATCAGGCCATACTCGGTGTCGTTGGCGAGGCGCACGGCATCCGCTTCGTCGGTGAAAGTGCTGATCGCCAGCACCGGGCCGAAGATTTCGTCACGCAGAATGTCGCTGCCGGGCTGTACGTCGGCGACCACGGTGGGGGCGTAGAAACTACCGTCACCCTCGATCGCAGCGCCACCGGTGAGCAGCGTCGCGCCACGGGTGAGCGCGTCCTGCACCAGGGAATCGGCCTTCGCGACAGCCTTAGAGTCGATCAGCGGGCCGATCGTGATGCCGGCTTCGGTGCCGCGCCCGATCTGGAAGGCTTCGACCCGCTCGGTGATCCGGCGGGCGAATTCGGCCGCGACGGACTCGTGCACGATGAAGCGGTTGGCCGCCGTGCAGGCCTGGCCGATATTGCGGAACTTCGCGATGAGGGCGCCATCAACGGCCTTGTCGAGGTCGGCGTCGGCGAAGACGACGAACGGGGCGTTGCCGCCGAGCTCCATCGAGGTGCGCAGCACGTTCTCGGCGGACAGCTTGATGAGCGATTTGCCGACCGCGGTCGACCCGGTGAAGCTGAGCTTGCGCAGGCGCGGGTCGGCGATGATCGGCTCGGAGACCGCTCCGGACTGCGACGTCGTGATGACGTTGACGACACCGGCTGGCAGGCCGGCCTCTTCGAGCAAAGCCACAAAGTGCAGGGTGGTCAACGGCGTCAGCGCGGCCGGCTTGACCACAACGGTGCAGCCGGCAGCGAGCGCCGGAGCGATCTTGCGGGTCGCCATGGCGAGCGGAAAGTTCCACGGCGTGATCAGGAAGCAGGGGCCGACCGGGTGCTGGGTGACGATCATCTGACCGGTGCCCTCCGGGTTGGCGCCGTAGCGGCCGCTGATGCGCACGGCTTCTTCGCTGAACCAGCGCAGGAATTCGCCGCCGTAGGCGACCTCACCGAGCGCCTCGGGCAGCGGCTTGCCCATTTCGATGGTCATGAGCAGCGCAAACTCCTGCTTACGTTCCTGCAGAAGGTCGAAGGCACGACGCAAAATTTCACCGCGAACACGGGCGGGGGTCGCTGCCCAATCGGCCTGTGCGGCGTCGGCGGCATCGAGGGCGGCGGCGCCGTCGGCCACGCTGGCGTCGGCGATGGTCTTAATAACCAGGCCGGTGGCCGGGTCTGTCACATCGAGGGTGCGTCCGCCGGTCGCGGCGACCCATTTGCCGTTGATGTAGAGCTGGCCAGGAACGCGAGCGAGCAGCTCGGATTCGTTCGTGCGCGCGTCGGTAACAACTGTCATTGCATCTCCCATACTTGTGTCTGCCCGTCGATCTGACGGTAGTAAGCCTATCTGCGCCCACCCTGAGGGCTGCTGGACGCCCCTGCTGCTTTGCTCAGCCCAACACCAGCGGCACGATCATGCCGACCGTCATTGCCGACATGGCCAGGCCCATGCTGGCGTGTTGCGCGGCCGCGCAGCGCTGGCGAATGCTCGGCCGCTCAGCCCAGCGGCGGGCGGCGGCCACAACGAGCACGACAACGAGAGCGGATGCCGCGATCAGCGCCCACCCCAGTGGCAGAGCGAGCGATCCAACCGCATGCGCGTGTGCTGCGTGCACGGTGACGGGCGCGGCAGCATCCGTTCCAGCGGCCGGAACCGGCGGAAGCATGGCCAGCCACATCGTGGCCATGAAGAGAAGCCCGGCCGCGTGCTGCGCTGCTGATCGACGATCGCTCCCGAGCGCCGATCGAATGCCGGGCAGGCTCGCCAGCATGAGCGTGAGGAGCAGGGCCGCCCAGGCCAGGGGCGAGAGCAGCGTTCCCGGAAGCGCCATATCGAGAGTCGAGACGACCATGGCCAGCGCGAGGGCTGCGGCCATGAACGCCCGCCACGGGCGTCGAGGCCGGCGCAGGTCCGCGAGCCCGCAGAGCACGCTCGCCCCGGTGAGCGCGAGCGCGAGTCCCATCCAGGCCGCGGCCCAGATCTCGATGCCCCCCGCCATGCCCACCGTTGCGCTCATGCCAGCACGCTACGCGTGAACTCGCCGACGGAGTTGTCAACCGGCGCACGCTTGGTGTGCACCGGCGCAGGTCGTGAAGCGCGCACCCGGCCGCGTGAACGCGGTGACGCACTGGTGGCACGAGCGCTACCGCGCCATGCCGTAGATCTGGCCAATGGCTTGCTCGGCTTCATGATCGGGACCGAGCGGGATCCCGGTGCGGTCACGCAGCAACAACGTCGCCGCGAAGGCGATGACCGTGACCCCGGCAATGTAGAAGGCCACGGACAGGGCTGTTCCAGTTGCCTGCACGAGTGCCGCAGCCACCAGCGGAGCGAAGGCGCCACCGATAATCGCTCCGAGTGCGTAGGTGATCGCGACGCCGGAGTACCGGATCGACGCCGGGAACAACTCGGTGAAATACGCCGCCTGCTGCCCGTAGGTAAACCCGTTGCCCACGGTGAACAGCGACAGGCCAAGAAACAGCAGCCAGACGTTCCCGGTGTTGACCAGGGGAAACAGTAAAAACACCGTGGCCAGCTGCACGATCCATCCGATGATGTAGGTATTACGCCGGCCGATCTTGTCAGAGAGACCACCGGCGATCCAGGTCATCGCCAGCCAGACCACCGCTGAACCGGTGACGGCCAACAGCACCGGGGTGCGTTCCATCCCGACGAAGCCGTTCGGATCGGTGGCATAGTTCTGCAGGTACCCGCCGGTGGTCATGTAGCCGGCTGCGCTGTTGCCCGCGAACGTCAGCGCCCCGAGAATGACAAGCAGCCAGTGCTTGCGGAACAGCACGACAATGGGAACCTTAGTCTGCTGTTTACGTTTGGCGATTTCCTTGAACACCGGGCTCTCGTCAACGCTGCGGCGAACGATGTAGCCGGCCACGATCAGCACGAAGCTGAGCAGGAACGGGATGCGCCAGCCCCACTCGAGGAAGGCAGCACCGGGCGAGATTACACCGGTCATCAGGGCGAGCACGCCGGAAGCCAGCAGCAGGCCGAGCGGTACACCGATCTGCGGGAACGCGCCAAATCGGCCGCGCTTCCCGTCGGGTGCATGTTCGACGGCCATCAGCACAGCGCCACCCCATTCCCCGCCAGCGGAGATGCCCTGCAGAATGCGCAGCAACAGCAGGATGACCGGCGCCGCAACGCCGATCTGCGAGTAGGTCGGCAGAACCCCGATCAAAGTCGTCGCCGACCCCATCAGGATGAGCGTGACCACGAGCATGGCGCGGCGTCCGAGCCGGTCGCCGAAGTGGCCGGCCAGGAATGCCCCGATCGGGCGAAACAGGAAACTCACGCCGACCGAGGCGAAGGCGAGCAGGATGCCGATCTGCGGGCCGGCCGGCTTGAAGAACAGCTCGGCGAAGATCAGGCCAGCGGCACTGGCATAGAGGAAGAAGTCGTACCATTCGATCGTGGTTCCGATGACCGTGGCCATCGCCACCCGTCGCCGATCGGACGAGCGTTGAATGGGCGGTGCTGCTGTCGAAACAGATGACATCTGCTGTGACTCCCTTGTCATGGTCGGTCGCACGGCCGACCATGTCCACGGCCTGCGAATTCCATTGCATCGTATATGATTTGAGATACGAACGCAATTGGCGGAGCGGCCCGAATGAAAGATGCTGAAAGGGTTGCATCCTCAGCGAGATCGTATATCATTTCAAATACACACGCAGCGCCGCGAGAGGACACCCTATGCAGAACCCCACACCATTCACCGGCACCCCCGGCAAGGTAATCGCCCTGCACCTGAACTATCCGTCCCGCATCGCCCAGCGCGGCCGCGTACCGGAGCAGCCCTCCTACTTTCTGAAGCCTGGCAGCTCGGTGAGCGCGTCCGGCACCCCGATCGAGCGCCCGGCCGGCACCGAGCTGCTCGCCTTCGAAGGCGAGATCGCCCTGATCATCGGCCGTAGCATCCGCCGGGTGAGCCCCGAGGAGGGCTGGGCGGCCGTCTCGGGCATCACCGCAGCGAACGACTTCGGCGTCTACGATCTGCGCTACGCCGACAAGGGATCGAACCTGAAGTCCAAGGGAGGCGACGGCTTCACGCCGCTCGGCCCGAACGTGATCAACGCCAGAGACGTTGAACCGGATGCCCTGCGCGTGCGCACCTGGGTCAATGGCGTTCTCGTGCAGGACGACACCACCGAGCAACTGGTCTTCCCGTTCGGCCGCCTGGTCGCCGATCTCTCGCAACTCATGACACTCGAACCCGGTGACGTGATTCTCACCGGCACCCCCGCCGGTTCCTCCGTTGTACAGCCCAGCGACGTCGTCGAGGTCGAGGTGGATGCCCCGGGCGTGCCCGGCGCGCCGAGCACCGGCCGATTGGTCACTCCGGTCGTCGCCGGCACGATCGCACTGGCCGAATACGGTGCCCGGCCGAAGATCGACGATCTGCAGCGGGCCGAGGCCTGGGGGTCGGCCGAGGCGGCCGGACTGACCGCTTCGACCGGCGCAGCCTCCGTCCTGACCGAGGAACTCAAAGCCAAAATCAACTCGGTCGGCACCGCCACGCTCAGCTCCCAGCTGCGCAAGCGCGGCCTGAACAACGTCTCGATCGACGGACTCCAGTCCACTCGTCCGAGCAGGCGCCTGGTCGGTCTCGCCCGCACCCTGCGGTTCATTCCCAACCGGGAAGACCTCTTCACCTCCCACGGTGGCGGCTACAACGCGCAAAAGCGCGCCTTCGATTCGCTCCGCCCCGATGATGTGCTCGTGATCGAGGCCCGCGGCGAGACCGGCACCGGCACGGTCGGCGATATCCTCGCGCTCCGCGCCCAGGTCAACGGCGCGGCCGGCCTGGTGACGGATGGCGGCGTGCGCGACGTGGCCGCCGTCTCCGCGCTCGAGATGCCGACCTACTTCGCCAACGCTCATCCAGCCGTACTCGGCCGCAAGCATGTGCCGTGGGACACCGACCTCACCATCGCCTGTGGCGGCGCTTCCGTACAGCCCGGCGATGTCATCGTCGGGGACGCCGACGGCGTTCTGGTGATTCCGCCCCGTTTGATCGAAGAAATCGTCGCGGACGCGATCGAGCAGGAACGCGAGGAGACCTTCATTGCCCAGATGGTCGCAGCGGGCGAGGTCGTCGACGGGCTGTACCCGATGAACGCACAGTGGAAGGCACGGTACCAGGAATGGCTGAAGTAACCGGCCAGGCGGCCGGACTCAGCAAGTCGCAACTCGCCTATCAATGGATCAAAGCCCGCATCTCCGACAGCACGTTCACCCCGGGCTACCGCCTGGTGCTCGGCGCGATCGGCAAGGAGCTCGGCGTGAGCGTCGTTCCGGTGCGCGAGGCGATCCGCCGACTCGAGGCGGAGGGCCTGGTCACCTTCGAGCGCAACGTCGGCGCTCAGGTCGCGATGATCGAGGAGACCGAATATCTCTACACGATGCAGACCTTGAGCGTCGTCGAGGGCGTCGCGACCGCCCTGTCCGCACCCTTCATCACCGCCGACGACATCGAACGCGCCCGCACGGTCAACCGGGCCATGATCGCTTCCCTCGAAGACCTCAACCCGCACCGGTTCACCGAACTCAACCTCGACTTTCACGCAATCCTGTTCGAGAACTGCCCGAACCCGCACATCCTGGAGCTGGTGCACCGCGGTTGGAACCGCATGAAGGTGTTGCGCGACTCCACGTTCAGCTTCGTACCGGGCCGGGCCCGCGAATCCGTCGCGGAGCACGAACAGCTGCTGCAGCTGATCGAGTCGGGCTCGGACGCTCTCACCCTTGAGCTGGCCGCGCGCGCCCACCGCACCGGCACAATGAATGCCCTACTCGCCTTCCAGAAATCGCATCACCCCCACCCAGCATCCGAACCCTCCCCGAGAAAGAGAGCCTGACCATGACACAGACGTCTGTCCAGACCACGCACTATATCCCCACCGACCTGCCCACGAGCATCCGTCACTTCATCGGTGGAGAATTCGTCGACAGCGTCGGCGGGGAAACCTTCGACGTGCTCGACCCGGTCTCCAACCAGACCTACGCCACAGCGGCCGCCGGCCAGCAGGCCGACATCGATCTGGCCGTCGCGGCAGCGAAGGAGGCGTTCGACAACGGACCCTGGCCGCGCATGCTGCCCCGCGCCCGGGCCCGGGTGTTGCATCGCATCGCTGACGCCGTCGAGGCGCAGGACGCCCGACTGGCTGAGCTGGAGACATTCGACACCGGGCTGCCGATCACGCAGGCACTCGGTCAGGCGCAGCGCGCCGCCGAGAACTTTCGGTTCTTCGCCGACCTGATCGTCGCCCAGATCGACGACACCTATAAGGTGCCCGGCCGACAGATCAACTACGTCAACCGCAAGCCGGTCGGTGTCGCCGGTCTCATCACTCCGTGGAACACCCCGTTCATGCTCGAAAGCTGGAAGCTCGCCCCCGCGCTGGCCTCCGGCTGCACCGTCGTACTCAAACCGGCCGAATTCACCCCCCTGTCGGCGAGCCTCTGGGCGGAGATCTTTCGCACCGCCGGCGTGCCCGACGGTGTGTTCAATCTGGTCAACGGTATCGGCGAGGAGGCCGGCGATGCGCTGGTCAAGCATCCGGATGTGCCGCTCATCTCGTTCACCGGCGAGACCACGACCGGCCAGACCATTTACCGCAATTGCGCGGCCAATCTCAAGGGCATGTCGATGGAGCTCGGCGGCAAATCGCCTGCCGTGGTCTTCGCCGATGCCGACCTCGACGCCGCGATCGACTCGACCCTGTTCGGAGTATTCTCGCTGAACGGTGAGCGGTGCACCGCATCGAGCCGCATCCTGGTGGAGCGGTCGGTCTACGATGACTTCTGCGCCCGCTACGCGGCCCGCGCCCAGAGCATCGTGGTCGGCGACCCGCACGACCCGAAGACCGAGGTCGGCGCGCTCGTACACCCCGAGCACTACGCGAAGGTCATGAGCTACGTCGAAATCGGCAAGACCGAGGGACGCCTGCTCGCCGGTGGTGGCCGCCCGGCCAACCTCAGCGAGGGCAACTACGTCTCCCCCACGGTCTTCGCGGACGTCGCCCCGACCGCCCGCATCTTTCAAGAAGAGATTTTCGGTCCGGTCGTCGCCATCACCCCGTTCGACACGGATGCCGAGGCACTCGAACTGGCCAACGGTGTGAAGTACGGTTTGGCCGCCTACATCTGGACCACCGACCTCACTCGCGCGCACAATTTCTCGCAGGCAGTCGATGCCGGAATGGTGTGGTTGAACTCGCACAACGTGCGTGACCTGCGCACCCCGTTCGGCGGCGTCAAGGCCTCCGGTCTCGGCCACGAGGGCGGCTACCGTTCGATCGACTTCTACACCGATTCGCAGGCCGTGCACATCACGCTCGCCCCCGTGCACACGCCCCGCTTCGGCGGCAACTAGCCCCGCCGCCGCCCGTTCGCTTTCCGGGCCCGGGCCCGGAAAGCCGGCCCAGGTTAGATACTGGGCCCACTCTCATAGGGTGGGCCCGGTGCAGCACCCCGGACCATCACTGGCCGTCTCAACGGCCGGCCCCACGCATCCGTTTCAGAAAACCTCAACGAGGAGAACCCCATGACCAACCCCATCCCCACTCCCACCACGACCCCGCCCGACATTCTGCGCTGCGCCTACATGGACATCGTCGTGACCGACCTGGCCAAATCCCGCGAGTTCTACGTTGACATTCTCGGCCTCGTCGTCACCGAGGAGAGCGACACCGAGATCTACCTGCGCTCCTTCGAGGAGTTCATCCACCACAATCTGGTGCTGCGCCAAGGGCCGGTGGCCGCCGTCGCAGCGTTTGCCTACCGGGTGCGCAGCCCCGAAGACGTCGACCTCGCCGAGGCGTACTACCGCGAGCTCGGCTGCCGTACCGAACGCCGCACCGAAGGCTTCACCAAGGGCATCGGCGACAGCGTGCGCGTCGAAGACCCGCTCGGCTTCCCCTACGAATTCTTCTACGCCACCACCCACGTCGAACGCCTCGCCTGGCGCTACGACCTGATGGGACCGGGCGCGCTCGTGCGACTCGACCACTTCAACCAGGTCACCCCCGACGTCGGCCGCGGCCGCAAATACCTCGAAGACCTGGGCTTTCGCGTTACCGAAGACATCCAGGACTCCGACGGAGTCACCTATGCGGCCTGGATGCGCCGCAAGGACACCGTGCACGACACCGCCCTCACCGGCGGCAACGGGCCACGCATGCACCACATCGCTTTCTCCACGCAGGAGAAGCACAACATCATCTACATCTGCGACAAGCTGGGCGCGCTGCGCAAGAGCGACCTGATCGAGCGCGGCCCGGGCCGGCACGGTGTCTCGAATGCGTTCTACCTCTACCTGCGCGACCCCGACGGTCACCGCATCGAGATCTACACGCAGGACTACTACACCGGCGACCCCGACAACCCCGTGGTCACCTGGGACGTGCACGACAACCAGCGCCGCGACTGGTGGGGCAACCCCGTGGTCCCCAGCTGGTACACCGATGCCTCGCTCGTGCTCGACCTGGACGGCAACCCGCAGCCCGTCATCGAACGCACCGAGTCCAGCGAAATGGCCGTCACCGTGGGCGCCGACGGCTTCTCATACACCCGCAAAGACGACAGCGTGGCCGGCTTCAAACTCGGCAACACCCTCTAGGAGGTAGCTCATGCTTGACCAGTCAGTCATAGAAGAGATCGCCGACGAACTCGTTGCGGCCGGCCGCACCCGGTCGACGGTTCCCCTTCTGACCACCCGACACCCGGGCATGACCGTCGAAGACGCTTACGCCGTACAGAGCCTGTGGAAGGAGCGCGGCATCGCGGCCGGCCGTCGGCTCGTCGGCCGCAAGATCGGCCTGACCTCCAAGGTCATGCAGGTCGCGACCGGCATAACGGAGCCCGATTACGGGGTGATCTTCGCTGACGAGGTCTACGAGAATGGCGCGAGCATCCGTTTCGACAGCTTTTCGAACGTGCGGATTGAGGTCGAGCTCGCGTTCGTGCTCGGTAAGCCGCTGTCCGGGCCGAACTGCACGCTCTTCGACGTGCTCGATGCCACCGAGTACGTGGTTCCGGCGCTGGAGATCCTCAGCTCGCGCATCGAGATGCCTGGCCGCACGATCGTCGACACCATCTCCGACAACGCGGCGATGGGCGGAATGGTGGTGGGCGGCACACCGGTGAAGGTCGGTGACATCGACCTGCGCTGGGTGTCGGCACTGCTCTACCGCAATCAGACCATCGAGGAATCCGGGGTGGCTGCGGCCGTGCTCAACCACCCCGCTGCCGGCGTCTACTGGCTGGCGAACAAGCTCGCACAGCACGGAACCAGCCTCGAGGCCGGGGAGATCATCCTGGCCGGCTCGTTCACCCGGCCCATGTGGGTGGAACAGGGCGATACCGTACACGCCGACTATGGACCGCTGGGAGCCATCACATGCCGATTCGAGTAGCAGCGGAGCCGACCTTCCGCGACGTTCTGGCGGGCAGTGAACGTGCGCAGATCGGTATGTGGGTGTGTTCCGGCAGCGCCCTGGTCGCGGAAATCTGCGCCGGCAGCGGTCTCGACTGGCTCCTGATCGACACGGAGCACAGCCCGAACGGCCTGGAGTCGACGCTGAGCCAGCTGCAGGCCGTGCACGGTTACCCGATCATGCCGCTGGTGCGCGCTCCAATCGGGGATCGGATCATCGTGAAGCAGCTCCTCGACCTCGGTGTGCAGAATCTGCTCATTCCCATGGTCGATACCGCCGAACAGGCCCGTGACATGGTCGCCGCGGTGCGCTACCCGCCGCACGGCGTTCGCGGAGTCGGCAGTGCTCTCGCCCGGGCCTCCCGGTGGAACCGCATCGACGGCTACCTGGCCCGCGCCGACGAGACGATCGCACTGTTCGTGCAGATCGAGACGACGGATGCCGTGGCCAACGTCGCCGAGATCGCGATCGTCGACGGGGTGGACGGCTTGTTCATCGGTCCCTCCGACCTCGCCGCATCGATGGGCCTGCTCGGCCAGCAGGACCACCCCGACGTCGTCGCCGCGGTCGAGCAGTGTATCCGCACCGTCACGGCGCTCGGCAAACCGGTCGGCGTCAATGCTTTCGCGCCGGCGACCGCCGAACGCTACCTGGCGGCGGGTGCCCGGTTTGTGCTCGTCGGTGCCGACGTAGCCATCCTCGCCCGGGCATCCGAGACGCTCGCCGCGACCTTCATTCGCCCCACGGGTCCGGCCGGGTCTGAGCTTCCGCGGCCGAGTTACTAAAGCGACAGAGCGACCGAGCCGAATGCGAGAATAAGAGGGTGTCGATCCCAGAATTCGCCGAAAACTCCGGCCGCCCCCGGCCGGCGCCCGCCGCGCACTCGCAAACCCTGTCGCGCGGCATCCGCGTGCTGGAAATTCTCGCTGACACCGCCGAACCGATGAGCATCGTCGCACTCGCTGCCGCCCTCGACGTGCACCGCTCGATCGCCTACCGCATTCTGCGCACCCTCGAGGATCACGGCCTCGTCGTGCGGGATCCGGCCGGACAGGTGCGGCTCGGCGCGCGGCTGGCTGCCCTGGCCCGCGGGGTGTCCCGCGATCTGCAGGCCGCTGCCCTGCCCGTGCTCACCCGCATCGCCAACGAACTCGGCATGACCGCGTTCGTCGCGGTGCTCGACCAGGGCGAAATCTTCACTCTCGTGAGTATCGAGCCGCGGCAGGCCCATGCGACGGTCGCGCAGCAGCCCGGCACGCGGCATCCGCTGAACATGGGCGCACCGGGAATCGCCATCCAGTCCGGTCTGAGCGCCACGGAGTGGGCCGCGCTCGGCCAATCGGAAACCCGCCGCAGTGAGGCTGGGGAGGTCGCCGCCCTCGGCTATGCCTCAAGCCACAACGAGGTCATTCCCGGCCTGTCGTCGATTGCCGTTCCGCTGCTGGTTCCCGGGGACTCCCCCGCGTCTCTGGCCGTCGTCTACATCTCCAGCCGGCATTCCCCCGCCGATATCGGCGCCGTCCTCACCGCCGCGGCTCGCACGATCGTCGCCGAAGTCAGCTGACTATTCGGCCACACACAGGCTCTGCACACCCACCCGCACGATCGACCCGATGTGGCGTGCCCGCAGTTGAGACACGATACTGGGCTCGTCGGCATAGGCGAGGAACTCGCTGTTGTAGGTCTGGCTCGGGTATCCGTCGGCGGCCCACCCGTCGGTGATGCGCAGAAACGCGGCTGCTGCGGCGTCGTAATTGACGTCCCAGTCGTCGGTGTTCGCGCCCGAGAACGTTAGGTTCATGCCATACCCGACGCCGGCGCCGTCTGCGCACTGAAAGGAGTACGGCGTGGTCGCCCCGGCGAGGTCGAGCGCCGCGCCGGGAACCTCTCCCTGCGCGGCCGGGGCCTCAAACGCCGGCCCGAAGCGGGCGGTGGTTCGCGCGACAAACGCGCCGAATTGCTGCTCGAGTTCAACCGCCGCCAGCGCGGTCGAGGGCGCAGCCGGTGGCACAATTTGCGGGGGCAGGGCCGGAGTCTGCAGGAGTTCAACGTTCCCTGCAGCCGGGAGCTCCGACCGTTCGCCGGCAGCCACAACCTTCGCGATCGCCCCGAGCCCGAGCGCCAGGGTGAGGCAGAGCAGCACGGCCGCAGCGACCAGCCCGGCAACCGCAATGGACGCCGCATCCGCTCCCCCCGACCGTTGGCGTGCCCGCGGCACCCAGCCGCCGATGCCCGCCGCGAGCGCGAGCAGTGGAATGGCTGCCGCCGCGACGAGCTGCGCGAGGTAGCCGAAAATCAGCGTGTACGGGTCGGGCGCGGCCGAGCCGCCATAACCGACGCCGAGCCCCAGGTAGAGCATCCACACCGGCGACACCACGGAGGCCACCGCGAGCAGCCCACACAGCCGGCGCAGGCGACGCACCCGGAGTGACGGCAGGCTGCCCGCCAGATAGGCGAAATTCTCAGCGGATGCCGCCGGCGCGAGCGTCGGCACCGACCATACGCCGACAACCACGCCGACGATCATGGCCGCGACGGCGAGAACGAGCACGAGCGACAAGCCGATGGTCACGCCACCGTCGGTCGCCACCACCCACCCGTCGCCCCCGGTGGCACAGAGCAGGCGCGGCGGAAAGAAATCGTAGCGCAGCCGGTGAGTTGACCCGTTGACCCCAGCGCAGGTCTCGCCCACGTCATAGGGGCTGAGTAGGAACGCGGTGACGATCGGCCACAGCATAGCCACGATGAGGCCGGTGAGAAGCACGCCGACCGCGGCACGCGCCTGCGTCGATGGTGGTTTCGTGGAGGTCATTTCCTCCAAACTAGCGTTGATCGAACGGTGCAGCGCCCGGGCGCACCCGAACACGACGCTCACAATACTGACCGCTAGGTAGGTAATTCACGGTTTTACTGTCATACTGCCCCAGTGCCGGTTTCACCGCACAATCCCCACACTTTGCAGCGTCACCCGCCGCAATACCCGCAGCAGTACCCGACCCCCAGCACCGCAGTGAGATACGAGGGAGTATTCCATGGCCTTAACGACCGAGCGCACACCGATTTCCAGCGCCAAACGGAACGAAGAACGGCGAGTTCTCGCCGGCACCATGGTGGGTACCACCATCGAGTGGTACGACTTCTTCATCTACGCTCAGGCCGCCGGGCTCGTACTGGCGGGCCTGTTTTTCGCCCCGCTCGCCGGAGAGAATGCCCCCTTGGCCCAGCTGATCGCCTGGGCATCACTCGGAATCAGCTTCCTGTTCCGCCCGCTGGGCGCCATTGTCGCCGGCCACCTCGGTGACCGCATCGGCCGCAAGGCGATGCTCGTCTTCACCCTCGTCACGATGGGTGCGGCAACGGCACTCATCGGCCTGCTGCCGACCTACGACCAGATCGGCGTCGGGGCACCCGTGCTGCTGATCGTGCTGCGCATCCTGCAGGGCTTCTCGGCCGGCGGAGAATGGGGCGGTGCCGCGCTCATGTCGGTCGAACACGCACCAGACAACAAGCGTGGCTTCTTCGGCGCCTACCCGCAGATCGGCGTTCCGGTTGGCCTCATCCTCGCCACCGGCGTCATGATCGCCGTGACCACCTCGATGAGCGAAGAGGCCTTCCTCACCTGGGGCTGGCGCATCCCGTTCCTCGTGTCGGTGCTCCTCATCGTCGTCGGGTGGGTCATTCGCCGCGCGGTGTCCGAGAGCCCGGTCTTTCAGGAGATGCAGACTCGCAAGAAGGAATCTGCCGCTCCGCTCAAGCAGCTCTTCCAGAACCACTCGCGTCAGGTCATCCTCACCGCACTCATCTTCATCGCCAACAACGCGGCCGGCTACATGCTCATCGCGTTCTTCAGCTCCTACGCCACCAAGCCCGTTGAGGCCGGCGGACTCGGCATGGACCGCACCCCGGTGCTCGTCGCCAGCACCGTGGCAGCCGTGTTCTGGCTCGCCTCCACCATGTTCGGCGGCATCCTCTCCGACAAGATCGGTCGCATCCGTACCTTCCAGATCGGCTATGCCTTTCTGTTCCTCTGGGCGATCCCGATGTTCGCCCTCATCGACACCGGCGATATCGTGTGGTTCGCGGTATCCCTGATCGTGTTGGCGAGCGGGCTCGGCCTGTCCTACGGCCCGCAGGCCGCGCTCTACGCCGAGATGTTCCCGGCCCAGGTTCGCTACTCGGGGGTGTCGATCGGATATGCCCTCGGCGCTATTCTCGGTGGAGCTTTCGCACCGCTCATCGCGCAGTTGTTGCTCGATCAGACCGGTCAGTCGTTCTCCATCGGCATCTACCTCATGGCACTGGCTGCGATCTCCTTCGTCGCGGTGACCCTCGTAAAGGAGACCCGCGGGATTCCGCTCGGCGTCAGCGCCCACGAGTAGCCGCGCCCCATTTCGACCGGGCCCGGGCCCGGAAAGCGGGCCCATGGTAGATCATGGGCCCGCTTGCGTAAGGTGGGCCCGGCCAATACTGCTCGGAGCCGGGCACCGAAAACCGTGAGCCAGGTACCAGAAAGAGCCCCCGTCACCGACGGGGGCTCTTCTGTACTGCTGAACGGATACCTAGCCGTTGATGACCTGCGGCACGCCAAGCGCCTTGAGACCCTCGACGCCGAACTCCAGCCCGTAGCCGGACTGCTTCGCCCCGCCGAACGGAATCATCGGGTGCACCATGCCGTGCGCGTTGATCCAGACGGTACCGGTCTCGAGACGGGCGGCAACCTCGCGAGCCCGAACGAGGTCGCTCGACCAGACAGAACCGCCCAGTCCCACATCAACGTTGTTCGCACGAGCGATGGCATCGTCGAGGTCGGTATAGCGGATGATCGGAAGCACCGGCCCGAACTGTTCCTCGGCGACGAGCGGGTTGGCGTCGTCGATGTCCGCGATCAGGGTGGTCGGGTAGAAGTAGCCCGGTGCTTCCAAATCGGGATTGCCACCGATGAGCACACGAGCGCCGGAATCCTTCGCAGCCTGCACGAGACCGGCGACAATGTCGAACTGCGCCTTGTTCTGCAGCGGACCGAGCACGTTGTTCTCGTCGATTCCGACGCCCATCGGCATTTTTGCCGCGAACGCTGTCAGCGCGTCGCAAACAGCGTCGTAGATGTCGTCGTGCACGTACAGGCGCTTGAGGGCGGCGCAGGTCTGGCCGGTGTTGATGAACGCACCCCAGAACAGTCCCTCGGCAATAGCCTCGGGGTCGGCGTCGGGCAGCACGATGCCGGCATCGTTGCCGCCGAGCTCGAGAGTGAGGCGCTTGACCGTGTCGGCCGAGCTGCGGATGATGGCCTTGCCGGTTGCGGTCGATCCGGTGAACATGACCTTGCCGATGCCGGGGTGCACGGCGAGGCCGGCTCCGATCTCGCGACCGCCGGAGACGACGGTGACGAGTCCCTCGGGCAGCACCTGGTTCATGACGGCCACGAGGGCGAGAACGCTCAACGGCGTGTACTCGGAGGGCTTGACGACGACGGCGTTTCCCATCCGCAGCGCGGGCGCGATCTGCCAAATCGAGATCATCATCGGCCAGTTCCACGGACCGATCGCGCCGACGACGCCGATCGGGCGGTAGGTGATCGCGGCGTGGGTGGTGCCGTCGTCGAACACCACCTCGGACTCCAGCGGGGTCGCGGCCGCGGCGCGCAGCCACCCGGAGGCTCCACCGACCTCGAAACGCGCATTCGGTCCGTTGAGCGGTTTGCCCTGCTCACGCGAGAGCAGCTGGGCGAGGGGCTCAGCGGCGGCATCGATCGCGTCAGCGGCGCGCATCATGATGGCGCTGCGCGCTTCGTGGCCGAGGGCCGCCCAGGCCGGCTGGGCCAGCTTGGCGGCAGCGATGGCCGCTTCGAGATCGTCGACGGTGTGCACCGGGGCGAGGCCGACGACATCGCCGGTCGCGGGGTTGAGCATTTCGCGCGTCTCCCCCGTCGTCGGGGTGATGGCGGCGAGCAGTCCGTCTAGGGTGTCCAGCGTCGGGGTTGCCAGGGTGTCGTTCGTTGTCATGAGTCCTCCACGTTGAGTGCGGCGCCGTGAGTCCCGCCGTGACTCCACCGTACGCGCGGGCCTCACCTCAGCGCTTGCACGAGAGCGCTGCCCAACCACCATCCCGTGCACATCGTGCGCGGGGCGCCACTCGTTCCGCGGCCGTTGGCGGTCATTTCACAGACCGGTACGCCCGGGTCAGGCCAGAAACTGTAGCGCAGCCTCTCTGAACTCGCGGGAGGTGAGCGCGTTAAGGTGGGTGCGTCCGGGCAACTCCAGATACCGCGCGCCGCGGTCGGCGGCGAGCGTGGCAATCCCCGCCGTAATCGGGTCCGCCCCGCCGGCGACAAACAGCTGGGGGATGCCCGCCGGCACGTCGAGCGTACTCCCGGCAAAACCCTGCACACAGGCCACGAGGGCGTCCAGATCGGCACCCGATGCGATTATCGGGCCGAGCACCGCGGCGATGGTGGGGTCGGCCGGCAGGTCGCCGTGGGCCACGAACCGGTTGACGGCGTCAGCATCCCAGGTTGCAAACAGTTCGATGGGGCCGGCGCCACCGAGCACGAGGCGGTGCACGCGTTCCGGCACCAGCCGGGCCAGGGCGGCAACAACCCGCGATCCCATCGAATAGCCGATCACGTCGACCCGCTCAAGTTCGAGCGTGTCGAGCACAACCACCAGGTCGGCGGCGAGTTGCCGAGGCTCATAGTCGGCGGCGTGGTGCGGCTTATCGCTGCGTCCATGACCGCGCAGGTCGGGGGTGATCGCCCCGCGCTGGGCCTCTGCCAGCGCACGAACCCAGCCCGAGCCACCCCAGGTGACCTCGGCGGTCGACGCGAAACCGTGCACGAGCAGAACCGGCCGTGCTCCCGGCGCTGCATCAAAGGCTATGCGCACGCCGTCCAGGCGCCGAGCGAAATCGGTCACTCGACGGCATCGCTCTCTGCGAACACCGCGCCGGCGTGCGCCATCTCGGCGAGGGCCGTCGCGGTGGATTCCGGGGCGACCCCGGCCACGAGATCGGTCAGCACGCGCACGTGCTGGCCGTGTTCCAAAGCGTCAAGGGTGGAAGCGCGCACGCAGTAGTCGGTGGCCAGACCGACGATGTCGACGTCAGTCACGCCGTGCTCGCTCAGCAATGCCCCCACACTCTGCCCCGCTTCTGTGGTGCCCTCAAAGATGGAGTAGGCGGGCTTGCCCTGCCCCTTGCGAATGTGAAACGTGACGGCATCGGTCGTGAGAGCGGGGTGGTATTCGGCGCCCGTGGTGCCGGCAACACAATGCACCGGCCAGGTCGTGACGTAGTCGGGCGTCGTGTCGCGGGCGAAGTGGCCCCCGTTGTCGTTGCCGATATCGTGCCAGTCGCGCGAAGCGAAGACATATTTATAGACGAGCGGATGCTGCGCCAGCAGCGCGCTCACACCCGTCGCGACGGCGGTACCCCCGTCAACGGCGAGGGCGCCGCCCTCGGTGAAGTCATTCTGAACGTCGATGATGAACAGTGCGTGGGTCACGATGTCTCCTTCGAGAGTCAGTTAGTACACGGTCAGTTGTTGGACAGGTTATCGCCGCAGTGAAAGAATCCGGTGGTCAACGTGTCGATGGCGATTTTTGCGTTCGAATTCACGTTGCCGATGGCATAAATAGCGAAGGTGAGCGGGGTGCCGTCGGCGGCGTGGATAATGCCGGCCAGCGTGTAACCGGTATCGATCCAGCCGGTCTTCGCGAAGACGGCGCCGTCGGCGGCGGAATTGGCACCGGCGAACCGGTCGCTGTAGGAGAGCGATCCGCGCGGACCGCCGGCTACCGGCAGGCCGTCGAACAGCACCCCCAGGTTTCCCTCCCGCGCGTTGACCTTGATGAACAGCGCGGTCAGATAGGCCGGCGAGACCGCGTTGTTGGGGCTGAGCCCCGAGCCGTCAGTGATGATCATGCCGGTCGTGTCGATGCCGTACGCGGCGAGACCCCCCACGATGCCCTCCTGCAGTGCGGAGAACGAATTTCCGGCGCCGTATTCGATGGCCACGAGCCGGGCGAGCATCTCGGCGATGGTGTTGTCGCTCACGATCAGCGCCTGCTGAATGAGCGTTGACACCGGAGCGGACTGTACGACACCGAGTGGAGCTGCGCCGGCCGGGGCAGTGCCCTGGCTGATGGTCACGCCGCCGCCGAGGGCGTCGGCGAATGCCTGCCCGGCCCGCATGATCGGGTCTTCGCTGCGAGCCGAGGTGCTGCGGGTGGGGTCGTTGCGGTCGCCGTCGACCATGAGCGCGGTGATCTCCGGCATGTAGCCGAGGCCGAGTTCGGTGCGGGCCCAGCCCGCGTCCCAATCCGGGCCGGAAAAGTAGGAGGAGTCGAGCACGAGCGAGCTGATCGGCGGGTTGGCCGGATCGGCGGCCCAGGCGACCATGGTCTGCGTCGCGAGGTCGTCGAGGTGCGCGGCACCCGTGTAGAACGATTCCTGGCCCGTGGGCAGCCGCGACAGGGTGAGGTCTCCACCACCGACGAGCACGACCTGGCCGGGTTCGGCACCCTGCACGACGCGGGTGCTGGCTCGATAATCACTACCGAGAACGTTGAGGGCGGCGGCCGAAGTGAGCACCTTCATAACGCTCGCCGTGCGCGAGGAGGTCGTGCCGCCCCGGTCGAAGAGCACCTCACCGGTTGTGGCATTGACCACCTGGGCCTGGAATTCAGCGAGGCGGCTGTCGGCGGCCAGCGCGGCGACCGAGCAGGTACGCAGCTGGCTGGCGGCGGTGGCCTCGGCCGGAACCGGCCGGGCCGGATCGACGGTGGGCGTGGGGCTCGGTGTCGGCGTGGTCACCACGGATGCTGCCGCCGGTTGCGTCACGCCGGTCTGGGTTCCGGCAAAAACGGCGCCACTGCCCAGCAGCACGAACGCGACGCCGCCGGCGACGATCAGCCAGGCGCGCCGGTGCCGGGTGAACACGCGTGCGATCCCACCGCGCGGGGCGGCACCAGCCGGAGCGGGTTCGGGTTTCTGCACTGGTTCGTCCACCTCCGTATGCTAACCGACGCACCTTGCCGTCGAACTATTCACCCGGGTAGCGCAGACCGATCTGAGCCCGCACCGTGTCGAGGGTGGTCATGATGGCGACGGATTCCTCGGCCGGCATGATGTCGCTCGATACCTTGCCGGCACGAATCAGAGCCTCCGCTTCGGCCGCTTCGAAGTGCATGCCACGACCGGTGAATTGGGTCGGCTCGAACGTTTCGAGCACCGCGCCGAGATTGTCGAGCACCCGAAAACTGGTCGGCGTATACCAGACGGCGTCGATGTCGATGCGCCCGTCGGTGCCGATGATCGTCGCCGACGTGGGGCCACGCGTGTTGCTGGCCGTGAATGTCGTGGCGATCTGGCCGCCGGGATACCGGAAGATCGTCGCGACCTGAGCGTCCACTCCGGTGGATTTGAACGAGGCGCTGGCCAGAATCGAGTCTGGCGCCCCGAAAACGGCGTGCGCGAGGCTCACCGGGTAGACACCGAGATCGAGTAGCGCGCCGCCCCCGAGCTCCAAGGCGTTGATCCGGTGTGCCGGATCGTCGGGCATGTCCTGAGTGTGGTCGGCGAGCAGGCTGCGCACATCGCCGAGGGTGCCGGAGGCCAGAATCTCGCGAATGCGCACCATGTGCGGCAAAAATCTGGTCCACATGGCTTCGAGCACCAGCAGGTTCTTGCTCGCGGCCAAATCAACGATCTGCCGGGCTTCACGGGCGTTGAGCGCGATCGGCTTCTCGATCAGCACGTGTTTGCCGGCGTTCAGCGCGAGGGTGGCGTGTTCGGCGTGAAACGGATGCGGCGTTGACACGTAAATGACGTCGACGTCGGGGTCGTTCACGAGGGCCTCGTAGCTGGAATGCGCGGTCGGGATGCCGAATTCTTCGGCAAACGCATCCGTTGAGGCCTGGTTGCGTGACCCGACGGCTTGTACCGTGTGGCCGTTCTGCACGAGATCATTGGTGAACATGTGGGCGATGCCGCCGGTGGCCAGGATTCCCCAGCGAATGTGAGCCGTCATGCCTGCAGCTTATCCGCAGGCACCGACACGGGGTTCTGAATCCCGAGTCCTGACACGATTCCGCCGCCGACCAGCAGTATTCCGGTCGCAATCGCCGCCCGATGAAACCCCGCCAAATCAAGAATCGGGCCGACGATGATGCTTGCCGCCGCAATCATGACGAGTCCAGCCACCCGCGACACCGCGTTGTTGACGGCCGAGGCGATACCGGCCCGATTCGGGTCGATGGCGCCGAGGATGGCGGAGGTCAGCGGAGCGACCGTGATGGTCAGGCCCAGGCCGAAGATGACGACGCCGGGCAGCACCTGGCTGGCATAGACGACACCGGGGCCGACCCGCAGCATGGTGAAGAAGCCGATTCCCGCGGTGATCGGGCCGATGAACATGAACAGTCGCGGGCCGAACCTGCCGGCCAGCCGCCCGACGATACCGGACAGGGCAATGCTCAGGATGCTCACCGGCAACAGGGCCAGGCCGGCCTGCGTCGCGGTATACCCGCCGACCTGCTGCAGGAAGACGGCGAGAATAAACGAACCGAGCGACAGCGCCGCATAGATCAGGGTCGTTGCCACGTTACCCACCCAGAAATTGCGCACTCGAAACAGGCTCAGCGGCATCATGGGCTGCCGAGTGCGGCTCTCGTGCCCGATGAACGCGGCAAAGCACAAAAAACCCACCGAGAGCGGCACCAGAATGACCGGGCTGCCCCACCCGAAGTTCGCGTGTTCGATCAGTGCGAAGACGGGCAGGGCGAGGCCAAGCACGCCCAGAACGGCGCCGACGATATCAACGCGGGTGCCGGCATCCGCTGCCCGATCGCCCGGGAGACGCGCGAGCAGCCAGAGGGTCACCAGAATCGGCACGATGTTGATGGCGAACACCAGTCGCCAGGACGCGACGTCGACCAGCACACCGCCGATGAGCGGGCCGGCGATGAAGGCGGTGCTGGTCCAGGCGGTCCAGGTGCCGATGGCGCGGGCCTGACCGGCACCCGAAAATGTGCTGAAGATGAGGGCGAGCGAGCTCGGTACCAGCAGAGCACCGGCTACGCCCTGCAGGGCGCGCGCGCCGATCAGAAAGGCAGCGGTCGGCGCCAGCGCACACAAAACGGATGCCGCGGCGAACCCCACGAGACCCCAAAACAGCACCCGTTTGCGCCCGAACGCGTCGGAGAGCGAACCAGCCAACAGAATGATGCCGCCGAGGGTGATGAGGTAGGCATCGACGACCCACTGCTGCGTCGCGATGCCGCCGCCGAGCTCGCGCGTGATCGCGGGGAGAGCCACATTGATCACCGTGCCATCCAAAAAAGCGATGAACGAGGCGAGCACAGCGACGGCGAGAACGAGTCGTTGTGTAGCGGCCGGTGCACGTGTCATGACCTGATTAAACTCCACCGGCCGCCGTTGCGGGTCTTTAGTACGCTCACGCGAATTTAATAGGTCAAACTAGACCGATGATCACCCTGCAGCAGGATGCCGATGGCTTCATCCGCATGAACCGGCACTTTCCCGACAACACGCTCATCAGCATCAGCTTCACCGCGGGGGCCCCGGAGGAATTCACCGGAGCCCAACTGAACGCCGTCTTTGACACGGCCCTGGCCGAGTTTCGTGGGCGGAACCATCTCGAGGGCGCCAAGGGTTTCTCCCGCGCGCCGGCGAAGACGGTACACCCCACGAAAAACATCACCTTCGTCAAGGTGTATCCCGGGATGGCCGGCTGAACGCGGACGCGACACCCGGTTCAGGCGGGTTGCGACGCCAGCGCGGTGAGGGCGGCGAGCTTGTCGACTCCGACCGGTTCCTCGGCCAGCAGCGGAACGATCGCGACCCGGTCAGCGCGGGCGAAGACCTCCGCGATCTGGGTGGCTTCGTTGGCGGCGCGCGCTTGCAGGAACGGGGTCTCGGGGTGCGCCGCGGCGATGGAATTGTTGACGACCCAACCCCAGGGGTGAATCCCGGCGCGTTCCAGGTCTTGCTGCAATCCCTCGGCTTCGAGCACCGGCGTCGTCTCGGCGAGGGTAACCAGCAACACCTTCGTCAGGGCCGGATCCTGCAGGCGCATCAACGGTGTGACGAACGACATGCTGTCGCCCATCTGACGCGAGATCTCTCGGTGATACGACCCCGTGGCATCCAGCAGCAACAGGGTGTGGCCGGTCGGGGCGGTATCGACCACCACGAACTCATGCCGTGATTCGTGCACGGCCTTGGAAAACTGCCGAAACACTGCCACCTCGTCGGTGCACGGTGAGAGCAGGTCTTCGGCGAGGGCCGCCCGGCCATCGTCGTCGAGGTTCTTGCCCTTGGTCGCCATGACGTTGTCCCGATACTCGGCAATAGCCTCGACCGGGTCGATGCGCGAGACACGCAGCCCGGGCAGGCTTCCATGCAGTGTGTCGACCAGATGGGCGGCCGGGTCCGTCGTTGTGAGGTGCACCGGGTGACCGCGCTCGGCGAGGGCCACGGCGAGCGCCGCGGCGATCGTGGTCTTGCCCACGCCGCCCTTGCCCATGCACAGGACCAGTCCGTGACCGGTCTGCTCCAGCTCGTCGACGAACCGGCCGAGCGGGGCATCCGGCACCTCGACCATCGATTGCGGTGGGGTATCTCCGTCAGTGCCGGCCCGAAACAGGGTGCGGAGCGCCCCGACGCCCATCATGTTGCCGGCCTTGAGTTCGAGAATATCCGTGGGCAGGGCGGCGAGGCTGGCGGGAAGATGATTCAGCGCCGCCGCCTCCCGGTTGCGCACCGCGGTGGCGATCGGTTCGATTCCCGCTTTGTCGGGCAGTACACCGTTGATCACGACATAGCCTCCGGGAATGCCGATTTGGTGCAGTTCGCCGAAGGTTCGATCGATCTCCGCCAGAGCGGATGCCTGGGCGCGGGCCACGAGCACCAGCCGGGTGCGGTCGGGATCAGCCAGAGCGGCGACCGCTGCGGCGTAGACCGCCTTGTGCTTCTCCAATCCGGACAACGGGCCGAGGCAGGAGGGGTCGCCCTTGCCGGCGTCAAGAAACTCCGTCCAGGACCCCGGTAGCTGCAGCAGGCGGATGGTGTGCCCGGTCGGGGCCGTGTCGAAGACGATGTGGTCGTACGTCTCCAGCAGGCTGTCGTCGGTCAGCAGATTCGTGAACTCATCAAATGAGGCGACCTCGGTCGTGCACGAGCCGGACAAACCCTCGACAATGCTCGCGAGCTCCCGGTCCGGCAGCAGTCCGCGAACGGGGGCGATGATCCGTTCGCGATAGGCATCCGCTGCCTGCTCTGGATCAATTTCGAGCGTCCACAGCCCGGAGATGGCGTCTATCGGGGTCACGGTATTGCCGATCGTGAGACCGAACACCTGCCCGATGTTGGAGGCCGGGTCGGTGCTCACCAGCAGTACCCGGCGACCGTTTTCGGCCAGCTCAATGGCCGTGGCACAGGCAACGGATGTTTTTCCCACGCCGCCTTTGCCGGTGAAGAAGAGAAAGCGGGGCGGGTGTTCCAAAAACTTCACGGTGTCAGCAGCAGGCAGTTGCAGCGCCGCCGCAGCATCCGCTGTCAGATTTCTCGGTCAGGCCCAGCTGCGGGCGCTCGTTCGGTTCGGTCGGTTCGGTCGGTTCGGTCGGTTCAGGAGCGAAGCCGGCGAAGGCGAGCAACTGTGACTTCGAGGGGTATGCACCGGTCGCCACGGTGACGCCGTCGACGACGGTGAGCGGCAGCCCGGTGGATCCGACGACGTGCATGAAGGCACGTACCGTCTCATCGGTGGTGAAGGCGAGCGGATCGGTGGCCAGGTTGTGGCGCTGAATATCGGCGCCGAGGTCCTGCAGGCTGCGGACCGTCGCGGTCACCGCCACGAGGGACTCATCGACGTCGACGCCGCAGACTCCGGTGTCACAGCACAGGGCCGGTTCGTAGATTCGGATGGCAGCCATATCAATCTCCTCAGGTCGTTATACCCAGTATGACCCTATATATCGATGAATATCAATACAGCCGGAGGTTCATTCCGCCGGGGCCCGGGGAGGCGCCAACGTGAAGTCGCGCACCTCCCCCGGAGCCAGGGTGGTTTCCACCCCATCGACCATGACGGTGACCGCGGCCGTGCCGCCCGCACGTACGTGCAATCGAAGATTGGTCGCCGTCACCTCCAGCCGGATCGGCTGCTCCCGGTAATTGATGGTGAAGTCGATGTAGGCGAGCTCCGCGGGCAACAGCGGATGCAGCCACAGTTTGTCGTCGCGAATTTCCAGCCCGGTATAGCAACGGCGCACGATGTCAACGGATCCGGCCATGGCCCCCAGATGAATTCCCTCGTGGGTCGTACCACCCTGAATGTCGGAAAGATCCGTCTCCAATGCGGTTGTCAAGAAGGTCCAGGACCGCTCGCGGTCGCGGCGGGCCTCAACCCAGGAGTGCGCGACATTGCTCAGCGTCGACCCCTGCGTCGAACGTGCAGCATAGAATTCCACCGTTTTCACGATCACCTCCGGCGCCAACGGATAGCCCATCTCGTGCAGCAGCTCGCGGAGTTCTTCGGCGGAGAACAGGTACAGAAGCATCAGAACGTCCGCCTGCTTTGACACACGGTAGTTGTTGGTGCGATCCCCCTCGGCGTTGAGGATGAGATCGAGCCGTCCCAGGTCGCCGTATCGGGACCGATACGCCTCCCAGGCGAACTCGGGCAGGTCTTCATAGCCGTCGAACTGGCTGATCACCCCGTCGGCGTGGAAGGGAACGCGCAGGCGACTGCTCATGTGCTGCCAGAGCGCGACCTCGTCCGGCCGCAAAGCGATCCGATCCCAGAGCGGACGGCAGTGGTGCTCCTCCAGCAGGGACACGGTGTGCACCGCACGACCCAGCACCCACGCTGTCAGAACATTCGTATAGGCGTTGTTGCGTATCCCCAACCCCGGTTTTCCGGGGTAGCCGTCATGGAATTCATCGGGCCCCATGGTGCCATCGATGTCGTACCGGTCGGCTGCCGCGTCATAGCCGGCGAGGGAGACAAAGAATCGCGCCACCTCGATCAGCAACTCGGCCCCTTGCCGGATGAGATAGTCGACATCGCCGGTCGCTTCGTAATACTGCCAAACACTGTAGGCGACGGCGAGCCCAACGTGACGCTGACGATGGGAGTGGTCGGGCATCCACTCGCCGCTGCGCGTGTTGAAGAGTTCGGCCGGCGTCACGTCACTCCCGTCGATGCCGCTCTGCCAGGGAAACATGGCACCGTCAAAGCCGGCGGCGCGAGCCAATGCCCGCGCTTCGTTCAAACGTCGGTAGCGGTACCCGAGCAGGGTCCGACTCAGGTCGGGCCGGCACAGTGTGAGGAGGGGGTAGACGAACATTTCGTCCCAAAAAATATGACCGCGATACCCCTCGCCGTGCAGCCCCCTGGCCGGGATGCCGGCGTCGAGGTCGGAGTCGGCTTCGGCCACCGACTGCAGTACGTGGAAGGTATTCAGGTTGAGGGCGAGGCGCTGACGTTCGCCGGCATGGATCTGCACGGCGAACTCTTCCCACAAGATCTCCCACCGCCGTTCGTGCGCCCGTTGCAGGTCGACGGTGTCTGGCAGCCGCTGAATCCAGGTCGAAACCGCCACGACCGGGGACGCTATCGCGCGATCCCTGGACGTACTGACGACGACGATCTTCTCCACCCGGAGCGGTCGACCCGGCTCCAACGCCAACTCGAATTCGTGCGCGACCCAGCCGCGGTCGTCGGTGAGCAGCCGCCGGTCCACCGCGAGCTGTTGGCCATCCGAGAACGCTCGGGTGCGCGCTGCCATCGCCAGGTGGATGCCGGACTGCGTCGTCGCCATCTCCAGCAGAACAGTTTCGTCGTTCAGGGCGTCTGCCGTGCGGGGCAGGAGATTTTCGCCCGTGAGCATGCGATCGGCGGCGACATTGCGGTTCGCCACCCGGCCGTCGAGTGCCGACCGCACGGTGAGCGGACCGGACCAGTCTTCAGCCTCGAACACGGTCTCGATCACGGCCAGATGCGGCGCAGACTGCGAGACGAAGCGGTGTGAGGTAACGCGGGTGGTTCGCCCCGCCGCGTCTCGAAAGCGGATGACGCGGCTCAGCACAGCTCGACGCAGGTCCAACTCTTGTCGGTACGTCACGACCTGATCGCTGCTCGGGCGGAACCACGCGTTGTCGGCCACCCGAAAGTTCAGGGGGAGCCAATTGGGCGCGTTGACCATGTGCTCATCCACGATCGAATGCTCGCCCAGATCGGTTCTCACCCGGTTGTAGACACCGGCCAGATACGTGCCGGGATAGTGCACGGAGTCGGCCTCCACTTCCGAGGCCGCGCCGCGGGTTCCCCAGTAGCCGTTGCCGAGCGTGCAGAGCGCTTCGCGTCGCCCCTCGGTGACCGGATCGAAACCGTCGTAGCAGAGCAGCCATGGTTCGCTGCCGGATTCGCTGCCGGCCCAACCGGGGAACGCCCGGAGGAGACTGGGATCCAACTCGCCCAGATCGGACACGATGCGATCGGCGCCAGCCGCCCGAAGATGTTCGCCGACCCCCGCCCGGTCCATGCCGACGACCAGCCCGAATCCGCCGGCCGCCGCGGCCTGCACCCCCGCCTCGGCATCCTCGACGACGACGGCCCGGCCGGGTGCCACCTGCAGCTGTCGCGCCGCCTCCAGGAACATGGCCGGATCGGGTTTGCCGGGCAGCGACAATCTGAGTGCATCCGTTCCGTCGACCCGGACATCAAAAAAGCCGGTCAGGCCCGCCGCCGTGAGTACCGCAACGCAGTTGCGGCTCGACGTCACGACCGCCGTGGGAACACCCTGCCGGCGCAGCCGGTGCAGCAGTGCGACCGCGTCGGCAAACGGTACCGTACCGTTGGCGGCAAGACGCTCATCGAAGAGCGCTTGTTTGCGTTCGGCCAGCGACGCGATCGTGGGAAGCAGACCCGGCTGTACGATCGGCTCATCGACGCGGTGAGTGGCCACCCCCTCGGGCAGCGTAATCCCGCGCGAGGCCAGAAAGACCCGGATTCCGTCTTCCCGGGGGCGTCCGTCTACGTAGCGCCGATAGTCAGCGTCGGCATCAAAAGGTTTGACCGGGGCGGTCGAGAGCTGAGGAAGCACCTCATCGAACAGGTCTTTCCAGGCGCTCGCATGCACGGATGCCGTCTGCGTGACCACACCATCCATGTCCAGGATGACGGCGTCGTAGGCCCCGCGCGCTGCAGGCACCGGCTGGTTCTCGCTCACGAATGCGCTCCTCACCCCTTGGGAACACCCAGGTACTCCTCAGACCCTACAGGCGGGGCCGGTGGTTCCCGGTCCGACGCCGCGCACGCGGCGTCCGCGGCTTTGGTTCACGCGTCGCTCGCGCGCACCGCGGCGAGCGGTGTCCAAAATCGGCTCGGTACCGTTCTAGACTTGCCCTGCTTAGCGTGCTTACCGAGGAGGTACCGTGGCACGATCGAATATTTTAGACAGGTTCCGCCCGGTAGGCGCGCCCGGAGCGGCGTCCCCGAGTGGCGATGCGGCTTCGGATGCCCTGGGCCCGGCGGCTGAACTGGCGCCTGTCTTCGCCGCTCTCGCCGCCGACGTGGAAGCCTGTCGGAAGCTGGTCGAGGACGCCCGGCAGAGCGCGAGCGACGAGCTGTCCCGCGCTCAGGAGCGGGCGGATGCCGTGATCGCCCGCGCCCGGCTGGACGTGGGCGCCGAGCAGGCTCGTGCCGCAGCGGCCGTCCTGCGCACCGCGTCGGAACATGATGCCCAGTTGTTAGAACAGTCCAGCCGCAAAGCGGCGGAACTCGAGGAGACCGGCACCGCCCAGCTGGCCACGGCCGTGCACAAGGTCATGGACGCCCTCGTGTCTGAGCAACTCACCCTGCGGCGATGAAGTCCGATTGGGTTGCCGCATCTGTGCGGGCGCGTTCCCTGGCACAACGCCGCGTCGGCGCGGGAGCAAGCCGCACAATCGCCGCCCAGCTCAGTCTGGAAGGGGGCCTGTCCCTGCTCGAAAACACGGTCTACGCCCACCTCCTGGACAGCGGCAGCACTCTCGCCGCTGCGGAACGCGCCACCCACGACACCGTGCTGTGGCAGCTCAGAGTGTTGGCCGGTTGGATGCCGGGAGCAGGAACGAGGCTGGCCCGGGCAGCCGCCGGCGCGTATGAACGCGACAATATTCTCACCCTGTTCCGTCGTCTTGCCGATGAAAGCACCACGGTCGAGCCTTTCGAACTCGGGTCGCTCGCATCCGCCTGGCCACGGCTACAACTGGTGACGTCGACCGATGAGCTGACGGATGCCCTGCGCACGTCTGTCTGGGGTGACCCCGGGCCCGGTGACACCACCGCGCTGCAAGACGTTCTGACTCTGGCCTGGCTTCGTCGACTGACCGAAGCGACGGCAGCCGCGCGTCCGTGGGCCGTAGGTGTCGCCACGGTGACCGTGGCTCGGCTTCGCCTGGTCGATAGAGCAGAGCCGTCCACGCGAATGCGTCAACTGGTGCGTCCGCTGCTCGGCGACAAGTGGGAGACTGCTGCCGACCTCACCGAGCTGCGCAGCTTTCTGCCGCGCTCGGCCCAGGCCGTGCTGCTGGGCATCAGCACCCCCGACGATCTGTGGCGAGCGGAGTCGCGACTCCGGGCGAGTGTGGAAGCCGATGGTTTTCGTCTCATGCGCGGCTCCCTGCCCGGACCGGATATCGTGCTGGGTGCCATTGCGGTGTTGGCCGTGGACGCCTGGCGGGTGCGCGCGGCTCTGGCCGCCGCGGCGTCAGGAACAGGATCAAGCGAGGTGCTCGATGCCGTGGCGTGAATCTCTCAGCCCCGTTCAAATGACGCGTGTGGCGCTCGTCGCCCCGATCGAACAACGCCGCGAATTACTGGTGGCTATCGCGCACAATGCGCATGTTGAGCTCGACCTGCCGTACTCGCCCGGCGACGGGCCGGACGAGGTGGACAAGGCCGTTGATGCGGCCATGACGTCCGGTTCGACCGCTGGCTGGGTGGGCTGGACTCCGGCCAAAGAACTTCCCGCCCTCACGGAAGCACTCACGAGCGTGGGCGCTGCCGTCGTTCCGTTGGGGCGACCCCGAGGTGTCCAACCGCCAACCCTGCTGACCGGAGTCGGCACCAGCCGCGCTGGAGTCTCTCGCACCCTGGTCGACACCTATGGCACCGTGCCCTACGCCGACGTGGATCCGTCCCGGATGGCGGGAGTGGCGTACGTGGTCATGTTCGGCATGATGTTCGGCGACCTCGGACACGGGGCCATCCTGGTTCTGGCCGGTCTGGTGCTGCGCAGCGGCCGGATCAAGAAGCTGGCTTCCCTGAAAAAGACGTGGCTGTTCGTGGCGGGTGCTGGGCTGACCTCGATGGTCTTCGGGGCACTATACGGCGAGGCCTTCGGCCCCACCGGGCTGGTGCCAGTGCTGTGGCTCGAACCCATGAATAACCCAATTCCGCTGATGGTCACCGCACTCATTTTTGGCGCGGTCCTCCTCGCCGGCGCGTATGCCCTCGGCACCATAAACCGGGTGCGGGAGGGCGGCTGGGCCTACGCCCTGTACGCCAGCTCGGGCGCCGCCGGCGCCGTGCTGTTCCTGGCGATCGGCCTGCTCACCTGGGGTCTCATTTCGAACCTCTCCCCCGTGGTCTTGATCGCGGTCATACTCGCTGCGACCGCGCTCGTGTTCATTTTCATCGGCTTCTTCGTCGACGCCGGCGGCGGTCCGACGGGCATCATGCAGGCCGTCATCGAGCTGGTGGACACCGTGATTCGCCTCGGCTCGAATGTTGTCTCGTTCGCTCGGCTGGCGGCTTTCGGGCTCACCCACGCGGCGCTGCTGAGCGTCGTGTGGAGTGCCACCACGGCGTTGTGGCAACCGGATTGGCGGGCATTGGCCGCCATCCTCGTGTTCGTGGTCGGCAATGTGCTCACCTTTGCGCTCGAGGCGCTCGTGGCCGGGGTCCAGGCGCTCCGCCTGGAATACTACGAACTCTTCTCCCGAATTTTTCAATCGGAGGGGCGGCCGTTTCGTCCCTGGGCGCCCGTTCGAAGCGCCGATCTCCACCCCGACAGTTCCTCTGAAAGGCCTCTACCGTGACTATCTGGCTCGGCACTATCCCCGTGTTTCTCCTGGCCGCCGGCGGCGCCTTCATGCTGATGAAGCGCCGGGGCAAGTCCGGCATCACGCTGCTCGTGGGTATCAACGTGGCCGTGATGGTCGGTGCGCTGGCCCTGGTGGTGACCGCGCTGAATGCCACGCCCGCGGTGGCAGCCGACGTGTCCGTGCCGGCAGCCACGGCGGTCGCGGCCACCGGAAGCGGCGGGTCGGCCCTCATCGCCGCGGCCATTGCCGTGGCCGGGTCGTCCATCGGAGCAGCCTTCGCCGTGGCCTATACCGGGTCGGCCGCGTTGGCGGCGATGAGCGAACGTCCCGAGATCTTCGGGCGTGCCATGGTCGTTGTCGGTCTGGCCGAAGGCATCGCCATCTATGGTCTGATCATCGCGATCATCCTCATCGGTAAGGCCTGAGGCGGATCGCGATGTCGACCACTGTTGCCGCGCTGGGTGAACAAGCACTGCTTGAGGGCTTCACGCTCGCCGGTGCCCACCTCTATGCGGCCGAAACCGACGACGCCGTACGTCAGGCCTGGGCCGCGCTGCCGGATCGCACCGGAGTCGTGCTCTTGACCCCACGTGCGGCACACGCGCTAGGCGCAGCAGTCTCCGCCCCGCATTCCCCCCTCACCGCGGTGCTGCCGCTATGACGGGACTTCCATCCGGGTCAGATTCCAGCCTGGCACCGCTTCGCGATTCCATGCATGCTGCAGCGCGCGCGACAGCCGCTGAGATCTTGGACAGTGCACACACCCAGGCGCAGGCGCTAGTGGATGCGGCCCAGTTGAAGGCCGCCACGATCCTCGCGGCCGCAACCGCCGACGGCGAAGCCGCCGCCCAGTCCGAGTCCAGGATGCGTTCCGCTCGGGTACGGCGTCAGGCCCATGAGGCCGTGCTGACCACGCGCAATGCCCTGCGACTACAGCTGCAGGGACAGGTACGAGAGTCAGCCCTCGCGCTGCGAACCGACGAACGGTATCCGACCCTGCTCGACCGACTCACCGAGCGAAGCCGCATGCTGCTCGGGCCCGATACGACGGTCACCGAGAGCCCCGACGGCGGCGTCATCGCCGAGGCCGGCTCCCGCCGTGTCGATTTCTCCCTGCCGACTCTCGCCGCCGGCACACTCGACCGGATGGCGCCGGAGGTGGACGGCCTGTGGTCGCGGTAGGCAAGCCCCGCACAGGTGCCATCGTGCGGGTCAGCGGCCCCCTGATGGAAGTCGACGGAGTACCGGACGTCTCCATGCTCGAGGTTTTGGCCGTGGGTCCTCAGCGCATCAGTGCGGAGACCGTGGCAATCGCGGGCAACCGCGCAACGCTTCAGGCTTACGAATACACCGGCGGGGTCAAGGTCGGCGACACCGTTGAAGCCACCGGCAGTCAACTCACCGGTCTGCTCGGCCCCGGCCTTCTCGGTGCCGTCTTCGACGGACTGATGCGTCCGCTCTCGTCAGCGCCGCTCTGGCTGACGCAGGATCGCACCACCTCGACCGACGATCCCGCCACCATGGAGCGCATCTGGACGTTCGTACCGTCAGTCGCCGTCGGCGACCAGGTTTCACCGGGGGATGTTCTCGGCACAGTCCCCGGCGCCGGGTCGGTGGAACACCGGGCGCTCGTACCACCGGGCATTTTCGGCACTCTCACCTGGCTGACATCCGAGATGGAGGTGCACGCGCTGGATCCGATCGCCCGCGTCGGCACCCAGGAGGTGCTGCTGTCGGAACGCTGGCCGGTGCGCGCTGCCCGCCCGTTCCGCGACCGTACCGCTGGAGTCGTCCCGCTCCACACCGGGCAGCGTGTGCTCGATTTGATGTATCCGCTGGCCCGCGGTGCCGCCGCGGCCGTGCCCGGCGGGTTCGGTACCGGTAAGACCATGATGCTCCAGCAGATTGCCAAGTGGAGTGACGCGGATGTGATCGTCTACGTGGGCTGCGGCGAACGAGGCAATGAGATGGCCGATGTGCTCGACGGCTTGTCCCAGCTCGTCGATGAGCGCACCGGCGGCAAACTCATCGACCGCACGGTCATCATCGCCAATACCTCTAATATGCCGATGATGGCCCGCGAGGCCAGCATCTACACCGGCATTTGCGTGGCCGAATATTACCGGGACATGGGCTACGACGTGGTGGTGATTGCCGACTCCACCTCCCGCTGGGCCGAGGCGCTGCGAGAGTTTGCCAACAGAAACGGGGACCTGCCGGCGGAAGAGGGATACCCGGCGAACCTCGCATCCGAGCTGGCCGCGTTTTACGAGCGGGCCGGTCGAGTGACCACGCTCGGCGGGCAGACGGCATCCGTCACCGTCATCGGAGCGGTATCGCCGCCGGGCGGCGATATGACCGAGCCTGTTACCACCGACACCCAGCGTTTCGTTCGGTGCCTCTGGCTGCTCGACCGGGATCTGGCCTACTCACGGCATTATCCAGCGGTGAGCTGGACCGGATCATTCACGCGTGACGAAGAAGCGCTCGGCCGCTGGCACACCGCAAACGGAGACCCGGGTTGGGCGCCGCGGCGCGCCCGCGCCGCGGCGCTTCTGGCCGAAGCCGACCGCCTCGGAGACCTCGCCGAAATCATCGGCGCGAACTCGCTCCCCGGGCATGAACGCATGGTTTTGCTGGGCGGGCGCCTGTTGCGAGACGGAGTTCTGATGCAGAACGCACTGAGCCCCAACGACGGCTTCTGCTCGGCGGAGAAGGGCGCGGCTCTGCTCGATCTGGTGCTCGACGTCGTCGACACCTGTCAGCAGCTGGTGGAGCGCGGCGTCTCGGCGACGACCATCGAACAAGCCGACCACGGGCCGGTGCTTCGGGCCCGTGAAGAAACCGGGCCGGCGGATGCCGCTGGCGTCGCCTCCCGACGGGCCGACGTTGTGCGCAAGCTGGAGGAACTCTCATGACGGACCCAACGACCGCGCCATCCGGCACTGAGCGCCCTGACGAGGGGCCGAACCCGGGGGTGGCCCAGATTTCGCACGGCGACGTGCGTGAATTGCGCGGCCCGCTGCTGGTGATGGGAGATGTCGACGACGTCGGGTGGGACGAGTTCGCCACGGTCGACTTCGCTGGCCGGGAACGACACGGCCTGGTGTTGGAGGTGGATCATGATCTCGTGACGCTGCAAGTGCTGGAGGGGACGGATGCGATGGCGCCCGGCGGCGTTCGGGTGCGATTTGCCGGCCGCCCCCTGCGCATTCCGGTCGGGAGCGGCTGGCTCGGGCGCGTGTGCAACGGCCGCGGCGAGCCCCTCGACGGCGGCCCTCCCGTAACCGGGGACACCACTCTGCCGGTCAGCGGATGGCCGCTCAACCCGGTCTATCGAGAGCCACCGCAGGAACCGGTCCTGACCGGTATTTCCGTCATCGACGCGTTGACCACCCTGGTCAGGGGTCAGAAACTCCCCATCTTTTCCGTTCCCGGGCTCCCCCACCTCACGCTGGCCACGCAGATCGCCGCCCAGGCAACCTCCGGAGGCACCACCTTCCGCGTTGTGTTCGCGGCAATGGGTCTGACCCACGCAGACATTGCCTTCGTGCGAGACCGTTTGGAAGAACGCTCAGCGGCCGGCGAACTCGTGCTGTTGATCAACGCCGCAGACGACCCCGTCATCGAACGCATCCTCACCCCTCGAATCGCGCTGACCATTGCCGAGAACCTGGCCTATACGGAAGGTCACGACGTCTTGGTCATCATGTCGGACATGACCAGCTATGCCGAAGCCGTGCGAGAAGTTTCCGCTGCCCGTCGCGAGATCCCGGCCCGGCGTGGATACCCGGGCTACCTCTACAGCGATTTGGCCAGCCTGTACGAACGCTGCGGCCGAGTGCGGGGGCAGCAGGGCTCGGTGACTATCGTGCCGGTGCTCACGATGCCCGCCGGCGACATCACGCATCCGGTGCCCGATCTGACCGGCTACATCACGGAAGGACAGATCGTGCTCTCCCCCGAGGTCGCCGCACGCGGGATCTACCCACCCGTCGATGCGCTGTCGTCCCTGTCGCGCCTGATGCGTAGCGGCGCCGGTGCCGGCCGTACCCGCGAGGACCACCTCGATGTGGCCGCGCAGGTACTTGCCGCCCTGGCACATGCCCGGCAGTCCGCCGAGTTGGCCGAGCTAGTGGGAGCCGCGGCCCTCAGCGAAACCGACCGCAGCTACATCGCCTACCGAGGCCTGCTCGAACAGGGGTTGCTGAACCAGGGTCACGACGACCGGCGTTCCCTCGAGGACACGCTGGACCGGGCCTGGTCCGCATTGGCCGCGCTGCCGCGGCGGGAACTGACCATGCTGTCCACCGAATTCCTGGACCGATATCTGCCGAGCGAACCGGAGGCGACATGACCGACACTGGTCGATCGGGAAAAGTCCGTCTCGAACGCCGGCTGCTCACGGCCAAACACGGCGCTGCTCTGCTCGACCGTAAACAACACATCATGGCCGATGAACTTGAGCGACTGCAGTTGCACGCTGACGGCATCCGCCAGGAATGGGAGGAGCGGGCGCGGGAGGCGGCCATGTGGCTGGGCCGCGCCGCCGGCCTAGACGGCCGAGCGCAAATCGAGGCGGCTTCACCGTCCGACTCGGCCGAGGTCGAGATCCGCTGGGGCGGTGCCATGGGTGTCACGTACCCGGAGGAGGCCAGCTGCCGGTTGCCCGGTGTCCCGTTGTCGGGTGGCAGCTCGGCGTTGGCCTTCGCGGCAATCGCGCATCGATCGGCCCTCACCGCCGCAGTCCAGCACGCGGTCGTGCAGCGCGCGGTTCTGTTGCTGTCCACCGAACTCACCGCGACACGGACCCGTCAGCGGGCCGTCGAAAATCGTTGGATTCCCCTTTTGGAAGACGGACTGAGGGCAATCCGCCGCGCGCTCGAAGACCAGGAGCTCGAAGAGAGCCTGCGGGTGCGCTGGGCTGCGGACAGAACTGAGAAGCCCGTACCCCGACCGAGGGTTCCCGAATTGGAGTCCTCATGAGCGGCACAATACTGGTCGCCGTCAACGATTCACCTGCGGCGTTCACTGCGGTCGACGTCGCTGTCGACCAGGCCCGGCGTCTCGGTGCACGCCTACGCGCCGTTATGGTCATCGAAGACGGCGCGATCGACCGGCATCTAGACCCAACCGTGGCCCTGGCCAGACGTCGGGAGCTTGCGGCAGATGCTGTCCTCAACCATGTCATTGCCGTGGGTCTGGCGTCCGGCATCGACGTCGCGGGCCATCGACGAACCGGCAAGGTCGCCGCCGAAATCCTCGAGGAGGCGCGCGCGGTCGACGCGACGTTAATCGTCATGGCCCGCGTCGACCGACCGGGCCACGCCATTCCTTCTATCGGCAGCCACACGCTGAGGGTGCTCGAATTCTCCAGGATTCCGGTGTTGGTCGTTCCGGCGCCATAGCGCCGCCGGATCGGTGAAAATTCCAGTCCGCTGCGGCATCCGTGCTGTCCACTTTCGCCAGCCGCTCACGCGGGCCAGACTGTTCCCATGGAACACGAACAAGCGGCCGAGATGAGCGCCCGAGTGGCGGGCCTGTTCAACCGGGTGGCCGACACCTATGACGCGGTCGGGGTGCCCTGGTTCACTCCGATCGCCGAGCGACTCGTGGCAGAGTGCTCGCCCCGACCGGGTGAGCGAGCCCTGGATCTCGGCACCGGCCGCGGCGCAGCCCTGTGGCCGTTAGCCGCGGCCGTCGGGCCGAACGGCCACGTGACCGCGCTCGATCTCGCCGAGCAGATGGTCGCGGCAACCCGCCGTGATTCCACGGCGCGCGGCCTCGGCACGGTGACCTTCCTCGTCGCTGATGCTTCATACCCGAACCTGCCGCCGGCGTCGTACGACCTGGCCGTCGCCTCACTCGTGCTCTTCTTCCTGCCCGAGCCGGGCGCCGCTCTCCGCGTCTGGTGGGACCTGCTCGTGCCGGGCGGTCGCCTCGCTGTTTCCACCTTCGGCCCTCGCGATCCGGCCTGGGAAGACCTGGACGACGTATTCACCCAGTACCTTCCACCCCAGCTGCTCGACGCGCGCACGAGCGGCATCCGTGGCCCTTTCGCAACGGATGCCGGGGTCGAAGCCCTCTTTCGCATCGCGGGTTTCGACGACATCCGCACCACCTCGTTCGATCTGCCGGTGCATTTCAACGATGTCGATCACTGGTATCGCTGGTCGATGTCGCACGGCCAGTTGTCGCACTGGCTAGCGGTGCCGGAACCAAACCGAGCCGAGGTTCTGGCGCAGGCAGCCGAGCGGTTGAAAGCGGCACGCGACCCGCGCGGCGGCTTCACGCTGGAACAGCAGGTGCGCTTCACGCAGGGGCGGCGCCCGCTGCCCGGCTGACGTCGCCGCCACCGCGTAAACCGCGAGTAAGCTGGAACCGTTATTTGGGGGGTTACATGCTCGATCGTGGAGTGGGTCTTGCTGTGGGCACGACCGTTGCAGCGGGAGCGGCGGTAGTCTGGCTCGCCGTGAGCCGGGATCTGCCGACCGCCAGTCCGCCGGCCGACAGCGGGTCTCTCGGGATGTGGACCTTCCTCTACGCCCTCGAGGCTCCCGCACCCCACGTGCTCGTGGCAGCAATCGCCCTCGCCGTGTTTTTTGCCGCCGGGATCAGCGTGCTGGAATGGCGGGTGACCAATACGTCTCGTCGGTCGTCGAACCGAACCCTCGCCCCGCTGGCGCCGAAGATCGTGATGTCCCTGACAGGGGGTGTCTACGCCGGCCCGGTCTCGTTTACCGTCCTCATCCCGGCCTACAACGAGGAAGCAACACTCTCGGCCACGGTGACCGCGCTTTTGTCGCAGTCCCACCGCCCGGAGCGGGTCATTGTCGTCGCCGACAATTGCACCGACAACACGGCGGCCATCGCGCGCAGCCATGGTCTTGAGGTCTTTGAGACGCAGGGAAACACGCAGAAGAAGGCGGGCGCCCTCAACCAGGTGCTCGCGGTCATCCTCCCCGACCTCGGCGACAACGACATCGTCATGGTCCTGGATGCCGACACTACGCTGGATGCGGGTTTCCTTGCGAGCGGCGTCGCTCGATTCGAGAATGATCGCGCGCTCATGGCCATCGGGGGCTTGTTCTACGGAGAACCGGGTGCTGGCCTGCTCGGCCAGATGCAGCGCAACGAATTTGTGCGCTATTCCTCCCAGTTGAAGCGTCGCCGCGGCAAGGTATTCGTGCTCACCGGTACCTCTTCTATGTTTCGGTCCCGGGCCCTGCGCGAGATTGCGCTCAACCGAGGCGGCCTCCTCCCGGGGCAGCCCCACGACGTCTACGACACCCACGCCCTGACCGAAGACAACGAGCTCACCATCGCCTTGAAGACGCTGGGAGCGCTCATCACCTCGCCGGCCGAGTGCACGGTGGTCACCGAGGTGATGCCCACCCTGCGCGCTCTGTGGGTGCAGCGCCTGCGCTGGCAGCGCGGAGCGCTGGAGAACCTCAGCGTTTACGGCGTCACCCCACCCACCCTGCGATACTGGGCCCAACAACTCGGCATCGGATACAGCGTCATCGCCCTCACCTCCTTTTTGACTCTCATCCTGCTTACCCTGCTGTCGCTGGACGAGTGGATCTGGTATCCATTCTGGCTGGGCCTCGGACTGGTGTTCATGCTCGAACGCGTCGTATCCGCGTGGAAAGGCGGTTGGCCGGCGCGCCTGCTGGCTGTCACCGTGCTGCCGGAGCTGTGCTTCGATATGTTCCTAAACCTCGTCTACGTGAAGGGAATCATCGACATCACCCGCGGCCGACAGGGGCAGTGGGGCGCCGCCACCCAGTCGACCCGTCCACGTGTCCGAACGCTCGGCGCGGCGACAACGCCCGGTGGCAACTGATGTTGTTTCCAGCCGGGATTTTGTTTCCCGAAACTGTCCTGCGCTCCGAATTCTTCTCCGTTCTTGCCGCGTTCGTAGCCGTGAACACGGTCATCTATGCCACGCTCGCGATCTCTCGCATCCTGCCAACGGTGTATCCGGGCGATCTGGTTCCGGGCCGCCGACGCCGCGCCGAAACGCGCAGCATCTTCCCCGAAGCGGCCCGCGACGACCGTGACGGGGCCCGACACCTCAGAACCACGCCGGAAGAGACCGCTGCGCCGTAGCGAGCACCGCTTGACAACTTGTCGCGTTTATCCCCGATCGTAGGGAAACCCCGCTCACAGGAGTCTTACGGGACGCCCGGTGACGGCGCACACTCGATCATGCGCAGCGGCGTTTCCTTGTGTATGGGCACGAGCTGCCAGTCAGCCCCGTGGTCAATCGGTCTTCGGCGCGAGTCCGAGTCGTGGGTAAAGCACAACGAAGGCCTCGTCGAGGCCGTCGGTGAGAGCGGGAAGGACGTGCCCGCCGTTGGGCGATTCCCAATAGGTGACCGTCATGCCCGCGGCTGACGCGGCCGCGGCCATCCGCTTCTGTCCGGGGACGAATCCTGTGTCGTTGGACCCGACGGTGAAGACGGCGACCGTGTCGGTGAATTTCTTGGCGGCGAGCAGGTTGAGTGGTTTCATCGCGTCGTAGGAGGCCTGGTCGCCGTGGAAGACGTCGGCGAGGGTCGCCGCCTGAATCTCGGAGCCGGGGAATTCCTCACCGGAGATGTCGACGACGTTGGAGAACAGGTTTGGGTGTTTGGCGGCGAGGGAGATGGCGCACTGTCCGCCGTTGGAATATCCGGCGATGGTCCAGTACCTCGGGTCATTGATGATGTTCAGGTTCGCCCGCGCCCAGTTCACGACGTCCTGGGTGATGAACGTTTCAGCATTGCCGTAGTTCGGAGTGTCCAGGCACAGCGGGTCGCTGGCCGGGTCGCCGAGCTGGTCCGCGACGATGACGATCGGTGCGAGACCCGCGTGGGCGGCAGCATCCTGGTCAAGGGTCGCGGCGATGAACGACGGATCGGGGTTGCCCGGCTGCCCCATGAGCAGGATGACCAGCGGTAGCGCCGGCGCATGGGGGACGAGCGCTGCCGGTGGAAGGTAGATCCCGGCCGGCCGTGAGGTGAATCCCGAGATCGTGTTGGGGATGACCCGGCTCCCCGTCGTGCCCTGCGCGGGGAGATCGGGCGGAGCGACCCAGCTCTGGTAAAGCGGACCGGTCTTCGAAGGTGTGACGGTGGCAGGCAGCGCGATCGCCGTTTCCGTCGTCACCCCGAAGAGAGAGCCCAACGTGCGGTTGAGCCCGAAGCTCGCATTGATCGCCAACGACCCCGACGCCAGAAAGATGAGAACCGATGCCGCAGCCATGATTTTGCGACGTCGGCGCGCTCCCCGAAAATTGGCCAGGGCCAGGGCGACCGCCGAGCACGTGGCGGCAAACCAGAGGAAACTCGCCAGGCCCGGCGACATTCCGAACGCGTCGACGACAATCACGACCACGAACCAGATCCCCACGGCGACCCCGGCCCCGGCGGTAGCAGCGATCACGACCGTCAGCATCCAGGCCAAGGTCGGGGCGCGGAGGAGGAGATACAGCAGCTGCACCGTCGCCAGACCCAGCACGACATAGAGCACCGGGCCAGTGACGATATCGATGCGAAGCAGGGAGGTGCCGAAGTCGTTGATGAGCGTCCCGTCTGCGCGGTCGGGCGTCAGCTCCACTGCCGGATAAATTCGTCGGTGAAGCTGACTCGCCGGAACTCTACTGCGGTGCGCTGACGTCGCGCGTTTTATGGACGACTCTGAAAGGAAGCAGCGGCTCAACTCTCAGGAAGCCGGTGTCGTAGGAATTGGTCGCACCGCCGTCAACCGGGTCGACGGGGTCGGTCGCGGACGTTTCCGAGCGCTACACGATCGGCCCGCTCGCGTCGCGGTTGTGGGAAACACACCCTCGCGGACATCCGGGCAGTCGATGCAGCTTGGGAGGAAACAGAGCCACTTGGTGAGACGCCCGTTCCTTGGGAGGACGTAAAGCGTGACCTCGGTCTGTCGTGACGTACACGGTTCAGATCCTGCCCGTCGCAGCCCGAGCAATCCGCAAGCTTCCCCCGGAGGCAAAACGTCGCGTGCAAGCGATGGTCGAACCATATCCGCCGCCCAGTTGAGCACGCGGGTCACCGAGGCACGGTCCTTAACCCGCGAGCCTCAGGCAGTCTGATGCACGGAACTGAAATAGGTGACTACAGGCGGGACGCCTTCAGAACAATAGAGGTACCCGCGTGCTCAAACGTCAACTGCGTAGTTCAGCGTCAGCTCGTCAGCGGGCACTCCTCGAATGCCCCAGTTCGCACGCGGCGTCTCCGTGATCGTGATTTCTAGATCGTGCGGAGTGACACCGACGGCTGCAACATTGCTGATGAGTTCGCGGATGAAGTCCTTCTTTGTTTCCGTCGATCTGCCCTCAAACATGCTGACCTCGACGATGGTGTAGTCGATCGAACGATCCTCAGGCGTGATGAACTCGTCGGGGCTAAGGGTAATGAAACGGTGGAACCGCTTCTCCATCGGCAGCTGAAGCGCCGATACCGCCGCTGCGTGGATCGCGTCGGACAGCGAAGAGATGCGCGGAGCAAGCGCCGATTTGTGACCGTAAATTTTGATTTGAGCCATGCTTCAGTTTGGCAGGTCGCCAAGTGCGGCTTGTCCGAACACGCACGCATTGAATTCCGCAAATGGAACCGCAAACGGTCAACGTCCGTGAGGCTCTGCACGGCCACGCCGTCGTGGCACCTGTTTGGGACGTTGGCACTGGTTTGAACGCGTGCCAACTTCCCAAACACGTGCCACGAGACGCGCGCAGGTGCCTGGCGGGGTGCCCAACCTCCGGGGCGTCGAGTGCCCGAGTGCCGGACAGCCAACGGGAATAATCTCGCCGAGGCTGGGCGCCACCGCCCGCGTGAACGCACTTGTCGCGTTACCCTGCCCGTCAGGAAATCCCGCTCACATGCGTCTAACGGGTCACGAGTTAAAGGCTCTTGCCGTCTTCAAGCCAGGATATATGAGGCACCAAGGTTCCGAGACGCGTTACGGTGGTCGTGGATAACGTCTGCGACTGTGAGCGGTAAATATCCGGTCGCAGGGTTGCGATTTTGCTCGTACCTCGTGACTTCGCCGTCCCTAGTCGCAGAGCGCAGGCATATGCATCAATTGACACGACGACAACCGGGGGGAAGTCATGAAGAAAACGCCTGCACTCTGCGCTGGATTCATCGTCATCTTCTTCTTGACTGGCTGCTCTGGCCAGGTGAGCGGTGCGGCAGCGACTTCGCCCCCTTCGCCCTCTAGTACCCGTCACCCTTCGGCTTCCCAGTCGGCTTCCCCTTCGCCCGAAATGCCTGGTCCGGCTGAGTCCGAGCCCGTCGGAGCCGCTGAATGTGACGGGGATAACCTGGATATCTCGATCGCCGCACAGCCGATGGCCAGCGGTGCAGGTTCGTTTTACTCCGAGATCACGTTCACTAACACCAGCGGCGACACCTGTCTGGTCGAGGGACCGCTTTCCATCTTCAACCTCGCAGACAGCGCTACGGGGGCAGTCGTCGGCAAGCGCGCGGAAGACAACGGGCTACCAGAGGTGGTGCCCATTGCTCCTGGGGCGTCTGCTTACAGCACCATCCACTTCACCAATGCCGGAGCCTACGACTGTGAAACAGCCGTCGCCGATGTGGCCTACGTGAGTCCGCCCAATTGGGATTCATCGCGGACCATCACGCTGGAAAGTCCCGTCACCGTATGCAACACACCGGCTACGTACAGTGTGTCGTGGATCAGCGCGACCAGTCTCTTCTGATCTAAACGCATGGGCAGCGACTCCCAGCTGCCGATGCAATCGCCGCTGCTGCTGTAGCAGGGGCGATAGTCGGGGTGATTGGTCGCCGCTGGAGGATCAGGACGCCAATCGATCGTTGGGACCGACTCTAACAACGCCCTACCCACGGTCCGGAACACCGCCACGCTCGCGATCAGCACAAGGCCGCGCACTTAGAACAGATGCGGGCAAATTGTGAGCAAATTCGGAGAAACATACCGCTGAGACGGTTTTAGAAACTACGTCTGATCAGGATTTTTAGTGGAGCCGCCTGTCAGAATCGAACTGACGACCTTCTCATTACGAGTGAGATGCTCTACCAACTGAGCTAAGGCGGCGTTACCAGAGCACCCCAAAAGGTACTCGGTGACACAGCAGCCAAGCCTAGTCGTTTTTCCGAGTGATCCTGTACACCTCGGCGAAGGAGGCGTCGATGCACTCCGAAAGCGCGCGTACACCGTCGCCCTCAGCCCAGACCCGCCACGCATGGCGAATCGACGCGACAGCTACGAGCGTGAGCAACAGCGCCCGCTGGTTGAGCTCCGTCGGGTGGTTGGCGAGGTCGGGGGCATCCGCTGTAAAACGGTGCGCAACAATTTGCTGCAGCTGGTCTTCAAAATCGCGCAGTGTTGCCATGCCTATACCGAGCAGGTACGCGTTTTCCTTCATGACCGCGCGCCGCAGCTGGTTAATCTCAAGGTCTACCTCGGTGTGCGCCAGGCTTTGGGAGAGCAACACGGCCAGGTCGGCCAGCACATCGGCATTCTCGCCGCCGCCGGTCACAAATTTCTCAATATCGGCAGCGGAGGCCATTCCCGGTGTATCCCCGATCAAAGCCGCATCTTTCGAGGGGAAATAGTTGAAAAAGGTGCGTGGTGAAACGTTGGCGAGGCGGCTGATGTCCTCAACCGTGACATGGTCGACACCCCTCTCGCGCGCCAGAGTGAGTACGGCATGTTGGATGGCGCGCCGGGTAGCACGGCGCTTACGCTCGCGAAGACCCAGCGGTTCAGTTTCGATCGGCATCCCCAATTATTTCACGGTGCGCACACGTGCACATCGAACGGGCGGCACCCCTAGCACTGCGGGTCGGCAGCCGGAACGATCCCGTCTACCAGATACGCGTCGACCGCATCGTTCACGCACGAGTTGGACTTGTTGTAGGCCGTGTGTCCTTCACCGGTATAGGTCACCAGATTGCCGCTGTCGAGCTGCTCAGCGAGCCGCTGCGCCCAGACATAGGGCGTTGCCGGGTCATTGGTCGTGCCGACGACCATAATGGGCGCCGCACCAGGCGCGTGAATCTCCGCGCGTTCTCCCGTGAACTTTTCGGGCCAGTTAGCGCAGGCGATGTCTCCGAAGCTCATATACGCACCGATGACCGGGGCTGCTGCGGCCATTTCTGCGGCCTGAGCGCGCATGATGGTGGGGTCGGCGTTGTACGAGTAGTCGATGCAGTTGATTGCCATGAAGGATTCGGTTGAGTTGTCGGCGTAGTTGCCGTCGGCATCGCGCCCGTTGTACGCGTCGGCGAATTGGAAGGCACCGTCGGCATTGCCGTGCAACACGGTATCGAACATGACGCTGAGCTGGGGCCATGCGGTGGCTTGGTAGAGCGGGTAGATAATCGCGGTCAGCAGCGCATTGGCGCCCAGCTGGCGGCCATCGGTTGCCGTGATCGGGCTGGCATCTACCGACGTCATGAGCGAGCCGATCGTTGTCATAGCGCTGTCAACGCTGCCCCGGAACGGGCAGTCCTCCCCCGCCAGACAGTCGGCCAGGTAGGCGCGCAGGGCGTTTTCGAACCCGACCGCCTGAGTTTTGGTCACCTCAAAGTTGCTGGTCGACGGATCAACGGCACCGTCTAGCACCAGGCGGCCGACTTTGTCAGGAAAGAGCTCGGCGTAGGTGGCACCGAGAAATGTGCCGTACGAGTAGCCGAGGTAGTTCAGTTCAGTATCGCCGAGCACCGCGCGCAGCAGGTCGAGGTCGCGGGCGGCACTTTCGGTGTCTATAGTACCGAGCAGCGCTCCGGTTTGTTCGGCGCAGGCGGCAGCGAAGGCATCGGAAGAGGCCGCCAGTTCGGCGATCCAGGCATCCGTGCCACGCTCGGCCGTGGTTAGGCCATAGAGGTATTCGTCCATATCGGCCGAGTCGTAGCAGGATACGGCGGAGGAGCGACCGACCCCGCGCGGGTCAAAGCCGACGATGTCGAAGCTCGATTGCAGCGTCTTGTCGGTGGCATAGTCGAGCGAGTCCTTGACGAAGTCGTAGCCGGAACCACCTGGTCCGCCGGGATTCACGAGCAGGGAGCCGATACGGTCGTTCCCCGTGGCGACGTGCCGCACGAGCGCCAGCGAGATATCACCGGCAGCGGGGTCGGAGTAGTCCAGCGGTGCGGTCGCGTCGGAGCATTGGAGTCCGTCACCACAGTCATCCCACTGCAACACCTGGCTGTAGAACGAATCAAGGCCACCGCCGACCGTCTCGCCGGTGGGGGTAGATTCGGCGGGTCCGGCATCCTGCGCGAACAGCGAGGAGCATCCGCTGAGCACGAGTGCGAGAGTTAGGACGACCGCCGTGGTGCTGAGGGCGCGGATGCTGCGATTCAACGAGTTCCTCTTTCGTGACATGAAACGGATGCTGCGTTAGAGGCTACCGAAGGCGGCTGGGAGCGTGCGGGTGGCAGCAGGCCGGCTAGCGACGGATCGCCGACACGAGCATTGCCTCCAGCGCGAGAGCCGGAGCCACGTTGGATTGGATCCGCTCACGGGCCAGGGCGATCGCATCCATGGTGGCGACCGTGGCTTCGGGAGCGCTCGTCGCGCTGGCCGTACGCAGTTCGGCGAGCAGTTCGAGGTTGATCACGACGTGTTCCCGGCCAAGCTGCACCATCACCACGTCCCGGTAGAGCGAGGCGAGATCGACCAGAATGCGGTCGATCCCATCGCGCAGGCTGCGCACGGCGCGGCGTTTCTGATCATCTTCGAGCGCCTTGACTTGGCTGCGGAGCGCCGGCGGCACGGATTGGCCGGCCTCGACACCGAGCGAGCGCAGCATGCCGTCTCGTTCAGCAGCGTCGAGCTCCAGAGTGATCGCCTTGGCATCGTCACCGGCAATGGCGAGCAGCCGCGCCGCCGCATTGACGGCCGCTGACACCGAGCGGATGCCGAGGGCCGTGCGCAGGGTCTCCTCGCGTCGGGCCCGCGCGTCGGCATTGGTCGCGAGCCGCCGGGCCATTCCGATGTGGCTCTGGGCAAGACGAGCGCTACTGTCGGCGATGACCGGGTCGACGCCGTTGCGCCGCACGAGCAGATCGGCCACATCGGCCACGCTCGGTACGCGCAGACGCACGGTGCGTACGCGGGAGCGGATAGTGGGGAGCAGGTCGGCCTCGCTGGGCGCGCACAGGATCCACACGGTGCGCTCCGGGGGCTCTTCAAGGGCCTTCAACAGCACGTTGGAGGTACGTTCGACCATGCGGTCGGCGTCTTCGACGACGACGACCCGGTAGCGGCCGACCGACGGCGAGTACTGCGAGCGGGCGACGGCCTCCTTCACGGATTCCATCTTGATGATGACGCCCTCGGTCGTGAGCACGCTGAGGTCGGGGTGGGTGCGCGCCTCGACCTGACGCGCGGCCGCGAGGTCGCCTTCGGGAGTGCCCGGACTCAGTAGCGCCGCCGCGAAGGCGAAGGCGAGGTTGGACCGGCCGGAGCCGGGCGGCCCGGTAATGAGCCAGGCGTGGGTCATCGAGCTCGACTCGATGGTGGCCCGGCTGGTCGCGCTCCCCGCGGCATCGCTCGCGGCCATGTCCCCCGTCAGGCCGGTACCCGCAGCAGAGCCAGCGCCCGCGCCGGACGGCAGGCGCTGCGCCGCCGCTTGGAGGATGGCGATCGCGTCGGCCTGTCCCGTTAGGTTGTCCCACACTGCCATGAGTCAAGGGTAACCCGGTCCACCGACAGTCCGCCTCCCGCCCGTCCTTCTATTGCCCGGGCCCGGGCCCGGAAACTGGGCCCGTGATAGATCGTGGGCCCAGTTGCATAAGGTGGGCCCGGGCCCGTGAGATCAGAGCAGGGAAGCTACCCGGGCGCGGATGAGAGCCGCGATCTCGGCGACGGGCGCCGCGGCGTCAACGACGAGAAAACGGTGGGGTTCGGCGGCGGCCAGTTCGAGGAATGCGGCACGCACGCGAGCATGAAAGTCGTTTTTCTCGGCCTCGAGTCGGTCGAAGACCTTGTCCTCGGCATCGAGGCGAGCGCGCGCGACGACCTCATCGAGGTCGAGCAGCACGGTGAGATCGGGCAACAGTCCCTCGGCGGCCCAGAGCGAGAGGTCGCGCACCTCGGTGGCCCCGAGCACCCGTCCGGCGCCCTGGTACGCCACCGACGAGTCGAGATAGCGGTCCTGCACAACCACATCACCGCGGGCGAGCGCCGGCCGCAGCTTCGTTCCCACATGCTGGGCACGGTCAGCGGCGTACAGCAGAGCCTCAGCGCGCGGGTCGACTTCCCCGCGGTGATGCAGCACGATCTGCCGAATCGCAACGCCGACGTCCGTTCCACCGGGCTCGCGGGTGCGCAGCACCGTGCGCCCCCGCTCCTGCAGCCAGTTGGTGAGCAGGAGCGCCTGGGTGGTCTTTCCGGATCCGTCGCCGCCCTCGAGGGTGATGAAGAGGCCGGTCACTCCGGGTGCGCAGCCTTCGGCGCGACCGTCGTCGTCGCAGCGGAATCCGGAAGTGTGCCGACGGTCTTCTTCACGGCCGGCTTTTTCGCAGCCGGCTTTTTGACCGCTGCCTTCTTGACTGCAGTCTTCTTAGCCGCGGCCACGGGCGCATCCGTGCTGGCCAATGCTGCCTTGGCTGCCGCGTTCGCGGCTCGGGTAGCGGCAGCCTTCTTCGCCGTGGCCGCCTTCGCCGCCGCGGTCGGCGCCTTCTTCACGGCCGGCTTCTTCTTGGCCGGTGCCTTCTTGCGTGGCGCGGCCGGACCCTTGGCCCGCTTATCGGCGAGCAGCTGCACGGCCCGGTCGAAGTCGATCTCCTCGATATCTTCCGACTTGGGAATCGTCGCGTTGGTGACCCCGTCCGTGACGTACGCGCCGAATCGGCCGTCCTTGATCTTAATCGCCTTGCCGCTCTCAGGATCGGGTTCTTCGAACTCTTTCAGAGCACTCGAGGCCCGGCGGGCACCATACTTCGGCTGGGCGTAAAGCTCGAGCGCACCCGGCAGGTCAATGTCGAAGATCTGGTCTTCGCTCGTGAGCGACCGGGTGTCGATGCCCTTCTTCAGGTACGGTCCGAACTTGCCGTTCTGGGCCAGAATCTCGGTTCCGGTCTCCGGGTCGAGACCGACAACGCGCGGCAGCGCCAGCAGACGCAACGCGGTTTCAAGGTCAACGGTGGCCAGATCCATCGATTTGAAAATGGATGCCGTGCGCGGCTTGTCCGCAGCGGCCACCTTTTTCGCAGCCGGCTTGCGCTTGGGTTTGGTCACGGTGACCTCGCCGGTGACGGGGTCTACGGTCTGCGCCGGAGCGGCAACGACCACCGGAATAATGGGTTCGGCCGGGGCCGGCGCGAGTTCGGTAACGTACGGACCGAAGCGGCCGTCCTTCGCGACGATCTCCTTGCCGTTGTCCGGGTTGATTCCGATCACGCGGTCAACGACGACCGGAGCATCGATGAGCTCGCGGGCTTTGGCGGCGGTCAGTTCATCGGGGGCGAGTTCCGGCGGAATGTTGACCCGGCGGGGCGGGGCATCCGCTGCAGCGTCCGGGTCGATGACCTCAAGGTAGGGGCCGTACTTGCCGATGCGCAGGGTGATGTCGTCGCTGATGGCGACCGAGTTGATCACGCGCGGGTCGATCTCACCGAGGTTGTCGATGACCTGGCGCAGACCGCGGTGCTTATCGCTGCCGAAATAGAAGCTGTTGAGCCAGTCCAGACGGTTGGCTTCGCCGCCCGCAATGCGGTCGAGGTCGTCCTCCATCTCGGCGGTGAAGTCGTATTCGACCAGGTCGCTGAAGAAATCTTCGAGCAGGCGCACGACGGAGAACGCGATCCAGTTCGGAACAAGAGACTGGCCCCGCGGCGTAACATAGCCACGCTCGGTGATGGTCGAGATGATCGAGGCGAACGTGGACGGGCGACCGATGCCCAGCTCTTCGAGCTTCTTGACCAGGCTGGCCTCGGTGTAACGAGCGGCCGGGGTGGTCTCGTGGCCCTTGGCCTCAAGATCGAGCAGAGCCAGCATCTGGCCCTCTTCGAGCGGCGGCAGCTTCGACTCGGTCGCCACGGCCTCGGCGTTGCGTTCTTCGTCCTTCGATTCTTCGTAGGCGAGCATGAAGCCGCGAAAGGTGATGACCGTTCCACTGGCGGAGAACTCGGCGAGCGCGCCCGACGCGGACGGGTGCTGGGCGGTTCCGGTCGGACCGGCCGCGATGGTGACGGAGGCGGTCGAACCGGTAGCGTCCTTCATCTGCGAGGCGACGGTGCGCTTCCAGATCAGGTCGTACAGCTTGAAGTCGTTTCCGCGCAGGTTCGAGGCGAGCGAGGCCGGGGTGCGGAAGGTATCGCCGGAGGGGCGAATAGCCTCGTGCGCTTCCTGCGCGTTCTTGCTCTTGCCCTTGTAGGCGCGCGGGGCATCCGGAACCGTTTCGGCACCGTACAGCGCCGCAGCCTGCGTGCGAGCGGCGGTGAGCGCCTGCTGCCCGAGCGACGGCGAGTCGGTACGCATATAGGTGATGTACCCGTTTTCGTACAGCGATTGGGCAACGCTCATGGTCTGGCGGGCGGTGAAACGCAGCTTGCGCGCCGCTTCCTGCTGCAGAGTCGAGGTCGTGAACGGTGCGGCGGGGCTGCGGCGGTACGGCTTGGAGGTGACCTTGGTGACCTCAAGCTTGACGCCGGGGTGCTGCAGGGCGGTTGTGAGGGCATGGGCGGCGTCGGCGTCGAGCGTGACCGCTTTCACGGTGGGCTTGAGCGCGCCGGAATCGTCGAAGTCGCCACCGGTGGCAATGCGCTCACCGTTCAGCCGCACGAGCTTCGCGTCGAAGGCCTGGTCGGTTTCTGAAGCGGATGCCGCCAGTCGCGCGAGCAGGTCCCAGTAGCCGGCCGAGACGAACGCGAGGCGCTCCTTTTCCCGGTCGACGACGAGGCGGGTTGCTGCGCTCTGCACGCGACCTGCGGACAGGCCGGGGCCAACCTTGCGCCACAGCACCGGGGAAATTTCGTAGCCGTAGATGCGGTCGAGGATGCGCCGGGTCTCCTGGGCATCAACCAGGGCGGTGTCGAGGTCGCGGGTGTTGTCTTTGGCGGCGAGGATCGCGTCTTTGGTGATCTCGTGAAACACCATGCGCTTGACCGGAACCTTGGGCTGCAGTACCTGCAACAGGTGCCAGGCAATGGCCTCGCCCTCGCGGTCCTCATCAGTTGCGAGCAAGAGTTCGTTCGCATTCTTGAGGGCGCGTTTGAGTTCGCTCACGGTTTTCTTCTTGGCGTCACTCACCACGTAGTACGGTTCGAAACCGTTGTCGACGTCGACCGAGAATCGACCGAGCGCACCCTTCTTGAGTTCAGGCGGCAGGTTTTTCGGCTCGATCAAATCGCGAATGTGACCGACCGAAGACAAAACTTCGTAACCGTCGCCGAGATACGCGGCGATCGACTTCATCTTGGTCGGTGATTCAACAATGACCAGCTTCTTAGTGCCTGGCACCAGACTCCTCTTTATACGTAGTGGCCAAATGATGGGCCAAGGCACACCATACACACCGGAATGGAGTGCCTGCCTAATCGAGGGACGCGGTTCGGCGCGCCCCGGCCGCACACACGGCGCTCCCAGCCGTCGCCCAGTTCGCTCTGAGCTTGCACCACAACAATCCCAAACCCTTGCTGTTTACCCGCCCAAGTGCAGAATAGACCCATGGGTACAACAACGGCCACATACACCGCGAAGTTGACGGATGGGCCCCTTCAGGGCAAGACAATCACCACGACCTTTCTCGACTCGGGCGATCCGCAGCCCCGCATCGAGATTCCAGGTGATTCCGGTAAACGCTACCTCTATGCGCGCGGCACCGGACTGGAATTCGAGGGTTCCGACTCCACCGGGCGCCCGAGCGCGGTCGAATACCATTACCTGGAGGTGCTCTTCTCCTAATCACGTTGCTGGTCAGGTTGATGCCGGTCGATCCCGTGAGCGCGCCCGGGATCGGTCACCCGGTTGGCGGTCCGGCCCGCGCACTCGCGGAGATGTCCAGGCCGTGCACTCGGCGCAGTACCGAAACGGATGCGATCAGCCCGACCACGGCACAGTGTGTGACGGCCGCCCCGTTCAACGTTGCTGCCGCATCCGCTGCCTCGCAGGGGTACCCCGCGATGGCACCGGAGGCGGTGTCGGCAGCGGCGAGCGCGGCCGCGTCGGCCGCCGTTGCCACGGATCTCCCGGCGGCAAGCAGGGCCAGCACCGACACGACAACGGTGGTCAGCAGTACCGTGGCCCCGATCAGAGCGAGCGCGAGCACCGACCCCGCTCCGCGCTCGGCAGCCTGGTCGGGTGAGCGCCCGGAGCGCGCACTCATCGGCCACCGGCCAGGGCGCAGGAGCGTGCTTCGAGGGTGAGGCCGGCGAAGATCCCCGGCAGGGCCGCAGCGGCGACTCGGGCGCAGACGAACTCCCCCCGCTGTTCGGAAGCGAGGCTCGCCCCGGCCACCGCCTGCGAGACGAGACCCGCGGCACGGCCAGCGGTGTCGCCGCGGGCCAGCGCACGCGCGGCGGTAGCGGCTGCGTCCGTCAAGCGCACCTGCACGCCAACGACCTGAACGGCACCGAGACAGCAGGCCAGCACGAGCACGACCGCCGGCAGGGCAGTGGCAAATTCGGCGGTCGTGCTGCCCCGGTCACCCCAGCTAGCCGCGCTAGCCGATATTGAGGGCACGTCGCACGAGATCGGTGAGCATGCCGCGCACTTCGTCGCTGCGCAAAATGACGATGAGCAGCCCGGCGAATCCGACCGCGGCCATCGTGGCCACAACATATTCTGCCGTCGCGGCACCGGCTTCATCGGCCCAGCTTTTCAGGGTGGACTTTGTATACACAGACTCGTCTCCTTCGGCGTCCATCGACGCGAGTTGGGCGGCACGAGCACTGTCACTCTGGTCGGTTCTCGCGACGTGCGTCGCCGCATCCGCGCATCTGGGGACAGTTTCAGAACGTCGTCAACGTGGAGGACAGCACGCTAATTAGCAACGGAACAACGCCGACCAGCATGAACGCGGGCAACACGCACAGGCCGAGCGGCAGCATCAGAGTCACCGACAGTGTTGCCGCCCGGCGTTGCCCGGCACCGCGGGCATCACGGCGCAGCTGCTCAGCCTCGCTGCGGAGAAGTTCAGCTGCGGGAACTCCCGCTCGCGTGGAGAGATCAAGCACCCGGTCAATCGAGTCGACGCCGGCGCCGAGCGCGATGCCGTAGCGCTCGGTGCCTGCCTGAACGAGCGTGCGCGAACGGTCAATCGACCCACCGCCGGACATAGCAATCGCCATGAGTTCCAACCGCAGCCCCGGCGTCAGGTCGGCCGGCGCCGCCCGGCGCACGAGCGCGCGGTTCCAGCTGGCGGCAGCGAGCATCAGAAGTGCACCGCCGCCGAGGCAGACCAGTCCCGGCACGGTTGCGACCAGCGTGTGCACGGAATCAAAACCCATCAGGCTGCCGAAGACCACGCCGATCACGGGCAGCACCATCACGAGCCGGGCCGTCGCCCGCGGGGCGGCCAGCGCCACCTCGAGATCGCGCTGCACCTGGGCGAGTTCGCGCAGCGACGCGGCAAGCTCGCGCAGACATCCGGCTAGGGGCGCACCGGCCTGCGTGGCCACCTGCCAGGCAGCAGCCAGCCCGAGCCAGGCCCGCTCGGCTTGAACCGCTGCGGTACCCCGCCGTCGGGCGCGGGCTGGGGCCCGCACCCGTGCGGCGTCGCCGGTCGCCAGGCCCACCAACGTCTGCCGACGTGCCTGCCCGGCGATGGCGTCGGCCACACTGTCACCGCGGGCCGCAGCCCGCGCGGCAGCCCGCAAGATGCCCGTCGTCGCCGATTCCGCCCCGCCCGACGATGATTCGGCCCCCACGCCGGCGCCCACGCTCGCACCCACAACGACAGTCCCGCCCCGCGCCGGCAGCAGGTATCCCCAGGCCGACACCGGAGAAACCCCGGCCGACAACAACACCGCGAGCCGCTGTGTGACTGCCGCGACCTCCTCGATTGGCGGAATCGCTTCACCCCGCCGCACGGTCTGACGCCTCCCCCGCTGCTCGGACCGGTGCCGGCAGCAGCACCGTTATGCGCGAGCGCATCAGGCCGCCTCGATGGTCAGTCGGTCACGGCCGTTGAGGGTGAACCGGCCGACCGCCTCCAGCCGCCGCACCCCGTCGGTGCGCTCCAGATGCAGGACCAGCCCGATCGCACTGACGGTCTGCCGGGCCACGGCCGCAGCGCTCATCCCGGCGAGAGCTCCGAGTGCCTCCAACCGCGCCGGAACGTCTTCGAGGGAGTTGGCGTGCAGCGTGCCCGCTCCCCCGTCGTGCCCGGTGTTGAGGGCGGCGAGCAACTCCCGAATCTCAGCGCCTCGGCACTCGCCGAGCACGAGCCGGTCCGGGCGCATGCGCAGCGCCTCCCGCAGCAGCGCTTCCAGACCGATCCGCCCGGCACCCTCCAGATTGGCTTGCCTGGCCTCGAGTGCGACCACGTGCGGATGCCGAATGCGCAGCTCCGCCACATCTTCGATTGCCACGATGCGTTCGTCGGCCGGTGCCTCGCCGAGCAGTGCTGCCAGCAGGGTGGTCTTTCCGCTCCCGGCCGCACCGGTGATGAGCAGATTCTGACGGCCACGCACCGCCGCACGCAGGCGATTCAACCGGGCAGCGGATGCCTCCCCCACGCCGAACAAACCGGCGTCAGCGAGCGCACCAAGACTCCGATCGGCGGCGTGCGGCAGCCGGATGGAGAGCAACGTTCCCATGCTGGATACCGGCGGAAGCACCGCGTGCACGCGAATCCCATCGGCCAGTCGCACGTCGACGCACGGGCTCGCCTCATCGATATGCCGCCCGCCGAGGGCGATGAGCCGAACGGCCAACTCGCGCACCGCGGTCTCGTCACACTGCCAAGCCGGCGCGAAGACGAGGCCGTGCCCGGCGTCGATCCAGAGCCCGGATTCCCCGTTGACAAACAGGTCGGTCGTTTCGGGATCGGCGGCGTAACCGGCCAACGGGCCGAGCGCCCGAACGTCACGGCGAGCGCTGCCACCATAAGAAGCGTCGTCGCCAATGGGTCTGGGGGCATCCGTTGTCGCTGTGCGGTGGCGCGCGCCGGTGGCGGTCGGCTGCACAGCCGCCGGATGCGCCACGGGCTGAGCCGGAAACGGGGAAGCGGAAGCATCCGTAGAAGCATCCGCACGCAGCGGAACGGCATACGACGGAACGGCAACAAAAGGCAGGCCCATGCTTCGACACTAGGGCGAGCCATCCGCGTACCGATGGGCCGGGGCGTTTGTGTGCACATCCGCCCGCTGGCGAGCCTGGGGAGGGATCATCGCGGAACGCAAACCGAGCACGACCGCCACGATGACCCGTGAAGCACAAGGCGAGTGAAGCTTAAATAGAAGGGGCGGCACCTATTGGGGGGAACAGGTGCCGCCTAGCACCGCGCAGATTGGGGGGAACCGTGCGCGATACCGGTCGAACTTTCGTTCTGACGTGATTTAGTTTACGCAGCGCGAGCCAAAAAGCAAGTCCAATGTCCTCATAAAGGAGGACACTCGACCGGGGGTGACGAATTGACTCGAAAATGAGGGTCTATTTCTCAGTATTTCATTTGTGTATACAGAGATTGGTCGCGACCGGTAGGGTTCAATTGAGCTGGCAATGTCCTGCATGCACGTACCGCAAAGGAGCGAATTACACATATGACGGTTAAAATTGACACCCTCCTGCACGAATCGCGTCGATTCGCGCCCACTCCCGAGTTCGCCGCACAGACCACTGCGACGCCGGACCTGTATACAGAAGCACAGAAGGACCCGGTTGCTTTTTGGGCTGATCAGGCACGCAATCTTTTGCACTGGCACAAGCCATTCACCAAGACTCTCGACTGGACCAACCCGCCGTTCGCGAAGTGGTTCGAAGACGGCGAACTCAACGTCGCCTACAACTGCCTCGACCGCCACGTTCTCGCCGGCAATGGCGACCGCGTCGCACTCTACTTCGAGGGCGAGCCGGGAGATTCCCGCAGCTATACCTACGCCGAGCTGACCACCGAGGTCAAAAAGGCCGCCAACGTGCTGCTCGGGCTCGGCGTCACAGCGGGCGACCGCGTGGCCGTGTACCTCCCGATGATCCCCGAGGCTGTCATTTCCATGCTCGCCGTCGCCCGCATCGGCGCCGTTCACTCGGTCATCTTCGGTGGTTTCAGCGCCGAGAGCCTGCGCTCCCGTATCGACGATGCCAACGCTGTGCTGGTTATCACGGCCGACGGCGGCTACCGCAAGGGCAAGATCAGCGCCCTTAAGCCGGCCGTCGATGCCGCACTGCAGACCAACGACTCCTCGGTGAAGAACGTGCTCGTAGTCAAGCGCACCGGCCAGGACGTGCAGTGGAACGACCGCGACATCTGGTGGTCCGACGCCATGGAAACGGCCTCCCCCGAGCACGAAGCCGAAGCTTTTCCGGCCGAGAACCCGCTGTTCATTCTGTATACATCGGGCACGACCGGCGCACCCAAGGGCATCCTGCACACCAGCGGCGGCTACCTGACCCAGAATGCGTTCACCCACCAGGCCGTTTTTGACCTCAAGCCAGAAACGGATGTCTACTGGTGCACCGCCGACGTCGGCTGGATCACGGGACACAGCTACGTGGTCTACGGACCTCTCGCCAACGGCGCCACACAGGTGCTCTACGAGGGCACCCCCGATTCCCCGCACACCGGACGCTGGTGGGAAATCATTGAGAAGTACAAGGTCTCGATTCTGTATACAGCGCCCACGGCTATTCGTACCTTCATGAAGCTCGGTCGGCAGATCCCGCAGAAGTTCGACCTGTCGAGCCTGCGCGTGCTCGGTTCGGTGGGCGAGCCCATCAACCCCGAGGCGTGGATGTGGTACCGCGAGGTCATCGGCAGCGCGCTAACGCCGATCGTCGATACCTGGTGGCAGACCGAGACGGGATCCATCATGGTCTCGGCCCTCGCCGGTCTCACCGAGACGAAACCGGGCGCCGCCCAGGTTCCCGTGCCAGGCATCACCATCGACGTGCTCGATGACGATGGCGTGCACGTCGGCCACGGCAACGGCGGACTCCTCGTGGTCACGAAGCCCTGGCCCGCCATGCTTCGCGGCATCTGGGGCGACCCGGAACGCTTCAAGGAGACCTACTGGGACAAGTTCGAGGGCACCAGCGGCGCCAAGGACGGCCCGCTGTACTTCGCCGGCGACGGCGCCCGCCTCGACCACGACGGCGACATCTGGCTGCTCGGCCGGGTCGACGATGTCATGAACGTGTCGGGCCACCGCCTGTCGACCGCTGAGATTGAGTCGTCGCTCGTGGCGCACTCGCTCACGGCAGAAGCGGCCGTGGTCGGTGCCGCCGACGAGACGACCGGTCAGGCCGTTGTCGCGTTCGTCGTGATCAAGTTCAGCCAGGCCGAGATTGCCTCGCACGAGGACATCACCGGCATTCTGCGAGCCCACGTGGCGCAGCAGATCGGTGCGATCGCCCGCCCGCGCGACATTTACATCGTCGACGAGCTGCCGAAAACCCGTTCCGGCAAGATCATGCGGCGCCTGCTGCGCGATGCGGCCGAGGGGCGCGACGTCGGCGACGTGACGACCCTCGCTGACACGATGGTGATGAACACGATCACCTCGCAGATGAAGAAGTAGCCGCTCCACCCGCGTAACCCGAGGCCGCCTTCCGCCAGGAGGGCGGCCTCGGTCGTGCGCTCACCCCGCACGCCCAGACATTGTGTTCTACTGTGGCGGCATGCCACGACCCGAGGTACCCGCCCGCAGCCGCCTCGGCCGGCTGGATGCGCTCCGCGGGGTGGCGGCAGTTATCGTTCTGGTGCACCACGTGTCGATGACGCTGCCGCAAATCGCTACGGCATACGAGTCGAGTGCCGGGGTGGTGCTTTTTTCCGTGGGCTGGTGGGCCACGCTCTCGCCGCTCAAGGTGCTCGTCGCCGGCCCCGAGTTCGTTCTGGTGTTCTTCGTGCTCAGCGGCTTCGTACTCGTGCGCTCACCGCTCGCCGCCCGCCAGGCGAACACGAGCTACGACTGGGGCGCTTACTACCCGCGCCGCATCATCCGCTTGGCCGCGCCGGTTCTGGTCTCGCTCGCTCTCGCGATCATCTGGATCGTGCTCGTGCCGCGCACGGTCGGTGCAGCGGACGGTCCATGGCTCGCGCGGCAGGACACCCCCGATTTGGCACTGGGCAACCTGCTGCAAGAGGCGAGCATCATCGGTGAAACTCAGCGCCCCGACATCAACCCGCCGTTGTGGTCCCTGGCCTGGGAGATGTGGTTCTCTCTGCTGCTGCCTGTCTTCGTGGTCATCGCAGCGCTTTCCCGCCGCCCCGCGATAGCCCCGGTCGGCCGGGTACTGGCCTGGGCCGCGTTCTGGTGCGCGATCGCCAGTGTCGGGTACGTCACGGCCACGCAGCCGCTCATGTATTTGCCGCCCTTCGCCCTCGGCGCGTTGTTGGCCGCAAACTATGATGAGCTCCAACGCTCTAGCGAGTTGCTTCTGGCGAGCGCTCGCGGTCGCGTGATCGGCTGGGCCGTGGCGGCGCTCGGCCCATTTCTGCTCGTGATCTATTGGATGCTCCGCCCCCTGACGAGCGGGGTGTGGAGCGAGGTCACACTGTCGATGCGCGTGACCGGAGCTTTCGTGATTGTCGCAACGGTAGCGTTCTGGCCGACGAAAGCACCCCGACGCCAGACACCGTCGAGAACCGGTCGCCTTCTGGCGTGGTTCGGCTCGATCAGCTTCAGCCTCTACCTCGTGCACTTTCCCATCGTCGTGGCGTTCGCGCTGCTCGCGGGCCAGGGACGGTGGTGGCTCGGCGCCCTCGTTTCGGTGCCGCTCAGCCTGGTCTTGGCCCAGCTGATGACCCGGTGGGTCGAACGACCGGCGCAGGCCCTGGGCCGGCGGGTGGGGGCATCCGTCTCAAAACGGATGCCCGCACCCGCCTCACGCCGGTAAACGCGGCAGGGTTAGGCGAATGCGACGACGAACTCAATCTCAACCGGGGCGTCGAGCGGCAGCACCGCAACACCAACGGCGGAGCGCGCGTGCCGACCGATGTCGCCGAAGATCTCAACCAGCACGTTCGACGCGCCATTGACCACGGTCGGCTGGCCGGTGAACGCCGGATCGGAGGCGACGAAGCCGGTGACCTTGACCACCTGGGTGATGCGGTCAAGCGACCCGATCACGCTCTTGATGGCGGCGAGACCGTTCAAGGCACAGGTGCGGGCGTATTCCTGCGCGTCCGCGGCGGGAACGAGGCCGTGACCGTCACCGACCTTGCCGGCGGCGGGCAGCGCGCCCGACACCATCGGCAGCTGACCGGCCGTGTACACGAAACCGTTGCTGATCACGGCGGGCAGGTAGGCGGCAACCGGCGGCACAACATTGGGCAGTTCGAGCCCCAGTTCGGCCAGGCGTGCTTCGATGTGCGACATGATTATGCCTCTTCCTTCGGTGCGAGTGGGCGTTTCAGATAGGCAACGAGGCCACCTTCGGGGCCGGGTACGACCTGCACGAGTTCCCACCCGTCCGTTCCCCAGTTGTTCAAAATGGCGGCCGTGTTGTGGATCATCAACGGCGTTGTGAGGTATTCCCAGGCGGGCATGTGACTCCTATTGAGGCGGGCTTTCAGATTTGTCGCTTACGCTCAAGTCTATGTCTGCCAAAAATCGAACCGTGAGCGGGGCTCTGGGGGGTTTCCTGGGTCTCATCGGGATGAGTGCCGTTGCCGGCATTCTCGTGACCGCCGCCGTCGCCCCAGCCGTTGCCCTGTCCGGCATTGCCGCTACGAACACCATCAACGTGTTCGATAGCCTGCCCGAGTATCTCGCCATCGATCGGCTGGCGCAGAAGAGCAATATCTACGCCTCGACCAACGCCGACGATCCGGTGGGCACCCGCGTACTCCTCGCCTCGTTCTACGAGCAAAACCGGGTCGACGTGGCCTCCGACGCCATCAGCCAGTTCGCCAAAGACGCCGCTATCGCCGGTGAAGATCCGCGATTCATGGAGCATGGCGGTGTCGACATTCAGTCGAGCTTCAACGGCGCTGTACAGACTCTGGCCGGTGGTGGAACCCGTGGTGGCTCCTCGATCACCCAGCAATACGTCAAGAACGTGCTCGTGCAAAAATGCGAGGCCATGACCGACGCCGACGCGGCGAAGGAATGCTACACGGATGCCACCCAGACCACGGCTGATCGCAAGCTGCGCGAGATGCGTCTGGCAATCGGCCTCGAGAAGAAGTATGAAAAATACGAAATTCTTCGTGGCTACCTCAATATCGCCGGCTACGGCGGATCGGTGTACGGCATCGAAGCCGCCGCCAACTATTACTTCAACACGACCGCCATCGATCTGACACTGCCGCAGGCGGCAAGTCTCGTGGCGATCGTGAACAACCCGGTCAAGTTTCAGCTCGACCATCCCGACAGCGAGACGAACGGCGCGGCCAACGGCTACGCCGCCAACAAGGTGCGCCGGGATTACATCCTCACCGAGATGCTCAAATACGACAAAATCACCCAGGCCGATTTCGACGCGGCGATCGCCACGCCGATCGAACCGGTTATTACCGTGCCGAGCACCGGATGCCAGACCGCCGGCGGCAGCGCCTACTTCTGTGACTACGTCACCAAGAATCTCAAGTCTGATCCCACCTTCGGCGCGGATGCTGACGAGCGCCTCGCCAACTTCAAGCAGGGCGGATTCGACGTGTACACCACGCTCGACCTCGACCTGCAGTCTGCTGCCGAGACTTCTCTGAACAAGTACGTTCCCAAGACGGTTCCCGGCTGGGACGTGGGCGGGGTCGTTTCGAGCGTGAAGGTGGGTACCGGAGAGGTGCTCGCGATGGCGCAAAACAAGGACTACAGCCAGCAGGAGCAGCCCGCAGGCAGCACTTTCACGAGCATCAACTACAACACCGACTACGCCACGGGCGGTTCCGGCGGATTTCAGCCCGGTTCAACTTACAAGGTGTTCACACTGGCCGAGTGGCTAAAGGAGGGGCATGCCCTCACCGAACGGGTTGACTCGCGGGTCAAATCGGACTGGGGCACGTTCCAGGACAGCTGCCTTGGGCCGCAGAGTTACGGTACTAAGTTCAGCCCCAGGAATGACGGCGGCGAGGGCGGCTCCAATGAATCGGCGCTGCACTCGACCACCCGGTCGATCAACACCGGCTTCATCGGTATGGCCAAGAAACTCGATCTGTGCGGCATCAGAAAAACCGCTGAGAACTTCTTCGTGCACGCGGCCGACGGCGGCGAGCTCGGCCAGAACGCGTCGTCGGTCATTGGCACGAACTACGTCGCTCCACTTACCATGGCCGTCGCCTTCGCCGGCATCGCCAACAACGGCATGACCTGCAGCCCCGTTGTCATTCGCAGCATGGTCAGCTCAGACGGAACCGAACTTCCGGTGCCCAAGTCGGAGTGCAAGCAGTCGGTCGAACCGGACGTCGCCGCCGGCATGCAGTACGCCATGGCGACCACGACCACGGGCAGTGGAACAGCAGCCGCCTCCGGCTCGCGCACCTCGCCCAAGGTGCCGATCATCGGCAAGACCGGAACCACCGACTCCGCCAAGGACACCTGGATGAGCGGAGCCAGCAGCCAGGTCGCCACCGTTGTCGGCGTGGTCAACGTGAGCGGCGCGTTCAAGAATCAGCGCATTACCTCACTTAATGGCATGTCAGCCCAATACATCCGCCACTACGTCTGGCCCGACGTCATGAGTGTCGCGAATGCCAAGTACGGCGGAGAGGCGTTCCCCGACGCTTCGTCGGCCATCATCAACGCGGTGGCGGTGCCCGTTCCCGACGTGCGCGGCAAGTCAATGTCCGAGGCCAAGAGCACCATTCAGGCGGCCGGATTCTCGTTCGTCGATGGCGGCGCCACCGCCTCGGAGATGCCGGTGGGAACCGTGGCCAGCACCGACCCGGCTGGCGGCTCGTCCTCCACCCGCGGCGCGACCATCACCGCGTACTCGAGCGACGGCACCGGCGTGACCATTCCCAACGTCGTCGGCAAGAGTGAAGCGGATGCCCGCAGCACACTCACCGGCGACCCGTACACCTTCACCGTCGCCAAGACTGAAGAGCCGACCACGGACAAGGCGCAGGACGGCAAGGTCATCGCGGTTCAGCCGGGAGTCGGCACCTCCAGTCGTCCCGGCGATGCAGTGACCATCGTCATCGGCAAGTTCGCCGCAGCAGCCCCCGAGAAGAAGACCGAATGACCGCGGCTCGTCGCCGTGCCACGGGCGGCCAGATCGTCGGCACATCGCTCGCGGCGGCGGGCGCGGTCGGCCTCGCCGCCTTCGCCTGGGGCTCGCTCGTGGAACGCAATCGGTTCACCCTGCGCGAGGTGAGTGTTCCGGTGCTCGCACCGGGTTCCGCCCCGATTCGAGTGCTGCACCTCTCTGACCTGCACATGGCGCCCTGGCAGAAAAACAAACAAGAGTGGGTGCGCAGCCTCGCCGCGCTGAAGCCCGACCTCGTGGTCGATACCGGGGACAATCTCGGCCATGCAGACGGCGTCACCGGAATCGAGTACGCCCTGGCACCATTCCGGGGCATTCCCGGCGTGTTCGTCAACGGGTCCAATGACTATGTCGGACCGCAGCTGAAGAACCCGTTCACCTACTTCGGCGGGCCATCCAGTCGACGCACCGTGCACCGCGAGGAACTCGACACCGATGCGTTGCGCCGGGTATTCGCCGATCTCGGCTGGACCGACATTAACAACGCGGCCGAGTCCCTCGATCTGAAAGACACCCACGTGGAGTTCTTCGGCGTCGACGACCCGCACATCGGACGGGACCGCCTCGACCTGATCACCCGCGCGATCGACGATCTGCGAGCCAACGATCCGCTCGGCGATGACGTCTGGCCCGACCCGGAAGAAGCGGCAGCCGCGCGTTCCACTCTCACGGTGGGCGTGGCTCACGCGCCCTACCAACGCGTGTTGAATTCGTTCGTGAACCACGGTGCCCAGCTGATTCTGGCCGGGCACACGCACGGCGGCCAGGTCTGCGTGCCCGGTTTCGGAGCGCTCGTGACCAACTGCGACATTCCGCGCCGTCAGGTGAAGGGCCTGAGCCTCTGGAACCACGGGCTGCGCACCGCTTTTCTGAACGTCTCGGCCGGCCTCGGCACTTCCATCTACGCGCCGGTGCGCTTCGCCTGCCCGCCCGAGGCGACCCTGCTGACCCTGACCGCATCCTAACTGCCCGTTCAATTCGTCACGGGAGGCCTGGAGCACCTATACTGATTGAGGCCCACGGGCCATCGGGGTATGGCGCAGCTTGGTAGCGCGCGTCGTTCGGGACGACGAGGTCGCAGGTTCAAATCCTGTTACCCCGACAGCAGTAAATATGAACAGCAGTAAATATGAACAGCACGAAACATCGCAAACCCCCACTCCATCGGAGTGGGGGTTTCGTTGTAGTATCGCCTGTCGGCATCAACATCACTCCTGCCGAGGATCGCCGGGAAACCGGCGCGAATGGATTTCTCCTCGTATGACCGCAAGTCCCAGCACCACGAGCACGCCACCCGTCGTCTCCCGCCGCGCCTGGCAGGCTCTGATCGTGCTGCTCGCCGGCATGTTCATGGCCCTGCTCGACACGACCATCGTCAATGTCGCGCTTCCCAGCATCCGCACCAGCCTCGATGCCTCCGAAGCCACCCTGTCGTGGATCATCTCCGGCTACGCCCTCGCCTTCGGCCTCGCGCTCATTCCAGCCGGCCGAATCGGCGACCGCTACGGCCACAAATGGGTGTTCTTCTCGGGCCTGGCCGTGTTCACGCTCGCGAGCCTCGCCTGCGGCCTAGCCCAGAATGACCTGCAGTTGATTGTTGCCCGCGTTGTTCAGGGGCTGGCCGGCGGCATGTTCGTACCGGCGGTGACGGCCGTCATTCAGCTGATGTTCCCGCCCCAGGCCCGCGGCAAGGCGTACGCGATCATGGGATCGGTCATCGGCGTTTCCACCGCACTCGGTCCGATCGTCGGCGGGCTCATCATTGAGGCCTTCGGCGTGGAGAATGGCTGGCGCCTGGTGTTCTGGGTAAACCTGCCGATCGGTATTCTCGCCCTCATCGCCACCGTGTTCCTGCTGCCCGGCGGCGCCGCACTCCCAAAATCCACGCAGCTGTCGCGTGCGGGCATCGACTGGCTCGGGCTCGTCCTCATCTCGGCCGGCCTCGTGGCGCTCCTGGTGCCCTTGATCGAGGGTCAGGATCAGGGCTGGCCGCTCTGGACCTTCCTCACCCTCGCGGCCGGGGTGCTGCTCATGGTTGCTTTCGGTGCGTGGGAAGTCTCTGTCGCCAAGCGTTCGGGCAGCCCGCTCGTGCCGCCCCACTTGTTCTCGCATCCCGCATTCACCGGCGGTGTCATTCTCGCCCTGGTCTACTTCGCGGCATTCACGAGCATCTTCTTCACAATCTCGATTCTCTGGCAGGCGGGCCTCGGGCACAGCGCTCTCGAGTCGGGCCTAGTCTCCATCCCGTTCGCGATCGGTACGATTCTCGGGGCCTCGCAGAGCGACCGGCTGGCCAAACGCCTCGGTCGCACCGTGCTCGTGGTCGGCGTGTCCTTCGTCACGATCGGCCTGATCTGGATCTGGCTGGTCATGCTCCTGACAACGCCCGGCGACCTCACCAACTGGCACCTGCTTCCGCCCCTGTTCATCGCGGGCCTCGGCAGCGGATTCTTCATCGCGCCGAACGTGTCATTCATTGTGGCGACCGTCGACCGCTCCGAAGCCGGCGGCGCGAGCGGCGTGGTCGGTGTCATGCAGCGCGTCGGCAGCGCGGTCGGAATCGCCGTGATCGGCAGCGTGTTCTTCGGGACCCTGGCCGTGGCCGGTCCCGGAGCGGATGCCCTCGCCACGGCATTCACGCACAGCGCCACCATGGCAATGGCAGTGAGTGCCGGTTTCAGTATCCTCGCGCTCATCCTCGTGTTCGCTTTGCCCAAGCGGGTCGCCGGCAACGGGCCGGCCGCCGCCGCCGGTTAGCGGGCCTGAGGTCGAACTACCGAATACGCGTGAGCTCGGTGAACGACATGGTCGCGCTCGAGCCGTCAACACAGGTTTGGTAGAGCAGATCGTAGCCATGCGGGATGGCACCGGCTTTGTCGGTGGCAGCGTTCAGTACGACGGCGACCGGCCCCACCCGAAAGGTTCCGGTGACCGCCCCGGTCAGGGCGACCGTGCTGCCCTCCGCAGGAAACCAGGACCCCCCACAGGACCAGTGCTCAGCGATGACCGGTGTTCCGTAGCGGTCCCCAACGTCGACGGCGCCGCGACAGGCGTCGATCTCGTCCTGCCACCCGGCCGTCCACACGACCTCGGTGTAGTCGACCGATACCGCCGCGGTCGTCTCTGCGGCCGCGGGGGCCGGCAGCCCCGCCACTATCGTGAATGGTGACAGAGCGCCGGCGACGAGCCCGATCGTGGCCACGCTGCGCGCGAGACGGCGGCTCCGCGCACCCAGCCGTGCTCTGACCACGGCGGCCCCCTTTCGGGACAGGAGAAAGTAATGCACGAGAGGACCGTCAGTAAACATCCGCTCCACCGTTCCGACTACCCCCAGGTGGCGTAGACCGTGCGTTTGGGCGGTGCAATCTAAGGCATAGTTGGCTAGCAACCAGGAGGTGTCATGACCGCTAGTCGACGGCGTCGGCACGGCGTGCTGCGGCGCGCTGCCCTGTGGATCGCGCTCGCCTACCTGGTGGCTCTGTCTCTGATCGCCTTCTGGCCCACTCCGGTTGACCGTGGTGCGCACGAATCGATTTCCTCGGTCGTCTTCTGGCTGCACGAGCACGGGGTCCCAGCCTGGCTCGGCTACAACACGATCGAATTCGGCGCGAACATCGCGCTGTTCATTCCGGTCGGTCTGCTCATCGTGGTGCTCGCCGGCTCCCACCGGTGGTGGTTTGGTCCACTGATCGGCACCCTGGTCAGCTGCGCGATCGAGCTCGGGCAGCTCGTCTTTCTTCCCGAGCGCTTCGCGACAGTCAACGACGTCGTGGCCAACGGTCTGGGTGCCTCACTCGGCACTCTTCTTGCACTCGGCCTGCTGCGGCTCACGCTCGGGACAGCCCCCGTCATGCACCAGCGCTCAAAATAGATTGGACCGGGTCGAATCTCTCTGCTAGCTTCTCCAGAATGGACCGTCGAAAATTTCTCACTTTGTCTTCCGCTGGCGCAGCTACGCTCGGGTTTGGAGCAATAGGCGCACCCGCCGCGCTGGCGGCCACGGCCCCCGCGCTACCCAATGAGGTCTCCCGACTAGCAAATGTGCGCACCCAAAAGGGGGGCGCCCTCTACGACAACGTTGAAGTGGACATTGCCGGCGACCGGGCCCGCCTGTTCATTCCGCAGACCGTCTCACGCAATTCCACGGCGATGGTCGGTGCAGTGTGGTTCTACCATGCCGCCTCGAGCTCCCACAACGCCCTCAACGGCGGTTTCAAATATCCCGCCGAACTCGTCGTCGACCAGAACGCCATCGCCATCTGTATCAATGCCGGCGGCACCCAGTACACCAACTCCATCGCCACAACCGCTCAGAAGAACGCCTGGACCTACCTGAACGCGCTGTACACCGTCCGCCGCAATTTTCTGCGGGCCACCTCGTTCGGCGGCTCGCTCGCCTGCTACACCTACGGCAAAAAGCTCATCCCCTACATTCGCGGGCTGTACATGGTCAACGCCCTCTACGACAACGAGTGGCTGTACGCCTACGACACCCAAAACCAGGCTCACGTCGGCGATGCCTACGGCAACGACCTCACGCAGATCAAGGGCACCAATCCGGCTCGCATCAGTGCATCGCCCTGGACCAACAGCCGGGTCAAGGTTTTGGTCTCCGACGACGCCCACCCGGACAACGTCGTCATCCCCAGCAAGAATGGACTGGCGCTGATTAGTAAGATCAAGCCGGTCGCCGCGGACACCCAGGTCATGTATCACACGCTCGGCCATGATACGCCGGGGTTTGCCCACACCGACATGATGAAAACCTTTGCCCAGTGGTCGGTGTAGCGACACGCTCGCGGGTTGATTGGGTTGATGGCGCCAAGGGCATCGCCATACTTTTGGTCGCCCTCGCGCACGCCGTGCAGTGGACGGTACTCAGCGGTCTGGCGCCTGAGCTGTGGAACAAGATCAACCTGATCTTCATCGTTTTTCGGATGCCCCTGTTCTTTCTCGCCTCCGGGCTGTTCGCCGCCTCGATCATCAAGCGCAACTGGCCCACGCTCTGGCGAACCCGGCTGAGCCTGTTGATCTGGGCGCTCGTGCTGTGGACGATCCTGCGATTCGGCTATTTTTCGTTACTGCCCAACCCGGCTGGGTTTGATGAAACGAACCCGATCGATCTCCTGCTCGCGCCGGTGCGCCCGAGCAACGGGCTCTGGTTTCTCTACGCGCTCGCCCTGTTCTTTGTGGCCACCAAGTTGATGAAGGACCGCATCGACTGGCGGGTACAAATCGGCGGTGCGGCCGTGTTGTCGGTGCTGTTCTTCGCTCGGGCCGATACCGGCAACATTGCCTGGAACGGCATCGGCCGCTATTTCGTGTTCTTTTTGCTCGGTTGCTACCTGCGCGAGTGGATCCTCGCCTTCGTTAACCGACCCAGCCGCTTCGGTGCCCTCGGGTTGGGGCTCGGCTTCGGTCTGGCCTTCCTCGTTCTGGCCGGAGTCATCCTGACCGTCGATTCGAGGGTGCCCTTCATCACCGGAACCCTCGTTGTGGTGAGCCTCCTGGCACTCGGAGCGGGACTGCTCCTGGCCCGTTTCTTAGTCGAATATCGAGCCATGGCCTGGCTGACCTACATCGGCCGCAATACCTTGCCCATCTACGTTGTGCACGTTCTCGCTGTTTCTGCCATCACGAGCCTCCTGCTGCTCGCCCACGGGCAGGTGTGGCTCGAGCGCCTGGCCCCGGTTCTCCCCGTGCTGGTCGCCGGCAGCGCGGTCGCCGCCTCCCTGCTGGTGTGGCGTCTCCTGCGCGATCTGCCGGTGCTGCGCTACGCCTTCGCCGTACCAACCTGGTTCTCGGGACGCGCACCGGCCAGCGAGGCGCGAGCGGGGGCGGCGGCATCCGTTCTCGAGCACCAGCCCGAGCGGATGACGCCACGCGGCGAGTGAAATCGCGCCGCCGCACCCGCCACCGCGCGTTGGTATTTCTCACCGGCCTGGTTCTGCTCAGCCTCGGCCTCCTCGGAATAACCACCCGAACGGTCATGTTTCCGCGCGAGGATTCCGCGATCTCCGCTGACGCCATCGTCGTGCTCGGCGGACTCGGCAGCGCTGCCGTCGTGCAGAAGGCAATTGAACTCGCCCAAGCCGGACACAGCGAGCACATTCTCATCTCGGACGCGTTCGGCGGTGATACGCGCCCCGCCCACCTGTGCGCGCGGCCCACTCCCGTACCCGGCACGACGATCACGGTAGACTGTTTCACCCCATACCCCGGCAACACCCGCGGCGAAGCCGAAGCGATAGCGGCGTTCGCAACCACACAGGGCTGGAACCGGGTCATCGTGGTGACTTCGAGCTATCACGTGAGCCGGGCACGCGTGCAGGTGAGCCGCTGTTACGCCGGAACGCTGTCGGTGATCGGCGCGAGCCAGCCGATGGATCCGCTCAAGTGGGCCTACCAGATCATGTATCAGAGTGCCGGATTCGTGAAGATCTGGCTGACGCCGGATTGCTGATCCGGCCCTTTTTTCTGGCCGATGTCTGCGGCGGAGTTGACATTGAGGAAAAGTCACGTGTTATCGTTGCGGCTAATCGCATCACCAGCGCTGCGCTCACCCTGTTTTTTATTCACCGTGTATTGACCGTGTTTTACTCACTGTGCTGTATCGACAGTGCCACGACCACCCGAGGCGGCCGATGTCTGATTCCATCTTGCGGCGATTGCGAAGCGCGCCGGTCATTCTCGTTGTGCTCGCCGCCGTGTTCGTGGTGGTGGCGAGCCTACTACTGCCTCGATTCGTCGCGGGCCTCGGGATCATGGTGATTCCGTTGACCCTGCTCGCTTTCGCCGCCGTCGTAACCCTGTTCATGCTGCCGGTGCACATCCTTCCGGCGGTCGCACTCGTGACTTTTGCGCTGATTCCGGCCCGGATCCTGCCGCAGGACGGCCCGATCGGCGCCTTGCCGCTGACCACCATGATCATCGTCATCTGGGCGCTGCGACGGTTGATCCCGGCGAAAACGACATTGGGCCGCACCACTCCACCCGCGCCCTTTCGTTCAGCCACCCGCTACTTTGCCCTGCTTTTTCTGATCTGGACGCTGTTCACCCTCGCGCGAACGACCGATCTGCAGGCGAGCCTCGGTTGGACGATCAGCTTCAGCGCCGCAGTACTCCTGCCGCTGGCTATCGGCACGAGCACCAGCGAGGCCTACTGGATTCGCCGGGTGTGGCTGCTGCTCGGCGCCTGGCTGGGCGCCTACGCGGTCATCGAGGGCGTCCTGGGTGTCAACCCGATTTGGGGCACCGTGTTTCGGGCACTGGGGCTCACCGACCATCAGCACTGGTCGGTCTATCGTGCCGACGCGTCGTTTGGGCATCCGCTCTTTGCGGCTCTGTTCTTTGCCGTTGCCTGCGCCCTCGCCGTTGGCATCTGGCTGCAGGAGAATTCCAAGCCGGCCCTGGCCGCGGCCGTGTTCAGCGGACTCGGTTTGGTCGCCACGGTCTCCCGTGGAGCTCTTCTGGCCGCAGCCATCGCCGTCGGCTTCGCCTACGCCGTATCGCTCGTGCTGCGCGGCGAGAAACGGTGGGGCAAATTTGCGGTGCTCGCCGTCTTGATGGTTGTCGGCGTCGTGGGGCTGTTTCAGTTCGATGCTTTCACCGCCCGGAACAACTCCATCGAGGCCGAGCTATCTTCCCAGGCCCGCGACCTCGGCGTCTGGGTTTCGCTGCAGGCCGCAAACTTCACGGGGTGGATCGGTTCGGGACCGGGCACGTCGGGCATCACCGGGCGCCTGTTCAATGAGGTGACCATTGAGAATTCCATGCTTCAGCTGCTTATCAGCATCGGCCTGCCCGGCCTGGTGCTCTTTCTGCTCATGATCGGCTCGGCCGTGGCGCATGCCCTGTCGCGTCGAGCGGTCGGCGCGGGGGCCGCGCTGGTTGCGTACACGGTGTGCATCGCCGGGTTCAATGCGATCGACGCGCTGCGCCCGATGCACCTGCTGTTGGGCTGTCTGCTCATTCTGACCCTGAACCCGATGCGAGCGGATGCCGACGGCCGGCTCGAACCGGCCGTGCGCCGCCCAGCGACCGCGCGCCCCAAACGGGGGTATGCGCGGCTCTGACGCGTCCGTAGCGCGCACGCTACGCTAAACCGACAGATTCTCAAGTTTCGCCGGTCTTTTTTCACCGGCCCGTGAGGGGTATGGGCGTGATGACAACAGGCATGACACAGATCACCGTGTTGCAGTCGCTGAGCCCGCCCGATGGCACCACTCGGTATGTCAATCAGGTGGTTGAAGGTGCACCCGACGCGGTGACCATGCGCTTCTTCTCCTGGCGCACTGCGCTGCTGGGACGGTACGACGTGTTTCACGTCCATTGGCCGGAGCTTCTCATTCGCGCGCCGCGACCCTTGAAAGCCCGACTGCGCCGCGGTGCGCTGTACGCGCTGCTGGTACGCGCGCGCCTGCAGCGCATCCCGATTGTGCGCACCATGCACAATCTGGCGCCGCACGAGGTAGGCCACAACGCCGAAACTCGGGCGCTGAACGCCCTCGATGCCCGCACCGCCCTGGTCATCCGTCTGAACCCGACGACACCGGTCGAACCGGAGGCCCGAGCCGTCACCATTTTGCACGGCCACTATCGCGATCGCTTCAGCGGCATACCACTGCCGAATTCCGTGCCGGGGCGCATCCTCTATTTCGGGTTGATCCGACCGTATAAGGGCGTAGAGACACTGATGCGGGTGTTTCGGTCGCTGCCCGATCCCGACCTGAGGCTGCGCCTTGTGGGTCGGCCGTCGAGCGGGCTCGGCGAGATCATCACCGTCGAAGCCGCACGGGATGCGCGCATCAGCTCGGTACTGCGCTTCGTCTCCGACGCCGAGCTCGTGGTCGAGGTCGGCGGGGCCGAGCTGGTCGTGTTGCCCTACCGCGAAATGCACAATTCCGGCGTGCTGCTTGTGACGCTGTCACTCGATCGGCCGGTGCTCGTGCCATCGACACCGTCGAATCTGGCCCTGGCCGAGGAGGTCGGGGCCGACTGGATCTATCTCTACGACGGCGAGCTCACTCCCGAGATCCTGCACGGCACTCTTGAACGGATGCGCGCGGCCGGTCCGAGACCTCGCCCGCGCCTCGATGACCGGGACTGGACAACGCTCGGCCTGCAAAGCTATCGAACCTACCTGCGCGCCCTGCAGCTGACCGGACGCACGGTGCGCGCCGGGCGGAGCAGGCGTTGACCGTGACGATTCCGCCCAACGCCCCCGATACTCCGCCAGACGCAGCGACACCCGTCGCCCCGCGCTCAACGGCCGGACTCGGCCGCACCGCGGGGCGCGGGGCGTCGACGACCATGGTCGGCCAGCTCATTCGCATCGGTGTGCAGCTCGGCGGTATCGTCGTGCTCGGCCGACTGCTCGACCCGAGCGACTATGGGCTGGTCGCGTCGGTCGCCGCGATCATCGGCGTCGGCGAGGTGCTGCGCAACTTCGGCCTGTCATCGGCTGCCATCCAGGTGCGAAATCTGAGCCGACACCAGAAGAACAATCTGTTCTGGATCAACAGTCTGATCGGGCTCGCCCTCATGCTGATCGCTGCCCTGTTCAGCCCACTCATCGCTGCCCTGTACGGCGATGACCGGCTCGTTCTGCTCACCCAGGTGCTCGCCGCTACCTTCCTGCTCAACGGTCTGGCCACCCAGTTCCGTGCGGACCTCAACCGCAACTTTCATTTCCTGGCTCTGGCCGGGTCGGAGGTCGGCGCGCAGGTCGGCGGTCTCGTCGTGGGTATTGTCATGGCGGTGAACGGTTTCGGCTATTGGGCTCTCGCCGGGCAGCAGATCAGCCAGGGTATTTTCACCCTCATCATTCTGGTGCCGGTCACCAACTGGTTTCCGGGCTGGTATCACCGCAAGGCGCCCATGCGTCACTTGATCTTGTTCGGCTCGAACCTCGCCGGCACGCAGCTGCTCGGCTATGCCAGCCGCAACACCGACACGATCGTGATCGGTGCAACGCTCGGCGCGGGCCCGCTCGGCCTGTACAACCGAGCATTTCAGCTACTCTTGCTGCCGCTCAACCAGATCAATGGTCCGTCGACCCGGGTGGCCCTGCCCGTCTTGGCACGATTGCAAGACGACCAGCCCAAATACGACCGGTTCATTCTGCTGGGGCAGACCATCATGCTGCACGCTGTGACCATCGTGCTCGCCTTCTCCTGCGCCCAGGCATTGCCGATCATAAGCATCGCACTCGGCAGCCGATGGCTCGGCTCCGCCCCAATTTTTCAAATTCTCGCCATCGCCGGTTTCTTCGAAGCTGCCGCGTACGCGACCTATTGGGTGTTCTTGTCGAAGGGCGCTACCCGGCAGAACCTGTATTTTGCCCTCACCACCCGGCCGCTCCTGATCGCGTTCGTGCTGCTCGGCTCGCTCTGGGGGGTTTACGGCGTAGCCGCCGGGTACTCGTTGGGCGTCGCCCTGATCTGGCCGATCGGACTGTGGTGGATCAGCCGGGCCACGAATGCCCCGGCACGGGCAATGTTCCTGGCCGGTGTTCGCGCCATTCTCGGCTACGGATTTGTCACCGGCATCAGCTGGGCGGCCGTGCAGTGGATCCCGATCGAACTGCCGTTCGCGCGGGTGGCCCTCGGCAGCGTGGCCCTGCTCGCGGCCATCGGCGTGGTCATGCTGATCTGGCCGACCTTTCGCCGAGACGTGCGCTCGATCGCCCAGGCCCGCAGCTTTCTGCGCTCCGCGAAGTCTACGAAATCATCGTCCTCATCCAGCGAGAGCCCCACCACGACCACCGACCGCCCGTCATCGATGAACAGCGGGGCTCCTCGCCGCGCCGGCACAGCCGCACGCACGCGTCGGCGTATCCTTCGCCGGCTCGAACGAATCCTGCAGGGGCTCGCCGCGGGGTCCCCTCTCCCCTATCAGCGCGACCGAGCCGCGTTGAAACGGGCCACTGCCCGGTTGCGCCCGCTCGACCCGCACCGTGAGCGGTGGCACGTGCTCGTCGCCCCGCCCGGTGAGGGCAATATCGGCGACCAGGCCATGATCGAAGCGTTCCTCGAAAACGTGTCAGGGCCGGCTCAGGTGCTCGTGCGGCGCTCGGCCGACGTGCGCATTCCCCTGCAGCATGCCTGGCGCGCCCATCTCGTGCCGATTCCGCACCTGATCTACGGCACGGGAAAGGCACACCGGCAGTCCATGGCCCTGCTGGCGCCGGTACTCAATGGCGCCCTGTCGCTGACCGTGGTGGGGGCTGACATCATGGACGGCGCCTACAACGTGCGCGCGTCGTCGCGGCGAGCGGATGTCGCCAGCCTGGCCCGCAACGTCGGTGTCGATGCGCGCATCCTCGGCTTCAGCTGGAACGGCCACGCCAATGCCGGAGTGCGTCGGTCGCTGGCGCGAGCCGGTCGAATGGGCACCCGGTTGCAACTGCGCGACCCGATCTCAAGCGAGCGCGCCCGGGCCGATGGGTTCACCAATGTGATTGATGTGGCCGATTGTGTGTTCGCAGCTCACACCAGCTCGGCCCGCGCGGCGACCGAATACCTCGGTGCAACGCCGCCCCCGTATGCCGTTGTCAACGCGAGCGCGCTGGTCGGCCGCGGTTTCGACCAAACTACCGAGTATGCCGGCATCATCACCGCGCTGCTCGAGGCGGGGCTCCGGGTGGTGCTGTTGCCGCACGTCGTGCGCCAGAGCGGCGACGACGCAGCCGCCTGCCGGGCCGTGTTCGACCGGCTGGCCGATCAGTCCGGCGGCGCCGATTCCCGGGTCATTCTGGTCAACCGCTTGCTCGCCCCGGCCGAAGTACGCGGGCTGTGCGCCGGCGCCGACATCGTGCTGACCGGGCGCATGCACCTGGCCGTGCAGGCGATGTATCACGCGGTGCCGGCCGTGGCGCTGTCGACCCAGGGCAAGGTCGCCGGGATGATGCGACTCTTCGGCACGCAGGAGCTGTGCGTCGAGCCGGGCGCCAGGCTGGCGGAACGCATGATTCCGGTCGCTCTCGCGGTGCTGGGCGATCGTGAGCGTTATCGCGACCATCTGGCCAAGAGATTTCCGGAAGTACGGCGCTTGGCCGCCCTCAATTTTGCGTTACTGCCGACAGACACACGTGCGCACCCGCCCGTTCAGACCCCGCCTGCCGCGAGCGGAGCGCGACTGCATCCGCCTGGCCCGCCCCCGACTCCACCCAGACAAGGACCCGCATGACACTCTCCTCGCAGACCGTGCCCGACTTTCCGCGCGCCCAGTCGCCGCTGCGCCGCATCCTTTTTGTGATTCCCTCGCTGCACGGTGGCGGGGCAGAATTTGTGGCCCGGACCTGGATGGGCTGGCTCGCCGACCAGGGTTACGAGGTGCGTGTTGTGCTCACCGCCGCCGAGGTGAAGCCCGAATATCTGCCCGACGGGGTCGAGGCTCACTCGCTCTCCGGAGCGCACGGTCAGGTGCCCAAGGTCGCCGCGCTGCGCCGCCGGCTGCTCGACTGGCAACCTGATGTTGCGTTGTCCCTGCAGGCGCACCCGAATTTGCTGCTCTTGACCGCGACACGGCTGGTGCCGGTGAGGCAGCGCCCACGGGTGCTCGTGAGCGAGCGCAATCTCGTGTCGCTCGGACTGCCTGGTTCCGCTCGAGCGCACCGGGTGAAGGTTTGGCTGGCTAAGCGCCTGTATCCGTGGGCGGACCACGTGATCGCCATTTCGCATCCGGTTGCCGCAGAAATGGTGGCGGCCTTCGGGGTGCGCGGTGACCGCATCACCGTCGTGGCCAACCCGGCGACTGCGAAGCTGCGCGGCACCGCGCGCGGCAGCCAGCGCGGGCAGGGTACGACCGAGGTACACGCGCAGGGCGCTAGCGGCGAGCTGTCGGGCACGGAAATCGGAGCAACCACGACCGTGACGCGATCAGAGCGCCGCCCCGGATCGGCCGACGGCATTCAGATTGTGTTGGCCTGCCGCCTGGTCGAGCAGAAGCGTCCGCTGCTCGCTATCGCCGCCGCCGCCGAGCTGACTCGCCGTGGCGTGCCCGTGGAGGTCGTGTCGTTCGGCGGCGGTCCGCTGCTCGATGATGTGCAGGCGGCCGCCCGGCATGAAAACGTGGTCTTTCACCATCGTGGCTGGGTCGAGAACTGGTTTGACCACTTCGGCGCCAATGCCGTGGCACTGCTCACCTCCAGTCGTGAGGGCTTCGGCAATGTGCTGGTCGAGGCAGCCGCAGCCGGATACCCGGCGGTTGCCGTATCGGGGGCGCTGGGGGTAGCGGATGCGATCGTGCCCGGCATCACGGGCGAGCTCGCGCTGTCCGCGCATCCGGTCGACCTCGCCGACGCCATTCTGCGGGCGGCCGACCTGACGCTGGAGAATATCGAGCCGTGGCTGGCGCGGTTTTCGGAGGAGTCCAGCGGCGCCGACCTGGAACGGGTACTCCTTCGGGTCGTGGAGCACTCATGAAAATCTTTGCCTCGGCCATGGGCCAGGTCGACAATGTGGGCGATACCGTATTGCGGCGGGCCTTTCTGGAGGCGCTGCGCGGAGCCGGTGACCTGCAGGTGTTCGTCGGGGGGCGCGCGGATTCCTACCTGAGCGGTCTCGGCCTGCACGACGAAGACCGAGTGTTTCGCACCAGCGCCGAGTGGCGACGTGAAATTTCGCGGTCAACGCTGCGGGAAGCATCCGTTTATGCCTTCAATGCCGGGGAAATGGAGTTGCAGCGTGCCTACGCACTGCGCTACCTGCGCCTGGCTCCGCATCTCGCTCTGAATCGACTGCGCGGCGGGCATGCCGTGCACGCCGGGTTTGGCGTGCGAGAGAAGACGGGGTGGCGCCTTCCGGTGGCCGCAACCCTGCGGTTGTGCGACCTCGTAGCCTGGCGGGATGCCTATAGCCGCAGCGCGATGGGCGTTGGCCGCATCGCGCCGGACTGGGCCTTCGCAACCGGTGCGACGGATGCCGATCTGCTCGCGTCGACGCCCGATCGGCCGCTCCTGGCCGTCTCGGTGCGCTACAACGGGCGCCTTCCCGATGACACCTGGCTCACGGCCCTGCGGGGTCTGGCCGACACGCTCGGGCTCGACGTAGTGGCCGTGGCACAGATCGAACGCGATGGCCCCCTCGCCGAAAAACTCGCCGCAGAACTCGGCGGAACCGCACTGGTCTGGGACGGTCCCGACCATTTCACGCAGGAGCTGAAACTGCGCGAGGTCTACCAGCGCTCTTTGCTCGTGGTGAGCGACCGGCTGCACGCCGCGGTGATCGGGCTGACCGAGGGCGCGCTGCCACTCGTGATCGCCGACTCGGGGCACTCGAAGGCGGCTCGCACCCTCGACGCCGTGGGGATCAAGGGCACCACGATCGGTTGGACGCTGCCCGACCCCGCGGCGCTCGCACGCCGCGCCCACGATGTGATCAGCCGCCGAGAGCCGATTCTGCGCCACGTCGTCGAAGCTCGCGCCTCGCTGCGCGAACTGACCGACTCCATTCGACAGCTGACGGCATGAACGGAGCAGGAGCACCGGTCGTGAGTGTCATCGTGCCGGCCTACAACGCCGCCGATTTTCTGGAGGGCGCGATCGATCGACTGCTGCAGCAGACGCTGTGCCTGAGTTCTGCAGCGGTCGAGATCATCGTGGTCGACGACGGCTCAGTGGATGCCACGGCCACGATCGGTGCGCGAGCTGCGGCCACGCACGCGAGCGTTCACTTCTTTCGACAGGAGCAGAACGGCGGAGTGGCCCGGGCCCGCGCCCGGGCCGTTGCCGAGAGCCGGGGCGAGTTCATTTGGTTCATCGATTGTGACGACGACTGGTCCGACTCAGCGTTGGAGAAGCTCGTGGCTGCGGCCCGGTCGACGACCGCCGACGTGGTCGTCTGCGGCGCGGAGTATGTGTACCCCGGTCACCGTCGCCCACTGCCAGAGCCGGCCGACACCACACCGATCACCGGCGCGGCCGCTTTTCGACTACTGCTCGACGGCGATCTCACCGGGCATCTCTGGAACAAGCTGTTCCGTCGTGACCTGACCCGAGAGATCGAGTTCACGCCGGCGCGTGTGCACTCCGACCTCGCCATGGTCGCCCAGCTGCTTGCGGCGGCCGATCGGGTGGCCTTCATCAGCGACGTGCTCTATTCCTATCTGGTGCGCGGCGGTTCCATCATTCGTTCGGGGTCGCGCCGAGCCGAGTCGCTGCTATTGGTCGAACAAGCCGTCACGACGGCGGCGATCACCCTCGATACCCGCATCATCGGTTCGAACTCATACGGCTACTTTCGGCTGCGCTACGTTTTGCTCTCGGGGCTGAAAGATGCCCTCAGCGGCCCCTACGATGCCGAGGAACGTGACGAGATCATCACGGAGTTGCGCTCCCGACTCACCTGGCGTCTCGTGCTGCTGGCCGCGCGCCGCCGCGATTGGAAGCGACTCGCACTGGCCGGAACGGCGAAAGTGAGCCTGCCCCTGCACCGCCGGGTGCTGCGTCTCGCCGCCGAGCCGGTTAGCCGCCGGTGAGGGTACGAACCACGGCGATAGCGGTGTTCGCCTCATCGCCCGGCGTGCAACTCGGCAGCGGCTCGCCTCGATTCAGCTTTCGCACCGGTTCCGGCTCGCTATTTCGGTGCGGTTTCGGTGGGCCAGTGGGTGGTGGGCCAGTGGGTGTTGGGCCAGGGTGGTTGTGGCCAGGGTGGGTCGGTGCTGGGGGTGTTGGCGCGGTGGGTGTTGGCGGGGCGCCAGGTTTGGGTGGGGTCCCAGAGGAGGGGGCCGCGGATTTGGGGTTGGCCGTTGGTGATGCGGATGTTCCAGCCGGTGAGGTGGATGGTGTGGTGGTGGTACCAGCAGAGTAGGACTCCGTTGTTGATGTTGGTGGGGCCGCCGTCGGTCCAGGCGGTGACGTGGTGCACTTCGGTCCATTGTGGGGGGATGGTGCAGCCGGGGATGATGCAGCCGCCGTCGCGGGCGGCGATGGCGGCGCGTTGTTTGGCGTTGAAGCAGCGGAGTGTGGTGCCGAGGTAGAGGACGTCGCCGTCGGTGCCGAAGAGGACTTTTTGGTAGCCGCCGGCGCAGATGAGTTCGGTGACGCGGCGGAAGCTGAGGGGCGCGTCGATGCCGTCGATCCAGGCCGCGGCCGTGGTCGAGGTCGGCGGCGTTGATGTGCACCATGACGGTGGGGGCGGCGCCGCCCATGGTGGGGGTGTGGGGGTCGCGGGCGGTGGCTTCGAAGATGGCGCGGAGGATGTCGGCGCGTTTCTCTCTGCCGGTGCGGCGGTCGCCGTCGAACCGGTCGTCGCCGGTGAACGGCTCGTCACTGAACCGTTCGGTGTCCCTCGTAGCGTCGGTATCACGCTCGTTGCAGTCCGTGCTGCTGTCCGTGCTGCTGTCCGGGTCGGTGGGTCTGAAGCGGGGGGTGTGTGAGCGGGCGCTGAGGTAGGTGTTGAAGAGGGTGTCCATGATGCCGCGGAGTTCGGGGGTGACGTCGGCGCGCAGCGGGTAGAGGCCGTTGCGCAGCAGCCCGAACGACAGGGTGCTTCTGGCTTCGACGGCGTCGTCGTTGGGGGCGGTGCCGTCGGGGTCGAGTCGTGCCTGCCATTCCACGGCCTGGGCGCGGAGCAGGTCGGGCGCGAAGCAAATCCCCGCCCCGGGCAGCCCGACGGTTTCGGGGGTGAGGGCGCCGGTGGCGGAGGCGACCAGGGCGCGTTCGACCCGGTCGACGTCGTCGGGCCCGACGCGGCCGTGCAGGGCGGTGAGGGTGGTCGCGATGATCTCCGCCGCCTCCAGCCCGAGCTCGCCGCTGGCGAGGCCGTCGGCGATGACGGCGTACCGGGCCGGCACCGGCAGGCCCAGCGGGGTGCGTTCCACGGCGGTCTCGCCGAGTTTGAGGCGACGCCGGGCTTCACGGCTGGAGATGCCGGCGAGGTGGGTGATGAACTCCACCCGGGTACGGCATCCGTTGCGATACGCCAACGACCCGCTGCCGAGGTCGGTCTCGGCACGAGCACCGATGTCGGTGGTCGCTCGTAGTCTGGCCCCGTCCACCTTGCGCCCCAAATGTTCCAAAGCGGCCATGACCGCGATGGCCTCGGTGTCGTCAAGATGACCAAACCGCACCCCATCCAGCACGGAAGCCAACAACGCACCGGCCTGAGCAATGACCTCAACCCGAGTGAACCCAGGATCTGGCAGGGAACCAGCTGCAGCGGGCGGGACGGTGAGGGTCATGGCGACGGTGCCTCCTTCACCCACCATGATACCCCGAAAAGCACTTAAAGACGAGAGAAGCTCAGATAAATTCTAAAACAGATTCGTCATTAAATGCGATCTACTGCGCGCATTGCGGGTTGTCTGTCACGACTGAGCGAATCGGGCAATTCCCCCGGTTGTCGGGCGGCTCTGTAAGCACTTTCACAGGAAGGTGACACGAGCTCGACTTTAGTTCTGGCTAGGCTCACCGAATAGTTTGCCCGCCTGCCACTGCTGGGATCCACAAGTCCCGATTGCCCCGTGCCCACCCCCCGAGCGCACCAGCGCAAGTCACGTCCATGAATCTCCGGAGGACCCAATGCCGCTTCGCCGCAAGCCTCCGGCGCTTCCCCATTCGAAGGCATCGACCGCTCGCTGGGCCGCTCGCTGGACCGCCGTGGGCATCATCGCGGTGGCAGCAGCGCTGTTGACGGCGCTGCCGCCCGTCACCGCTCCATCCACGACACCACCAGCAGCACCTGCACCCACGCTCACGTCGACACCAGTGGTACACCGTTACGCCGACTGCCCGAAGGCCACGACGACGGTGCATACGGGCGATGAGCTCCGAGCGGCCGTCGACCAGGCCGGTCCCGGCACGGTGATCAAAATGGCCGCCGGCACTTACCGTGGCCAGGTCAACGTGCACGTCACCGGCACCGCCGCCAACCCGATTTGGGTCTGCGGCCCGCGCGACGCCGTGATCACCCTCGGCAGCGTGCAGAACAACCACGGAATCCTGATCAAGAACTCCGCCCATCTCGTGATTGCCGGCATGACGGTCACGAATGGACTCAAAGGCATCAGCGTGATTAGCAGCACGAACGTGACGATCGCCGACACTCGCATCGACAACATCGGCTACGAGGGCATCCATCTGCGCGCATTCACGACCGACAGCACGGTGGTCGGCAATACAATTTCGAACACCGGCCTGCGCGAGGCACGATACGGCGAGGGCATCTATATCGGCACCTCAGAGAACAACTGGTGCGCGCAGACCGACTGCGGGCCCGACCACACCGATGGAACACTCCTCCTCGACAACCACATCAGTCTGACCGGCGCTCAACCGATCGAGGTCAAAGAGGGCACCTCGAACGGCATTATTCGCGGCAATGTCATCGACGGCGCCAAAGCCATGAGCGCCGCCGAGGAATGGATCAAGGTCAAGGGCAACGACTGGATCATCGAAGCGAACCGGGGCTCCAACAGTCCCCGGCACGGCTTCGCCGTGAACGGAAGCGTCGCCGGCTGGGGCCTGCGCAATACCTTCGTTGACAATACCGGCATCGTGAACGCCGGTGGTTACGCCTTCTTCATCTACGAGACAGGCAGCAAGGGCTCAAGCTACACCAACGTGTCCTGCTCGAACTCCGTCACTCGCGCGGCCGACGGATTCTCCAACATCGCCTGCACACGACCGAGATTGCTGGTCTTCCAACAGCGCGCCACGGCGCCCTGTGATGTATTTTGGTGCGCCCGCTAGCTTCGGGTATCGATGCGGCTGAGAAATCAAGGTCTGCAAAACTGCTCTCGGTACTTTCACAGGAAGAACGGATGCCCTCTCGCGGCGTTCCCCTGCGGGCGTAAATACACCTGCCACCCGCCTGCGGGACAAAACCTAAAATGGGTAAAAACACTGATCAGGGCAGAATCATCGAGGGCACCTCAGTTTCGCTCCTGCGGGTGATCGAACCGTCGTCCGCTCCGCGCTGCGCGTCGGCCTGCGACGCGCACTTCGCATCCGTCAAAATCCCGCCCATATACCCATTTGCACACGGCTAACTCGCAGCAGTTCAGACGCTAATTGACGCAGTGATCACGGGTGGCCCAGCCGCCCGGAATCACGATCATGAGCGTCGGGACCCGTCGGGTTCACGGACGTTATCACGCTGTCCTTGAACATCCGGAAAGGGTCTGACCATATTGTTCCCCCGCTTCTCGCGACGCGCCGCCGGCGCGGCCGCTGCCATCACCGCGCTCCTCACGGCCCTACTCCCGATCGGTATTGAGTCCGCGTCCGCCGCCACGGCGCCGGACGGCACCACGGTCATCGACAATAGCTCCGCCCAGGTCAAATACTCCGGCACCTGGCGCACCACGGGCCACCCCGCCGACAATGACTCCTCCATCGCATATTCCTCAAGCACGTCCAGCGCGTCACTGACTTTCACCGGGTCAACCATCGCCTATGTCGCCCGCCTGACCAGCAGCTCCGGTACAAGTGACATCACGATCGACGGCACGCTCGTCGACACCGTGAATGGATACTCGGCGACCACCGAATATCAGCAGGTACTGTTCAGCACGTCGAAACTATCCGGCGGAACCCACACCATCACCGTGAGCCGTACGGGGCAGCGGGATGCCCGTTCAACGGGCACGAACAGCATCATCGATGCGTTCGTCACACTCGACTCCGCGACCGTGGCGACTCCAGCCCCCGCTCCGACTCCCGCTCCGACCACGCCGCCCCAATCAGAACCGACTCCGACAACGCCAACCCAGACCACGCCGACCGAGACCACGCCGACCGAGACCACACCGGCAGCCATGAGCGGGCCGGTCGAGGCTCCGGCCAATTCGACCACCGTGGACAGCGATTCACCGCAGGTTACCTATGCCGGTTCGTGGCGCCGGTCCGGTGCAGCGGGCGATATTGGCGGCGGGGTGAATTTCTCCACCAGCTCCAGTAACGCCTCCTTCACTTTCGATGGCACCAGCGTGGCCTACATCACCCGCCTCACCAGTAGTTCGGGTACGAGCACTGTCGCAATCGACGGCCAGCCCGTAGCGACGGTCGATGGCTACGCCGCCAAAACCAGCTACCAGCAGATCGCCTACAGCACGACTTCCCTCTCAGCCGGCCGGCACACCATCACCGTGACCCGCACCGGACAGAAGGATGCCCGTTCGACCGGTACCAACAGCATCGTCGACGCCTTCATCGTGGCCGAGGTCGCCAGCACCGCGCCGGCTCCGGCGCCGATCAGCACCCACCGATATGAGGACTGCCCGGCAGCTACTGTCACCGTGACGACGTCCCAGGAACTCATGACCGCCGTATCGAAGGCTCAGCCGGGAACGGTCATCACGATGGCCCCCGGAACCTACACCGGCCAGATCAAGATGACCGCGAACGGAACCGCCGCCAACCCGATTTGGGTCTGCGGGCCGCGCAGCGCCGTGATCAATATCGGCGGCATCCAGGACGACCACGGTATCCAGATCACGAACTCGTCGAATCTGGTGGTCGCCGGCATGACCGTCACCAACGGTCTCAAGGGCATCAGCGTCGTGCGCAGTAACCACGTCACCATCGCTGACACCCTCGTCGACAACATCGGCTACGAGGGCATCCATCTGCGGGCGTTCACGACCGATAGCACCGTTGTGGGCAACACCATCACAAACACCGGAAAGCGCAACTCTTTCTACGGCGAGGGCATCTACATCGGAACCTCAGAGAACAACTGGTGCGCCCAGACCGGTTGCCAGCCCGACGCCACGGACCGCATTCTCCTGATGGGCAACAACATCAGCCTGACCGGTGCCCAGCCGATCGAGGTCAAGGAAGGCACCTCGAACGGCATCATCCGCGACAACGTCATCGATGGCGCCAACGCCATGTCGCGCGCCGACGAATGGGTCAAGGTCAAGGGCAATGACTGGCAGATCTACAACAATCAGGGCACGAACAGCAGCATGCACGGCTTCGCCGTCAACGGCAGCGTGGCCGGCTGGGGCCTGCGCAATACCTTCTTCGGCAACACGGCCCCGGTCGATGCCGCCGGCTACGGCTTCTACATCCACGAGCAGGGCAGTGCGGGTGCCAGCGGCACCACGGTCTATTGCTCGAACGACGTTACGACTGCGGGATCCGGATACTCGAATCTGGCTTGTATCTCGTAGCCCTTCGTTCTGATCGTCGGTCGAGCGCAGCCTGCCAGCTGCGCTCGACCAGCGGAAAGACGGCGGCCGCCGAATAGGTGGCGGCAAAGGCGGATCTCGCCAGGTTCGCCTTTTCGGCGCGCCACGCAGCATCCGTCATGGCGCGCCGCAGCGCCGACTCGAGCGAACCGATATCGCCGGGCTCAACAATCACGCCCACGCCATTGGCCAGCACCGCCGGCACTCCGCCGACCCGGGTCGCCACGACACAGTTTTCGCGGGCCATCGCTTCCAAAATGAACATGGGCATCGCCTCATCGCGGGACGGCAAGACCGCGATCGCCGAACGTTCGAGCAATTTCATCAGGGCCTCATGACTGAGCGGGCCGACGAACTCGGCCCGAGTGAGCGGAACCATCGGCTGGTCGGCGATCGGGCCGGCAATGACGAGCCGCCAGAGCGGATGCTGCGGCGCGAGTTCCTTCCACACGGCAGCGAGCACATCGACCCCCTTGCGCTTGCTGACCGCGCCGCCGAACACCACGAGGGGTTCGATCTCACGCCGCACACCGTCAGCGACGGCGTTCGGCACGAGCCAGACCCGCTCCCCCGGCACGAATTCGGCTGCGGCCGCGTGCGACTCCGCCGAGAGGGTGAGCACCACATCGGCCGCGCGCAGAACGCGCCCAACCAGTCCGGGTCGCTTCCGGGCAAATTCGGCGAAGGAACTACCGTGCAGCTGAGCGACCGTCGCGAACCCGCGCGCGTGGGCGAGCATGAGCAGCGCGCCCTCGCGAACAAAGGAACCACCCTGAGACAGGTGCGCGATTACAACGGTATTCTCGGGATCGGTCAGGCGAAGCACCTTCCAGAACGCGGCTACCGCGACGGCCAGCGCCCGCACCCCACCGCTGCCGTCACGCGACGAGACCATGCGCAGATCGAAATCGGCGAAAGAATGCGCCAGATAGCCGTTGACAACCTGACTCATGCCGCCGGCGACCTCGCCGTTGCGCCCGATGTGCACGGCCAGCGGCCGCACGGATGACGACAGCGCTCGGGGCGAACCCGGCTCCTGGCCAGCGGGCTGGGTGTTATCCAATGAAGCCACGCTCACCGCGCGATTTCGGTCGTGAGCACCTGATCCAGCAGACGCCGAACGGTCTGCAATTCGCCCTGGGCCTCGGCCAGTCCGGCCAGAATAGCCGTCCGCCGCCCGAGCAGATTCTGCAACCGTCCCGCAATGTCGACGGCGGTCAAACCCGCGCTCGCCACGCTCACGTCGTACAGCCCGGCGGCGGCGAAGTGTCGGGCAATCTTGTCGGATTTCGCATCCACCAGCAGCGCGGCCGGAACCGCCCCCTCGGTCAACGCTCCCACCAGCACGTGCAGTCGATCGCTCACTGCGAGCGCCGCCCGCCGGTACAGGGCGCGCAGGCGTTGTTCCTGCTGGTCGTGGGCGGTTCCGTTCCAGCGCAAGGCCTGGCCCCCCAAATCTTCGGCTAGTCGTGCGCACTTGTCGTCATCGCGCAGCACCTGCGTGACGCACCAGATCTGCAGACCGTTCTCTGCGGCGACGGCGCGCACGCCGGCCAGCCAGGCCTCGCTCGGGTACTCGAGATCGGAGCGCATCGACACGACGAGTACATCGCGGACCGGGGCCGTGCTCACCTCAGCAGCTCCCGACTGCGCACTGGATTCGGCCGTGCTCGCGCGCGCGAAGGCGAGGTCGGGCATAATGCTTCCCTGCCCGAGATACCCGGCGGTGGCGGCGTCCCGCCACAACGACACGTTCGACAAAGCGATTGACGGCCCCATGAGCGCGCGCGGCACCGGTGCAAAATTACGACTCCCGACGCCGACCCGGGCGACCCGGCCGCGCCGCGCACGCACGAGCGCGAGTACCGGAAGCATGGCGAGGTGCTCCTTCATGCCGATCAGCGTCAATTGGATCTCGCCCGGTTTGAACACGTACGAGGCACGGCCGCGCGCCGCGCTCCGCAGGGCCGCCGCATACCATCGACGAAACGAGCGATACTGCACATCCGTGTGTGTGAGACCGAGTCCCTCGGCGTAGCCGTCCGGCGCGTCTCCGACATACACGTGCAGCGGTCCGCACGCGCGCAACCAGTTGAGCAATTCACGACGCAGCAGGATATCCCCGATATTGTCGTACTGCCCCCGGGCCGGCACAAAGATCTCGCGCAGCGTCCTGGGGGCTGGGGCCTGATCGCTCATCGTTTACTGGGCAGAGGAATTCGCACCCCAGTGTCGATGGCACGCCCGGCAGCAAAGCGGATGACGTCGGCCGTCAGATCGGGCGCGTCAACGGCCCGCGCGACACCGAGATATTCGGCCAGCTCGGCGATCTGCATCTGGTGATCGTCAACGTGTTCGCCGCGGTACTTGCGGCGGGTCACGATCACCGGATAAATGCCCATTTCGAGCAGCCCCATGAAGGTGCCGACGCCCGCGTGGGTGATCACGACATCGGCGTTCAGCGCGGCATCGACAAACTTCGCGGCCGGCATCATCTGATGTACCTGGCCGGGAAGGTCGGATCGGTTGGTGGTGAAACCGAGCTGCCACACGGTGCGTTCGTCGGCCAGGCCGCTCGCGAGCACCGCGTCAACGAGGGAATCAAAACGGTAGCCCTCGATGGTGCCCAGGGTCACGAACAGGCTGGGCCGATCCGGCGCCCGCCGGTTCAACGCCTGGTAGGTGGAGAGAACGCTCGGATGGGTGCGCCACCGGTTGCTCGCCCACGCGGGATGCTGGGTGCGCACGCTGACTAAGTGACTGGCGGCCAGCATCCGCCCGCTGAGCGATGGCCCCTCAACGCGCGAGACGCTTTCGATGTACAGGCTCGGCACGCCGCTGATCGCCGCCTGCGGGAGAGCGGCGACAGCGAGCCCGGCGCCGGTGCTGACCGCACCGTCGAAAGTTTCGTGTTGGAGGACCCGGCGCACGATGCCGGCCGCGCGCATCATGCCCATGTAGTCCCGGGGGCGCACGTATGGAACATGGATGCGACGTCGGCCGGCCAGCAGTGAGCGGCTCTGCATGGAGTCGAAGGTGACCCAGAGTGAACTCGGCGAAGCGCCGAGCCCCGGGGCCAACCGCACCAACTGCGCCAGATGCCCGCCGGTGGAGGCGACGAGCAGAAGCTTGCGGGGTGTGGTCGGCGACGGATCGAGCGAATAAGACGTTTGCACGGACACTGCGGCTCCCTTCGGTGGAGAATGTGGAACTTTTTCGAACGTGCTACGGAAGGGGTGGATCTACCAGGTGACGCGCTGTTGGGTGGGGCCGTCCGTCGGGACGAAATCGCGGTCAGGCGCGGTGGAACTTCCGGGGTCGGCCGGGTGGGCGCCGGTCGGGTGGGCGCCGGTCGGGTGGGCGCCGGTCGGGTGGGCGCCGGTCGGGTGAGCGCCGGTCGGTTTGGCGTTCTTTTTGGTGGTCTTTTCGGTTGTCGGTTTGGTAGTCGGTTTGGTGGTCGCATTGGCGATCGGCCGGGTGCCGGCCGATCGGTTCGAGCGGGCAGCGGCGCGGGCGACAACCGCGGCACCGCCGTCCTGTACGAGCGCGTCAGGGCCACGGGTGGGGACCATGGCCAGCACGACGCCGACCGGCGTGGTCCCGACCGCCTCGAGAGCATCGAAGGCGGCGAGAAGTTCTGGTTCGCTCACCCGATTGGCGCCCACAACCAGAATGGTGCCGCCGGTCCAGCGACTGAGCACGGCAGCATCGGTCACCGCGAGCGCCGAGGGGGCGTCGATGAGCACGTAGTCGTAGCTGCTGCTGAGCGCATCGAGAACGCTGCCCATGGCGGTCGACCCGAGCAATTCGCTCGGATTGGTGGGGATTTTGCCCGATGACAAGACGGTGAGCGGATGCTGTGTGCCCCACGACTGCAGGGATTCCTTGAGTTGCACGTCACCGACGAGAACGTCGCTCAAGCCGCGGCCGGAGTCGAGGCCGAGGTAGTCGGCGAGGCGTGGCGTGCGCAGATCAGCATCGATTACAGCGACGGTCGCGCCGCTTTCGGCGAGCACGATGGCCAGGTTCAGCAGCGTCGTGGTTTTACCTTCACCGGCAACGGAGGAGGTCACGACCAGACTGCGCCGCTCTGTGCCGGCGTCGGCGAACTCAAGATTGGTGCGCAGGATGCGAAAGGCCTCGGCGCGGCCGGTGGTCGCGCCGTCGGGGGCGATGATCGGGTGGGCGCGGGCTTCGAGCGGAATGGCGCCGAGCACCGGAACCTCGGTGAGTCGTTCAACGTCGTCGCGGTTGTAAACGCGACGGTCGAGCAGTCCCAGGATGAACGCGGTGACCAGTCCGACCAGCAGACCGATGAGGAGGCCCACGGCGAGGTTGAGGTAAAGCTGGGGCAAGGCGGGGTTGTCAGGGACCACTGCGGGGTCAAGCACTCCGACCGTGACCGGGCTCGCGCCACCATCGGCGGGCTTTTCCAGCTGGTTGATGACGACGTCGGTGAAGCTCTCGGAGACGGCCTGGGCAAGCTGTTGCGCGGCAGTGGCATTGGGAGCAAGAGCGGCGATTTCGATGATGGCCGAGCCGGGCTGGGTTGTGGCCGTGACGCGCTGGGCCAGATCGATCGCGCTCTCGTTGAGGCCGAGACTCGTAATCACCGGGTCAAGCACGCGGGGGCTGGTCGCCACATCGAGGTAGTACGGCAGCTTCTGCACCACAAAGTTGTTGCCCTGCACGAGGTCACCGGGACTCGAGCCGTTCTGAATCTGCGCGGCCACGAACACCCGCGTCGACGACTGGTACTGCACCGGAGTCAGAAGCGCTGCGGCGGCCCCACCGACCACACCGAGCAGCACGAACGCCACAATGAGAATCCATCGTTTTCGCAAAATACGAACCAGTCGCTTCAGTTCCATGGACATTTCTCCCCGCGCAATCGGCTCGTCGTGCTTCGGGTGCACGACGACAGAAAACCATGTTTGCATAAAAATCCTCACTTTTGGACCGCGAGCGGTGAGGATTTAATCTGTTCGTGTTGATGCGGTAACTAATTCTTCGATCAAAAACTGACGAATGCTCGCTCGCGTAGCCTCATCCAGGAGCTCTAATGCGTGTCGTTTACCGGCTTTCACGTCGAGAATGACGGGCACGCCGACCGACTTGAGCGCCAGCGCCATGGCCTGGCCCTGCGCGAGGGGAACGAGTTCATTTTTCGACATGGCAATGTAAAAGGGCGGGTCAGTTTTATCCACGGCATACAACGCCGACGCGTCCCGGGCGTTCGGGCATTCGGTGAAGTCGTCGCACCCGAGGTATTGCAGGATGGATGCGATCGCCACTTTCGACGGGTCGCCGAGCAGAAGACCACTCTCGGTGAGATCAACCGCCGGCGACAACGCCACGACCGCTGCGACCCGGTCACCGCCGTTCAGGCTGCCGCTTCCCTTGGTTCCGATCGACGACGCAATGATCGCGCCGGCCGAACTGCCGAAAAGGCCGATGCGTTCGGGATCGATGCCGAATTCGGCCACCTGGGCCGGCTCACGCAACCATTCCAGGGCAGCGGTCACGTCGTTCACCTGAGCCGGGTAGGCGTATTTGGGAGCCAGGCGGTAATCCACCGAGAAGGCGGCGATGCCGCCATCGGCCAGCTCGGCACACAGGGCCGTCATTCCGCCGAAATCCTTCGTGCCACTGTCAAAGCCTCCGCCATGAATGAGAATCACGGCCGCTGTTGCACCCTTCGCGCCCTCGGGCAGGCAGGCATTCAACAACAGCTTCTCCCCGCTGGCGGTGCCGTATTGCAGGTCGTTTCGCACCGCGCCAGCGTCAGCAGGCGCAGTCGCGCTCGGCTCGGGTGCGTCGGCGGAGCATCCGCTGAGCAACAGGCCAAGAGACGCGACGAGCACGACGACGGTTGCGAAACGACGCCTCATCACTGGAGGCCTCCGTCGAGGCGGGACCGGCGCGCGAGAGCCGGAGACTGGCGTTTGCGAAACGGACTGACCCAAAGAAAGGAGAACCGCCGCAGGAGCCTGGCGAGGTGGAGCGAGGCAACGAGCACGATAGCCGCGAGCAGGAACGGCAGCGCATTGCCGGCGCCACGGAGCCACGGCTCCTCGGCGAATGGTGCGAGCAGGGCGAGCGCGCCGGCCACGAGAAAGAGGTGCAACAGGTAGATCTGAAAGCTGTATTGACCGAGCGTGTTCATGAAGTTCAGCCATTTCACCCGCACCAGCAGAGTTGACAGAATGACACCCATCGTGACAGCGACCGCACTTTCGAGCAGAACCAAACCGGGTATTCGCGACAGGTGCAGCGGCACGAGCAGCACGGCGAGGCCGAGGTAGACGGCGACGATCAGGATGGCGTGCCAGACGCGCACCCGTGCGGCCAAACGGTAGACCGTGTGTGGAAAGTACACGGCAATGATGAAGAAGATGAAGTTCGCGGCGACGCGGTCCCAGCCGACATTGTCGAGGTCGAGCATTCCCGGCGTTGTCGACACGATGGCCATGGCACCGATGAGTGTGATTTGCAGGCTGACCGGCACCTTACGTAGCAGCCAGGCGAGCAGGGTGAACATAGCCAGGGCCCAGATGAACCAGTAGCTACTGGTGGGCCACACGGGCAGGAGCAGGACATTGAACGGGTCGGTGGGAGATCGTTCGGTGCCGCGCAGGTGCGGAACGATGAAGTAAAACACGACGCGAATGACCGACCAGAGCAGATACAGGTACACCAGTGCCAGCAGCCGCCGCCGCCACAGGTCCTTCAGATTCCAGGTGAGCATGCGCCGCGCGGTGAGGCCGGCAATGAAGAAGAACACCGGCATCGGAAAGTAGCTGAGCACGAGACGCAACCGCGGGGTCCCCCCGGCCAGGTCCAGATCGTTGAGGAACAAGGAACAGTGGTAGAGCACGACGAGAATGATGGCCGCGCCCTTGGCGAAGTTCACCCACTCGCGGTTCTCGGCTGGTATGTCTTTCACATGCGAAATGTACACGAGAAAAACTCAGGATGGTATCTCGCCCGTCCGCTAGGGACGGTAGTTCTCAAATGAGTCGGTCTGAAACGCCTGCTGCAGGGCGGGCAACGCACCGGTGTCGATATTCACTATGGATTGACCGTCGGCCGACGTTCCGGTGCCGGTCGTCGGCAGGGTGAAGAACGTGAGGTCACTGCCGTGCAGGTCGCGCAGTTGCAGCTCCAGGCCGGTGAGGTAGGCGAAGTCCAGGCCGTCATCCACGGCGATCCACGGGGTGACCGACTCGATCAACCGGGTCAGGGTCGCCGGATTGGTGACGGTGCGGGAGCTCATCACCGTGCTGAGCATGGCCTTGAGAAAGCGCTGCTGGTTGCGCACGCGGGTGAAATCGCCGTCGGCGAAGGCGTAACGTTCCCGCGTGTAGGCGAGGGCCTCGGCGCCGGTCACGACCTGCTTGCCGACGGTGAAGGTATGGCCCTTGAGCTTGGACGAATTGAAGGCGACCGGGTTGTCGATTTCGACGCCGCCGAGGGCATCCGTGATGGCTTGGAAACCCTCAAAATCGACCACGGCAACGTGATCGATGCGGGATTTGATCAGGCTTTCTACGGTTTCAACGGCGAGCGGAACACCGCCCCAGGAGAACGCGGCGTTAATCTTGGCCTGGCCATGCCCGGGAATCTCCAACCAGCTGTCGCGCATGATCGACATCACCCAGATGCCCGTGCGGTTGGCCGGAATATGCACGACCATGATCACGTCGGAGCGTTGGCCGGTCAGATCCTGGATCGAGGTATTGTGCGCCCCGCGACTGTCGGAACCGAGCACCAAGATGTTCTGAGCCTCGGCGGCGACGCCGGTACTCGCAGCCGGGCGCAGACTCGCCTGCGGAAACACCTTACTGATGGTCGCGACCTGATCATCGAAGGAGCGGCTGAGCTTGTAGGCGCCGACCCCGCCGACTCCGACGCCGAGAAGAACGAGGGACAGAACACTGCCCAGCGCGATGCGCCAGACCCTCTTGCGGCGTGACGTTTTCTCATGTTTGGGCGCGGTGAGCACGGTACTGCCTCCTGATACCGCTTTCGGGAGCGGTGAGCACACCGTAAGCCGTTCTCCGGTTCCGTGGAATGGGAGAACGGTTAGTCAGCCTCGAACTGGGGGTATGCCCCTGCCGGTCGCGCTTAGACGGCGACGTAGCGAGGAAGAAGATCCTCGAGCAGAGCGGCGGTGTCGGGCCAGCCCGTAACGGCGATGCACTCCACGCCGAGCACCTTCACCGGATAGTCATTTCCGTTCTCATCGAGGCGGTCGCCGACGAACAGCATGTCCTCGAGGCTGACGCCGGTGAGATCGGCCAGGCGCTTCATGCCGTAGGCCTTATCGATGCCCTGCCGGGTGATATCAACGGATGTCGACCCGCCGGAACGCACCTCGAGGTCGGGCAGCAGCGCCTGCACGGCCTCGCGCAGGGCATTCTTCTTGTCACCGGTGGGATCCCAGGCAATTTTGACGGCGACCGGGGCGGCCTGGCCGAGAGCGGAGAAGGTGATCTGTGAGCCGCGGTCTTCGAGGATGGGCCCCCACGTTTCACTCTCCCAGAAGCCCAACCGGCGGGCGGACTGCTCGACCGCAGCGAGGGCTCGGGCCTTCTGATCGTCGTTGAGGTTCTCGGCGTACACCTGCGTCCAGCCCTGGGCATCAGCGCGGTAGTACTGGGTGCCACAGGTGGGCATGAGGTGCAGGCGCTCGAGCCTCTCCGCGCTGATCTCGGGCAGGTTGTCGATGATCTGCGCCTGGAACTGACCGAACTGCCCGCCGGAGATGATGCAGACCTCGGCGACGCCGAGCAGCTTCACGAGCAGGTCGATCATGGTGGGGTCGAGCTCAGATTTGGACGGCGCGAGCGTATCGTCAAGGTCGAAGGCCACCAGGCGCGGAAGAATAGGCATCAGGCCACTCTATCGGCGCGGCCGAGTTGTTAGCCTGAACGGGTGCGCACTGACTTTGACCCCCAGAACTTGCCCCGCCGCGACTTCTATCGCCTGCTGAACTCCCTGGTGGTGCCGCGGCCGATTGCCTGGGTATCCAGCCGGTCAGCGGCGGGGGTCGATAATCTGGCACCGCACTCGTTCTTCACCATCGCATCCGTCTCGCCACCCATCGTGCAATTCACCTCCGTGGGCGTCAAGGACTCCGTGCGCAATATTCGTGCGACCGGGGATTTCGTGGTGAACTTCACACCGGAATCACTGTTCGAGGAGGTCAACGCCACCGGAACCGATTTCGGACCGGAGGAAAGCGAGTTCGATCGCGCCGGGCTCACCCGGGAACCGAGTCTGACCGTGCAATCACGGCGAGTGGCCCAGTCCCCCGCGGCGCTCGAATGCCGCCTGCATTCCATGCTGGAGCTGGGAGATTGCACTCTCGTGTTCGGTGAAGTGACGCATATCGCGGTCGCGACCGACGTGCTCGACGATGCCGGGCATCCGCTCATTGACAAGCTGCGCCCGCTTTCCCGACTCGGCCTCGATGAGTGGGGAACCATGGGCGAGGTCAAAGAAATCACCCGTATTCGGGCGAGCGACTGGCCGCGGGAGTTTCGCCCGCGGCAGCACTGAGCGGATGCTTGAGCGCGGCCGACCCGGGAGTCAAACGGCCGGCGGGAACAGGGCCTCGGCGAGCAGCGGACCGAGCTGGGCGCTCGCCTCGCGAACGAAGTGCTGGCCGTCGAAGAACAGGGGGGTGTTGTCGATGAACGCCGGACAGCTATCGTCGACGCAGAGCCAGGGTACGACGTTCACGTACTGGGCAAAATCACCCAGCTGGCCGACGGCATCCTGCTCGCTCGCGACAACCTTCTGGTAGAGGCTGGATGGGCTGTAGATGCAATCTGCGGGGGCGCTCGTGAGGGTCTTGCACTCCGCGAGCGCGGTACTGGCCGGCGGCGGCGACAGCACCGCCACTCGCTCGGTTGAGCCCCGTAACGCTGTGATCGTGTCGGCGGTGGCGGTTTGCCACTCGGCTAGAGCTGCGGCGCCTTCGTTGCCGCTGGCGAGGCGCACGATGGACCCCGCGAGGCTGGACATGACGACCAGGTCGGGATGGAGTCGAGCGACCTCGTCGTAGACCCAGGCGTGGTGAGCGTCACACTTGGCCGCTGACGCGTCGGAGGCGTTCTTGGGCGCGACCGAGATGTTCACGGCCGGGCAGGAGAACATGGTCAGCGACTGCACGTTGTAGCCGAGCGGTTCGAGCGCGGTGCGAATGGCCGGCATATAGCTGATCGCCATGGAGTCACCGATCAATACGGCCGTCTTGGCCGCTGCAGGGTCGCCGTAGCGGCAGCCGGCAACGTTCTTCTCGCCGACCGAGAGGCAGTTGTCGTCGACCCACTCGGGGGCGCCGGAGTTATCGCCGAGCGCGTCGAAGGCCGGAATGGTGTCGGGCCAGGCCGTGCTGGCCAGGGCCGCGGTGACAGCGGCCTGCCGGGTAGCCAGCAGGCCGGCGGGCGCGCCGGGTGACTGCGCCCCGAGCGCGGCGCCCGTCCCGAGCGGAGCCGTGTCAACGGTCGTCCCCGGCGATGTACGGGCATTCAGGGCGGCGAACGAAACCGACACGATAACGAGGGTGACAACCACCAAAGCGCCGATCCAGGCGTGCGCCGGGCTGATCCGCGAGCGCTGTTCGGGGGCGGAGTGAAGCATCCGTTCTCGGTTTCGGGTTTGAGAGGTTTCCAGCCACAGCGAGCGCCGAACGGGGTCTTCAACGAAGTGAAAAGAGAATACCGAGAGTGCGACCATGAGCACGAGGGCGAGCGGCAGGTAGAGCGGCGAATCGGTGGCGAAGATGGTGGCGAGCAGAATGACCACCGGAAAGTGCCAGAGGTAGAGGGAATAGGAGATTTTGCCGATGTAGCGACTGACCGGGTTGGTGAGCGGAAACAGGAGACGTTGCGCGGGCTGCCCGATGCCGGCGGCGATGACGAGGGCTGCTCCCGCGACGGGCAGCAGGCCCCACGGTGCGGGGAACATGGAATCGCGACTGATGAGCACGAGGCTCGCCACGATGAGCACTAGGCCGAGCCAGGCGAGCACGGGCCGCAGGCTCGCCGGCAGTTTGGCGATGCCGGGCGCCGAGGCGGCGAGCAGTGCTCCGATGCCGAGTTCCCAAGCACGGGCGCCGGTGGAGAAATAGGCGATGGCGCTGCTGGTGGAGGTTTCGAAGAAGCTCCAGGCGAGAAAACCGAGGGTGATGACACCGGTGGTGACGGCGACCGTGGCGACGAGGGCCCGGGCGGTCAGCGTGCCGCGACCGGCGAGGGCGAAGATGACGATGAGCAGAAACGGCCAGACGAAGTAAAACTGTTCTTCCACCGCGAGCGACCAGTAGTGCTGCAGCGGCGAAATCGCATTGGTGGCTTGCAGGTAGTCGGTGCCCGCGAATGCGAAGTGCCAGTTGGCCACGAACAGAGCCGAATAGATTCCGTCCCAGAGTGTGCTCAGGGCGCGGGCACTCGGAAGCAATAAATAGCCTGCCGCCACGGTGACGACGAGCACGAGTAGCGAGACCGGCAGAATGCGCCGGATGCGCCGGCGGTAAAAGTCAACCAGAGAGATACGGCCGTTTCGGGAATGTTCCTTGAGCAGCAGGCTCGTGATGAGAAACCCGGAGATGACGAAGAAGACGTCTACGCCGATAAAGCCACCGGAGGGCCAGCCGAACAGGTGGTCGAAAATCACGACGATCACGGCGATCGCGCGCAGGCCCTCGATATCACCACGAAAAATGCGAGTGGCGGACTTGCCGCCGGTCGTGGCGGCCGGGTCGGGTGCGCGTTGCTGGTGTTCCAGGGTGGATTGAACGGACATGTATAGCCTCCGACTCGGTTTCGGAACTGGTACCTGTTCGGCCCGAAAATCGGACACGCCCTGCGATTATGACGTAATCTCAACTCCGCGGGCAAACCCGCCGTGATTGTTTTACCGGACCGACACAACCGCGCCCGTGCGAGCCGACTCCTGCGCGGCGAGCACGATTTTCAGCGAGCGGATGCCGGCACCGCCGTCAGGCTGCCCCGCCCGCCCGTCGCGCACCGCGTGCAAAAACTCAGCCAGAAGTAGTTCGTCGGTGTTCGTGCCGTATGCCAGGTACACCGCGCCCGCCGGTCCGACGCCGCCCACGTGCTGCGCAAAGGGGTCGATGTCGGCGATGCCCCGCGTGCCGACCACCTGCAGGGTGAGTCCGCCCCAGGTCGGCGCGCTGTCGGGCTGGCTCCAGGAACAATCGACCGTGGCGATGAAGCCGCCGGCGTAGCCGATGGTAACCAGTCCCCCGGTCTCGGCGCGCACCTCGGGCTTCTCGCCGTGCAGAATACGGTTAGCCACTGCCCGCACAGTGACGGGTGTGAGCCCGGTGAGGGCGTCGAGCAGGTCGGCGACGTGCACGATGTGGTCGACCATGGCGCCCCCGCCGGACAGCGCTGGGTCGGTGAACCAGGCGCGGTCGCCGACCGGAATCTGCCCGTTGTTGGTGCCCGTCGCGGCGAGCAGAGTGCCCAGACCACCGGCGGTGACGAGCTCGCGCAGCCGGGCGAAAGCAGGCGAAAACCGCACCGGGTAGGCGGTCATCAGGGTGACACCGGCCGCATCACAGGCGGCCTGCATGGCGAAGGCATCGTCGAGGGTCGTGGCGAGCGGCTTCTCACAGAGCACGGCGGCGCCCGCCTGTGCTGCAGCCTCCACGAGCGGGCGATGCCGGGCGTTCTCACTCGTGACAATGACGGCGTCGGGCCGCCAGGCCAGCAGCTCGGCGTAACTGTCGACGTAGGCCACACCGAGGTCGTCGGCGAGGTCTTGTCCGCGCCGTTCACCCACCGGTGACGTCGCGCTGTCGGGATCGGACGCGCGCAGTTCGACCTGCGGCATCGCTTGAAGCAGGCTCGCATACGCGGCGGCGTGCACGTGGGCGAAGGACATGAGGGCCACGCGCAGGGGGCGCGCCCCTGGCACCGTTGTCGCCGGGATGGCGCTCATGCCGACACCGTCTGACGCGACACCGACACGGTTCGTCCGGTTGCGATCGACTCGATCGCGGCGACGGCCAATCCGACCGCGCGGGTGGCATCACCGAGACTGACCCGCGGGGTTGCTCCCCCGGAAATCGCCGCAGCAAACTCGCGCAATTCGGTGAGGTACGGGCTTTCGCCGAGGGACGTGTCGGGGCGCATGGAATGCGTGCCGATGGGCGGGGCGCCCAGATCGAAGCGAAGCGAGGCATCCGTTCGGGAATCGTGGGTGAGTATCCCCCGCGACCCGGCGATCGAGAAGCTCGTGGCGAAGGTGGTGCCCGGGGCGCCCCACACACCGGTGACGTAACTGAGCGCGCCACTCGCGTGGGTGAGCACGACCTGCGCGGTCTCGCATCCGTCGCCAGCGGATTTCACGGCGTAGACCTCGGTCACCTCACCGGCGATCCAGCGGGCAATGTCGAGGTCGTGGATCATCTGGTCCAGCACAATTCCGCCCGATTGTTCGGCGTCTGCGAACCAGCTCGACCAGGTCGGAAACTCGCCGATACGGCTGAAGCGCAGAATGGCCGGTTCGCCGACCTGGCCGGCGGCGACCGCTTGTTGGGCCAGGGCATACTCGGCGAAGTAGCGCACCACGTGCGCCGGGTGCAGCTGCTTGCCGACGAAGGCTGCGAGCTCGGCGAGAGCGTCGGCATCCGCTTCGGTGAGTGCGATGGGTTTCTCGCAGATCACGTGCTTACCAGCACGCAGCGCTCGTTCAGCGATGCGGTAGTGGGTGGCGGTGGGGGTGCAGATATCGACGACGTCACAGTTGTCGAACAGTTCGTCGAGGGAATCAGCGACGCCAACGCCATAGTGCGCGGCGACTGCGGCTGACCCTTCCAGCGAGAACACCGTGACCCGCGCGCCGAGTGCGAGCCAGGCCGGAATGTGCACGTGGGTGATGCCGCCGGCACCGATGAGGCCAATGGAGAGATTCACGAAGGATCCAGACATGTATAGGGGCGCTACTTCGAACCGCTGAAGGCGAGGCCGTCGACGACGCGACGCTGCAATGCGATGAAGAGGATGAGCACGGGGGCCATGGCGAGTACACTCGCGGCCATCATGACGGGGTAATCGGTTGTGATGCTGCCGGCCAGGGTGGCCAGACCCGCCGAGAGCGGCATCTTCTCGGCGTAGGTCGTGACGACGAGCGGCCAGAGCAAGTCGTTCCATGACCACAGTGTTGTGATGATGACGAGGGCGCTGATGCCGGGGGTGGCGAGCGGCAACATGATCTTGTAGAAAATTTGGAAGGGGTTGGCGCCGTCAAGTCGAGCTGCCTCTTCGAGTTCAAGCGGCAGGCCGAGAAAGATCTGCCGCATCAGGAATACGCCGAAGGCGCTGAAGATACCCGGCAGGGCGATGCCCAGAATGGTGTTGAGCAGGCCGAGATTTTGAATGATCTGGAACTGCGGGATGAGGTAGACCTGCGGCGGCACCATGAGTATCGAGAGAATCACGCCAAGAAAAATTCCCCGACCGCGAAAGCGCATGCGGGCGAAGGCATAACCCGCCATGGAACAGAGCACGACCTGACCGATCACCCGAATCACGGTGATGCCGACCGAGACGCCGAACTGATCGAAGAACGGCAGCTTCGTGAAGACGTCGACGAAGTTTCCCCATTGCAGGTCACCGGGCCAGAAGGTGGGCGGCACGCTCATGACCTGGTCGTTGGTGGAGAGCGAGATGATGAGCTGCCAGAGGAACGGGAACACCATGATGAAGCCGATGATGCCGAGCACCAGGTGGGTGCGCACGCTGTTGGCACCCTGCTGGGCTGGGGAGAAGGACTCTTTAGACATAGTTCACCCACTTTTTCTGCATGCGGAACTGGAAGAAGGTGACGATGCCGATCACCACGAGAATGAGCATTCCGATCGCGGCGGCGTAGCCCTTGTCGTTCTGGATGAAGGCCTGGTTGTAGAAGATATAAACGAGCGACTGACTCTGAACCAGGGCCGGATTGTACTGGCCCATGATGGCGTACAGCAGGTCGAACAGCTGGAACCCGTTGATCACCGAGATGATCGTGACGAAGAACAGGCTCGGCGTCACGAGCGGCACGGTAATCGCGGTGAACTGCTTCCATCTGGTGGCGCCATCGAGCTGCGCCGCCTCGTAGTACTCGGGCGAGATGTTCTTGAGCGCGGCGCCGAGAATGATGATGCCGAAGCCGAGCGAGGCCCACATTCCGACGATGCCGACCGAGACGATGGCGAAACCGGGAGTCGAGGTCCAGTACGGCCCGTCGATTCCGACGAGCGAGAGCATCCAGTTCAGAATGCCGAAATCACCGTTGTAGATCATGCGCCAGACCAGGGCAACCGCGGTGGGCATCGCGATGTAGGGCATGAAGAACAGCACCCGGTAGAAGGAAGCGAAGCGCAGGCCGGGCTGGTTGACCAGGTTGGCCATGAGCAGGGCAATCGGAATACCGGCCAGCACGATGATCGTGTAGACCAGCGTGTTGGTCAGGGCTTGGCCGACGTTGCCGTCGGCCAACATGGTTTGGTAGTTGTCGACTCCGATGAATTCTTCGCCGCCGAACGGGCCGGTTTCGGTGAAGCTTAGGTACCCGGTCTGGATGATCGGCCAGATATAGAAGCCAAGCACGCCGAACAGGGTGGGCAGCACGAACAGCCACGGCCAGTAGCCATCGAATCCCTTAGGTCGTGCTTTCGGGGCTTTCGGGGCTGCGACAGGCACCGGGTGGGCGGCGGGAGCACGGCTCTCGCCGACCATGCTCCCGGTGCGAAGGGTCATTCCTTGGCCAGCGCTTCGTTCATGCGCGTGGCGAGCTCACCGGCGACGTCTTCAACGGTGCGGGCACCGGAGAAGGCCTGCGGCAGCAGTTCGTTTTCGATCGTGCTCCACGCGGCTGTGTCCTTCGAGACCGGGAATGGGTAGGCGTAATTGTCGGCTTCGTCGATGAAGACCTGAAGGTCGAAGTGGTCGACCGAGTCAAGAAATGCCTGGCCGGCACCGATGAACGCGGGGTTGGCGGCGCCCATTTCGGCCTGCAGCGTCTGCGCCTCTTCGCCTCCGAGATAAGCCTGAAATGCCTGGGCAGCGGATTTGTTCGGGCTGTTGGCCGAGACGACGTTTGCGACGCCGTGAATGACGGTGGCTTGCTTCTCGTCCTGCGGCAGCGGAGCAACATTGAGATCGAGGGTGTTGCTCGCCGCGGCCAGCTCAGAGACACTCCAGGTGCCCGACCAAAAGAAGGCCGTCTTACTGCTGGTGAACCAGGCATTGTGCGGGGTGTCGGAAAGCTGCTGCAGGCTCGGGCTCGAGCCGTCGGCGATGAGGTCGGCCCAGAACTGCAAGCCCCGAATCGTTTTCGGGTCGTCGTAGCCGCTTGTGGTGCCGTCGTCGGAGAGCACGAAGCCGCCGGCTTGCAGGATCGTGTTGTAGTAGCCTTCCTGGCCGCCCGTCAGACCGGTCGCGACGCCGTACACACCCTGGTCGGCGAGCGTGTCACTGACCGTCTTGGCCGCGGTGTGGAAATCGTCCCAGGTCCAGGTATCGTCGGGCGTTGCCACGCCCGCCTCGGCGAGAATGGCCTTGTTGTACCAGAGAGCTACGGTGTCGAAGTCCTTCGGCATGCCGTACTGCACGTCGTCGTAGGAGTACAGCTCGTTGAGTACCTCGACATAGTTGGCCGGGTCGACATCGCCGGCGTCGATGAGATTGGTCATCGGCTCAAGCTGATCGTTGGCCGCGTAGAGCTGAAAATTCGGGCCATTCATCCAGAACACGTCAGGCAGGGTGCCGCCGGAGGCCTGCGTCTGCAATTTTGTCCAATACTGCGCCCACGGGGTGATATCGATCTTCACCTCGATGTTCGGGTAGATCTCGTTGAACGCGGCGATGTTCGCCTCCAGCGCCGGAACCTGGTTTTCGTCCCAGACCGCGTAGCTGATCGATGCTTCGGAACTCTCGGTGATTGGTTCCTCTGATGCCGCCGACGCTGAACAGGAGGTCAGCGCGAGCGCGGCGACGAGCGCCAGTGGCGCCAGCCTGGTGATTCTTCTCATTGGGATCCCTTGCTGTGTGATGGACGGTCGATGAAGTCGGCGTTCGCGAAAGCCGCCAGGCGGTCGCCGAACGGGGCCGTGTCGAGGGGAAAGTCGTGGGCGGAATCGGCCGCGCCGTCGGTCTGGATGTCGGCCGGGCCCACGGCCACGTTCGGCACGCGCAAACGCGGCACGGCAATGTCGCGCGAGCCGTACAGCCGCTCCGACACGATTTCGAAGGCACGCACGAGGCCACCGAGAGCGACTCCGTTCCGGCCGAGGGTTCCAGAAACCAAGGGCGGTTGGGTGCTGCGGCTGACTAGTTGGGCCAGCTCACGCTGGAGCGCACCGAGCAGCACGGGACCGGAGGCGGAGAGCCCACCACCGATCACGATGAGGTCAGGATCTACCGTGAGCCCAACCACGGCGATGCCGCGAATAATCCGGTGCGCGAACTGGGTGACGAGATTCCCGGCGTCGATGTCCCCGGCGTCGGCTGCAGCGAAGACGTCCTCGGGACTGCGTCCCAGAAACGCTCCGAGCACGCTAGTCTCGTGGATATCCTGATATCCCCAGCCGGTCGACTCCAAGTCGCCGACCTCGCCCGCAGCAAAATTGCTTCCGCGGTGCAGGGTGCCGCTGAGGATGATCGCGGCGCTGATCCGGTGGCCGACCATGATGAAGACGACATCGTCCGCGGTCTGCGCTGCGCCGGCATGAACTTCACCGAGTGCGGCCATATTGACGTCGTTTTCTACCGCGACCGGGCAGCCGAGCCGAAAGCTGAGGGCCGCGGCCAGGTCCTGGCCGTTCCACTCGGGCAGCACGTTGCTCTGCAGAACTCGACCGGAGGCATCCACTATGCCGGAGATGCACACGGTAGCGGCGGTCAGGCGGCTCGCCTCGAGTCCGAGGTCGTCGAGCGCGCTGTGCAGCGCGCCGACCGCGAGGGTCACGAGCTCAGCACCGGTGACGTCGGTGTCGACGTCGCGCAGCACGGCGCCGACGATGGTGCCGGCAAGGTCGCTAACGAGCACCGTGACGCGGTGCAGCCCCAAGTCGATGCCGGCGACGTAACCGGCCGCGGCGTTGAACACGATGCGGCGGGCGGGCCGCCCCTTGGTCGTAGCAACGGGCCCGCCGTGTGGTTCGGTCTGTGGCTCGTCGGCGACCAGGCCGTGGGTTTCGAAGTCGGCGACGATTGATTCGACCGTGGGGCGGGAGAGTCCGGTCATGCGTGCCAGTTCGCTGACTGTGAGGACCCGGTGATCGCGGAGGGCGCCGATACAGGCGGCGGAATTCCGCTGGCGAAAAGACAGCATTTCGCGTTCGTGGTGTGAGGGCAAGGCCATCGTCGTTCCTCTCTCACATCATAGTGAGCCTTTATGAAACTCGTTTTCATAAAGGCAAGTGACTTCACCATAGGCACCCCTGCGCGCCGGTGTCAACAATCCAGCGAGAATTCATGCTGCGCAGAGCGCGACTACAGTGATTGAAAGACCCTCTCTTCAATCACTACCGATCACCTTTGGACCCCGATGGCACACGCGTTACCGCTCGGACCCGGCGCGCCGGTGCTCGCCTTCGACATCGGCGGCACCGACATCAAGGGAGCACTGATCGACGAAGCGGGGCAGTTGCTCGGGCTGCGTCGGGTACCGACGATCGTGTCCGAGGACGCCACGGCGGATGCTGTGCTGGGCCAGCTGCAGCAGCTCGCCACTTCTTTGACCCGTGACTTTGACCAGGTGACCCCGCTCGCGGTCGGTCTGATCGCCCCCGGAATCATTGACGATTCCCGGGGTCTCGTGCACCGGGCCGTCAACCTGAACTGGACCGAGGTGCCGTTTCGGCAGCTCGCCAGCTCGGCCCTCGGGCTGCCCACTACCTTCTGCCACGACGCCCGCGCGGCCGGCGCGGCCGAAGTGGCCCTCGGCGCTGCCCGCGGATTCTCGGATGTGATTGTGATCGTGATCGGTACTGGACTCTCCTGCTCCATCCTTCTCGGCGGCCGCCTGCACAGCGCGGGCGGTTTTGCCGGAGAGCTGGGGCACTCTATCGTCGACCCGCGCGGTCTGCCGTGCGCGTGCGGCGCCCGCGGCTGCCTCGAAACGGTGGCCTCGGCGGGCGCCATTGCGCGCCGCTACGAGGAGCTCACCGACACTCCCCCGCACGGCGCCCGCGGCGTGCTCGAGTTCGCCGAAGCCGGCGACCCGATCGCTCAGCAAATCTGGGGCGAAGCGCTCGATGCCCTGGCACTGACCATTGCCCAACTCGCCGCGGTGCTGGCGCCGGACGCGATCGTAATCGGCGGCGGCCTCGCCCAGGCGGGGCCGGCCCTATTCGATCCGCTTCAAAAACGGGTGGACGCGCTGTTGACGTTTCACCGACATCCGCTGCTGAAGCCCGCCCTGCTCGGCGAAAACGCCGGGCTGCTCGGCGCAGCACTGCAGGCCAGGGCACGTCTGAAGGAGAACGCATGAACCGCGCGGAACGGCTCGCTGCCGTGCTCGATCTGCTCGCCGATTCGGGTCAGGTGGAAGTTGACGACATCATCACACGGCTCGGTGTCTCGGCCGCGACCGCACGCCGCGACCTCGACACCCTGGCCGAGCAGCAGCTGCTCACCCGCACCCGCGGCGGCGCGATCGGGCAATCCGTCGCCTACGACCTGCCGGCGCGCTACAAACAGGAGCGGCACGCGCCGGAAAAACTGCAGATCGCCCGGGCGGCGAGCGCACTCGTGACACGCGGCGACGTGGTCGGTCTGTGCGGAGGCACGACCAGCACGGCGATCGCCGGCGTGCTGAGTTCCCGCTCCGACATCGCCGAGGCCAGCCCGCACGCCAACCTCACGGTGGTCACGAACGCGATCAATATTGCCGCGCAACTCGCGATGCGGCCGCAGATCAAAACCGTGGTCACCGGCGGCGTCGTGCACGCCCGCTCCTACGAACTCGTCGGCGCCTACGCCGAATCGGTGCTCGCCCACGTGCGGCTCGACCTGGCGTTCATCGGCGTGAACGGCATCGATGCCGTCATCGGCGCCACCGTGAACGACGAACGTGAAGCCGCCGTCAACACGCTCATGGCCGGGCGCGCGAGCCGGGCCGTGCTCGTGGCGGATTCGAGCAAGATCGGGCTGGTGGCCTTCGCCGCACTCGGGGCGCTGGATCAGTTCAGCGCGCTCATCACCGACGCCGGAATCTCGGCCGAGAACCTTGCGGCATTCGCCGACGCGGGCCTTGAGGTGATCGTGGCATGAGCATCATCATTCATTCGGCCCGACTGGTCTCCGGCGGCACGGTGACCCCTGATTCCTGGGTTGCGTTCGAGGGAGACACCGTTGCGGCGGTCGGTACGGGCGACGGCTGGCGCGCCCTCGCCCGTGGCGGTGGATCAGGCGATCTGAGGGGTGACTCGGGGGCTGATTCGAGCGGTGGCTCGGGGGCTGATTCGAGCGTTGACTCGGGGGCTGGGTCGAGCGCTGGCTCGAGCAGCGGTTCGGGCGGCCCCGACATCGTTGATGCGCGGGGCCGCTGGCTCACGCCCGGCTTCATCGACATTCACTGCCACGGCGCGGGCGGGGCTGCCTTCGACGACGGCACCGCCGGCATCCACACCGCTCTCGCCGTGCACCGCGCGCACGGTACGACACGGTCGGTGCTCTCGCTGGTCACCGCGAGCCTGCCCGACCTGGAAGCCCGGCTCGATTGCATCGCCTCCGCCGCACAGCGCGACCCCCTCATCCTGGGCGCGCACCTGGAGGGGCCCTTTCTCGACGACTCGTTTCGCGGCGCACACGACCGCACCTTGCTGCGCGCAGCGGATGCCGCCGCCACCGAGCGCCTGCTCCTCGCCTCCCACGGCTACCTGCGTCAAATCACCCTCGCGCCCGAGCTACCCGGCGCTTTTGCGGCCATCGCCCACTTCGTCGACGCCGGGGTGGTCGTCGCCGTCGGCCACAGCGCCGCCGACTATGACACCACTCGTGCCGCCTTCGATGCCGGCGCCTCGGTGCTGACCCACGCATTCAACGCCATGCCGGGCATCCATCACCGGGCACCGGGGCCGGTCGTGGCGGCCATGCGCGCCGGCGGAGTCACGCTGGAGATTATCAATGATGGGGTGCACGTGCATCCGGATGTGGTGCGGTTGGCCTTCGCCGGAGCGCCCGGCCGCATCGCTCTGGTCACCGACGCCATGGCCGCGACCGGGTTTGGCGACGGGGAGTATTGGCTGGGCACACTGCTGGTTACCGTGCGCGATGGGGTCGCACGGCTGGTCAGCGACGCGACACGTGGGCTGGCTGACGCGGCTGGCGGCGGCGCGGCATCCGCTTTAGGAGCGATCGCGGGGTCGACACTCACTCTCGATGCGTCGCTGCGGCGAGCCGTGACCACGGTCGGGCTGCCCATCGCCACGGCCGTGACGGCACTGACCGAGACGCCGGCACACGCTATCGGTCGCGCACACGATCTGGGACTGCTCGCACCTGGATTCGCGGCCGACGCGGTGCTCTTGAGCGACGATTTCGTGGTCGAGGCCGTTTTCGCCGCGGGACAGCCGCTGTAGGGCCGTACTCGGTACTGAATCTCGGAGCTATTCGCGACACACCGCCACCACGGCTGGTTCACGCAGCGTGTCGTAATATTCTCCCGGGTTACGTTCCAACGGATGCCGGCATGGCGCCGGGACGTGCGGCTGCACCCTCTGGCTGCGGGCTTAGATCCCTTGCCAGGCGGGCTTATTGGCCCAGATGTAGCGGTAATAGTCGAGGTTGGCGAGCTGTGCGGCGGCGGCCTCGTCGAGCACGACGGTGACATGCTCGTGTAGCTGAATCGCCGAACCGGGCTGGCTCGCAGTGACCGGACCCTCGACGGCAGCGGCAATCGCGGCGGCCTTGTCGGCGCCGAAAGCGAGCAGCACAAGGTGGCGGGCACGCCGGATGGTGCCGAGCCCCTGGGTGATGCAGTGCCGGGGCACGTCATCCGGCGTCGGGAAGAAGCGCGCGTTGTCGGCGCGCGACTTCGGCGCGAGCGTCTTGACCCGGGTGCGCGAGGCAAAGGAGGAGCCTGGCTCGTTGAAGCCGAGGTGGCCGGTGCGCCCGATGCCGAGAATTTGCAGGTCGATGCCCCCGGCCGCCTCGATCGCGCGTTCGTAGGCGGCTCCCGCCCCCTCGAGTGTCGCCAGGTCGCCGTTGGGCACGTGAATGTTGTTCGGTGTCAGCCCGAGCGCCGCCACGACGTCGCGGTCGATCACGGCGCGATAGCTCTCGGGGTGCCCCGGCGGCAATCCGACGTACTCGTCGAGCGCGAAACCGCGGAGCCGCGACACGTCGATCGGGTTCGAGCGGAACGACTCAGCCAGAGCCGCATAGATCGGCAATGGCGTCGAGCCGGTTGCCAGCCCGAGCACGGTGTCGGCTTTCGCCTCGATCAAGCGGCGAACGGATGCCGCCACCAGCTCTCCTGCGGCCCGCTTGCTCTCGACAACGACAATTTCAGCCATGTGCTTGCACTCCATCTTTGATTGTTTATGACTGATTTTAGCAGAAACAATCAGAATCAATCACTTTGTGCGGAGCGCGCGGAACGAGATGTCCGACGATGTGCGAGCACTCCGCCGAGCTGCTGCGCGGCCGCGAGGCTCCGTCACGGGTGCCCGCCAGCCATCGGCCGGCAGGCCGGGCTGACGTTCCGGCGGTTGGCCGTGTTTCCGGCCCTGCCTCCGGGCGCGACCTCCGGGCACCAGCTTCGGGCACGACCTCCGGGCGCCACATTTGGGCGCGTTCCGGGCACGACCTCCGGGCACGTTCCCGGGTGCCCCTAGAGTTTCCGGGCCCGGGCCCGGAAACTCGCCGTGCAACTTTAACGCCCGGGCCCAGGTTGTGCAACTGGGCCCATGATCTATCACGGGCCCAGTTGCATAAGGTAGGCCTGATCGCGAGCACCCCTTTCAGGAGGTGGGCCCGCTTTCCGGGCCCGGGCCCGGAAAGTACTCAGAGCTAACCGGCAGCGCAGCGGTCGATCGCTACGGGCGGCCGAGTCCGTGGTAGGTCCAGCCGGCGGCGCGCCAAACGGCCGGGTCGAGGGCGTTGCGGCCATCGATCACCGTCTTGGTACGCACCAGCGCGCCGGCCCAGACCGGATCCAGGTGCCGAAACTCGGGCCACTCGGTAACGAGCACGACAGCATCCGCTCCCCGCAGGGCGTCTTCGAGCGATTCCGAGTAGGTGAGCTGCGGATGCCGCGCCCGCGAGTTCTCGATGGCCTGCGGGTCGGTCGCCACCACTTCGGCACCGAGTCCGCGCAGCTGCACGGCCACGTCGAGTGCGGGTGAGTCGCGCACGTCATCGGAATGCGGCTTGAAGCTCAAGCCCAAAACCGCGACCTTGGCGTTGTAGACGGACTTGCCGAGCGCTCCGACGGTGAGGTCGACCACGCGCTGGCGGCGGCGCAGGTTGATCTTGTCGATCTCCTTGAGAAAGGCCACGGACTCGCCGCGCCCCAGCTCTTCGGCTCGAGCGGTGAAGGCGCGAATGTCCTTGGGCAGGCATCCGCCGCCGAAACCGACGCCAGCGCCCAGGAAACGGCGGCCGATACGGCCGTCGTAGCCGATCGCATCCGCCAGCTGGGTGACGTCGGCACCGGTGACCTCGGCGATTTCGGCCATGGCGTTGATGAAGCTGATCTTGGTGGCGAGAAACGCGTTCGCCGCGACCTTCACGAGCTCGGCTGTGGCGTAGTCCGTGATCACAAGCGGGGTATCGGCCGCGAGCGCCGAAGCGTAGATCTCATTGAGCAGCGCCGTGGCGTGCTCACCGGCCTCGCCGGGCGCGACCCCGTAGACGAGGCGATCGGGGCTGATGGTGTCCTGCACGGCGAATCCCTCGCGCAGGAACTCAGGGTTCCACGCCAACGAGGCACCACTGCCGGCCTCGATGAGGTCGGCCAGGCGCGCGGCGGTTCCCACCGGCACCGTGCTCTTGCCAACGACGAGGTCGCCGTCGGCCAGATGTGGAATGAGCGATTCGACCGATGCATCGACGTAACGAAGATCGGCGCTGTAGCTGCCGGGCTTCTGCGGCGTGCCGACAGCAATGAAATGCACCTGCGATCCGGCGGCATCCGCTATGTCGGTGCTGAAGCGCAACCGGCCACTGTTCATAGCCGAAGTGAGAACTTCGGGAAGTCCCGGTTCGAAGAATGGTGGCTTGCCGATGGCAAGTTGGGCGATCTTCGCGGCGTCGACGTCGATTCCGACGACTTCGTGGCCTAGTTCGGCCATGGCCGACGCGTGCACGGCCCCCAGGTAGCCGCATCCAATGACAGAAATCTTCATGTATCCCTCTCGGTCACCCCAGAGCCTAGCGGCAGCCGAAGACCGGCCCAATTCGAGCACGCAAACAAACGGATGCCCGACCCCGCGCTTGCGTCCCGGGTCGCGCTTGCGGGAACCTTTCAGATCCGGGAGCGGACGGTGATCTCGGGGGGGAGAGTTTCCGGGCCCGGGCCCGGAAAGCGGGCCCACCTTAGGCAAGGGCTCGCAGGACCGGGCCCACCTTAGGCATGGGCTCGCAGGACCGGGCCCACCTTAGGCAACCGGGCCCACGATAGATCATGGGCCCGGTTGCATAACCTGGGCCCGGGGTTCACACAGCGGACCCCGAGCGTGCGCATCGGGCTTATGCGGCTGTCACAGTGCGGCGCCGCGGTCGCACGGCCACCGCGAGGCCGGCCAGCACCACCAGCAGGGCGCTTCCGAGCACTCCACCGAGATCTATTCCGGTCTTCGCGAGGGTCAAAGCGGATGCCGCGGCATCGGCCACCCGCACGCCCAGATCGACCACACGGGTCGAACCGTTCGGGGCCAGCCCCACCAGCTGCAGCGTGTGCAGGCCGGCCGACATACTCGCCGGTACGGCGAAGGTCGCACTGAACGCCCCGGCCGCGTTCACCGTGGCGGAGCCCACAGCGGTGGCGGTCGAGAACAGGAAGACCTCGACGTCGGTATTAGGTGCGAATCCCGTGCCCGACACGGTCACAGACCCGTCTCGTTCCAGCACGAGCACATTGTTCGCATCAACCGGGATCGCCGAGCCACCGTGGTGCAGGCCGTTGACGGTGAGAGCGAAGCCAACGCCGCTGATGGTCAGTCCGGAGATACCGGTCGCACGGGCCACGGTCACGGTGCCGGGTGTGCCATCGACAGTGAGAATCGCCTGGCCGACGGCGGGAACCGTGATCGGGGTGACCGGTGCCAGCAGGCCGCCGGTCTGGGCCGGGTCTATGCCCGGGTCTGTGCCCGGGTCTGTGCCCGGGTCAACCGATGCCGCAACGATTTCCAACTCGACGGCTCCCCACTCGCCGCTCTCGGCGCCGACCACGACAAAGTAGGCACCCGTGGCCAGATCGCCGGGAATCTGTACACCGTCAGACTCCCCGCCTGCGGTCAACACGGTCGAGAAGGCCGGTTCGGCGCCCCAGGGCGACGGGGAAACTTTCGGCACGAGCATCATGGTGAGCTCGGAGCCTGTCGGCGCTCCCTGAAGCTCCAGCGGCAGTACGGATCCGGCTGCGATCGATCCCAGCTCGGACACCAGGAATGACATGTTGTTGAGATCGGCCTTCGGTGTCGCTGCGGTTGCGGGCGCGACCTCGAAGGTGAGTGAGACCACGTCGGACCGGTCCGCACCATCGGTAACCCTGACCTTGACGGTGTGGATGCCTACCGGAATATCCGCCGCAACCAGACCGACCGGATTGTCGGCATCGTAATGGCCGTCGTTGTCGTAGTCGAACTCGTAGTTCAGACTCGCGTCGGCCGATTCCGTGCCGACGGCCGAGATCGTCGTCAGACGCCCCTCGAACGCCAAAACGGAGGCCGCAGCGTGGGCCACCGGGGCGGCGGCCTGCAGGGCGACGACTGGATTCAATTGTGCGTTCGTGGTGAGCGCAGCCAATGCCTGTGTTGCGGGCGCGATATCATCGATCGAGACGAAATAGGCGTGGTTCTCGTACCGTTGGCTGGGGACTCGCCACACGCTGGTCCAGCCGAAGTCGCAGACGGGGTCGCCCGCGTGGCACAGGGCCGCGGTGACGGTGTCCTGAGCGTACAGTGCGTCGAACTTATCCCCGAAGCTCGGAACGAGCCAGCGCATGAGCCCGTCTCCGGCGGCGCCGGCGCCAACGTTGCCCGCGGCACTCGGTTTCTGGGCCGGGTCGCCGATCGTGACAACCCCAACGACATCGGTGGAGTTCAGCTGTGCCAGCACCCGGGCGGCGATGGCGCCCTGCGAGTAGCCGACGGCGATGAACCGCGGGGAGAATGCACAATGGTTCACTATGGCGGCGGATTTGGCCTGTTTGATGATGAGCTCGGCGGCAATGGCGCCGGTTTGAGCGGATTCAGCGATTCCAATCAGATCCGTGGGGCCGACCGGAGCGGCGGGATAACCGGGTACATACACGGAATCGGATGCGCCGACACCGATCACCGGAATGGATGCGGCGGCCGCTTGCGGTGCGAGCTGGGCGATCAGTCGCTCAAGCGTAGGGCCTTCCCAGCCGTTGGTGATGAGGCCGGTCGTTCCGTACGCGTGTGCGGCACCGGCGCTCGCGGTCGCTTGCGGATCAAGATTGCCCTCGCCGCTTCCGCGGAACGCGAGCACGGTGATCGGTGAGCAATCGGGAGCGACATTGGCGACAGCGGCCGTGGACACGCCCCCGACCAGGGCCGAAGTCACGATTGTGCCAGCCAGAACGCCCCCTAGGAATCGATAAACGGTGGCCATGGCCATGTTTTTCCCCCTGAGTAGTAAAACTATGAGCGCTCCGCAGTATCCGGCGACGCCGATTGGCCGAGCGTATCGTGCGGCTAAGTCCCGCTACAACGCCCCCAAACGCGCGCCACCTTTGGTTCGGCGGATGCGGTTACCAGCGCGCGCGGCCCGGGCATGGATATCTTTCCGGGCCCGGGCCCGGAAAGTGGGCCCATGTTCTATCGTGGGCCCGAGTGCCGCAGACGGGCCCGGTGCCGGAGACCGGTGCGGACCGCGGGCGCGGCGCACGACTACGCCGTGCGGGCCAGCAGGTAGGCGTTCAGGGCGTCGGTGGTCTGCTGGTCGGCGGGGAACGGCTCGCCGTCGAGGGCGACCACGGAGACAGCCAGGCGCACGCTGGAGACGAGCCAGGCGGCATCCGCTCGTCGAAGCTCGGAGACCGTGACATCACGATATTCGACCCGGTCGCCGCGGGCGCGCAGGTAGTCGAACATGCTCTGTTGCGTGGTGCCATGCAGAATAGCGCCGCTCGGGGCTGGGGTGACGTACTCGTCACCGATGCGCAAGACGACGCTGGAGGTGGGCCCTTCCATCACGTATCCGTCAGTGGTGAGAAAGATGGTGTCGTCGGCGCCACGACGGTGGGCTTCGCGAATCGCCGCCATGTTCACCGCATAGCTGAGAGTCTTCGCGCCCATGAGCAGCCACGGCGCGCGTTCGGCGACACCGCGCGGGTAGCCACGGTCCAGGGTGACGACGCGCACACCGTTCGCGCGCACGGCTGTGAAGTCCGACGCCGCGGCCGCGTGCAACCAGGCTGTCGGAGCCGGACCGTGCTCCACGCCGCGGCTGAGCACGAACTTGAGCGCGATCTCGCCCTGCTGCGGAATGCGCGCAACGGCGTAGGCGATGGCAGCGCGCCACTGCTCAGCGTTGGGCACCGGCAGGTCGCAGATCAGCGCAGAGTTCCGCAGCCTGCTGATGTGCGGCTCGACCTCCTGCGGGTGGCCGTTGACCACCGCGAGAGTTTCGAAGATTCCGTCGCCGCGCTGCGTGCTCAGCTCGCCGACCCGAAGTGCCGGGGCGCCGGAATCCATCTCATGAAACGTGTCATCGAAGTTCTGCCCCAGCGAATCGGCGGGCACGGGGTCGATCAGCAGGGTGAAGGGCAATCTCATGCCTTGAGCCTACTTCGCGCGCGCATCCGCTCACGGTATTGCACGGATACCGCAGCGCTCGCGCCGACCGGCCGCATCTCGGCGGCCGGTCCATCAGCTCTGAAAGGCGACGATCGGGTTGCTTGTGGGCTGGTCGGATCCCCCGTTGGGTTCCACGGTGACGCCCACCTGATCGCCGGCGTGCATCGTGCCGTCGAGTACACGCCAGGCGGTGCCGTCCCCGCTCGAGTCGAACGTTCCGGCGGGGACGGCGCCCTCAGCGTTGATGTACCAGAGCTGATAGTCCTGATTGCTCGGCAACGCGGGCAGGTTGTCAACGAGCACCGCCGAAATTCCGAGCTTGTTCGACCAGACCAGGGTGGCTTCCTGGCCGTCGGCGGTCGTCGTCGCGGCGCGCTGGGCGTCATCGGCCGCATTGATCTGCGCGAGCCCGGCCGCCTGCTGCGACTCGAACTGGTTGGTGTTAAGCGTTTGGCCGAGAAAGGTGCCACCGACGAAGAGTGCAGCTGCGGCCGCCGCGGCCAGCAGGAACTGAGCTGGACGCTTGAACCAGCGCGCCTGCGCCCGCTCGGCGGCTGAGCCCGGGCTGGTCGAACCTGTTCCCGAGCGGATGTCCGCGACCGGCCGGGGTGCAGCGGGGTCAGTCCGCGCCGTGTCAACCTGTGCGGTCGGTGCTTCGCCGCTAACTTCGGTGGGTTCGGCGGCCGCGGGCGTGACCGGCGCCACGACCGAGGTCGCGCCGGAAACGGAAGCGGGGGCATCCGTTGTGGCGGGCCCAGCAGCACGCGGTGCCGGCACCGGTGGAAGCTGCGGAGTCGACGCAAGCATCGACATGAGATTTGCCTTGAGCGCGGCCGAGGGCTGCACGGGCGCCACGGCCAGGCCGAGGGCCACGGCGGTATCGTTCAACTCGGCAGCTTCGATGCGAGCCTGCTCGGATTCGGCGAGGTGCGCTTCGAACGCGGCTACGTCGGTGGCGTCCAGGGCGTGCAGGGCGTAGGCACCGGCCAGATCAGCCGGGTGCAGCTCGCGCTCGTTACGGTCGGTCATGATGCCACGCCCAATTCATCGCGCAGGCGGATGAGCCCGTCGCGGAGCCTTGTTTTTACGGTGCCCAACGGTATGTGGAGCATGTCGGCGACCTCGCTATGACTGAACCCGCCGTAGTAGGCGAGGCTCACAGCCTGTCGCTGCAACTCAGTCAATCGAGTCATCGCCTTTTCCACCCTTTCATGCTCCAGTCGTACTTCAACAGTTTCGGCAACGTGATCGTAGGCAACGGCCAGATCACGGATTCCAATTTTGGTATCGCGGTCACGTCCGGCCTGCGACGACCGAATTCGATCGACCGCTCGCCGGTGTGCCATGGTGAGAATCCAGGTGCTCGCACCACCACGTGATTGTTCGTACCGCGCGGCCGACTGCCAGATCTCCAGAAAAATCTCCTGGGTCACTTCTTCCGACTGCGCATGGTCGACGAGCAGACGCTTGACCAGGCCAAGCACCCGCGGGGCGATCTGGTCATACAGTTCTCCGAAGGCCGATTGGTCGCCGTGGGCTACTCGTGCGAGCAGCTCCTCCTTGGTGGCAGGGGCTACCGAAGCGAAGTCTCCGGCGGGATCAACAGTCATGAGATCTAGCATGTCAGGTCTTATCCCGTTCCATGACTAGGGTTCGGTGCGAAGTCGGTAACGGATTGGTCGCTGTGTCAAATAATCCCCGAAAAACGGATGCCCCCGGCCAAGTTCACAGCGCAACTCCGGAGTACACACGGCTGGCGGCCCGGGCTGCCGCCCCGGGATTGCAGAAGGCCGGGCCGCAGAGCACCTCTCGGCGCGAGGCCGCTCGAAGCGGCGAATAATGGAACCCGGGATTACTGCGGCCCGACCAGATCCCAGTGTATTCGAGCCGGGCGGCCGGCGTCGAATGTTCGCCGTCGGCGCACAGCGATTGTTGAAGTTAGACGTGCCGCGAGCGTACGGCGAGCGCGAGCCCCGACACGCAGCGCAACCCGACGGGGCCCTGAACCCCAGCTGGGCCCACCTTAGGCAACCGGGCCCACGATAGAACATGGGCCCACTTTCCGGGCCCGGGCCCGGGCAATAAGGCGGGGGCTACTCTAGGGAGTCGCGGCGCCAGAGACGGGCGCAGGCGGCGAACTCGGCGGCGGTGGTCGAGAAACGTAGGGCTCGAGTGGTCAATTCCGACGAGCGGTGCGGTTCCGTCAGTTCCAGATCGTCGGCGATGGCCGCCGCACCGACCGCGGTGACCCGACAGTATGCCGCACCGCGATCCAGCGCCACGGCGAAATCTCCGGTGAACAATCCGCGCAGAATCTCATCGGCCAGAATCATGATCTCGGTCGGCCCCGTGGGCACCGCGGCCCCCGCAACGAGCGGATCGATGGTGGCGGCAGCATCCGTGCCCCGCTGGTAGAGGTAGGCGCAGCCCTCGGGATCCTGCCGAATCAGCATGCGAATGAGATAAATGCGCCAGAGCGCGCCCGGGAGGCTGCGCGGCGTGGCCCGCGACCACAGCTCGGCAACGGCATCGATGCCGTTCTCGTCGGTATAGGCGACCAAACGTTCAACCGTGGCCGGATCGGGGTCGCTGCGCACCCGGTTGAGCAGAGCCTGCGCTGTCTCGTGCGCAACCCGGCTGATGGCAGCCGGATCGTCGCCGCCCTGAAATGCCTCGAACTTGTTCGCGGCGAACAGGGTGGGCTTGTGAAAGTTGTCGGCCACGGCGAATTCTCCTCGGTTCTTTCGGTCTCAAACGGCTGATTTTTGCTGCACTCCACGCTACCCAGAAAAGCTGGGCGCGAATCCACGGTAGGTTAGAACCTACGGGCCTCTAGCTCAGTTGGTAGAGCAAAGGACTTTTAATCCTTGGGTCGTCGGTTCGAGCCCGACGGGGCCCACATAATCGCGCACGTGGCGCGGCACCTGCGCACCGAATCCACTCGATTCGGTGCGCAGGCGTGTTTTACGCGGCGTAACGGTGCCGAATGTGCTGGCGATCGGGGCTGGCCTGCCAGAACTCCACCTCGGTGGGGCGCAGGGCGTAGAGCTGCCAGTCGGGATTAGCGCGGCCGTCGGCGCCCGGGCGTTCGTCCCAATCCACAGCGGATGCCGCAGCCGACAACAAGGCGACCCGGCCCACCACGCGCACCTGCCGACCAAGCGGTGCCCAGTAGAAGTTCATGGCCGCTATCGGGTTTGCGGAAAGCTCACGCCCCTTGCGGGAACCGCGCGTGCTTGCAAAATGCCAGGCGCCGTCGTCAACATTCTTCAAAATGAGCATGCGGGACGAAACCTCCCCGGTCGCGGTGGCCGTCGCGAGGCTGAAGGCATTGGGCCCCGGCACTCCGGCGGCCAGCGCCTGGTCGAGCCACTCGAGAAAGAGGTCGATCGGATCGGCCGGTGCCGTGGCCGGATCGAATCCGGGCAGGACGGCGGGAAAATCGGGGAGGGCACGCAGCCGCTGGCGCAGGGAATCGCTCACGCCGCGAGCCTACCGGCCTCGCGCCGGCCACAGCCCGATGATTTCACCAGCCAGGTGGATGACCAGCTGGCCGGTCCCCAGCCAACCGCCTGCGCCAGCAAACGCGCGGGTCCGGACCCAAGCGGCGCGCCCGCACCAGTGGCAAATTTCACCCGCGACCACAGCCGAGGGCCGACCGCGCCGAACCCACAATTCTGTAATCCTCTACCATCAGCTTGTCATCGACTGGTCCCACCGGGTAGGGACGAAAGTCCTGATTAGCTACTAAGAACGCACCCAGTAGTGGGGCTGTCGCCGGCAGCCCCCGAGTCCCTATCTTTGGGGTAGCAGCACCGTGCGATTCCAATGACGCGACCACGTGCTCGATATATTTTCTCGCCATAAATCTTCAGGAGTTGCACCATGCCCAAATTGTCCAAAAAAGCTCTCGCCGTCGCCGTCACCACGGCCGTCCTCCTCGGCGGCTCTGGAATCGCCTTCGCATTCTGGACCGCGGGCGGCTCCGGCACGGGTACCGGTACAACTGGAACGACCGTACCGATCAAGGCCGAGCAGACGTCCGTCATCTCCGACCTGCGGCCCGCAGGGACGGCGCAAAAGTTGGAAGGCAAGTTCACCAACACCAACGATGGCCCCGTGTACGTCACGAGCGTCACGGCGACGATTGCCAGCGTAGACAAGGCCATCGGCGCGGTCGAGGGCGCCTGCACCGCTGCCGACTACACGCTGGCGAATCCGGTCGCCTTGGTCGGGCATGAAGTCGCCTCGGGCACCGCGGTCGATGCCTGGACCGGCCCGACCATCGCATTCAAGGACAGCAGCACCGAGAATCAGGACGGCTGCAAGGGCGCCACGGTGCACTTCGCCTATTCAATCCAATAATCTGAACACCACCGGCACCACCTGAAACACTCATGAGTTCTGCACAAAACCGCATTGTGCTCGTCGCCGCCGTCTCGGTAGCGACGGGCACTCTCGCGTTCATGCTGTTCGCTCCCGGCTTTGATATCGCCAGCGAGGACCTCAATATCGCGTCGCAGACCACCGTGATCGGACCGCTGTCACCGGGTACCGGGGTACCGATTGATCTGCGGCTGAACAACCCGCACCACTTCAACCTCGCCGTTTCGAACCTGACCGTCGCCATCGACCATCTCGAAGCACCGCAGTCCGATGCCGACAGCCCGTGCACCGCGCACGATTTCATCGTGTCCCAGCTCTCACGCACCACTCCCCTGATCGTTCCTGCCCAGGAAAGTCCCACCCTGAGCTCTCTCGGTCTGCCACGGGAGAGTTGGCCGCGCGTCGAGATGCGCGACACCAACGCAAACCAGGACGGTTGCAAGGGCGCGCACATCACCTTGGAATATTCCGGAATCGGCACGGCGGAACTGCCATGACGCCACATAAGTTCCCCCCGATCCCACTCCCGATCCCGATCCCGCATCTCCCGCCGGACGTGCGCCGCCGCATACCCAAAGAGATGATTCTCGCCGGCGCCTTTTTCATGATCGCCATGGCCCTCGGCGGTGTCGCGTATTCACTCTGGTCGACCTGGGGAGACGGTATGGGAACAGCCAGCACGGGCACCACCCTGCCGATCGCCCTGGCACCGGCGACCACCACGGCCCTGCTTGTTCCCGGCGGCACCGCAGCGGTCACCCTGTCGGCATCGAACCCGAACACATTTGCCGTGCGTATCGGCTCGATCTCCCTGGACACCACCCGAGGCACCCAGGCCATCGTTGCCGACAGCGCACACTCGGCGTGCGCCACATCGGCGCTGAGCTTCACCGTGCAAACCAATACCGGCACGGGCTGGACCGTCCCGGCGAAGTCCGCAGCAACGCCCGGCACTGTCACCATTTCGCTGGCAAATGCACTCGCGATGAGAGCGGATGCCGCATCCGCTTGTCAAGGCGCGACCTTCACGGTCTACCTGGTGACCGGATCATGACCCCGTCCCGTCACCGCAAACGCGACACCATCCGCACCCGTCCGTGGCGCCTAGTGCGTCGCCTTGCTGCGCTTCCGCTCCTGATTCTGTTCCTATGGGCGAGCGGTGCGGCCTGGGCCTATTGGAGCGTGGGTTCCGTCGCGGGCAGCAGCGGCACATCCGCTGCCGGCATCGTGAACGCCGGGCCGATCCCGACCGCCAGCATCTCGGGCAGTTCCGTCACCGTGTCCTGGGCCGCGTCGAAGCTGTCGAATGGCACGGCCGTATCGGGGTACACGCTGAAACGCTACAACTCGGCCGGCACGACGGCGCAGAGCATGTCGAGTTGTTCCGCCAGAATTACGTCGACGAGCTGCACCGAAACCGCTGTGCCCGACGGATCATGGACGTACAAGATCACACCGGTCTTCCAGACCAACTGGACCGGCGTCGAAAGCGCCGCGAGCGCCGTGATCGTGGTGGACAGGACTCCCCCATCGGGAGGCTCCGTCACCATCAGCGGCCTCACGGGAACCGGAAACAACTACTCCCGCACGACCAGCCTCAGCCTGGTACTCAATCCCGGTACGGACGCGAACGGCATCGCTGCCGGCGCCCAGCTTTGGCGCGCCACCGCGACGCTGACCTCGACGGGCGGGGCCGACGGCGTCTGCGGCGCACTCAGCACCTACTCGCTCGTGGCCACCGGCCCCAGCTCGCCGACAACGAACGACGCGCCCGATCAGAAGTGCGTCAGCTACCAGTACCTCGTCTCCGACACACACGGCAACTCAGCCACCTACACGAGTGCCACCGCGAAGATCGACACCACCGCGCCGACCAATCCGACCCTGATTCTCACGGGCGCCACGGCGACAAACACGTGGTGGAACGGTTCGACGGTGTTCTACCGTTCGAATGCCGCGACCGGATCGTTCACGGCGACCGCCACGGCCTCCGATACCGCTTCCGGTGTCAAAACTTTCGCCTTCACCTCGCCCGGCACGAACTGGACCTCGAGTGCCGGAACAACCTCCGGGGTGAACACCTACTCCTGGAGCAGTACCCCGGGCGGCACCGGGGCGTCCGTCACGGCTACCAACAATGCCGGCGGGCAGTCGGGCAGCACCGCGTTCACACTCGTGGCCGACAACACGGCGCCAACCGGCTCTTCGGTGACGCCGCCCAGCGGGTCGAGCTCCAGCACCACCGCCAGTGTGTCCTTCACGACGGGAACGGATGCCTCCGGCATAAACACCCGCCTGCTGCAACGGGCCAGCGTGGCCCAGGCGAACGGTGTCTGCCCGACGTCGGGATATTCCACGTTCACCACTATTTTCACCAACCCGGGGTCCAGTCCGGTCTCAGACACGGTCAAGGTCGGTAACTGCTACAAGTACCAGTACGTTGTCTCGGACAACGTGGGCAACACCGCGACGGCGAGCAGCGGCAACGTGCTGCGAGTCGGCTCGAGTTACTACGCGACCGTGTCAGCGACGAACGGGTTGGTCAGCTACTGGCGCCTCGCCGATGCCACATTCGCCAATAGTGTTACGACCGGTCAGCCGGGAACTTTCTCTGGTTCGCCGACGTTCGTCACGGGCGCTATTGCCGGAGACGCGGCCGCCGATTTCGGTAGCAGCGCCTATGGAAGCGCGTCGCACGACTTGACCGCGAATTTTTCCATCGAGCTGTGGATGAAATCGAACAGTGCCAGCGGATCCGGCTGCACCACGCGGTCCGACGGACCCGCCTTGGCCAGTACCTCCAGCAATGGCAACCACCTTGAGGTTGGCGTCTCCTTGTGCGGCGGCAAAATCATCGCGGGATCGAACACAAACCAGGCCTCGGCTAACATCGTCTCGCCTACGGCCAGCTACAACGACGGCAGCTGGCACTACATCGTCTTCACCCGTATCGCAAACGGAACGATCGCTCTTTACCTCGACGGCGCCTTCATAGCATCATCGACTGGCGGACCGAATAACACCCCGAGCACGTCCAAGCTCAATATCGCGGGAACCTCCGGCAACAGCTTCGTCGGCACCCTGGACGAGATCGCCGTCTATGATTTCGCGCTCGACCAGGCCGCCGTGAGCGCGCACTACGCCGCGCGCTAGCGCTGCTGCTCTCCAAAGACCTCGGGAGGAAGTTTTTTCGGTCAAACTGACTTAGTTTCCTTTCCCGTCCTGGCGGTACTTGCGGAGCTTGTCTTCGTCAATTTTCGCGCCGAGGCCCGGCTGGAGGGAGGCGGTGATGGCGCCATCAATGATCTGCAGCGGCTCGGCGATGAGATCATCCGCCATATCGAGAAAGTTTGACAGTTCCGCGGCGTGCCGGCCAGCGTAGTTGACACCGGCAGCGAGGGCGACCGATCCGCAGGTCCCCACTTGGGAGTCGATCTGATTGCCGATGATGGCCTCGACGCCGAGGCCTTCCGCGAGCGCCAGAATCTTTTGCGCCTCGCTGAAGCCGCTGCGCGCCACCTTGACGCTGACGGCCGTCGCTCCCCCGGTGGTGATTTCGCGGGCGGCGTCGGCCAGACTCGGCGCGCTCTCATCGGCCACCACGGGAACTCTCGAGTGCGCAACGAGGCGCCGCCTCCCGAGAATCTCGGCCGCATCGCAGGGCTCTTCGAAGAACGTGATATCCAAGTCGGAGACCGCATCCAGGACGCGCATCGATTCCGCGGCGTTCCAACCACGGTTCGCGTCAAGATACAGTTCGACGGCCGAACCGAAATGTTCGCGAAGGGCCCGCACCACATCAACATCCAGGAGAAACGGACGCCGACCGACCTTGACCTTGAAGGTGGTTATCCCGTACTGCTCCCGAACGCGTTCCGCTTCGTCCACCATTTTTAACGGATCGGCGAAACCCACCATATGAGAGACACGTACTGAATCCGCCGCGCCACCGAGAAGGCGGTGTACGGGTTGCTGCAGGGTTTGTCCCATGATGTCCCACAGGGCGACGTCAACCCCCGCTTTGGCCGTGAAGTTCCCCACTGTACGATGCATGCGCCGGTGAATAGCGCCACGGTCCAGGGCGCTCATTCCCACGAGCAGCGGCGCAAAAACCGTAGAAATCACGGCGATGATGGACTGTTGAGTCTCACCGTAGGTATACGGGCGCGGCGGAATGTCGGCGATTCCGACCACTCCGTCCGTCGTCTGGATGCGCAACAGCACGTGGTCAATTTCATCCACGCGACCGCTCGCGAACTCCAGCGGCTTTCGCATGGGGATCCGGTAGGGAATCACTTCCACGGAATCAATTATCACTAAACTTCTCCTAATAATGTGGGGATCGTTTCCCTAAGAAAGTCGACATATCGTCGCACGGTGTCGGAGGTCTCATCCGACCGCCAGGCGGTGGCCAACGCAACGGTCGGCGCGTCGACAATCGGGCGGTAGAGCACGCCGGACAGTTTCAAGGCCATGGCCGATTCGGGAACGATCGCCATCCCCAAGCCGGCTGAAACCAGGGAGATCAGTGTCGATGTCTCGGGAACGCGGTTGCTGTACCGCGGCCGCTGCCCGGCGGAACGGATCTCCGTATCGAGCACTCGACTCACCGATGAGTTTGCCGGATAGCCCACGAGCGCGCCCTCAGTCACGTCGCGCAGATGAAGCTCAGCGCGATCGGCCAAAGGCGAGTCGGCGGGCAGGGCGGCCACCAGGGACTCATAGGCGATGATGGTGTGTTTGATGTTCGTTGAGTCCACCGGCGGTCGCAGCAGGGCAACGTCAATCTGACCGCTGAGGAGCTGTCGTTCCAAAACTGGAGTCAGGCTTTCGCCACTCACGTGGAGGTCTAATTCCGGCAGCGCAGCGGCCGTCGCCCGAACGATTTTCGGCATGAGCCCGTACGTTGCCGATCCGGTCAGCCCCAATCGCACCGAGCCTTCCAGCCCGCGGCCTACCTTCTGTACGTCTTCAGCGAGCCGCGCGGCATCGGAGAGAAGCAGTTTGCCCCGCGCGAGCAGAAGCTCTCCCGCAGTGGTGAGTTCCACGCGCCGAGTAGTGCGCAGGAGAAGCACTGTTCCCAACTCGTTCTCCAACCGCTTGATCTGCTGCGACAACGGAGGCTGCGCGATATTAAGGCGCTCAGCAGCACGGCCGAAGTGGCGCTCTTCGGCCACAGCGACGAAGTACCGGAGCATTCGCATGTCAAAAATTGGCTTTCTCACGTCAGCGGATGCTACATCGTCGCCGGCAGGAAGGTCACCAGGATGGGGAAGATTGCCAGCAGGATGATGACGACAACATCGGAGAGGATCCACGGCAGTGCGGCCTTGTAGATCATCGTCATCGGCACGTCCGGCACAACGCCGCGCATGACGAACAGCGACATGCCGAACGGTGGCGTCGTGTTGGCGATCTGCAGGTTGATCAGCAACAAGATGGAGAACCACACCGGGTCCCAACCGAAGGCCGCCACGATGGGCATGAACAGTGGTGCCGTCACCAGCATGATGGACGCCTGGTCGATAAACGCACCGAGCACCAGCAGGATCGCCATGATCACCAGCAGCATCAACGCCGGGGAGGTGATGTTGTCGGTGATGGACGTCACCAAGCCGCGCGTCGTGCCGCTGAAGCTCATCAACTGTGCGTACAGGTTCGATCCGAGCAGAATGAAGAAGATGATTCCGGAGGTCTTTGCCGTGCCGACGGCAACCTCCATCCAGGCTTTCCGGTCCCACGTGCGCAGGAACAGTGCGAAGATCACGGATGCGACGGCGCCGATCGCCGCAGATTCTGTCGGCGTTGCGATTCCGAAAAAGATCATCCCGAGCACGGCAACGATGATCAGTCCGGGAACAACGGCATTGCGGAGCAATGCGACTGCCGCATCGCCGACCTTCCGCTTCTCGTGCAGCTCGGCCGGTGGGGTCGCACCGGGGATGCGCGACCACACCAGAACGATGATTCCGTAGCCGATTGCCATCAGAAAGCCGGGGACGATACCGGCGATCAAAAGCGGACCGATCGGCACATCTGCGATGGCACCCCAGAGGATCGCCAACGCGCTTGGCGGCAGGATCATCGCGAGCCCACCCGAGGCGAGGATCGATCCCATGCCGAGCGATGGGCTGTACCCCTTGGCGCGCATTTCGGGCAGCAACGTCTTGCCGAACAGTGCCGTGTTGGCGAGGGTCGAGCCCGAGAGCAGGCCGAACAGGGCACCGCCACCGATCGACACCATGGCCAATCGCCCGGGGAAACGCCGCATGGCGATGGATATCTCCGCCAGCGCCCCCTGCGCGATTCCCGATCGAAACAGGATCTCACCCATCAGGACGAACAGCGGGATGGCCGTGAGAGTGAAACTATCAACACTGGCCAGCACGCTCAACGAGACCTGGTTGATGCCGGCAGAGAAGGATCCGAAGGCGAACAGCGATGCCACGGTACCCACGCCGAGCATTGCGAAACCGACGGGAACACGCAGGGCCAGCAGCACCACCAGCGCAGCCAGAAATATGGCAAGAAAGGTCGGCCACGGCATGTTAGTTCTCCTCGGGCGTGGACGGAGCGGAGGTTCGACGCGGACGCAGCGCGCGCACCAGCTGAGGAACGAGAAATACCAGCATCATCCCGAAACTCAAGGGAAGTACCGCGGTGAGCATCGCACGCGGCAGCCTGAGCTCACCCAGAAAAGCAGTGCCGCGCTGCAGATCCTGTGCGAAGAGCAGGAATGTGGCGTACAGCAGGACGGCGGCAACGAGAATTTGAACCAGCAGAGCGATGACGTCGATGACACGCTGCGTGCGTTGGCCCCCCAGCCCGTTGGTCAGCTCAATCTTGACGTGCTCATTGCGAAAGATGAGTGCAGGAGCGACGAGCAATGTCATCACGACCAGGCTGACCCCGGCCACCTCGATGGCTCCGACGAGGGGGATGCTGAGTGATCGGGCGATCACCCCCAACGTGACGACGATGGCGAGAGCCAGCACGACAATGCCGGAGAGCCCTTCCATGATGGCGGCTAGGCGGTTTAGCAGCCCGCGGCCGGGAATCTTTATGGAGGTGGTGTTCATATCGAACGCCTCCCCAATAAATCCGGCCGCGCGCTGGGAGGGACCGTCGTTCTCGTGGTCCTGTTTCATGTGGTCTTCTAACGCTCGTCGGGTGCGGGACTACGCAGACGGCTCAACAACCGTGCCACCGGGTACTGCCTTGGACAGGTCATCGAAATCGTAAGCGGCTTCGAACTTGTCGCGAATAACCTGGGCCTCGGGAGTGGCCGCGACAATGTCATCCCACTTCAGTGCATCCCACGCGTCGACATAAGCAATTTCGAGCATCTTCTGGGTATCGTCAGCGTCGAACTCGATCGTCTCGATCCCGGCGTCACGCCAGTCCCGCGCCTCGTCCTTGATAGCCGTCTGGTAATAGTCGAAGATCTCCGGCTCAATCTCGATCATCGCCTCGTTGAAGGCGTCCTGGGTCTCAGCGTCCAGCGAGTCCCATTTGTCTTTGTTGATGACAGTGTTGGCCAGGGACTCGTAAAAGCGTGGGGCGAGATTGTATTTGACCTCGGTCTGAAAGCCCAGGCTGGTGACACCGATTGAACTCCACGACGAACCCTTGACCACTCCACGCTCGAGCGCACTGAAGATCTCACCGCCGGGAAGTGCAACCGGGTTGCCGTTGAGTGCGAGCACCATGTTGCTGGTCGCGGATGAGACGCGGATTGCGCGCCCCTCAAAATCGGGCTTCGACATTTTGTCTTGCACGAAGATCAGCTGCGGCATGCCGGAGTTGGTGTGACCGAGGTAGTGCACGCCCAGGGTGTCATGCGCCGACTGGTATTGCTCGGTAATGCCGTTCTCCCGCTCTTCAGAGGGAGTGAAGGGCGTGAAGCGCGCGATCTCCATCACCGGAAGCTGGTCGACGTAATAGTCGCCCGGCAGGTGAGCTCCATCGATTGCGCCGCTGGAGACGCCCTCGATGAGGAGGTTCGGCGCCATGACCTCTGGTCCGCCCTTGTACTCGACGGTGACCCAGGGAGCCTTCTCCTTGAGCTTGTCGACGAACATGAAGAATCCGTCGTTGTTCTGCGACGTTTCGGGAAAGGCCGTAACGAACGAGAGCGTGACCGGGGTGTGGCCGTCGCTGCCGGCATCCCCGTTGCCCCCGGTGGAAGCCGGGGCGGAACAGGCCGACAGCGCCAGTGCTGCCGTAGCCAGAAGCGTGGCGGCGATAGTGCCCTTGGTGCGGAAATTCAAGACCATTGTGTTTCCGTTTCTAGATCATCTAAGTATGAATAGCCATCAGGTGCTTGGGATCGGTATAACTCTCACACGAGTCCGCGGTGGCTTCCATGCGAAATCCCCCTAACACGTGTAGGGGATTACTTTGCGCGGCGGTCACCTTCAGAGTGGCGCCGTTGAGCCTGCGCGCGGAGAAGGGAGATGGCCAGGGTGACTCGAGCGCTTCGAGTTCGCGCACGCGTTATGACCCCCAAACGCATCGGCTCCACATCGTCCAGGATTTCCACGGGAACGACCTCGGCGCCATCCGCAGTGATATTCGTGCCCCAGCGCTGATTCAGAATGGAGAAGCCGACTCCGGCTGCAACGAGCGCCCGCACCGAATCCAGGCTGGTCGCGCGCATCTCATTCGGCAGCGCCACCCGGGCAGCCTCGAACAGCTCGTAGGCCCGGCCCGCCGTGAACGTCAACTCATAGTTCACCATCGTGTGTGTTGAAAGCTCCGCAAGGCTCACAGCGCTGCGGTCGGCGAGCGCACTGTGCGGCGGCACAATGACGTACGGCCAGACGGAGGCGAGCGGATGGAAGTCAAGCTGGTCGGGAAGATCCCGGTCATAGACCAGCGCGAGGTCGAGCTCCCCCTCAAACACCGCACGCTGAAGCATGTCTTGTGTCCCCTCGCGGATGACCAGGTCCATGGTCGTCGAACGCTCCCGAATGTCCGCCATGAGGCGGGGGATGTAGAAGGGCGTGAGGGGGAGAAAACAGCCGATGCGCAGTGCTCCTTGGAGTTCATCGAGTTCACCGCTCGCAGCGTGTTCGAGATCTCTGACCGCGTTGACGATCTCCTTGGCGCGTGTTGCGATCTCTTGACCGATGGCAGTCATCCCCACTCCCTTGGAGCGGTATCGCACGAGCAGTTCCACCCCGAGCAGCCGTTCGAGTTTCGCCATGGACACCGAAACATTGGACTGTGAGGTGTGCAGCGCTGCTGCGGCGTTGCTGAGGCTACCGGTGTCGGCAGCGGCGATGAGCGCTTCCAATTGGGAGAGCGTGACGTTCAGACGCGTGGGGACCATGTCCCTCAGTAAATACATTTTTTGCATATCAAGCAAGAGAATTATCTATTTGATTAGTGATGTGGCCTCGGTGAAACTGAGACCCAACGTCGCAACCGAACCCAAAGGAGGGATCGTGGCATCACATACGGATCTACACCGGCTGGAGCTGTCGCCCGGATCAGGGCCTGAGATCCGGCAACGCTTTATCGCCGGCATGGGTAAAGCCACGGCGGCGGTCACCTTGGTCACCACGGACGGTACGGCGGGGCGCTTTGGTCAGACTGTCACCGCAATGATGTCCGTCTCTGCAGACCCTCCCACACTCGTGATCGGCCTCTTCCGCGGCGCTCCAGTCGCTGATGCCGTGCGCACGAATCAGTGTTTCGCGGTCAACATTCTCTCTACCGAGGACATGAGTGTCGCGCAGAACTTTGCCGGCGTCACCGATCCCAGCACTCGCTACAAATTCGGTCCGGAATGGAAGTCGCTGCGAACCGGCTCCCCGATCTTGCCGACCGCAGCAGCATCCTTCGACTGCCATGCCGAGCAATTTCTGGTCGCCGGCAGCCACCTACTCATCGTCGGTCGGGTGGTCGACGCGCAGGCCAGCGAAGCCGCCACCCTCATCTATGGAGCCCGTAGCTACGGATTCTCCAGCCCCCTTCCATTTCCACTCTGATCACGACTCATAGGAGAGCCACACCATGAAGCAGCTATACACCGAACGTCAGAAGCGTTTTCTTGCACTTGCCGACCAACTGGTCGAACGCTTCCGCGACCGCGCCGCCGCGAACGACGCCGACAACACGTTTCCCTTCCAGAACTACGAAGACATGCGCGACGTTGGATTGTTGAACCTCTCCGTACCCGAAGAGCTCGGGGGGCTTGGCGCCACACTGTTTGAGGTGATCCCGGTTGTTGAGCGGATTGCGTCGGCCGACGCCGCCACGGCCCTGGCGGTGAACATGCACTTCACGCCGTTGGCGCAGTGGTCCAACGTATGGCGCAAGACCAAGAGCCCCCGCCTGGAGGGCCTGCTCCGCGAAGCCGCAGAGGGCAAACTCATCTGGGCCGCCATCACGAGCGAGTTCGGTACCCCCAATCTCATGACCGACGCGCGCACGCGCGCCGAGAAGGTTGAGGGCGGCTACCGAATTACGGGGCGGAAGAACTTCGGCACGAACTCCGCTGTCGCCACGCACGCTTCGACCACTGCGCGATTTGAGGATCCCGAAAAGGGCCCGCAGCTGCTCATGATGAAGCTCGACCTCAAGGACCCGAACGTCAGAATCCACAACGTGTGGAACATGATGGGCATGCGCGCCACGCAGAGCAACGACCTGGAATTTGACGGTGTTTTCGTGCCCGACGCGGACGTCGTGCATTCCTTTCCGGTCGGCCACCTCGATGCCACTGTCACGGAGACTGTATTCGGTTCCTCCCAGCCAGCGTTTGGTGCCGTCTACGTGGGCATCGCTGTCGGCGGACTGGACTGGGCAAAACAGCAGGTCCGTCGCCGAGGTCTCGTCGATGACGCCCGCGCGCAGGATTGCATTGCCGATGCAGAGATCCTGATCGAAACGGCGCGAGCCCTGCTGTACCGTCACACGCACCAGTTCGGCACCCCGGAGTACTACAACGAGTTTGACCTGCAGGAAATCGTCGCCGGTAGCGCCCTGGTCAAGCATGTCTGCGCGACCAATGCCGTCGCGGTCTTCACCCGTTTGATCGATGTTGTCGGCGGAGCTGCCTACGCAAAGTCGTTGCCGTTCGAGCGCATGTGGCGTGACGTGCAGGCTGGCCAGTTCATGCCGGTCTCCTCCTTCGCCGCACACGAGTTCATTGCCGCCACCTCGCTTGGCCTGGTGCTTGCTCCGACCCATGGCAGCCTTCGCGAAGGAGTAAACGCATGAGCGACCAGCAGAGCCCCGAACCAGTGCGCGCACTCATCTGCATCGGCGTTCGGGACGCATTCTTTGCCGCCGACGCCGATGAGCGCAAGCTCGTTTTCGAAACCACGAAGGCAGCGTTTGCCGACCTGAGCGGTCGTTTCGGCGTGAGCGTCATCGGCACGTTCGACGACGATACCCTGCAGGTTGGCCCCTCCAGCGCGGCGCCGTGGACCGCATATATTCTGATGGACACTCCAGGCTACGAATCGGTGAGATCCATCGCGAGCATCATCCGCGACACCCCGGTGGGCGACCACCTGATGTGGCACTACTACAAAATCGAGGCACGCCTCGGCCGTGGACTGTTCTTTGGCACGGAGTAGCGCCGTGGCCCCGAACGAAAACCGATCCGCACTTGTTACCGGTGCGGCCCAGGGCCTGGGCGCTGCGATTGCTCGGCGGCTTCACGCCGACGGCTTTCGCGTCGCAATCGCCGATCTGAACATTGACACGGCCACGGCGCTTGCTCTCGAACTCGATGCGAGCGGGGCGACGGCGCGTGCACTTGCGGTCGACGTCTCAGACGCGGACTCGATTCATCGGGCCTTCGCTGACCAGACGGCGGCCTGGGGCGCACCGGACGTGCTGGTCAACAACGCGGGGCGCACCGTGCGAAGCTCGATCTGGGACATCACCCCGGAAGAATGGGACGCGGTGCTTCGCACCAACCTCCGCAGCTATCTGGTGTTCTGCCAACTCGCGGGTTCCGCGATGCGGGACAAGGGCTGGGGTCGAATCGTGAATATGGCTTCCTTTGCCGGCCAGCAGGGCGGCTTGGTCACGGGAGCACACTACGCCGCATCCAAAGCGGGGGCCCTCGTGCTGACCAAGATCTTCGCGCGTGAGCTCGCCGGTGACGGCGTCACCGTCAACTCGGTCTCGCCGGCCGCGATCCACACGCCAGCGATGGGCAGCGACGCGGATGCTGCCGAGATCGGGCGCACGCTTCCCGTCGGACGCGTGGGAACCGCCGAAGAAGTTGCCGCGGCCGTCGCCTATCTCGTTGGGCCGGACAGCGGTTTTGTCACCGGTTCCACGCTCGACGTCAACGGGGGTGTCTTTATGCGCTGACGGCGCACGCCGAAGCCAACTGAGCTGTGCCGCTGAGCGGACCCGAAAATCACCGCAGTGTCTTTCTATTTAAGAGGTATATGACCATGAGAGTTGCAGTACTTGGTGGAGGGAACGGGTCCTTCGCCGCCGTGGCGGATGCGACCGTGGCCGGTCATGATGTGCGCTGGTGGCGACGCGAATTGGCGGCCTTCGGCAGCCTCGCGACGGGCAAACCCCTCACGCTAATCGATAGTGACGGCATCCGGGAGATTCCAATCTCGCCCACGGATGACCTGGCCGCGGCGATTGAAGGTGCCGAACTGATTATCGCGCCGACGCCCGCCTTCGCGCACGAGGCGCTCGCCGACGCGCTGGCAGCGCATCTCGTGGACGGGCAGGTCATCTACCTCTCACCCGGCTCGTTCGGCTCGTTCCTCATGATGAAGCGGCTGCGCGAACAGGGCTGCGTTGCCGATATTTCCATCGCCGAGACCGGGACTCTTCCGTGGCTGTGTCGTAAGCAAGGCGACGACACCGTGCGAATAACGACCCGCGCGACGCGCCTGCCGACGGGCGTTCTCCCCGAGCGGCTGGCTGATCATGCACTCCGAGTCATCGGTCAAGCCTTCCCCGGTGCCATTGAGCCCTGCGGTGATGCGCTCTCGGGCGCCCTGATGAATGCGGGGCCGATCATCCATCCGCCGCTCATCCTGATGAATGCCGGCCCAATCGAGCACTTCGACCATTGGGACATCCATAACGAAGGCACCCAGCCGGCGGTGCGCGCTGTGCACACCGCGCTCGACGCCGAACGCATGGCCGTACGCGAAGCTCTGGGCTACGGTGCCCCGCACTTTCCCCTCGCCGACTACTACGAGGGTGGTGACTGGATGTATGGCACCAAGGCCCGTAACAATCTGGTGGACTCCGGCGATTGGAGTGAGAAACTCAACTTCCAACAGCACCGGTACATGACCGAGGACACCGCTGTCGGCCTGGCCTTTCTCGTCTCGGTCGGCGAATGGGCTGGCGTTCCGGTACCCGTTGCAGCTGGTCTGCTGTCCATCGCCGGCGCTGTGCACGGCCGCGATCTTCGCGCCACCGGACGCACTCTGGAGAATCTTGGCCTCGCCGATCAGTCGGTGACCGAGGTTCAGACAATGCTGCGCGCCGGGATCTGAGGGGCGCTTGTGCCGTCGCAGTGACAACTGTGTTCTGACAGCACACTGGGCGTCACGCAGATTCCTGCGTGACGCCCATTTCAGCGCGGCCTCAGTAGAGTTCGATGACCAACTTTTGAGTCTTGGCACGAGAAACGCAAATGGCGATCTGTTCGCCGGCGTCTTTCTCTGATTTCGACAGACAGCTATCACGGTGGTCCGCGACACCCTCAATCAGACCGCTGACGCAGGAACCACAGACGCCCTCCTCGCATGATTTGAAGACGTCAATGCCGTTGTCTTCCAGCACGGCGAGAATCGTCCGATCCGCGGGGATCTCGAACACCTCACCAGAGTCGAGTTCCACCGTGAAAGCCGTGTCTTCGCTCGTGTCAATCTCTGCGGCCTGAAATTGCTCGATGTGCACGTGTTCCTGGCCAACGACCGGCGCGAAGATCTGCTCGACCTGTTCCATGAACGGAACAGGGCCGCAGGTGTATAGGTGGCTTCGCGGCGTTACCCGGGACACGATGTCGGCATAAATCGCCGGGCGCTCAGCTCGCGGACCGCCAAAGTGGAAGTGGACCATGTCGCGGAACTCGGCGCGCTCTTCGAGGAACGGAACAAACGCCGCTTCCGCACGCGAGCGTGCGAAATAGTGCAGTTCAAAGTCGGCACCGCGCGAGTACAGCTCGTACGCCATTGAGAGCAGCGGCGTCACGCCGATACCGCCGACCACAAGGATGTGACGGTCGGCATCGTCCATGATCTTGAGCAGGTTGCGCGGTTTGCCGATGAGGAGCCGGTCGCCTACCTGCACTTCGTGCAGCGCCGCGCTTCCGGTACCGCCCGGTTCGCGTTTGACCGCAATGAGAATCGACGAGGGGTCGCCTGGCGCGCTGGCCAATGAGTACTGCCGCAGAACTCCTGTTGGGCCCGTGACGTCCATATGGGCGCCCGCCTCGAAGCGCGTGAACGGGCGCTCGTCCTCGTGGACGAGCCTGAGGGTGCGGATGTCCGGAGTCTCCTCGGTGACTTCCGCAACCACAACGACAACTCCGCTCACAACAGGAATCCTGAGGCGGGAGTCACGCCTTGACTGTCGACCAGGCGAATGACCTTCAATACAATCCGGTCGTCTGCGGTGGTAGCACCGAAGCGAATCTTGTACTCAACGTCGCCGGCCCAGATGTGGTGAGTGCCTCGCTTGTAGGCCACCACAATCTGCGCCGCGCGCAAAGTGATCTCGGTGTCGCTGACTTCAGCGGCGATGAAACGACCGAGAGTGCGCACTGTCAGCGCAGCATCCACGGCCGAAATGGCGTAGCCCTCGCTCAGCCGAACAACGCGTGCGCGACGGAGCTTGTCATGGTCATAGACCATGTTCAGCTGACTGTCGAAGTTATCGGTCTCTGGATCAATGGGAATAACATATACGCCGTCCTCGGCGTACAGTTCCTGCCAGACCACGTACTCCTTGCGATCGAGAAGCTCAGCCTCATAGGAGACAAAATCGATGGCGCGCGCCACCCGAGGGTCGCTGCTGGAAATACCAGCGTAAGACAGCGGTCGCTTGTAAGTACTGCGGCCGGTCAGCCACGCACCGGGCTTGAGGGTCGCTCCTGGGTCACTCATTGCCCATCATTTCCTTCCACTGGTAGTACGCCGCACGCATCCCTGACTCATCGGTGACGTGCGAGGTCGTCCAACCTTCGGGCGATTTTGTTTCGCGAGCGAGACCACGGTTCACCATGACAGGCAGTTCTGGTCCGCCGACGGCGCCGCGCTGCACACGGTCCCATCCCTCGGCATCGTCCGGCGTGCCGAATCCGAAGGGGCCCTGAAAGTTCTCGTGCGCACGCATGCGCTCCTGGTTGACGCGGTCGACGATCTCCGGCGGGCCATCCGGGCCGATCGCAATGTGTTCGATGATCGTCTCGTTGACGGACACCGGACGCAACGTGCGAAAGAACGAGATCGACAATGACACGTTCGGAAAGAGGTTGAGGTTGAATCCGGTGCCGTGCACGGTGTACACGAGCTTTCGTATCCTCTCTTCGTCGACCCCCTGTGCCCGCAGGTCGGCGACGAGGCCATCGAAGCGCGGCTGCAGCGGCTCGCTGCCGTCGTCCGCTTCAAGGTCGGTGTGTTGCGGGACCATCTGCATGACGGAGTGACCGTTGCCGAGCACGTGAGTGATTGCAGTCGGGTCGGTCATGAAGCTCATCATGTCCGCGGTCTCTTCATCAACGGTCGCCATCCACGAGCGGTGCACGATCGGAAAGTGGTAGCCGTCGGTGGTGTTCTCCAACTGGATCTTCCAGTTGCCTTTGAACTTGAAACGGTGCGTGCCCAAAACCTTCACGGGGTAGCCGGCGCCCTGTGCCATGAAGCGGTCGATCCACATTTTCGCATCGCCGAGGAAGTCCTCGAGCGGCTCGATGTCATGGTCGAAGGTAGCGAAGATCATGCCGTTGTACTGCTCCGTACGCAGCTTCTTCAGACCCATCGTGGACTTGTCCATGATGCCTTCATACCCATCGGGATACGGGATTCCTCGCAGGCTGCCGTCAAGGCCGTATGACCACGCGTGGTACGGGCAGGTGAACCCGTTCACGACTCCGCTGGGCGTCTCGCACACAGTTGCACCGCGATGGCGGCACCGATTGAGCATCGTGTGAATGTTGCCCTTGCGGTCACGCGACACGATGACCGGCTGTTGTCCGACGTAGGTCGTCTTGAAGGCGCCGGCCTTGGGCAGTTCGCTGAGGTGCGCCACCCAGATCCAGGTCCGTTCGAAGATCTTGGTCATCTCTTCATCAAAGATGTCCGGATCGGTATACATTCGTCCGGCGACTCGATCGGTGAGCACCAGCTCATCGGGTGTCAGGTCGTAGATGTTCTCTTCGGTGAACTCAACGGTCATCGACTTGCCTCCATCTGTGTCAGTGCGCATAGGCCCGACCATAAAACATGGCCGAGAGAGCGTGTTGCCATCGTATGAGACGCGTGACTTTCAGGGATATGCGGGATCGCCTCAGCATCGCGGGGGGAATCTTTAGCTGGATGGTGACTACCCCCGCTGTCGCAGCGACGTCGGCGCGCCTAGCCTGAAGACATGCCCAACGACGCCCAACCCGGTGACGACACCGTGAAGTTGATCCGTGCCATGGCTATTCCCCTGGCTTCGGCTCACAACTACCTGGCCGGGGTCCAAGTGCGCGCGCATTCCCTGACCGATCTCACTGGCGCCTCGGAGGAGGTCAGCGAGCAAATCCTGGTGGGGATCACGTGCGCCATCAGACACCTGCAGGTCGCAGCATCACTGATTGAGCACAACCGACGCGAGGTCATGTGTGGAGATTCGTGTGCGGAAGCATCTGAGAAATTTGCTCTCGCCCAGCCCGAGACGACAGACGATCTGATGAACTTCTTGCTCGCGGCGCTGGCACGAGAGTAAGGAATTCTCTGCACTGCCGAACGGTAATCTTCACTTGCGATTTCTTTGGTGCGACATAGGCTCAAGTTGGAACCTCATTCCGGACCGTCGGTCACGCGAGGCGAGACCTGTCCCGCCCCCGTCTCCCGGTTCAATCCGTGCACGATCACCACAGAGGAGGGATGCACATGCTTCGGCTCGACACCCCTGACGACCAGCGCAAGATGACGCTGATGTGTTACAACGATACGTTCGGCTACGGCTGGAAGCACGTCGATCTCTTCATCCATGATGCCGATGGCAATGAGCTGAACTGGGTTCACTGGGGTGTTCCCGAGGACGGCCCGGAAGCTGCCGATGCGGTAACGGCGCGAATCGAGCCCACGCTCAAGCGTGTCTCCGATTGGGATCACCACCAGAGCCCGGTTGGGCAGGACTATTGGCGTGCCGATGTGGTCTGGGACGAGGCGTGAGCCTATTCGCTCCATGGTCTCTCCGGGAGCTCGTTGAAGATCTCAAGACGGGCCGCACCACCCAAGATGCCGCTCGCGCACGCTCACGGCAGCGCATAGATGAGACCGAGGAAACAGTCCGCGCGTGGGTGGACATCTCTTTTCCCGAGCGGCCCAGCGCAGAAGGAGCGCTGCACGGAGTGCCGATGGGCGTCAAAGACATCATTGACCTGCATGGTTTTCCCACAAAATGCGGTTCGGCCACGCGGCGTGACGCCGCACCGGCCGAAACGGATGCGACGATCGTGTCGGCGTGGCGTGCTGCTGGTGCAGTACCCATCGGAAAGACCGTCACGACGGAGTTCGCATTCTTTCAACCCGGCCCGACCAACAACCCCGCTGCTCCCGGCCACACTCCCGGCGGATCATCGAGCGGCTCGGCTGCGGCAGTTGCGTCCGGCCAGGTTCCACTCGCGCTCGGCTCACAGACAGCGGGATCGGTCACTCGTCCCGCTTCGTTCTGCGGCGTGGCATCGCTGGTCATGACGCACGACCGGTTTCCGGTTGACGGCATCACCGGCCTGTCCCAAAGCCTGGACAGCAACGGCATGTTCACCGCGGATGCCCACGACCTGGCCGTGGCATGGTCAGCCCTCTCCGGCGAAAGCATCCCACCCTCCGCGCCACCCCGACTGCTGCTCTGGGATGCGTGCACTATCGGCTCGGTGTCTGGCGAGATGGTGGATGCCGTGGACCGGGCCACCCGTGCTTTTCGCGCAGATGGCGCTGTCGTTGAGGTCTTCCCCGAGGCCCAACTGATTATCGATTGCACGGCAGCGCAGCCGATCGTGATGGGCTATGAAGCCGCCCGCGAACGTGCCACAGAGCTGGCTATGGCCGACCGCTTGAGTGAGCCTCTCCGACAGCTGCTCGAGAACGGTGCCCGGATTTCGGACGCCGATTACCGCGAGGCGCGCACCCTGCTGGCACGGGGACGCGCTCGGATCCGCGAGGTACTGAACGGGTGCAGTGGCATCGTCGGAGCGGCTGCACTGGGCGCTGCTCCTGAAGGCACGGCGGCCACCGGGGATCCGCTGCTCAGCCGTCCGTGGCAGGCGATTGGCCTGCCCGTGGCCACTATTCCGGGCTTGAGAAGCCAGGCTCACCTCCCACTGGGGATCCAACTGATCGGACACCCTCGAGGTGAAGCCGCGCTCCTCAGCACTGCTGGCTGGATTCAGGACCGCTTACCCTGAGCGACGCTGGGTCTCTGAGCGACGCTGGGTCTCTGAGCGACGCTGGGACCACGTTTACTGATGAGCTCAGACCTTGATGCGGTGCTGAAACAGATCTCGCACCAGGCAGCCCAGACTTTCAGCATCGGCCTTAGCCCGGATTCGAGCGCGGTGCACGTCGATCGTCTTGACACTTGCGCCCAGAAGCGACGCGATCTGCCGACTGGGAAGGCCCTCCATGACCAGACGCAGCACGTCCAGCTCGCGCGGTGTGAGTGAATCGATGCGAGCCTCGATCGAGCGGCGTCCGGCGCGTTCCCGGAAGGCGGTCTCCGCCTCTACGATCTGCTCCTGAACGGTCTCCAACATCACCTGTGGGTCGTACGGCTTCTCGAGGAAGCCCACGGCCCCCGCGCGCATCGCACGCACCGTGGTCGCGATGTCGCCATGGGCCGAACAGAACAGAACAGGTGCGGGATAATCCCGCAGCGCCAGCCGCTCCTGGAGCTGCAGGCCGCTGAGCCCACGCATGCGCGCCTCCAGGATGACCACCGCGGGCTCGTCGCTATCAAGCTCCTCGAGAAAAGTAGTGGCGAGCGGGTACGTGAGCGCGACGATGCCCACACTCTGCAAGAGGAAGGCCAGGGAATTTCGCCATCCTTCGTCATCGTCAACGATATGAACGACGGGGGCGGACTCCAGCATGCGTACGGAACCGCTGAGCGTGCTCGGCATAGTCATGATTCCCTAACCACGCATCAATACGGAAGCCGAGGGGAATGCCTCGGCAAAATTGTCGGGCAATGGTGCAACAAAGACGTTCTCGGTGCGGGTTCTCGTGATCAACCACACGCCGTTCTCTCTGCGAAAGGTGTTGTACAGCCGGCTCGAGCGCAGCAACCCCGTGCCATCGGCGAACAGCCACGGCTGCATGTGAATCCATTGTCCGGTCGCGGTGTCACCATCAACGTTAATCTGCTCCGACGTGAGGTAATGGGCGTTCAGGAGCAGAGCAGGATCCTGACGGCTGCCCCAGAATCCTTCGAAGTGCCGACGAATCGCGTCCTTGCCTTCAGCGCGTCCAAACTGATTGTCGTAATACTCTCCCACGCCTTCCCACACCGCATCTTCGGTGTAGAGATCAAGGATGAGTTCGACGCGTCGCGAGTCATCGGTGACGTCAGCTTCAGGCATCGGAGTGTCACAGAGAAACATGTAGCGAGCTTGAATTCGACGAATATCGGCCTCGGCTTCCAGCACTTCAACGCGTCGCAACAGATCTGCCAGAACTGATTCGCTACTCATGGAACTCCTTCATCGCTCGCGCGGCCACGGTGCCAATACGCATAGTCGACGGTAGAACTAAAGGAAGCTGCCGAGAGAGTTCGGGTTCATTCAGCGAACCGGCTTGCGTTGCAGAGCAGCGGAGATTTCGCCCGCTGCCGCCCACAGCGCGTGCAGCGTCTCCTGATCATCCTGACGACCCGTGTGCACGGTAGCCGCAATCACACCGATGACGAACGAACCACCCGGGTATTCAATGGGAACGGCAAACGTTTTCGCCCCGGCAACGACGGAACCGGTTTCGCTCGCCCAGCGACGCTCTCGAATGGCGGCGTACTCCGCCGCTTGCTCACTCGTAACCGACCCCCGTTCCGTGTTCGCACTGTATGCCTGCAGAACGCGTCCAGAAACGGTTTGGTCGGCCGGCGCCGACGCGGCCACGGCAGCAAGCAGTGCTACCTCACGGCGCCCGCCTAGCCGCTCGAGATACACGACGTCGTCACCCTGCAGAACAGCGAAATGCACGACGAGAGCCTTCGTCGCTTGGCGGAGATCGACGAGCGTTGGGCGCGCAACGCGCCGCAGCTGCGCGGGCCGCGGCACCGACTGCCCCATCTCGTAAATCCGCCAACCCAACTGATAACCCCGGGCCGTCTTCACCATGAAGCCAAGGTCGACCAGCTGTTCTGCAAGGCGATACGTGCTGGCCTTCGGCACCTGCGATCGTCGCGCGAGTTCGGTGAGGCCGAGAGTGCTCGACGTTTCTGACAGCGCTCGAAACAATCGATCCACTTTTTCCAGCACCGACGAATCCGAGGGATCTGACCCAGCTGGTTTCGTACCCGGAACGGGAACTGACTGTTCGGGGGGACTCACCATAGGTGAACAGTACCGCTTTCACCGGGGCAAACCGGTTCACTGACCGGTCCAGCACGCGCTGACCTAGTGTGCCACTGGCGGCACCCGCAGTTCCCGCTGCACGAGGAGCGCGAGTTCGCGCAGCAGCACCTGGTCAACCTCGGCGAGCACCCGCGGCTTCGGATCGAACACGCAGAGGGCACCGATGCGTTCCCCCGAAGGAGACTCGATCGGAAACCCGGCATAAAAGCGGATGCTCGGGTCACCGTTCACCAGTGGGTTGTCGCTGAACCTGGTGTCGCTGCTGGCATCCTCAACGATGAGTGCCCCATCCCCCTCGATCGTGATCGCGCAGAATGATTGGGATCGGGGCACTTCGGTCTCGTTGGTCCCGACCCGGGCCTTATGCCACTGCCGGTCGTGATCAATGATGCTGATCAGCGCAGACTCCGTACCAAACAGGCGTTGCGCCAGGGCGACCAGCTGGTCGAACCGCGCTTCCGGCGGGGTGTCCAGAATGGCCAGGCCGTCGACGGCCGCCTGCCGGGAGCGCTCCCGGCTGGCGGCATCCGCGCCCGGGGCCTCCGCACCGTTTATGCCGAGGCGTACCGAGTCGAGGCTGTCAGCCATGGCGTTGGCCAGGAGCACGGCCCAGCCACGGTAATCCTGCGGGGTACGATGCCGATCGGGCGTGAGCGTTGCGGTGGGCGAGAACGGCACGAAAGTGGTGCGGGACGCCTCGGCGGCCAGCCGGGCACTCACCGCGTTGAGGTCCGCGGCCGACCAGTCGGCGATGAACACGAGCGGACGTCGGAAAATCTCGATGCTGCGAATGGGCGGAATACCCAACACCACGATCATGGTGCTGCGCGACGTCTCACGCTCGAGCATCGCAAGCAGTGCCGTCAACCGGTCGTGCCACTCGTGCACGCTGGTGAGGTCAAGCGCCTCGTTCAGCCCAAGAATGACCACAACCGCGTCATAGCGGCTAAGGCGCGTGCCGGCCAGGGCGCTGAGCGCGTTCGCCGCTGTCATGGTGCGACTACTCACGAGATCGATATCCGCACCACGCCCGGTGCGCACGGACAGCTCCCGAGCGAGCGCCCCGGGCAGAGCCAGCTGGTGGCTCAGCACCCCCCAGCCGACCGCCGGACCACAACCGAGAATGAGCACACGGTCACTGTCGATTCCGGGAGCGTGGGCCTGCGGAGCGTCGTTCGGACGAGGCAGGGTACGGTCCTGCCGCTCGGCAGACGCCGTCCAGACACGCATCAGCGGACGCAGCGCCCACCGGGTGAGGTCGTGCATTGGTGCCTTTCAGAAACAACCGAAAACACTAGTCTGCCCCGAACAGGGGCGGCCCCGCACCACGAACCCGTATTTTGGGTTCAGAACAACGCCGCCACCGCGTGTGCGAGCGCGAAGATAACCAGACCCACAAGGGCTCCGACCACGGTTCCGTTGATCCGAATGAATTGCAGGTCACGGCCCACCTGCAATTCGATCTTCGCGGCCGTCTCCGCAGCGGGCCAGCGTTCGACGGTTTCGGTGATCACCCCGGCGATCTCGTGGCGATAGTTGGCCACGACATAACTGGCCGTGTCAGCGAGCCAGCGGTCGATGCGGGAGCCGAGCGCGGCGTCCGTCGTGAGCCTCGTGCCGATGTCTTGCAGCGTGTCACGGATGCCGACCCGCAGAGCGCTCGTCGGCTCACCGAGGGCCTGCATGAGGGAGGCCTTGACCGCCTCCCAGGTGTCAGCGGCGAATTCGCGCAACTTGGCGTTGTCGAGCACTTCGGCCTTGAGCTTTTCGATCCGATTGATCATCGCGGGCTCGTATTGCAGGTCGTGCATGACCTCGCTGAGGTACTCATCGAGAGCACGCCGAACCGGATGCCTGCGGTCGCCGCGCGCCGCCGCTATGAAAGTGAGCACCTCGCGATAGGCCTTGTCGTCGACCAGTTTGTCGACGAATCCGGGAAGCCAGCTCGGCAACCGCTCGGAAACGACGCGACCGAAGGCCTCGGGGTGCTCGCGCAGCCAGCCGTCAGCACGGTCGAGCAACAGGTCGACCGCTGCGTGCTGCTGCCCGCTCGCGACCAGCCGCTCCCCCACCCGGCCGATACTGGGTCCCCACTCGGGCTTGACCAGGTGCTCCCGGGCAACCGATTCGATGAGGTTTTTGATGGCGTCATCGCCGAGCAGATTGAGCAGGCCCTGGCCGGCGACAGCCAGCTCGGTGGTGAGTTTTTCAGCATTGGCCGGGGCAACGAGCCAGACGCCCAGGCGGCGGGACAAACCGACCGATTCGAGCTTGCCGCGAATGACGCTCTCGGCCAGAAAATTGGTCTCGATGAACTCGCCGAGGCTCGCGCCGATCTCATCTTTACGGTTGGCGATGATGTTGGTGTGCGGAATGCGCAGGCCCAGGGGGTAGCGAAACAGGGCCGTTACGGCGAACCAGTCGGCGATCGCGCCCACCATGCCGCCCTCGGCCGCTGCGCGCACGTATTCCAGCCACGGGTAGCGATCCTGCAGGGCGAACGACAAGGTGAAAATGACGGCCATCAGCGCGAGCAACCCGCCGGCGAGTCGCTTCATACGGGTGAGCGCGGTGCGGCGGGCGGCGTCGTTCGGGGATTCAGCGGGGAGCGCCGTGAGTGTCGTCGGTGCTGTGGATGCCGTGGGTCTCGTCTGCGCCATAGCTCCAGCCTGCCCGATCGCGCGGCCGCGTGGTGTCCATATGTTCGTATTCAGCGTGGGATCATGCAGATCGGATACTCTATGGGGGTATGCGGTTCAACCGAGCCGCTCGCACCCGCGTCGACGGAGGTGGCATGACACAGACAGCGGCCGTGCCGGCATCCGTTTCGAGGCGGTGTCACCCGCTGAACGTGCGCACGTCAATGCTCGCGCTGCTGGCCCTCGTGGCCCTGCTGCTGAGCGTGCTGGCTATGCACTCGGCCGCGAGTTTCCACGTCATGGGCTTTGCGCTGCCGGTCGCCGCGTCGCAGGTCGATGCGTCGCAGGTCGATGCGTCGCAGGTCGCCGTGGCCGCGCCGCACCACGGGACAACCGCGGCACACCCCGGCACGGCTGCCGAGCCTCAAGTCGGCCCGGCGGTCAGCGCCGCTGCTACTGCTACTGCCGCTGCGCTCGGCAGGGCAGGCAGCGCGATGATCATGGCGCCAGCCCTGATGAGTGCGGCTGCTGTAGTTGGCGTGGTCGCGCCCCTGACCCACAATGGCATGCTGGACTGCGCTCTCATGGTCATGGGCTGCGTAATGCTGCTCGTGCTGGCCGCGACGGTGATGCTCAATCGGCGCGGCACGCCCGCTCACCGCCTGCCGAGGCCCAGCAGCGTTCTGCATGCCCAGTTGTTCGCGGTCGCTCTGCCGATTCACCGACCCCGCCTGGCCCTTCTCGGCATCCGTCGCGTCTAGAAACCGTCGCGCTTTCGGGCGCACTCCGACACCCCCGGTTTCTGTGACGTGATCTGAACGGATTGAACGATGAACAACGCACGTGTACCACTTTGTGCCACAACGGCGTCCGCGACAGCCCGCAAAACACCCCGGGAAACGGCTCCCGCTCCCCGCGCCCGGCTGGCGCGTCGACCATGACGAGCCAGCAGAAAATGGTACTCAGCCGCCGCCGGGTGCTGACCATTGGCGGCCTGGGACTGGCCGCGACCGCCGTCGGGGGCGCCGCGGTCTGGAAGTTATGGCCCGATTCGGGCGGTTCGGGCGGTTCGGGCGATTCGGGCGAGAACCCTCCGGTGGGCGCGGAGTTCGTGCAACCGGAGGAGCTGACCAGCGCATCCGGTGATCTCACGGTGGACCTTGACGCAGCGCCCGTTCGGGTTCAGTTGGCCGGGGTGGAGGCGAGCGTTCTGGGGTACAACGGCGGCCTGCCGGGGCCGACGCTGCGCATCCGCTCTGGTGATCGCCTGCGGGTGAATCTGCACAACGGGCTGAATGATCCGAGCAACCTGCACGTGCACGGACTGCACGTCTCACCCGAGGGCAACAGCGACAATGTGTTCGTCATGGTTGAGGCCGGCCAGTCGTTCGCCTACGACTACCAGCTGCCCGACAATCACCCGCCTGGCGTGTATTGGTATCACCCGCACCACCACGGTTACGTCGCCGATCAGGTCTTCGGCGGACTCTACGGGGCGATTATCGTCGACGATCCCGTGCCCATTCCCAGTGCGCGCGAGCGGATGCTGGTGATCTCCGATATCGCATTGGCATCGAGCGGGCAGGTGGCCGCGGTCAACGCCATGCAGCAGATGGACGGGCGTGAAGGCGATATCGTGCTGGTCAACGGGCAGGTGAACCCGGCGCTGGCCGCGCGTCCCGGCGAGCGCGAGCGCTGGCGCATCGTGAACGCCTGCGTGTCGCGCTATCTGCGCCTGCAGCTCGACGGGCAGCTGATGCAGCTGCTCGGCATCGACTCCGGTCGATTCGAGAATGCGGAGGAAGTCACCGAGATCGTGCTCGCGCCGGGCAACCGGGCCGACCTCATGGTCACCGCCCAGGCGGGAACCTCGGTGCTGCGCGCGTTTGCTGTGGACCGCGGCTCGCACAGCGGAACGTCCGGCGCGATGACGAGCGGCGGTACGACGAGCGGCGGCATGATGGGAGGAAGCAGCGGGACGTCAGACACGACCGCACTGGCAACCTTGGTTGTGGCCGGATCCGAAGTGCAGCCACTCGGCGCCCTGCCCACCCAGCCGAAGCCGCGCGACCTGCGGTCAGCTACCGTGACGGCCCGGCGCGAGTTGGTTTTCGATATGGGCATGGGCATGGGAATGGGTGCCAACATGATGGTGTCTACGATCAACGGTCGCGTCTTCGCCGGCGATCGGGTCGACACGACCGTAGCGGCGGGCACCGTGGAGGAGTGGACGCTGACCAACGCCAGCACCATGGCGCACCCACTGCACCTGCACGTCTGGCCCATGCAGCTCATCGAGCAGAACGGGCAGACCGTGTCGAAGGCGCCCTGGCAGGACGTGGTCAACATCCCGGCGCGCGGCCAGGTGCGGGTGCGCATTGCATTCGAGGACTTCAGCGGTCGCACGGTGTACCACTGCCATATCCTCGATCACGAGGACACCGGAATGATGGGCGTCGTGGAAGCCAGATGAGCACGTCCTGAGCGGATGCAGGAACTCCCCGACAGGTATACCCTTGGGGGGTATTGAGCAGAGTTTTTTTGCAGATCAAGATCGAGGAACGACATGACGCAGCCTGACCTGAACCACAGCACAGACCTGAAACACAGCACGGCCATGGACCACGGGGCCATGAACCACAGCGGGCATGGTGACCACGTCGGGCAATTTCGCCGCCTGTTCTGGACCATGCTCGTCATCGCGGTGCCGGTGGTCGTGTTCAGCCACATGTTCTCCATGCTGCTCGGCTACACGCTGCCGAACCTCGTGGGCATCGAGTGGATCTCCCCCCTGCTCGGAACGGTCATGTATGTCTGGGGCGGACGCCCCTTCCTGACCGGGGCAGTGTCCGAGCTGAAGTCCCGCAAACCGGGCATGATGCTGCTGATCGCCCTGGCGATCACGGTGGCGTTCCTCGCCTCCTGGGCAGCGAGCCTCGGTATCATCGATGCCGAGCTCGATTTCTGGTGGGAACTGGCCCTGCTGATCGTGATCATGCTGCTGGGCCACTGGATCGAAATGCGGTCACTGGCGCAGACATCCACTGCCCTCGAGTCGCTCGCCGCGCTGCTGCCCGATGAGGCTGAACGAGTCGACGGCGATGAGATCGTTGTGGTGGCACCGGGCGAACTAGTGCTCGGTGACCTTGTCGTGGTGCGGCCGGGCGGCCGGGTTCCGGCCGACGGCACGGTCACCGAAGGCACAGCGGATGTCGACGAATCGATGATCACCGGTGAGTCCCGGCCGGTGCAGCGGGGGGTCGGCGATCAGGTCGTGGCTGGCACCGTGGCGACCGATTCCGCCCTGCGGGTGCGCGTTGACGCGGTCGGCGACGACACCGCGCTGGCCGGAATCCAGCGACTCGTCAGCGAGGCACAGAGCTCGTCGTCGCGGGCGCAGCGCATCGCGGACCGCGCGGCGGGCTGGCTGTTTTGGTTCGCGCTGGGTTCCGGTGTCGTGACCGCGATCGTCTGGACCCTGCTCGGCCAGCCCCAGGATGCCGTGATCCGCACCATCACGGTGCTCGTCATCGCGTGCCCGCACGCACTCGGACTGGCGATTCCGCTCGTGGTGTCCATCGCCACCGAGCGCGCCGCGAAGGGCGGCGTGCTCATCAAGGACCGGCTCGCCCTCGAGAGCATGCGTCAGGTCACCTCGGTTCTGTTCGACAAGACCGGCACGCTGACCAGGGGCGAGCCGACGGTGACCCACGTCGCGGTCGCCGACAGCACGTTCACGAGTGATCAGGTGCTGGCCTGGGCCGCCGCCGTGGAAGGCGATAGTGAGCATCCGCTCGCCCGGGCCATCGTGACCGCCGCGCGCGACCGTGATCTGGCCGTGCCGCGGGCGAGCGAATTTCAGACCGCAGCTGCGGTCGGTGTTACCGGTCTGGTCGATGGCCACCGCATTGGCGTGGGCGGGCCAAGCCTGCTCACCGAGCACGATGCAACACCGCTGGCCGAGACCACGCACTGGCAGAGCCAGGGTGCGATCATTCTGCACGTGCTTCGCGACGGTGCGGTCATCGGCGCGATCGGTCTCGCCGATGAGGTTCGTGAGGAATCGCGGCAGGCGGTCGACGCCCTGCATCGCCGGGGTATCGAGGTCGTCATGATCACGGGCGACGCCGAAGCCGTCGCGCAGTCCGTGGCCGCCGAACTCGGCATCGACCGGGTATTCGCGGGCGTACACCCGGAAGACAAAGCCCGCAAGGTGGCGGAACTGCAGCATGAGGGTCGCCGGGTGGCGATGGTCGGAGACGGCGTCAATGACGCTCCAGCCCTCGCCCAAGCCGACGTCGGCATCGCGATCGGCGCCGGCACCGATGTGGCGATCGCCTCGGCCGGTGTCATTCTCGCGAGCGATGACCCGCGTTCGGTGCTCTCGGTGATTGAGTTGTCGCGGGCCAGCTACCGCAAGATGAAGCAGAATCTCTGGTGGGCCGCCGGTTACAACCTGCTGGCGGTTCCGCTGGCCGCCGGGGTGCTCGCCCCGATCGGCTTCGTGCTGCCGATGGAGATCGGAGCGCTGCTCATGTCGGTGTCCACCGTGGTCGTCGCCCTGAACGCGCAGTTGCTGCGCCGGCTCGACCTGCGGCCGGCGTCGAGCGTGCGGGAGGGTTAGCCCAGGCACGCTCGGTGGCCCCAAGGGATGAAATACAACCCCGTCTCCCCTGGCGCCGTTCTTCCGCTCATTCCACGTATCGACGCGATTGTGCCGGACGAGATCATTCGGGGGGTCGGCTACACCCGCCTGCCCAGCGGCCTCCTGGTGCAGGTCGGCTCCATGACATCCCCGCCGCCGACCTCCATAGCGCTGCCCGAGGGATGGAAGTCCAAACCCTTTCTCACGGCCGTACCAGATGCCGCTGCGCCGCCGTCATGGCTGCGAACCGGCGGTAAGGTTCTGGGCGTCGCCGGCGCGGGCACTACCGTTTGGGGCGAGTACTCCAACCAGTACAACTCAGACCTTCAGGCGCACCCGGAATGGGATAATGGTGCCCGTGTCGCCAGCGCGACGGAGAACGCCGTGATCGTCGGCGGAGCGACCGCCGCCGGAGGCGCAGGCGGGGCGTGGGCCGGTGCAGCTGCAGGAGCGGCCATCGGCAGCATTTTTCCCGGATCTGGAACGCAGATCGGCGGCATCGGCGGCGGCGTCGGCGGCGTGATCGGCGGCGTTGCCCGCGGGTGGGGCGGCGGCGAAATCGGTAAGGGTATCAAAGACACGTGGAACGGATTGTTCGGATGAACTGGATTTTGATCGGCATCGGTCTGGTCGCGCTAACCCTCGGCACACTCGCCTACCGCCGCATCTGGAGCAGCTGGATCCGCCCAGTAACTCCCGGGCACTATGGCTACAGCGTCGGTTTCGGATTTATCTACCTGGGCTTTGCCGCGATCGTTTTTTCGGCGACGGACACCGCTCTGGCTGCCGATTCGAGGATTCTCGCTTTGATTCTGTTCACCATCGGCGTTCTGAGCGTGCTCACATTCACCGTGTCCCTGTTCTGGCTACCTCGCTTCCTGTTGCCAATTTGGTTCACAACCCTGAAGGGACTCACCTGACGATGTTGAGCGCTACTCTGCCCGAGCTCGACGGATGGGGAAGCATCCAGCACGAGGGGGCCGAGCGTGTCCTCGCGCTCGCAAACGTTCCTGCCGGTGTCTTTCGACCAACGATCGTGCTCACGTCCACGTCGTCGACCGCACCGATCGAGGCCGCCTCCAGCGTCTCCATCGCCGCAATTCTGACCGACCATCCCGGTGCCCAGATCATCGCGGTCGATCTGTGGGCCGAGCAGACCGTTGACGGGCGCATGATCACGGCGAGCTACCCCTCCGGCGACGAGCAGATCGTCATTCAACGCTGGATCTGGGCGACGGGTCTGCGACACGTTCACCTCACGGCATCCGCTGCGACGCATCAGTTTCTGGCCTACCAGCGGCAGCTGTCGTATGTTGCGACTGCTCTCGTGCTCTCTGGCGAGATGAGCGCGACGCGAGTGCATGTCGACGCCGCCCCAAAGCTCGACGTTGCCGCCACCGCGGCGGTCGGGGACCGCTCGAACTTCTGGAGCGGGTGCCCACTTTTCAGCCGTATACGCCTCCGGCGCTGGAGATCTCCGAGGCGGCGCAGGGCGCGCTGCTCAGCGCGCGCACGACCGGCGCCCTCGCCTGGCGCTCGCCCGTCCGCGAGGAGCTGCGTGATAGCGGCCTGCTCGAGGGCGGTAGTCGCCGGCTGAGCCCGTTCGCGCTGCAGGTTGTCACGCACTGGGGCGCCGGCGTCTTTCAGCTCGAGGCCAGCACTTCCCGCGGCGGGGTCAACCGGAGCCTGCGCAGCTGGACGCGAGGCGAGTCCACCCTGTTCGCCTACTCTTCCACGACCCAGAACGAAGCGGATACCGGTGGTCTCGCCATCGAGTTGCGTCCGGTCAGCCAGACCGTCGACCTGATCCTGCGTTTTCTGGGCGTCGGGCCAATGTGGTCGCGTGCGATGGAGCCTGCGCGGCTGTCGGTGGGTTTGTTGAATGAGCGGCTGGCTGCGGGTGCTGCGTCGACGCTGCCAGCGCCGCCGGCCAGCGCCAACGACGCATTCGTGCGGATCTGGAACCAGGAATGGACCGAACTGCGAGTGCGTTCGGTGCACGCGTCGGTTCGCGCCGTCAACACTTCCTCGGCCGGCCTGCTCAACATCGGTGCGCCGGAGGCCGGCCCGGACGAAGCATTCGTTCCGATCGCGACGTTGCTGAGCTACGCGTTCTACACGCACCTGCTCGAACTCTTCGAGACCGCGCTACGCGGCTGAGCCCCGGTTCGCGCGAATAGTCGATGGCCGCGGCCGGCGCGACCGACGGATGGCCGCGGCTGGCCCGCGCGCCCCGGCATCCGCTGATCTGGGCCCACCTTCGGAAAGTGGGCCCATGATCTATCACGGGCCCACTTTCCGGGCCCGGGCCCGGAAAGCGCAGAACCTCACGCCCGGGGGCCAACGAAGACGACTGGGCGTGAGGCTGTGTCAGCGCGCCGAGCGGTCAGTGGCAGTGGCCGCCGGATGCCGGGGGGACGCTGGCGGGCACGTCGAGTACCGGACTGCGGTCGAAGAAACCGTCGGGGCGCAGTTTGAAGCCCACCGTGTCGACGGGCATGATCGGCCAGTCTTCGACCCGCGGAAAGTGGGTGAGGCCAAAGGTGTGCCAGAGCACGATGTCTTCGCCGTCGATGTCGCGATTCGCGGCGATGAAGGCCGGCAGTCCGGCGCCACCGGAGTGCTGGTTGACGAAGTCGCCGGTGGGATAGCGCTCGTCTTCGGCGAAACGGGTGACCCAGAGGCCCTTCGTGGCGAAAGCTGCACGCTGAGCCACCGACGACTCGGGGTCAGCGAGCAGCATGGGCAGGCCCTGCGGGTGCAGTTTGTAGGCCACCGGTTCGCCGAGGCGGTTGAGGGAATTGGGGTTGGAGACGTGCCAGGTGCGACCGATGGAGGTATCCGCTTGCCTGACGCCCTCTGCCTCGGTGGCGAGCAGCGTGCGCTGGCGGGTGAAGGCGTTGCCGCGCTCGTTGCCGGGGCCCATCGGTACGCGCACGACGTCTTCCTCTTCGACCCGGTTGGTGTCACCGTCGAGGGCCATATCGAGGCGGGCGCTGAACAGGTGCTGGTGAAAGGGTGCGCCGAGTCCGGGGGCGATTTCGGAGGCGTAGGGGTACCCCTTGCCGGCGTAGGCGCTCGTGAAGACGACGCCGGTGGCCTTGGCCTCGAATTCGATGGTGCCGTCGAGGTAGAGGTACCAGTAGAAGCCGTAATCGTAATTGCCGACCGTGGTGAAGAACGAGATCACAAAACGGCGGTTGCGACGGGTGTACTCGATGCCGCTCCAGAGGTCACTGTGCTTGGCGAGGATGCTCCAGTCCTCTTCGTGCATGCAGATTCCGTTGCGAATCTCGCGCGGGTTGCCGAAGCCGTCGGTGACGACCGGGCTCAGGTAGGTGATTTCACCGAGGCAGTCGCAGCCGAGCTCGAGCGAATTTGCGTACTGGCCCACGAGGTATTCACCGGTGTCGAAGTAGTTCTGCCAGGAACGCACCGGGGCTGGGTCGCCGTAGGGCACCACCATCTCGGCGATCGAGGCGCGTCGAATGATGGACCGCGTCTTTTCGCCATCACGAAAGCCGATGTTGTGCAGCACGACGCCCTCGCGCACGTCGAACCCCACGTCGAGGCTCCAATTCTCCCACTCGATGTGGTTGCCGCCGGTAACGGTGAAGCTCACGCCCTCCGGCTGGGTGATGCTGATCGGCTTGAGCGTCTCACGCATCGGTCCGGTGAGGGTGGGGTCGGTGTAATTGCCGTGTTCGGCCGGAACCGGCACGACCCCGAAGTCGAGCACCTGCTCGACGGTGCGCGCGACGACGTCGATGTAGGCGACGAGGCCATCGATGGGGTGAGCCCAAGCGCTGTCTTCGGGAAAGTTCTGCACGAAGGCGAGGCCACGAAGAATGCGGTGCCCCTTCTCGTTCGGGTACTCGAACACTCCGGCCGAGAGCGGCGCGACGCGCACGTTGGCCACGTCGATTCCGCGGGCGGCGAGGGCTGCCAGCCAACGGGCATCCGTCGTGAGGAGCTCTTCGACGGCACCGAATTCCTCTTCAAGCACGGGCAGTTCACCGGTGAGCGCGGTGTCGAGGGTCACGCTGGATTCGACCACGGACCGTGTGACCGACACGGTCACATCGGTGGGGGCGGCGCCGGAAACATCGTGCAGGAAGACGCGAAAGCGGCGATCAGCTGTGTCGCCGGCAGCACCGCGCGGCGGGTCGAGGAGCCCGAGGTAGGCAACACGGATGCTGTTGCCGAATAAACCGGCCTCGGTCAGGATCGTGCGCACTTTGTGGAGTTCGTCAGCGGTGGGTAGCGCGAAGGCGGTCACGGTGTCGGTATCGGAGGTGAGCGCGGGAGACATGGGTTCTCTTTTCCAAATATCGGCCAAGGACCACCTCAGTGTGGCCCCGGGAGAGTTTTTTCCTATGGTTGTAGAATATAAATGGTTCATGCCGCTGCTGGCAAGCGTTTGCCGAAACTTTCTGGCAAGCTGAAGTTTCGCCAGCAGAAGAGGGCCCATGCCAAAAGTCGTCGATCACGACCAGCGTCGCGTTGAACTGGTCAATGCGACCTGGCGCGTCATCGCCCGCCACGGCATCGAGGGGGCAACCCTGCGCGAGATAGCGACCGAGGCCGGATTCGCCAATGGCGCGCTCAAACCCTACTTCGGCACCAAAGACGATCTGCTGACCTTCGCGTTCGGCCATGTGTTCAGGCAGACCAACCTGCGCATCGCGCGCACGACCGCCGGACTGACCGGACTGGCTGCCGTACGCGCTTACTGCCACGAGATTTTACCCCTCGACGAGACCCGAGTCAGCGAGGCGCGCATCGTGATTCCGTTTTGGCAGAAGGCGCTTAACAGCGCTGCCAAAGCGCAGCTGCACAATGAGTCGATGTTGCAGTGGCGGCTCGCACTGCTCGGCCATGTCGCCGAGGCGCGCGCCGCCGGCGAGGTACACACCAGCATCACCGACACGGATATCGTCGGTCACCTCATGGACGTCGTGCTCGGCGCCCAGATCACTACCTCGCTCTCCCCCGACGAGCACTCCCCCGAGCTTCTTGTGCTGCAGCTGGACGGATACCTGCACCTACTGGCCACCGGAAGTTAGCTGTCGGAGCCCTCACGCCCCGGGGGCACGGGTCTTCAGGGTTCGGGGGCCACGGCTCCGGGTTCTGGCCTCCAGCACACCTCGACCGATAGAACACCGGTTCTCCACAGGGGGTGTGTTCGGTTTCTTCTCCACAGATTGCGAGCTTTTCTCGGCTTTGTCGGTGGTGGGTGGGAGAATTGGGGTATGAACAGCCTCGCTGATGAGCTTCGATGGGCGGCCGACCGGGTCGCCTCCCTCGGCGATTGCAGCGCGGCGTTTGACGCCCTGCCCGAGGCCGATGTGCTCAGCGGCCAGCGGTCGTTGGCGGAGGCACGGCGGCTGCTGGATGTGTTCGCGGCGTGGATGGCCGGCACCGTCGCCCGCCGGTCCCGGCCCGAGCTCGGCCGCGAAGGCCTGGCCGCACGACAGGGGTTCGCGTCGCCGGAGGCCATGATTCAGCACGTGAACGGCTCCAGCCGCGGCGAAGCGGTCAAGCTGGTCGCGTCGGGCACGCTGATGGCTGAAACGGATGCCGCGGAACGGGCCGCCCAGCTGGCTGCCGAGGCGGCTGCCGCGCTGACGGGTGCTAGTGGTGGAACGGATACTGGCGGTCCGAACAGCCCAGCCGACGGTCCCGGTGACGGAATAGGCGACGGCAGAGGCGACGGGATCGCCGAGGGTATCGCCAAGGATCTAGGCGACGTGCCGTGGCAGGCGCCGATCGTGCATGCCGTTGCCGCCGGCACCCTCACGGTCGATCAGGCCGACGCCCTCCGGCGCGGGCTGGGCGATATTGATCAGGCCGTGTCCGCGCCAATCCTGCGCGATGCGCTGTCGGTGCTCGTGCCGGAGGTGACCGGGTTGAACGTGGAGCTGGTGTACCGGCGGGCGCGTCGACTGCGCGACCACCTCGACGAGGCCGGTATTCGGGCGCGGGAGAAGCAGGCCCGCGACGACACCAAATTCACGCTGTTCCGCCGGCACGACGGCATGGTCGTGCTCAGCGGACTGCTCGCGCCCGAGCAGGGCGAGTACTGGCTCAGCGCCTACGACTGCCTCACCAGTCCCCGCCGCGGCGGCGTGCGCTTCGTCGACACGGAGCAAGCGGCCTGGGCTGAACGCATCAAGAACGACCCGCGCACCGTCGACCAGATCGCCGCCGACGCGTTCACCACACTGCTAAAAACCGGCACCGACGCCGACCCCACCCGCATGTATGGCGGACGCCACCCCGCAGTGCGCGTCATCGTCACCCACACCGACCTGAAAAACGCCGGACTCGTGCCGGCCGACGAGCGCGACCCGGCCGACCCGGCCGACCCGGCCGACCCGGCCGGCGCAGCCGGCGCAGCCGGCGCAGCCGGCGCAGCCGGCGCAGCGGGCGCGACCGCGGAAGCGGAGTTGCGCGCTGCCACTGCGGCCGCGGCCGCGGGGGCAGCGTCGTCAGAGCCAGTGACAGTGCCGTCGTCAGGGCCGGCGTCAGGGCCGGCGTCAGTGCCGGCGACAGGGCCGGCGACAGTGCCGGCGTCAGTGCCGGCGTCACCGGCCCGGGTAGGGCACGGCTTCCTCGAGGGCAACCCCGCCCCGATCTCCCTCGAAACGGTGCAGCAGATTCTCTGCAACACCGGCCAGCTCCGGCTACTCCTGGACGAGGCGGGGCATCCACTCAAACTCGGCCGCAGCCAACGCACCTTCAGCGAAGCCCAACGCGTGGCCATCGGCATGCGCGACGGCGGCTGCATGTTCCTGGACTGCGACATGCCACCCTCCCGATCCGAAGTGCACCACGCCGAGCACTGGGTACGCGACTCCGGCACCACCGATATCGACGTCGGACTCCTGCTCTGCGCACCGTGCCACCGCCGACTCCACCAGGAAGGCTGGCAGATCATCGCCGACCACGGCCGGTTCTGGCTGCAACCACCCGCAACAATCGACCCACACCAAACACCGATCGCCCTGCACAGCAAAAACCCCCTCCTGCTCGAACTCCACCACGAACAACACCCCGAACAACACCAGCCCAACGCCCAATCAGGCTGACGCCAGCACACGGAACACACCAGCATCACCGACACGGATACCGTCGGTCGCCCCGTGGAGGTCGTGCTCGGCGCACGGCAACCTTCGCATTGCGCTCTTCGATCCGAACGGATCGGAGCAGGCGCTGGCCTGGGGCGCTGAAGAGCAATCCGGCAGCACACCTCCTTGCGCCCCGGTCGGGAGTGGGGCACCCGATTCCTACTCAGTTCCCCCGGCTGCGGGGAAGTGCGCGTGGCAACCGACACCACGAAAGCTTCAGTGCGGTTCGACGTCCTCGCGTAGCTGTCGATGGCCTGCGCGCCGGCAGATTCCGCCGGCGGACAGGGGTCTTGGCAAGTCCTTTTTTCGACGAGTGTCGAAAAAAGAATGACATTCGGCACGACCCGGGCTACATTAGCTGCAGACGATCACTGATTTTCCCCGGGCAAATCTGGTCGCCGCACTCGAACCGGCAAAGGAGCTGCTTGTGACGATGACGACTGCAAACTCGTTCCCTGACGTCGCACGCAGGTCCACCGTCACCCCGGCGACCGGCGCGGCCGGAGCCAGCGATATCGCAGCGGGCGATACCGTAGCGGGCGATACCGTGCAGTGCGCCGTCGCCGACTCGTTCACGCAGTGGCGCACGCTCGTGTCGCAGTCCTTCGTGCCCCTGGAAGTACGCAGCGAATCCCGCAGCTTTCATGGCACCCTCCGCTCGCGCGTGCTCGACGAATTGTCAATCGTCGAGGTCACGGCCAACGGTCACCAGGTTCTGCGTACCCCGTCGCTGATCGCGGGATCCGCTCGGCAATACTTCAAATTGAATCTGCAGCTGACCGGCACGGGCATGCTCGTGCAAGACAACCGGGAGGCAACCCTGCGCCCGGGAGACCTCGCCGTCTACGACACCAACCGCCCGTACACGCTCGCCTTTGAAGAAGATTTTCGCACTCTCGTACTGATGTTTCCGCACGACGTCCTCGACCTGCCGGCCGATTCAGTCGGCCAGCTCACCGCCGTGCGATTGGCCGGCGACGCGGGACTGGGCCGGCTGATCAGCCCGTTCATGGTGCAGCTCGCCGAAAATCTCGACGTCCTCTCGGGTGCGAGCGGACACCGCCTCGCCTATAACGCCGTCGATCTCATCGCGACCATGTTCGAGAGCGAGTTGAACCTGCGCCGCGACCCGGAAGCGGGGGTGCACGGCGACCTGCTGGGGCGCATCCGCTCCTATGTTGATGGGCATTTGGGTGACCCCGAGTTGTGCCCGGCGAGCATCGCCGCTGCGCACTTCATCTCGACGCGCCACCTGCACAACGTGTTCCACGAGGCCGACACCACGGTGGCGAGCTGGATCCGCACCCGACGCCTGGAGCACTGCCGCCGCGACCTGCGCGACCCTATCCTCGAAAGCCGCTCGGTCGGCACCATCGCCGCCCGTTGGGGTTTCGTCGACGCCGCGCACTTCAGCCGCATCTTTCGTGCGGCCTTCGGCGAGACGCCGAGCACGTACCGCCGCGCCTAACCGGGTTCGTGCACTGCAGCCGATGCGCGTCGAGCCGCGTGCCCCGTTCGACGCGCCGCGGTGCACGGCGCTGCACAGCAAAAACGCACAGCATGCACCATTCGACAACTGCGGTGCCGCCGATGGCAACCCGTTTAGCCCAGAGGTTGCCACGATGTGAGACACACCTAAAACGGATGCCGCAGCATCCGCTGTGTAATTCAGCCGCCCGCACGGCCGCAACTGACCTCTTACTCGACGAGGAGTAATCATGACCCAGACCATCCGCAATTCGACGCCAACACAAGAAACGGTCCTTCATAAGGGCCGGCTCGGCGTGATCGGTATCGTCTTCTTCGTCGTCGCGGCAGCCGCTCCCCTCGTCGGTATGACGGGTGCGGTGCCGGTGGCGATCGTGCTCGGCAACGGTGCGGCAGCGCCCGGTGCCTACGTGGTCGTCGGGCTCACCCTGCTGGTATTCAGCGTCGGCTACGCTGCCATGAGCCAGCGCGTCACCAACGCCGGCGCCTTCTTCGCCTACATCGGACGCGGTCTCGGCCGTCATCTCGGCACCGCGTCGGCGTTTGTGTCAATTCTGGCCTATCTGTCCATCCAGCTGGCCATCTATGGATTCTTCGGCGCCCTGATGGCTGGTCAGGTCGGCGTACTCCCCTGGTGGGCCTGGTCGATCCTGTCCTGGGGTGTGGTGACACTGCTCAGCCTGCTCAGCGTGGACGTCGGGGCCAAGGTGCTCGGCGTGCTCATGCTGCTGGAACTGACCGCACTGGTAGTCACGGCGATTGCCATTCTGATCGACGGCGGACCGGAAGGCATCAACTTCTGGGCCTCGTTCAACCCCGCCGCCATTGTCGCCGGGGGCCTGGCCGGTTCGGCCGGAATCGCCTTCGCATTCGCCTTTGCCTCATTCATCGGCTTCGAAGCCACCGCCATCTACGGTGAAGAATCAAAAGATCCGAAGACTGTAGTACCCCGCGCCACCTACCTCGCCGTCGTCGTCATCACCGTATTGTTCGGCCTGACCGCTTTCGCGATGGTGACCGGAATGGGCGCGTCGAGGGTGGTCGAGCAGACCGTCGAATTGTCGACGGTCGCGGGCGTCCCCTTGGCCGACCCTGCCGCGGTGTTGTTCGCGCTGGCCACCCAGTATGTCGGCCCATGGATGGCGACGGTCATGAGTATTCTCGTTCTGTCGAGCCTGTTCGCCGGGCTGCTGGCCTTTCAGAATGCGGCCGGCCGCTACCTGTTCGCGCTGGGTCGTGGCGGTGCGCTGCCCCGGCCGCTCAGCACGGTCAACGACCGTGGCGCACCGAGCACGGCGTCCATCGTCACCTCGGTCATCACCGGCATCGTGCTCGTGGTGTTTGCGGTGTTCCAACTCGACCCCATTCTCAACCTGTTCTACTGGTTCAGCGGCCTGTCGGTTATCGCGATCGTGCTCATCGAAATTCTGGTGAGCATTGCCATCATCGTCTACTTCCACCGCAATAAGGGCGCTGAAAACATCTTCCAGACGGTCATCGCCCCGGTACTGGCGACGGTCGGCCTGTTGCTCGGCGAATACCTGCTGATGAGCCACTTCGGGCTGCTCGCCGGTACCGTGGCCGACGGGGTCGACCCGACCACCACCTCCTGGGGCCTGAGCGCGATCGGCTGGGTACTCGTTGCCCTCCCATTCGCACTGTTGATCGGTGGTTTCGCCTTCTCCCGAATGCAGAACCACGAGAACGATAACCTCGTGCGCGATGTGCTGTCGTAGCTGATCGCCCGTCGCTGCACCCGGTGGCTCGAGCCGAAACTGCGGCCCGAGCGATGCTCGCACCTGACCTTTCTATCACCCACCACCGCACCCATCGAGGAGAACAAACATGGCCGATGCCAGCACCCCCGACCTGATTGTCACGGGCAAGATATTCACCAGCGATCCCGACAACGAGTGGGTCGAGGCATTCGCCGTGACCGACGGCATGATCACTGCCGTCGGCAGCGAATCCGAGCTGCGCGGCCTCGCCGGGGCGACGACGGAGATTATCGAATCCCCCAGTGGCCTCGTCTTGCCCGGCTTCAGCGACGGACATTCCCACCTCGGCTTGGGCGGTGGCCAGGCCGCGTGGGAGATGCCGCTGCTGCCGACGGACACAAAAGGGGAGATCTTCGAGAAGGTGCGCGCGTGGGGCGCGAATCTTGCTCCAGACGAATGGATCATCGGCGGCATTGTCGGTGCCACCATCATGGACGACATCAAAAATGTTGCAGACCTCGCCTCCCTCGACGAGGCTGCCGGTGGCCATCCCGTGTTGTTGCGGGACGACTCGATGCACAACCGCTGGGTGAACTCCCGTGCGCTGGAGCTGATGGGCGTCGGCCCGGACACCCCCAACTCCGATGGTGGCGAATACGTGCGCGACGCAGCGGGTCGCCTCACCGGCGTGCTCTACGAACTCGCGTCAGCCGACGTCGAGGCCGCTGCCGATGCGTCAATGGTCGAACCGGATGCGCATAACAAAGTCTCAGTTCAGACCGCCCTGCGCATACTCAATTCGTACGGCATCACGTCGGTTCAGGACGCGGCGACCATGGCGTATTCCTGGAAGGCCCTCGGTGCACTCGAACAAGCGGGGGAAATCACAGCGTGGGTAGTCGGGTCGATGCCAACCCGGGGATTCATCGAGGCCGGAGTTGTGGGCGAGGAGCTGTTCACAATCGGAGCAGCGCACCGCAGCAAGCACGTGCGTCCCGACTTCGTGAAGTTCGTGCTCGATGGCGTGCCCATGACCCGCACCACGGCCATGCTGCGGCCGTACATTTGCCACGAGCACGAAGATCCAGAGTTCACCGGCACGTCGCTGTGGACTCTGGAAGACCTGGTCGCGAGCCTCGAGCTCTGCTACGAAAACGGTATGGGAGGTAAGTTGCACGCCACCGGCGATGCCTCTGTACGCCTGGTGCTCGACGCCGTTGAAATCGTGCGCAACAAGCTCGGCGACGGCCCGATTTTTCAGATCGCCCATGTGGAGTTCGTCGACCCCCTCGACGTGCCCCGGTTCGCCGCACTCGGCGTCGTGCCCGATGCGTCGCCGTACATCTGGTATCCCTCGGTCATCCAGGAAAGCATCGGCAAACAGATCCCCGACGCTACCGTGCAGAACAGTTGGCTAACCAAAGACATGCTCGATTCCGGGGCACTTCTGTCGGCCGGGTCTGACTGGCCATGCGTCTTGCCGACACCCGACCCGTGGGTCGGGCTGGAGACACTGGTCACCCGAAGAAACCCGGACCCCACAGTGGCGGGCATCCTCAATCCCGGCCAGCGGCTCACCGTTGCCGAGGCGATCGCAGTGTTCACGCGCAACCCGGCGGCGGCCATGGGGCTCGCCTCCGTAACCGGAATGATTCGACCTGGATTGTCCGCGGACTTCATCATGGTGGACCAGAACCTGTTCGAGGTCGACCCGTCGAGCATCCACCAAACCAAGGTGACCCAGACGTACTTCGAAGGCCGCAAGGTCTACGACGCGGCGCAGACCCTGGCCGTGGTTCCGACTCCGACTCCGGCGTAGTCGACGAACGAGTGACAGCAGGGCATTGCGCCGATCTGTGAGTTTGACCCCACCCGAACGTTGTCAGTTGAACGTCGTCAGCGGTTGAAACTCACGGGTCAGCGCCGTGGGGTGCGGCTTGAATCAGAAGTGGCCGCCCCCACCGCTATTGCCACCACCACCGAAGCCTCCGCCGCCGCCGCTATTGCCGCCACCGCCGAAGCCGCCGCCGCCGAAACCACCGCCGCCTCCGAATCCGCCGCCGAAGCCACCACCGCCCCGGCCGCCGCTCAACAGCGTGCCGATCAGGATGCCACCCAGCGCCGCACCCAGCGAGCCGTTTCTCCCGCGCGGGCCGCGACCGCCACCGCCACCGAAAAAGTCATCGCCGAAACCGTCGACGTCTTTGCGGGCAAGTGCATTCGCCTCGGCGGCGAGCGCGTTACCGCGCTGGGCGGCGGCGAGGGCCGCTTCGGGGTCGATGCTCGCCTGCGCTTCAGCGAGCGCGACGAAGCGGCCCGCCTCCGCCAGCCTGGTGCGTGGCTCCGCTCCGATCGCGCCGCGGCGCGCGCCAATGAAGTCTTCGGCGGCCGACACCTGACCTCGAGCGGCCAGCAGGGTCTGGTCGAGTGCCGCGCGCACCCGCCGCGCTCGCTCGCCGGCATCGCGCACCCCCTTGAGCACGGCATCCATCTGAGTATTGACCGACTCCAATCGCGCAGCAAGTTCGAGAGGATTGACCGCGCCCGCCGCGAGCCGGGTCTGCGTCTCGCTCAGACGCTGCTCGGTGAGTGCGATTACACCCGGGAGATTCGCACCGGCATCGGACTGGCTCGGAATGGATCGGGCGATTCTGAGGTCGTTCTCCAGATCGGCCACCAGAGGGGCGATACTCGCCACCGCCGCACCGAGGCTCGACGACAGCCGATCAATCGCCGCGAGCAACAGTTCGCCCTGATCGACGGATTCTTCGGCGGCACGGATGGCGACCGCGGCAGCACCCATGTCGGAGGCCGAAAGCCGAGCCGTGGCTTCGCTCAGGGCCTCGTTCGCGAAGGCGATACGTTCGCTGATCTGCGCCGGGTTGTCGGTGACCGTGGCGAGGGCCGCCTCGGTGTAGCGAGAAGCGAGGCCGGCCAGCTCCTCTTCGGCCTGAGGCACCCGGGACTGCAGTTCGGCGAGTTGTTGAGCAACGGATGCGGCCACCGCCGGTGCGTTTTTGGCGACCTGACGGAGTTCGTCGAAGTCAGCTGTTTGCTCGTCGAGCAACGCATTGGCGGCGGCGCAGAGCTGCCCGATTTCGCTGAACCAGGCCCGACGCTGCTCGTCGGTGTCGGGTTCGGCATCATCGAGTTTTTGTTGCAGGGTGAAGGCAGCCAGGAGCTTCTGCTGGGCCTCGGCGAGAGCTGTGTGGAATGGTTCGGTGGCGGCCTCACCATATTGGGCCGTCGCGAAGCCGAGCTCCTGCGCGCTGGTCTTGATGGCGTCGTCCGTGTGCACGAGTGCGCGCCCGGCTTCCTGACCGAGCTGCTCGGTGGGGATCTCCGGTTTGGGCTGAGCCACCGATGACACCCGACTACGCCGACGAACGAGGAAGAAGATCAGGCCGACCGCGACCAGCACGATCAGAATGATGATTATGGCCCCACTGCCGCTCCCACCAGACTGGCCCGTTTCCGGCTGAATCTGGCCGTCATCCGCGATGTCCTGGCTGCTATCGGGTTGGCTCTGGCCGGAAACTCCGACTTCGAGTCCGTCGGCGGCGGACAGCGCGGCGCCGGCCCAGTCGCTGTCGCGGAGGGCCGGTTCGATCCAATCCAGCTGCACACCGGAGAGTTCGGAATCGGTCAGGACAAAGCCCGGCGTGACGCGCACCTGATATTGCCGATCGTCAGTGGCCACCGCGAGGAGAATGTCGTTGGTACCCATGCCGTTTCGGCTGATCACTTCGTCAGCCCACTCTTCCCGGTCACTGGGGTTGGTGAAAGAGTCGACGTAGGCAACGAAGAGATCTATCTGCGTGTCTTGGTACAGCTGGTCAATCCGATCGGTGACCTCGGCCTCCTGGTCGCCGAGCACTCCGGCCGAGTCGATCACATGGCTCGCGCCGAAGTCCACCGGTGTGCTCGCCGAGGCCGCCGTCGAGACTCCGCCACCCAGAATGAGCGCAATCAGTCCCGCGCCCAGTGCCGCAAATATCCGCATCGCTCTACTCTCTCGCTCTCGATGACACGCTGCAGGGTCACCAGCATCTGAAACACCCGCCCTGACATCAACTTAAACCCGCTACCGTGCGGTGAATCCGTCATGACGGATGCCCCAGCGCACGACCCACTGCTCCCCCGGCTCCACCCAGCGCAGCCCCGCGCCGGAGTTGAAGGCGTTGGCGGGTGCCGTCATGGGCTCGATCGCGATGGCGAGGCCGCGCACGGGCTCCATAGAATCATTGCTGACCGGAAAGATTCTGGGTGTGAAGACCTGCACGTAGCGCATGTTCTCATCGCCCCAGAGAGTGAGGCTGCGGCCATCCGCTGCTGTGAGCGAATGCTCGCATCGATCGTTCGCCATGCTCACACCACCGAAGCCATCATCGAGGTCGAGATCGCCAACGGCGACGCCCGCGCGCAGGTCGAATCCGGTGGCGTCAACCGAGGTCTCACCGGTGGGATTTAGCCGATCATCCACATCGATGTGGGTCGCCGCGGCCACCCGCACGACCAGATCAGCCGTGGGAACGTCGCCAATCTTAAGAAACGGATGCGCCCCCACGGCCACCGGCGCCGGCGCCACCCCGACGTTTCGCACCCGATGGGTGACGTCGAGGCCGGTCTCCGTGAGCGAGTACGTCACCTCGGTTTCGAGGTGAAACGGATAGCCCGCCTGCGGAAACACCGTGGCTGCGAGTGTCACCGTGTCGCTCGAGCGCGACACTTCGCGATAGGGAGCGAAGCGCAACAGCCCGTGAATCGCGTTCTGCTTCCCCGGCTCGGTGAGCGCGAGCTGACGGGTGGTCCCGTTCTGCGTCCACCGGCCATCGCGAATGCGGTTCGGCCATGGCACGAGCACGATTCCGGCCGCCATCGGAGGTTGCACCGCCTCGTTGAAGGACTCCACCAGGTCTATGCCATTAATGGAATATGCCCGCAGGCCGGCCGCGACTTCGGTTACTACCGCGCGGGCGGTGCCGCTCGGCGACTGCAAGTTCAGCTCATACTGGGTTCCGGTGGGTGCGCGCATAGCGTCAGCCTACGGCCGCGAGTCGGGGTTGTGTTCAATTTCCGGCAGGAGCACGGTGAGCCCGACTTCGCGAAACGAGTCCAGCACTGCGGAATCCGCCGCCGCATCCGTAATGAGGGTATGGACCGCGCTCAGCGGGCCAACCAGGCCGAGGTGAACGTGGCCGAGCTTGGACCGATCGGCCACCACCACCACACGCTCGGCCGCAGCGAGCATGCGCGCCTTAACGCCGGCCTCAGGAAGGTTGACGTTCGTGACGCCACCCACAATGTCGACGCCATTGCAACCGATGAAAGCAAGGTCGGCATGTACCTGACTCAGTACCGTGCCGGCTAGCGGCTCGACGAGGGAGTGCTGCAACGGGCGCAACGATCCTCCGGTGACGATGACGGTGAACCGCGGAATAGCCCGTTCCAGTTCCAAGGCGATGTTGAGTCCGTTGGTGATGATGACAACGTCCTGCAGGTCTTCGCGGTCACAGAGTGCGCGAGCGATCGCGTGTGTCGTGGTACCCACATCCAGAATGACACTCTGCCCACTCCGCACGAGCCCGGCTGCGACCTGGGCGATTTGACGTTTGGGTATCGCGGAGGATTCCAGCGCTTCCTCAAACGAATGCTCGCGTTCCAGCCGCAAAGCCGCGTGCTCGCTCGGGGAGTGCGCCGGCACCGCCCCGCCATGCACTCGTCTCACGGCTCCCCGCAGCACGAGCGCATCGAGGTCAGCCCGGGCGGTCACCCCGGACACCCCAAAAGCGCTGCGCAGCTCGCTGACCCGCACGAATCCGCGTTCATCCACCAGTCGCTGCGCGTGCTCCCGCCGCACATGAGCGGGAAGCGGTTCGGCCGCAGGGTTGGGAGTCGAGTCGGTCGAAGTCATCTCTCAAGTATCGCTTATTTTCTTTTACCTTTCAATGTGAAATAGATGGTATCGATTAGGCAAGTTTGCTACTGTGGGCTCTGCCATGACGAACTCACTTTCCAACCACCCCCAATTTGTCGCCGATGAGCGCATCGCCCGGCAAACGTGCACACTCGCCGACGGGCGCGACCTGGTCTATTTCGATGACCCGGACACCGCCCTGCCGCCCGACCGAGCGCCCGACCTGCGAACGCCCACCGTGCGAGCAGCGACCGCAACCATGCGGCAAGACCCCCTCACCGGCGAGTGGGTCTCGATCGCGGCGAACCGCCAGAACCGCGTGTTCCTGCCGCCCGCCAGCCTGGACCCGCTCGCCCCGCAGTCCCCCGACAACCCGTCGGAGATTCCCAGTAACTACGATGTGGCGGTGTTCGAGAACAAGTCCCCGTCGTTCGGACCGCTCCTAGCGGATGCCTCCGACTCCGTCGATCTGCACGATCTCGACTCCATCGGAATCGGACGCACCCGTCGTTCCATCGGGCGCTGTGAAGTCGTCTGTTTCAGCCCCGAGCACGAAGGATCTTTTGGGAGCCTGTCCGTGACTCGCGCGCGAACCGTCATCGAGGCCTGGGCCGAACGCACCTCTGTGTTGTCGCGCCTACCGGGGGTCGAGCAAGTGTTCCCGTTTGAGAACCGCGGCGAGGCAATCGGCGTGACCCTGCGGCATCCGCACGGCCAGATCTATTCCTATCCCTATGTGACTCCGCGCACGCAGCGACTGACGGCCTCCCTGGACAACTATGGACCCACACTGTTCGCCGACATTCTGGCCAGCGAGCAAGCGAGTGACCGGGTGGTGCTTCGGGGAGAGCACTGGAGCGCGTTCGTGCCGTTTGCGGCCCGGTGGCCGATCGAAGTGCACATGCTGCCGCACCGCCACGTGCCCGACTTTGCCGAAACCACGCTGGCCGAACGCGACGAACTCGCCGTTCTCTATCGGCGGCTGCTGCGCGGCATCGATGCGATCTACTCGACACCCACTCCCTATATCGCCGCCTGGCATCAAGCGCCGGTGCGAGTACACCGCACCGATATTCGACTGATGCTGCAACTGACCAGCCCCCGGCGCGCCGAGGACAAATTGAAGTTTCTCGCAGGATCGGAGGCAGCGATGGGTGCCTGGATCGGAGATGTCACCCCGGAGGATGCCGCCGCCACGATTCGGGCCGCCATCGAGCGGGCAGCCGCGTCGGACTTAGAGCACGCCGACGATGCCACGGAGGCGAACGCATGACACTCTTCACCGGTGCGAACTCCGAGCTGAACCGCGCCGCCCACGCCGGATTCGAGAGTCGATTCCATCGCCCAGCGCACGACCTGTGGTCGGCGCCCGGTCGGGTCAACCTGATTGGTGAGCACACGGACTACAACGATGGGTTCGTGCTGCCGTTCGCGATCGACCGGCGCACGGTCGTGGCGCTGGCACCCCGACCTGACCGCATCGTTCGCGTGGCGAGCTCCTTCGCCGGTGACATCGTCGAGCTCACCCTCGACGAACTGGCGCCGGAGAATCTGCACGGCTGGTCCGCCTACCCGCTCGGGGTGGCGTGGGCGTTGGGCCAGTTCGGAGCCGACCTCACGACGGTATCCGGGTTCGACATCTACATCGACTCCGATGTGCCGGTTGGTGCCGGACTGTCCTCGTCGGCCGCAATCGAGAGCTCGGTCGCCCTGGCGCTGAACGAGGTGTGGGATCTCAATCTCGATCGACCGACCCTCGCCCGAGTGGGACAGCTCGCCGAAAACCGGGTCGTGGGAGCACCCACCGGCATCATGGATCAGTCGGCGTCGCTGCTCGGCCAGATCAACTCCGCGGTATTTCTGGATTGTCGCAGCCTGGAGGCTGAGATCATCCCCTTCGGTCTCGACGAGGCCGGCTTGGAACTCCTCATCATCGATACCCGAGTGAGCCACTCGCATGCCACGGGCGGATACTCCGCGCGGCGTCAATCGTGCGAGGCCGGAGCCCGATTGATGGGGGTGAAAGCTCTTCGCGATCTCAGTGTCGACGATCTCGACCGAGCGTCGACTGTGCTCGATGAGGAGACTTTTCGCCGGGTACGCCACATCGTCACCGAGAACCAGCGGGTACTCGACACCGTGCAGGTGCTGCGCGAGAGCGGATGCGCCGCGATTGGCGATCTGCTCGACGCCTCACATGTATCGATGCGCGACGACTTCGAGATTTCGGCACCGGAGTTGGACCTGGCCGTGGTGACCGCCCGGGGAGCCGGCGCGATCGGCGCGCGCATGACCGGAGGCGGATTCGGCGGTGCAGCAATCGCCCTGACCCCCACCGAACTCGTGCCCACGGTGACAACCGCGGTCCTGGCGGCCTTCACCCTGGCCGGCTTTGCAACACCTGACCTCTTCGTGGTGCACGCTGCCGACGGCGCTCATCGCGAGTGACGGCTGGGGACGGGGAGGGCTGAGGGACGGGAGGCCTGAGGGCTCGGACTAGGCTGGCGCCTATGACTGTCAACAGCGCCGCCCGAATCATCGTCCTGCCGCACACGCCGGCTCCGAGCATCGCGGAGACCGCGTTCGTCGCTCCCGGCGCCGTCATCGTCGGCAACGTCACCCTCGCCGATCGGGCCAGCGTCTGGTACAACTCCGTGCTGCGCGCCGAGCTGGAAGCCATCACGATCGGGGCCGGGTCAAACCTGCAGGACAACGTCTCCTGTCACGTCGACACCGACTTTCCGCTCACCCTCGGCACCGGTGTCTCCGTCGGGCACGGCGCCGTGCTGCACGGCTGCACGATCGAAGACAACGTGCTCGTGGGCATGGCCGCGACCGTTTTGAACGGTGCCGTCATCGGCACCGGATCGCTCGTGGCCGCCGGAGCCGTGGTGCTCGGCGGCACCATCGTACCGCCCGGTTCGCTCGTGGCCGGTGTTCCCGCCAAGGTGCGGCGCCCGCTCACCGACGACGAGATCGCGAGCATCCGTCACAACGCGCAGAACTACCTCGAACACACCGAGCTGCACCGCGCCGCTCTCGCCGAGTCGTAGCGGCGGAGAATGCCGGTTCGAACCGGCGAAAACGCCTATTTTCGCGCGATCATGCGCGAAATCTCGGCGGGTAGGTCCAGCCGCTCCGGTGACTCGGCTACGGCTACGGCTACGCCGACAGGGACTGCTCGGCGGCCTTAACCACGTTGGAGAGGAGCATGGCCCGCGTCATTGGGCCGACACCACGGGGGTTGGGCGAGAGGTGGCCGGCGACCGTAGCGACGTCGGGGTGCACGTCGCCGATCAGGCGGCTCTTGCCGGTGACCTCATCGATCACGCGGGTGATTCCCACATCGAGCACCGCGGCGCCCGGCTTGATCCAGTCAGCCTGCACCAGGTGCGGTACACCCACGGCGGCCACGACGATGTCGGCGCGGCGCACCTCGCCGGCCAGGTCAACCGTGCGGGAGTGGGTCAGCGTGACAGTCGCATCGAGGCCCTTACGGGTGAACAACAGGCCGAGCGGACGCCCGACGGTGAGCCCACGACCGACCACGACAACCTTCTTGCCCACGATCGGCACGTCGTAGCGGCGCAACAGTTCCACGATTCCGGCCGGGGTGCAGGGCAACGGTGAACGCAGCTCGCCTTCGATGCCCAGCACGAGACGCCCCAGGTTGGTCGGGTGCAGGCCGTCGGCATCCTTCGACGGATCGATGAGCTCCAGCATGGCGTTCTCATTGTGGCCGACCGGCAACGGCAGCTGAATGATGTAACCGGTCACCTCGCGGCTGTTGTTGAGGTCATTGATGGCGGAGCGCACATCGGCGCTCGTCGCCGAGCCGGGCAGGTCGATGCGCAGCGATTCGATGCCGACCTCGGCGCAGTCGCGGTGTTTGCCCGCGACGTAGGTCTCGGAACCCGGATCGTTGCCCACGAGCAGGGTGGCCAGGCCGGGCACGACGCCGTGCGCGCGCAGGGCAGCAATGCGGTCACGCAGCTCGGCCTTGATGTCCGACGCGGTTTTGACCCCGTCGAGTGTGATTGCCGTCATCATGGTTCCCTACTGTCGTGGTTCAGATCGGTGCTGTGCTGCGGTTCCCTCTGCCCGGGCCCGGGCCCGGACAGCGGACACATCGCGCGGGGTGACGCACGGGCAACCGCGAGGAGACGGATGCCGCCGGCCGGGCCAGCGGCATCCGCTTTCGAAACGGTTGCGTTACTGCTCGAGGCCGGAGTACAGCGGGAAGGCCTGGGTGAGCACGCCGACGCGGCTGCGAAGCGCGGCAATGTCGGCGCCGGGCTTGAGAGCCTCGGCGATGATGTCGGCCACCTCGGTGAACTCGGTGTCGCCGAATCCGCGGGTGGCGAGGGCGGGCGTGCCGATACGGAGGCCGCTGGTGACCATCGGCGGACGCGGGTCGAACGGAACCGAGTTGCGGTTCACGGTGATGCCCACCTCGTGCAGGGCATCTTCGGCCTGCTGGCCATTGATTTCGGAGTGACGCAGATCGGCGAGCACGAGGTGCACGTCGGTGCCGCCGGTGAGCACGTCGATGCCGTGCGCGCGCGAGTCGTCGGCGGTGAGGCGGTCGGCGAGAATGCTGGCCCCGCGCAGGGTGCGCTCCTGACGTTCCTTGAATTCGGGCTCGGCGGCGAGCTTGAACGCGGTGGCCTTGGCGGCGATCACGTGCATGAGCGGCCCGCCCTGCTGACCCGGGAACACGTTGGAGTTGAGCTTCTTGGCCAGCGCCATGTCACGCGACAGGATGAATCCCGAGCGCGGGCCGGCAAGCGTCTTGTGCACGGTGCTCGACACGACGTCGGCGTAGGGCACGGGCGAGGGGTGCAGACCGGCGGCAACGAGTCCGGCAAAGTGCGCCATGTCGACCCAGAGCAGTGCGCCGACCTCGTCGGCGATGGAGCGGAAGGCTTCGAAGTCGAGGTGACGCGGGTAGGCCGACCAACCGGCGATGATGACCTTCGGCTTGCTCTCGAGGGCCTTGTCGCGCACGACGTTCATGTCGACGCGGAAGGTTTCGGGGTCAACCCCGTAAGCAACCGGGTTGTACAGCTTGCCCGAGAAGTTGAGCTTCATGCCGTGGGTGAGGTGACCGCCGTGGGCCAGCTCAAGACCGAGGATGGTGTCGCCGGGCGTGGCGATGGCGGAGAGCACAGCGGCATTGGCGGTCGCGCCGGAGTGCGGCTGCACGTTCGCGTAGGCGGCACCAAACAGGCTCTTGGCGCGATCGATGGCGAGCTGTTCGGCAACGTCAACGTATTCGCAGCCACCGTAGTAGCGGCGGCCCGGGTAGCCCTCGGCGTATTTGTTGGTGAGTACCGAGCCCTGCGACTGCAGCACGGCGCGCGGAACGAAGTTCTCGCTGGCGATCATTTCGAGGTAGTCACGCTGGCGACCGAGCTCTTGCTCAAGCACGGCGGCGATCTCGGGGTCGACGACCGAGAGCGGTTCGTTGAAAGTCGACTTCACTGCGTTGTTTGACTGCACAGTGGTGGCGGAATCAGGCACGGAGTTCTCCTTAGAGGTGGATGTTGCGGCCCAGGCGTGCGGCCACTAACCGTGTCAGTCGCTCCCCGATGGTGACCCATCTTCGTGCTACGCCAGTTGCGACTCGTTTAGCATACCAGTCGGTGCGCGGCTCGGGGAGGCAGCCCGGCACCAGAAGCGGATGCTCCGGGCCCACCTTATGCAAGCGGGCCCAGTATTTATCATGGGCCCGGTTTCCGGGCCCGGGCCCGGTGCAGTTTTAGGGGGCGCGCAGTTCGTCCACGATGAGCAGGTCGGCGCGCAGGTGCTCGGTGGTATACGCAGCGCGGCCCACCAGGTGCGCGGCCATCGGTGCCGTAAGCGCCTGAAAGACCACGATCGCAACGACGAGCGTCACGGTGCCGACCGAGAAATTGTTGATGGCGACATCCGCGGTCACGGCCATGAGACCGAAGATCTGCGGCTTGGTCGCGGCGTGCAGCCTCGACAACACGTCGGGAAAGCGGATGAGCCCGATGCCGGCGGCGAGGCACATGGCGGCGCCGGCGAGCACGAGAACAGCGGTCAACACGTCGTGCACAATGGCGCTCATCGGGTCACGGCCAGACCGGTCGGGCCCAGACGGGTCAGGCCCAGACGGGTCAGGCACAAGACGGCGCTCATGCGCTGTCCCGAGCGGGCAGAAAGCGGGCGACGCTGAGCGAACCCAGCACCGCGAACAGCGCCAGCACGAGCAGCACTGGCAGGTTGTCGGTGTGCCGGTTCAGGGCCATCTCGGCGCCGAGGGCGCAGATGAGCGTCGCGACGAGCACATCCGACGCGATGACGCGGTCGAGTACGCTCGGGCCGACGACGATGCGGTACACGGCCAGGATCGCCCCGACCGCGAACATGACACCGGCAACCCCGGCCACAATTTGCATCATGACGATCCCTTTCCCTTGGTTCGCGCGGCGCGGCGGGCGGTCAGGCGGTTCTCGGGCAGTACCCCACGCATCCGCTCGACGTCTTCGTACGAGCCGAAGCCGCGCACGATGCGTCGCTCGGTGTCGAGCACACGCCGCCGAAACCGCTCGATATCGCGGGCGCTGTGCATGTTCAGCACGTGCAAAAACAGGATCGATGATTCCCGGTCGATGTCGACCACGATCGAGCCGGGCACGATCGAGGTGGCGACACCGGTCCAGGTGAGAATGAGGTCGCTGCGGGTGCGCAGACGAATCTTCAGGATCGCATTGCTCGTGACCAGCCGCGGCTTCACCGCCAGCCAGGACACCTCGATCGAGGCCCGCGCAATGTCCACGATCAGCCGCACAAAAAATATCACGGTGTGCAGCGGATGCAGGCGCCCGCTCAGCTGCACCGGCACGAGATAGAACGCGACGGTCACGATCATGCCCACAACGAACCCGACAAGCAGGTTCAGCCAGGAGAACTCACCCCAGAGCAGCATCCACAGCACGGTCAGTGCGATCAGCGGTGGAATCTGGTTGCCGACGGCTTCCAGACGTTCGTGCTTGGTGGTCATCGGGCACCGCCCTCGAAGTTTGTGCCCACGTTACTCTCGGCAATCGACCCGGTTCCGTTCGGGAATACGGCGTCGATGTAGGTCGACGGCGAGCCGATGTTGCCGGCGGCCCGGGTGGTCAGGTCGAAGATCGGACCGGCGAAAATTGTCAGGCCCAGGGTCAGCACGAGCATGGAAGCCGTCGTGCCGACCATGAGCGGCGATACTGTCTTCTTGAGCACGATGCCCTCGTCTTGCGGGTCTTCCACGAGCGACGCGGACATCGACGAGGTGTAATTCTTCACCTGCTGCTTCGGCCGCCAGAACGCCAGGTTCCACGCTCGAGCCAGCGCGTACAGGGTGAGGAGCGAGGTCAGCGCTCCGACCGCGATCAGCACGTAGATGATGGGCTCGCCGACAATCGTGCCGGCTTGAAAGAGGGCGATCTTGCCCAGAAAGCCGGAGAACGGCGGGATGCCGCCGAGGTTGAGCGCGGCGAGAAAGAACAGAACGGCCACGAGCGGTGCCGATTTCAGCAGCCCGCCCAGGCGCGACAGCGACGTCGTGCCCCCCACCCGGTCGATGAGCCCCGCTGCCAGAAACAGGGTCGTCTGAACGGTGATGTGGTGCACGACGTAGAAGATGGTCGCCGCGATGGCCAACGGGGTTCCGATCGCAATGCCGAACAGCATGTAGCCGATGTGGCTGACCAGGGTGAACGAGAGCAGTCGCTTGATGTCGGCCTGGGCGAGTGCGCCCAGAATGCCCACTATCAGGGTCAGTGCCGCCACGACCATGAGCGGCCTGGAGAACTGGTTGTCGGGAAAGAACAGGGTCTGGGTGCGCAGGATTGCGTAGACGCCCACCTTGGTGAGCAGTCCGGCGAACACGGCCGTGACCGGTGCGGGCGCGGTCGGGTAAGAGTCAGGCAGCCAGAATGACATCGGAAACACGGCGGCCTTGACCCCGAAGGCGATCAGCAGCAGCAAGCCGAGGATCAGCTGGATGTCGCCGGGGAGGTCCGGCATCCGCTCGGCGATGAGGGCGAGGGTGACCGTTCCGGTCGCGCCGTAGATGAGGGCGATCGCGCTGAGGAACAGCAGCGACGACACCAGGCTGACCACGATGTAGGTGATGCCGACGCGGATGCGGGCTCCCGTGCCGCCAAGCGTCAGCAGCACGTAGCTCGCCGAGAGCAGCATCTCGAAACCGACGTACATGCTGAACAGGTCACCGGCCACGAAGGCGTTGAACAGTCCGGCGGCCAGAACGAGATAGGTCGGGTGAAAAATCGACACCGGCGCTTCGGTGTCGCCGTCAACGATGCCCTGGCCGACCGCGAACAGCAGCACTCCGAGCAACATCAGTGCCGAAATGAGCAGCATGATCGCCGAGAGTCGATCGACGACGAGCACAATGCCCCACGGCGCTTCCCACCCGCCGACCTGCACCACCGCCGGACCGATCTGGTCGACGAGGGCGAGGAGCACCGCGCTCATCACCGTTGCCGCCGCCAGGCTCGTCACGCTCACAATCACCTGCAGGCGACGACGCTGGCCCAGCATGAGCGTGATCGCCGCACCGAGCAGCGGCAGACACACGATGAGGGGCACCAGAGCGGTCATCGGTTCCCCCGATCGGGCCCGGGCGCTTTGCGAGCGGATGCTCCGGCGCGGCCGACAGCATCCGCCGAACGGGCCGGGTTCGCTGCATGGTTCGTGGTGTCTTCATCGCTCGTGGCGCCGTCGCCCCGCTCGAGTTCGTCGAGCGATTCGGCGATCGCGTCGTCATCGTCGGATGAGGAACGGAAGGTGGCGTCAGCCTCATCGGCGCTCTCGGCGGCGTGCTCATCGGTGAGCGTATCGCCCTCGTCCCCAAGCTGGGCCAGCCACCAGGAACGGTAGATGAGCGCGAGCAGCAGTGCGGTGATTCCGAAATTGATCACGATCGCGGTCAGCATCAGTACCTGGGGAATCGGGTCGACCATGTCCGCAGCGCTCGTGTCAGTGACGATCGGTGAGCTGCCCGGCCGCCCGCTCATGATGAAAATGAGCAGGTTGGTAGCGTTGCCGACGAGCAGAAAACCGATCAGCACCCGGGTGAGGCTGCGTTCGAGCATCACATAGACGCCGGCCGCATACATGACCGCCATCAGGATGACGAGGGTGAGCGAGGCGCTCATCGGGGGACCTCTTCAGTTGTCGTGGCGGGCGTCGTGGCGGGCGTGGTGGCGGGCGTGGGTGCCTCCACGTTGATCGGGGGTTCGGGTGTGGGCCGCAGGCCGTTCTCGGCCGACTCACTCTGCCGGTCGATTTCGCTGCCGAGGCTGCGCAGAATGTCATAGGTAAGGCCGATAACGACGAGGTACACGCCGATGTCGAAGATGGTCGACGTGCCGAATGACAGGTCGCCGAGCACCGGCACGGTCGCCGTGAAGTACGCCGACTCCAGCGGGATGCCGTCGAAGAACAGCGAGATGACGCTCATGCCGACGGCGAGAATCACACCGAGGCCGAGAATCTTGCCCGGGTCGATCGGAGCCGCTTCGCTCAGCTCGTAGCGTCCGCCGGCCAGATACCGCGACACGAGGGCCAGGCCCGCGAGCAGTCCGCCGGCGAACCCGCCGCCGGGCAGATTGTGGCCGGCGAAGAGCAGGTAGATCGACACGATCATCGCGGGATGGAACAGGAGCCGCACGAGCACCTCGATCAGAATCGACCGGCTCTGCTGCGGGTTCTTGCGACCGGCGAGCAGGAAAGCCTGCCGGGTGACGGCATGGCCCTCGCTCGAGAACTCGGGGTCGGCGACGACCCGGCGACGGTTGGCGCCGGAGCGCAGGCGGCGGGATTCTTTGAGTCGCGGCACGCTGGAATTTCGACCCGACACGAAAAGCAGGCTCGCGACACCGGTCGCCACCACGATGAGCACCGACACCTCGCCCATGGTGTCCCAGGCACGAATATCCACGAGCATCACGTTGACGATGTTGTCGCCGTGCCCATCGTCGACCGAGAGCTGGGGCAGGGCGCCGGCGATGCTCTCAAACTGGCGAGCACCGAGGGCGATGAAGCCGATCGTGCCCATCACCAACCCCACCAGGCTGCCGATCAGCAGGCGACGTTTGCGGCGCACCGGCTTATTGTGCTGGGCGATATTCGCCGGCAGGCGGCGCAACACGAGCACAAAGATCACGAGGGTGATCGATTCGACGAGTGCCTGGGTGAGGGCGAGATCGGGCGCGCCGTGAAAGGCGAACAGGGCGACGAGGCCGTACCCGGTGACGCCGGCGAGGATGACCGCGGTCATCCGCTGCCCGACCCGAGCCGCCAGCACCGCACAGATCGCCATGATCAGGGCGATCAACACCTGGCCCGGGTAATCCCAGAGCACGATCGTGTCCGGCCAGGTGCGGTTGACGAAGGCCGCGAACCCGAGGGCCAACACGAAAACGCTGAGGATAGTGCCGAGGTACTGCGGCAGTCCGCCCTGCTGGGCGAAGTGGGTGACCCGGGCGGCGACGCGATCAACGCCGCGAATGGCTTTGCCGTAGCCACGGCCGGCGTCAATGTAATCAGGAACCTTCGATTGCAGCCGTGCCACCCCACGGCGGGTCCCGAACAATACCCCACCGAGCAGCAGCACGACCGCGCTGATATACAGGGCCGGTTCCAGCCCGTGCCACAGAGCGAGATGGTAGGGCGGCTCGGTGAGGCTACCGGCGCCCGGAACTGTATTGGCGTAGGGCGCGAGCAGAGGGTCGAGGGCTGAGGCGAACAGTCCGAGTGCGATGGTGGCGATGGTGAGCACGCCGGGGGCGAACAAGGTGTCCCACGGGCTCGCGTGCAGCACGGTGTCGCGCTGCTTTTTGCGGGTTCCGAAGGCACCCCAGAAAAAGCGGATGCTGTACGCGACCGTGAGCACGGAACCGACGGCGGTGCCGATCAGCGCGACGTAGCCCCAGCCGGATCCCCCCACCCCGGCATCGAGCAGGGAGGTGAACACGGCCTCCTTGGCGACGAAACCGAACAGCGGCGGCAGGCCCGCCATGGATGCGACCGCGACAAGGGCGATGACGGCGAGAGCCGGCGCGCTGCGTCCAACGCCGCTGAGCTTGCGCCAGTCACGGGTGCCGGCCCGGTGATCGATGACCCCGACGACGAGAAACAGGGTGGCCTTATAGAGTGCGTGTGCGAGGAGCAGGGCGGCGCCGGCGAGGGCGGTGTCCCGGGTGTTGAAACCGATCGCGATCATGAGAAAACCCAGCTGGCTGACCGTACCGTAGGCCAGCAGCAGCTTGAGGTCGTATTGGCGCAGGGCCCGCCAGGCTCCAACCACCATGGTCCAGACGCCGAGGGTGACGAGTACGGGCAACCAGCCGGCGCTCTCGGCATAGCCGGGAGCAAGGCGAGCAACAATGTAGATGCCAGCCTTGACCATGGCGGCGGCATGCAGGTAGGCACTCACCGGGGTCGGTGCGGCCATAGCGGCCGGCAGCCAGAAGTGGAACGGCACGAGCGCCGATTTGGAGAGCGCTCCGACCAAAATGAGCAGAACTGCCCACGTGCCCATGGTGTTCGTCACCGGATTGGCCACGATGTAGGCGAGGCTCGTCGTACCGGCGGCGACCGAGATCATCACGACGCCCACGAGCATGACCAGACCGCCGAATGTTGTCACGATCAAGGCCTGCAGGGCGGCGCCGCGACTCTCCCGCTTGTGGGTGTAGTGCCCGATCAACAGGTAAGAGAGCACGCTCGTGATCTCCCAGAACATGAACATGATCACGAGGTCATCGGCCGTGACCAGACCGTACATGGTACCGGCGAAGGCGAGCAGCAGGGCGGAGAACCGGCCGAGGCTCGGTTCGTCATCGGTGAAATAGCGGGCACAATAGACCAGCACGAGGGCGCCGATACCGGTGACGACGAGGGCGAGCAGCCAGGCCAGCGTGTCAACGCGAAAAGACAGATTGATGCCGAGCTGGGGAATCCACGGAATCGACTGGGTGACGGCCCCACCCGCCGTGACCGCGGCGGTCTGGGTCAGCGTGTACGCAAACGCGCCGGCCGGGAGCAGGGCGATGAGGTAGAACACTCGCGTTCCCAGCCGCCGGGTGAGCCAGGGCGTGAACACCGACAACACGACAAACGCGAGGAGGAACGAAACCATGCGTCCTCCAGGCTTGTCAGGTCGGGGTGTGAAGGTCTATTCTAACCGCCGATGGGCGACACTCTTGCCTGCACCGGTCAGATCAACCGGATCAGGCGCGCTGGCGCCGCCGCATGATCAGGTCGGTGACCAGCACGAGCGCAAGCGCCAGAACGAGCAGACCCAGGTAAACCAGCGGCACGAGTCCCAGCCCGACCGATTCGATGAGCACCGCTCCAAGCAATGCGCCCCCGCCGATTCCGGCGTTGAACGCGGTGGTGTAGAAGGCCGAAGCCGTGTCGCGGATCCCCGGGGACGCGGCGTGCAGCATCCGCGTTTGCAGCAGGGGAGGCAAGGTGCCAAACGCCATGCCCCATAAGACAAAAGCGACAAGAGCGACCGGCAGGGTCGCGCTGAACAGCGCGAGCAGCGTGACGCTGACGGCGCTCGCACCGAGTCCGAGCACGAGCCCGAGGGTGGGTCGCGGGCCGAAGACTGTTCCCACCAGCAACAGTCCGACCGCGCCGGCGATGCCGTAGGCAAACAGGAGCGGGGCCAGCTGTCCCAGTCCGACACCGAGCTCGTCGAGAAGGAACGGAGCGATGTAGGTGTAGAAGCTGTAGTGGCCGACCATGGTGATGCCCGTGATGAAGCAGATCAGCACGACGGCCGGAATGGTCGAGTCTCGGCGGCCGACCGGCGCAGCGGGGGCATCCGCTGTAGAAGTGCTCGTGGCTGTGCTCGTGGAATGGCGTGCGACCGGGGGCAGAAACTTCCAGACCAGGGCGGCGCCGACCAGCATGAGTACGCCGAGGGCAACGAAGGAGAGGCGCCAGCCGAGCACGTGGCCGGCCGCGGTGCCCAGCGGCACGCCGAAGACGAAGGCGAGTGTGCCGCCGGCGACGGTAATCGACACGGCGCGACCGATCTGCGCCTTGGGCACGAGGTGGCCCGCGTAGGCGCCGACCACCGACCAGAACAGGCCGTGGGCGATTCCGCCGAGCACGCGCGCGGCGACGACAAGCTCGTAGGTCGGTGCGATCGCGGTCAGCATGCTGCTGATCGCAAAGACGATGAGCACGATGATGATGAGGCCGTGGCGCGGAAACCGTCGGGTCATGATCGCGACCGGCGCGCTCGTGATGACGACGGTGAAGGCGAACCAGGAGACGAGGAGCCCGATCTGGCTCTGGGCGACGCCAAGACTTGCGCTCATCTCCGGGAGCAGGCCGGTCGGCAGCATTTCGGATGTGACCGAGAGAAAAACGGCGGCGGCGAGGGTGATCAAACCGATCCAGGGGAACGGCGGCGTGGGTGCGGCCGGTGTTGATCTGGACGTCGGAGGTGTGGTCGTCGTGGCAGGCGCTTCCGAGCCGCGCGGAACGGTGGGCAGAAAGATATTGGCGGTATTGGTCATTACGGCACTCATACTGGTGATTCGGCGGGCATCCGGTCGAACATTCGCACCGAAGCCGGCTGCGCGCCGACGTGCGCGCCCGGGGCCGGCTTGTTCAGCGCGACCAAGCGCGAGTCTACCCGACCCCGCTGAGGCGTCAATCGATTGTGCCGGCTCGCGTGCACGGGCACGGATTTCTCCGCAGCCTTGCACCCGACACGGGTGGAAGGCAGCGGATGCACCCGCTGGTCCCGAAGCATCCGTCTGCGTCCCGGTATTCTGGTCGAATGACTTCTTCGACCCCGCATCACTGGGTAATCACTCTCGTCTGTGCCGACCAGCCTGGAATCGTGCACGCTGTCAGTGGCGCGATCGTGCAGGCCCGGGGCAATATCGAGGAGAGCCAGCAGTTTTCCAGCGATGACACCGGCCGTTTTTTCATGCGCCTGCAGGTGCAGTCGCCGGCTACCCGGTCCGAGCTCGAGTCCGCGCTGTCACCCGTGATCGACCGCTACTCGATGGCGTCGATCATCGATGTCGTCGGGCGTCCGTTGCGCACGCTCGTACTCGCGTCCTCGGCCGGACACTGCGTGAACGACCTGTTGTTTCGCCAGCGTGGCGGCCAGTTGCCGGTCGAGATTCCGCTCGTGCTCAGCAATCACGGCACGCTGCGCGACCTCGTGGGGTTTTACGGGGTGCCGTTTGAGTCGTTGCCGATCACGGATGCCGACAGCAAAGCCGCCTTCGAGGCCCGCGTGATCGAGGCGGTGGACGAACTCGACATCGAACTCGTCGTGCTCGCCCGGTACATGCAGATTCTCTCGCCCGAGCTCTGCGACCGGTTGAACGGCCGCGCGATCAATATTCACCACTCGTTCCTTCCCGGGTTCAAGGGAGCCAATCCCTACCGTCAGGCGCACGCTCGCGGCGTGAAGCTCATCGGGGCGACCGCCCACTTCGTGACGGGCAACCTCGACGAGGGACCGATCATCGAGCAGAACGTGGTGCGGGTTGATCACTCGCGCACCCCGGCGGAGCTCGTATCGATCGGACAAGACGAAGAGAGCCGCACGCTCACCCAGGCGGTGAAGTGGTTCGCCGAGAACCGGGTACTGCTCGACGGGGCCCGCACCATCATCTTCAAGTAGCCCCCGCTGTTTCTTGTGCCCGGGCCCGGGCCCGGAAAGCGGGCCCATGATCTATCGTTGGCCCAGTTGCCGGGCCCGGGCCCGGCAAGCGACGGACACGGGGATCGCTAGGATTGACGGGTGACAGATACGCGCGAACTACCGAAAATCGGCCCCAACGACATGCTCCGGTTCGTGCTCGAACTCTTCGCCTTCGTCAGCCTCGGCATCTGGGGCTTCGCGGCTTGGCCGCTGCCCTGGCCGGGCATACTTGTCGGCCTCGTCACCCCCGCCTTCGCCATTCTGGTCTGGGCGCTGTTTCGGTCGCCCAAGGCCGTTTTCCGCCTCGATGCGTTCGGCAAAGCCTTCATAGAGATCGCCATCTTCGGCTCCGCCGCCATCGCCTGGTGGGACCTCGGCTTTCCCATCATCACCGCGATCTTCGCCGTCGTGGCCACCGTCAGCGGCGTCATCTCCGGACGCAAAGAACTCCGCTAGCCTGCGCGCGAGTGCAAAAGTGCCTGATCAAGGGTGCCAAACAGCTACTTTTGCGCCCGTGCGCTAGAGCCACGACGCAGCCACGGCTATATCCGCTTGCGTGATGCCGTGGGTGCCGGGGCGCAGGTGCTGACGCACGCGGGCGCCGCGCTCATGCAGCAGGGTCGCCAGCTTCTGCACACTCGCCAGCGGTGCCATCGGGTCGCTTCGACCGTTCACGAGCAACACAGCGGATGCCGTGAGATCGCTCACCGCAAGCCGCGCGTCGAGCGCACCCCCGGCAGCCACCGTGCTCGCCCCTGCGCTCCCGGCGGCCGAATGCGAACCTGCCGGCACCCGATCGAGCGGATGCATTCCGGAAAAAGCGATCACCCGTGGCAGCACTGCGGGGTGCAACAGTGCCGTCGCGAGGGCGATGTTGGCGCCGTTCGAGAAGCCGACGGCCACGAGCGGGCGCTTACCGAGTTCGTACTGATTCCGCGCCCAGACCAAAAACCCGGCGAGGTCATCGGCGCGTCGCGCCACGTCAGCGGTGTCAAAGACACCCTCTGATACCCGACGAAACCAGCGGTTGAGCCCGTTCTCCTGCACGCGTCCGCGCGGCGCCAGCACGGCGGCGTTCGGGTTGAGCGCTGCGGCCAGACCGCTGATCTCCCGCTCATTGCCGCCGGTTCCGTGCAGCATCACCAACACGGGCGCGTCAGCTGCCCCCGGCCGAAACAGGTGCGGCCACGCGGCTTCCGGTGCCACGGCAGGCGTCGGCGCGTTCATTCGGCGACCGTGGCGACCGACACCGCAGCATCCGTTATCGCCGGGTTGTTCTCCGGCGGCAATGCGAGCGGCGCGACCGCTCTCTCAATGGCCTCGCGGCTCGGTTCGAGCCACGGCGGAAGCTTAAGCGACCGGCCCAGCTCCAGCAACGGCTCGTCGATGTCGAAACCGGGAGTGTCCGTGGCGATTTCAAACAGCACACCGCCCGGTTCGCGAAAGTAGATCGAGGTGAAGTATTGGCGGTCGAGAATAGCGGTCACGCCGTAGCCTCGTTCCACGAGCTGCTCACGCCATTGCGCCTGCGTGGCCCGGTCGGGCACCCGAAACGCCACGTGGTGCACGGTTCCGCCGGCGGTGAGTCCCGGCTGACCGGCGGGGTCGGCGAGCACGTCAACGAGGTTGCCCGCCGCGCCGTCGCCGGCGCCCACACGGATGCGACCATCCGCTTCCGCGATGACGTGCATGCCGAGATCGGTCGTGAGCACCTGCACGGTCTTCGCCGGGTCGGCCACGGTAAGCACCGAAGAGTGCTGCCCACGCACCGCAAACTCGGCGGGTACGGATGCAGAATCCCACGGATTCCGCGGATCCACGGTCGACGACGCCACCAGGTCGAGCTGCAAACCGTCGGGGTCACGCAGGGAAAGCCGCTCCTCGTGCGACGAGCGCCCGGTCACCTCCGATTCCACTCCGAGCTTGGCGAAATGGGTCTTCCACCAGCCGAGGCTGCCGGACGGAACGGAGAATGCGGTCGTCGTCGACTGGCCGGAGCCGGTGCGCCCGCTGCGAATGCCGGTCCACGGAAAGAAGGTGAGCAGCGATCCCGGCCGTCCGGAGTCGTCGCCGTAGTAGAGGTGGTACGTGCCCGGGTCGTCGAAGTTGACGGTTTTCTTGACCAGACGCAGGCCCAGCCCGGTCACATAAAAGTCGATATTGCGCTGCGGGGCGCCCGCGATCGCGGTGACGTGGTGCAGTCCGGTGGTCTGGACGTTCATGAGGTCCTCTTCCTGGAAAGTCGATTGGTTGATATTCATGCAAACGCATGTACCTACCGTCGTATTCCCAGCGGATGCCGCACTCAGTCGGCGACGCGACGCTCCGACGGCATCCGCACGGCGTAGGCGGCCGCGATGAACAAGAACACAGCGCCCACGGCGAATCCCACCGAGAACGAGAACGTATCAACGAGCAGACCGGCCACGAGCGGGCCGACGATGGCTCCGGCATCCGCGCACATCGAGAACACCGACACCGGCCGGCCCCCGCGAGCGCCGGCAGCGTCGCCCACCGCGGCCGCGGGTGCCGTGCCCATGAACGCAGCCGCGACCCCGTAGACGCACAGGAGCGCGCCGAGCACCCAGATATTCGGCGCAAACGAGATCGCCACAATCGCGAGTCCCGCTACACCAAATGCCCCGATAATGGCGGGTTTGCGCCCGACGGTGTCCACGAACCTCGCGGCCGGTGCGAGCGCGAGCGCTTGAGCCACCGCTGCAGCTGCGAGGGCGATTCCGGTCCACGAGCTGGTACCGCCGAGCACCACGACGACGAAGAGCGGAATGAGTGTCGTGCGCACGCCGAGCGAGGTCCAGCCCTGTGCAAAATTAGCCAGGCAGGCGGCACGAAAGCGCTCGTCACGCAGCACCTGGCGAAACGGTGTGCGCACAGCGGATGCATCGGACCCGGCGAGCGCGCTGCCCCGCCCACCCGAGCGCAGCAGGAGCAGTCCGACCAGGCCGGCCACGGTGAGGGTTCCGGCGTAGAAGAAGAACGGCGCGGTCAGCGAGATGGTCGCGAGCAGGCTGCCGATCGCGGGACCGGCCATGCCACCGATGAGAAATCCGCCCTGATAAAAGCCGATTGCGCGGGCCCGACGCCCCGGCTCGGCGGTGCGCAGCAACAGCGTCATCGCCGACACCGAGAACATGGCCGAGCCGATACCGCCGGCGCCGCGCAGCAGCAACAGGTGCACATAGCTGTCAGCGGCACCGACCAGCCCGCTGGACACGGCGACGATGCCGATACCGACGGCCAGCACGGTGCGCTCCCCCGCCCAGTCGATCAGGCGACCGCAGGCCGGGCTGAACACAAACCGCATGAGCGCGAACGCGGAGACGACCGCCCCGACCTCGAGGTTGCCCACCCCGAAACTCTGCACGTAAACCGGCAGCACCGGAACGACAACCCCGAACCCCACCATCACGAAGAATGCGATGACGCCGAGCACGATCACATCGCGGTTCAATCGAGGCTTCGGGCTCGCACCGGGAGCAGCGGATGCCCCGGAGCGGTTCCGCATCCAACCCGTTAATCGCATCCTCCCAGCTTAAGCTGCCGGGCCCGCTGCACGCGCCGCACCCGGAGCCGGTGCGGCAGGAATTCGCCGCGTGACCGCAGAAAATTGAACAATCCGATCGATCGTCCCGGGTCAATGTGGAAGAGCGCCTCACTAGACTTGCCGACAACTCGCCCGACGACGAGCGGCGCGCGTCAAAGGAGATCTCGCATGACAGACACGCTCGGCAGGTCTCAACCCGGTGGCCGCTCCGGTGATCGAATGGTGCTGGATAGTTCTGTTCTGCGGGCGGCAGACCGATTTGATGCCTGGACGCAAGCCGTGAGTCACAGTTTTGTCCCGCTTGTTGCCGACCCCAAAGCGCGAAACGGCGCGCTGGAGTTTCAGGGTCGACTCGTCTCCCAAACGCTCGGCCAGGCCGAAATCAACACCGTCTCCGGTTCTGCGATGTCCGTGCATCGTTCCGAGCGTTCGATAGCGCGAGACAACCCCGGTTATATCAAGATCGGTCTCCAGCTGCGCGGGTACAGCGTGGTTTCGCAGGACGAGAGGGATGCCGCGCTCGCGCCCGGCGATTTCGCCATCTACGACACGACCCGCCCCTACCGACTCGATTTCGATTCCGCCTTCGCAATGTTTGTGGTCATGGTACCGGCGGAGCTGTTACGGATCGACCGCCGAACCCTGTCGACGTTGACGGCATCCCGGTTCTCCGGGCGTCGAGGACTCGGCGCCGTCACGTCGGCGATGTTGCGCGAGCTGAGCCGACAGCTTGACGAACAACCGCTCGCTTCCGGCCACCACGTCTCGGACGCCGTCCTCGATCTGGTCACGGCCACCGTCTCCGAACGTCTCGAACCGATCGAGGGCCTACCCGATGCTTCTCGTCGCCGTGTTCTCCGCCTGCAGGCCGAGAACTACATCATCCATCGACTGAGCGACCCCACGCTCACCGTGACCGCCATCGCGAGCGCCCACAACGTCTCGGTTCGGTACCTGCAGAAGCTGTTCGAACAGCATCAGACAACGGTCAGCGGGTGGATCAGAAGCCGTCGACTCGAGCAGTGTCGCCGAGACCTCGGAGCCGCCGGGCTGGGTGATCGTCCGGTCTCCTCGATCGGTGCCAGCTGGGGGTTCACCGACGCCGCGGCATTCGCCCGCGCCTTCCGCTTGGAATTCGGAGTGAGTCCCACGCAGTACCGACACGAGATGCTGGCCCGGGGAAGCACCGTCCCCCTGATGGACGGCACTTCCCCGATCGCCCAGAGCGGCGGTCTGGACTACTCCTCCGGCTCCTTCTAGGCGGTGAGAAGACGGGCCGCGGTGGGTTCACCGGCGGCAACGCCGAGAAGGATGTCGGCCATCCGCTCGCCGATCATGATCGACGGCGCATTGGTATTGGCGCTGGGAATGCTCGGCATCACCGAAGCGTCGGCAACGCGCAAACCCTGCAGCCCGTGCACGCGCAGGCTCGGATCGACGACGGCGAGGTCATCCACACCCATCCGGGCCGTCCCCACCTGATGGTGGTACGTGCCGACCGACTGCCGGGCGAATTCGCGCAGTTGCTCGCGCGTCGTGACATCCGGTCCCGGCGCGAACTCGGCCTTGCGAATCGCGGCAAAGGCGTCCTGCTGCCCGATTTCTCGGCACAAAATAATCGCGTCGACCATGGCTTCCAGGTCGTAGTCTTCGGCAAAAATATTCGGATCGGCCAGGGCTGGATCCGCCGGATTCGCGGAGGCGAGGCGCAGCGTCCCCCGGGATTGGGGACGCACGATGCCGGGCGCGATGGTGTACCCGTTCTCCGGGACCGGCCCGCCATTGGTCGGGTAGGGAAGGTGCAGAAACAGAGGTTGCAGGTCCGGTGCCGGACCGTCCCATCCCGAGCTCCGCGCAAACAGCTGGCTCTCCAACAGGTTGGCTTTTCCCGCAACCAATGGTTCGACAGACTCGTAGATGTTACTGACCAGCAGATGGTCGTGGAGGTTTTCACCGACGCCCGGCAGGTCTGCGAGCACGGCGATCCCGTGCTCGGCCAGGTGATTCTTCGGGCCGATCCCGGAGAGCATGAGAATCTTCGGCGAGCCGATCGTACCCGCGCTCAAGATAACTTCGGCCGCGGCGAAGGTCCGGTGCGTCTGGCCATCAGCGGCGTATTCGACTCCGACCGCGCGGTTTTTGTCGAGGATCACCCGGTGTACCAAGGCACCGGTCGTCACGGTGAGTCGAGCATTACCGAGAACCGGCTTCACATAGCTCGTCCAGGCGCTTGCCCGCCGGCCATCCTTCGTCGTGGTGTGGTTGAACCCGACACCGTCGAGCTTTTCCGCGTTGAAGTCGGTGGTCTCAGCGATGCCGAGCGATTTCGCGGCGTCGACGAACATCTGCGCCGCCGGGTGACGATTTTCGGGTTTGATGCGTTCGACATGAAGCGGCCCGCCAACGCCATGAAACTCGGATGCGCCGTCTTCGTGGTCTTCAGAGCGGAGAAAAAGCGGCAACACATCCGTCCACCCCCATCCGGCGGCGCCCTGGGTCTCCCAGCTGTTGTAGTCGCTCTGGTCACCGCGCATATAGATCATGCCGTTGAGAGAGCTGCTGCCTCCGAGCACTTTTCCGCGCGGCCAGTACACACTGCGTTCGGCGGCATGGCGTTGCGGAACGGTCATGACCGCCCAGTCATTTTCGGAGAAGAGCAGTGCTGGCCACCCCTGCGGGCTGTGGATGTTCGGGTCGGTATCGACTTGTCCGGCTTCGATGACGTGAACGCGATGGCCGGCGTCGATCAGGCGTCGGGTTATGGCGCTCCCGGCGGAACCGGCACCGACAACGATGTAGTCAACGGTTGACCCGTCGGAATTTTTCTGGGCAGTCATAACTGTTCCTCCTTGAACAATCTCGAGTCGGCCGCGCTGGACGTTGTCGAACCGACGTGAACAGCATCCCCCGGAGCGGAGATCCTGCGCTGCACACAATGCGAACGATGCTGTGCCCAACGCGCACGCCTTAGGGCCTGGGCCCACCTTGTGAAAGTGGGCCCAGGTTCTAACCTGGGCCCACTTTCCGGGCCCGGGCCCGGTCGAAATTGAGGCGGACTAGCGCACGATCAGCAGGGAACGCGTCGGGCTGGTCGCTGCCGCGACCGTATCGTTGCCGGCGTAGTGCCCGGTCACCTTGTACAGGCCCCGGCTGAGCCGCGGCAGGGTCACGCTGCCGTGCCCCTGCGCGTCGAGTGCCACCGTGAAGCGGCGCTTATCGACCGTGACGGTGGCGGTGTCACCGACGTTGCCCGTGCTGGTCACCGTGACCGACACGGTGACCCGGCTGGAAAAGAAAACCACCCGGTGGTTCAACGACATCGCAACCGTGGCGGCGTATTTCACCAGGACCCCGGGCGAGGTCGCCGACGCACTCGGCAGCCCGTCCTTCGACGCGGTCACCACCACGGTCAGCGTCGTTCCGGCGAGCGCCGCGTTCGGCGTGAACGTCGACGTCGTCGCGCCGGCGATGTCGACGCCGTCGCTCTGCCACTGGTAGCCGAAGGCGAGGCCCTCGGTGTTCCACTGGCCAGGATCGGCCGTGAGTACCGACCCGATCTCAGGCGTGCCGACCACGGTGGGCGCCACCGTATTCACCGGAGCATCCGGTTCGCCGGGAGCGGTGGCCGCCACGGTGAGGATCGTCGACGCGGTGCTGTCGCCATAGTCGACCACGCCGAGGTAGGGCGTGTTCGGCGCAAGGCCGGCCCAGCTCAGCGTGTACGTAAGCGGCACGCCCTGCGGCCCCTGAATCGACGGCGGGGTCGCCGTGAATCCGTTGCTGGGCTCCCCCGCCGCCACCGCGAAGGTATTCACGTCGAAGGCGGTCGAACCCGAAAAGAAGTCCACGACGATGCGATAGAAACCGGGTTCCGGGTCGGCCAGGTCGACTCGCTCATCGGCGGAACCGGTGGCGGATTGCCAGCCGGCAACCGGGTCACCACCCGCACCATCGAGCAGGAACACGAACAGGTCCAGGTCGGTCGAGTCATCCACGGCGTTCAGGTCGAAACGGGCCAGTCGGCCTCCCTGAATCTCCACCTCCGACGTGACCTGGTCGCCGCTCACGCCGGAACCGGAGTGCACGCCGGTCGGGTCGGCCGGGTCCGTCTGGTGCGTTCCCGCGGCCAGGCCGCTCAGGTTCAGCGCTACCGGCTCCGATCCGCCCGGGGTGACGGTGACGTCAACAAAACCGTCCACGCCGGCGCCGGCCACGTCGCCGGGAGCGACGACGGTGACCGGCCGCACGGCGATCGGGCTGTGCACGACGTTGCCCTTGCCGAAGCCCCAGTCCAGCGAGCCGGTGGAGTATTCGTCGAGCGGGGCATCCGTTCGAGTGAAGGTCACCGTGTAGCTCTGTTTCTCACCCACCGCACCAAAGGTCATGCTGGCCGGAGAGACAACCGCGCTGATCCCGGGGATGTTGACCGGGGCGGCCGTGTAGGTGCCCGCCCGCACGGCTGTCACGGTGCGGGTGATCGTTTCCGGTGCGGTCAGGGCACCGATCTGAATGGACGGCAGGTTCAGGTTGCTGGCGTCGATGGGGTCGACTCCGGCGTTGAAACCGATCCCCTGCAGGTAGGCCAGCCAGTCGGCCGGGCCGCTCTGGTAGACCAGGCCCGGAAATTCGAACGACGAGGGGGTGACCTGCCCGGCACCCTGAGCGAACGGGTCGGTCACCCGATCACCGTTGGCATCAACGGTGTTCGTCGCCGTCGTCATCATGACCGATTTGATCTCGGCCGGTGTCGCGAGCGGTCGGAAGCCCAGAACCAGTGCCGCCAGACCGGCGATGTGTGGGCTGGCCATTGAGGTACCCGACAAAAATTGGAAGGTCGGGTCGGCTCCGGCCGCATTGGCCCCGTCAGCGAGAACGCTGACACCGGGCGCGGAAATGTCGGGCTTGAGCAGGTCGGCGCCGTCGGCGGTGACCGGCCCGCGCGAGGAGAATCCGGCGACCTGGGGCACCGGGGTCTGCATGGCTGTCGTGTTGTCCGGGGTGAAGGTGACGGTCGCTCCGGGGGTCGCCGCATACGCGTAGACCGGGTCGAAAGCGGGAGCGTCGAGGTGGATGCTCGGCACCGAGTGCTCGTCGGTGTCGACGTCTGCGGGGGTTCGATTGACCAGCAGCATGCCGCTGCCGCCTGCCCGCAACACCTCGGCGGATTTGTCCACCCGGGCGTATACGCCGCGTTCACAGAAGACGATCCCGCCGGCGACCTTGGCCGGGTCGAGCGCGCCCGGTGCGCAGAGCAGCGCGTCGGCCGGGTCGAAGCCGTCGACGGCGACGAGGTCGGCCCGGAGCAGGTCTCCCGAGAGCGGGGTGGCTCCCGGAGTGCGGTCGACGGTAATCGAGGCACCGGCGTATTTCGAACCGTCACCGAGAGACGCCGTCGCCTCGTAGGAGGGAATGGTACTCGCGGCAACCGTGGTGATCCACGGTGACGCATTGTCGAGGGTTGATGCGTCTGGTCCGGCGTTGCCGGCGGAGGCGGCCACAAAGATGCCCGCTGCTGCCGCGCCGAGGAAGGCCGCGTCGGTGGGTGAGAATGTGGTCTGCGCCGGCCCGCCGCCGATCGAATAGTTGATCACGTCGACACCGTCGGAGATAGCCTGGTCGATGGCCTTGAGAATGTCGGTGTCGGTGCAGCCGTCATCGGTCGTCGCCGAAGGGTCCGGGCCCGACCAGCACACCTTGTAGGCGGCGAGCTTGGCAGCCGGTGCCACACCCGAAATGACGCCGAAATCGTTTCCGTTGATAGCGGCCGCTACGTCAGCGTTTCCGCCGGCAGTGCTCATGGTGTGCGAACCGTGGCCGTCGCCGTCGCGTGGGGAGACATATTCTCCAGTGGCGGCGTCGCCGATCCGATCGGCGCCGAAGCCGTCGAGAAAGTAGCGTGCCCCGATCACCTTGGTGCTGCAGTCGCTCGCGGCGAACTGTTCTCCGGTCTGGCAGAGACCGGTGAAGGTGGTGCCGTCGGCTTTATTCATGGTGATCGTGTCACCGTCGAGCCATGGCTCGTTACCGGGCGTCGTACCGAGCTGTTCGCCCGCGAAGGACGGGTTCTCCGGTGCGATGCCGGTGTCGAGCACTCCGATCACAACGCCCTGTCCGGCCTTGCTCGCCCCACCCAGCTTGGACCACAGTCCGCCGGGTCCGCTGAGCCGCAGAAAGTCGGTCGAGGATTCTGCGGTCACGTGCCTCAGCGCGTCGGGCACGACCGAGACCACGTTTCTCTTCATGGCGAGGGTGGCCGCCTGCTTACCGGTCAGCTGCGCGGCGAATCCGTTGACCGCGAGCGTGTAGGAATACGCCACCGTGGCATCAACGGATGCCGCCACCTGACTCTGGACGCGCGCGAGATAGTTCTGGTAGCTCTCGGCCGAGCGGCTTTGCGCGTCGAGCTTGGCCCCGGCATCCGGCATCGTGGCCGAGAAGCCGTTGACACCGCCTTGATACAGCGCAACGGCCTCGTCGCTGAGGGTCACGATGTAGCGTCCGGCGGTGAAGTCCATCCGCTGCCCGCCGGGGGCGCTGATGCTGCCGGCCAGGCCGGTCGCTGCCGGGGCTGCGTTGGCGGGCAGGGTGCCGCCGACGAGGGCTGAAGCGCCGACGAGGGCGAGGGTGACGGTGGCCGCGATTGTGGCGCGACGACGCGTACGTGATGTTGACGCTGGGTTCAGCGCGGTATCCGGCGCAGACATCATGCGCCTGAAGAAAGAACTCACGTGGGTGTCCAATCCGATAAGGGTACGAGATGGTCGTTCCACGACAGGAGCGGAGCTCTTTCCGGCGCGTGGGACAGTTCGCTCGTGACCGTAGCGCGCTCATTGCCCCCCGGATAGGGGCATTCTGCAGGTATCGGACGCCGTGATATCGGGGCAGTCCGCCAGCGCAGTCCGCCAGCGCAGTCAGCCGGCGCGGTCAGCCGGCGCGGTTGGCGTCCGCGGCCACCGTGCGCGGCGCCGGCATCTGAGTCTGCCGCTGCTCCTGTGCCGCCGCCGCGTTATCCCGACGGCCGCCGATCGCGCGCAGGGCGTTCAAAATGGTCAGCAGATCGACGACCTCCTGGCTGATCGCTCCCGCGGTGGCCGGAATCAACCCGAACGCCGCGACGACCATGAGCACGACGCTCAGCACGATGCCGAGCCAGATGCTCTGTAAGGCCACCCGCACGGTGTCCTGCCCGATGCGCACGGCGCGCACGGTGCGGGAAATATCGTCGAGCAGAATCACCACGTCGGCCGATTCACTCGCCGCCGTCGACCCCTTCGCCCCCATCGCGATCCCCACGTCGGCGACGGCGAGTACGGGCGCATCATTGACCCCGTCACCGACCATGATCACCGGCCGCTGGGGCAAGGCCTGCACCGCGTCGACCTTATCGCTGGGCAGGCAATCCGCCCGCACGTGCACGATGCCCACCTGGCCGGCCACATGCTGGGCGGTGGCGCGCGCATCGCCCGTGAGCATGAGGTTCTCCCGCACGCCGACTCGAGCGAAGTCAGCGACCGTCTGGCGCGCATTGTCCCGAATCCGGTCGCTCGCGATAATACTGCCCGCAAATCGACCGTCGACGGCAATGTACATGGCCAGCTGGCCGCCCTCAAGATGGGTGGCCGTGGCATCCGCTGCCCCCTCATGAATGAAGGACAACTTGCCGACGCGCACCGTGCCGGCCCCGAATTGCGCCTCAACGCCGAACGTTGCGGCCTCACGCGCCGAATCGGTCGTCTGCAGCAGAAGGCCCCGCTCGTGTGCCGCCGCGATCACGGATGCTGCCAGCACGTGACTGGAATACTGTTCGGCCGATGCCGCGAGGGTGAGCAACTCGTCAGTGGAGAACCCGGCTTCGGGGCGCACCTCGGTGATTTGGGGCGTGCCGTAGGTGAGCGTTCCGGTCTTGTCGAAGACCACCGTTTTGGCGCGAGCGAGGGCTTCGAGCACCCCAGCACCCTTGACGATAATGCCGTTGCGGGCGGCGCGGCTCATGCCGCCCATGAACGCGACCGGGGCGGCCAGCAGCAGCGGGCATGGTGTCGCCACCACGAGCACCTCGGCGAAGCGCACCGGGTCGCCGGAAAGCACCCAGGCCAGCGCAGCGAGCGCGAGCGAACCCACAGTGAAGGGCACGGCATAGCGATCGGCGAGCCGCACCACCGGAGCTTTACTCTGCGAGGCCTCCTCAACGAGGGCGATAATGCGTTGGTACTGGCTGTTTGCGGCGGTCGCCGTGGCGACGATGGTAGCCGCCCGCTGCCCGTTGATCGATCCGCTCAGTACCGCGTCGCCGGAGGTGCGTTCGACCGGCAGACTCTCGCCGGTGAGCGAGGACTCATCAAATGCCGCGCTGACGCTGTCCAACTGCCCGTCGACCGGCACGATCTCGGACGGGCGCACGAGCAGCAGGTCACCCACGGTGACCTCGGTGGCGGGCACGTCCGTGGCCTCGCCGGAGTGGGGGTCCAGTCGATGTGCGATCTGGGGGGCGCGTTTCAGCAGTGCGTCGAGTTCCCGGGCGGCCCGCCCGGCAGCGAAGTCTTCGAGCGCCGCTCCCCCGGAGAGCATCAGCACGATGAGCAGGGTCGCTATGTATTCGCCCACGAGAATGGTCGCGACGATGGCGATGATCGCCAGCAGATCGACGCCGAAGGAACCCCGCATCAGTTGACGCACCATACCAACGGATGAGATCAGGGCCGCGATCAGGCCGAACCCACTGAACAGCCAGCGCACGACATCCATTGCCCCGGCGGCGCCGAGCACGAGCCCGAGCAAGCCGACAACCACGGTGGCAACGACGAGGGGGTAGCGGCGCGCAAGCGCGAGAAGGCGGGGCATACCTGCATTCTCTCGCGAGCCGGGGCGACGCGCCAGCGAGGGCAGCCTCCTCTGCACTCGGGCGCCCGCATTCGGGCGCCCGCATTTGGGTCGCAGCAACAGGCAGCCGCACTTAAACCGCTGCACCCCCACGGCTCCACCGACACACAACGAGGGCCCCGACCGTTTCCGGTCGGGGCCCTCGTTGGACCCAGCTGCTGACGGTAGTGAACTACCGACGCGCCGTCAGGCGCTGGTGCAGGTTACGCCAGGCGGGTCTGCAGGTTCTCGGCGAGCGAGGCGAGGAATTCCTCGGTGGTCTGGTACGCCTGATCCGGGCCGACCAGCAGGGCGAGGTCCTTGGTCATCTTGCCGCTTTCGACGGTCTTGATGACGACGTCCTCGAGGGTGAGCGCGAACTCGGTGAGCGCCGGGTTGCTGTCGAGCTCGGCACGGTGAGCGAGGCCGCGGGTCCAGGCATAGATCGACGCGATCGGGTTGGTCGAGGTGGGCTTGCCGAGCTGGTGCTGGCGATAGTGCCGGGTCACGGTGCCGTGGGCAGCCTCCGCCTCGACGACCTTGCCGTCGGGCGTGGAGAGCACGCTCGTCATGAGACCGAGCGAGCCGAAGCCCTGAGCCACGGTGTCAGACTGCACATCGCCGTCGTAGTTCTTGCAGGCCCAGAGGTAGCCGCCCTCCCACTTCATTGCGGACGCGACCATGTCGTCGATGAGGCGGTGCTCATAGGTGAGGCCGGCGGCGTCGAAGTCCGCACGGAACTCAGCGTCGAAGATGTCCTGGAAGATGTCCTTGAACCGACCGTCGTAGGCCTTCAGGATCGTGTTCTTGGTCGACAGGAAGACCGGCACCTTGCGCTGGAGGCCGTAGTTGAGCGATGCGCGGGCGAAATCGATGATCGACGAGTCGAGGTTGTACATACCCATCGCGACACCGTCGCCCGGGGCCTGGAAGACCTCGAACGTGGACGGCTCGCTGCCGTCCTGCGGGGTGAAGGTCATGCTGAGCGTGCCCTTGCCCTTGAACCGAAAGTTGGTGGCCTTGTACTGGTCGCCGTAGGCGTGGCGGCCGATGATGATCGGCTTGTTCCACCCGGGCACGAGGCGCGGGATGTTGGAGATGATGATGGGCTCGCGGAAAATGGTGCCGCCGAGGATGTTACGGATGGTTCCGTTGGGCGAAAGCCACATCTGCTTCAGGCCGAATTCTTCGACGCGTGCCTCGTCGGGGGTGATCGTGGCGCACTTCACGCCGACACCGTGCTTCTGAATGGCGTGAGCCGCATCGATCGTGATCTGGTCGTTGGTCTCGTCACGCTTCTGAATTGACAGGTCGTAGTACTCGAGGTCAATGTCGAGGTACGGGTGAATGAGCGTTTCTTTGATAGCGTGCCAGATGATGCGGGTCATCTCGTCGCCATCGAGCTCGACAACAGTACCCTCTACCTTGATCTTCGACAAAAAATTCTCCTCTTTACTCAGTGTGGCCGTCACGACCACCGTCAAGCCTACTAGAGGCCCGCAAGTATCTTGACATCGAGATAAATCTTGCAGGTGAATTGCCGGGGTCAAACGCTCTCTCGACTTCCGACTACCGCGGGTGCACGTTAGCCTGATCACATGGGTGAGCTGAAGCTGGAAGAACTATCCGCACGAAACATCGTTGCGGCCAACACTTTGAGCCTGAAACCGGGCCAGGAACAATTCATTGCGCCGGTCTCGTATTCGGTCGCAGCTTCGGTAATCAACCCGGCAACGTCTTGGCAGCGCGTGGTTCTTCTCGACGGTGTCGTCGCGGGGTTCATCCACGGTAACTTCGACCCAGAGTCTGACCACGAAGAGTTTCGGGCTTGTATCTGGCGTATCAACGTCGATGCAGACGCGCAGGGCCGGGGTGTCGGCAAATTTGCTGCCGAGGCTCTTGCTGCTGAAGCCCGCGATCGCGGCTTCAACCACGTCAACGTGATCTGGGAGCCTGGCGCCGACGGCCCGGAGGCGTTCTTCCACCGCCTCGGCTTCGTCGATGTCGGCGAAACCCAGTACGGCGAAATCATCGGCGCCCTCCAGCTCTAACCGAGTTCAGCCAGAGCGTGAGCACGCCCGAGCCCGATGATTTCGTCTCCCTGGTGCTCGGCGTGGTCGATTCCATCCCGCCGGGACGGGTGATGACCTACGGCGGAGTGGCCGCACAACTCGGCTCGCGCGCCGCCCGCGCCGTCGGCCAGATCATGGCCCGCTATGGTTCCGACGTGGCGTGGTGGCGGGTGATCCGCTCCGGCGGGCATCCACCGATCGGGCACGAGGCGCAGGCCCTGCCGCACTACCGCGCCGAACATACGCCGCTGATACACGCCGGCAGTGACCAGCCGAGCGCGGATGCCGCCTACCGTGTCGACTTCGCCGCCGCCCGCTGGTCACCGCCCGCCGGTCGCCAGCGGCCGAGCGAATCCGATCATCCGCAGCCGAGGGACGCGTTCGATGCGGCAGCACCGCCGAGCGTGCTCGATTTGTGACCCTATTGGGGCCCAACGCGGGCTAACCTCAACCACGGCCTGTTCTGCACATGCTCGCAGTCGGTCCGGATAATTCCTGTCTGCAGCGCTGCAGGCACAATATTGCGAAAGGCACACACCAATGACGGTGAACACCAAAAACCTGTTTCGCGTCGGCGCCCTGGCGGTTGTCGCCACCCTGGCTCTGGCCGGATGCTCCCCCACATCGTCCGAGGACACGACCGGCGATACTGCGGCTGCCAATACCCTCACGGTGTGGGTTGACGCCGAACGCCTCGATGCACTGCAGCCGGCCGCCGACGCCTACACCGAGAAGACCGGTGTCGAGGTCGACCTGATCTCCAAGGACAACGCGACACTGAAGGATGATTTCATCCAGCAGGTGCCGACCGGCAAGGGACCCGACATCACCATGGGCGCCCACGACTGGCTCGGAGAGCTCGTCACCAACGGCGTCGTGAGCCCGATCGAACTCGGCGACAAGGCCGCGGAATTTCTCGACGTGGCCATCACGGCGTCGACCTATGACGGCAAGGTCTATGAACTGCCCTACGCCGTGGAGAACCTCGCGTTGCTGCGCAATGCCGACCTCGTTCCCGCGGCCGCGACCTCCTATGACGACATGATCGCCAAGGGCACCGCGGCCGGTGTAACGTACCCGTTCCTGGTCGAGCAGGGCGTCGACGGCAACCCGTACCACCTGTACCCGTTCGAGACGTCGTTCGGTGCTCCCGTTTTCGGCACCGACGCGTCGGGCGGTTATGACGCCACCAAGTTGGAGATTGGCAACGCTGGGGGCGAGGCATTTGCCGCCTGGCTCGCGGGCCAGGGCAAGAACGGCACCGGTGTCTTCAACACAGAAATCACCGGCGACGTGGCCAAAACCGCCTTCACCTCGGGCGACGCAGCCTTCTGGTTGACCGGTCCGTGGAACGTCAGTGCAGCCCTCGACGCCGGCATCAACCTGGCAGTGGACCCGATCGCCGCTCCGTCGACGAATGCCGCAGCACCCTTCGCGGGCGTCAAGGGCTTCTTTATCAGCGAGCAAAGCAAAAACAAGGTCGCCGCCAACGACTTCCTGGTCAACTACATGGCCACCGAAGACGTTCAGACGGCCCTGTTCGAGTCTGGCAAGGTGCTCCCCGCCTTGACGGCTTCGGCCGAGGCCGCTTCGAGTGATCCCGTGCTCGCCGGCTTCGCGGCGGTCGGTGCTGAGTCGGTGCCGATGCCGGCCATCCCTGCTATGGGGCAGGTCTGGCAGTTCTGGGGTATCGCCGAGGCGGCCATCATCAATGGCGCAGACCCGATCGCGACGTGGCAGAAACTTGCCGCCGACGTGCAGGGCGCTATCGGCTGACCACCGGCCATCGACTGACCACCGGGTGGTGTGGTCGCCCCATCGGGCGACCACACCCATTCATGACCTGTGACCCTGACGAAAGTTGAAGCATGCGCACCACTGACACCGACGTCAGCGCGACCAAACCGTCTCCGCAGCAGCATCGCGCCGCCATGATCGCAGAAGCGGCGTCGGGAGGGCTCAAGGCGATCCTGCTGAAGATCGCACTCCTGGGAATTGTCGATGCCATCGCCCTGTATGGGCTGTTCGTCCTGTTTCTGCACCAGCAGTGGCTGATCTTCACCCTCGTTGCCGCCGTCACGGTGGTGGTGAATTGGATTTATTTCACCCCGGGCAAGCTTCCGGCCAAATATCTCACGCCGGGCGTGATCTTTCTCGTGGTGTTTCAGATTTTCGTCGTGGGTTACACCGCCTACATCGGTTTCACCAACTACAGCACGGGGCACAACAGCGACAAGGCGCAGGCGATCTCCGCCCTCATGAGCAGCGCCCAGGACCGTGTCCCTGACTCACCGGCGTATGCGGTCACCGTGCTCGACCAGTTCGGCACCCTGAGCTTTTTGGTGACGGACCCAAACGGCAAGGTCAGTCTGGGCTCCGCCGACAGCCCACTTGCCCCCGTGAACAACGCACGCCTCGACGGCGGTGAAGCGGTCGGGCTCGACGGGTACACCAGCCTCAGTTTTCAGGACATTTTGGCGCGCACCAGCGAGATCACCGCACTGGCCGTCCCCTTCTCCGACGATCCCAACGACGGTGCCCTGCGCACCAACGACGGCAGTAACGCCTACCTGTATCTCTCGTCGCTCGTCTATGACGAGCAGGCCGACACCATGACGGATGCCCAGACCGGCACGGTCTATTCCGATACCGGTGACGGCGCCTTCGTCGCCGCCTCGGGCGAAGAAATGCTGCCCGGCTGGCGGATCAATGTGGGCTTCGATAACTTTGCTCGTGCGTTCACCGAGGAGGGCATCCGCACGCCCTTGATCAGCGTCACCCTGTGGACCGTCACGTTTGCAGCGCTGTCGGTTGCCACCACGTTCTTTCTGGGGTTGTTCCTCGCGATCGTCTTCAACGATATGCGCATGAAAGGTCGAAAATTCTACCGGGTGGCGATGATCCTGCCCTATGCTTTTCCCGCATTCCTGTCAGCGCTGGTCTGGGCCGGAATGCTCAGCGAGAGCTTCGGCTTCGTCAACCAGGTTCTCCTCGGCGGGGCCCAGATTCCCTGGCTGACCAACGAGTGGCTGGCCAAGATCAGCATTCTCACGGTGAACCTGTGGCTCGGCTTCCCCTACATGTTCCTGGTCTGCACCGGTGCGCTGCAGTCGATTCCGACGGAGCTCGAAGAAGCCGCAACCGTTGATGGAGCACGACCCTGGGCGGTGTTTCGGCTGATCAAATTGCCGCTGCTGCTGGTGTCGGTGTCGCCGCTTCTCATCGCATCGTTTGCCTTCAATTTCAATAATTTCAACCTCATTTATATGCTCACCGGAGGGGGGCCGCGTGACGCGGCCGCCGACGTGAACGTCGGCGCCACAGACATCCTGATTTCGATGGTCTACAAGGTTGCCTTCACCGGCCAGGCCCGTGACTACGGCCTGGCCAGCGCCTTCTCCATCATTATTTTCGTACTCGTGGCCGTCATCTCGGTGGTCGCTTTCCGTAAGACCAAGGCGCTTGAGGAGCTGAATCGATGACCTCCGTCTCCACTCCATCGCGGGTAGTCCCGCTGAAGCGTCCGTTCACGTTTCGGCGGTGGTTCGGGCGCACCGGCTGGCGGCATCTGGTCGGTCTGGTGATGGTTGTGTTCTCGGCCTTCCCGCTGCTGTATGTGCTGTCGGCCTCCCTGAATCCGCGGGGAACCCTGACCGGTTCCAACGCTTTGTTCTCACAGGTGGGTTTTGAGTCGTATGCCCGCATTCTGAGCACCCCGGAAACCCCCTTCGCCCAGTGGTTCGGCAACACCATCCTCATCGCCGGCACCACCTCGATTCTCACTGTTTTCCTCGGGGCGCTCGCTGCATATTCCTTTTCGCGCATGCGTTTTACCGGGCGTCGAGCGGGCCTGCTCACGCTCGTTCTGGTGCAGATGTTTCCACAGCTGCTCGCCGTCGTCGCGATCTTCCTCGTGATGAGCACGATCGGCGACCTGTTCCCGGCGATCGGTCTGAACACGCAGATCGGCCTGATCATGGTCTATCTGGGCGGCGCCCTCGGCGTGAACACCTACCTGATGTACGGCTTTTTCAATACCATTCCTGCGTCAATCGACGAGGCCGCGAAGATTGACGGGGCCAGTCACGCGCGCATCTTCTTTACGATCATCCTGCGTCTGGTGGCACCGATTCTCGCGGTTGTCGGACTGCTCTCGTTCATCGCGACGACGAATGATTTCGTGGTCGCGAGCGTGCTGCTCATCGATCCCGAGAAGCAGACGCTCGCTGTGGGCCTGTACAAGCTAGTGTCCAACCCGAACTATGCCGATTGGAGTGCATTCTCGGCCGGGGCCGTGCTCGCCGCACTGCCGGTGATGGCGCTGTTCCTCTACCTGCAGAAATACATCGTGGGCGGCCTGACCGCCGGATCGGACAAGTAACCGGCGGGTGGGCCGCTCGGCCTACGGTGCCGGTGTCGCGGTGGGTTGAGCCGCACCCGAGTGCGCGACCGCCTCACCGGTCGGCTCGGTCGCACCCTGGTCGAGCCGGAACGGCGGGTATTCGTCGCGCATCAGCGCCGTGTACGTCACGACGCGGAACACCCAGCGGTTGACACCCATGATGAAGTCGAACAGCGGCCGCTGATACCGACCGGTGAACAGCAGAATGACCCCGGCGACCACGACGAGCACGGCCAACAGCGAGACCCCGTCGGTGCTGCCAAATCCGGTATTTCCGGATGCTGAATCGCCGAATCCGACATCATCGCGCCACGGGTAGGCCCACGTTGACATGCCGCCGACGAACACCGTGAGTAGTACCAGGTGCGGAATGGCGAGCAGCCAGCTCTTCACGAGCACGAGACCACGCGACAGATGCTCCGGGTACTCAACGTCGAAGTCGGCGGGGTAGTCGGTGCGCGCGAGGGTGAAGGGCGGGTAGCGGTCGGTACCGAGTGCGGAATAGGCGTAGTACGACACTCGCCAGCTCCAGCGGAGCACTCCCACGTTGAAGTAGAAGATCGAGCGCGGGTAGCGACCGGTGAACAGAATCGCGAATGCCGCCACGATCGTCGTGACGACGAACGCAAACCAGAGGCAGGCAATCAGCACGAAGTGCGGAATGGCCAACAACCACTTGATCAGCCACAGGCCACGCGAAAGCACGGGGTCAAGGTGGCCGGTCAGTGCCGCCGGATAAATCCGCTGTGCCCGGTCACCGCCAGCCGAAACGGATGGCGCGGCCAGACCCGGTGCTGCCGACCCAGATGCTGCCAGCGGCTGGCCGGGCATCGCCGGCGCGCGCGGTGTGAGCTGACGACCGAGCCCGATGGCGCCCAGCACGACGAGAAGCGCACCCGTGAGAAAGAGGGTCACCCCGCCCACGAGAAGCCCCACCGCGATCGGCCCGAGCAGATCGGTGTGTACGCCGGCGGTCACGTTCACCGCGACGCCTCCGCTCCCGTCGGAGTTCATGACGACGACCGACCACTCGCCCGCTGCGGGCTTCCACAGGATCTGTTGAGTGCCGGGGCCCGACGATGACTCGGTCCAGAACGACTGGTCGCCGGGGAGGGCGGGCGATTGGGTTCCGGACACGTCGCGGTAGGTCACTCGGAACGGGGATGTCTGCACCTCGCGTAGTTCGCTGTGGTTCACCTCGGCGAGGTACGCGTCAACGTTGGAGCGTGGTGCTATGCCGATGAACACGTCCTGGCCGCTCGTGACGGCACTCGCCTGCAGCCGCAGCGTTGCAAGGTCGAACCCGACTCCGGTCGGCATCCCGAAGTCGCTTCCAACGTCCAGCTTCGGCGAGGTGATCGCGTAGGAATCAACCGTGAAGGTGCGCGCCGGAGAGGTGAAGTAGCCGTCGTTCTGCTGCGTCGCCGTCGCGACGGCGAGCGCCGTTCCGCCGGAGAGCATGCCGGCGCCGATCAGGCCCAGCACGGTGCCCACAATGAGCAGGATGATCGGTCCCGGCTTAGCCCCTGGCCGAGCTGAGGCGGTAGGCGGGGTCGAGGTCGGGGTCGGGTTCGGCGGGATGGAGCCGGGAGGTGTCATACTGCTCATCGTTCTGGCAGCCTTTCTCGTGCTGTGCGTACCTGATGTGCCTACAGAAGGACAAATTGCCCGGTTCCAGCATCTCGCGCATTCCGGGAGCGCGCCAGTGACCAAAGTCCCACAATCGCGACGCATGTTGGAACGACGTCCTCGGCTCACCCGCCACCTGGCCAGCACCCGTGCAGCGTAATTTCTCCCGGTGTTACGGATGCCGGCATCCGAACGGTTACACCAGGGAGTCGCGCCAGGCCGCGTGCATGGTGGCGAAACGACCGGAGCCGGAGATGAGGTCGTTCGGCGTGCCGTCCTCCACGATGCGGCCGTACTCCATCACGAGCACCCGGTCGGCGATGGCCACCGTCGACAGTCGGTGGGCGATAATGACGGCCGTGCGATCTTTCAGCAGGGTCTGCAGTGCCTCCTGCACCAGCCGTTCGCTCGGAATGTCGAGCGACGAGGTGGCCTCATCGAGGATGAGCACCGCCGGGTTGGCCAGAAACGCCCGCGCGAACGAGATCAGCTGGCGTTGACCGGCCGACACCCGACCGCCCCGCTTATTCACGTCGGTGTCGTAGCCATTGGGCAGACTTTCGATGAATTCGTGGGCGCCGACGGCGGCCGCGGCGGCGCGGATCTCCTGCGCCGAGGCATCCGGTTTACCGATGGCGATGTTCTCGGCAACCGAGCCGCTGAACAGGTAGGCCTCCTGGGTGACCATGACGATCGCCCGACGCAGGTCCTTGGGGTGCAGATCCCGCAGGTCGACGTCGTCGAGCCGCACCCGGCCATCCGTGGGGTCATAGAACCGGCTCATGAGCTTGGCGAGCGTGGATTTTCCGGCTCCGGTCGACCCGACCAGGGCGATGGTCTGCCCGGCCGGAATATCCAGGTCGAACTGCGGCAGAATCTCGCGGTCGGCTTGGTAGGCAAATTGCACGTTCTCGAAGCGCACCCGCCCGCGTGCTTCCCACAGGTCGATCGGGGCCACCGGATCGGGCACCCCGGGGCGTTCTTCAAGTACGCCCGAGATTTTCTCGAGCGCCGCAGCAGCCGACTGATAGGAGTTGTAGAACATCGCCATCTCCTCCATCGGGTCGAAGAAGCGGCGAGTGTAGAGCAGGGTGGCGAGCAGGGCACCGATGGCCAGCTGGCCGTCGGCGACACGAAATCCGCCGACCAGGAGCACGACGGCGACGGTGACGTTGCCGATGAGTACCAGACCCGGGTCGAAGACCCCGAACAGTTGGATGACCCGGGCGTTGACCGCGCGGTAGCTCTCGACGAGCGCGGCGAACACCGATTCGTTGTGCTTCTCGATGCGAAATGCCTTCACGGCGCGAATGCCGGTCATCGTCTCGACGAAACGCACTATCAGGCTCGCCGACGCGACCCGCGATTGGCGAAACAGGCTCTGTGAGCGCACCTGAAACCAGCGGGTGAGAATAGCGAGCGGCAGCAGAGCACCGAGCAATACGAGTCCGCTGGTGCCGTCGAGGAGCACGAGCGCAATCGCGGTGAACGACATATAGAGGATGCCCTGCACGAGCTGGTTGATGCCGGAGTCGAGCAGCTCCCGAATGGCGTCGAGGTCGCTGGTTTGGCGCGAGATAATGCGTCCCGAGGTGTACGACTCGTGAAATTCGAGGCTGAGCTTCTGCGTGTGCAGGAACACCCGCTTGCGCAGGTCGATCAGCACGGCCTGGCTCACCCGGGCGCTCACCACGGTGTACCAGGCAATGAGCAGCGCGCCGAGTACCCCGGCGACGAGGTAGATCGCGCCGGTCGCGGCCAGCGGCATCCAGTCGTTGTCGAGTAGTGCCGGCAACCCACGGTCGATGCCGACGGCGATGAGGGCTGGACCAGCCACCTGCGCCGCGGTCGAGACGACGACCACGAGCATGGCAAGCACGACCTTGCCGCGCACCGGCCGCAGCAGTGAGCCGAGCAGCCGCAGGGAACGGGCTCGAATCTGCTTGCTCTCCGCCTGGGTGAAGTCGTGGCGTTCCTCGCCGGCGACTCCCCGCACGCTGGATTTGATGCTGCCGTTTGCATTGGTACCGCCGCTCACAGCGTCTCCCCCGCTCTGCTGGATTCTCTGCGTTCTTCGTCTTCCAGGCTGGAGATGACGAAAATGTAGTGCGGGCTGGTGCGCAGCAGCTCGGAGTGCGTGCCGACGACCGTGATTCGGCCGTTCTCGAGTAGGGCTACCCGATCGGCGAGCATAACCGTTGAGGGACGATGCGCCACGATCAGTGCGGTGGTGTCGACGAGTACCTCGCGCAGGGTATTTTCTACGAGCGATTCGGTGTTCACATCGAGCGCCGACAGCGGATCGTCGAGAATGAGCACCGCCGGACGGGCCGCGACCGCGCGGGCCAGCGCCAGGCGCTGCCGCTGGCCGCCGGAGAGGCTCATTCCTTCTTCGCCGACGAGGGTGTCCACGCCGAGGGGCAGGTCGTGTACGAAACCGGCCTGAGCAATCTGCAGCGCCTGCGCGAGCGCTGCATCCGCTTCAGGGCCGGAATCGGCGTATTCAGCACGACCGAGCAGCACGTTGTCCCGAACGGATGCCGAGAACAGTGTTGCATCCTCGAACGCCATCGCGAGGTGGCTGCGGAGCTCCTCGCGACTGAGCATGCGCACGTCGACGCCGTCGAGCGTCACCGAGCCGGCGGTCACATCGTAGAGTCGAGTCGTGAGCGCCGTCAGTGTGGACTTGCCCGAGCCGGTGAGGCCCACGAGAGCCATGGTCTCCCCCGGTTCGAGCACGAGGTCGATGCCGTTGAGCAGGTCGGGAAAGCGCTCCGGTGAGTCCGGGTAGCGAAAATGTACGTTGTCAAAGGCGAGCCGCCCGAGCGGCGCGGCGAGTGTGGCCGGACGCGCGGGGTCCGTGATGTCATTCGGGGTGTCGAGAATGTCGAAGAAGCGGTCGGTCGCGGTGCGCGCATCGAAGGTCATCGACAATAAGAATCCGATCGATTCGACCGGAAACCGCAGCACGGTGGCCGTGGCAAAGAACGCCAGCAGTTCGCCGCCGCTGAGATCGCCCTGGCTGGTGAGCCAGACGCCCACCACGAGGCAGAGCGCGAAAGCCACATCGGGCACGAGGAGCAGCCAGAGCCAGATGCCCGCGATGGCGCGTGCCTTCTCGATCTCGGTGCCTCGCAGGCTTTCCGCCTGCGAGGCAAAGTTTTTGAGCGCGAACGACCCTCGCCCAAAGGCTTTGAGCACGCGGATACCGTGCACCGATTCCTCGACGGCGGTTGCGAGGTCGCCGGCCTGATCCTGGCTGCGCCGTGCAATCACCGAATACTTCTCTTCGAAGACGTAGCCGTAGATCCAGATCGGAATCGAGCAGACCACGAAAATCACGCCGAGAAGCCAGTGCATCCAGAGCAGGATGGCGACGCCGACAACGATGGTGAGAAAGTTGACGACGAGCAGCACGAGCCCGAACGACACCCAACGGCGAATGAGATTCAGGTCGCTCACCGCGCGCGAGAGCAGCTGGCCGCTCGGCCACCGGTCGTGGAAGCTCACCGGAAGGTCCTGCAGGCGGGCATAGAGATGGTTGCGCATGCGCGCCTCGATGTGCGTGCCGGGGGTGAGCACAAACCAGCGGCGCAGGGCGATCATGATCGCCTCGAGCACACCGAGCCCGAGCACCATCCACACGGCCGGCCAGATCTGCGCGGCGCTGTCTCCGTTGCCCACCGCACTGAGCGGGCCGTCGACGAGCCAGGCCAGCACCTGCGGAATGGCCAAGGCCACGAGTCCCGCGAGGAGCGCGGCCACCATGCCGAGGTAAATGCGGGGCAGGGCCGGTTTGGCATAGGGGTAGAGCCGTTGCAGGCTGCGAAAGGTCTTGCTGCGCGCTGCCGCGTCGTTTGCGGGAGGCGGCGGTGCCGGTCGTGCGGTCGTGGTCGTCATGTTCCAGTCCTGATTGCGATGTTGCCGCGCCCCGGATCGCGGGGTTGCGGGTTCATGGCGGATGTCTATGGTCGCCGTTTCCTGTGGGGTGGGCGACCGGGATCGTGCGAGCGCCGAACGGGCGCTGGTGAGAACGCGCCTCCTTCTGGGCGGCTCAAGAAAATGTAACCTTTGCCCCCGGATCAGGCAGCCTTTCAGAATATGGCGAGCGAGGGTAGAAGGCAAGAATTTTCTCACAGCCCACACGGGCACTGATCCCCGGCTGGCACTGCGCTGCGGCGCCCACCGGTTTTTCATACGGCGTCCCGTAGTCTGGGTTCTGCGCCACTCGTCGGCATGCCATGCCCCGCGCGCTCGCCCCGTTGGAAGGATTCTTCATGCTGCCCACCCTGCTCGGAATCGATTTTCTCGACTCTGACTGGCTGATCCACTCGTTTGGATCGTTCGTGCTGCTTGGCGTCGCCGCGGTTGTGTTCATCGAGACCGGCTTCATCGTGTTGTCCTTCATGCCGGGTGATTCGCTCCTGTTCACCGTGGGCCTGCTCACCGCTACCGGCGTCGTTCCACTGCCGATCTGGGTGACCTGTCTGGTCGTTTTCGTGGCGGCCTTTGCCGGCGACCAGCTCGCCTTCCTCATCGGTCGAAAAGCCGGTCCTGCCGTGTTCTCGCGGGAGAAGAACCGGTTCTTCAATCCGAAGAACGTCGAACGCACCAACGCCTTTTTCGCCAAGCACGGTGGAAAGTCGATCATCCTGGCCCGTTTCCTGCCGATATTTCGGGCCTTTGTGCCCGTTGCTGCCGGCGTCGGCAAGATGCGCTACCGCAGCTTCGTGACCTACAACGCGATTGGAGCCTTCGCCTGGGGCGTCGGACTGACCCTCGTGGGGTTCTTCCTCGGCCAGTTCGAGTTCGTCGCCACCTACTCCGAATACTTCATCATCGGAATCATCCTGGTCTCCGGAATCCCGATCCTCACCGAGTTGAGCAAGGCCGCACGCACGACGCTCAAGGAGCGCCGCGCGGCCGCACGCGTGCTCCCGACCCTCCCCGCTGACCTCCGCGAGTAGCCCTCCTGGGGCAGCCCTCGGTCCGGCAGCGTCTTACCCGGCCGGGTTGAGACGGGCGGCGGCGAGCCGTTCCGCAGCCGCGAGGGTCGTTATGTCGTTCGCGCGAGCATCCGCAAAAATCTGCGTCAGCACCGAGCCGATCGCGCGGACACGCTCGCTGATCTGCTCGAGGTCGGCGCTGCGTTCGCTCGCCATCGAGAGATAGATCACGCCGCCCCCGTTGACGACGAAATCCGGTGCCCAAAGGATTCCCCGCGCATCCAGCTGGGCCGCCCCGGCGGGGTTCGCGAGTTGGTTGTTGGCGGCACCGCAGATGCCGAGCACGTTCAACTCCGCGATCACGGTCGATGTCAGCACGCCGCCGAGTCCGCACGGCACGTAGAGGTCGGCGGGCACCCGGTGAGCCTCGCCGACAGCAACCCAGCCGGCACCGAGCTCGTCGGCGAGTCGGCGCTTGTCGGGGTTGATGTCGGTGACGGTGAGGGTGGCGCCCGCGGCGGCGAGCGCCGTGGCCAGGCGTGCGCCCACCTGACCGAGTCCGGAGATCACCAGGTGGCGGCCACGCACCGCGCGAACGCCATACAGAGCCTCGAGGGTGGATTCGATGCTGGCATAGACACCGGCCGCCGTGGCATCCGCTGGTTCACCGACACCGCCTGTGGCAGTGGGGAGTCCGCAGACGTGGCTCGTGCGTTCGGCCACGATGGCCATGAGCTCGGCGCTCGTGCCAACGTCTTCGGCCGTCATATAAGTGCCATCGAGGCTCTCAATCGCGTCACCGAGGTCGAGCATCGCCCGGCGCGTGACGGCATCGGTGAGCACGGTACCCAGTGGCAGGTAGATCACGGCCTTGCCGCCGCCACGGTTCAGGCCGGCAACGGCGTTCTTGAGGGTCATGGCGGCGGAGAGCCGCAGGGCGTCGGCGACCGCGTCGGTCCAGCTGGCGTACTGCCAGAGACGTGCGCCGCCGAGGGCCTGACCGAGGCGGGTGGAGTGGACGGCCACCGTGATCATCAATCCGGAGCGTTCGCCCGTCGTGATCAGTACCCTCTCGTGACTGAACGGAATCCCGGTGAGTGATTCGAGGGGTGCGGCGGGGTGCGTGAGCGTCATTGCTCCTCCAAAAGTCGGGCCTTGTGGGCCGAATGCGGCGGAGCCGGTGTCTGGCCCCGCCTCGATCAGGATAACCGCGCCGGCTCCAGCACTCAACGCTTATGCAGCCAACGCCCATCCACCACTTGTGCAGTCGACGCCCAGGCACCCCGCAGCTACGTCACGGCGACTCCTTCCGGTCGCGGTGCCCTGAGCCCTTCGGCAGTGCGGCCAGTGGAAAGACGCAAAAAAGCACCTCCAACTCAACATTGAAGGTGCTTTTCTTGCGTTTGAGCCTAGTGGAAGAAGTGTCGCTCTCCCGTGAAGTACATCGAAATACCGGCAGCGGTGGCCGCGGCGATGACTTCGGGGTCGCGCACCGAGCCGCCGGGCTGCACGACGGCGGCGATTCCGGCCTCGAGCAAGACTTCGAGTCCGTCGGCGAAGGGGAAGAACGCGTCAGACGCGGCGACCGATCCCTCGGCGCGTTCGCCGGCCCGACTCACGGCGAGGTGGCAGGAGTCGACCCGGTTGACCTGGCCCATGCCCACTCCGACGGATGCCCCGGCGTGCGCGAGCAGAATCGCGTTCGACTTCACGGAACGGCACGACTTCCACGCGAATTCGAGGTCGGCGCGGGTGGCGGCATCCACTTCGGGGCCGGCGACGAGCGTCCAGCCGGCCGAGCTGAACCCCTCGAAGCTGTCGGTTTCCTGCACGAGCAGGCCGCCGGAAATCTGGTGCAATTCCAGCGATGACCGCTCGTAGTCGGCGGGCAGCTCAAGCAGGCGAATGTTCTTCTTCTTGGTGAGCAGCTCCACCGCGGCCGGTTCGAATCCGGGAGCGACGAGCACCTCGGTGAAGATCTCGCTGATGGTTTCGGCCATGCCGAAGGTGACAACGCGGTTCGCGGCGATGACGCCGCCGAACGCCGAGATCGGGTCGCAGGCGTGGGCGCGCAGGTGCGCTGAGGCGATGGCATCCGGTGCGTTGGGCTTGGCAATGGCGATGCCGCACGGGTTGGCGTGCTTGACGATGGCCACGGCCGGTTCGCTGAAGTCGAAGGCGGCGCGCACGGCCGCATCCGCGTCGACATAGTTGTTGTACGACATTTCCTTGCCGTGCAGCTGCTTGGCCTGCGCGATACCGCGGCCGCCTTCGCCGACGTAGAGCGCAGCGGCCTGGTGCGAGTTTTCGCCGTAGCGGAGGATGGCCTCGCGGGTCACTTCGATGCCGAGCCCTGCGGGGAACGGCGACTCGTCGTCCTCATCCTCGTCGTCGGCCGCCTCGAAGGTGACGTCTTCGTCGAGCGCCTCGGTGTCGTCCTGCCACTGGTCGTAGACGTTCTCGGTGAACCAGCTCGACACGCTGAGGTCGTAGTCTGCGGTGTGTTCGAAGGCGAGCGAGGCTAGCTTCTGACGCAGTTTGAGGGTCGAGCCACCCGCAGCGACGGCGGCGATGATCTCGCCGTAGTTGGCCGGGTCGACAACGATCGCCACGTTCGCGTGGTTTTTAGCGGATGCCCGCACGAGCGCCGGGCCGCCGATATCGATCTGCTCGATCACGTCGGCCGGCTCGGCCCCGCTCTCAACGGTTTCTACGAACGGGTACAGGTTGACCACAACGAGCTGGAAAGCCTTGATGCCGAGCTCGTCGAGTTGAGCTTCGTGCGTCTCGAGTCGCAGGTCGGCGAGGATGCCGGCGTGCACGCCGGGGTGCAGCGTCTTGACGCGGCCGTCGAGCGATTCCGGAAAACCGGTGACGGCTGAGACGTCGGTGACGTCGTAGCCGGCGGCACGAATGGTTGCCGCGGTGGATCCGGTCGAGACGATTTCGACGCCATCCGCTTTAAGCGCTGCGGCGAGGTCGAGCAGGCCGGTCTTGTCGCTCACGGAGATGAGTGCGCGCTTGATGGTGATCTGGTCCCGGTGTCGGTACGAGCTGGGCGCGTTGGTGTGACCACTCATGCTGTGGAGTTCTCCTTGAGGTTCATGTGTCCGTTGGCGATGTCGAGCACGGCCTGGATGAGCAGGCGCCGCTCGACGATCTTGATGCGATTCTGCAGGGAAGTTTCGGTGTCATCGGGCAGAACGTCAACGCGTTCCTGCACGAGAATGGGGCCTTCGTCAACACCGTTGTCAACCACGATGATGCTCGCACCGGTCTGCACCGCCCCGGCGGCGAGGGCGTCGCGCACGGCGTGCGCTCCGGGAAACTCGGGCAGGTAGGCCGGATGCGTGTTGATGAGGTTGGGCGAGAGGGCGGCGACGACGCGCGGAGGCAGCAGCCGCATCATGCCGCTGAGCACGACCAGATCGGGCTCCCACTGCTGAATCTGAGCGAGCAGTTCGTCTCCCCAGGCCGCGCGGTCGGCGAACGAGGCGAACGGAACCGAGAACGCGGGGATACCGAATTCCACGCCGAGCTCGAGCCCGTCGGCATCGCGGTCGGCACCGATCGCTACGATTCGGGCCGGAAATTCGGCGTCTTCTGACGCCTCCAGCAGGGCTCGAAGATTGGATCCTCCGCCGGAGATCAACACGACAATTGACAGCACTGTTCGAGCTTACCGTTTGGCGCGTCGTACCGACGGTATCCGCACCCGGCCGGCGAGCATACCGAGGGCCGCTGCTACACCGATTTCAGCTGCGGCCAGCGCTCCGACCAGCAGCGGATTCGGTCCCACCTCGACGAGACGACCGGGGCCTATCGCTCCCGCCGACCACCAGGCGAGCAGCCCTAGGAGGGCGCCACCGACGACCCCCATGCCCAGGCCGGTGAGTACGTGTTCGAACGTGGTGCGTTCGGGCACGCCGGGCCGGTCCAGAAATTGCCGGGTCACGACGGCGAAAATAAAGCCGATCAGCACGGGAACGAGCAACCCGATGAAGCCGTAGGCGGGGGTGCCCTGCGGCAGCGCACCAAACAGGGGTAGCCCCGGCAGTGTGCCGACAACGGTACCAATGGGCGAAACTGTGCTGCCCGCACCCAACGCGATGCCGGGCCCGACAAACCAGGCAGCAGCCCAGATGACGAGGTTGGGGATGAGGGCGAGCTGCGCGAGGGTGATGGTGGCGCCACCGACAACGCCGGCCTGCACGGCCTCATAGAGGCCGATAATGGTCGCGTAGTTGACCGCGATGAGCACCGCAACGGTCACGGCCGACACGAAAAGTACCCCGGCCGCGGCGGCCGTTCCACCGCGCACCGCGCCATCGATGACCGCGCGCGTGGCCTGCGGTATGCGCTGGTACCACGAACGGATGCCGCGGCTCAGCCGATCCGTGCTGGCCACCGGTCCCGCAGTCTTGCGCCGGCCTAGTTCAGCGCCGATCAGAACCCCGACGGCATAGATAAGCGTCGGTAATACGAACCCCTGCAGTTGGTTGGGCCGTACCGTTTCCGAGAGCGCGGACACGGTCACGAGTGCGGAAAGAATCGCGTAGGTGACCACGGCGACCCCAACGCCGGTCCAGCGGTATGGCGTCTCTGCGGCGCGGCGGCCGGTGTGCACGCCCATGAGCACGGAGAGCATGGCGAAGCCGAGCGGCACGATGGAGATCAGAAAGGGGGTGTCTGCGCCGGCCAGGCCGAGCGCGGCGGCCACGTCGGGGCCGAGCTGCACCGTGAGGTCGACGCCGTTGCCGAGCAGCCAGATATCGGCCGCGGCCCGCCAGAACACGAACCATTCGACCGACAGACCGAAATGGGCGGCCCAGAGTACGGTGAGCGGCACCATGGCGATGCCGACGCCGATGGCGACGACAAGTAACGCCTCCAGGGCGGCGAGTAGGGCGGTCGTTATGCGATTCATCCGTTTGGAGCCTACCTGCTCACCCCACGCATCGTGACGCCCACGCTGGTGCTGCGGCCAGAAGTCGCAGCTATCCTCGGAGAAATTGACGACATGCCGTCACGGCCGCGTGCACGGGCGCGCGTGTCGCGAAAATCTCCGCGGTTGCTGATTGTTGCCGCGTTAACGAGACAGAGCCCGCCGGAATCGGCGGGCTCTGCAGGGGTGGAGAGGTTACAGCGCGGCGAGTGCCTCGCGCAGCAGGGTGGCAGCCTCGCTCGGAGTCTTGCCGACCTTGACTCCGGCGGCCTCGAGGGCCTCCTTCTTGCCCTGGGCGGTTCCGGCTCCGTCGGAGACGATGGCGCCGGCGTGGCCCATGGTCTTACCCTCGGGGGCGGTGAAACCGGCCACGTAGCCGATGACCGGCTTCGTGACGTGCGCCTTGATGTACTCGGCGGCCTTTTCTTCAGCGTCGCCGCCGATTTCGCCGATCATGACGATCGCCTTGGTCTCGGGGTCGTTCTCAAACGCCTCGAGTGCATCGATGTGCGTGGTGCCGATGATGGGGTCGCCACCGATACCGATCGCGGTGGAGAAGCCCAGGTCACGCAGTTCGTACATCATCTGGTAGGTCAGAGTGCCCGACTTGGAGACGAGTCCGATCGGGCCCTTGACGGTGATGTTCGCCGGCGTGATGCCCACGAGTGCTTCACCGGGCGTGATGATGCCGGGGCAGTTCGGGCCGATGATGCGGGTCTTGTTGCCTTTTTTGATGGCGTAGGCCCAGAACTCGGCCGAGTCCTGCACGGGAACACCCTCGGTGATGATGACGAGCAGCGGAATCTCGGCGTCGATCGCTTCGATGACTGCGTCCTTGGTGAATACCGGCGGCACGAAGACGATCGACACGTCAGCGCCGGTCTTGGCAACGGCCTCGGCGACCGTGCCGAAGACGGGCAGTTCGACATCGCCGTGTACGACCGTGGTTCCGGCCTTGCGAGCGTTCACGCCACCGACGACCTGGGTACCGGCCTTGAGCATGAGGGCGGTGTGCTTGGTGCCCTCACCTCCGGTGATGCCCTGCACGATGACCTTGGAGTCCTTGTTGAGGAAGATTGACATTGTTGGTTGTCCCTTACTTCGCTGCGTGGGCGAGCTCGGCGGCCTTGGCGGCGCCCTCGTCCATGGTGGCGGCCAGTGTTACGAGCGGGTGGTTCGCCTCGGCGAGGATGCGACGGCCCTCCTCGACGTTGTTACCGTCGAGGCGCACCACGAGCGGCTTGTTGGCACTCGAGCCGAGCTCGGCGAGCGCGCCCACGATGCCCTTGGCTACGGCGTCACACGCGGTGATGCCGCCGAAGACGTTGACGAATACGCTCTTGACCTGCGGGTCACCGAGGATGACGTCGAGACCGGCAGCCATAACCTCAGCGGATGCTCCGCCCCCGATGTCGAGGAAGTTGGCCGGCTTGACGCTGCCGAAGTTCTCGCCAGCGTAGGCGACGACGTCGAGGGTGCTCATGACGAGCCCCGCGCCGTTGCCGATGATGCCGACTTCGCCGTCGAGCTTGACGTAGTTGAGACCGGCAGCCTTGGCCTTGGCCTCGAGCGGGTCAGCGGCGGCAGCGTCCTCGAGGAGGGCGTGCTTGGGGTGACGGAAGTCGGCGTTCTCGTCGATCGTGACCTTGCCGTCGAGGGCGATGATGTCGCCCTCTTCGGTGAGTACGAGCGGGTTGACCTCGACCAGGGTCGCGTCCTCGCCCTTGAACACGTCGTACAGCTTGACGAAGACCGGGGCAACCTTGTCGACGAGCTCGGCCGGAAACTTCGCGTCAATCGCGATCTGCTTCGCGAGTGCGAGGTCGATGCCGACCGTGGGGTCGACGGCCGTGTAGGCCAGCGCTTCGGGCTTCTCGACGGCGAGAACTTCGATCTCCACGCCACCCTCATAGCTGGCGAGCGACAGGTAGGACCGGTTGGACCGGTCCAGCAGCACGGAGAAGTAGAACTCCTGCTTGATGCGGGCTCCGCCGGCCACCATGACGCGGTGAACGGTGTGGCCCTTGATGTCCAGACCCAGAATGTCGCGGCCTGCGGCCTCAGCGTCATCCGGAGTCTTGGCTACCTTGACGCCGCCGGCCTTGCCGCGGCCGCCAACCTTGACCTGCGCCTTGACGACGACAACGCCACCAAGCTTCTCGGCCGCTGCACGCACTTCTGCGGGGGTGTCCGCGATGATGCCCGGCAGAACCGGTACACCATATTCCTCAAAGAGGTCTCTCGCTTGGTATTCGTAAAGATCCACGCTGCTCTTCCAATCCGCGTCTTGGCGATCACACCGCCGGTGAAGATATATGAGGTTGTTGGTAACAGCAGTCGTCGCCGTAAATTAGCTCGACGTCAAGACATACCGACCACTGAAAACTCTATCGCGTGAATGGGACGTCAAGGCGCACCCTATATACGCTGACACCGGGCGCTGTAGCGCCACACACGGGCCGTCGAAGGCTAGCCACACCTTGCTGGACGACGCCCCCGCCGAGTGATTATCTAGTGCTATGACTGATCTCGCTCACACGGTGGAACCGCACGCCTTCGGCCTCGCCTCACGGCTGAATTGGCTCCGCGCCGGTGTTCTCGGCGCCAACGACGGCATTGTCTCCGTCGCCGCGCTCGTCGTCGGCGTCGCCGCGGCCACCACCGATTCCGGCGTCATCCTCATCGCCGGTGTCGCCAGCTTGCTGGCCGGTGCAATCTCAATGGCCCTCGGTGAGTATGTTTCCGTGAGCAGCCAACGCGACTCCGAGCGCTCCCTCATCGCCAAAGAAACCTGGGAACTCGAGAACCAGCCCGAAGAGGAGCTTGCCGAGCTGGCCGGTTTTTACGTGGCAAAGGGGCTGTCGAGCCACACCGCCGAGCAGGTAGCCATTGAACTCACCCGGCACGACGCACTCGCAGCGCACCTCGAAGTCGAACTGCACATCACGGCGGAAGACATCTCCAATCCCTGGCACGCAGCCTTCGCATCCGCTATCGCCTTCACCGTCGGTGCGGCCCTCCCGCTGCTCGCTGTGCTGCTGCCGCCGGCCGAATGGCGCATCGGTGCCACCTTCCTCGCGGTACTGGTAGCCCTCGTCATCACCGGCTGGCTCAGCGCTCACCTGGGCAGCAGCCCCAAGCCCCGCGCCATCGCCCGCATTGTCATCGGCGGCATCCTCGCCCTCGCCGTCACCTATGTCATCGGAGCGCTCATCGGCGGCAACGTCTAGCATTCCGGCTCGGGCGATTGCGGATTACGCACAGACCGCTTGGCTAGACTCACAAAAATGGCATCACTGCGCATCGGAGCCGGCACTATTCCTCGATCATCGATCATTACCGCGGGCGCGCTCGACGCGGCGTTGGTTTTGCTGTTTGCCGTTATCGGCCGGCTGAGCCACGGCGAAACCCTGGCCGGCCTCGGCGTCACCTATTGGCCGTTCCTCGGCGGGCTCGTCGTCGGCTGGCTACTGCTGCGCGCCTGGCGCCACCCGCGCACCATCGCCCCGACCGGTCTGGGCATCTGGATCGCCACTGTGGCCGGCGGTCTCCTGCTACGCCTGGCCAGCGGCCAGGGCGTGCAGCTGAGTTTCGCGATCGTCACGACCATCGTGCTGGGTGTTTTTCTGCTCGGCTGGCGTGCCATTGCCGCGCTCGTGCAGCACTTTCGTTCGCGCCGGACAGCTCAGGCCTAACCGGCGAACAGCCTGCACCAGGGTCAATTCGCGAGCCGAAGCCCGGGCCCGCAAGGCCTGATTTTTTCGTAATTAACTACTAATCTCGGGACTCTTCAAGCCATGAAAACCTGAGCGAGTCTCGCTTTTGTGTTCTATTCGTGAGATAATGGATGCATGGCGATCCACGACGATCCACCTCCCACCCCTGAGCCCCCGGCGAGTCGCGGCGAGGCTGCCGAGGCTGAATCTGAGGCTGAGTCTGAGCGAGCTCGGGCTGCTGATGCTGTGGAGGCCGCCGCGACTGCTGCGACTGCTGCGTATTTGGCGGAGATGGCGGCGGCGGGTATCCGGCCGGGTAAGCCGGCGCCGACGCACCGTTCAGCGGGCACGAAAACGATCTCCGGGGTGCAGGCGCTCGATTATGTGGTCGCGGCCTCGCTCGATGACTGGAAGAAACGACCCGTCGATGCGGAGCAGGTCCGGCTGCTTGACGCGGTACGCGAATGCGACCTGGCCATCAATCGGGCCCATGCCGCACGGGCGGCCGCGATCGATGACGTCGCCCGCTGGGTGGCCAGCACCGCCGAAACCGGCCGGCCCCTACCCCGGGCGCTCCTCACCCAGCACGCGCAAGACACCGGCGAAGAGTGCCGTCCGTTGCAGCGCTGGTCCGAGAAACAAGCCGCCACCGAGGGCCTCGTCGCCGAACTGGGCTGTTTGCTGCGCGTGCACGAAAACACCGCCCGCAACCTGCTCTGCGTCAGCGCGATGCTGCAACACGAACTTCCCGCCACCCGCGCCCTCCTCGCCACCGGCTCCATCAGCTACCGCCACGCAGAAGTCATCGTCAACAACGCCCTCTCCCTACCCGACACGGCCCGAGCAACATTTGAAGCCGAAGCGCTGACCGGCGCAGACGACCTCACCGTGAACCAGCTGAAAAAACGCGCCAGCACCGTGCGCGAACTCTCCCACCCCGAATCCATCCTCACCCGCCACCGCAGCGCGTTGAACGCGCGCAGCTTCGCCGTCATGCCCAACCGCGACGGCATGGCCTGCCTCGAACTCATCCTCACCCAGGAAGACGCCGCCGCGATCAACGACCGCGTCGACACCCTCGCCCGCAGCCTGCACAACGCCGCCGCCGCCGAGCCCGTCGACACCCGCACCCTCGGCCAGCAACGCCTCGACGTGGCCGTCGACCTCCTCCTCACCGGAGTGACCGAAACCGGCCTCGGTGCCGGAGTGCAGGGACTGGTCAACGTCACCGTGCCCGTCCTCACCCTGATGGGCCTCAGCGAGCAACCCGGAACCCTCGACGGCTTCGGCCCCCTCGACGCCGACACCGCCCGCCGCGTCGCCGCCACCGCAAAAAGCTTCACCCGCATCCTCATCCACCCCGAGACCAGCACCGTGCTCAGCGTCGGCACCACCCGCTACACCGTCCCCGCCGACCTCAAGAAATGGCTCGAAATTCGCGACGGCACCTGCCGATTCCCCGGCTGCACCCGACAAGCCAGACACAGCGACATCGACCACACCCACGACTGGCAATACAACGGCCAAACCCGTTGGGACAACCTCGCCCACCTCTGCAAACGCAGCCACCGACTCAAAACCGAAACCGGCTGGACCGTCACCCAAACCCCCGACGGCACCATGAACTGGACCAGCCCCGCCGGCAAACACTACGCCACCCACCCCGCCACCCGCCTCAGCCCCCACCCCACCACCACGGCGAGCGAACCAGGCCCCGACCCCGGACCGAGCAACACCGCACAACGCCCCATCGACATCTGGAACAACCTCACGCACCTTGAAGATCTCGCCAGCTCCGAACCCGACGGGAACACCGCCCCGTTCTAACCGAAGAGCTGCCGTCGTAGGCCCGGCGGTATAGGTCGAGGACCTATCGATACCGGACCTATCGATACCGGACCTATCGATACGGACCTATCGGTACGGGACGGCATCGGCAGAAGACGGTATCAGCACAGGCCGGTATAAGCACAGGACGGTATCGGCACAGGCGCCTGTCTCGTGCGGTAGACGATGCTCCGAACCGGTAGTAGTCTCGCCGCCAAGAACCCGACCCAGCGGTCGCTCCGCCTATCTGAAAGACCCCGATGGGCAGCCCCGCGACTCCGCCCCTTGGCGGCGCACGAGCACAACGAGCACAACGAGCACGACGAGCACGACACCGAGTGCACCGCGCCGCCGCCCCGGGGCACCTCCCCCGGGCACTGCACCCCTTCCGCGACGGGCAGTATCGCCTACTCGTGGGTGCGATGACACTTTCTTTGTTCGGGTCCGGCATGTGGATCGTGGCCGTGGTCTGGCAGGTCATCGAACTCGGCGGAGGACCCGTCGACCTGTCCGTGGTGGCGACAGGTTCGGCAGTCGGGGCCGTTGCCGCGGTGCTCGTCGGCGGGGTCGTAGCCGACCGTGTTCCCGGGCGTCAGATCATGATCGCGATTGAAATCACCAAGGTTGTGAGTATCGCCGCGGCGGCCGCGCTAGCGCTCAGCGGTACAGTGCAGATTTGGCACCTCGCCGCCGTGTCCTTTCTGCTCGGAGTGACGGAGGGATTCTTCTACCCGGCCTATTCCGCACTGCTTCCCGCTATCCTTCCGCCCGATCAGTTGCTCGCGGCGAATGGCGTTGAGGGCATGCTGCGTCCGATCGTCCTGCAGGCGGCCGGTCCGGCCGCGGCGAGCGCGGCCGTGGCTGTGGCGTCACCGGGCAGCGCTTTCGCATTGATCGCCGGGGCGCAGTTATTGGGCGTGCTCGTGCTCTGGCGAATGAAGCCGACACCCGAGCGGCGACGCACACCGAATCCGGAGGCCGGAACCGGGGCCGGAGCTGAGTCACGGCATCCGCTGTGGGGCATTCTGTCCGAAGCGAAGGACGGCTATCTCTACATGGTGAAAACGCCGTGGCTGCTCGGGACCCTCTCCTATTTTTCTCTGCTGATCCTCGTGCTGATGGGCCCGATCGAGGTACTCCTCCCGTTCGCGGTCCGAGACCAGGCCGGAGGTGGCGCGGGCGGTTACGCACTAGTGCTCGCCTCTTTCGGAATCGGAGGTGCCGCCGGGTCGCTGCTGGTGGCGAGTCGGCGCCTGCCGCGGCGCTACCTCACGATCATGAACCTGCTCTGGGGCCTGGGCTGCGTTCCGCTGGCGATCATCGGCCTCACGACCGAACTCTGGGTGATGGTGCTCGCGCTGTTCCTGACCGGATTCGCGTTCCAGGCCGGTGGAGTGATCTGGGGCAGGCTGTTGCAGCGACGCGTTCCATCGGAGCTGCTTGGCCGGGTCTCCAGTCTGGACTTCTTCGTGTCCATCGCCCTCATGCCGGTCTCGGTGGCTCTCGCTGGTCCGGTCGGCGAGACCGTCGGGCTCGCACCCGCGTTTCTCGTTGCCGGACTGGTACCACCGGTACTCGCGATTACTGCGATGCTCGCGTTCGGTATGGCGCGGGACGAGCTCGTGCATCCGCTCGACGTGGTTGCCTCAGCCGACAACGACTGACCGGACCGGCGTGGCGCGGGCGGTGCGGTCCGGCCGGACCCGTTGCTAGACCAGCACCTTCAGGGCAGTGTTCCAGTTGAACGAGGCATGAGCCGGGTTGACCTGCAGGGTCATGATGAGCAGCTGGAATCCCTCGAGCTCGCGAGCACGACGCAGCGGGCCGGCATCGATCGGATTGAGCCCCGCGTCGGTGACGAACGATGCCACGGCGGCCTTGGCCGTATCGGATTCGCCCGCCACGAACACGTCGAGAGTCTGGCCGGCCACGGAACCGGCGACGAGAGTACCGGCGAAGGTGGTGTTGAATGCCTTGACGACGTTCACGCCGTCAGCGGCGAGTTCGGCGAGCTCTTCGGCCGCTGAGGTGCCCAGGGCAACGGTCAGCGAGTCGAAGGTCGTGAAGTCGATGGGGTTGGTGATGTCGATAACGGTTTTGCCGGCAAGCGCGGCACCATAGCCGCTCACGAGCGTGCGGGCAGCGTCATAGGGAACGGCCAGTACCACGATGTCGCCGTCGACGGCGGCGAAGTCGATCGGGCCGCTCGTGACGGATGCCCCGAGCTCGGCAGCGAGCGCCGCCGCCTTGGGCAGGTCCTGTCCGAGAATCCGCACGCTGCGTCCAGCCGCCACCGCACGGGTGCCGATGCCGCGAGCCATATTGCCGCTGCCGATAATCACGATGTCAGTCATGAGGGTTCGCTTTCTGTTGGCGTTGCACCGAGTCGATTACTTGAAGCAACAACTAAAACCTAAATCATTTTAGTTGAACCGTCAAGTTCCTGATAGATTGTGGCCATGACAGAACCCGTCGCGTCCGAGCCCGACAGCGCACAGCCCCGGTGGCTCACCGACGACGAGCGCACGGCATGGCTGCGCTTGATCGCGGTCACCATGCTGCTGCCGGCCCGGCTGGAATCTGAGCTCAGGCGTGACGCGGGCCTGAGCCACTTCGAGTACTACGTGCTCGCGATGATCTCGGAGAACGAAGCCCGTTCGCTCCCCCTGAGCGAACTCGCCTCACGCACCAATTCCTCACTGTCCCGGCTCTCACACGTACTCACCCGTCTGGAGACACAGGGCTTCCTCACCCGCTGCGCATCAAAAACGGATGCCCGCGCCTCGATGGCAAGCCTGACCGAAACGGGCCGGCAGAAGGTCGTTGCCAGCGCTCCGGGGCACGTCAACGAGGTGCGCGCCGTGGTATTCGACCCGCTTACCGCCCGTCAGGTCGGTCAGCTCAGCGAGATCTGCGAGCGTCTACTCGGCACACTCGACCCTGATCACCTGCTGCTCGATCGAGGCTGAGTGGGCCGCCGTCACCGATCCGAGACCTCTCAGCCACGGCCACCCCGTCAGCTGTGCTCGTCGTCAGTAGCGGTCACTGTCAGTACCGGTCGTCGTCAGTACCGGTCATCGTCAGTACCGGTCATCGTCCCTGAAATCGAGATCGGCGTAGGCATCGCCATCCAGATCGAGTTCCACAGTCCGGTCATCCGCGTCCGACCGTCGCACCGAGGCGTCGTCGTCCGGCGCACTGTCTCGCTGGAGATCACCCGAGAGATCACCCGACAGATCACCCGACAGATCACCCGCGAAATCACCGGCGAAATCACCCACGAGCTCGTCTATTTCACGTTCCTCGTCACTCCAAAAATTGCTGCTGTCGCTCATGATCTGCCTCTCCCTCCCGCGAGCGCGGTCATTTCGCGAGCCACGCTACTCCAGCCTTCACGGGGCAGCAAGCGTCATGTTTCAACCGTGCGAGGGACGACTATTCGGCCCGGCGCAAGCCCGGAGTCGCGAGCAACCGGCCGTCGCGCCGAACGGCCAGCACATCAATGGCAAAACGCGCGGTCAGGTCGGCCAGCGTTGCCTCGCCGCCGGCTATGATCGCCGTCGCGAGTACGTCGGCCGTGACGATATCGGCGGCAAAGACGCTCACCTGGTGAAACGGCGACGGTTCACCAGCATGCACCGACCAGATATGTTCCCCGCGCTCAGCGCTGCCCGAAGTGGCGACGGCTCGACGAGCATTCCGCAGCGGCACGTTCGCGATCACGTCACCGCGATCGGCCGGATTGACGATCGCCACGACCCATTCGGGGTGACGATTCGTCAACGCTGGAACGGCCACCCGATGCCCGACCGGCATCACGCCCTCGGCCGACTCCCACGCTTCAAACCGCTCTGTCGGCTCGCCGCTCACCAGAACGTCACCGCCGGCATTGATCGACCAGTTACTGAGTCCACTTTCGGTCAGGGCAACCCCGGCTTCGGCAATGGCGAGCGCCTTCACCACTCCGGAGAGATCGATCACGCCATCGGCCCGATGCGGTGTGAACACCCCCAGAGTGCGATCCCGCCAATCCAATGCCAGGGCGTAGCAGTTGCGCAGGCTCTCACTCGCCTCGGTCAAACGGATGTCCCCGTGAGCGACTCGACTCAGCTCGGAGTCTGATCGGTACAGGCTGAACTGCTCGTCCCACCGCCGAAAAATGCTTTCGACGAGGTGTAAAGCATGCGCCCGGGCACCCCCGTCCGAACCGGGCTCGTCGACGAAGCCGGCCAACCGCAGACTGACGATTGTGCCCATCGTGGCGAGGGTCGGCGCCGGGAGCGTGCGCTCGACCGGCGAGTCGGCGGGCATCCGTTCGTCGTCACTGCGCATACTCAGCACCCTAGAATCCGGCCGCATCGAGGGCCGACTGCAACGACTGCAGGTAGCCACCGGTCGTATAGGTGGCGCCACTCACGTTCTGTACCCTGGCGGACTGGGCTGCGAGCACTTCAGATCGCAGAATCGGAGCGGCCTGGTTGCTGATTGCCACCGATCGGCCACCGCGGTTGGTGAGCTGCAGCGGGGTTACGTCGGTGATCATCCCGTTGGCGATGGTCACCGACACCTGCATGTTGCCGAACTGCGTTGATACCACCGAGCCGGCGAACGTGCCGGACTGCGACGATGCCGCACTCGCCGCCGCGGCCGTCGCGGCCGCATCGGCTGCCGCCGCCGCGTTGGCTGCTGCCGTAGCCGCGGCGGCGGCATCCGCTGCCGCTTGCGCCGATGCCGCCGTGTTGGTCGCGTCCGCCTGGGCCTGGGCGGCTGCGGCGGCGTCAGCGGCCGCTTTCGCCGTCGCCGCAGCCTGCGCAGCCGCCGCCGTTGCCGCCGTGGCAGCATCGGTTCCGGTTGTGCTGGACGCCAGGTTCTGTGAGGCGTCAATCGCCTGGGATCCCAACTGCCAGCCGATACCGACGATCGAGACCGAGGCCAGGGCGGCCAGGGCCACCGCGCGTGCTCTCACCAGTCAAACCTTTCGTAGTGAATCTGCTTCTTGGGAACCCCCGAGGCACGGGCATCGCGTACGACAGCGTCGGTCCAGGGGCGGGGACCGCAGATGTAGATGTCGGATTGTTGAAGTTCGGGCACGATCTTGCGCAGGTTGAGGCCGGCCCGGGCCGCATCCGCTGGCAGCCAGGTATTGACGCCCTTGGGCCGCTTCCCAGCGATGATGCGCAGCTCGGCGCCACGCACCCGGCACAGGTCGGTGAGCTCGTCGACCAGGTAGGTATCCCCCAGTGAGTGCGAACGCAGCAGAACGGTGGCGTTGCCCGGTGCGAACGACACTGTTTCGAGCAGGGAACGAATGGGCGCGACGCCGATTCCGGCAGCGATCAACACGACGTGGGGCGAGGTGCGGGCATTCTCAGTGAACAGTCCGTAGGGGCCTTCAAAACTCACCCGGGTACCGCGCTTCACTTGGGGCAGCTGCTGCGAGGCGTCACCGAGGCCACGAACGGTAATGCGCAGACCGCGCTCGCTCGGAGCCGACGACAGGGAGAAGGGGTGCGCCTGCCACCAGAGGCCGTGGGCCCAAAAGCGCCAAACGAAGAACTGGCCGGAGGTCGCCCGCAGTTGGGCCAGGTTTCGGCCGGTCAGGGTGATCGAGACGACCCCCGGTGCGACAGCATCTACGCGGTCCACGACCAGACGGTGCCGAAGCGACCGGGCCACCGGCAGCACAAATCGAAAGACAATGATGGATCCGGCGACAGCTACATAGAGGGCGAGCCAGTAATAGCGGGCAATGGCGCCCTCACCGAGTAGGTTGCCGACGCTCAGCTGGTGCGGAATGGCAACCAAAACCGAGAGGTAGGCAATCAGGTGCACGGCGTGCCAGGCCTCGTAACGAAACTTGCGGCGCACCACGACGAGCGAGGTGATGACGACGCCGATCATGAAGGCCAGGCCGAGAAAGGCCAGCGGCATGTCGGGCAGGGTCGTGAACATGTTCCAGACCTCAACGAACACATTCACGTTTTCGGCGAGCGCATAGCCGGTAATGAGCAGGCCGGCGTGACCAAGAATGAGATACAGGGCTGGCTTGCCGAGGGACTGGTGCACGGCCATGGCCTGGTCGTGGCCGAAGGCGCGGTCGATCGGGGGCAGTCGCGCGGCCAGCACGAGCATGACGAGCAGCAGGTCGGTGCCGACGAGTCCGGCGACGATTCCGAGCGAGGTGAAGGCGTCGGCTGGTGTGCCGAACTTGGCCGCTCCCCCGTCGGCCAAAAAGACCGCGATCACCACGGCAACCGAGGCCACGCACAGAATCTGCAGGCTGTCGGCCAGCCGCATCCGCTTCTTGTAGGCCGGATGCAGCGACGCGACACGGGTACGACGTGTGGGCGCCGGACCGTCTCGTGTGATACGGGTGTCAAGGCTCATGAGTAGAGCATCGGGCGCAGGCCCATCGAATGGCTATCGATAACCTGTGAACAGCCTGTGGGTTGTCAATGCTCGACTTTCGACTTCGCCCTCGCCCGCACGAGCAGCACGATGATGAGGGCGATGACGCTGCCGAGCACCGTTTCCAGCACGCGATCGACCAACAGCGCCGGCACCGGCGCCGGGCTCGTGAGATGCACCACGGTCAGTGCCAGTGGGGTCACAAACAGCAGGGCCGCGCCGTAGTGTCGGCCGATCAGAATTTCAGCGCCAAATTGTCCGAGGGCGATCACCAGGATGAGCACGGCGACGGGCGGACCCGGCAGTAGCACGAGCGCGGTGAGGCCAACGCCGAGCGTCGTACCGATCATGCGGTGAATGGCTCGCGACGTGGAGTGTGCCGCACCGGGCGGCGGAAGTACCGCCACGACACTGACCACGGCCCAATACGGATGCCCAATGCCGGCGGCCAACGCGAGCGCACCGGCCGCGAGCGCACCGACCACGTTCTGCGCGATGGAGACCCAGACCCGGCTGTCACGGATGGCCCGGGGCCGCACGAGCGCGCCGTGCAGAAGGTTTTTGAACAGGTCGGGTTCTCGCCGCCCCGCAACCCGGCGCAGCAGCCAGCCCGACATGGTGAGCAACCAGGCGAACGCGGCGGACGCCCCCGCTACGAGCAGCCGCGGCCAGAACTCAGCGCCGGGAGTGGGCAGTTGCGCGATGACGGCGTAGCCGAAGACAAAGAAGATCGGCGTAGCCGGAAACAGCCCGGCCGTGGATGCCACGAGAATTCCGACCACGATCACCACCACCAGCCCTGCGGTGAGCACGAGCAACGGTGCCTCGATCACGGCCAGTACGAGGGCGACTGTGATGATCACCAGCATGAGGGTTCCGGCGACGGTGACCGTGCGCAGGCGCACCCGGTAAGGCTCATTGCGGCCGAACAGCGACGTCATTGCACCGAAGGCCGCGTAGGCGGTCCAGTCGAGGTGGCCGGTGAGAACGAGTACGGTGAGCGGCAGCGCGGCGGCCACTGCTGCCCGGGTGGCGACCTCGAATTGGAAGGCACGCAGCGAGCGCGCCCACTGTCTCAAGCTTTCAGGCTGTGCGGCACCCCCGGGAAGGTGGATCGGGTGCACCCTAGATCTTTTCGATCGGAGCGATCTTGATCAATAGCTTCTTGGCACCCATGCTGTCAAACTGCACGTGTGCGATGCGCTTCGTGCCCTCGCCGGTGACCTGGTTGACCCGGCCCTCGCCGAAATCATGATGACGGATGCGGTCGCCCGCGACCAGCTCGAGGCTGCCGTTGTCGCGCACCGTTCCGGTGATCTTGTTCGCCCACTCAGTCTTCGGCTTGCCCGGCGGCAAGCCGGCCGGCTTCGCGCTGGTACCGGTACGGCTGCGCCCGCCGTAGCCGTCGCTGCTGGAACCACCCAACGAATTTCCAAAGCCGCCGAAACCCGAATCGCGGCGCGCATTCAGCGCGCGCGGTTGGGTTCCGCCGCGCGAGTTGGCCATGCCCGGCGACTGCTTCCAGTCAATTAGTTCGGCCGGAATCTCTTGTAAGTAGCGACTCGGCATCGCCACGTTGATATCGCCGAATTGGGCGCGGGTCATGGCGAGCGAGAGGTAGAGCCGTTTGCGGGCGCGGGTGATGCCCACGTAGAACAGGCGGCGTTCTTCGGCCGGTCCGCCGGGTTCATTCGCCGACATCTGGTGCGGCAGCAGTCCCTCTTCAACGCCGGTGAGGAACACCGCCTCGTATTCCAGGCCCTTGGCTGTGTGCAGGGTCATCAGCGAAACCGTGCCCGAGGCGTCGTCGAGGTCGTCGGCGGCGGCCACGAGCGATACCTGGGTGAGAAAGTCGACGAGCCCGCCGTCGGGGTTCTCCTTGTTGAAATCTTTGGTCTGGGCGACGAGTTCTTCGATGTTCTCGGCGCGCACCTCGTCTTGCGGGTCGCGGCTGTTGCGCAGCACGGCGAGCAACCCGCTGCCGGCCAGCAGAAACTCGAGAACCTCGGAGACGTTCGCGCCGCCGACCCCCACACCATCGTCGGTGACCGAGGTGGGAACGAGCATGAGCGCGGCGGAATCGAGCAGTTCGGCGAGCTTCAGGATGGCGCCGGTCACCTTCGGCCCGAGCCCGAGTGCGGCACAGTTGCGCATGGCCTGCCGAAAACTGAGTTCGTTGTCGTCGGCGAAGCTTGACAGCGCGGTCTCGGTGGCGGGACCGATGCCGCGTTTGGGGGTGTTCAGAATGCGCCGCAGGGCGAGTTCATCGACCGGGTTGGCCACGGCGATGAGGTAGGCCAGGGCGTCTTTGATCTCGGCCCGTTCGTAGAACTTGGTGCCGCCGACCACCCGGTACGGCGTGGCCGAGCGCACCAGAATTTCTTCGAGCGCTCGGGTCTGCGCATTGGTGCGGTAGAACACGGCCATGTCGCGGTACGCCATGCCCGCCGCGTGCAGCACCTGGATTTCGTCGGAGACGAATTGGGCTTCATCGTGCCCGGAGTACGCGGTGTACCCGATGATCTTCTCGCCGTCGCCGCCCGCGCTCCACAGTTTCTTGTCGGTGCGATCAAAGTTGTGGCCGATCACCGCGTTGGCCGCCGAGAGAATATTCTGGGTCGACCGGTAGTTCTGCTCGAGCAGAATCACCTTCGCTCCCGGGTAGTCTCGCTCGAATCCGCTGATGTTGCGGGTGTCCGCCCCGCGGAAGGCGTAGATCGATTGGTCGGAGTCACCCACCACGGTCAGTGATGCCCCGGGGATGGCGCCAGAGGCGTCGCGCAGGTTGCGTACGTGCACGCCGTCATCTTCCATCTCCTGGGCGAGCTCGGCGGTAACCGGCCTAGTGAGTTCGTGCACGAGGGCGTACTGGGCGTGGTTGGTGTCCTGGTATTCGTCTACCAGCAGGTGTCGAAACCGACGCCGGTAGAGTGCGGCGACTTTGGGGAAGGCGCGGAACAGGTAGACGGTCTCGCCGATGAGGTCGTCGAAATCGAGTGCGCTCGCGGCCCGCAGCCGGGCCGAGTACTGCCGAAAGATCTCCACGAACATGACCTCTTGTGGATCGCTCATGTTCGCGTTGCGCGCGTAGGAATCCGCGTCGGCGAGTTCGTTCTTGAGCTTGGAAATCTTGGCGCCCGCCGACCCCGGCGTAAACCCGTAGGTGTCGGCGTCGAGGCCCTTGATGATGCGTTTGAGAGTGACCTTGCTGTCGGCCGAGTCGTAGATGCTGAAGGTACTCGACAGACCGATCTTCTCGGCTTCGCGCCGCAAAATGCGCACGCAGGAGGAGTGAAAGGTGCTGATCCACATTCCGTCGGACCCCTGGCCGAGGATGGCGTGTACGCGCTCGCGCATTTCGGCCGCGGCCTTGTTGGTGAAGGTGATTGCCAGAATCTGGCTCGGCCAGGCATCGCGGGTTTCGAGCAGGCTCGCCACGCGGCGGGTGAGCACGCTGGTCTTGCCCGAGCCAGCACCGGCGATGATCAGGAGAGCCTGCCCGCGGTACTCGACGGCCTCTTTCTGCTGCGGGTTGAGTCCCGCGAGCAGTGGGCTCTGCTCGCCGCCAGCCGCGCCCGCGTGTCCGCGTGCATCGAGAATGATCGGCGTGGCCGAACGATCAGGGTTTGCGGGGGCGGATGGCGTGTTAAAAGGTGTGCTCATGTCGGTTTCCAGTGTAGGCGAGGCCCCTGACAGGAGGGCAGGTCAGGAGTGCCGGGCAGGTCACGCGGGGCGAATTCAGCGAAGTTCGTCGCGCACGTGCACGGCCAGATCGGGGTGGTCGGCGAACACGCCGTCGATGCCCGATTCGAGAATCACGCGAAACTCCGACTGCCAGTGTCCGTAGTCCGCCTTGCGGGTGCCGTTCTGAAACGTCTTCGCCAAAAACTTGTTCTCCGGGCGCAGAGTCCAGCAGTAGATTTCCAGCCCCGCGGCGTGGGCGTCGTCAACCAGAGCGGACGCCCCGGCAACGTCACCAACGTCATCCGTTTCGAGAATGAGCGACTTGGGTACGCTGATGCCGTCGATCCCCCGGCCGTCACGACCGGTATCGCTCGTGGCCGTGCTCGTAGCCATGCTGCTGCGAGTGCCGCCGGACACACGGCTGCCCGGGCGGCCGGCCGCGAGATTCGCCAGCCCGTCGGTCGTCAGATGCTCGGCGTAGCTCAGCGCGCCGGCGCCGAACTCGGCGAGCTGGTCGGCCGGATGCCCACTGTCTTCGAGCAGAAAAATGCGTTTGCCGCGCACGCCCTGGGCCCGAACCTGGGCGAGGGCGCTCGGTTCGAAGCTTTCCACGGTGAGCCGGTCGGTGTTCCAGCCGGCCTCTGAGACTTCGGTGGCGAACAGTTCGGCCAGCGGCAGCCCGAGGGCGGCGAAATAGTTGGCGTGCTTGATCTCGGCGACGATGCCGAGCGCGCGGTCGGTGTGTTCGGCCGCGGCGTCGACCAGGTCGAACAGGTCGCGCAGTCGCAGGATCGGCTGCTGGTCGTCGAAGGTCGTGTTGCTCTGCCGCAGGGCGGGCAGGCGCTCCCTGGCCCGCAGCGTGCTGAGTTCCGCCCAGGTGAAGTCTTCGGTGAACCAGCCGGTGACCAGCTGCCCATCAACGTGTTTCTGCGTGCGGCGAGCCATGAAGTCGGCGCGGGTGGCGACATCCGTTGTGCCGGATATCTCGTTCTCATGACGAATGACCAGCACGCCGTCACGGGTCGCGACGAGATCGGGCTCGACGGCGTCGGCGCCCAGCGCGAAAGCGAGCGAAAATGCGCTGCGGGTGTGTTCGGGCCGGTAGCCGCTTGCACCGCGGTGGCCAATGACAATCGGTTGCATGGTTTCAGGCTAGCCGCGTCACCACGATCAGACCCAGCCACGTTGCTGCAAATCGGCTGATCCCCTGCGCATTCGCATGTGCACTCGGGTACCGTTGAAGGAGCGCCGCACCAGGCGCTGCATGTCGGTTCGCCGGCGCGCTTCCACTACTCCTCCAGCTGATTGTGAGTACAGCACCCCATGGCATCCTCCAACCCCGCTTTCTCCCGCAACGAAGCGTTCGGCGCTCGTGGCGCAGTGGCGTCGTCGCAGGCCCTTTCTGACAACGATCTGCAGTCGATGTACAACCGGCCCTCCGCCGGTGCGCAAGACACCGAACGCATGACCTACGAAGACACCATCACCAAGACCGGCTTGGGCTTCGCCCTGCTGATCGTAGCCGCGGCGATTTCCTGGGTCGCCACCCCGGTGCTGCCGTTCCTGTTCATTCTCGGTGCCCTTGGCGGTTTCGTTCTCGGCCTGGTCAACGTCTTCAAAAAGGAGCCGTCGGCTCCGCTGATCCTCGCTTTCGCGGCCGCAGAGGGCTTGTTCGTCGGCGGCATCTCCAGCATCTTCGAGTCGCTCTACCCGGGCGTCGTCACGCAGGCCGTTCTCGCCACGCTGGTCGTCGTTGTGGTCACCCTGGCACTGTTCAAGAGCGGCAAGATCCGTGCCTCGAAGAAGGCCACCAAGGTCTTCCTGATCGCCATGATCGGCTACGGCGCGTTCTCGCTGATCAATGTCGGCATGATGATCTTCGGCGGCAGTGACCAGGCCTTCGGCATGCGCAGTGCCAGCGTCAGCATTCTCGGCTTCGACTTCAAGCTCGGCATCGTCATCGGTATTCTCGCCGTGCTCATGGCCGCGTACTCGCTCGTGCTGGACTTCGACTTCATCCAGAAGGGCGTCAACAACCGCCTGCCGCGCAAGTACGGCTGGAGCGGCGCATTCGGCATCATGATGACCGTCGTCTGGCTCTACGTTGAGCTGCTGCGCATCTTCGCCCTCAGCCGCAATTAGCAGCACTCACGCATCGATAAGCGCCCTCGTTCTGTGGAACGAGGGCGCTTTTTCGTACGCCACGCCCGCCACACTGTGGTTGGCTTAGGCAATGAGTTTCACAGACCTGCACGCGCTGCTTCCCCTCGAGACGAACGGCCTGAACGCCACGTTCGGCTACATCGGCAGCGCCATCGTGCTCCTCGGCCTCGCCTGGGTGGTCATCCTCGCCATTCGTCGCTACCTCAGAGCCCCCAAGGACTGATCCAGCCGATGCCCGCCATCGGGTTTCGCCGCTTTTACGACGATGACAGCAGAGACTGAACCCAGGACGATGACGATTCCAACGATCTGAATCAGCCCGAGGTGTTCGCCGGCAATCGTCCAGCCCAGCAGGATGGCTACGACCGGGCTCAGCAAGCCGAGGAACGCAATCGTGCTTGCCGGCAGGCGCGCAATGCCGTGGAACCAGGCGACGTAGGCGAATGCCGTGCCGACCACCGAGAGATAGGCGTACCCGGCGAGGTTGGTCGCGGTCAACGGCGTGGTCGGAACGCCCTCGAAGCAGCAGCAGCACGGGCAGGAGCGTGAGTCGGCCCGCAATGAGCTGCCACGACGTTGTCGCCAGAAGCGGTGCAGGCTGCCCCCACTTCTTGGAGAGCACGATCCCGGACGCCATGCACAGAGTGCCGGCGAGCGCGGCGCGGAGTCCAATGGCGTCGAGCCGCGCCTGCGACTGGAGCACGATCAGACTGACACCGAACGCGCCGGCCGCGCCGCTGACCACGCAGACCAGGTCGATCGCATCCTTGAACAATGGAATGCCGAGAAGCCCGATCTCGACGTCTCCCCGATGGCCGTCATCGGCCGGTTGAGTCGCACGGCCCAGGCCGTCGAGTCGCGTCTGGGCGTCACTTTTGCTCGGTACGGACTGGACGCATCCTCTTTCGACGTATTGGCCACGCTGCGCCGGAGCGGGGCGCCCGATCGGATCACACCGGCGGCGCTGGCCCGCAATGCGATGATCTCAACGAGCGCGGTCGCCCAACGTCTGAACAAGCTGCAGTCGCGAAGGCTCGTCGGCCGTGAGCACATCCCGACGACGGCCGCGGCACCCTGGTGGTGCTGACGGCTGTCGGAAAGCGACTCATCGACGCCGCACTGGCCCCGCACGTCGAGACCGAGCGCGCCATCACTGAAATTCTCACGGTCGAGGAGCAGGATCCTGGCGGAGCTGCTGCAGCGGATCAGCCGAGCGGCAACCCAGGAACCCAGGAACCCCAGGAACCCCAGGAACCTCAGGAACCTCAGGAACCTCACGGAACCGCACGGAACCGCACGGCGGAATCCGCTCCGCTGATCGAAGGCGGGCAGCGCCGGCGCACGATGAACCGGGCAACTCGAAGTAGTCGACGGAGGGCTCGCCGAATGTCGGGGCGGGCAGACAGAAAGGGCCGACTCGAGAGCCGGCCCTTCTGGTCACGCTACTGCCTGAGACAGTGCGACAGGATTACTCCCACTCGATGGTTCCCGGCGGCTTGCTCGTGACGTCGAGCACCACGCGGTTCACCCCGTCGACCTCGTTGGTGATTCGATTGCTGATCTTGGCCAGCAGGTCGTAGGGCAGGCGAGTCCAGTCGGCGGTCATGGCATCCTCGCTGGACACCGGGCGCAGCACGATCGGATGGCCGTAGGTGCGGCCGTCGCCCTGCACACCCACCGAGCGCACGTCTGCCAGGAGTACAACCGGGCATTGCCAGATCTCGCGGTCGAGACCGGCTGCGGTCAGCTCGAACCGAACGATCGCATCCGCTTGGCGCAGCAGATCGAGGCGCTCCTGAGTGATCGAACCGACGATGCGGATACCGAGGCCGGGGCCGGGAAAGGGCTGGCGTTGCACGATCTCGGCCGGCAGGCCGAGCTCGGCGCCAATCGCGCGCACCTCGTCCTTGAACAGGGTGCGCAGCGGCTCGACCAGCTCAAACTTGAGGTCGTCGGGCAGGCCCCCCACGTTGTGATGACTCTTGATGTTGGCGGTTCCGCTACCGCCGCCGGATTCGACAACGTCGGGGTAGAGCGTGCCCTGCACGAGGAAAGCAATCGGGTCGCCGTCGGTCTCCTTCGCCTCGAGTACGAGTTCGGCCTGGGCCTGCTCGAAGGTGCGGATGAACTCGCGGCCGATGATTTTGCGCTTGGTTTCCGGGTCGCTGACGCCGTCCAGTGCGGTGAGAAACTGCTCACGCACATCGACGGTGACCAGCCGAATACCGGTGGCCTTCACGTAGTCCTCTTCCACCTGGCGACGTTCGTCTTCGCGCAGTAGGCCGTGGTCGACGAAGACGCAGACCAGCTGGTCGCCGATGGCCTTGTGCACGAGGGCGGCGGCCACGGCGGAGTCAACCCCGCCGGAGAGCCCGCAGATGACCTTGCCGGTGCCGACCTGGGCGCGAATTTTCGCAACCTGCTCGGCGATGACGTTGCCGCTGTTCCAATCCGGGTTGATGCCGGCGGCGCGGTGCAGAAAGTTCTCGAGCACGTGCTGGCCGTTTTCGGAGTGCTTGACCTCGGGGTGCCATTGCACGCCGTAGAGCCGCTTGGCGTCATTGGCGAATGCAGCGACCGGGGTGGACGCCGAGGAGGCGAGCACGGTGAAGCCTGCCGGCGCCGTGGCGACCGAGTCGCCGTGGCTCATCCAGACCGTCTGACTGCCCGGCTGGTCGGCCAGAAGCACGTTGTCTCCGTTGCTCACGGTCACCGGGGTCGAGCCGTATTCGCGGGCACCGGTGTGGGCGACGGTGCCACCGAGAGCGGTAGCCATCACCTGAAAGCCGTAGCAAATGCCAAGCACGGGCACGCCAAGCTCGAAGATCGCCGCGTCGAAGGCGGGCGCACCCTCGGCGTAAACGCTGGACGGTCCACCGCTCAGCACGATGCCGCGTGGATTTTTGGCGAGCACCTCGGCGGCGGTAATCGTGTGCGGCACGATCTCCGAATACACGGATGCCTCACGCACGCGCCGGGCGATCAGCTGCGCGTACTGCGCACCGAAGTCGACCACGAGAACCGGGCGATCCAGCCCCGAGTCGGCCAACGTGGCATCCGTGGTGTCGACGAGCGCGCTCATGAACGCACCTCGGCGGCCTTCTTCGCTTCGAGCTGTTCGAGGGAACGTTTGACGCGGCGGGTCATGGGGCCTTCCAGGAAGAACGAGAGTGTGGGAATGATGCCGCCGAGCGCGATCAGCACGAAGAGCGGGAACGGCCAACGCATCAGGCTCCACAGACGGAAATCGGCGAACAGGTAGAGCACGTAGAACCAGCCGTGCACGATCAGGATGATGGTGCTCAGGTTGATCGCGGCGACGGTTCCGCGTGGAACGAAGGCGAGAAAACCCTCGGCGCCGTTCAGTTCGAGCTCGTAGCCGAGCACGAACTTGGCGTAGACCTCGGCGCACAGCAACAGCAGAAAGACACCGGTGATGATGGACGACACCTGGTAGAGCCGAAGCGCACCGGGGATTCGGGAAATATCGGCGGGCTTAGGTTCAAGTGGCATGGGGTAATTCTATGCGCCCGCGCTGGGAGAGCTTGCAGAGGCGGCTTCTGCCAGCGCGGCCTCCTCCTGCTCGCGTTCCACGGCGTCACGCACCAGGCGGTACCAGAGGAACACTGCGAACCCCGCGAAGACGACCCACTCGATGGCGTAGAAGACATTCAGCCAGTTCAGCGACTGGTCAACTTCGGGTACCGGAGAGTCGATAACGTCGAGGCCGGCCGGGGCAGCAGCGTCAACAATATAGGCGGAATACACCGACTGGTCGATGAAATCAGCCCACAGATTGATCAGAGCGGATGGCGCGACCTTGGTCAGCTCCATCGAGTCGCCCTCCGGGTCGGGCAGCTCAGGGGCCTCGCCAGTGAGAAAGCGTCCGGTCAGGGTGATCGAGGCATTCTCGGGCTGGGTCTGGAGCGCGGCGATGACGGCTTCGGCAGTCTCTTTGTCGGGAGCCCACCCGCGTGCGACGGCGATGCCGGCGGTGTCGGCATCCGTCTGAAAATGGCTGACCACCCAGTAGCCGAGAACGCCGCCGTTGAAGCGCTTCGTAACGAGCTGTTCGTCACCGGGTACCCAGCTTCCGTCGACGGTGACCATTTGGCCGGTTGCGACCTGCGCGATCCCGGCGTCGGGCTGCGCGATCTCGGCGAGGGGCTTTACCTGCTCGGTGCTGCGTTCCACCACCACGCCTGATTCAATGGCGCGGTCCAGCTGCCAGTGCCCGAGCAGGGCGAAGGCCGCGGCAATGCCGAGGGCCAGCAGCAGTGCGGCCACCCAACGGGGGCGCACCATCATTCTGATCACGAATAGTCACCTGTGTGGGTTTCTCGCCCGGGTTTGCGTACCGGTTTGTCGGCATCATCATCGTCGGGTTCGGGGGAACGCTGACCGAGAGCAAAATCCGCCATCGGATCCAGACCGGAATCGCCCGCATGGGAGCGTCGCGCTGGGTTTAGCGTATCGGCCGTTGGTTGGGAATTAGCCGAGTCGACAACCCGCTGGGCCGCACGACGGGTGTACTCGTCGGCATCCGCGGCTTGGGCTGCCGTCGCCGCTTCGACGAGGGCGATCTCCTCGTCGAGCATCGGGTTGTGCGGTGTGCGGGCGGCAACGGATGCCGGCACGCGGCGGCGCAGTGCCGACCCGATCTTCTCGGAATTCGCCGTGAACAGCGGTCCGATTATGGCCATGACCAAGACGTAGAGGCCGGCAAAGGGTTGCAGCCGAGAATCGAGCCCGGCCGACACCGAGAGGGTCGCCAGAATCAGCGTGAACTCTCCGCGGTTGACGAAGATCGCGGCGGTATTGAGGGCCTCGCGTGGCCCCATTTTGTGCAGCCAGGCCAGCAGCGCGCCCGTTCCGAGACTGAGCACAAAGGTCATCCCGATGGCAATCAGCACCACGCCGATGACCGAGCCAAATTCCGCCACGTCGAGGGCGAGGCCGAAGTTGAGAAAGAAGAATGCGGCGAAAATATCACGCAGCGGTACCGCGACGCGTTCGATTCTGGCCCGGTAGCTGCTCGCGCCGAGCACGACGCCGATCAGGAATGCGCCGATCGCGTCGGTGACGCCAATGATCTCGCCGATGCCGGCGAACAGCACCACGAGACCGAAGAACAGAATCGTGAACAGCTCATCATCTTTGGTGCGCATGAGGCGTGAGACCACGCGCCCACCCCAGCGGGCGAGTGAGAACATGGCCACGAGAAAAAGGAACGCGATGGAGAGTTGCAGCACGATCGGCCAGATCTCCGTTTTGCCGCTGAGCACAACGGAGACGATGGAGAGATAGATGGCGATGAAGATATCGCCGACGACGGTGACACCGAGGATCATCGGTGTCTCTCGGTTGGCGAGGCGTCGCAGCTCAATGAGCAGTTTGGTGATGATCGCACTGGACGATGTGCCGGTCATGCCCGCGATGACAAGGGCTTCACGCGGCCCCCACCCCACGAGCACGCCGAAAACGAAGCCGGCACCCATATTGATGAGCACCCAGGATCCACCGGAGATGATCAGAGTTCTGGCATTGCCGAAGAATTCTTCCTGGTCGAACTCGAGCCCGAGGCTGAAGAGCAGCAGAATCAGGCCGAAAACGGCGATGAGCTCAATGTCGGCGGACTGGAAATCAAGCGGGAAGAAGTCGGTGTTCGGGCTCGCGAGAACGCCCACAATCATGTAGATCGGGATGGTGGGGAGCCCGATCACCTTGCCCAGGCGGCCAAGAACGTAGGCGACGACGAGCAGAATCCCGAGAACGAGGAGGTCTTCGCCCAGGTGCATCGTTATCCCCCGGGTGGAGCGTCGACGGTCTTCGCCTTCACTTCACCCGTGCGGAAGAACGCGAAGGCTTTGACGACTTTTTCGGGGGAACCGGCCACAACGAGGGTGTCGCCCGGAAAGACCTTGAAGTCGGCGGCTGGAGCCGGGTTGGCCGATTCACCACGCACCACAGCAACCACGGTGAGGCCGGCGATTCCGCGGTCGGCCGGGTTGCCCAGAGCCTGGCCCGCAATGTGATCTTCATAATCCACGGTGAACCAGTCGATACTCAGGCCCGGGATCTGGTCGAGGGCGCTGAGCGACTCGGTGATCTGGGTACCGCCGAGCAGCTCGGCGAGGGTGTGCGCCTCGTCTTCGCTGAGTCGCAGTGACACCTTGCTGGCGTCGGGCCCGCCCTCATCGTCGGCGAACGTGATGAGGTCGCTGTGGCCGGAGCGGTGGGCGATGACGCCAACCTTGCCGCCGTCATCCGTGATGAAGGTGTGCAGCACACCCACGCCGGGGAGTTTGACCCGCCGAACATCAACCATTGTCATGACTCCTGAGGTTTAGGGGCAGTTCTCCTATTCTACCGGAGCCGCTTTTGCCCCCACGCCCGGCTGCCTGTGTTCGGCACCTCTGGGTTGTATCGCGGGGCTGTGGCGCGCGACGCGGAAGTTTCACTCAGGGTCAGCTGACGCGCACGATCTGCACGGTTACTTCTGCACCGGGCTCCGCCGCTGCCAGGAGCGAGTCGACGACCCGTCGGCCTGTTTCGCGGGCTGGCTGATCGGCGGTGGCCGCAATCTTCGCGGTGATTCGGGTGCCGCCTGAAGTTTGCTTGACCTCAACGAGGTCCGCACGGATAGGACTCCGGGTGAGGAGGCCGGCGGCGGCCGTCGACAGCTGGACGATCGGTGGCGACGGTGGAAAAATCTCAGCGACACCCGGAATAGCCAACAGCTGCGCCGCGAGGGCGCTGGAGTCGGGCGGGATGGTCATGTGGGGTCCTCGCTCTCCGTGATGATTGGACTCTCCGCGGTGATTTGACTCTCCGCGATGATGTGGTGAAGGTCATCGATGACAATGTTCACGGCAGCGACCCTCAGATCGGTGTGTTGCCGCAGTGCGTCGTGCACCCGGCCGCGAAGAACCTCGCTGAGATCCTGCGGGGAGCGACCCCACAATATGCTGGCCGTGATGGTGACCTGCACGGGCGCGTCGAGAGTTTCGGCGTCGCCATCGATGCGGCACCGGCCGATGACGACCCCGTCGATGCCATCACCGACCGACCGAACGAGTGCGCGCACAGCCCCCTCGGTAATGCTCAGGGTGACCTCAGGGTTGTCGTGGCGCAGGGGCAGGGATCGGCCCGAACGAACTTCCTGGGCGATGTTCGACATGATGGTCGTGATCCATGACTCCGGAGGGTCGGATTGTCTGCCGATGTCGCGGGCAATCAGATCTCGGGACAGTTGGGCGACATGATCCAATCCGTCCAGTGCGCTGAGACATTCCGGACATGTGTCGATGTCCGGGTTTGGGGGCAGGCGATCGGCGGCGAGGTAGGCGCTGAGCTCCTCAATCGTCTTCCCACAGTCCAGCCTGGTGGGAGTGTTCTCGGTCACCGCCATCCCTCCATCCGTGCGTAGATACTCGCTCTGGCCCGTGCCAGTTTGCCACGAACGGCCGAGGGTCTGATGCGTAGCTCCTCGGCAATCTGCTCATAGCTGAGGCCCGCGACTTCGCGCAGCAGCCAACACTGCCGTTGATCTTCGCTGACCGCCTCCAAAGCTGCGGCGAGTGCCCGCAGCTGGGCGTTTCGAATCACGACGCTCTCGGGTTGTAACTCTGGCGGAACAGCGCATTCTCGCTCCGGCACGGCACGATCGAATGGGCGCCCCCGAAGGCACGAGAGCGCCTGCCGGCTGGTGATCTTCATCAACCACGCCTTCACGGCAGCGGGATCGTGCAGGGTGGGCAGCTGTCGCCAGGCGATCAGGAAGGAGTCTTGTACGACATCGTCGGCGGCGCTGACCGATCCCAGCATTCGGGCAGCGAAGGCGCGCATCATCGGAGCGTGGCGGCGCACCAGAGTTTCGAAAGCCGCAACATCGCCGTCGGCGGCCCGCCCGACGAGCGTTCCGTCGGACACGTCCTCCCATGGGGAGTCCGCGCCGTCCTCACCGGTGGGGGCCATGTCCAAGACCAATCTGCAAGAAGTTAAACAAATTTGTGACGAATTCGGCTCGACGCGCGTCTTATCTGTAGAGCGAGAATACCGCTTGGATCCGGCACCACAAGGTGGCGGTGACACTTCTCACAGATTGAGTAATCATGGCCACCGAAACCCAGAACCCGTCCGGCACCTCCGCTACACCGGCCCAAAGCGGCACCCCTCGACCGTCGGGAGCGTCCATGTCGCGTGTCGATCACGCAGCCAATGCCTCAGGCACGAATTTAGATTCCTCGACTACGGGAAAAACAACCATCGCTGACGGCGTCGTCTCCAAGGTCGCCGGTATCGCTGCTCGCGCTGTTCCCGGCGTGTACGCCCTGGGCGGTGGGGGCGCCCGCGCTATGGGCGCGCTGCGCGACGCGTTCAACGCGACCGACCTCAGCCAGGGCATCAAGGTCGAAGTCGGCGAAACGCAGGCGGCAATCGATCTCACGTTGGTCGTCGAATATCCGGCGCCGATCCAGGAGGTCTGTGACAACGTGCGAGCAAGCGTTTCCGGAGCGATCAACACGCTGGTCGGTTTGGAAGTTGTCGAGGTGAATATCGCCGTCAACGACGTGCACCTTCCCGGTGAGGAAAGCACGCCCGAGGAGTCACGCGTCTCATGAGCGGCACCGTGACCGGCATTTTCTGCGGGGCCATCCTCGCCTTTGCCATCCTCCTCTTTGGGTTCTGGGGATTCCTTCTCGTGCTCGTGCTGATGGCCGTCGGCGCGCTGGTGGGTCGCTTCGCTTCCGGACAAATCGACACCCGCGGACTCGCGGACGCGTTCCGCGGTCGGCGCACGTCGTAATGGTCACGCAGACCCTTGCCCGGCACGGTGGCGCGCCTCCGCCGCGCGCCACCGTCGGGGCGACGCTGCGCCCCGGCCACACCGTCGTGCACGACCGGGTCATTCAGAAAATCGTCGAGGAAGCATCCGCCGCTGCCCTGGGAGTGGATCGGAGCAGAGTGACCGTGAGAATTTCCCCAGCGTTCGGGGGGATGGCCGTGACCATTTCGTCGGCCTTGCCCATTCCGCCGTTGAATGACGCACTGGCCGTTGCGGCAGCGGGCTCTATTCTGGAGCGCCTCGTAGAAACGCAAACGAGCCTGCAGAGGCGAATCTCCCGGATCGTCGGGCGGGACGTGACCCGGGTGAACATCACCGTCACCGGTGCGATCGTCAGCGAGCAGCGGAGGGTGAAATGAGCACACGCACGAGCACGAGCACGAGCACGAGCACAAGCACAAGCACAAGCACAAGCACAAGCACAAGCACAAGCACAAGCACAAGCACAAGCACCGCATTCCGGCGCATCGTTCGTCGGGAGACTCACTCTCCCCGCTCCGTGGCCATGGCCAGCGCCGTCGTTCTGGCCGTGGTGGCGCTGGCCTATGTTGGCACCGAGATCGTGCTCTCGCTGTTCTCGCAGCCCGGTCTTCTGCTTTCGCCCGCGGCGGCCGGCACTTGGTTGAGCGGCTTGCCGGATCAGCAGCCGGCGTGGGCGATCATCACCGTCGCGCTCCTACTGGCCCTACTCGGAGTGGTATTCATCGTGCTCGCCCTCACCCCGGGCAGGCTCCCGAAACACCAGCTGACCCGCACCGGACGTGTCGTCCTGGTCGATAACGCGGTGATCGCTGCTGCTCTCGCGCAACACGTCAGCGACCATACCGGGATCGCCCGCGACCGCGTCACCGTGGGAGTGTCGGGTCGTGTCGTCGATGTCGTGGTCACTCCCGACGCCGGCGTTCCCGTGCCGAACGAAAGGATTCGAGAGTTGATTGCGGCAGAGCTCGACGTCTACCAACTTGTCCGGCCGATCAAAACCCGGGTACGCACAGCGCAACAGCGCGAAGGAGCCCTCGCATGAACGACACCAACCGGTTTGTGAACCGTACGCTGTTGCTACTGATCGGTCTGGTCTTTCTTGCCATCGGCGCCGGCGTGGTTGCCGTCTTCGCGTGGCCTGCCGCCGCCGATTGGTGGTCCGCCGCGTCCACGTCCGCCCGGGCGTGGGTTGACGACGCGACCCGCCAGACCCTGATCGCGGGCAGCACGCTCAGCTGGGGCGCTGCCGGATCGCTTGCCGCCATCGCGCTGATCATCGTCTTGTTGATCATTGCTCTGGCTCGGCTCGGCGGCGGGCACACCCGCTCGCTCGTTCGCACGGGCGGTCAGGATAGTCCGGCCGGAAGGATCATCATCGATACCAGCTTTGCCTCCGATGCACTCCGAGCCTCACTCGACCACAGACCCGAGATCCTCTCGTCCCGCGTGTCCGTGGTCAACGTGCGCCGCGCCCCGATGATGCACCTCAGCGTCACTCCACGCCAAAATACGTCCCCCGGAGAGATCATCGATGACGTCGATCACCTTCTCGACAACCTGGCCGCGCTGACCGGTGCCGATATTCCCAGCTACCTGTCGATTCACACCGGTCTGCGGTCGAAGCTCGCTCGCGACCAGCGCCGAATCGCCTGACTGCCGAGCCGCCTAACTGCCGAGCCGCCTAACTGCCGAGCCGCCTAATCGCTAGGCGTCGGCTCGCTAGGCATCGGCTCGCTAGGCATCGGCGGAGGTGATGTCGGGGGCCTCGAGGCGCACCCGGTCGGCGGATTCATCGTCAGGCTCCTCCTGCGACGCTCGTTCGGCGGCCACCCGAGTGAGGTAGAAGCCGACCTCGCGCTCGATGCGTTCCTCGTCCCAGCCCAGCACACGAGCCATCAGCCGTGCGGCCACCGGGGCGGCCGAGACCCCACGGTCCCACGCCTCGATGGAAATCCGGGTGCGACGCGCGAGCACGTCTTCGAGGTGCAGGGCCCCCTCATGCGAAGCGGCGTAGACGACTTCGGCACCGATATAGTCGTCAGCTCCCGGCAGCGGTTCGGCGAGCGTCGGGTCGTCCCGAATGAGGTCAAGCAGCTCGTCGGTGAGGGTGCCGTAGCGGTTGAGCAGGTGTTCCACCCGCACGGTGTGCAGCCCGAATGCCCGAGCAATCTTGCCGCGCTTATTCCAGGCGGCCTGATAGCCCTCCGCCCCGAGCAGGGGGATGTCCTTGGTCGCCGAGGCGGGAATGCGGCCGTCGAGGGCCGACACCGCGGCGTTCACCGCGTCCTGTGCCATGATGCGGTAGGTGGTCCATTTGCCGCCGGCGATCACGACGAGGCCCGGCACCGAGTGCCCGACGAGGTGTTCGCGGGAGAGCTTGGAGGTTTGGTCACTCTCGCCGGCCAGCAGCGGTCGGAGGCCGGCGTAAACACCCTCCACATCTTCTCTGGTGAGCGGAACGCTCAGCACCGAGTTGATGTGCTCGAGAATGTAGTCGATGTCGGCTGCCGTCGCGGCCGGGTGCGCCTTGTCGAGATGCCAGTCGGTATCGGTCGTGCCGATGAGCCAGTGTCGACCCCACGGAATGACGAACAATACGCTTTTTTCGGTGCGCAAGAGCAGCCCCATGGCGGACTGGAACCGGTCGCGCGGCACCACGAGGTGCACTCCCTTCGACGCCCGCACCTTGAAGGTGCCGCGTTCGCCGACCATGCGCTGGGTGTCGTCGGTCCAGACACCGGTCGCGTTCACAACCTGCTTGGCCCGCACCTCAAAGTGTTCGTCGGTCTGCAAGTCGTGGGCACGCACGCCCACGACGCGCTCGCCCACCTTGATGAATCCCTCGACCCGCACCCGGTTGGCGGCGTGTGCGCCGTAGAACGAGGCGGTGCGCACGAGCGTTGACACGTATCGTGCGTCGTCGACCTGGCCGTCGTAGTAGGTGATACCGCCTACCAGGGCATCGTTGGCGAGGCTCGGCATGAGTTTCTGCACCTGGCGCTTCGACAGGTGGCGGTGGTGCGGCACGCCGGGCGGGCGACCGCCGGTGTACGAGAAGATGTCATAGAGCAGCATTCCGGCGCCCACGTAGAACCGTTCGGTGAAACGCTTTTTCAGCGGGTAGAGAAACCGTACCGGCTTCACCAAGTGCGGCGCGATGCGCTGCAGCAGGAGGCCTCGTTCGGTGAGCGCTTCGCGCACCAGACGAAAGTCGAGCTGCTCCAAATAGCGGATGCCGCCGTGCACGAGTTTGGACGATCGGCTGGACGTGCCCGACGCCCAATCCCGTGCTTCCAGAATGCCCACGCTCAATCCGCGGGTGACGGCATCGAGGGCGGCGCCGGCGCCGACGATACCACCGCCCACGACGAGAATGTCGAGTTCTTTGTCTTTAAGCTTGGCGAGAGCGGCAACCCGCTCCTCCGGCCCCAATTTTGTGGACCGGGTGACCGATTTGTGGGAGGCCATTGCTACTCCTGTTCAGACTCAGTGTTTAGACGAGAGGTCAGGGCGTGCTGCGACAACATTATGGCGGGTAGTGACGGGAGGTACTGTCTTCGACGCTAGTTCACTCGGTACGGCGCGACAACCACTTCAACCCGTTGAAATTCTTTGAGATCGGAGTAGCCCGTGGTGGCCATTGACCGACGCAGCGCGCCGATCAGGTTGGCGGTTCCGTCGGCGACCGGTGCCGGGCCGTAAAGAATCTCTTCGAGGGGCGCAACGCTGCCCACCTCGACGCGCTTGCCGCGCGGCAGTTGCGGGTGGTGAGCTTCGGCGCCCCAGTGGAATCCGCCGCCGGGCGCGTCCGTTGCCCGGGCGAGGGCGGTACCGAGCATGACGGCGTCGGCGCCGCAGGCGACGGCCTTGACGATGTCGCCGGAGGTGCCGAGCCCGCCGTCGGCGATGACGTGCACGTAACGGCCGCCGGATTCGTCCATGTAGTCGCGGCGAGCGCCCGCGACATCCGCTACGGCCGTGGCCATGGGAGCGTGAATGCCGAGAGTCGCGCGGGTGGTGGAGGCTGCGCCGCCACCGAATCCGACCAAAACGCCGGCGGCTCCGGTGCGCATGAGGTGCAGGGCCGCCGTGTAGGTGGCTGCACCACCGACGATGACGGGCACGTCGAGCTCGTAAATGAACTTCTTGAGGTTGAGCGGTTCCTGGTTCTGGGAGACATGCTCGGCCGACACCGTGGTACCGCGAATCACGAACAGGTCGACGCCGGCGGCAACGACGGTTTCGTAGAGTTCCTGGGTGCGCTGGGGTGACAGCGCACCGGCCACGGTAACGCCGCCGGCGCGAATTTCGGCCAGGCGGGCGGTGACCAGCTCGGGCTGGATCGGTGCGGAGTACATCTCCTGCATGCGAGCCGTCGCCTTGTCGGCGGGCAGACTGCGAATTTCGGCGAGCAGCGGCTCGGGATTCTCATGCCGGGTCCACAACCCCTCGAGGTCGAGCACTCCGACGCCGCCGAGCTGGCCCATCATGATCGCCGTCGTGGGAGACACCACGGAGTCCATGGGAGCGGCGAGCACCGGAATGGCGAACTGGTAGGCGTCGATGCTCCAGCCGACCGATACGTCCTCCGGGTCGCGGGTGCGCCGACTGGGCACCACCGCGATGTCGTCAAAGGCGTATACGCGGCGAGCGCGCTTGGAACGGCCGATCTCGATTTCCATGACTCCAGTTTAGACGGAGCCACCGACCTTCCCTTTTCAAGCGGATGCCCAGTCCCCGGAGCGGGCGGACCGCCCCGGGGTCTTCAGGCACCGACCTAACGACGGTAGTTCGGCGCCTCAACCACGATCTGCACGTCGTGCGGGTGCGATTCCTTGAGCCCAGCGGGCGTGATGCGCACGAACTTGCCGTTTTGCTTGAGCTCGGCAATGGTGCGGGCGCCCACATAAAACATGGACTGGCGCAGGCCACCGATGAGCTGGTAGGCCACGGCAGCGAGGGGACCGCGGAACGGAACCTGGCCCTCGATGCCCTCGGGAATGAGCTTCTCGTCGTTCGGCACGTCGCTCTGAAAGTAACGGTCCTTGGAATAGGACGTTTTCGAGCCGCGAGTCTGCAGCGCACCGAGCGAACCCATACCGCGGTAGGTCTTGAACTGCTTACCGTTGACGAACACGAGTTCACCGGGGCTTTCGGTGCACCCGGCCAGCAGCGAGCCGAGCATCACGGTGTCGGCTCCGGCCACGAGGGCCTTGGCGATGTCACCGGAATACTGCAGTCCACCGTCGGCGATCACGGGAATACCCGTTTCGCGCGCGGCCAGCGAGGCCTGGTAGACGGCAGTGATCTGGGGAACGCCGACGCCAGCCACGATGCGGGTGGTGCAGATGGAGCCGGGACCCACGCCCACCTTGATGGCGTCGGCGCCCGCGTCGATGAGTGCCTGGGCGCCCGAGCGGGTCGCCACGTTGCCGCCGATCACGTCGACGTCGTTGAAGGCCTTGTCTGATTTGAGACGACGGATAATGTCGAGCACCCCGGCGCTGTCACCGTTGGCGGTGTCCACCACGAGCACGTCCACCCCGGATTCCAGCAGTGCGGTCGCACGCTGCCAGGCATCACCGAAGAAGCCGATGGCGGCGCCGACGCGCAGGCGTCCGCCGTCATCCTTGGTAGCGAGAGGGTATTCCTCGCTCTTGTCGAAGTCTTTCACGGTGATCAGGCCGGTGAGCTTGCCGTTGGCGTCGATCAGGGGGAGCTTTTCGATCTTGTGCCTGGCGAAGATCGCGAGTGCGTCTTCGGGGGCCATCCCGACCTTGCCGGTGATCAGCGGGGACGTGGTCATGACCTCGCGCACCCGGGTCAGCGCCTTCTTGGCGTGGGGCACGAAGCGCATGTCACGATTGGTGATGATTCCCACGAGAATGCCGTCACTGTCGACGACGGGCAGACCGCTCACTCGGAACTGGCCGCAGAGAGCGTCAACCTCGGCCACGGTGGCGTCGGGCGATGTGGTGACCGGATTGGTGATCATTCCGGATTCGCTGCGCTTGACCAGGTCGACCTGTTCGGCCTGGTCGCCGATCGAGAGGTTGCGGTGCAGAATACCCAGGCCGCCCTCGCGGGCCATTGCGATGGCCATGCGGGTCTCGGTAACGGTGTCCATAGCGCTGGACAACAACGGCAGTGACACGTCGATTCGCCGGGTCAACCGGGATTTGGTGACCGCCTCACTGGGAATAACGTCGGTGTGCCCCGGTAGGAGCAGCACGTCGTCGTAGGTGAGCCCGGTGAAACCGAACGGATCTGGCTGATCCATGAAACCCCTTATCTATAGCTAAAAACAGAAAATTGTCCGGCAAAACTCGCGAATTAACCGGTCCTTCAATGTTAAGCGTGTTTGGGCTCATCACATTCCGCCCACGAAACGCGAGTTGGTGCGGAGTTTCGAAACATATAGGACATAATCGGCACGTACTCTCAACAACGAAGTTGACAGTAGTTACCCGGCGCCCGCCCGGTTACCCACCGGTCGGCACCAACATGGAGGTCCCGTGAAGTCCACTCTTACGGCTGCGAGATACGTTCCCAGGGTGCTCGCCATCCTGCTACTGACGCTTCTGGCAGCCCTCACCATGGCCACTTTCTCGGTGAGCAGCGCCCACGCCGATGAGGTGGGTACCGAATACGACTACACGGTCACCGGCAACGTGCAGTTCAACGGCGACGCCCTCGACGGCGTGGCCATCGCCCTCAACGGCAATGGTTACAAGGCCGACACCGTGACGGATGCTGATGGCAAGTGGGCCATCGGAGTGCCGGAGAAGGGCACCTACAAGGTGACCCTTGACGAAGACACCCTGCCCGACGGCGTCATCGTCGCCAAGGGCGGCAACGTGATCGACGCCGAGTTCGGCCTGACCAACCGCAAATCGGTCAACTTCTTCCTCGGTGAAGGCACCCGCAGCACGGTGAACTTCTTCGACCAATTCGTCAACCGGTTCGTGAACGGCCTGAACTTCGGCCTGCTCCTGGCCCTCGCGGCGATCGGGGTGTCACTGATCTTCGGCACCACCGGACTCAGCAACTTCGCCCACGCTGAGATGATCACGTTCGGCGCGCTGGCAACCCTCGTGCTGTCCGTGAACCTTGGCCTGCCGATCTGGCTGGCCATCCTCATCGCCGTGGTATTAAGCGGCGGGCTCGGCTTCGGCCTCGATGCGGTCATCTGGAAGCCCCTGCGCCGCAAGGGCGTTGCCGTGATCCCACTCATGATCGTGAGCATCGGGTTGTCGTTGGCCCTGCGGTACGTGTACCAATACTTCTTTGGCGGCAGCACGAGCCAGCTCCCCGGCGCCGGTATGAGAGACCTCCAGTTCGGTCCGGTGTCGCTGTCACCGATCGACATGGCCAGCATGGGAGTCAGCATTGTCGTTCTGCTCGCCGTGGCATATTTTCTGCTGCGCACCCGCATCGGCAAGGCCACTCGCGCTGTCTCCGACAACCCGAGCCTCGCCTCTGCGAGCGGCATCGACGTCGACAACGTCATCCGCATCGTCTGGGTGGTCGGTGCAGCCCTGGCCGGGCTCAGCGGCGTGCTCTGGGCCTATTTTCGCCCCGGCGTCAGCTGGGACATGGGCTTTCAAATGCTGCTCCTCGTCTTCGCCGCGGTCACGCTCGGCGGCCTCGGCACGGCTTTCGGAGCCCTCGTCGGCTCCATCATCGTCGGGCTGTTCGTTGAGCTTTCGACGCTGTGGCTTCCGTCCGACATGAAGATCGTCGGCGCCCTCGTAATTTTGATCCTGGTGCTGCTGTTTCGACCGCAGGGCATCCTGGGTCGCAAAGAGAGAATTGGTTAGGGGTTCACATGGACTGGGGAGCAATCTTTGGCAACGCAGCTGTCGAGCTGATCAGCCCGACCACCGCCGCGTATGCACTCGCCGCCCTCGGGCTGGCCGTGCACTTCGGCTATACCGGCCTGCTGAACTTCGGCCAGGCCGGCTTCATGGCTCTCGGAGCCTACGGCTATGCGATCTCGATCCTGACCTTCGGGTTTCCGGTCTGGGGAGCTTTTCTCGTTGGGGTGGGAGCATCCATTGTCTTCGCGTTGATTTTGGGTGTTCCCACCCTGCGACTGCGCGCCGACTATCTGGCCATCGTCACGATCGCAGCCGCGGAAATCGTGCGGCTGCTGTTCACGACGAACACCTTCGCCGACGTCACCGGCTCGGCCAACGGCCTGAGCGGTTACAAGAACGAGTTCGCGGCGCTCAACCCCTTGGCGCCGGGAAGCTACGGATTCGGACCGTTTGAGAACAACGCCTACGACACCTGGCTGCGCATCGTGGCCTGGTCCATCGTGATCCTCGCTGCCCTGCTGGTCTGGCAGATCATGCGCAGTCCCTGGGGCCGCGTCATCAAGGGCATCCGCGAAGACGAAGATGCCGTGCGCGCCCTCGGCAAGAACGTGTACGCCTACAAAATGCAGTCGCTCATCCTGGGTGGCGTCTTCGGCACTATCGCCGGCATGATCTTCGCCCTGCCGCGAGCCGTCGTACCGTCCAATTATCAGACCACCCTGACATTCTTCATCTACGCCATCCTGCTGCTTGGCGGTGCGGCTACCGTGCTCGGCCCGATCATCGGATCGATGATCTTCTGGGTGCTGCTCTCCTTCTTCTCGGGTTTTGTCGCCCGCGCCGTGGAGGCCGGCTGGTTGCCGTTCATGACTTCGGTTCAGGGCGGTCAATTGCGTTTCATCCTGGTGGGAGTGGCGATCATGCTCATCGTCATCTTCAGACCGCAAGGCATCTTCGGAAATAAGAAGGAGTTGGCTTTTGTCCGCTAACGCTATTCCTCTCGATTCGTCGGCTCCCCTGGAGCCGCCAGTCCCCACCCAGAAGCCGATCAAAACGACCGGCCTGCACGTCGGCGATGCCGAACCGGGCTGCCGCAAGGTCGACCCGATCCTGGTCGTCGACAACGTACGGCGCACCTTTGGCGGTCTCACCGCCGTCGACGTCGACCACGTCGAGGTTCCCCGCGGCGCCATCACCGCGCTGATCGGTCCCAACGGTGCAGGCAAAACGACGCTATTCAACCTCCTGACCGGTTTCGACAAGCCCGACGAGGGCACATGGACGTTCGACGGGCGTTCGCTCGCCGGCGTTCCCGCCTACAAGGTCGCCCGCATGGGGCAGATCCGCACCTTCCAGCTCACGAAGGCCCTCGGCCTGCTCACGGTCATGGATAACATGCTGCTCGGTGCCAAGGGACAGACCGGCGAGAATCTGTTCCGCGCCCTGCTGCCGTTTCTCTGGCGCAATCAGGAGGCAGACAACCGGGTCAAGGCGCTTGATCTGCTCACCCGGTTCAAGCTCGATGCCAAGAAAGACGACTACGCGGCGAGTCTCTCCGGCGGGCAGCGCAAGCTGCTGGAAATGGCCCGTGCGCTGATGAGCGACCCTACCCTGGTGATGCTCGATGAGCCGATGGCCGGCGTCAACCCGGCTCTCACGCAGTCGCTGCTCGACCACATTCTCAACCTCAAGTCCCAGGGCATGACCGTTCTCTTTGTGGAGCACGACATGCACATGGTGCGTCACATCGCCGACTGGGTGATCGTGATGGCCGAGGGCAAGGTGGTGGCCGAGGGCGACCCACACGAGGTCATGAAAGACCCGGCCGTGATCGACGCTTACCTCGGTCAGCACCACGACGAGGACATCGGCGAAGACCCCGATGCCGAAACCGAACACGTTTCCGCAGTGAAGGAGTTGCTCGATGACGAACGCTAGCCCGCAGGCCGCACCGGCCCCCTCCCCCTCCCGCGACGCCGTCGTCGAGGTCAAGAACGTCACGGCCGGTTATGTCACCGGCGTGAACATTTTGAATTCCTGCTCCCTCACCGCCTACGACGGCGAGCTCATCGGCATCATCGGCCCGAACGGCGCCGGCAAGTCGACGCTGCTCAAATCGATCTTCGGCCAGGTGAAGGTGCGCGAGGGCGAGATTCTGCTGCGCGGCAAAAACATCACCAACCTCAAAGCGAACAAGCTGGTCGCCCAGGGCGTCGGCTTTGTGCCGCAGAACAACAACGTTTTTCCCACGCTGACCATTCGGGAGAACCTCGAAATGGGCATCTTTCAGCGACCCAAGGGCCTCGTGGAACGCCTCGAGTTCGTCACCGAGATCTTTCCCGAGCTGGGCAAGCGCATGTCGCAGCGCGCGGGTTCGCTCTCGGGTGGCGAACGCCAGATGGTCGCCATGAGCCGAGCACTCATGATGGGACCGCACGTGCTGCTGCTCGACGAGCCGAGCGCCGGCCTCTCCCCGGTGCGCCAGGATGAGGCCTTTCTTCGGGTGAAGGAAATTAACAAGGCCGGAGTGACCACGATCATGGTCGAGCAGAACGCCCGTCGCTGCCTGCAGATCTGCGACCGCGGTTACGTGCTCGACCAGGGCCGCGACGCCTACACCGGCACCGGACGTGAGCTTCTGAACGACCCCAAGGTGATCGGCCTGTACCTCGGCACCCTCGGGCAGGATTAGCCCGCTGAACCGTACCTGCAGCTTGCCAGCCGAGACAGACGGCATCGACGGCGAAGTCAACGCCGCCGATTGGGCAGAAAAGGGCCCCGACCGAAGCCGGGGCCCTTCACGCAGTGTGACTAGCTGATGCGCAGTGTGACTAGCTGATGCGCAGTGTGACTAGTTGATGCGAACGTACGTGTTATCGGCCTGGTACTGGTACAGGCCGATGGTCGCCTCGGTCGGGTCGCCGTTCTCGTCGAACGTGATCGGACCGGAGAAGCCGTCGTAGTCAACCTGTTCTCCGTCGGCCAGTGCCTTAGCGGCGGTCGCGAAGTCGGTGACCTTGGTCCCGTCGCCGGTTCCGCCAGAAACCTGGCGGAGATAGCTGGCGATGGAGGTACCGGATACGTCGTTGCCCGCGTAAGCGGCCATGGCGATCAGGATCACGGCGTCGTACGACTCAGCGGCGTAGCTGTAGTCGGTCAGCGTCGGGTTGATTTCCTTCAGGCGATCGGTGAAATCGCCCAGCGTTCCCACGTCAAGCCCGGGCAGCGTGCCCTTGGCTCCGGTGATGAGGTCGGCGGCGAAGTCGGGGCTGTAGTCCTTCAGGTTACCGTCAACGAAGTAGAGCTGGCCACCCGGAAAACCGCCGGCGACCAGGTCGGGCACGATGATCTTGGACTGGTCGAACGTGATCAGCGCGATCGCGTCGGGAGCTGCCGCGGTAACGTCGGCAATCTGCGAGGCGAAGTTGGACTCCCCCTCGTTGAACAGCGACTCGGCGACAACTTCTCCGCCAGCCGCCTCAAACGCCGTGCGGGTGGCCTTGGCCAGGCCGGTGCCGTAGGCATCGTTGAGCACGATCAGTCCGAGAGTGGCGTTGCCGTCATCGGCGATCTGGTTTCCGAGGACCTCGCCCTGAAGCAGGTCGGAGGGAGCGGTGCGCCAGTACAGGCCCTTGTCGTCGTAGGTCGTGAAGTCCGGCGAGGTGTTGGCCGGTGAGAACTGCACGACCCCGGCGCCGGTGATCTTGTCGATCACGGTCTTGGAGACACCCGAGGAAGCCGCACCGACGATCGCCGTGACGTCCTGCGAGAGAAGGTCGGTCACGGAGGGGGTCGCGGTGTCGGTCGTGGTATCGCCCGAGTCGCGGAAGATCGCCTCAACGTTGATGCCGAGTCCGGCCGCATTGATGTCGTTGACGGCGAGCTGAACGCCGGCTTCTTCGGGCGGGCCGAGGAAGGCCAGCGCACCACTCTGCGGGAGGATGGTGCCGATTTTCAGGGACAGATCGCGAGCACCGGACTCAACCGGTTTGAAGTCGGCGGCATCCGCCGACGGTGACGCAGAATCGCTCGGCGTCGTAGCCGCACCATTGCTGCAGCCGGTGAGCAGTAGTGCGCTCACGCCGACGAGTGCGACACCGGTAACGAGGGTACGAACTGAGCGGGAGGCCGAGGCCTTCGCGAATACGCTCATGTTGCTCCTTGATGGTTGTGGTAAGTCTGGTCAGCCGATTGACTGCCGTGGTGTCAGAGTAGGCAATCAGGGGCCCCGAAACCTATCTCTGCGTGTTACAACCGTGTAAAGCGACCAAATCGTTACGAACGACGACCGGTAATCCCCTGATAATCAATGATTTGCGTCTCGCTGACGGCGAGCACGCACGCTCCCCACGAGCCGCACACGGCGCTTCCCGAAACCACTTGCGACCAGCCTGCCGTCAACGATGCAGCGCCGTCGTCCGCGGTGATCACGGCGGCCAGGGCAGCGGTGATGACGCCGTCGTAGGCTTCGGCGCCGCCGGCGGTGCCGGCCAGCCCGGGATCGGCGGACTTGAGCCGTGCCGTGAACGCCTCGTCGGCGGCGAGGGGGGTTCCTCCGTTCGCGAAGTCGCTCAGGGCGACCAGTGCCGCACCGTTCACGGACGCCTCAGCATCCGCTGGAAACGCCGTCGTCGCATCCCACAAGATCAGGTCTGCCCCGCGCGCCACGAGGTCGGCGAAGGCCGCGGCGAGGTCACCGGCGGAGTTTCGATGGATGAGCTCTACGACCTGGGTCGGTATCGTCTGCTCGGCCAGAATGTTGCGTAGAGCCAGCTCGGTGCCGGCCACCTGGGCAGCGCCGCTGGCAGCATTATCGCCGGTCATGGGAAACAGGGTGCCGATCCGGAGAATCCCATCGCCGCTCGGCACCGCCGTCACGCTCGGTTGCGGGGTGGCGCTGGGCACGACTGCCGGGGTGCTCGCGCAACCGGTGAGTGCAAGAATGCCCAGAAGTACGGCGGCGGTGAGCAGACGACGGGGCATGTGGATCCTTTGGTGCGAGCGGCGGAACGTATCGCCTCAGCGTATCGGCTGGTCAGGCCGGTTCGAGGGCAGCCCGGCGCGGAGCTCGACCGGAGGCGACCATGTCGACCGTGAGGATGATCAGGGCCACCCAGACCAGGCCGAATCCGGCCCAGCGCTCGAGGGGCATGGCCTCCTTCAACACGAACACGCCGACCAGGAATTGCAGCACCGGGGCGACGAACTGAATGAGGCCCAGCACGGTGAGCGGCAGGCGTCGTGCCGCCGCCGCGAAGAGCAGCAGGGGCACCGCCGTGATCACACCGGCAGCGAGCAGGCCCATGGTGTGCACGGGCGAGACGGTGCCGAAGGTGAGACCGGACAGGCTGGAGACCACGAACAGTTGCACGATGGCGACCGGGGCAAGCCAGGCGGTTTCAAGGGTGAGTCCGGTAACGGCGTCGACGCTCGGCCCGACCCGCTTTTTGATCAGCCCGTAGAACCCGAAGGAGAAGGCGAGAATGAGCGAGATCCACGGGAGGGAGCCGTATCCGACGGCGAGCACGACCACGGCGAGAAAGCTGACGCCGATCGCCACCCACTGCAGGGGGCGCAGCCGCTCGCGTAGTACGAAGACTCCGAGCAATACCGTGATGATGGGATTGATGAAATAGCCCAGCGCCGCCTCAACCACGTGCCCGGTCGTGGCGGCGATCACATAGGTCTGCCAGTTGATGAAGATGAAAATGCCGGCCAGGCCCATGGTCAAGACGATGCGCCGTTGGCGAAGTGCGCGGCCGAGCACGTTCCAGGCGCGGGTCACGGTGATGATGACGGCGCAGAACACAAGGGAGAACAACACCCGCCAGGCGACAATCTCGAAGGCCCCTGAGGGAGTGAGCAGCAGAAAGTACAGCGGCAGCATTCCCCACAGCAGGTACGAGAGCCCCCCGAACATGAGGCCGGAGCGGTGTGTGCTGTGCAGGCTGCGCGCGTCGGCGCCGGTGGTGCTGCCCGGGGTACCGGCATCCATATGAGTGTCCTTGGGTCGAAACAGAAAAACTCCCGAATGGCAGAGCCATTCGGGAGCTTTCAGTCTAGAACTACCGACTGGTCGGTGTACTAGTTCGTGCGCGTGCTATCGAAAGATAGTCAGCGAACGATTGTTATCGAACGACGACCGCGAGCACGTCGCGAGCGGAGAGAACCAACAGGTCGTCGCCACCGAACTTGACCTCGGTTCCGCCGTACTTGGAGTAGATGACCTTGTCGCCGACGGCGATGTCGAGGGGAATGCGGTTGCCGTTGTCGTCAATGCGGCCGGGGCCGACTGCAACAACTTCGCCCTCCTGGGGCTTTTCCTTCGCGGTGTCAGGAATGACCAGACCTGATGCGGTGGTCTGCTCGGCGTCGACCTGCTTGATGACGATGCGATCCTCGAGCGGCTTGATGGAGACCGACACGGTTGACCTCTTTCTAAGATTTGGGTTAGCAGACTCACAGCGAGAGTGCCAAGTGAAGTTTAGGGGGCTTCTGGCACTCACGCAACGTGAGTGCCAGAAGGGGGCCGTTTTGGTAGCGTTGAAACATGGATCGAACCGAACTCGTTGAGCTGCTCTCGCCCGCGAGTTTGCGGCTGCTGGACTCGCTGCCCGCCTATGACACAAACGGTGACGTGCTCAAGCTGGTGAGCGATCTGCGCAAGGCGGGGCATGCTCCCGGGCTCGTCTCGGCCGTGCTCAGCCAGTCCCGGCTGCGGGCGAAGGCGGCGGGTAAATTCGGTGAATTCGCCGAGCGGATGCTGTTCACCGACGCCGGACTGGAACAGGCGACCCGGCTGCGGGTCGCGGCGCTGCACGCCGGCCGGTTTGCCGGACTGTCGGCCGCCCTCGGACACCCGCCGCGGGTCGCCGACCTTGGCTGCGGCATCGGGGGCGACGCCATGGCCATCGCCGCGATGGATCTTCCGGTCGTAGCGGTCGACGCCGATGAGGTGACGGCGACCGTCGCGAGCTTCAACCTTGCTCCTTTTGCGAACGCCTCCGCCCTGCACTCCGATGCGGAGTCGGTGGACCTGACCGACTTCGATGCGGTCTGGCTCGACCCGGCCCGACGCACGAGCGGGCACAGCAACACCACCCGGCTCACGCGCTCCGAGGACTACTCCCCCTCGCTCGACTTTGCCTATCTGCTGGCGACCACGCTGCCACTCGGCATGAAGCTCGGGCCCGGCCACGACCGCGATCAAATTCCGGTCGATGCCGAAGCCCAGTGGGTGTCCGTGGACGGCCAACTGGTGGAGATGGCGCTGTGGTTCGGCGCTCTCGCACGCCCGGGCATCCGTCGTTCGGCACTGCTGCTGACCGCCGGCGGCATGCAGGAAATGGTTGCTTCCGCCGACAGCGATGACGTTGAAGCCGGTGAACTGGGCCAGTACATCTACGAGCCGGACGGTGCGGTCATTCGCGCGCGCCTGATCGGCGACCTGGCCCGTTCGATGGATGCCCGAATGCTGAGCGAGGGAATTGCCTACCTGACCAACGACACGTTCACGCCGACACCCTTCGCGAGCGCATTTCGGGTGCTCGAAACCCTGCCGTTCGACGAGAAGAAACTACGGCTGGCGTTGCTGGAGCGACGCATCGGCACCCTCGAGATCAAAAAACGCGGCGTCGACGTTGATCCGGCGACGCTGCGCACCCGCTTGAAGCTCAAGGGTCCGGAATCAGCGACGCTCATTGTGACCCGGGCGGCCGGGCATCGAGTCGCCCTGCTCGCGGAGCGCGTGCGGTAGCGACAAGAGTTCGAAGAAGTCAGAGCAGCGGGAGCACGCGCTGCGTGATGTAGACGACCCAGCCGGTCGCGAGCAGCACGCCGATAAGGCCGCTCACCAGCCCGCTCAACCACAGGGTGCGCGCCCAATTCTCGGTTGTGCGGGCGATCAGAGCGAGCGCGATCGCGATGAGCGCGATCGGAAAGCCGAACACACCGATCACGCCGAGGGCGAGCCCGACCAGGCCACAGATCACGGATGCGACCGACAGGCCGCGGCGACTGATCGCACGCGCCACCTCGGCCTCGGTGTAGGTGTACGGCACGAACTCGGTGGGAGCGGTGACCGTGGACGACCAGTCCAGCTGGCTGCCGGGCGGTGCGGCGGGACGGGTGTAGTCCAGCCGCGCCGGGGCGTCGTCGTGCTGGTGGGGTGTCGTCATGGTTGTCCTCTGGCCGCAAACCGCGCCGGGCAGCACACGCGGCGTGCCCCCCAATGCCTAGTTGTAGTTGTACCCGCTGGTTGATGCTGTGGCGATAAGCAACGCGATCATCCCGAACGCGAAGATCGCACCGCCGACGAGGCCGACGTAGCCGAGGATGGTCCCCCAGAGCGCCAGTCCGTGGCCCTTCTCGCCGGTCCTTTTGATCTGGCTCAGGGCGATGTGGCCGGTAATGATGCCGACCAGCGAGATCAGAAGGATCGAGCTCACCAGTGAGATGATCGACAGGACGTTGTACTTGTCCTGCGGGTTCTGCTGGCCGTACGGGTTCTGGCCATAGGCGGGAGGCTGGCCGTATGCCGGGGCCTCGCCATATGCCGGAGCTTGGCCGTAAGCGGGAGCTTGGCCAGTACCCGGAGCGGCCGGGGCACCCGGTGCCGGGTAGCTCGGGTAGGCCGGGGCGGCCGGGGTTTCGCTGGTCGGGTCGCTGCCGGTCGGGTCGGCGGGGGGTTGGGTGGGATCAGACATCAGCGGTCTCCTTCATGGTGAACGTGCGGTGGTCGCACCGCAAGAATATCGCGTGCGGCTGCGCGAGTGTGACTACCCCGCGCTGCAGACCTGAATCTGATCGACCGGCAGGGTGGAGTCGGCACCGAACTCCAGCGTCGACGGCTTATGCCCGGCCATGATCAGTTGGGCGCCGAGAGCGGCGATCATGGCGCCGTTGTCGGTGCACAGCGATAACGGCGGGATGCGCAGCACGATGCCGGCGGCATCCGTTCTCTCCGTGGCGCGCAAGCGCAGTCGCGCGTTGGCGATGACACCACCGCCCAACAGCAAGCGTGGCACGTTGTAGTCGGCGCACGCCGCGAGGGCTTTGGTGAGCAGAATATCAACGACCGCCTCCCGAAAGCTCGCGGCGACGTCGCCGATCGGAACCGGTTCACCGGCATCCTGACGCTGCTCCACGAAGCGCGCGACCGAGGTCTTCAAACCCGAGAACGAGAAGTCGTAGCGGTGCGCAGCCATGTCTTTGGGCTGGCTGAGTCCGCGCGGAAAGCGGATGGCTTTCGGATTACCGTCGGCGGCGACGCGGTCGATCTGCGGGCCACCGGGGTAAGGCAGCCCGAGCAGCCGCGCCACCTTGTCGAAGGCTTCCCCGGCTGCATCATCAATGGTTTCACCGAGCAGCTCAACGTCGCTGACCAGGTCGCGTACCAACAGCAACGACGTGTGGCCGCCGGAGACGAGCAGGGCGATCGTCGGGTATTCGAGCGGTTCGGTGTCGGTGCTGTCGGTGCTGTCGGTGCTGTCGGTGCTGTCGGTGCTGTCGGTGCTGTCGGTGGTTTCGGTGGTGCTGTGCAGCAGATCGGCACCCACGTGACCGACCAGATGGTTCACGGCGTAGATCGGCTTGTCCAGGGCGACGGCGAGCGCTTTGGCCGCGCCGACCCCGACCATGAGCGCTCCGGACAGGCCCGGCCCGCTCGTGACGGCGATGGCGTCGAGATCGGCCAGACGGATGCCGGCCTCCGCCACGGCGGCCGTGATGGCCGGGCCGAGCTCGTCGAGGTGTGCTCGCGCGGCGATCTCGGGCACGACGCCGCCGTAGCGGGCGTGTTCGTCCATCGAGCTGGCAATCGTGTTGGAGAGCAGGGTGGTTCCGCGCACAATGCCGATACCCGTTTCATCGCACGACGTTTCGATGCCGAGCACGAGAGGGTCGATACGATTCATGAGTGCACCGTCGTTGCTGGTTGAGTGAGCATCGGATTGAGTTCGGGAATGGTCAGGCGCATAACGATGGCGTCGACATTGTCGGGCTGGTAATAGCCGCGGCGCACCCCCACGCTGATGAAACCGAGCCGTTCGTAGAGGCGCTCCGCGTCGGGATTGTCGGCGCGCACCTCGAGAAAGACCAGCCGGGCACCGCGCTTGCGCGCCTCACCGATGAGCGCCTGCATGAGAGTGCGGCCGAGGCCGTGACCGCGAGCCGATTCCGCGACGGCGATGGTCTGGATATCGCCCTCAACGGCTCCCTGCGGCGCGAGCAGCCCGGCGTAGGCCTCGATCCGGCTGGGGTCCTCGGGCGGGAACGCAACAAGGTAGTAGCAGGCGGTGTCGCCGAGGTCGCGCAGCATCATGGGCGACGACCAGGCGTCATTCTCAAAGATGCTGGTTTCCAGGTGCATGATGGCATCGAGGTCGGCCTCGTGCGCCCGCCGCAGCTGCCAGGTCATCGGCTCACCCGTTTGGGACCGGCCGAGAGCGTGACGTCGGGTGAGCGCAGATACAGCGGCTCGTTGGCGGCGAACGGTCGTTGGTGGGCGTAGCTCAATTCAGCGACCAGGCCGAGTTCGCCGGCCGAGACGGTGGCGGCGTCCAAACGTGGCCACCCTGCGTGCAGCCAGGCGGGGTCATCAAGCTGGGCGGGTTTGGCGAGGCCGGGGGCCCCGGCGCGCACGGGCAGGCCGGCGGCATCCGCTGCCGTATAGGCGCTCCAGTAGATTTCGCGGCGCCGAGCGTCGGTGACGACCACGAGGGGGCCCCGATGACCGCGCCGGTAGTGGCCGTAGGCGATGGCGTCGTGGCTGATCACCGGAACCAGCGGTTTGCCGGCGCCGAGGGCGAATACCCGGGCCGAGGCAATGCCGACCCGCAGTCCGGTGAACGGGCCGGGGCCCATGCCCCCGACCACGCCGGAAAGGTCGGCTGGAGTGATGTTCGCTTCATGGAGGCAGGCCAGTATGAAGGGGCCGACAATTTCGGCATGACGCATGGTGTCGTTTTCGCCGCGTTCGGCGAGCACACCACGGGTCAGGTCGACAACGGCGACACTCGTGCCGGCGGAGGTATCGATGGCAAGTAGCACCCGATCAGCCTAGGCGCTGTGGCGCGGGGTTCAACTCGCGTCGGGCTTGGGTCCGCGCTGGGCGCGCACGGCCTTGATGCTCAGCTGAACCGCGGCCAGGATGAGCAGTCCGGCGAAGAGAATGCCGGACAGGCGCGCCGGAATCATCAGCGCCACGGCGACGCCCGGTGCGGAAACCAGGGTCGCGGCCACGCCGACGGCGAGGCCGGCGCGCAAATCTACGAGTCGACCGCGCAGGTTGGAGATGGTACCGACGATGCCGGTGGGCAGCATCACGAGCAGCGAGGTTCCCTTGGCGATGAGGTCGCTCGCGCCGAACAGGGCAATGAGGCCGGGCACGGCAATCACGCCACCGCCGATCCCGAACAGTCCCGACGCGATGCCCATGAACAGGCCGAGCACGATGTAACCCAGAGCGACCGGCCAGGTGAGGTCAACGACCGCGCCACGAATCGGAGCAACCAGCAGCAGCCGGGCGGCCACGACCACGAGCAGGCCGATGAACATCCAGCGCAGCCAGACCAGCGGGATTCGCCGCAACAGCCGCGTTCCGATAATCGCACCGACAACGGCGCCAATGACGATGAATCCGGCGGCGACGAGGTCGGTGTGGCCGTTCAGGAAGTAGGTGGTGGCCCCGACCAGGGAGGCCGGCACGATGGCCACGAGCGAGGTCGCCGCGGCGCGACGTTGATCCATCCGGGCGAGATCAACGAGCAGCGGAACCATCACGATGCCGCCGCCGACGCCGAACATGCCGGAGAGGAAGCCGCCGATGGTACCGATCAGAATCAGTGTCAGCCAGTACCGGGCCCCCGAGTCAGGCTTCACGAGAGCGCGCAGGAGTGAGAACGGGGTACGGGCATGGCATTAGCCTAAGCGGGTTCGGTCGGTAACAATTCCGCCAGGGTGGCCCACCGCGGGCCGTGACCGATCAGGGTCACGCTTCTGGGCTCGTCGAGATCGTGATCCAAATCGATAACGGATGCTGCGGCATCCGCTTCTGCCAGCGCCGGCGACTGCCCCTGCGGACGCACGATCTCGATATCGAGCCAGGACTCGGTGATGCCGTCGAGCAGGCCACGACCCCATTCGACCACGACGATGGAGTGTGCGAAATCGATGTCGAGATCGTCGAGTTCCATGGCGCTGCCCAGGCGGTAGGCGTCGACGTGCACGAACGGCGCACCGCCGACGAGGCTCGGATGCGTGCGGGCGAGCACAAAGGTGGGGCTGGTGACGGCTCCGCGCACGTGCAGGCCTTCGCCGAGCCCCCGCGTGAGGGTGGTCTTGCCCGCACCGAGTGGGCCGGTGAGCACGATCAGGTCGCCGGCTTTGAGGGTGCGCGCGAGCTCAACACCGAATTGGTGCATCGCCGCCGCATCCGCAACGGTGCGGCGCAGCTCAGCCATTGATATGCCGCCGGTTCACGCGATGCCCGATGCGGGTGACGATCTCGTAGTTGATCGTGCCGGCGGCGTTGGCCCAGTCGGTGGCGCTCGGTGCTCCGGTGGTCGGGTCGCCGAACACAATCACCTCGTCGCCCACGGCCACGCCGGGATCCTCGTTGCCGAGGTTGACCACGAATTGGTCCATCGCCACTCGCCCCACCACCGGGTAGTTCTCGCTGCGAATATGCACGAGCGCCGTTCCCGCGGCCTGGCGCGGAATTCCGTCGGCGTAGCCGAGCGGCACGAGCACGAGCGTGGAATCCTGTGGTGCCCGCCAGAGGTAGTCGTAGGAGACCCCGGCACCCGCGTTCACCCGACGCACGAGGGCCACCCGGCCACGCAGGGTCATCGCCGGAACCAGCCCGAGGTCAGCCGACGTCGCATCGGCAAAAGGCGACAGCCCGTACAGGGTGATGCCCAGGCGCACCATGGTGAAACGCGCAGACGGCAACCGCAGGGCCGCCGCCGATGAGGCGAGGTGCACGAGAGCGGGAGCCAGCCCGGCGGTGCGGGCCGCCCGGAGACCGCGTTCGAAGCAAGCCAGCGCCTGCTGGTCATCGTCGTCCGAGGCGTTAGCGAGGTGACTCATGACGCCGTCGACGCGCAGCAGTCCGACCCGCTCGAGTGCGGCGGCGAGCGCGAATACCGCGGCCCAGTCACCTTCGTGCACGCCGTTGCGGCTCAGCCCGGTCTCCAGCTTCAGATGAACGGATGCGGTGCGACCCAGCTCCGCCGCGGCATCCGCTACCTGTTGCAGTTGGCGCGCTGACGAGACCCCGAGGGTGACGTCGTCGTCGATGGCGGCGCTGAAATCGGCGTCGGGGTCGTGCAGCCAGGCCAAAATCGGTGCGTCAATGCCGGCGTCACGCAGGGCCAACGCTTCATCGATATCGGCGACGCCAAGCCAGTCCGCTCCCCCGGCGAGGGCGGCCAGGGCCACCGGAATCGCGCCGTGCCCGTAGGCGTTGGCTTTGACCACCGCCATGGTGTGGGGGGTGCCGATGACTGTGCGCAGGTGAGCCATGTTGCCGCGGATGGCCGCGAGGTCAATCACGGCTTCGCGAAAGCCGGTCATTGCTCACCCTCAGCGACGACGAAGGCGCAGGCCACACCGGCGTCGTGGGTCATGGTGACGTGCACCCGGCCAATACCGCGGTCGGCCAGGGCCGTCGCTGCCGCCCCGCTGAGTTTGAATTCGGGGTTGCCGTGCGGGTCGTTCACAATCTCCATCTCCTGCCAGGTGGCGCCGGCGCTGTCACCGAGGGCCTTGATCAGGGCTTCCTTCGCGGCGAAGCGCGCCGCGAGGGAGTGCACCGGCAGGCCGCGCTCCCCCGGGGCGAACAACCGCGGCACGAGACCTGGCGTGCGCTCGACCTGGCGCGTGAACCGCGCCAGGTCGACCACGTCAATCCCGATGCCTTTGATCACCGCGGTCTATTCGACCGTGACGGATTTGGCCAGGTTGCGCGGCTGGTCCACGTCGAGACCCTTGGCAATGGCCAGCTCCATGGCAAACATCTGCAACGGCACCACGGCCAGCAGCGGCTCGAACAGGGGCCCGGCGAGCGGAATCGGAATGACGGTGTCGGCAAACGGCAGAACCGCGGCATCGCCGGCCTCGGCGATCGCAATGATGCGCGCGCCGCGTGCGCGGATCTCCTGGATGTTCGAAACGACCTTCGGGTGCAGGTGGGCAGAACCTCGTGGGCTCGGCACCACGACGAACACCGGCTGACCGGGCTCGATCAGGGCGATCGGACCGTGCTTGAGCTCACCGGCGGCGAATCCTTCGGCATGAATGTAGGCGAGCTCTTTGAGCTTGAGCGCGCCCTCGAGTGCGATCGGAAACCCGACATGACGGCCGAGGAACAGCACCGCGCGGGTGTCGCTCATCCTGCCGGCGAGCTGCCGCACATCCTCTTCGACGCTGAGAACGGCGGCGATCTTCTCCGGAATGCCCTGCAGCTCGGCGACCTGCAGGGCCTGCTCGGCATCCGTGAGCGAGCCACGCACGCGGGCGAGGTGCAGCCCGAACAGGTACAGCGCCGCGATCTGCGCCACGAAGGCCTTGGTCGACGCGACGGCGACCTCGGGGCCGGCGTGCGTGTAGACCACGGCGTCGGACTCGCGCGGAATTGTGGCGCCCTGCGTGTTACAGATCGAGATCGCTTTCGCGCCTTGCGACATGGCGTATTTGACGGCCATGAGCGTGTCCATGGTTTCACCGGACTGGCTGATCGAAATCACCAAGGTGTCATCGCTGAGCACCGGGTCGCGGTAACGGAATTCATGGCTGAGTTCGACATCCACCGGCACCCGTGCCCATTTTTCAATGGCGTACTTGGCGGTCTGGCCGGCGTACGCGGCGGTTCCACAGGCGACGATGACGATACGACGGATACCGGCGAGCACGTCGTCACCGAAAGCCGTCAGTTCGGGAACAACGACGTGTCCCTCGTGAATGCGGCCGCGCAGGGTATTGGCGACGGCATCCGGCTGCTCGGAGACTTCCTTGGCCATAAAGCTGGACCAGCCGCCCTTGTCCGACGCCGAGGCATCCCAGGCGATGTCGAATTCTTCCGTCTCGACCGGGTTGCCGTCGAAGTCGGTCACGGTGACGGTGTCGGGCGTAATGGTGACGATCTGGTCCTGGCCGATGGCCACGGCCCGGCGGGTGTACTCAACAAAGGCGGCCACGTCAGACCCGAGAAAATTTTCGCCGTCGCCGAGTCCGATCACGAGCGGGGAGTTGCGGCGGGCGCCGACCACGACGCCGGGCTGGTCCTGGTGCACGGCCAGTAGGGTGAATGCACCGTCGAGGCGGGCCACGATGGAGCGGAACGCTTCGGCCAAATCGCCGACGCGCTGGTACTCGCGGCCGAGCAGAACCGCCGCAACCTCGGTGTCGGTTTCGCTCAGGAAGGTGAAGCCCTCAGCGAGTAGTTCGTCGCGCAGCGGTGCAAAGTTTTCAATGATGCCGTTGTGGATGAGAGCGAGTTTGTTGTTGTCACCCAGGTGCGGGTGCGCGTTTCCATCGGTCGGTCCACCGTGCGTGGCCCAACGAGTGTGCCCGATCCCGGTCTTTCCGGTATTGATGGGACGAGCCTTGAGCTCATCGGTCAGCGCCGAGAGCTTGCCCGCCTTCTTGGCGGTGTTCAGCACGCCGGATTCATCAATGACGGCGATCCCCGCGGAGTCGTACCCGCGATACTCGAGTCGCCCGAGCCCTCCCATCAGAACATCAACGGTTTTGTTGCTTCCGACATAACCTACGATTCCGCACATAGCACCTGATATTAGTCGGACTAAGCTGGGGGGAATGTCCGATCCGGTGCTGACCCCTGTAGTGAACGGTCACGGCACCCCTTTTGTGGAATTGGACCGGGCCGATTGGGCTGCCCTCGCGCCGACCACGATGCTTCCGCTGAAAGAAACGGAGATCGTGCAATTGCGCGGGCTGGGCGAGCCGCTCGACATCAACGAAGTGACGGATGTCTACCTGCCGCTGAGTCGCCTGCTCAACCTGTACGCTGCGAATGCTCGCACACTGCACCGCGCCACGAGCGGATTCCTAGGCGAACGTGCCCGTCCGACGCCGTTCGTCATCGGTGTCGCCGGCTCCGTCGCGGTCGGTAAGTCGACTACGGCACGGCTGTTGCGCGAGATGCTGGCCCGGTGGGATGACACCCCACGAGTCGAGCTCGTCACGACCGATGGGTTTCTTTTTCCCAACGCGGAACTGAATCGTCGCGGGCTGATGGCGCGCAAGGGTTTTCCGGAATCGTATGACCGGCGGGCCCTGTTGCGGTTCGTGAGCGCGGTCAAGAGCGGCGCCCCCGAGGTGCGTTCACCGTTCTATTCGCATTTGAGCTACGACATCGTGCCCGACGCCCAGATCGTCGTGCGACAGCCGGACATCCTCATCGTCGAGGGCCTCAACGTGTTGCAGCCCCCCGGGCCGGGACACGGTCTTTCGGTGAGCGACCTGTTCGATTTCACGGTCTACGTGGATGCCCGCACCCAGGACATTGCCCGGTGGTACGAGGAACGTTTTCTCAAGCTGCAACGCGGAGCGTTCTCCAACCCCAACTCGTTCTTTCACCGTTATGCCGCCCTCACCGAGGAAGAAGCTCGCGGCAAGGCGCGCAGCATCTGGAGCAGCATCAACGAACCGAACCTGCTGCAGAACATCCGCCCCACCCGGTCGCGCGCGACCCTGGTGTTGCGCAAGGACCCCACGCACGCGGTCTCCAAGGTGCTCCTGCGCAAGGTCTGACCCGCAGTCCCAGGAGCGTCACCCACACCGCTGGTCGAGGAGCAGGCCCGCCCGTCACCAGGTCTCGAGACGCTCGCAAAGCTCGCTCCTCGACCAGCGAGCGGCGAAATCTCGACCAGCGAGCGGGGCGACCCACCCCGCTGGTCGAGGAGCGGGCCCGCTCTTGGCCCGCGTCTCGAGACCTGGTGAGCCGAGCTACGAAACTAGAGGGCCAGGCGCTCGCGTACTACGTCGGCGAGGGAATGCGCCAGCCGGTCAGCCGTGGGCTGGTCGGCGGCTTCCACCATGACCCGCACCATCGGCTCGGTGCCGGACGGGCGCAACAGCACCCGGCCGGTATCGCCAAGCTCGCTTTCCGCCGCGCGCACCGCCTGGGCGATGACCTCGTCGCCGCCGAGGCCCTTGTGGTTCACACCGCGCACGTTGACCAGGATCTGCGGATACACGGTCATCACGGATGCCAGTTCAGCGACAGTCTTACCGGTGCGAGCCATCTCAGCGACCAGGTGCAACCCCGTGAGAATGCCGTCGCCGGTGGTGGCGAACTCGGTCATGATGACGTGACCGGACTGTTCGCCGCCGAGCGAATAGCCGTGGGCATTGAGCTCTTCGAGCACGTACCGGTCGCCGACCTTGGTCTGCACCACGGCGATGTCGTTGGCTGCCATCGCCTTTCGCAAACCGAGGTTGCTCATCACGGTCGCCACGAGCGTGCGGTCCTTGAGTACGCCGCGTTCGGCCATCGACACGGCGAGGATCGCCATAATCTGGTCGCCGTCCACGATCTTGCCGTCGCGGTCAACCGCCAGGCACCGGTCGGCGTCACCATCATGGGCGATGCCGATGTCGGCACCGTGCTCGAGTACCGCACGGGCCAGGTTGTCGAGGTGGGTCGAACCCACGCCGTCGTTGATGTTGAGACCGTCAGGGTCGGCACCGATCACGGTGAGACGAGCACCGGCATCCGTGAATACCTGCGGTGAAACGCCGGCGGCGGCACCGTGGGCGCAGTCGAGCACGACGTGAATGCCATCGAGGCGATGCGGCAGCGTTGTCAGCAGGTGCACCACGTAGCGATCTTCGGCGTCGGCGAAACGACGGATGCGTCCCACGTCGCCACCGATCGGCAGGAGGGTGTCGCGACCGATGTAGGACTCGATGCGGTCCTCAACGTCGTCGGGAAGTTTGGTTCCGCCGAAGGCGAAGATCTTGATGCCGTTGTCGGGCGCCGCGTTGTGTGAGGCAGAAATCATCACACCGAAGTCGGCACCGATGTCGTTGATCAAGAAGGCTGCGGCGGGCGTGGGAATAACCCCGGCGTCGAGAACGTCAACGCCACTGGAGGCCAGACCGGCCGAGACTGCAGCCGTAAGAAATTCACCGGAAATTCGTGGGTCGCGGGCGACCACGGCAACGGGCCGGCGGCCCGCTTCTAAGCGTGCTTCTGCACGACGACCACGGGTCAGCACGGCGGCGCTGGCCTGAGCAAGGCTCAGGGCCAGGACAGCCGTGAGATCACGGTTGGCCAGGCCCCGAACGCCGTCGGTGCCGAATAGACGAGTCATATCGTCGTCGGCAATCCGGTTAACGCTTGCTGAACTGAGGTGCCTTACGGGCCTTCTTGAGTCCGGCCTTCTTGCGCTCCTTGACACGAGCGTCGCGGCTCAGGAAGCCGTTCTTCTTGAGGATGGCGCGGTTGTTTTCTTCGTCAATCAGGTTCAGGCAGCGTGCAATGCCGAGGCGAAGCGCGCCGGCCTGGCCGGACGGGCCACCACCGGTGATGCGGGCGATGACGTCGTACGAGCCGAGCAGGTCGAGGACCTTGAACGGGTCGTTGACGAGCTGCTGGTGCAGCTTGTTCGGGAAGTAGTCAGCGAACTCGCGGCCGTTGACAACGATCGTGCCGGAGCCGGGGACGATGCGCACGCGGGCGATGGCCTGCTTGCGACGGCCGACGGCTGCGCCGGGAACGTTGAGGACGGCGCGGGGCGCCTTGGTTACGGTTTCGGCCGGGGTCTCGGTGGAGTAGCTCTCCGGAGCCTGGTCAATCTGGTCTGCGATCTTCGCCACGATGATGGGAATCCTTTTTATCTAAGAGTCGAGAAGTCTGGTTGCCGGCGCTACTGCGCGACCTGGCTGAGGGTGTACGGCTTGGGCTGCTGAGCGGAGTGCGGGTGCTCAGGGCCGGCGTATACCTTCAGCTTGGTGAGCTGGGCGCGACCGAGCGAGTTCTTCGGCAGCATGCCGCGAATCGCTTTTTCGACCGCACGGGTCGGGTGCTTCTCGAGCATCTCGGAGTAGTTGGTCGCCGTGAGGCCGCCCGGGAAACCCGAGTGGCGGTAGGCGATCTTCAGGTCGAGCTTCTTGCCGGTGAGGGCAACCTTCTCAGCGTTGACGATGATGACGAAGTCGCCACCGTCCATGTGCGGGGAGAAGGTGGCCTTGTGCTTGCCGCGCAGCAGGATTGCCGCGTGGCTGGCCAGACGTCCGAGAACGATATCGGTGGCATCGATGACAACCCAGTCGTGCTGGAGTTCGCTTGCCTTGGGGGTGTAAGTGCGAGTCACTGTTGTACTGCTTTCTTCTTTTTCGAACGGAGGTGTTCGTGAATCCCGCTCCGGGCTTGTTCTTTTGAGAAATACTTCTCGGGAAAAGAACACTGTCGATGGAGGGCTCACGTTCGGGTGCCGTGCGGCAACGCACAGACACCAAGGGTCAACACTAGTCGGAGCAAACCGCTGGCGCAACTTGCCGATCAGTCGGCGGCCACGGTTTCGGGCAGTGACCGACGGTTGCGGGTGTCGATGGCGCGCTGCGCCAGCGCGGCGTCGTCGGGATAGCCGACATCGATCAGGGTGAGGCCATGCGCCTGCATCACCTTGAACTCGCTGATGCGATGATTGTCAAAGTGCAGGTTGGCCAGCGTGCTGCCGTCGAGCCGCCCCTCCCCCACAGCCACGCAGGCTCCGACCATGGCGCGCACCATGCTGTGGCAGAAGGCATCCGCTATGATAGTGGCGATGATGAGGCCATCGTCGTCGCGATGCCACCGAAATTCCTGCACGGTGCGAATGGTCGTGGCGCCTGGGCGTGGCTTGCAGTAGGCCGCAAAGTCGTGCAGGCCCACCAAATTGGCCGCAGCGGCGTCCATGGCGGCGAGATCGAGTTTGAACGGATGCCACGTGGTGCGCAAGCGCTGATTCGGGTCACGCAGGGCGAGCGGGTCGGCGATGCGGTACTCGTAGCGACGCCACATCGCCGAGAAGCGGGCGTCGAAACCGCCGGGCACGACCGTGGCGCGGCGCAGCACGATGTCGGGCTTGGTCACCAGGATGCCGCCCAGGCGGCGCAGCACCGCGGTACCGAGGTCGACCGGCGGGCGGTTTCCGGTGCCGCGCTGGATGCGCACGAGGGAATGGGATTGCTCCGCGGTGAGGTCGAAGTGGGCGACCTGTCCCGCCGCGTGCACCCCGGCATCCGTTCGTCCAGCGACGATCAACGTGGGGTGCGGTGGGAAGCTCTGCAAAATGCCCGCGAGACCGTTTTCAATCTCGGCCTGCACCGTGCGAAAGCCCGGCTGGCGGGCCCAACCGGTGAAATCGGTGCCGTCGTAGGCGAGGTCAATGCGGATGCGCGTGGAGCCCAATGCTGCATGAGCGGCGCGGGGCACAAAAAGATTCACGTGGGTAAGCCTAGGTGGCGCGCGCGGGTTATCGTTGAAACCGGCCCTTGGTCCACCCCCATTGTGAGTGCCAAAGAAATCTCGTGTTTCCCATGACTCGTTCCCCCCTGTCGCTCCCGTTTACCGGGAGAACTCGGTTGACCGCTGCCCTCATCGGGCCGGTGAACACCCCGGTGTTGGGCCCGAGCAACGCCCACACCGTGACGCCCCGGAGCGGCCGACTGTCCGGACTGGACGGCCTGCGTGCCCTCGCCGTGATCGCCGTGGTGCTCTATCATTTCTTTCCGGATCTGCTTCCCGGTGGTTTCATCGGCGTCGACGTCTTCTTCGTGATCAGCGGCTTTCTGATCACCGGGCTTCTCATCTCCGAACACACCCGCACCGGGCGTATTTCGCTTCGCCGATTCTGGCAGCGCCGCGCCCGCCGCCTGGTACCCCCACTCATTCCGGTGATTCTGATCAGCTGCACCATTGCGTTTCTCATTGGCGGGGACGTGCTGGTCGGTCTCGGCGCCCAGCTGCTGGGAGCCCTGACCTTTGGCTACAACTGGGTGTCCATCGCCAACGACGCGAGCTATTTCAGCGTCAACGAGCCCGAGTTGCTGCGCAACCTGTGGTCGCTCGCGGTGGAAGAGCAGTTCTACCTCATCTGGCCGTTGCTCCTGTTGGCCGTGTTGGTGATTCGCCGCCCCCGGCTGCGTCTGGCCCTGGTCACCGCCCTCTTCGTTGCCTCGGCGCTATGGATGGGCGTGCTCTACCAGCCCGGCGCCGATCCGACCCGGGTCTACTACGGCTCAGACACGCACAGTTTCGGGCTATTCGCCGGCGCGGCACTGGCCCTGCTGCTTCGTCGCCCGAGCGGGCAGCGCAACGAGTTGCCCCGAGCGCGCCCGTGGCTGGGTGTCGCGGCCGTGCTCGTCATCATCGCCGGCGCGCTCTGGCTGCCCGAAGACGGCACCGTGACTTTTCGGGGCGGACTCGTCGTCGTGAGCCTGGCCACCGCGGTGGCAATCTGGGCGGGGGTGCGCGGCGGCCGGTTCGGACAACTGCTCGACGCGACCCCGCTGCGCTACATCGGTGAGCGTTCCTACGGAATCTATCTGTGGCACTGGCCGGTGCTCGTCCTGGTGCAATTGCTCTGGCCGGTCGCATCTCCCAGCGACGGACTGCTGCCGATCGGGGTGCTCTCCCTGGTGATCACGCTCGGTCTGGCCGGGGTGTCGTATCGGTGGCTGGAGCTGCCGATCCGGCGCTTCGGTGTGCGCGACAGCATCCGTCAGATCGGTGCGCTCTGGACCGGGCCCACGCGTCGGCGTCGGCTCATCGCCGCGTCTGCCACGCTGTCCATGCTTCTCGTTGGCGGCACTACGGCCGCCGTCGTCGCCGCTCCGGCCCAAACGTCGGCCCAGTTGCGCATCGAGCGTGGCCAGCGGGCAATGGATGCCGCGGCCCGCGCGAGCGCTCGCGCCCTGGCCGAGGCGGCCCGCCAGGCCTCGGCGGCACCAGCCCTCGCCGACGGCCCGGTCACCGCCATCGGTGACTCGGTCATGCTCGCCTCGGCGCCGGAATTGCAGGCCACCTTTGTGGGAATGACGGTGGATGCCTCGGTCTCACGCGGCATGTATTCCGCCGATGACGTATTGACGGCGCTGAAATCGGCCGGACAACTGCATCCGGTCGTCGTGGTCGGGCTCGGTACCAACGGACCCATCACCGCTGACGAGCTCACGCAAATTCTGCGCATTCTGGGGCCCGACCGCCAACTTGTACTGGTCAACGCCTATGCCGAGCGGGATTGGACCGACGGCGTCAATGCGACGCTCGCCGATTTCGCGGCGGGTAATCGCCGCGTCGAACTCGCGAATTGGCACGACACCATCGCGGGCCGACTCGACCTGCTGGCCGGCGATCACGTGCACCCGGGCCCCACGGGCGGGCAGCTCTACGCGGACGAGGTGCGCGGCGCCGTCGATCGTCTGGCTGCCCTGCCGCCGTTGCCGGAGCACAGCTGGTTACTGCGGGAGCCCGACGCGCCCCGCCCCCCGCCGTTTCGCTGACGCACTCGGTGGAGCCCCGGCGCTGACTCAGAACTCCAGCACGTAGGCGAGCTCACGGTTCGTGGCAAAAAAGCCCATCCCCGTGTAGAGACCGAGTGCGCCGGTCGGGCTCGCCGAGTCCACGTCGAGGGTGGCACGTTCATGCCCGGCGGTCCGGCTGGCCGCGAGCTGCGCGGCCAACAGCGCTTGCGCGATGCGGCGGCCGCGCCAGGCGCTGAGCACGCCGACCAGGCCGATATAGCTGCTGCTGTAGCCGGCCGCCGCCCAGTTCTGCTCGTTCACGCTCGACATGATGAAGCCGACGACCTGCTCGCTGCCGTCGGGCTGTGTGCCGAGCGCGACGAACGACAGCTCCGGGGCGAAGGTTGCACCGGCGACGTAGGCGTTCCAGACTTCGTCGGGCACGGGCTGGCTCGACCAGTGGTCCATGAACGCGGCATCCCTGGCAGCATGCACGCCGGCGGAGAGCTCTGCCGTGTACGGTGCCACCCGGAGGCCGTCGGCCAGCTCAAACTCGCGAATCGGATCGGCGAGGCGGCGTTCCAGGGACAGAAAGTATCGCGTGCAGACCAGGCCGAACCGCTCGTAGAGGCGGCCGTTCTGCGGGGCGCGCTCGTCGCAGAACGCCCCGATCCAGCCGGGCAGCAGCTTGCTGGACGTCGCCAGCTGCTGGCGGGCCCTGGCCATTTGCCAGTTCAGCAGGGTGCGCCCGATCCCAAGGCCGCGCAGCTCGGGCAGTACTCCGCCGCTGACGGTGGACTTGACCAGAGTCACCTGGCCCGGCGCCAATTCCACGACGCCGTGAGCAACCATGCGGCCCCCAGCGTCGAAGCCGACCAGCGTGTCGGCCTCGGCACTAACGAACGATACGTCGAACGCCTCACTGACCTCATCCCGCTCCACCACGTAGTTGGGATGGTCGGCGCGACCGATCGCTTGCTCGAGCTCCCAGATGGCGTCGACATCGGCGGCCGTTGCGGCACGCCACACGGCAACATCGGCGTGCTCGGGAACCGGCAGCAGCGCCGAAGCGGTCACCCGCTCCGAGAGGGGAATCGTGGGTTCGGTCATACTTCAGCCTATCCACGCCATCCCCCACCGAGCCAGTGCCAGATCCACGGTTCGTCGGCGCTGACGCCTACTAAAACGTGAGCGAGTACGCCATCTTGCGGTGGGTGGGCACAAAGCCCATCCCGGTGTACAGACCGAGGGCGCCGGTGGGACTGTCGGAATCGACCGCCAGTACCACTTTCTCGTGGCCGAGAGCCTGCCCGGCAGCGAGCTGGGCGGCCAGTAGCGACTGGGCGATGTGGCGACCGCGCCATCCGCTCAACACGCCGACGAGGTCGATGTAGCTGCCGGTGAACCCCTGGGTGGCCCAGACGTTCTCGTTGGCCGTCGATAACACGAAGCCAACGACCTCTTCTTTGCCGGCGTCGTCGGTGCCGAACGCCACAAATGACAGGTCGGGGCGAAACCATTGCCCACTAACGAAGGCGTTCCAGTTTTCGTCGCTCATCGGCTGGCTCCCCCAGTGGTCCATGAAAGCGTCGTCTCGGGTGCGATGCACCGCCGCCGAGACCGCCGGGGTGTACTCGGCGATGCGGATGCCATCGGCCGCGTCGATAGCGCGCACCGGCGCATCCAGCGGCCGTTCCAGGGTGAGGAAGTATCGTGCCAGGCGCAAGCCGGCGTGCTCGAACAGGGCAGCGTTTTGTGGGGAGCGTTCGTCGGCGTAGCTGAGGATCCAACCGGGCAAGGTCTTGGACGACGACGCCAACTGCTGCTTCGCCCGAGCCAGCTGCCAGCCCAGCAGTTGACGCCCGATGCCGCGGCCGCGCAGCGCCGGATCGACCCCACCGATGGGCATCGAGCGCACGAGACTGACCTGTCGGGGCGGAAACATCACCATGCCGACGGCGACAATGCGGCCGGTCGCGTCGAGTCCGACGAGCGAGTCGAGCTCCGGGTGAAAGTGCGAGTAGCCGAAGTCGGCGGCGATCGCGCCGCGCGCCGTCACGTAGTTGGGGTGGTCCACTGCGCCCATAGCGGAGCGCAGCTTCCAGATGCCGTCGATATCGCCGGTCGTCGCGGGGCGCCATGTGGGCACGTCGGGGTGCGACGGTACCACCGGAGCCGCAACGATCCCCACTCGTTGTGCTAACGAAGCCTCGTGTCCATCCATCCCCCAACCCTATCCTTCACGCGAAAGCGGAAAAATCGTTGCCTCAGAGGAGCTCAAGCAACACTTTTCCCGCTTTCGCGGGACGGGGACGCGGAGACGCGGAGACGCGGGGACGCAAAAAGGGGACCAACATTGTTGGCCCCCTCCTTCACGTGCTGGTGCTACTTGGTGTCGGCCTCGACCGCAGCGTCTTCGACGACTACGTCTTCAACCACGACGGTCTCCTCGACGACATCGCCGTCAACGACGACGTCCTCAACAACGACCTCTTCGACAACGACGTTCTCGGACCCGACCGGGGTCGCGGCAACGGTCGCGGTCTTGGAGCGCTTGACCTTGGGGGTCAGGGGCTCGAGAACGAGCTCCATCTGCACCATCGAAGCGTTGTCACCCTTGCGGAAACCGAGCTTCGTGATGCGGGTGTAACCGCCCTGACGCTCGTTGACCTGCGGGGCGATGACCGTGAACAGCTCGTGCACAACGGTCTTGTCGGTGATCGTCGCGAGAACGCGACGACGCGCGTGCAGGTCGCCGCGCTTGGCGAACTGCACCATGCGCTCGGCGAGCGGACGCAGGCGCTTGGCACGGGTCTCGGTCGTCTTAATCGACTTGTGTGTGAACAGGGCCGAGGCCAGGTTCGCAAGCATGAGGCGCTCGTGCGCCGGGCCGCCACCGAGACGGGGGCCCTTTGTGGGCTTAGGCATTGGTAATCTCCAGTATCAAAAAATCGAAAGGCAGCGTTGAAGCGCGAGCCTTAGATGGTCTCTTCTTCGTAGCCGCTGTAGAAGTGCGCGCCGTCGAATCCGGGAACCGAATCCTTCAGTGACAGGCCAAGCTCAACGAGCTTGTCCTTTACTTCGTCAACCGACTTCTGCCCGAAGTTGCGGATGTTCATCAGCTGGGTCTCCGAGAGGGCGACCAGTTCGCTGACGTTGTTGATGCCTTCGCGCTTGAGGCAGTTGTACGAGCGCACCGACAGGTCGAGGTCTTCGATCGGAACCGAAAGCTCGGTCGAAAGCACAGCGTCAACCGGCGCGGGGCCGATCTCGATGCCCTCGGCGGCGGTGTTGAGCTCGCGGGCCAGCCCGAACAGCTCGGTCAGGGTGCGACCAGAGGATGCGATGGCGTCGCGAGGAGAGATAGCCGACTTGGTCTCCACGTCAACGACGAGGCGGTCGAAGTCAGTGCGCTCACCGGCACGAGTTGCCTCGACGCGGTAGGTCACCTTGAGCACGGGCGAGTAGATCGAGTCGACCGGAATCTGGCCGGCCTCGGAGAACTCGTTGCGGTTCTGGGCACTGGACACGTAACCACGGCCACGCTCAATGGTCAGTTCGAGTTCGAACTTCGCCTTGTCGTTGAGGGTTGCGATAACCAGTTCCGGGTTGTGCACCTCGACGCCGGCCGGAGCCGAAATGTCAGCGGCGGTAACCTGGCCGGAACCCTGCTTGCGCAGGTACGCGGTGATGGGCTCGTCGTGCTCGCTCGAGACAACGAGTCCCTTGATGTTCAGGATGATCTCGGTGACATCTTCCTTCACCCCGGGAACGGTGCTGAACTCGTGCAGCACGCCGTCGATACGGATGCTGGTTACAGCAGCGCCCGGGATCGAGGAGAGCAGGGTACGGCGAAGCGAGTTGCCGAGGGTGTAGCCGAAGCCAGGCTCAAGCGGCTCGATGATGAACCGTGAACGGAACTCCGAGATGTTCTCTTCGGTGAGCGTTGGACGCTGTGCAATAAGCACTGTTGATTCCTTTCGGCTAAGTGTCCGCTATATGACACTTGCAATGACGAGAGAGTGAAAAGTGAAAGAAAAGAAACGTCGCGTTGTGGCCGGCGCGACGAGTCACGCCGGCCACAACACGAACGACAGAGTGCTTTAGACGCGGCGGCGCTTCGGCGGACGGCATCCGTTGTGAGCCTGGGGCGTCACGTCGTTGATCGAACCGACCTCGAGGCCAGCGGCCTGCAGGGAACGGATCGCGGTTTCGCGGCCTGAGCCGGGTCCCTTGACGAAGACGTCAACCTTCTTCATGCCGTGTTCCTGCGCCTGGCGTGCGGCCGATTCGGCGGCCAGCTGTGCGGCGAAGGGGGTCGACTTGCGCGAACCCTTGAAACCAACCTGGCCCGACGAGGCCCAGCTGATGACGGCTCCGGTCGTGTCGGTGATCGACACGATCGTGTTGTTGAAGGTGCTCTTGATGTGGGCCTGGCCCACAGCAACGTTCTTCTTTTCTTTCTTACGCGGCTTCCGTACGGCCGACTTGGGTTGTGCCATGAATTTCTCCTGAATCCTAAAGGCGTTAGCGGGCTAGGCCGGGGCCTAGCGCGCCTTCTTCTTGCCGGCTACGGTGCGCTTCGGGCCCTTGCGGGTGCGAGCGTTGGTCTTGGTGCGCTGACCGCGAACGGGCAGGCCCTTGCGGTGGCGGATGCCCTCGTAGCTGCCAATTTCAACCTTGCGGCGGATGTCAGCGGCAACCTCACGGCGGAGGTCACCCTCAACCTTGAAGGTTCCCTCGACGTAGTCGCGGAGAAGGACGAGCTGGTCGTCGCTCAAATCCTTGACGCGGATGTTTCCGTCGATTCCAGTGTCGGCGAGGGTCTTGAGGGCCCTCGTACGGCCAACACCGTAAATGTAAGTCAATGCAACTTCCACGCGCTTATCGCGCGGGATGTCGACGCCGGCTAGACGTGCCATTGTGTCTCCTGTTAGTGATGGAGGTCTGTAACAGCTCCTGTACACCGGCCTCCAACCGATGGTGTCACCCTCACGGGCTCCCGGAACTGCTATTTGTTCGCAGCTAGTGCGCTACGTGGTGCTTCAGATAAATCTCGAGGCGACGAATCGCTTCAGGATTTAACCCTGGCGCTGCTTGTGACGCGGGTTCTCGCAGATGACCATCACGTTGCCGTTACGGCGGATGACCTTGCACTTGTCACAGATCTTTTTGACGCTGGGCTTGACCTTCATGGTGATTCCTTCTTATTCGCTGTCTTCGTGCCGATACCCGACTGGATTGTCCTTCGACTAGCTCAGGAACCGGGTCGAAATCGGCCGTTACTTACAGCAGTCGTTACTTGTAGCGGTAGACGATCCGGCCGCGGGTCAGGTCGTACGGGCTCAGCTCGACGATCACGCGGTCCTCTGGGAGGATGCGGATGTAGTGCTGACGCATCTTGCCCGAGATGTGGGCAAGAACTCGATGGCCGTTTGACAGCTCAACGCGAAACATCGCGTTGGGCAGAGCTTCGACTACCGCGCCCTCAATTTCGATGACACCGTCTTTTTTGGCCATACCCTCACTGTCGCTCTGTATTGATTGCTGGTCATGCGGGATTGATGTCAGACACGCCACAAAGACGACACCAGACACCAAGGATCAATCTTATGGTATGAGATTGCCTTTTGGCAATTCAGCCCTATAATCCTTGAACTCGGCGCACCTCCAGGACCACGTCCGGGTAGAGCGGATGCGCCTGATCAAGCCCGCAGACCTGCTGCACGACGTGCTCCGCGCTCTCCGCCCGCAGCATCCGGTGCAGCTCAACGCTCTGCTCATCGGCCGCGACCGAAAAACGCAGCGCGGCACCGATGGCTTCCAGCAATGCCACGGGTTTCACGCCCGACTCGGCGATCTCCGCTGCCGGGCCGATGAAGCGCTCGTTGCGGCTCAGTTTGCGCAGCGGCTGCCGTCCTACCCGCTCGACGGTGTCGAGCAGGGCGGGGTTGCTGAATCGAACCAGGATCTTCTCCCGGTAGGCGCGCTGGGCATCTTCGTCGAGCCCGTGCTTGTTCACGAGCAGCGCTGACGTTTCTTCGAGCACCCGGCGGGCGGCGGCCACCACCGCGGGCACGTCGAGCGCCTCGGCGATGGTGGTCACTCCGGCTTGGCTGCCGAAATAGGCGATGGTCGCATGCCCGGTATTGACGGTGAACAGCTTGCGCTCGATATAGGGCTCAAGGTTGTCCACAAAGGTCGCGCCGGGAATTTCCGGAATCTCATGGCCGAACGCACCGCGCTCAATGACCCACTCGTAGAATGCCTCCACCGTCACCGTGAGGCCGGCATCCGCTGCCTGATTCGGCACGATCCGGTCGACGGCCGTGTTGGCGAACGCGGCCCGCGCCGAAAGCGCGGGCCAGTCGGCACCGGTCACGTTGCTGTGCACGTGTTCGGCGAGCAGATCAGTGGCATTGATGGCGTTCTCGCACGCCATCACGGCCAGTGGAGACCGCGACGGCGAGCGCCGGGCCAGGCCGGCCGCGATAACCGGGGCCACAAACTTGAGAATGTTCGGTCCGACGGCCGTCGTGACGACGTCGGCGGTTGCGATCTCCTCGATCAGAGCCTCGGTGTCGGTGGCACTGTTGATGGCGCGAAAGCCCTTCACAACGTGCTGTAGGGCTCCCTCCCCCTTCTCGTGCACCTCATAGCTGTCGGCGGCGTGCAGCGCGTCGATGAGGGCGGAATTCACATCGGCGAAGACAACTTCGTACCCGGCCTCATGCAGCAGGAGTCCGACGAAACCGCGTCCGATGTTGCCCGCGCCGAAGTGAATTGCTTTCATTCTGCGTTGACCTCCTCAAGCAGGCGGAAGATGTCTTCAGCCGTGCCGGCATCGATGAGCTTCTGCACCTCGTCTTCGTCGGAAAACACGATGGCGATCTTCGAGAGGATCTCGAGGTGCTCGTTGTTCAGTCCGGCGATCGCCACGGCGAACCGCACCGGCTGGCCGTTCCAGTCGATCGGCTCTTCGTATCGCACGAGCGAGAGCGCCGAGCGCAGGATCGACTCTTTGGCGTCGTTCGTGCCGTGCGGAATAGCCAGCCCGTTGCCCATGTAGGTTGAAACGGATGCTTCCCGTTCGAACATAGACGCCACGTAGTCGTCGTTGACCGCGCCGGAGGTCACGAGCAGTGCACCGGCCTCGCGAATCGCGTCATCGCGGGTGCGGGCGGTTCCGGTCGCGATCACATTTCGCGGTTCGAGAATTTGGCTCATGAAATGACTCCTTCATTTTTCTGGGATTCCAGCAGGCTGACGACTTCGTCGTACTTCGGGCTGTTCATAAAATTATCCACCGACACGTGCTGGGAGTCCGGGGACTTGGCGCGGGCCCGGTCCGTCAGGTCCTGGTGGGTGATCACGAGGTCGGCGCTGCCGTCGAGGTTGGCAATGGACTGGTTGACCACCGTGACCCCCTCGATGCCGGCCTTCTTGATCTTGTTGCGCAGAACGGATGCACCCATCGCGCTGGACCCCATCCCGGCGTCACAGGCGAACACGATGTTGTGCAGCGGACGGGCGGAGCTTGCTGCACCCACACCTGCACCTGTTCCGACACCGGCACCGGCGAGGCCGCCGAGAATGCTGCTGGACTTGCCCTTGTTGGCTTCGGTCCGGGCTACGGCAGCGGCGAGTTCGTCGTCGCCCTCGGCGAGGTCTTCGAGGTCACGCTTGCGGCTGGCCCGCAGAATGACCGCGGCGATGAGGAACGACACGGTCGCGGCACCGATCACGGAGAGGATCACACCGACATAGCTGTCCGACGAGGTCTGAATCAGCACGGCGAAGATGCTGCCCGGTGAGGCGGGGGCGCGCAGTCCGGTCTGGAAGGCGACGTTGATCGCCACACCGGTCATGCCGCCACCGATCGCGGCGAGAATGAGCAACGGCTTCATCAGCACGTAGGGGAAGTAGATCTCGTGGATACCACCGAGGAACTGGATGATGATGGCGCCCGGTGCGCTGGCCTTGGCGAGACCGACTCCGAAGAAGGTGAAGGCCAGCAGGATACCGAGGCCGGGGCCGGGGTTCGCTTCGATCAGGAAGAGCAGGGACTTGCCGGATTCGGCAACCTGCTGCACACCGATCGGGGTGAACACGCCGTGGTTGATGGCGTTGTTCAGGAACAATACCTTGCCGGGCTCAACCAGGATGCTCGCGAGCGGCAGCAGGTTGTTGGCGACGAGCCAGTTGACGCCGGATTCAAGCGCCGAACTGAAACCTGTCACCACCGGAGCGATTCCAAAGAATGCGCCCAGGGCCAGAAGGGCGCCGAGGATTCCGGCCGAGAAGTTGTCGATCAGCATCTCGAAGCCGGGCTTGACCTTGCCGGCCCACAGGCCATCAAGCTTCTTGAGCAGATAGGCGGACAGCGGGCCGACGATCATGGCGCCGATGAACATGGGAATTGAACTACCGACGATGACACCCATCGTGGCGATCGTGGCGATCACGCCGCCTCGAGTGTCGTAGATCATCCGGCCACCGGTATTGGCGATCAGCAAGGGCAGCAGGTACAAGATCATCGGGTCGACCATGGCGGCGACCGTTTCGTTCGGGGTCCATCCGGTGGGGATGAAGAAAGCGGTGATGAGCCCCCACGCGATAAAGGCCGCGATGTTGGGCATGATCATGCCGCTCAGGAATGTTCCAAAGCGCTGCACGTGCACGCGAGTGCCCGGTCGCTTGGTTGGGGCTGACGTCGTCGTCATTTCAGTACCTTTCTAGGGGGTGGTACAAGGGGTTCGGGAAGGGAAAATCAGGTCAGGTATTCGGCGGCCTGGGCAGCGACGGCGCGACGAGCGGATGCCGCGTCTGCTGCCGCGAGCGCCAGCTCAGCGAGGCGCCGGGCCTGTTCCAGGGTGAAGTTGGCCAGGGTGGTGCGCACCTCGGCGAGGGCCGCAGCAGACATCGACAGACTCGTCGCGCCAAGGCCCACGAGCACCACGGCCAGTAATGGGTCGGCCGCAGCCTCGCCGCACACCCCAACGGGTTTACCGAGGGCGCGGCCGGCTGTGCCCACCTCGGCGACCAGGCGTAGCACTGCAGGGTGCCACGGATCTTGAAGTGCTGCGACGCTGCCGAGCATACGGTCGGCAGCCATCGTGTACTGGGTGAGATCGTTGGTACCGATCGAGGCGAAGTCCGCGTGCTGCAGGATGTGGTGGGCGAGCAGCGCCGCGGAGGGTACCTCCACCATGACGCCCGCCGTCTTCAACCCGAGCTCGCGTGACAGCGCCACGAAATACTCGGTCTCCTCAACGGTCGCCACCATCGGCGCCATCACCCACACGTCGGCATCCGTTGCGGCGTCGGCATTGGCGAGGGCGGTGAGCTGCTCGCGCAGGATGTCTTCGGAGGCGCGCAGCGCGCGCAATCCGCGCAGGCCGAGCGCTGGGTTCTCTTCGTGCGTATCGTTCAGGAAGGCCAGCGGCTTGTCGGCACCGGCGTCGAGGGCACGCACCACGACCTTCTTACCGGGAAAAGCGTGCAGCATGCGTTCGTACTGTTCTTGCTGCTCCACAATCGTGGGTGCCAGGGCGGAGTCGAGAAACAAGAACTCCGTGCGAAACAGGCCAACGCCCTCGGCGCCGAGCGCTGCAGCCTTCGCGGCACCGTCGGCCGAACCGAGGTTGGCCAGCAGCGGCATCGGTGTGCCGTCTTTGAGCCGACCCGGTCCGATCGGCGCCTGAGCCAAGGCGGCCCGAGCGGCGATCCGGGCCTGAGCTTCCCCCTTCTGCGCGGTCGTCGGCTTGCGCACGACGACGCCATTCGCAGCGTCGACGATCACCTCGTCACCGTCGCGGAGTCGGGCAGCGTCGGGGGTGCCGACGATCGCCACGATCGACTTCTCGCGCGCCAGAATAGCGGTGTGCGAGGTGGGGCCGCCGTCGCGGGTGATGAGGCCGAGCACCTTGTCGAGGTTCAGCAGTGCGGTATCGGCCGGGGCCAGATCCTGGGCCACGAGAATAAACGGATAGTCCGGATCCGGCACTCCGGGGGCAGGCAGGCCGGACAGCCGTGCGATTACTCGCAGGGACACATCGTCGAGGTCGGCCGCGCGTTCGGCCATGTAGCCGCCCAGATCGGTGAGCATCTCACGGAACCCCGCAAACGCCTCGAAGACCGCGCGTTCGGCGGTCACACCGCGTTGCAACCGTACCGAAACGTCTTCGGACACCGTGGGGTCTTCCGCCATCATCGACTGCGCTTCGAGCACCTCACGAGCTGCTCCCCCGGCCTTCTCGCCGCGGGCGAGCAGATCGGCAGCGACCCAGGTCATCGCCTCGGCGGCCCGAACGCCCTCGGCGTCCACGGCGAGAACACTGGCTGTTTCGGCCGGTTCCGGCAGCGGATCGGGCATCCGAATAACAGGCCCGATGGCTATGCCCTGGCCGATTCCGATGCCGGGCATTTCTTCAGGGCGCTCGCTAGTCTCCGGCAAGCTATTGTGCAGTACCATCACAGCTCCTTCTTGTTCGCGGCGTCCGTCACTGACATGGCGGTCTACTCGTCGTGGTCGGTCAACAGCAGATCAACGAGGGTGTCCAGCACTGTCTCTGCGTTGTCGCCCTCCGTCGCCAGGGTGACTTCATCGCCGTGGTTGATGCCGAGCGAGATGACGCCGAGGATGCTGGCCGCGTTGACGGGCTTCCCGCCGGTCTTGGTGATGGTCACGGGAAGACCCGAGGCGCCAACCGCCTGGCTGAACAGCTTGGCCGGGCGAGCGTGCAGCCCGTGGGTGGAACCGATGGTGACAGTTCGTTCAAGCATGTGCGGAGCCTTTCGTTGTTTTCGTTAGGTCGTTGTCCAGTGCGAGGTCAAGGGCTGCCTCGCCGTCGCGAGCGGTAAAAACAGAAGCGGGAAGGAGCCGGGCACGCACGCCGACGAGGCCAGCCTGGAGCTGGATCGCGTCGAACCGTTCGGCGAGGTGCGGGCCGACGAGGAGCACATCGGTCACCGACAGGGTGTCGACGAGATCGAATTCACTTCCGGCCGTCACTCGAACATCGAGGCCGCGCCCGGCGGCGCTGCGGCGTACGCGCAGGGCGACGAAGGTACTCGACGCACCGGCACCGCAGACAACGTGAATCCTCATTGATTCGCCCTTTCTCGGCTCACTCTAGGCTTCTCCCAGTGTGCCCGCCGGGCGTTTCAACGGCCACCAGACACTTTTCCGCTCCCCCGGAAAAAGCTGTCGCACTCGGGTGCGGGACCGCAAGCCACCCACAAATCTTGACTACGATCATTGGCATGGAAACAGCACGAATTACCGGCGCACGACGTGGCGGCACGTCGAGCCGGCACGGGATGGCTGTAAACCATGAGTAGCAAGCAGACGCGCATGCTCGACTACCTGTTGCGCGCTCCCAGCTGGGTGACGGCCGGCGAGCTCGCCGATATGCTCGGCGTCACGCCACGCAGCGTACGCAGCTATGTCACCAACGTCAAGGCTGCGGCGCATCCGCTGCCGTTGATCGAGTCGGGCCCGGCGGGCTATCGGCTCAACCGTGATGCTTACGCCGCGTTCAGCACGGTGCAGCCGCTGCATCCCGTCGACGCGGATACCCCGCAGAACCGTCTGTACCAGCTCGTTCGGCGCCTCACCGATGGTTCCGGCGGTCTCGACGTGTACGAACTCGCGGCCGATATGTTTGTCAGTGATTCGACGACGGAAGCCGATTTAGGGCGCGTTCGCTCCATGCTGCCCGATTCCGGCCTGTCCCTCTCCCGGCAGGGCAGCGTCGTTTCGCTCGTCGGTTCTGAGACAGACCGGCGGCGACTGCTCAGCCGCATGTTCCGAGACGAGAGCAAGCGCGGGCTGCTGGAATTGGCCGCGATTCAGCGTGAGTTCGCTTCCGAAAGCCTCGAGGCGTTCAAGACCGACCTCATTGCGATGCTCGACGCCCAGGGCTACTTTGTCAACGAATTCGGCACCAACAACGTGCTGTTGCACGTGGCCATTGCTGTCGATCGTGTGGGAAAACGCGCCGCCGCCGACGCGGCGCTCGACTCCCCCGACGCCTCGCCCATCAGCTCGGACATGAACTCAGCGCTGGCAACGCTCATCGCCACCCATTTTTCCGTTGTGCTCGACGCACGCGACATCGCGTACCTCGTGGCCCTGCTCAAGACGCGGGTCGTGACGCCCGGAAACGCCCAGCCGGCGCAGGTGCTGACCACAACCTTCGCCCGCCCCGATGACCTCGCCGTCGTGCGTCAGATCGTCAGTCAGGCCAGCGAGGAGTATCTCGTTGATCTGGCCGACGATGACTTCATCACCCGCCTCACCCTGCACGTGCGCAATCTGATCGACCGTGCGCAGCTGCGCGAGTACTCCCGCAATCCACTCACCCGGTCGATCAAGACGTCGTATCCGATGACCTACGAACTCGCCGTTTTCATCGCGAGCGAGCTGCAACGCCACGAACAAATCGTGGTCAATGACGATGAGATCGCCTACATCGCCATGCATGTGGGGTCGCTCCTGGAGCAGCAAGCCCAGGCCGTGGAGCGGGTCACCTGCGTGATCGTGTGCCCGAATTACTACACTATGCACCTGCAGCTGCGGGAGCGCATTGAGCGCGTACTCGGCGACGACCTCACCGTGGTGGCGCAGATCACCCGCAGCGACGTGCACTGGGATGAGCTCAGCGCCGATCTCGTGCTCACGACCATTGACCCGCCGATGCCGGCCGATGGTGTCATCGTCATTCAGCCCTTCCTGACCGAGGGCGACATTGATCGCATCCGGCAGGCCGCCATCCGGGTTCGACGGCTCCGTCGCCGCGCCCAAATCAAAGACGACCTGCTGCAGTTCTTCGATGAGTCGCTGTTTCTGCGCAACTTCTACGTCACCGACGAAGAGACCATGATTCGTGAGCTGGGCGAACGGATGGTGCGGCACGGCGTCATCGACCAGGCCCACGTTGACGGAGTGCTGGAACGCGAACGGATGTCGTCGACCGCCTTCACCGACAACCTCGCGGTGCCCCACGCCATGGCGATGACCGCGCTGCGCACGACCATCGCCATTGTGGTGAACGATTCCCCAATGGACTGGGGCGACAGCCGGGTCACGGTGGTGGCGCTCATCGCGTTCAGCGCCGCAGGCCGTTCGTCGTTTCAGTCCGTCTTCGACCAGTTCGTCGAGGTATTCATCGAACGCACCGATGTCCAACAGCTGATCAGGCGCTCCGTCGACTTCCGCTCGTTCATCGACGGCCTCGTTCAGCTGATGGACAAATAGCGTCGCCTGGCCCGCTACGGGATGGGAACGGGAACGATGCCGAACTGTGCCAGGCCGGCCGCTCCGCCGTCTTCGGCGGTGAGTACCCAGATGCCGTCCTTGTGCACGGCGATGCTGTGTTCCCAGTGCGCGGCGGCTTTGCCGTCGCTGGTTGCGACGGTCCAGTCGTCGTCGCGGGTGTAGGTGTCGATTGATCCGAGTACCACCATCGGCTCAATGGCGACGACGAGGCCCGGCTTCACGTCGGGGCCCTTCTGGCGCACCCGATAGTTGAACACCGGCGGAGCCTCGTGCATGGAACGACCGATCCCGTGGCCGACATAATCGGTGAGAATCCCGTAGGTGCCCTGCGACTCCACATAGTCCTCGATGGCCTCGCCGACCTCATTGAGGTGCCGCGCCGTGTTGAGACGCGCGATACCGTGCCACAGCGACTGCTCGGTCACGTCGGAGAGTTTCTGACGTTCGGCCACTACCTCGGGTCGCGAAGCGTCGGGCAGCACGAAGCTGAACGCGGCATCGCCGTTCCAGCCTTCGATGATCGCCCCGCTGTCGATCGAGACGATATCTCCGGCGCCGAGGCGACGACCGGAAGGGATGCCGTGCACGACGTCGTCGTTCACGGACGCACACACGGTGTGGTGGTACCCGTCTTCAAGCTTGAAGTTGGGCTTGCCGCCGAGTGCCACGATCGCAGCCTCCGCGGCAGCGTCGAGATCGAGGGTCGTAGCGCCGATCACCATGGCGACGCGAGCCGCCTTGAGCGATGCAGCGGTGGCCAGACCGGGTGCCACCATGAGGCGCAACTGGGCCGGATTCTTGTAGATGGAACGTCGAAGACTCACGGATTTCCTACAAACTAGCTCCGAACAGGGGAGCGATATTTTACGTACGTGGTTTTTGGGGAGCCGGGCACACCAATGGGCCGGGCCTTGAGAGGCCCGGCCCATTGGTCGTGCCCGGTGGTGCTTGGCCGATCAGTTCGATCAATTCAGAGAGCGGATGTTCCGGCGCGCAGGCCACGGTCGGTCAGCGCGGCGAGAATACGGTCGGTGACAACTTCAACGGCACCGAGGCCGTCGATTGTCACGACCAAGCCCCGTGCGCTGTACACGTCGATGAGCGGTGCGGTCTGTTCGGCATAGACGTCGAGACGGTGTCGGATGACCTCGGCCGTGTCATCAGCTCGGCCCTGCTCGGCGGCCCGCTTCAGCAACCGGGCGACAACCTCGTCGGTGTCGGCGGTGATCAGCACGACGACGTCGAGCTGGGTTCCTTCGGCGATCAGCAGACGGTCCAATTCAGCAACCTGATCCGTGGTGCGCGGGTAGCCATCGAGCAGAAAGCCGTTCGCGGCATCCGCTTCTTTCAAACGGTCCGCAACAATCGCGTTGGTGAGGGTGTCCGGCACGTAGGCGCCGGCATCCATGAACGACTTGACCTCGAGCCCCAATGGGGTGTTGTTGGTCACGTTGTAGCGAAAGATGTCGCCGGTGGAGATGGCCGGAACGTTGAACGCCAGCGCCAGGCGCTCGGCCTGGGTGCCTTTGCCCGCGCCGGGCGGGCCGATCAGAAGTAAGCGCGTCATTTAAGAAGCCCCTCGTAGTGTCGCTGTTGCAATTGCGAGTCGATCTGCTTGACCGTCTCGAGCCCCACGCCGACGACGATGAGAATACTCGCACCGCCGAAGGGGAAGTTCTGGTCGGCACCGATGAACGAGAAGGCGATGAGCGGGATCAGCGCGATCAGGCCCAGGTAGATCGAGCCGGGGAGAGTGATGCGGGTCAGCACGAAGTCGAGGTACTCGGCGGTCGGACGACCGGCACGGATGCCGGGAATGAACCCGCCGTACTTCTTCATGTTGTCGGCAACTTCTTCGGGGTTGAACGTGATGGCCACGTAGAAGTAGGTGAAACCGATGATCAGCAGGAAGTACATCGCCATGTACAGCGGCTGGTCGCCGCCGGTGAGGTTATTGGAGATCCAGACGACCCAGGCCGGGGCTTCCTGCCCGGCGGCCGGCTGGTTGAACTGGGCCAGCAGGGCCGGCAGGTACAGCAGCGAGGAGGCGAAGATCACGGGGATCACGCCGGCCATGTTGACCTTGATCGGGATGTAGGTGTTGTTGCCACCGTAGGTGCGGCGCCCAACCATACGTTTGGCGTACTGCACCGGAATTCTTCGTTGCGATTGCTCCACGAAGACCACGCCGGCGACCACCAATATCCCGACGATCAGCACGATCACGAGGGTGTCGAAGCCCTGCTGCTGGCCGATTGCGCTCAGCGAGCCCGGGAACAAGGCGGCAATGGAGACGAAGATCATGAGCGACATGCCGTTGCCGACACCGCGCTCGGTGACGAGCTCACCCATCCACATGATGACGCCGGTACCGGCGGTCATGGTGATGACCATGAGCATGATGGCGTACCAGGCATCGTTGGTGATCAGCTGCGTGCACTCGGTGCTCGCCGACGTGCCGAACAGCGCGCCGCTGCGGGCCACCGTGATGAGCGTGGTGGACTGCAGAATGCCCAGCGCGATGGTGAGGTACCGCGTGTACTGGGTCAGTGTGCTCTGACCGGACGCACCCTCCTTATAGAGGGTGTCGAAGTGAGGGATGACCACGCGCAGCAACTGCACGATGATCGATGCCGTGATGTACGGCATGATGCCGAGGGCGAACACGCTCAGCTGGAGCAGGGCGCCACCACTGAAGAGGTTCACGAGCTCGTAGAGGCCGCTCGTGCCCTGGTTGGCTGCCAGACACAGCTGCACGTTGCCGAAGTCCACGAACGGGGCAGGAATGAACGAGCCCAACCGGAACAGAGCAATGATGCCCAGGGTGAAACCGATCTTCTTCCGAAGGTCGGGTGTGCGGAAGATCCGCGCAATGGCGCTAAACAAAAAGGCCTCCAGATATTTACGCAGATCGACATGGGCAGATCGAGTCGAAATGATCAGCTTAAAGCGATCGAGCTTGTCGAATCACACCAAACGATTTACTCGATTGACGGATTCGACAAGCTCGATTGAGCGTCTACGGACTTACTTTACAGATCCACCCGCGGCGACAATTTTCTGCTCAGCTGAGGCAGAGACCTTGTCGACCGTCACGTTCAGCTTAACGGTAATGTCACCGGTTCCAAGAACCTTGACTTTTTCGTTGTCGCGAACGGCACCCTTGGCGATCAGGCTGGCGATGGTGACATCGCCGCCGTTCGGGTACAGCAGCTCGAGCTTCTCCAGGTTTACAACCTGGTACTCGACGCGGAACGGGTTCTTGAATCCACGCAGTTTCGGGGTGCGCATGTGCAGAGGCATCTGCCCACCCTCGAAGCCGACGCGCACGGTGTAGCGTGCCTTCGTGCCCTTGGTGCCTCGACCCGCGGTCTTACCCTTGGATCCTTCACCACGGCCAACGCGCTGGCGGGCCTTCTTCGCTCCGGGAGCCGGGCGAAGGTGGTGTACCTTCAGCACGTGCTCGCGGGGCTCGGTCGGCTCAGCAACGACAGCGGCCTTTTTGGGGGCAGCGGCCTTCTTCGGTGCTGCAGCCTTTTTGGGGGCGGCAGCCTTTTTCGTGGCGGGCTTGTCCGCTACCTGGGTAGCTTCCTTCTCGTCAGCCATTAGTCAATCTCCTCGACCTTTACGAGGTGAGCGACGGTGTTGACGTAGCCACGGTTCTGCGAGTTGTCCTCGCGGATCGTGACGGCGCCAATGCGTCGCAGACCCAGGCTGCGAAGAGTGTCGCGCTGGTTCTGCTTCTCACTAATTTTGGACTTGATCTGTGTGATCTTCAGCTGGGCCATCAGGCACCTGCCTTCGCGGTTGCGGCTGCTGCGGCTGCAGCAGCATCGGCACGAAGAAAACGTGCCGGAGCAACGTCTTCATAGGCCAGGCCGCGGCGAGCCGCAACTGCACGCGGCTCTTCGAGCTGGTGCAGTGCCTCGACCGTGGCGTGCACGATGTTGATGGTGTTCGACGAACCGAGCGACTTGCTCAGAACGTCGTGGATGCCAGCGCATTCGAGTACGGCGCGCACCGGGCCACCGGCGATAACGCCGGTACCAGCTGCTGCCGGACGAAGCAGAACGACGCCGGCTGCGGCCTCACCCTGCACGGGGTGCGGGATGGTCAGGCCAACGCGAGGAACGCGGAAGAAGTTCTTCTTCGCTTCTTCAACGCCCTTGGAGATAGCGGTCGGGACCTCGCGGGCCTTACCGTATCCAACGCCGACCAGGCCGTTACCGTCGCCGACGACGACGAGAGCGGTGAAGCTGAAGCGACGACCACCCTTGACGACCTTCGACACGCGGTTGATGGTGACGACGCGCTCCAGGAACTGGCTCTTGTCGGCATCGCGGCTTCCGCGATCCTTGTTCGGGTTGCGCTCACGTCCACCACGACGAGCCTCGCGAGGCTCGTTCTGCGGCGGAGCAGTGGAAGCAGCGGTTTCAACCGGCGCTTCGGCAACGGCAGCAACAGGTGCTGTGGTTTCGATCTTTTCAGTGCTCACAGGTTCAATCCACCCTCTCGAGCTCCCTCGGCGATGGCTGCGACGCGTCCTGCGTACTTGCTGCCACCACGGTCAAATACAACGGCTTCGATGCCGGCGGCTTTCGCACGCTCAGCAACAAGCTCACCGACCTTGCGGGCCTTGGCGGTCTTGTCACCATCGAAGGTGCGCAAGTCCGTTTCGAGCGTGGATGCCGACGCAAGGGTGAAACCCTTGCTGTCGTCGACGACCTGCACGAATACGTGGCGAGCGGAGCGGGTGACGACCAAGCGCGGGCGAAGCGCCGTTCCCTCGATCTTCTTGCGAAGACGAGTGTGTCGACGTCCGCGGGCTGCGGCCTTGCTCTTGCCTCTAGTTCCGAGTCCCATGGTTACTTACCGCTCTTTCCGGCCTTGCGGCGAACAATCTCGCCGGCGTAACGCACGCCCTTGCCCTTGTACGGCTCTGGCTTGCGAATCTTACGGATGTTGGCGGCAACCTCGCCGACGGCCTGCTTGTCGATTCCGCTGACCGTGAGCTTGTTGACGCTCTCAACGGTCAAAACGATTCCAACGGGCGGCTCGACGACGACCGGGTGCGAGAAGCCGAGGGCGAACTCAACGGAGGTGCCCTTCTGCGCCGCGCGGTAACCGGTACCGACGATTTCAAGACCCTTGGAGTAACCAACGGTTACGCCGATGATCTGGTTGTTGATCAGGGTGCGGGTCAGACCGTGAAGCGAACGCGACTCGCGCTCGTCGTTCGGACGGGTGACGAGAACGTGACCGTCCTCGATCGACACCGAGATGGGCTTGGAAACGACGAGCGCGAGCTCGCCCTTCGGGCCCTTGACGGAGACGGCCTGGCCGTCAGCCACAACCGTGACCCCAGCGGGGATCGGGATGGGGAGTCTTCCAATACGTGACATTCTCAGTTACCACACGTAGGCGAGAACTTCTCCGCCTACGCCCTTCTTCTCAGCCTGGCGGTCGGTGAGCAGACCGCTGGAGGTGGACAGGATGGCAACGCCGAGGCCACCGAGAACCGTGGGGATCTCCGTCGACTTTGCGTACACGCGCAGGCCGGGCTTGGAAACCCGCTTGATGCCGACGATGGAACGCTCACGGTTCGGACCGAACTTGAGGTCCAGCGTGAGGGTCTTGCCTACTGTTGCATCCTTGACGGTCCAGGCAGAGATGTAACCCTGTGCCTTGAGGATGTCAGCGATGTGCGCTTTCAATTTGCTATGCGGCATCGACACTGTGTCGTGGTACGCCGAGTTCGCGTTGCGCAGTCTGGTCAGCATGTCTGCGACCGGATCTGTCATTGTCATATTGTGGTGCCTTTCTCGCCTGGTTTCGCTCATCCGTTACGCGAATGACGACCTGTGGTGGTGAGGAAACCGATCGGTTGATCGGCTTCCGGGGTGAAAAACTATGTGCGCCCGGTGTTGCGTGCTCGGGCGAAGTCAACCGGAGTTGGGAGCTTGCAGGGCGCAAGCTCCCAACTCTAGTTGAAATTGTTCCTGCGTAGTGAGGAAGTGCTACTTAGCGTCGTCCGACTTGAACGGGAAGCCGAGCGCCTTGAGCAGCGCGCGACCTTCGTCGTTGGACTTCGCGGTCGTAACAACCGTGATGTCCATACCGCGGATGCGGTCGATGCGGTCCTGGTCGATCTCGTGGAACATGACCTGCTCGGTCAGGCCGAAGGTGTAGTTGCCCGCACCATCGAACTGCTTGTCGGACAGGCCGCGGAAGTCACGGATACGAGGCAGGGCCAGGCTGAGCAGCCGGTCCAGGAACTCCCACATGCGGTCGCCACGAAGTGTGACGTGGGCGCCGATGGGCTGTCCCTCACGCAGTTTGAACTGCGCGATGGACTTGCGGGCCTTGGTGACCTGCGGCTTCTGGCCGGTGATCTTGGTGAGATCAGAAACCGCACCGTCCATCACCTTGCCGTCGCGTGCTGCTTCTCCGACACCCATGTTGACGACAATCTTCGTCAGGGTGGGGATGCGGTGCACGTTGGTGAAGCCGAGTTCCTCGGAGAGCTTGGCACTGATCTCATCGCGGTACTTCTGCTTCAGACGCGGCAGGGCCTTGACAGGCTCAGTGCCCGTAATGGTGTCAGTCATTAGAGGTCCTTCCCTGACTTCTTGGCGTAACGAATGCGGACCGTCTTGGTGACGCCGTCCTTCGTTACCTCTTCCTGGCGGAAGCCGACGCGAGTCGGCTTCTTGGTCTCCGGGTCAACGATCGCAACGTTGGACACGTGGATGGGAGCTTCGAAGGTCTCGATGCCACCCGTCTTGGTGCCGCGCTGGGTCTGACCGACACGAACGTGCTTGGTCACGAAGTTGATGCCCTCGACGAGGACACGGTTCTTCTCGACGTTGACGGAGATGATCTTGCCCTGCTTGCCACGGTCTCCGCCGCGAGCCTGGCTGCGGCCGCTGATGACCTGTACGAGGTCACCCTTCTTGATTCTGGCCATGATTAAATAACCTCCGGTGCCAGCGAGATGATCTTCATGAACTTCTTGTCGCGAAGTTCGCGACCGACCGGTCCGAAGATTCGGGTGCCGCGGGGGTCACCGTCTGCCTTCAAGATCACTGCAGCGTTCTCATCGAACTTGATGTACGAACCGTCTGAACGACGGGTCTCTTTCTTGGTACGAACGATGACAGCTTTGACGATGTCACCCTTCTTGACGTTTCCGCCGGGGATGGCGTCCTTGACCGTGGCGACAATGACATCGCCCAGTCCGGCGTAACGGCGGCCGGAGCCACCGAGAACGCGGATGGTCAAGAGTTCCTTGGCACCGCTGTTGTCAGCGACCCGGACTCGTGATTCTTGCTGAAGCACTTTATAACTCCCTTATGTCAAGTAAGCGCGAGGCTTACTTGGCCTTCTCAAGGATCTCGACCAGGCGCCAGCGCTTGGAAGCGCTGAGCGGACGGGTCTCACTGATCAGGACCAGGTCGCCGATGCCGGCGGAGTTCGCCTCGTCGTGCGCCTTCAGCTTGGATGTACGGCGGATGACCTTGCCGTACAACGGGTGCTTCACGCGGTCTTCAACCACGACAATGATGGTTTTGTCCATCTTGTCGCTGGTCACGTAACCACGCAGCGTCTTGCGGTATCCGCGTACGAGCTCGGTAGCTTCGCCTGCGACGACCGTTTCGTCAGTCTTCGCCATGACTAGGCCTCCTTCGTCTCGACGGTCTCAGCGGCAGCGTCGTCGGTGGACTCCACTGCGGCTTTGGCCTTCTTGGTCTTCTTTTCGGCCTTCTCAGCCTTGGCCGGAGCCGGGGCTGCGACCGGAGTGGCACGAATGCCCAGCTCGCGCTCACGGAGAACCGTGTAGATGCGAGCAATGTCGCGCTTGACCGCGCGGAGGCGGCCGTGGCTCTCGAGCTGACCGGTGGCCGACTGGAAGCGCAGGTTGAACAGCTCTTCCTTGGCCTTCTTCAGCTCTTCGAACAGCTTCTCATTGTCAAAAGTATCGAGCTCGACTGGGGCGAGCTCCTTGGTTCCGATCGCCATTATGCGTCGCCCTCCTCGCGCTTGATGATGCGTGCCTTGAGGGGCAGCTTGTGAATTGCGCGGGTCAGCGCCTCTTTCGCAACGGCGTCGGTGACACCGCTGAGCTCGAAGAGAACGCGACCCGGCTTGACGTTGGCTACCCACCACTCGACCGAACCCTTACCGGAACCCATGCGGGTTTCAGCAGGCTTCTTGGTCAGCGGGCGGTCGGGGTAGATGTTGATCCACACCTTTCCGCCACGCTTGATGTGACGCGTCATGGCGATACGAGCGGACTCGATCTGACGGTTGGTCACATATGCGGGGGTCATCGCCTGGATGCCGTACTCGCCGAACGACACCGTGGTGCCACCGGTAGCGTGACCGGTGCGACCCGGGTGGTGCTGCTTACGGTGCTTGACTCTACGTGGAATCAACATTATTTAGCCTCCGCGACTGCTGCGACCGGAGCCGCTGCCGGAGCATCTGCACGAGGTGCACGGCGCGGTCGATCGTCACGACGCTCGGGGCGGGACGACTTAGCGTTGGCCTGCTCGCGAGCGAGTTCCTTGTTGGTGATGTCACCCTTGTAGATCCAGACCTTCACGCCGATGCGGCCGAAGGTGGTCTTGGCTTCGTAGAAGCCATAGTCGATGTTCGCGCGAAGCGTGTGCAGAGGCACCCGGCCTTCGCGGTAGAACTCGCTGCGGCTCATCTCGGCGCCGCCCAGACGACCGGACACCTGGATGCGAACACCCTTGGCGCCGGCGCGCTGTGCACCCTGCAGGCCCTTACGCATTGCGCGGCGGAAAGCCACACGTGCGGAAAGCTGCTCGGCGATGCCCTGCGCGACAAGCTGTGCATCCTGCTCGGGGTTCTTGACCTCGAGGATGTTCAGCTGAATCTGCTTGGCGGTGAGCTTCTCAAGGTCAGAGCGGATGCGCTCGGCCTCCGCGCCGCGGCGACCAATCACAATGCCCGGACGGGCGGTGTGGATGTCAACGCGAACACGGTCACGAGTGCGCTCGATCTCGATGCGGCTGACGCCGGCACGGTCAAGGCTGGTGCTCAGCAGGCGACGGATCTTGACGTCTTCTGCAACAAAGTCAGCGTAACGCTGACCCGGCTTGGTCGAGTCAGAGAACCAACGCGATACGTGATCGGTGGTGATTCCCAGACGGAAGCCATAGGGATTTACTTTCTGACCCATTACTTCGTACCCTCCTCAGGAGTGGTGAGCACAACCGTGATGTGGCTGGTGCGCTTCTTGATTTCGAATGCGCGACCCTGGGCACGAGCCTGGAAACGCTTGAGGGTCGTACCCTCGTCAACGAATGCCCGGCTGATGAACAGGTCCTGCTCGTCCAGATACGCATTGGCGGCATCTGCCTTGACCCGGGCGTTGGCGATGGCCGAGGCCACCAGCTTGTACACCGGATCGCTTGCGCCCTGGGGCGCGAACTTCAGAATTCCCAGCGCTTCGTGCGCCTGCTTGCCGCGGATCATGTTGACAACGCGACGAGCCTTCTGGGGGGTAACGCGGATGTGACGCACGCGTGCGATCGACTCCACCATTTCTTCTCCTCCTTCACGTCCCCGCGTTAGCGGCGACGGCCCTTCTTGTCGTCCTTCACGTGTCCACGGAAGGTGCGGGTGGGCGCAAACTCGCCGAGCTTGTGCCCGACCATGCTCTCGGTGACGAACACCGGGATGTGCTTGCGTCCGTCGTGCACTGCGATGGTGTGTCCGAGCATGTCGGGGATGATCATCGAGCGGCGCGACCAGGTCTTGATTACGTTCTTGCTCTTGGCTTCGTTCGCCGTGAACACCTTGCGAAGCAGGTGGTCGTCAACGAAAGGGCCTTTCTTAAGACTTCTTGGCATCGTCTACTCCTACTTACGCTTCTTGCCGACGGTGCGGCGACGAACAATGAGCTTGTCGCTTTCCTTATTCGGGTGGCGGGTGCGCCCTTCCTTCTGGCCCCAGGGGCTGACGGGGTGACGTCCACCGGACGTCTTACCCTCACCACCACCGTGCGGGTGATCGACCGGGTTCATGGCAACACCACGAACGGTCGGGCGAACGCCTTTCCAGCGCATACGTCCGGCCTTGCCCCAGTTGATGTTCGACTGTTCGGCGTTGCCGACCTCGCCGATCGTGGCGCGGCAGCGAGCATCCACGTTGCGGATTTCGCCGGACGGCAGACGAAGCTGGGCGTAGACGCCCTCCTTCGCAACCAGACGAACCGACGAACCGGCGGAGCGAGCCATCTTGGCGCCACCACCCGGACGCAGCTCGATCGCGTGAATGATCGTACCGGTGGGGATGTTCTTCAGCGGCAGGTTGTTGCCGGGCTTGATGTCAGCCCCGGCTCCCGACTCGATGATGTCGCCCTGTGCCAGCTTGTTCGGCGCGATGATGTAACGCTTCGTGCCGTCAATGAAGTGCAGGAGCGCGATGCGCGCCGTGCGGTTGGGGTCGTATTCAATTTCAGCGACGCGGGCGTTGACGCCGTCCTTGTCGTTGCGCTTGAAGTCGATCACGCGGTACTGGCGCTTGTGGCCACCACCGATGTGACGGGTCGTGATGCGGCCCTGGTTGTTACGTCCACCGGTCTTGTGGAGCGGGCGCAGAAGCGACTTTTCCGGGGTGGAACGCGTGATTTCCGCGAAGTCGGCAACGGATGATCCGCGTCGACCCGGGGTCGTGGGCTTGTACTTACGAATAGCCATTAGTTATCCCTCTGCCTGTCGCTTAGCCGACGGCCGTGAAGATGTCGATGGAGCCAGACTTGAGCGTGACAATGGCACGCTTGGTGTCCTTGCGCTTACCCATGCCGAACTTGGTGCGGCGCGTCTTGCCCACACGGTTCAGGGTGTTGATCGAAGCGACCTCCACCTTGAAGATCGATTCGATCGCGCGCTTGATCTCCGTCTTGTTCGAACGGGGGTCAACGATGAAGGTGTACTTACCCTCGTCAATCAGGCCGTAGCTCTTCTCAGAGACAACCGGAGAGATGATGATGTCGCGGGGATCCTTGTTGGTCGCGATAGTCATTATGCGGCCACCTCTTCCTTCTTGGTCTTGCTCTCCACGAACGCGTTGAACGCGCCGGTGGTGAACACGATGTCATCGCTGACGAGCACGTCGTAGGCGTTGAGCTGATCCCACGAGAGGATGTGCACCGTCGGGATGTTGCGAATGCTGCGCAACGTCGTCTCGTCGGTGCGCTCGAGGACAACCAGCACGTGCTTGCTCGTGGCGATCTGCGTGAGCAGCTCCAGAGCAACCTTCGTGTTGGGGGTCTCAGCCGTGAACAGTGCCTCAACGATGTGCAGGCGGCCACCGCGGGCGCGGTCGCTCAGTGCACCCTTGAGGGCTGCGGCAATCATCTTTTTCGGGGTGCGCTGGTCGTAGCTGCGCGGGGTCGGTCCGTGGACGATTCCACCACCGGTCATCTGAGGAGCACGGATCGAGCCCTGACGAGCGCGACCGGTGCCTTTCTGCTTGAACGGCTTGCGGCCGGCACCGGAAACTTCTCCACGGCGCTTGACCTTGCTCGTTCCCTGGCGTGCGGCAGCGAGCTGCGCAACAACGACCTGGTGGATGAGAGGAATGTTGGCGGGAACGTCGAAGAGCTCGTCGGGAAGCTCAGCAGAGCCTGCCTTCTTGCCCTTGGCGTCAATGATGTCGAGTGCTGTAGCCATGGTGACTAGGCTCCCTTCACTGCGTTGCGAACGAATACGAGGCGGCCACGAGCACCGGGAACGGCACCCTTGACGAGCATGAGGCCCTTGTCGGCGTCAATAGCGTGCACCTTGAGGTTCAGCACGGTAACGCGCTCGCCACCCATACGACCGGCCATGCGCATGCCCTTGAAGACACGGCTCGGGGTCGAGGAAGCACCGATGGAACCGGGCTTGCGGTGGTTACGGTGTGAACCGTGAGAGGAGGAAACACCCTTGAAGTTGTGACGCTTCATAACACCGGCGAAACCCTTGCCCTTGCTGGTGCCCATGACATCAACCTTGGTGCCGGCAACGAAGACACCGTCAACGGTGAGTTCCTGGCCCATGTTGTAGTCAGCGGCATCCGCAGTGCGGAGCTCGGTGATGTGGCGACGCGGCGTGACGCCGGCCTTGTCGAAGTGGCCGGCAAGGGGCTTGTTGACCTTGCGCGGGTCGATGGGGCCAGCGGCGATCTGAACGCCGTTGTAGCCGTCGACGGCCTTGGTGCGAATCTGCGTGACAACGTTCGGCGCGATTTCGATGACGGTAACGGGAACAAGCTTGTTGTTCTCGTCCCACACCTGGGTCATGCCGAGCTTCTTGCCAAGGAGACCCTTGGTGGTCTTGGTATCTGAGTAAGACATCGCGGGCCCTAGAGCTTGATCTCGATGTTGACGTCGGCCGGAAGGTCGAGGCGCATAAGCGAGTCAACAGCCTTCGGAGTCGGGTCAATGATGTCGATCAGACGCTTGTGGGTGCGCATTTCAAAGTGCTCCCGGCTGTCCTTGTACTTGTGAGGAGAACGGATGACACACACCACGTTCTTCTCGGTCGGAAGCGGCACCGGGCCGACGACTGTAGCGCCCGCACGGGTCACTGTGTCGACGATCTTGCGCGCCGAAATGTCGATGACCTCGTGGTCATACGACTTAAGTCGAATGCGGATCTTCTGTCCCGCCATGTCGAACTCTCTCTCTGTCGAGGCGTCTTACAGTCAACGGCAGGAGTTGCCGAGGTTGCATTGGACGCCGTAGTAGCACTGCTGCCATTAGCACCACTGTTCATATGTCAATTTCGAATCACGCCGAATAAACGACGCTCATCGTCAACGTCGACTCCCAGAAGCAGAACCCGGGGGACGGCACGGTTTTACCCACGCCGACCAGATCGTTGATTTATGCTGCGCTCTGCTCCCCGCGGCCTAGCCTGCAATCCGGCTTCTTACGAAGCGTTAGACGCGACTATGCACTGCCTGGCAGTGATTCCGAGCGTGCACTGAGCGCACGCCGAAAGTGTTGAACTAGAAGAGTCTGCCACAGAGTTGCCCTTCCATGCAACCCGGGCGTGTCGCAATCGGCGTGTCGGGTGGCGGAAAGGCATCCGCGCGCAGCGTTGCGCGGGAATTCGGTTTAGCCCGGCGCGATTCCGGCTGCCACTCTGGCACTTTGGTCTGGACAGCTCGCGGCAGCAGATTCGCTCAAGACTCGTTGCGCCATGACCTGGCGGGACTGCTCGGAGAGCCCCGTCGTGGGGTAGTCGGCGAGCACGGTGCTGATGATCTCGGAAATTGACAGTGTGGCGTACTTCTGGAGATTCTCGCACACCAGCGCGCTATAGGCGGTCACCGTGCTGTCCACGGTGCTGTCGAGAAGTTGCTGCTCGGTCTGCGCCGTGGAAACGGGTGTCGCGGCTGGTGTCGGAGTGGGCATAACGGTCGCCGAGGGCGGGACGCTCGGTACCACCTGTGTGGTCGCGCTACGGACGGCGGAGCCGGACCCGACCAGACGCGGCACGACGATGACGGCGAGGATGCCGACCACAGCGACCGCAATCACCATCAGTATGCGTCTTTCCAGTTTCGATATCTGCATGGGCAGACCCTAACCGGATATTCCTGAATTTGCCCGGACCGGCGCGCATTGTCATCCGCTCAAAATGTAGCCGGCGGGGTACAGAAAAGGGGCCGGGCCCGAAGGCCCGACCCCTTGTCAGAGATCGAAGTAGAAGAAGACTACTTGATGATCTTGGTCACCGTGCCGGCGCCGACGGTGCGGCCACCTTCACGGATAGCGAAGCCGAGGCCCTCTTCCATGGCGATCGGCTGAATCAGCGCGACGGTCATGTCGGTGGTGTCGCCAGGCATGACCATCTCGGTGCCCTCAGGCAGCGAGATGACGCCGGTGACGTCCGTGGTGCGGAAGTAGAACTGCGGGCGGTAGTTCGCGTAGAACGGGTTGTGACGGCCACCCTCGTTCTTGCTGAGGATGTACGCGGTGCCCTCGAAGTCGGTGTGCGGTGTAACCGAACCCGGCTTGACGACGACCTGGCCGCGCTCAACGTCTTCGCGCTTGGTGCCACGAAGAAGAAGTCCACAGTTCTCGCCGGCCCAAGCCTCGTCGAGCTGCTTGTGGAACATCTCAATACCGGTAACCGTGGTCTTCTGCGTCGGGCGGATGCCGACGATCTCGACCTCAGAGTTGATCTTGAGGGTTCCACGCTCGGCGCGGCCCGTAACAACGGTGCCACGGCCGGTGATCGTGAAGACGTCCTCGACCGGCATCAAGAACGGCTTGTCCTTGTCGCGGACGGGGTCCGGAATGAAGTCGTCAACAGCCTTCATGAGCTCAAGGATGTTGCCGGTCCACTTCGCGTCGCCCTCAAGCGCCTTGAGTGCAGAAACCTGGATAACGGGGGCGTTGTCGCCATCGAAACCCTGGCTGGAGAGAAGTTCACGAACTTCGAGCTCAACGAGCTCCATGATCTCTTCGTCATCAACCATGTCGGCCTTGTTCAGCGCGACGAGCAGGGTCGGAACGCCGACCTGCTTGGCGAGAAGAACGTGCTCACGGGTCTGAGCCATCGGGCCGTCAGTAGCGGCAACCACGAGGATTGCGCCGTCCATCTGAGCAGCACCGGTGATCATGTTCTTGATGTAGTCAGCGTGGCCCGGAGCATCGACGTGCGCATAGTGACGCTTGTCGGTCTCGTACTCAACATGCGAGATGTTGATCGTGATGCCGCGCTGGCGTTCTTCGGGAGCCGAGTCAATCGACGCGAAGTCGCGCTGAACGTTGATCTTGGACGGGAACGTATCGGCAAGGACCTTGGAGATCGCTGCAGTCAGCGTGGTCTTTCCGTGGTCAACGTGACCGATTGTTCCGATGTTTACGTGCGGCTTTGTCCGCTCGAACTTGGCCTTGGCCACTGTGGGTCCTCCTCAGGACTCGCGTGCAAATTCACGGCCGCCGTTATGAGCGGCCGGTATGCGCTGGATGGGTCTACTTATGTTACTCGGGCCGGGTGGCCTAAGCGATTTAGGCCCGAAGGCCACCTTAGGCGCTATTCGCCCTTGTTCTTGTTGATGATCTCGTCGGCAACTGCCTTCGGGACCTCCGCATAGCTCTCGAAGGTCATCGAATATACCGCACGGCCGCTGGTCTTAGACCGCAGGTCACCGATGTATCCGAACATCTCCGACAGTGGTACGTGGGCGCGAATTACCTTCACGCCCTGCGCATCCTCCATGGTCTGGATCTGCCCGCGACGCGAGTTGAGGTCTCCGATTACGTCACCCATGTATTCCTCAGGGGTACGAACTTCGACCGCCATCAGCGGCTCAAGCAGAACGGGGTTCGCCTTACGAACGGCTTCCTTGAAGCCCATCGATCCGGCAATCTTGAAGGCCATCTCCGAGGAGTCAACGTCGTGCGCAGCACCGTCAAGCAGGCTGGCTCGAACGCCCACCATCGGGTAGCCGGCCAGGATGCCTACGCGGAGCGCATCCTGAATTCCAGCATCCACCGAGGGGATGTACTCACGCGGGATACGGCCACCAGTGACCTTGTTGAGGAACTCATACGACTTTTCAGCAGTGATTTCCATCGGCTCGATCGCGATCTGAATCTTCGCGAACTGGCCGGATCCACCGGTCTGCTTCTTGTGCGTGTAGTCGTGACGCTCGACGGCCTTACGGATCGTCTCGCGGTACGCCACCTGGGGCTTGCCGACGTTTGCCTCAACGTTGAATTCACGCTTCATGCGGTCGACGAGGATGTCCAGGTGAAGTTCACCCATTCCCTTGATTACCGTCTGGCCAGTTTCCTGGTTCTGCTCGGTACGGAACGTGGGGTCTTCTTCGGCGAGCTTCTGAATGGCAAGGCCCAGCTTTTCCTGGTCTTGCTTGGTCTTGGGCTCGATGGCGACCTCGATAACCGGGTCAGGGAACGTCATGGACTCGAGTACGACCTGGTTGTTCGGGTCGCACAGGGTGTCGCCCGTGGTGGTGTCCTTGAGGCCGATGACCGCGTAGATGTGACCGGCGGTCACGAAGCCCACCGGGTTCTCCTTGTTGGCGTGCATCTGGAAGATCTTGCCGATGCGCTCCTTCTTGCCCTTGGTCGAGTTGATGACCTGGGCTCCGGAGTCAAGACGGCCCGAGTAGACGCGTACGTAGGTGAGGCGACCGAAGAACGGGTGCACTGCAACCTTGAACGCGAGCGCCGTGAACGGCTCCTCGGCGTCGGGGTGACGCATGATGATCTTCTCTTCGTCGCGCGGGTCGTGCGCCTCAATGGCAGGCACGTCGAGCGGCGTCGGAAGATAATCGATGACGGCGTCAAGCATCGGCTGAACGCCACGGTTCTTGAAGGCAGAACCGCACAGAACCGGGTAGATCTCACTGTTGATGGTGAGCTTGCGGATGGCGCCCTTGATCTCGGCTACCGTCAGCTCTTCGCCGGCGAAGTAACGCTCCATGAGGTCGTCGTCGGTTTCGGCAACGGTCTCGAGCAGGAGCTTGCGGTACTCAGCAGCCTTCTCGACGAGGTCCGCGGGGATTTCTTCGATGGCGTACTTCGAGCCCATCTCAACGTCACCCTTGGAGTCGCCACGCCAGGTCAGTGCACGCATCTGAACGAGGTCGACAACACCCTCGAATTCAGACTCTGCACCGATCGGCAGCTGGATAACCAGCGGCTTGGCGCCGAGGCGCTTGATGATGGTGTCGACCGTGAAGTAGAAGTCGGCTCCGAGCTTGTCCATCTTGTTGACGAAGCAAATGCGGGGCACGTCGTACTTGTCGGCCTGACGCCACACGGTTTCAGACTGGGGCTCAACGCCCTCCTTGCCGTCGAACACGGCAACAGCACCGTCGAGGACGCGGAGCGAACGCTCCACCTCCACGGTGAAGTCCACGTGTCCGGGGGTGTCGATGATGTTGATCTGGTTGTCGCCCCAGAAACAAGTCGTCGCAGCGGAGGTGATCGTGATGCCACGTTCCTGCTCCTGTGCCATCCAGTCCATCGTCGAGGCGCCGTCGTGGGTCTCGCCGATCTTGTGGTTGACACCCGTGTAGAACAGGATGCGCTCAGTGGTGGTGGTCTTGCCAGCATCAATGTGAGCCATGATGCCGATATTGCGGACCTTACTCAGGTCGGTGAGCACGTCAAGTGCCACAGGGGTCCTCCGGAAGGGTAGGGGTGGATCAAACAGAACGAGGCCAGCGTTGATCGAGCTTGTCACGCCGGTTGGACAGGTCGAAACCGAAGCGTCGACGAGCCCAACCAGCGAGGTTCAAGCTTAACCAGCGAGGGAGACTACCAGCGGTAGTGAGCGAAGGCCTTGTTGGCTTCAGCCATCTTGTGAGTGTCTTCACGACGCTTCACAGCGGCACCGAGGCCGTTGCTCGCGTCAAGAATCTCGTTGGTGAGGCGCTCAGTCATGGTCTTCTCGCGACGTGCCTTGGCGTAGCTGGTCAACCAGCGCAGGGCCAGGGTGTTGGCGCGGTGCGGCTTGACCTCAACCGGAACCTGGTACGTGGAGCCACCAACGCGGCGCGAACGCACCTCGAGGGTCGGGCGAACGTTGTCGAGTGCCTTCTTCAGCGTGACGACAGCATCCAGCTCGTTCTTGGCGGAGACACCGGCGAGGGCATCGTAAACGATGCGCTCAGCGAGGCCCTTTTTGCCATCGAGAAGGATCTTGTTGACGAGCTGGCTGACGATGGGTGCACCGTAAACCGGGTCGGCAATGACAGGGCGCTTGGGAGCGGGTCCTTTACGGGGCATTACTTCTTCTCCATCTTTGCGCCGTAGCGGCTACGTGCCTGCTTGCGGTTCTTGACGGCCTGGGTGTCCAGTGCGCCGCGAATGATTTTGTAACGCACACCGGGGAGGTCCTTAACACGGCCTCCGCGCACGAGCACCATGGAGTGCTCCTGCAGGTTGTGGCCCTCGCCGGGAATGTAGGCGGTGACCTCGGTGCCGTTGGAAAGCTTGACGCGGGCGACCTTGCGGAGAGCCGAGTTCGGCTTCTTCGGGGTGGTCGTGTACACGCGGGTGCAAACGCCGCGCTGCTGCGGATTGGACTTCAGGGCGGGAGCCTTGGTCTTGGTGACCTTGGGGCTACGGCCCTTTCTGACCAACTGCTGAATGGTGGGCACTAATTACTCCTTGTTATTGCTGCACGGTGACAGCTTTGTGATGGTTAGCATTCGATCTTTCGATCGAGTTCATCTGGACCCGCTTGAACCCACACGATTGCTCGCGAGTGTTTTGGTGGGTATGCCGTGGGGGCTGCTCGTTGAGCAACCCTGCATGTGTGGAATCTCGACCTGCTGCTACCTCGATATGAAGATCGCGAGGGCATAATTCAGGCGCACGACAAAGCGCACACCCGGTAATTCTAGCCTGCCGGTACCAGCGAGGTCAAATGAGCAGCACGCGCACGCCCCTCCCCTTTTTCTGCCCGGGCCCGGGCCCGGAAACTGGGCCCATGATCTATCGCGGGCCCAGTTGCACAAGGTGGGCCCGGAGGTCTAGCCAGCGTGGGTTGCACGGCTACGGAGTTGTACGGCTACGGGGTCGCGCGGCTACGGAGTTGTATGGCTACGGGTTGTGCGGCCAGATTGGCGAGTCGAGGGAGCTCTCGAGGTCGGCCAGAAGGGCCTGCACCTGGGGTTCGACGAACTCCGCGATCGCGGCAAGCAGACGAGGCCGTTGCTGGGCAAGCTGGGCGCAGACTCGGAGACCGACCTGGGTCGCGAACTCGTCGGCGAGGTGCAGTTCCGCGGTGAGCGCCGCCTTTTCGGCGGAGCTGAGCGGCGGGAGGGCGTGCGGGGGCCCGGCGTGCTGGGTGTTCTGCGCGGAATCAGGCGTCGCGTCGGCAGCGGTGTCAGGCGTCGTGTCGGCAGCGACCTCGGGAGCGGTGTCAGGCACACCGTCAAGCACACCGTCACGCGCGCCGTCACGCGCGCCGTCACGCGTGGTTTGCTCGGAAGCACGCTCAGCAGCACTCGCAACACCATTCTCGGCACCACTCTCGGGCCCGGCGTCCTGTAGCGGCGAGAGCTCGGCCGGCGACTGGTCGGTGAGCTCGGCGAACGTGAAGAGATAGGGGGCATCCGCTGCCGGCTGCGGATCGAGGTCGAGACCCAGAAATTCCGGGTCGAGACCCTCCGCGGGGCGGTACGCCTGAGCGGACTCGCGGCGTTCGCTCAAATTCAACTCGTGCGCGAGCAGCGGCAAATTACGCTCGGTGTATTCATCAACCGAGGCGTCGATCACGATCTTCATGCGCATTGACAGGGCGTGCTGCACGACATGGGGTACGTCAACGGCGAGCCCCGCAGCGGCAATGATCGGCGAGCCAAAGCACTGTCGGCAGAGGCGAGCACGGCCCCGGTGCGTCGCGGGGCGCCAGCGCGTGATCCAACGCAGCCAGTTCTCAACCTCATGGTTGACGCGCGACTCGATGGACCTATCCATAGTGCATAAGGGTACTCGTCCGGCGCCCTGCGCGAGATGCCAAGATCGGCCCCATCATCGGCAGAATCCCCCGCGAGATGCCAAGAAATGCCCCTTCGACGCCTTTCATGGGGCAGAAAGTGGCAAGTCGCGCCGGGGCATGGGGCAGAAAGTGGCATGTCGCGCCCGAGATGCCAAGATTGGCCCCATCCCCGGTTTCAGCCCTCGTCGTTCTTCTCCCACGGCCACTCGGGCGTGCCAGAGCCAGAGGGTTTGGCCAGGAGCACCACGAAATAGAGAAAGGCGATGAGCCAGCCACTGACCGCCACGGCGATCGCGAACGGGCTGGTCATTTCGCCACCGATGAAAATGACCGAGCGAAAGAGTTCGCCGGCACCGAGGCTGTAGACCACTCCCCCGGATACGCAGTAACCCAGGTAGGCGGCAACGCCGGCGATAAAAATGGGTAGTGGTGGAACCTGCGTGAGACGTTCCGGTGAGCGCAGCACCGCACTGAGAATGACCCAGACCAGCGCGAGCACGGCTGTGGTGACCATGATGGGGCCGAGGAGGGCGCCGGCATCCGTTTCGTTGATGACGTCGCGATTGAGCAGCAGGCTGAGCACGCCGAACGCTGCCACGATGAAGGCCACATAGAGGGCGACTGAAAAAGCCGCCACGGTGATCGCGTATTGCCGGTATTCCCGCATGCCTCCAGCGTAGGCCCCCGGCACAGCACGAGGCCCCGGTCACCGCGAGCGGCAATCGGGGCCTCGGTAGTGAAGCGGATGGTTACGGGCGCGTCAGGTGCGGACCGTCGGCGAGCAGACGCTCGTATTCGGTGCGGGCCGCCAGGTTCTTGGCGGTGACGCGGCGACCGCGGCGGGCGATCCAGGCTCCGGCCCAGATCGGTACCTCTCGGGCGATGAGCCCGGCGGCGATCGCGCCCGGGTTCAGCCACAGAGTGCCCACGATGCGGCCGAGTTCTGCTGCGCCCAAGCCGTCGGCCCTGCCGTCGATCACGAGGCCGAGCACGGCGCCACCGATGTAGGAGAAATAGACCACGACGGCAACGAGGAATCCAAAGAGCACGTAAGCCCACCAGCCGCCCCGATTGACCACGGCGATCAGGGCGCTGTAGGCGAGGAAGAAGAAGATGACGGGAATGTAAAACACCGGCAGCGTGGCGAAGGCGGTGAACCCGGACACGGTCACGGCCACGGTCGTACTGGTCAAGCCGATGATGATGAAGGCCGCTACCGCGTAGAGCACGGCGAAGACCACAGTGGCCAGCAAAGCGATGAGAATGCCACCGCCCCGGTTGCTGCGATCCTTCGGTTTCGTGGGCGCCTGCACGTAGATGGGCGACTGGGCCGGCGGCGAGTAATTCGGCGCGGTGCCGACGGGGGCGTGGGCCGCGGGCGGCGGGACGGCGGCAGCGCCGTCGATGGATGAAACCGCAACGGGTGCAACCACAGCGGGTGCAACCACCGGGGCGACCTCGGGTTCGACGGGAGTACTGCTGGCCCGGACCGGTGTGGTGGACGCAGCGGAATCGGCATAGTCATCGGCGAGCCTCGGCGCGTCAGCGTCGGCATGTTCAGCAGTATTCAAGTTGGCGTTGATGGCGTCATAGTCAATGACGAGGGGTTCGTGGCCGGCCGTGGGCTCAGCGCGTTCCGGGGCACCGGTCGGGTCAGTCACGGTCGGGTCAGTCGCCGTCGGGTCGGTGCGGCCCAGATCGCGCGCTGCCGCGGCATCCGTTTCAGAATTCTCGTTGCCGTCGATTGGCGTGTTGTCGCTCATGTTGAACTCCTCGTGGCCTTCGCCGTCACTGGCCTCTATTGTACCAAGGGCGCACCGAATGCCTTGGCGATTCGGCGCGCCGCGCCATTATCCAGCGGATGCCGGTGCCGGCGCCACGAGGGAGTAAACCAGCCCCGAGATGGTTGCGTTCACCAGGCCCGGCTCCGCGTCCACGTCGAGGGTGTCCAACCCGACGACGAGAAACAACCGGCTTCCGGTCTGCAGACGGGCGACGAAATCCAGCACCTGCGCGTAGGTGCCTTTGACTTTGACGTCGAGGGGGAAGGCGGCGAAGTTGCTCGCGGTGATCTCGGTCGCGGTGGCGGTGGCGGTGGCGGTGGTGACACCGGTGGCGACACCATCAGCGGGAACCGTGCCGGTGGCGGCCAGTCCGGCATCCGCTGCGGGAGCAGCAGCCGCAGCGTCATTAGCAGCGGCGGGCGCAGCCGCGACCGGAACGACCGGCACGTAGGCCCTCGCCTCGGTCACCGTCATTCCCAGGAGAGTGAGGCCAGCCTGCTCGGCATGCGCGTCAAGTTCATCGACCAGCGCCGGCATGGCCGAGCCGGTTGGCACGGACTCCCCGAGCGTCTCCGCCGTCGCGGAGAGCTTGTCAAGGTTCTTGAAGTCGTGCTTGAGCTGGGCCAGCAGAGCAACGTGCTGCGCATTCGTCGCCTGCACGGCGGTGCGGCTCGCGTTGGCTGCGGTCATGCTGTCCAGCTGCGGTTGGATTCCCAGCACCCAGCCGAGAACGAGAATAACGCTTGTCACCAGCACCGAGCCGATGAGCCAAAGCTTGTTGCGGTCCATGGCTACTTCTTTTCCGTCGGGTCGAAACGATGCGCGTACGCGGATTCGTTGACGTGCATGATGATGGTGACCGTGTAGAGTCCGGTGTCCTCAGCGAGGATGACCGAGCCGGGCAAGGCGTCGGCAAAGCCGTTGAGGGTGCCGAGGCCTCTCAGCCACGCCGGAATGTCGGGCAACACGTTGCTGGTAGCGGTGAAGGTGACCGTCGCGACCCGCAGCCCCTGCAGGGGCGCGGTCGCCTGCGTGTATGGATCGAGCGGCGTGGACGAATCGATCTGCACGGTCGTGATCGCCACGCTGGTCGGCAGCGTGTTCTGCACGGCGTCGAGATACGTTTTCCAGTCGATCTCGGTCGATGCCCCCACCCGCTGCGCCGCCTGCGTGAGCGTGACCTGGTTCTGCAGCGCACGTACCTCAAAGTATTTACCCTGTTCGGTGAGCAGGGTTGCGGTGCGCGCCTGTTCGCCGGCCAGTGCGACCTGAGCGGTCAGCGCGAGAGTCGACACCGAGCCGATGCCCAGCGCGACAACCACGCCCACACCAATCACACCGAAGGTAAGGCGCCGTCGGTACTTCTGGCCACGCCGTTCCGCCCGAACCTCGGGCGGCAGCAAATCCAGTCGCTGGTCGCCGCCGATGACGAGGGTCTCGTGTTGCGCTGAACGCTTCATGCTGCACGTCCAAGGGCGAGGCCGAGAGCCACGGTGTAGGCGGCACCGTTCAGGCGCAGCGCCTCCGCATCGATAGCGGATGCCAGACCCACCGTCGACAACGGATCTCCGGTACTCACACCCAGGCGAGTAAGTTTCGACACCGCCTCCGGTAGCCCGGGCATCCGGGCTCCTCCTCCGCTGAGCACGATGGCCGTCACCGGATCGCTCGGCCGGGTGTTGGCGTAGTAGTTAAGGGTGGTGACCACACTGCCGAGCTGGTCGTGCATGGTTTCAGCGATGATCTCGGCGCCGGCTTCGTCGGTCGGTACGGGTTCATTGACGCTGAGCTCGTCGACGTGAATCCCGCTTCGGGGACCCCGGGCTCGAGCACCGGCGGCGGCCAGGAGGCCAACGCGACGTTTGAGAAGATCAGCGGTCGCGGCATCCATCTGCAGGCCGGTAGCGACGGCCTGGGTGACGTCGTCGCCACCGGTGGGGATGATGCGCACGAACTGCGGCACACCCTGACGGGTGATCACCACACTCGTGGTCGTAGCCCCGAGATCGATCACGGCGACAACTCCATCGATGCCGGGGCGGGTGACCAGCAGGCGGCTCACCGCAAACGGAATCAGGTCAACGTCGATCGTGGTGAGCCCGGCCATGCGAGCCGCCGCCACGTTCGCGACCACCGCGGCCTTGACCGCGGCGATGAGCAGCCCGTTCACGGTTGCGCCGTGCTCGGTGGTGGACTCGGAGATCGGATAGAAGTCGAGCAGCGCATCGGCGACCGGCACCGGCAGAAGGTCTTGCACCTCGAACGGAAGCGACTGGCGAATGCGAGCGAGCGACATTTTGGGCACGCTGAGGTCGCGGGCCAGCACCCGCTGGCTACCCATGCCGAGCACCACCTGGCGAGAGCGAAATCCGCCACCCGACCACAGCACTTTGAGCGCGGCCGCCACGGTGTGCGGCTCCAGCACTTCCCCGCCGTTCACGGCGCCGGCCGGCAGCGGAACCTCGTGGTAGCGCAGCACGGTTGGTCTGGCCTTGTCGGGGTTTCGAACCTCAACGGCGCGCAGCGTGTTTGTGCCGATGTCTATTCCTACGATGCTTGGGGACACGAGGGGTGCTCCTTTATATAGGTAACGAAACGCATCAGGGCACCAGTGCTCCGTCGGCGATGAATACCGAACTGACTTCAACCAGCAGGCTCACGCCATAGGTCGCTGCCACCGGCGAAAGATATTTGGGCGGGGCAAGATAGCGAAAGCGCGGATCGTAGGTGTAATTCTTGATGTACCCGTTGCTTCCGTTGCTGACGATGCCGCGATACTTCTGGGCGAGGGATCCGTTGATGGTGAGCACGCCCCTGGCTCCGCCGCGGTAGTAGTTCTGCACCTGCACCGTGTGGTCGAGAGAGAGCATGGCGGCGTCGATGCGCCGATTGCTGGGAAGCATGGCGCCGGTACCGCCGACGCAGGTGACGCCGCCCGCGCCCGTGCACACGGGGTTCCACACCCACAGGGCGCTCTGCGCGACGAGCCCAAGCACGTCGGCGGAGGAATCCGCGTAGATGATGTCCCCGGTGACGTACAGAAAATTGTCGGTCGCCACCGTCATGGTGCCGTCCAGCGTGCCCTTGATGAAGGCATCGCCGTTGCGACAGCCGTAACTCGAGCTGATCGACGGCACGTTTTCGGTGGGAAGGGGGAAACCGATGCCGTTGCCGGTCGCGCAGGTGGTGGCGCTTTGGCCGCTCGGCCAGGTCGTTGCGCCGCGATAGTTGGGGTCGGCCGCCCGCACGGGCACATTCTGCACAAACAAGAGGTTGGCGTTGAGCACGGGAACGGTGGCGCCCGCAGCGGACCCCAACTGGCCGGCTGCTGTGCCCGGCATGCCGCAGGCCGCATTGTTACTGCCGGATATGGCGGGGTCGCCGATAACGCGGGTCACTTTGGTCCACGGAGAACGAATGGTCATCGTCCCGCCAGCGTTCAGCACGATGCTGGTCGGTCCGGTGAAGAGGCATCCGGGTGAATCCACGCCCGCATCCGTGCGCGTCTCTTTCTTCAGCGATGAGTTGGTGGCGGGCATGGCGATCACCGGGCTGTTCGTCGGAACCCCGCCGTTGAAGACCTGCCCGGAGCAACTGCTTCCGTTCGAGTTCTGCTTCGTGTAATTCGAACCGGCCGGGCGCGGGTCACCGGTCGTGACCTTGCCGTTGAACGTGGCCGCACAGATTCGAATCGTGTCGTTGGAGTGCGCCGGGCCGTTGACGACGTCACCGCTGCCGAAAGCAATGTCGCTGCACACGCTCGTTCCGCCGGACGGGGCCGGCCGGCCGGCCCAGGCATAGGTATTGGCGCAGCCGGGCGTGGTGACCCCGCTCTGGGCCGGGTCCTGGATTTCATACATTGTGAAGTAGAGGTAGTCGATGAATCCGCGCTGCTTGATATTGGCGACGATGCTGCGGGTCACGGTTCCGACGCGGCCGGTCGAGCGGATGCGCAGCACTCCCGACGATGAGTAGGCAGAGTTGTCCACTTCGTAGCGAAACGATGCGGTGCCGTCGCCTCCGGCGACGGCTGCCCAGCTGCCGGCGGCGCCCAGACCGAAGGCTTCATTAGAGACAACCGGCGCTACGACGGCGCTTCCGACGCTGAACCCGGCAGCGGGGTTGCCGACCCGGTAGTAGGTATTGTCGTTGGCCAGTCGGCTCTCGTAATCGGCGACACCTGCGTAGGCGGCGGACATCGCGCCGTTCCAATCCTGGTCGTGCGACGCCTTGACGCTGCCGCTGACCGAAAACGTCATTGCCGTTGCCACAAGAGTCAGAAGCACCACGCCAACGCCGATCACCACGAGAAGGGCGGCGCCACGTTCGGGCTGCGCCGGAACCCGTTCTCCTTGTTCCGTGCGTGCGTGCCAGGCGCCGACGATGGCGGTGAGACCAAAACGCTCCGATAGTAGCCGCGGGCCGCGGCGCCGGCCTGCGCCCAGGCTCAACCGAGACAGTCGCAGGTTCCGACGGCCGGTCATGGTGTGGTCCGTCCGAGGGTGACATTGGGCATACCAACGGTATTTTGCAGGGTGACCGCGCTGCGGTCATCCGTCACGCTGGCTTGCAGGGTGAGTACGACCGCGATCGAGGAAACGGTGCGCCGTTCGAGACTCGTGTCGAGGGTACCGAGGCCAGCACCGCCAAGCATCGGCACGCCGGCCCCGTCGAGGTAGCTGAACAGCGCGGTGCCGCTCGGGGCCACCGTCTCGGCAATGATGCGTGACGAAAGCGGAGTGGTGGAAAAGGTGAAGTACCCGCCGCTCAGAGCGGTCGACTCCCAGCGAGTTTCGACCAGGCGCCGATCAGCGTCGAGGGCGAGTTGAATCTTCAGTGGCTGCTGGGTCGACATGCCGAGATTCACGTAGGCGTACAAGGTGAGGGCCTCCGGGGTGGCTTCTTCCAGGGCGGGATCGTTGAGCGGTTGCCCCGACACCGGGTTTTCGGTAGCGGCACGGATCACCCGCGACACCTCGTTCATGGCGTTGGATGCTTGCCGGGTGTTGGCGGTGAGGGTTTGCGCCTGGCCGAGTGTGCTCGACGCACTCATATACAGGCCGGAAATCATCGCCATGACCACACCGAGCAGCAGCATTGAGACGAGCAGCTCGACCAGCGAGATGCCCGCGTCGCGTGCGCCGAGCGTCGCGGCCAGCCGCCGCACGCCACGAGGCATCACGGCGCCACGACCATACGCGGGTCGAGGGTGACGACCCCGGGGGACGTTTCTCCGCGAGTCAATACCGCGAGGCTCAGGTCGGGAACTGGAAGCACCGGCAGCGCGCTTGAGATGCCGAAATAGAGACTCCAGGACCCGTACGGAAGCCCGATTTGCGTTGTGGCGTCGGGGGGAAGCTGTCCAAAGTCGAAGCTCATTGCAGCACCGCAACCCGGATCGTCGGTGCCGACCGGGGCAGTCGCCGACACGGCTCGCAGATACTGCCCGCCCAGGCCGGTCACGCTGAGCACTCCCATTGACACGTCCACGTTGGCGCTGTCGCCGGGCAGGGTGGCCACCGGATCGACACGGGTGCCGATCGCACCGTCGGCAGCCGGGGTATCCCAGGCGGTCGGGTCGACCGAGATACAGCCCGGTGTGGTCGGGGTGGCGGCGATGTACGTACCCGCGAGCACCTCGTAGCCGGCCGAAAAGGGATGTAATTGAAAGGTCTGGGAAGCCGCGTTGGTCGAGTTCACCGCTGCGTAGTCCTGATACGTGCTGCGAAAAGTCGTGCTGAGATTTGTGGGGAGCAGCGTCGATCCCGAGGTGTAGTTGGTGGCGTAGTCAGCCGTAATGCTTCCCGCGAGGTCGTAGACGAACGAAACGGATGTTGCGCCGCCCGCGACCACGCCCGCCGTCGCCGTCGACGTGGCCGACTGGTCCTTGTCGATGTAGTTCGGCCGCGACGCCGAGACTTCGTAGGTACCGGGCTTCACCTTGAGCACGTAAGTGCAGCCCTCGGAGTCCGTGGCCGCCGGCGCCTCGGTGAGGGCGGCGGCACCGTTGGGCACCGACCCCGGAACGGCCGAGATGGTGACTCCGGCAGCACCACCGCCGGAGGCAGTGAGAACGGACACCAGAATGGTACCGAGGTCAGGGTCGTTGATGCGGCTGCCGGGAGCGAGCGCACTGTCGGCACGCACGGCCGGAGTGGTGGCTCGCATACCGTCCCAGGTGACGGTGACGTTGACGCGGCGATACCGCAGTTGGCCGCCGCCCGAGCCGCAGTTGCCGTCGGCGCCACTGGTGGTTTCCCAGTCGGTGGCGCGGTGCACCAGGAAGGTGGTGCCGTTTTGCACCACGGTCGTATCGCGGGTGAGCACGGTGAATACATTGCTGGACGTGCGGGCCAGGTCGACCTCCTGTGCGGCCAGATTGACCGCAACTTCCCGGGACCGGGCGTCGTGGCCGAGGTAGAGCGCCGTGACCAGGCCGTAGCCCACACCCACGGCGATGATCGCGAAGATCATCATCGCGACAAGCACCTCGATGAGGGTGATTCCCGCGTCGGCGGGGTGGCGATTCAGGCGAGAAAGCAGTGTTCGCACGAGAACCTCCTTCGGGTGGGGGTCGTGTGAGGGTGTTGGCGGGTGTTCGCGCGGCGCAGACGCGGCGCTGTGGCGGATCGGGCCTACAGCCGTGGGCCGGCGCACCGCTTGCGCGATGCCCGGCCCGGGCAGTGTGGCTAGAAGGTGCAGCCGGCCGGTACGGCGGCGGCCGCGGCCAGCTTGGTCACGCCAAGGGTCTGCGTGACGTAGAACTTGGCGGTAGTTGAGCTCGTGGAGGTGATGCAGAACGCGGCGGCCGTGGCAGTTCCGGTGTTCGTGAACTTAATCACGCCGGTGTCGATGCCCCGGGTGTAGCCGCTGTTGGCGATGTTTGTGATCAGGCCCACATCCGCTGTTGTGGCCGACATCGTGCCGGTTTCGGTCTGCAGAGCGATGATGGCTGTCTTGGCGTTGGTGAGGTCGCTCTTGACGCTCGAGTCCTTGGCGTTGTTCTGCACCCCCAGATACACGGGGATGGCGATGGCCGCGAGGATTCCGATGATGATCACGACGACGAGCAGCTCGATCAGCGTGAACCCTCTCTGGTTCTCGGTGAAGCGTGCGCGGCGAAGGTTGAGGGAAGCGAGCAGGCGAGTAATCATGGTGAGTCCATTCGGGTTGGATGCGGATCGTGCGAAAGCGAGCCGGGTAAGGACTCGTCGTGCTGTGAACGATGCTGCGGTAAAGCGGTCAAGCCGTGATGCGGTGAATCTTGCGATCGAGGGTGCGACCGGAGCTTCAGATTAGGGGCGGGAATTTCTGACGCACGACCCACGTTCGCGGGTAATTTGGGCATTACCCACCCCCACAAAGGACCACACCCCGACGGGGGTCGACGGAGCCCCGTCCGGGCACGCCAACGGCCCCCGCCGGAGCGGGGGTCAGCGGGCAGTCAGGGGCTACTTGATCATGCTGGCGATGCTGAAGATGGGCAGGTAGAGGGCGATGACCATACCGCCGATCACGACGCCGAGAAAGGCGATCAGCAGAGGCTCGATCATGGCGGTGAGCTGCTCGGTGGCAGTGTGCACCTCCTGATCGTAGAAATCGGCGATCTTGTCGAGCATCAGCTCGAGCGTGCCGGCATCCTCTCCCACCGCGATCATCTGGGTGACCATGGCCGGAAAAATCGGAAACTCCTGCAACGGTTCCGAGACCGACTGGCCTCGCCGCACGCCTTCGGCGACCTGGATGAGGGCATTCTCGATGGCCCAGTTACCGCTGGTCTCCCCCACGATCTTCAGCGCCTGCAGAATGGGCACGCCGGCACCGAGCATGTTGGCGAAGTTGCGACTGAAACGAGCCACAGCGATTTTCGTTTGCAGCGGGCCGAAGACCGGCACTTTTAGGCGCAGCGGGTCGAGCGCACGCCGCACCCGGTCGGTGTTCTTATTGCGGCGCCACCACAGAGCGAACGCGATACCCAGCACGAGGCCGATCGGCACGACGTAGACCATGGAGTGCGACATCGACACGAGCATCTGGGTGGGCAGCGGCAACGCGCCCCCGAGACCGGCGAACATGTCCTGAAAAATGGGCACGATGAAGATCAGCATGACCATCACGGCGACGACCGACATCGAGAGCACGACCACCGGGTAGGTCATGGCCGACTTGATGGTGCCGCGGAGTTTGACCTCCTTTTCGAAATTTTCGGCGATCGAGTTGAGCGCAGCGTCGAGAAAGCCGCCGGTCTCGCCGGCCCGCACCATGTTGATCATGATCGGCGGAAAGGCCAATGGATGCTTGGCGAGCGACTCCGAGATGGCTTGGCCGGCCTCAACGTCATCCCGCACGAGGGCCAGCACCGCCGCGAGCGGCTTGCTCTCGGTCTGCTCGGTGAGAATACGCAGTGCCCGCAGCAGCGACAGTCCGGCCGTAATCATGGTGGCGAATTGCCGGCTCAGAATGGCCAAGTCTTTCAGCCGAACCCCGCGCGAAAAGCCGGGAATGTTGATGGACCGCCGCATACCGGTGGCCGGCGCGGCCTCAACAATGGACAGGGGCGCGATGCCCTGCGCATTGAGCCGCGCCGCCACCTGCCCCGAGGTGAGGGCATCCACTCGCCCCTTCACGCTCTTGCCCGCGGCATCGTGGCCGGTGTAGGCGAAAACCAGTGTCGCCGCCATCAGATCACCGCGCGGGCGAACCCGGCTTCGTAGTCCACGCTGCGGCCGGCATCGAAGCCGCTATTCGTCTCGTAGCCGGTGGTTCTATTGGCGCCGGCATCCGCCAAGGCGACCGCAAAGGCACCACCGGGCATCGGGTCGGTGCGATGCACGAGCAAATCGAGCCCGTCGGCATCGTGCGCCTTCGACAGCGCGGCCTTGCGGGTGATCTGCCCGGTGTTCACGAGTTCGGCGAGATGCTGGTCCATGGTGTGCATGCCACGTTCTTTGCCGGTCTGCATCATCGATTCGATCTGGTGCGTTTTTCCCTCCCGAATGAGGTTCGCGATGGCCGGCGTGGTGACGAGCACCTCGGTCGCCGCGACGCGGCCGGAGCCGGTCGAGCACTTCACCAACGTTTGGCAGACCACGCCCTGCAGGGTCTGAGCGAGCTGCGCCCGCACCTGGTTCTGTTGGTGCGGCGGAAACACGTCGATAATGCGGTCGATGGTCTGCGCCGCGCTCTGCGTGTGCAGCGTCGCGAACACGAGGTGCCCCGTTTCGGCGGCGGTCAACGCCACCTGGATGGTTTCGAGGTCGCGCAGTTCTCCGATGAGAATAACGTCGGGGTCCTGTCGCAGAACGTGTTTGAGAGCGGATGCGAAACTCGCCGTGTCATGCCCCACCTCGCGCTGCGTGACAATGGATTTCTTGTGCGCGTGCAGAAACTCAATCGGGTCTTCGACGGTGACGATGTGGTCGGCCCTGGTGCTGTTTACGAGATCGACCAGGGCGGCGAGAGTGGTGGACTTGCCCGAGCCGGTGGGCCCGGCCACGAGCACGAGCCCGCGGGGCAGAGCGGAAAATGCGGCCACGGACTGCGGAATGCCGAGGGCTTTGAGGTCTTTGAGCTCGCTTGGAATCAGCCGAAAGACCGCGCCGACCGCACCGCGCTGCTGGTGCACGTTCACCCGAAAGCGGCTGCTTGAGTTCAACTCTGTTTCGCCCAGCGTGTAGGCGAAGTCGAGTTCGTGATCGCGATCGAAGGTGGTCTGCTGGGCCCGAGTCAGGATGCTGCGAATGGCCAGGCTCATCTTTTCGCTCGACCAGGCCGGCGTGACTCCCACGGGACCGAGATCGCCGTCGCGGCGAATGGACGGCGGTGCGTCAACGGCAACGTGCAGGTCGGAGGCCTGCCGCAGCACGACCTCCGTGAGCGCCTCGATCAGGTCGGCGTCGGGCAGGCCCAGCACGTCGGGCAGTTCCTGGTCGCTGCTGGGCAGGACGCGGTCGCCGGAACTCCGCAACGCCACGCGGGTGCGTCGGCCATTCGTGGGAACCACTCGTACTTCGTCACGGTGCCGCCCGTTCGCGATGCCACCGATGGAGCCCGGGGTGAACGCCACAGGGTTGATCGGAACGCGGTCAATCGGAACGCGGTTAATAGGCACGCGGTTAATAGGCACGGTGGCGTCGCGTAGCGACAGGGAGATTTTCGGGTCGTCCATGAGCAAATCCTTCTCGGAGCAAGCGCGTCGGGTACTGATTGCCGCGGAACAGGTACGGCCGTGCGGGTGGAACACGACCGGCCGACGAGGGTACGACGACCGGTCGTTGCAGACCTCGCGAGAGTGGAGCCAGAGGGTAAGTCTTGTTCGCGCACGGTCTACGTAAGGCGCAACGCTATTGAGGGTTTCCACGCGGCGGTAGTCCCGCGATCTGGGGGTCTACGGGTAACCCACCGCCGCCAGGCGCTGGTCAGATTGGCCGGAGAAGGCGCTCGGTGCGGGGCGAGACGTCGGCCGCGCGGGTACACAAAAGCCCCCGATACCGCGCGTATCGGGGGCTTTTGTATGCTGAGACGAGCTACTCGGCAGTCGTGGCCGTCGGGTCGACGAGCACGTAGATTTCAGCCTCGATGCTCACGGTGACGACATCCGCTGTCACTGCCGCGTCCGTGGCGAAGCTGTTAATGGCAATGATGCGATCACCGTATTGCAGGCCCGAGAGAAACTCGAGTACGGCGCTGCCCGTGCCGGTGGCCTCGATCGAGACGGGTATGGAAATATACGTGGCCGCCGTCACGCGCGAGTTCGCATCGATTCCGGTCGCTGCGGTCGCTGCGGCGTCGGTCGCTGTGGTGTCGGTCGCGGCGGTGTCGGTTGCGGCGGTGTCGGTCGCGACCACGGGTTCGGTGGGAACATAGCCGGTGCCGTCAGCGATCGAGATCTGCTCGATGGTCACCTGGTGTTGGGTGGCGATGGCGCTGAGCTCCGCTACGAAAGCGGGAATATCCGCGGCCAGGGGAATGCCGAGCTGCAGGTCAGCCAGGTCGTCCTTGAGGTCATCGATGCTGGCGTACTCATCTTGCAGCGCTGCGAGGGCAAGCTCGTGCTCCACGTTCTGGGCCTCGACCGTGGCCAGCTCCCGTGAGGCGGCCTTCGCCTCCTCAGCTTTGGGCACAATGCCGAGCATGGTTCCCAGAACCACGACGGCGGCCACGGCAGCGATCCAGGCAAGTCCCCAGAGTCGGTCTCTATTCACGGTTACTTCTCCCTAATCGCGAAGCGGTTGGTCAGCGCGGACTCGTTGATGTTGAGCGCGAGGCTCACGACGTAACTGCCATCCGCTGAGTGCGTGATCGACCAGGGGGTCGCGTCGGCATAGCCCGGCAGGTCTGCCAGGGCAACCAACCATTGCGGCACCGGCGGCAGCCCGGGGCTCGTGATCTCCAGCGCGAGAGAGGCGGTTCGTGGCTGCGTCAGCGGCACCTCACTCTGCGCAAAAGCCGTCCACGGTGAGGCACTCGTGACATTGACCGTGTCGATGGTGACGTCGGCCGGCAAAACCGAGCGAATGTCGGCCAGGTACGCCTTCCAGTCCACCTCGGTCGACAGGCCGAGCGCCCGCACGACCAGCGTGGTGTCGTAGCGATCCTGCACCCCGTTGACCTCGGCGTATTGCGTGGTCTCCAGCAGAATCTCGTCGGTGCGCGCGTTGGCGGCCGCGAGGGTGCTCTGGTTCAGAGAAGCTTTCAGGGAGACCGCGCCGATCGACGCCGCCATAATGACGATGACCCCCACGAGAGCTATGTTCAGGGCGCGGTGCAGCGCTCGGCCCTCACGCTTGGCCTTCAGCTCGGGGGGAAGCAGATCGGCGCGGGGTTCTCCGCCGAGAATCAATTCGCGGCTTTCAAGTGCCCGTCTCATTCTTTACTCCCCAGTGCCAGCCCCAGTGCCGCAACAAACGTGCACTCGGAGTTGACAAGATCTGCCTGATTGACGTCTGGTCCCAGTTCGAGCTCACCGTAGGGCTGTGCCGGTAGCACCGGAAAGCGGCTCAGCTCGCTGAGCGCAGCGCTAAAGCCGGTGAGCCGAGCGCCACCGCCCATGAGCACGATGCGATCCACCGGCATCTCCGGGCGGTTATTGGTGAAGTACGCGATGGTGTTGCGCAGGCTCTCCAGCAGTTCAGAGGTGAGTTCCCGAATGATCGTGGCGGCGATCTCATCGCCGGGCGCCACCTCGTCGGGCAGGCCGAGCCTCTTCTTGAGCACCTCGGCCGCTTCCTCGTCGATGCCGAGCCGCACGCGGAGGGCCTTGGTAAGTTGGTTGCCACCGGAGGGGATCACGCGCACGAACTGCGGAACTCCATTGGCCGAGATGAGCACACTCGACGAGCCGCCCCCGATATCGATCTGCACGATCACGCCGGGGTCGGAGACTCCGCGGTGAATGGCGCGACTGCGAGCAAAAGCGAGAATATCGACGTTGATGGCGTGCAGGCCGGCCAGCTTGGCGGCCTTGAGATGCGACTGCACGACGTCTTTCATGGCGGCAATCAAGAGCCCGGAGATTTGCGGACCCGACTCCCCGTCGCTGTCTACCTCCGCGATGGGGTAGAAGTCAAGCAGGGCCTCGGCGGTGGGAAACGACAGCAGGTCTTGCACCTGAAACGGCAACGACTCGCGAATGCGACGCAGCGACATCTTGGGCACGGTCAGGTTACGCACCACCATGCGGTGGTAGCCCATGCCGAGCACGACATCCTTGGTGGAGAAGTCTGCGCGTGCCCATAAGCGCTTGAGCGCTGCGGCGACGACGGCCGGCTCGAGAACCTCACCGCGGCTGACCGCGCCAAACGGCAATGGTTCTTCGTGGCAACGCACGAGTACAGGATGATCGGTATCGGCGTCCCGCAGTTCCACGGCTCGCACGGCGGTGGTGCCGATGTCGAGTCCGACTACACGTGTAGCCATATGTTTTCCCCCAGAGAGAAATTGGTTCGTAAGCGGTGGTCGAAGAGCTGGTCAGGTAAGGAAGGTCGGACTGCGGGCTGCCGGTCAGGCGAGGCCGAACAAGTCGAGGTAACCGGCAGCAATCTGGTCGCCGAAGAATGCGCCGAGCCAGGTCGCCACCAGCATCCACGGGCCGAACGGAATGCTGCTGCGTCGGCCGGCTTTGCGGGAAATCAGCAGGATCAGGCCGAAGACACCACCGAGCAGAAAAGCGCCAAAGGCGCCAACGATCAATGGCGCCCAGCCCAGGTACCCCAGGTAGAGACCCAGCACACCGGCCAGTTTCACGTCGCCGAGCCCCATCCCGCCGGGGCTGATCAGGGCCAGGGCGAGATAGAGGCCAAACAGGCTTCCCGCACCGATAAAGGTGGTGAGCACACGTTGGGGTTCACCGGCCACGAGCGCGGCTGCCGTGAGCAGAATGGCCGCGACCACGTAAGCGGGCAGCAAAATCTTGTTCGGCAGGGTGTGGGTGTCGATGTCGATCATGGCCAGGGACACGCTGATGGCAGCCAAATAGAGAAAGGCTACGAGCACGATGATCTCGGTGGCGAGAGTGGCGGAACTCGTGCCGGTCGCCGGGCCGGGATCGGTGCCCGCAAACACCCAGAGGGCCACGACCGCGAAGAACACCGCCGTGCCGAGTTCCACCATGGGGTAGCGCACAGATATCGGCGCCTTACAGTCGCGGCATTCGCCGCGCAGCACGAACCAGCTCAAAACCGGAATGTTATCGAACGGTCGAATGCGCGCGCCGCACCGGCCACACGCGCTGGGCGGTGACACGATCGACTTGCCAGCCGGCACCCGATAGATGACCACGTTAAGAAAAGAGCCGATGAGCGCTCCCAGAATGCCGAACAGGCCCGCGATCACGCTAGTCATTGAGGTCTCGAATCGATTCTCGCGCGCCTAAGGCCACGGTACCGGCGCTCGATGCCGCTCCAGGAAAGCCCACCTCGACGTAGGTGTAAACACCGGATGTGCCGAATTTCACGGTGCCACCGGCCCAGATCTGACCACGCCACTGGGAGGACGTGGAGATGTTCACGTTGCAGGGGGTGTAGACCATCACATCCACGTTGACATTCACCTTGAACGACTCGCTGACCGAAAAATCTTCATCGTGAGCATTGCAGGTGGGCTTACTGTTGGGGGATCCGTCTGGAGTGACCAGCCAGAGTTTGTGCTTCGCTGCGGCATTGATCTGGGCGCTGTTACGAAATTTAAAAGACTCCGCAATAATAGCGACGTCGCTGCCGAGGGTCAGTACTCCGGCGCTGGCGACATCGACCCCGGCCGGACATTCAATGATTCCGGGGCGTCCTGCAAAACTATCGGCGGCTGTCTGCAGCTTGGCGAGGTCGCAGACGCCGGCGATTTCGTACTCTTTCTCGAAGGATTCCCAATGATCCTGCTTTTGCTTCTTGTTGTACTTGTAGTTGAGCTCGAACCATCCAGGGTCGGTAATGCCGGAAACTGGCGCAGGCTTAGTGCCTAGTAGGGTTCCGGTCAGGCCGCCAAGAAGAGTGCCAACGGTGCCCGTGATTGATCCGGCCGTGAGAGTTCCGCCGATCTTCGTGCCGGCCCCAATGGCAGCTAGGCCCGAAACCCAGACGTTGCCGCTGACCTGGGCCGTGGACACAGTTTTCAAGCTGCTGGCGATCAGACTCTGATGAACAATTGCCGATCCCCCGATACTGGCAGCACCCGATGCCCATACGTCTCCGAAAACGCCGCACGACTCACCGAGGGTCACATCGCCTGATTTGACGATGATGTCAACACTGTTCGCACCCGAACTAATGCAACTTGCGTTTCCATTACGCACGTAGATAGCAGATGCCTTGGCCTGTATCGTCACGGACTCGATGACGGAGAAACCCACGTGGGCATAGATGGCGATGCCGCTGCTCGTAGCGCTCCCCGACGTGTCGACGGAGTAGATGGCTTCGACCGTTCGGGTGTTGCCGGTGGAGTTGCCTCCGATACCCAGATCGGCCGCGGTTCCCTCCGAAGTAATTTTGACCTGGCCGGTCGTCGTCGGACATCCTTTGACCCACGACGCACTCCCAGTATCCAAGTGTGAAATCGTAACGCGGGCACGGGAATCAGTCGTCGGAAGGATGCCGTCGACCAAGCCGGTGCACTCCATGCTGAGCATCAGGAGGCCGGCATCGATGCCGCCCTCTGCCGCGGCCTGGGCTTGAACGCCGGCGCGAGCGGCGCTGCTCACTCCCAGTGAGTTCATTGTTGATCCGGCAATTGCGAGGGTGGCCACTCCGGCGACGGCCATGAGGCCGATCACGGCGAGCATGCTGCTACCGCGCTCGGCGGCCTGCCACAGTGAGGACTTGCGCATCAGAAACATTTGGGCTCCGTTGCCGGCGCCGCGCCTTGGCGGCTTGTTACCGTGGTTGAGATCTTTGCGGGGCTGGTATCGCCGCCCCCATTGATCGCGAAGTTGAGAGTGACAGCACGCTGGGAAACGCTGACTGCGGCGTCGAAAACGGGCTGGGCGATACCGGCAGAATTGTCGCTTGCCGATATTCCGGAACCGAGCAGTGTCCAGCCGGTCATGTCGTTGGCGAGGGCGTTAATGGTGGGCGCGACGATGGTTTGCGGTGCCGCACCGCGCTTGTAGTACATGGCGCCGCCGTTCGCCTCGGTGTAGTACCAGGCCTGACAAACGCGCGCGCTGGCCGCCGCGGCCGCGTCGCTGCTCACGGTGGTGACCACCAGAAGCTGATCGTCGTTGGCGGTATCCGCACTATTGACGACCGTGAGCGCCGTGCCGTTACGCACTCCGGAGTGCACGGAGGTCGAGATCAACTGACTGACGGTGTTGGCACTGGCGCTGTCGAGAATTTTCTGCTCCGACGTGAGGGTATTGAGCAACATTCCCCCGACCACAGTGAGAACGAGCACGAGCAGGCTCGAATAGATGAGGAGTTCGACGAGGGTGTAGCCGGCCTCGCGTGACGGTTGTGGCTGACCCGCGCGGTGCACGACGTTGATGCGGGCATTCGTGCTGGAGATCATGTCGAGACCTAGCCGTTCACGAAAACGCTCGTGGTGGCTTCGGCAAGTGTCGTACCGGTCGAGATCTCGGTGACGTAGACGCGCACGGGGGCAATGTCGGGATACGTTCCCGAGCAGGTGACGTGGAGGTGAGCCTGCAGGGCTCGGCCATCGGGATCGAAGACCGCCGGAGGCACGCTGGCGTACAACGCCAGGTCGCTGCAGGTCGTACCGAGAGACCGAATATTCTCCATCTCGGAGGCAACGAGCTGGGTGGCGGAAGTCAGGGAGGTATTGGAGACCGACACGCGCAGCGAGGTGACGAGCATCGGCAGAAAGGCGATGGCCAGCAGGGAGAGCAGCAGCATGGAGACGACAATCTCGATCATGCCAAAGCCGGCCTCTCGGGAGGATCGCGACGCGGTGCCAGAGTGAGATCTCACGATCGCGCCTTTCCGATGCGTGGTGCGAATGGAAACGGACGGCTCGGCGGGACGCTACTGGGCATCCCGCCGACCCAGATCAAAAGTTGGTCGCTACGGTGTTGACTTAACGGCGGCGCCCTTTTCGGTGATCGTGTACGTGTGGTCGGCCGATCCCACCCAGACTCCAGTAATAGTGAATCCAGTTGAACCGTTCCCTGCATAGGAAACGGTGATGTCAGCGCTAGGGGTGAACGCGGTGTCAGTAAGCGCGAGGGTCGTAGTAGTCTTCGTTCCCTTGACTAGCTCGGCGACGACGGCGGTCTTCGCGTTGGTGATCGAGGCAGCCACGGCACTGTCCTTGGCGGAGTCCTGCTGGCCGAGGTAGATCGGGATGGCGATCGCGGCGAGTACGCCGAGAATGAGTACGACAACAAGGAGCTCGATGAGCGTGAAGCCCTTCTCCTTCTCGCCGAGGGCCTTGCGCTTGTTGACCAGGGCGGTTGTGAAGAAACGGTTCATGTCTGTGTCCTTTGCGTGAAAGTGCAGGGAGCAAAGCGGTGCGGTTGCTCACTTTCAGCCTAGGTCGGGGCCCACAATCGACGCCTGTTTTTTCGGGGGGCCGACTACCCCCATAAGGGGTTACGTCCCGTATGGGTAATCCCCACGCAGGACTATTTGACGTAGTCGAACACGCTGAACATGGGCAGGTAGAGCGCCACGACCATGCCACCGATGACCACGCCGATGATGGCGATCATGAGGGGCTCGATCAGGGCCGTGAGCTGTTCTGTGGTCGACTGCACTTCCTGGTCGTAGAAGTCCGCGATTTTGGTGAGCATCTGCTCGAGCGCGCCGGCATCCTCTCCCACCGCGATCATCTGCGTGACCATGGCCGGAAACACCGGCTCAAGGGCGAGGGGGGCCGAGATAGAGCGGCCCTGACTCACCGATTCCTGCACCTTGGCCAGAGCCGACTCGATCACGTAGTTGCCCGAGGTCTCGCCCACAATCTTGAGCGAGTGCAAAATGGGCACACCAGCGCCGATCATGGTGGCGAAGTTGCGGCTGAACCGCGCGATCGCGAGCTTGGTGAGCAACTGGCCGAACACCGGCAGCCGCAGTTTGAAGGGGTCGACCACCCGGCGCACGGCGAGGGTGTGCTTGTTCTTGCGCCACCAGATCGAGAACACGATGGCGGCGATGATCACGACCGGCGCCACCCAGACCATGCCGTTCGAGAGCACAACGAGCACCTGGGTGGCTGCGGGCAGTTCGCCGCCGAGCCCCTTGAACATCTTCTCGAACACGGGCACGATGAAGATGAGCATGCCCACGACGGCGAGCAGCGCCATGATCAGCACGATCACCGGGTAGGCGAGCGCACTCTTGATGGTGTCGCGCAGCTTCATCTCGGATTCAAAGTTGTCGGCCACCGAGTTGAGGGCGTCTTCGAGAAAACCACCGGTCTCGCCCGCACGCACGAGGTTGATCATGATCGGCGGAAACATCACGTCGTGCTTGTCAAAGGCCTCGGAGAGCGAAACCCCGGTCTCGATATCGCTGCGAATTATGGCGAGCACCTGGGCGAGCTGCTTGTTTTCGGTCTGTTCTGAGAGGATGTTGAGCGTACGCAGCAGCGACAGCCCGGCCGCGGTCATGGTGGCCATCTGGCGGCTCATCACGGCCAGATCGGTGAGGCCGACATGTTTCTGAAAACCGGGAATACTGATTTCCATGTTGAGGCCCTTGAGCTTGCGGGCCGGGGCGATCGTGATCGGTGAGAGCCCCATCGTGCGCAGCTGCGTGAGCGCGGCCCGCTCCGACCCGGCTTCCATGCGACCCTTGACCACCCGGTCACGGGCGTCACGGCTGGTGTAGGCAAAGGACATTTCGGTGGACATTTAGCGCCTCCCCGGCGAATACGAATCATTGAAGTCAATTTCGCCGTGGCTCAGGTCGCCGACCGGAGCATCCGTCGGATCTATCCGGTGCACGAGCTGCTTGAGCACGTCGACGTCCATGGCCTGTTCTTCCGCCGCCTGGCGGGTGATCTGCCCGGAGTCGACGAGTTCGGCCAGGTGCTGGTCCATCGTGTGCATGCCGAGCGTGCGCCCCGATTGCAGGGCGGACGCGATCTGGTGGGACTTGCCTTCCCGCACGAGGTTGGCGATGGCTGCCGTCGTCACGAGAATCTCGGTGGCTACCACCCGACCGCCGCCGATCTTGCGCACCAGGGTCTGACACACCACCCCGCGCAGGGTGGCGGCGAGTTGCGCCCGCACCTGGGCCTGCTGGTGGGGTGGAAAAACGTCGATGATGCGGTCGATGGTCTGCGCCGTGTCTTGCGTGTGCAGGGTCGAGAAAACGAGGTGACCGGTTTCGGCGGCGGTGAGTGCGACCGAGATGGTTTCGAGGTCGCGCAGCTCACCGATCAGAATCACGTCAGGGTCCTGCCGCAACACGTGCTTGAGAGCGGATGCGAAACTGTGCGTATCCTGCCCCACCTCGCGCTGGCTGATCATGGATTTCTTGGCCTCGTGAATGAACTCGATCGGGTCTTCGACCGTGACGATGTGGTCGGCCCGGGTGCGATTGATCACGTCGATGAGGGCGGCGAGGGTCGTCGACTTACCCGACCCGGTCGGCCCGGTAACGAGCACGAGCCCCCGGGGTAGGTGGGCGAACCGTGACACGGATGCCGGAATACCCAGCTCGGCCAGCGACCTGATCTCATTTGGAATCAGGCGAAAGGCGCCACCGACGGTATTGCGTTGTTGATAGAAGTTGACCCGAAACCGTGTGTCGTGAACCGTGTAGGCAAAGTCGAGCTCGAGTTCCAGATCGAACTCCTGCCGTTGCAACGGCGACAAAATACTGCCGAGGGCGTCGGCGACTTTCTCCGGCGACCAGCGGTCCCATCCGGCAATAGGGCGCAGGGCACCGTCGACCCGAATACTGGGCGGTGCACCGCCGGAGACGTGCAGGTCGGAAGCCCCCTCAGTGAGCACGAGCTGTAAGGCAATGAGCAGGTCGCGATCGGGTTCTCTGAGCTCGATCTGGTCCCCGGAACGCAGCCGTCGACGGGCGCGCAGGTCAACGGCCGTCGGCGGAGCCTCGTCGGCGTCGTCGTCGTCGTCGTGTACAACGAGAGCTCGGTCAATGTTCAACGCGCTCATTGCGGGGGCCTCGCCCCGCGGCGTTGCGCCACCGCGTCGTGAACGCCGCGGCTAGGAGACAACACGCAGCACCTCGTCGATCGAGGTCAGACCGAGAGCCACCTTGGCCCAACCATCTTCGCGCATCGTGACCATGCCCTGTTTGCGGGCGGCAGCACCGATCTGAGCGCTTGACGCGCGGGCCACGGTGAGGCGTTCGATCTCTTCCGATACCGTCATGACCTCGTGGATGCCCAGGCGCCCGCGATACCCGGTTTTGGAACAGCTGGAGCAGCCAACCGGTTTGTAGATGATCGTTCCCGTCGTGGTCGGGTCGACGGCCGGACCCAGGTCGGGGATCACCGTGTCGCGGTTGGCGACGTAGCCCACCGTGGGCTTGACGACGAATCCCAGGTGCGCCAGGTCGGTGCGGTCGTCGGGGGCCTTGCAGCGGTCGCAGAGCCGCCGGGCCAGCCGCTGCGCCACGACACAGTCCAGCGCCGAGCCCACCAGAAACGGTTCGATCCCCATTTCGATGAGTCGGGTCATGGCGCTCGGAGCGTCGTTGGTGTGCAGTGTTGACAGCACGAGGTGGCCGGTGAGCGACGCCTCAATGGCGATTTTCGCGGTCTCCTGGTCTCGAATCTCACCCAGCAGAACGACGTCGGGGTCGGCTCGCAGAATGGAGCGCAGCGCGACGGCAAAGGTGAGGCCCGCTTTGCGGTTCACCTGCACCTGGTTGACCCCCTCCATGCGGTACTCCACCGGGTCCTCGACCGTGATCACGTTGATCTCCGGGCGGGAAATGGCATGCAAAGTCGTGTACAGCGTGGTCGACTTGCCCGAACCGGTGGGTCCGGTGACGAGGATCATGCCGTACGGCTTGGTGTACGCCATTTCGAACTCGTTGAAGTTGTCGGTGAGCAGGTTGAGTCCACTCATCTTCATCGACGAGGTCGCGTTGTCGAGAATTCGCAGCACGACTTTCTCACCCCAGACCGTGGGCAGAACGGCGACGCGCAGGTCGACGGTGCGACCGTTGTGGTGCACCGACATGCGGCCGTCCTGCGGTTTACGACGCTCGGCAATGTCGAGGTCGCTCATGATCTTGATGCGCGAAATGACACCACTGGCGATGGTTGACGGTGCCCGCTGCATCTCGTGCAGCACGCCGTCAATGCGATACCGCACCCGCACGTCGTGTTCACCCGGTTCGATGTGAATATCGGAGGCCTTGTCCTGGATCGCCTGGCTGACCAACAGGTTGACGAACCGCACGATTGGCGCCGCGTCATCCGTTTCGGTTTGTGCCGCGGTATCTTCGGCCTCTTCGCTGTCGGCCGTGAGCGTGGTACTGAGGTCGATCAGTTCGTTGTCGGCGCGGTGGTAGCGGGCAATGGCCGCCTGCAGATCGGAGGGCTCGACCACAACGGTGGTAACCCGCATGTGAGCCGCCTCGCGCACGTCGTCAACGGCGAACACGTCGCCGGGGTTGACCATGGCTACGACGAGGCGACCGTCTTCAAACGCAATCGGCAGCACACTGGCCCGACGACAGACGGCGGCCGGCACTTTGGCAACGGCGAGCCGGTCCACGGGATAGTCCAGCAGTTCCACAAAAGGCAGGTTCTTCTGCTCGGCTCGCGCCTTGGCGAATTGCAGCTCGGAAATGGTGCCGGCCTCCACCATCGTGCGCACCGCTGCTTCGTCGGCACGATCGCTCGATCGCACGGTGTCGAGCTCTTCGATCGGGAGCAATCCGTGCACGATCAGAATTTCGGTCAGGCTGGTCATCGTTGCGCGGCTCCCCTGGAGTAGTACGTGGATGTCGGAGCGAGACGGCCGCGCGCGACGAACTGTCCCAGAAGTGGCGTGAAGCTATCCCCAACAGTAATGAATGGGTAAAACCCCGGCATAGTCCCCACTTTACGGGGCGAGCACGCGCGAAGTGTTGCAAACGCGTGACGATTACTCGCTCTCTATAGGCCGCGGGAGCGCAGCACGTGCTGCACGAGCGGGTCGGACGACTGCGCCAGCCAGGTGAGCAGGTCGGGATACGTGCTCGGGTTGCCCGCGAGCTCGGGCCAGACCTCGGGGTTATGCTGCGCCAGGTCGTACAACGCGGCGGCCGAGGTGGCCGGATCACTGGCTGCCAGGCTGGCGGCGCTCGGCGCTGCGAGTGGGACGTCGACAGGTGCCGGGGGTGCCGGAGGCGTTGCCGGAGCGGCAGGCGCCGGCGGGGCCGGAGGCACTGGCGGCACTGCCGCAGGCGCTGCCGCAGTCGCTGCCGCAGTCGCTGCCGCAGTCGCTGCCGCAGGCGCTGCTGCGACACCGGCATAGGACACCGGGGCCGGGGCTCGAACCGGGCCGTACTGGGTGTAATAGCCCCGAACCGCTGTCGGCACGGTTAACGCGTAGAACACCGCAGCGGGCAGTCCAAACGCCAGGGCGAGGCTCAACGCCGCCGCGGTGCTGAAGACGATCAGCGCAAAGGAGCCCGTCGTGCCGTCGAAGATCCAGGAATAGTAGTCGCCGAGGTTGTCGTCGGCGAGGGTCTGCCCGCGCAGCACGACGAAGACGATGCCGAGCACGGCGATAGCGCCGGTGAGCCCGAGCACGAGCCCCTGGCTGCCGGCCGGGTTCGACCGCAGGGTCGTGCGTGCGATAACGGCGATCACGATAATGATCGACAACACGATCGCAGCGCCGATGTTCAGTGCGGTGGTGGCGGAGGTATTCCCGCTTCCGATCAGGTTCGCGATGACGAACAGCAGGCTCAGCCCGGCCGTGCCGACAATGAGCATGAGCGTGAGCGAGGCCACACCGAACCACTTGCTGATCGGTTCGATCGGCACCACCGCCAGTCGCAGTGCCGGGGAGCAGGCCAAGCCGAGCAGCCCGGCGAGCAGAATCAGCGGGTAGCCGCCGTAGTTGAGCGATTCAATGCCGGCCACCGACAGACGAAAGTCTGTGAAGGCATCGATCGTGATGACGCCGACGGCGATACCGCCGAGCGTCCGCCCGATCGTGAGCCAGATCGCGGTGCCACGCAGAATCCCATAGATCGGCAGCAACACGGCGGCCGCGCCACCCAGAACGGCCAGAACGGCGGCGAGCAGCGCCACCGGGTTGACCTGAGCGGATGTCGACGCCACGACGCCGAGAATGACCGCGCCCAGCACGGTGAGGGCGGCGACCGCGCCGTAACCGAGCACGATGCGGTGCCAGAGGCGGGCGATCGGGTGATAGCCCACGATTCCGACCAGCTCTGCGGAGCGCGGCTGGGCGGCCAGGAAGGCGCCGGCCAGGCCGAAGGCAGCCGCATAGCCCAGTCCGGACGTCTCGTGCGTCGAGAAGGCATCGACCAGCATAAAGCCGAGCACGAGCAGCGCATAGGGAACGTTGACGAGCAAGCGGATCAACCAGATCTGGGCCAGCCCGATGTTCGCGCCGAAGACGCCGGCGCGCAGCAGGTAGGTGAGGCTGAGCGAGAACAACGACAGCAGCGTGATCAGGACGACCTCGATGCGGCCGGTCGCGCCGATCACCTCGCTCCTGCTGTAGCTATCGGTGCTGAACACCCACGGCAGCGCGAGCGAAATCAGCAGCAACAGCAGGGCGCCGCCGTCACGGGCCCAGTCGGAGGCCGGAATACCGGCGAACGGGTTGGGCTTGGCCGGCGATGCCGGGTAGGCGGGCGGGGCGGCAGGCGCAGCATATTGCGGCGCGGTGGCTGGCACAGCGGGCGGAACAGCCGGCGACACCGCCGGCGACTCAGGCGCAGCCGACGGCTGAACGGCCGACTGCTCGGGGGTGGTTGGTTCGACGGTCATCTGAATCCTCAGTCTTTTGTCTGTCTTTGGTCTGTCCGCGTTTGTACGTGCGGCACCGATACCTGCCGCACGGGTTACTTGTAGAGCCGGTCGAGCTCGCCGTCCTTGCTGAGTCGAACCAGGTTCTCGACGGCGATTCCGGTCACGTCGGCCACGGTGCGCATGGGGCTGACGAACCATCCGCTCTTCTCCTGCACGGCCAGAACCCGCCAGCTGCCAGCGCCGAGCTCCTTCATCCAGGAGACGTCGTCGAGGCACCCGTCGAACGAGGAGTAGTTCGAATCCGTGGTGACGCACACCCCGGAGAGTTCGGTGTTATACGGCCAGTTGTAGCCGTCGCCCTCGATCACGATGCGCTCGATATCGAGGCGTGCCGTTTTGCCCTCGACCTGCGGCGTCACGGCGAAGTCGGTGACCTTGAGGTTGTCGTAGTCATTGCCGCCATCAGCAGGCATCAGCGCGTCGCCGTAGAGGCTGAGAAAGCGACGTTCCGATTCCGGCAGAACAGCGGCGAGGTCGCCGTAGTCACCATTCTCACCGAACGCGATCATGGCCTCGGTGAATCCTTCGGCGGCAGCGTCGGCGGTGTCGAACTTCGCCACGTCATCGGCGGCAACCAGCTGTCCACGAGCGGAATCAGATGATCCGCTCTGCAGGGCGTTCTCGCCGGCCGTGAGCAGGGGGCTGACATACCAAGAACCACCCTCCTGAACGGTGACCACGGCGGCATCGTGCCCGAGGGCGTCGGTGAGGTCTTCTGCGGTCTGCGTGAATGGCAGCGCGTCGTTCAGGCCGTCGATCGACGACTCGCGCATGTCGGCGAGCATCGAGTCAATATCGCGATCGTCGTAGCCCCACGCTTCCTGCTGCAGGCGCAACTGTGGTTCCACGACCTCGAGGTAAGCGTCGGTGATCGTTTCGGCATCGCCGTTCATCGTCATTTCACCCGCGGTGATGGTGACGACCGAAATATTATCTTCAATCTCTTCGGCCTCGAGCTCGAGCCCGGTCAGGGTGATGTTCAGGCTGTCCACGACGGTATTGATGAGCGCCGGCATGTCGACCGCGTCACCGTTCTCGTCGTCCATGGCGATGGTGCCGAGCTGATCGATCGGAGCCTTGAATGATTCGATTTCGGCGGGCGACAGCGAACCGTATAGGCTGATCAGGTCCATATCAGCGGTTCCTTCGAGCATCTTCTCCACCGCTGCCGTTGGCGAGGATGCCCCGCCCAGCTTTGAGAAAATGGCTCCGTAGGCCCAGACGCTCCCCACGGCGACCAGTAGCACGACGACGCCGATCGAGCCCCCGATCAGCACCTTTTTGCGCGCCTTCTTCGGCGCCGCAGCAACGCCGGCGGCAGCATCAGCGGTCGGTGCCGGCTGGCCGAACGGGTTCGGCTGAACGGATGCCGCTGGCTCGACCGGCAGACCGAATGTCGAGGAGGGCGCCGCAGCCTGATCGATGGCGGCCTGATCGGTGGCGGTCTGATCCGCGGCAGCCTGATCGCTAGCCGGGACAGCGTTGGCGGCCGGCACCTCGGGCGCGGACACAACCGCAGGCGTAACCGGCGCTATGGTGCCCAGTTGCAGCATCCACTCAATCAGTGCCGGATAGCACGATGGGTTCGTGGCGATCACCGGGTGCAACTCGTGGTGTGCGGCGGCGATCTCGGCGAGTCGCGCCTGCGGTGTGGCCGGGTTGGCGGCTTCCAGATAAAGGGGGGACGTGGAATCTGTCACGAGAATGTGGCTCCTGGCTATTTGGTGCTGGTGGAAAGTTGAAATAGGTGGGGATACTGCGGCCGGCCGCCGGCAGTCACCAGTTGAAAACGATGAAGACGACGAACGCTGCGGCGGCGAGCAACACCACTACGGTGCTCGAGATGATCGCGACCAGGGTGAGTCGGCGCCGGCGACGGGCCGTTGCCGCCGCCCGCCGGCGAATCTCGGCGGCCGCATCGGCCAAACGGATGCGGGCCAGATCCGGCACCGAATCGGTCACGCTCGCCGGCACCTTCGGCTCAACGATCGCCGGTGTGGGCCGGGCGGCATAGCGCACACTCCCCCCGCTCGGCATCGATGGCGGCTCATACCGGCGTTGCAGCGCATCGACCACGGGAGTGGGCGCTGACGCGGCCGCCCGTGCCGTGCTGAGTCGCGTATCGTCGGCGGAGCTTCCCCTCGAGGACCGCACTGTGGCCTCATCCGCGGTCTCATCGCAGGAGTCGGAGCCTGCCGACGCGGTGTCACGTTCTGGTTTCGAGGCCGTTCCGGTGAGGGTTTGCCGCCTCGGCCGTGCCGCACGTTGAGTGTTGTCATCAGTGCTGCGCACCACGACGCGGGTGTGTTCTTCACTCTCGCGCCGTACGATGCGCGTGTCATCGTCGTCAGGTTCGTCGGGCTCGTCGGGCTCGTCGGGCTCGTCGGGCTCGTCGGGCTCGTCGGGCTCGTCTGGCTCGTCTGGCTCGTCTGGCTCGTCTGGCTCGTCTGGCTCGTCTGGCTTGTCTGGCACCCGGGCCGGATCACTCGGCGGCATTGCGGCCCCCGCGTTTCACCGGTCGAGTATCGTCGTTGCGGGTATCGATGGTGTCCGACTGGTCGTCACCGTCGAACGAAATGCCGTGCCACGAACCGACCCCGCCGGCGATGACATCGATCACGATCAGCGAAATATTGTCGCGGCCGCCGTGTTCGAGGGCGCCGGCGAGCAGCAGGTCGGCCGTTTGTTGCGTGGTGCCGCCGAGCGTCAGACCGGCCTTGATGGCCTCATCGGAGAGTTCGCCACTGAGCCCGTCGGAGCACACGAGCAGGCGTTCGCCGGTAATGACCGGACGCAGCCAATAGTCCGCGGTGCTGTTCTGTGCACCCATGGCCCGGGTGATGACGTTTTTGCGGGCGAAGGTGGCGATATCCGCTTTCAGCAGCGACCCCGCGTCGATGAGTTCCTGGGCGAGGGAATGATCCACGGTGAGCTGGTGGAATTCTCCACCGTGCAGACGGTAGACGCGGGAGTCGCCCACGTTCATGATGAGCCACTGCGGCGAATCTTCGTGATCGATGAGCACCACGCCGGTCAGCGTGCTCCCAGCGCCACGAACGGTCGAATCCGAGACGGCACCAACCCCGGTATGGGCGCGTTCGACCGCCGCCACGACGTCTCCGGCCGGCACGCCGCTGCGGGCAACGCAGCTCTGAAACTCGGCGATGACCGCAGCGCTGGCGCGGTGTCCGGCTTCGAGTCCGCCCATTCCATCAGCGACGATGAACACCGGCGCCTCCGCCAGCAGGGAGTCTTCGTTCTCGTTCCGCTTGTGACCAACGTCGGTGCGAAAACCGCAGCGCAGCGACACCCCGGAACTCGTAGATCGCCGCTCGGCCGCCTCACTCATAGTCAGGCCTCCAGATAGATGCGCGCCGCGAGCTCGCCGAGCAGGAATCGGTCGGTCAAGGCCGCGCTGGCACCCGCATCGAGTTCGTTCTCGATGCCACCGCCGTCGATGAGGACAACACCGTTGGTCGACTGCAGATCACGAATTCCCCAGGCGCCCTCGACAAAGTCGAGGCGAGCGTGCGTTTTCGAGACCGTCTTGCCGGGGTCGGGCAGCAAAACCAACTGCGCTTCCGGATGCGCGTCGCCCCGCGCGGGGTTGCGTCCCAGCAGCACGACCGGTTTGGTGAGCGAAATCTTCAGGCCATGTTCGGTTTCCAGAGTCCACGGCCTCATGCGACGCACCACGATCATGGTCTCATCGAAGTCGTCCTCGGAAGCTGGGCTGTCGGCGTCTGGTGTCGGGGGTGCCGCAGTCGGTGGCGCAGTCGGTGCCGCAGTCGGTGCCGCGAACGGTGCCGCGAACGGTGCCGCGAACGCAGCCTGCGTTTCCGCGGGGGGTACCGGTGGTGCGGGCGGTGTCGGTGGTGCGGGCGGGGCCGACGAAACAGGCGGTGCCTGCGGGGCCGAATCGACCGGCGTGGGAAAGGCAGGTAGGGCAGGCGGTGCTGAAACCACAGGCGGTGCCGGCGGCGCTGAAACGACCGGGGCTGGGAGTGCTGGCGGTGCCGGGGGTGCGGGCGGAGCCGGCGGCACTGAAACGACCGGGGCTGGGGGTGCTGGGGGTGCCGGGGGTGCCGGGGGTGCGGATGGAGCCGGGGGCACTGAAACGACCGGCGGGGCTGGCGGCGTAGGCGGAGCAGGCGCTACCGCAGCAATCGGCGGGGCGCTCACGTAGAACGGCGGCGGTCCGACGGGCCGATCGCGCACTGCCGGCGCCGCAACCGGAACCGGAACCGCGGCGGCCGGTGCTGGGGGCAGCGGTGCGGCAGCGCGCGTGGCGGGGGGAACCGGCGGCATGGGCGCAAACGCGGCGATCGGCTGTTCTGCTGACTGCTGCGTTGTCGAATGCGGTGCTGCAGGCTGTGCGGCTACATACTGCGGCGCTGCCGGCTGCGGTGCCCACGGCTGCGGGGCGACCGGTGCAAACGGAACATACCCGGTGGCAGCCGTTGCGGGCAGCCAGCCGGTATCCACAGAATTTCCGAACCCGAGAATGCCGACCCAGATCGGATAGACGAGCAGATAGAGCACCGTGAATCCACCGCCATAACCCAATCGTCGGTTGACGTTATTGACCGCCATGATGAAGACGACCAGGGCAACGAGGTTCGCGACAGGAATGAGGAGACCAATGACCCACAGCGCCGAATAGCGACCGAGTTCCAACACGGTGATCGTGTTTACGACCGGCACCCAGCCCTTCCACGCTTGTTCCCCGAGCTTGACAAACGTCTTGCCGAGCGCGATCGACGAGAACACGTACCCGCCGATGCCGAGCAGCACTGCCACCACGATGACCGAGATCAACACTCCAGATGATTCATACATTTATGATTCGCGTCCGCTGGTAGGCGGCCGCTCCCCCAATCTGCTGGTGTCGCGCCGGTTCGGGCGCGCGATGGTGACGTCGCGTCTAGTTGCGCTGGGTCGAAAAGTGAAGAGTCGGCGGGCATCAACCAGCCGAGAAAAGGAACGCAGCGAGACAGCGGCGCGCAGGCGTTGCCACCGGGTACCGCTCGCGGCGAGGCCGGCACGTTCGGCAGTGACGAGTGCCCAGAAGGCATCGCTCTCCGAGACGTGCGGAGGGATCGGACCGAAGATGGCTTGGTCAGCGAGTCTGGCGAGTTGAGCGCCGCCGACCGATTGGTAGTGCGACGCGATCTCGATCCGCGTCATGGTGCCTTGATCGGCGAGGCCACGGTCAACAGCGGCGTCGATGTATTCGTCCCAGCCGCCGGCAACCCGGGCCGCCGGGTCAACGGAGCGCCCTCTGGCGCGTCGACGCGCCAGTTTTGCTCCCAGAATGACCAGAAAGGGCGTGCTGATCGCCATCAGCACGGCCAGGCTGATGCCCCCGATCTTGAGGATCGTAAACAGCCAGGCCAGGTCGGGGCCGCTGTCCGCTTCCTGCTCCTGCTGGTCTTCTCCGCTGGCCGGGTTAGCCTCCGGCGCGCGCTGCTCGGCGGCGCCCTCGACGATGACCTCGGTGTTGTACTGCGGGTCGCGGGTGAGGTCGTCGATGGGCGACAACGCGTTCTGAAACTGCGGGGTCGCGTCGACGGTGACCCAGCGATCATCGCCGCTGGACACTTCCACCCAGGCCTCGATATTTCGACCGGAGCAGACGCCCTGCTGGCAGGCACCGGGCGCAGCCGAACCGGTGGTTTCATCCGCACCGAGAGCAAACCCCACCACCACCCGGGAGGTGAACCCGAGCTGGCGGGCGAGCAGTGCCGCGGCGACAGCGAATTGTTCGTCATCACCGATCGCCGCCACCAACTGGGAGTTCTCAGTGGCGGTCGTGCTGTTTTGTTTGTCGAGCAGCGCGGTGAATAGGTCGTCGATTCGTGCCACCGAGTGCCCGGACAGGCTCGGCGAGAACTGATAGCCGGCCAGGTCGGTGGTCCAGGAGTTTGCGGCCGGCACGGTCAGGGCGTGGCTGAGATAGCCGCGCTCGCGCAGCCGCGTCACGAGTTCGGCCAGCCCGGCCCCGTCCCGGGTCACCGCCTGGGCGTCGACCCAGTCGACCAGACTCTGCGGAATCACAGAGTCGCCGATCGAATCACCAGCCGAATCGCCGATCGAATCATCCATCGAATCACCGGTCGGGCTGGCGAGACCGGCCAGGTCCGTCGCATCCGCTTGCTGCGGCGCGAGAATCGTATAGCGATCGCCGCTTGTGAGGGGGTTGAGCGCAATGCCGGATGCCGTGCCCGCGTTGTAGAAAAATCCGTCGCTGAGTACTGAGCCGCGATCACCGGCAAAGCGGATGCTCGACAGCGCCACGGTCCCCGGCAGCCACACGCCGGAATACCCGGCGATCTCAAATGTGGTCGTGGTGCGGTCGGCGCCGGCACCGCGCGCGTGCGGTACCCGGGCAAAAGCGGTGGATTGGTCGCTCTGCCCCGCAGCGGGGTTCACGACCCGAAAGACCTCGCCGTCGTAGTAGCTGAGTACGGCGAGGCGCACGCGCGACGCCCTGTCGTCCGCCCCAGCGTCGGTGGTTACCGTGAACAGTTCGGTGTTGTACCGATCGGCGCTGAAATAACTGCGGTACTGGCTGAGCGGGCTGACATACTCGCGCAGCTCGACGGTCGGGTCGATGCTGGTGCGCAGCACCTCGCGGGTCGGGCTGGCGGTAACCATCGACAGGCCACCGAGGGTGACTCCGATAGCGAGCACGAGCACTCCCCCGGCGAGCGCTGCCCGGCGCACTCGACCGCCCAGGCCACCTCGAGTGCGTCGCACTCCGCTGTTGCGTGCCGCCAAATTGAGCGCCGCGGTGCGCGCGAGGTGGGTGCGCCAGGCCAGAAACCCGAAGCCGAGCAGCAGAGCGGCCAGACCGATCAGGCTTTCGCGCGGTGCCGCCACGCTGACGCCGAGCACGGTCACCGGAACGCTCACGGCGCTGGAGCCGAACACCAGGCCGAACAGCTGCACGGCAAAGAGGAGGGGAACCGCGAGCGCATAGAGTCGGCCGCCGCGCCAGGCCAGCGACAGGGCGAGCGTGGTGCCGCCAAGAAACAAGAAAAAGGCCGGCACGAGCAGGGTCTGGTACGACCCGACCGGTAGTTGGATCGTGACGAGTTCTTTCCAGCTGAACACCGTGGCGGTCACCAGATCGAGCAATCCGCCGAACGCAGTCGGCACGCTCGTGAGCGCGGTCGGCGCCGCGAGCGGCACGCCCAACAGCAAGTAGGCGCCGAGGGTCACCAGCAGCACGGTGAACCACGACCAACCTCGCCGCGCACCGAGCCAGGCCAGTGCTAGTCCGGCCGTGATCGCTCCACCCGCCATGATCAGGTAGCTCACGTCCTGGTAGATCGGCCAGGCGGCCCAGACGGCCACGAGCATCATCGCCACCAGGAACAGAGCGTTGATCACGAGGGCACGGCGACGGCCGCCGGGCGCCCGGCGCGGCCGGGTCAGGCGGATCGATCCGGTCGCGGGGCGACTCGTCCCCCGCGACACGGGCGTTTCGGGCGCGCTCATGACGCTCGCCGGCTCAGTAGGGAACGAAAATCATCGAGCACGCCGATGGTGAGCACGCTCGTGCCGGCGAGATCACGAAAGCTCGGCTGCTCATCGGGGTTGCACAGAACGGCCACGACCTGCACATTGTCGGCAAATTTCAGTGCGAGTGCCTGCAGGCGCCTGGCGGTCATCGTCGAGCCGCACACGACAAAGGCGATCGACAGGTCGGGCACCACCTGCGCCGCAAGCACACAAACGTCTTCGACGTTCATAGCGTGCGGGCTGACCTCGATCGCGGTCAGTTCGTCGAGCAGGGTGCGCGTCGACACCACGCTGAGGCTGCGCACCGAACGGATGCTGCCGCGCACGATATCGGGAATCTCGGCACTGGCCACAACGGCCAGGTCACGGCCATCGCGAATGGCACGCACACCGAGCGAGCCCGCTGCGCTGACCGCCATCTCGAATTCGTCAGCGGAGGCGTACTCCGCCGCGTTCCGGCTCAAGACGATCGCCAGACGCGAGCGACGGCTCTCTTCGAACTGCCGCACCATGAGCTTGCCGGTCTTCGCGGTGGACTTCCAATGGATGTGTCGCTGTCCGTCGCCCGGGGCATACTCGCGAATAGCGTGAAACGAGATGTCAGAATCAACGATGTCGCTCGTCGGGTTTCCTTCGAGGTCGCGCACAAAACCCGCGCTGGTGCTGGGGATCGACACTGTCACCGGGTGCACGAACAGGCGGTTGACATCGGCCCAGGCCACTTCACGCCCGAGCACGCCGAGCGGGTCGCTGCGCACGGTCGTGACCGGGCCCACATCGATGATTCCGCGGCGGTAGGCGGGCACGCGCACCTGCTCTTCGTGAACCTGGCCGGAACGCAGTAGCGGCACGTAAACATCCGCTAGTCCCTCGCCGATGGGAACGTCAACGCGACCGGGCAGCTCGAGCCGCTTGGAAACGTTGGTGACGGTGAGGGTGCCGAGCACCTCGGACCCGGCAACGATCCGGTCGAACGGCAGCACGAAGTTGACGCTATAGGCGCGCCCGCCGGCCAGAAATGGCAGCGAGATCAGAATAAGGGCGACCGCCACCCAGCCAGTCACGATCAGTTCGGTCCAGCCGAGCACCAGGCCGAGCGGCAGCAGCACGATCGCGGCGGCGACCACAACCCAGCCGGCCGGGGTGACCGTTTCTCCGACCCATGCGACGGATGCCTGCACACCGTTTCGCACCGTGCGCGACACGCGCATCCAGAGCACGACCGCGCCCACGAGAATCGACGTCTTCGAGGCGCGGGTGCGCCCGGAGAAGTTCGTGTGGGTCGTCGAATACCGGGTATGCGTGGCAGACCGGGTCTGGGTTGAGGTGCGCGACTGAGTCGATGTCAGTGCGCGCCGCGATTCGGTGTGAAAGCTCACGCCAAGTCGCTCCGACTGGGCGGTACGACGTCGAGCAGAATCTGGCCGATCACGGCGCTCGCGGTGACGCCGTCGAACTCCGCCTCCGGGTCGAGCACCATGCGGTGCGTGAGCACCTGTTCGGCCAGGGCCTTGACGTCATCGGGGGTGACGAAGGTGCGGCCGTGGGCCACCGCCCAGGTTTTGGCCGCCTTGGTGAGAGCGCGGGCGCCCCGCACGCTAACGCCCATGCGCACCTGACGGGCCAGCCGCGTGGCCTCGACCAGGCGGCCGATGTAGTCATAGACGAGGGGGTTGACGAACACGCCACGGGCAACGTCGCTCATGCTCACGAGCGCCTGCGGTGTGATGACCGGGTCGAGGTCGTGGCGCACATCGGCGGTGCCCTCGAGAATGCGGATGGTCGCAGCGAGGTCGGGGTAGCCGAGCGAAGCCTTCATCATGAACCGGTCGAGCTGGGCTTCCGGCAGCCGGTAGGTTCCGGCCTGCTCGATCGGGTTCTGGGTGGCGATGACCAGAAAGGGCACGCCGGTGGATCGGGTTACGCCGTCGACGGTGACGTTGCCCTCTTCCATCGCTTCGAGCAGTGCCGACTGGGTCTTCGGGCTGGCGCGGTTGATCTCGTCGGCGAGCACGACGTTGGCGAAGATCGGTCCGCTGTGAAATTCGAACTCGCCGGTTTTCTGGTCGTAGACGGTGATTCCGGTCACGTCACCGGGCAACAGGTCGGGGGTGAACTGGATGCGGGTGGAGACGCCCTGCACGGTCTGCGACATGGCGCGAGCAAGCGAGGTCTTTCCGGTGCCCGGATAGTCCTCGAGCAACAGATGTCCTTCGCTGACCATCGCGGTGAAAGCGAGCTCGATCACGTGGCGCTTACCCAGAACGACGCGTTCAACGTTGTCGACCATCATCGTGAAGGTCGCGGAAAACCAGTCTGACTGCTCCGTGGTGATTGTCATGTGCGTGGCTCTTTCGGTCTGGCGAAGGTGTGATCGGTGGGGCGAAAAATTAGGGCGTCGGTGCGGTGGCGGCGCTGCAGACGACGGCCGTGGAGGTTGTGGTGCCCGACGCCGGGTCCAAACCGCTGGTCTGCGGGGCGGTCCAGGTGAGGGTCCATTGCACGTTTTTGGTCTGGGTCGCGCCGGCGGGAACGGTGTTTCCATTGCGGTGCGCCCAGGTGCGACCGCCCTGCGAGTCGGGCACGTAGTAGTCGGCGCCGGTCACAACGGCCTCGGCGAGTCCGGCTGATGTCGCATCGACGGCGACCGCGAGGGTGCCGCCGATCACGCAGCCGGCGTTGCTGAGGCCCGCGACCGCGTATCGCACCTGCCAGGCGCGGTCGGCATTGGCCGCCGCCACGGTTGACCAGTCACTGCACAGGCTGGAGTCGGTTGTCGTGCAGTACCGCACGCGAATACCGGGGTCGGCGCCGAAAACACTCGAGCCGGTGGTCTCAGTGAAGTTGTCGAAGTCAGCCGTAAAGTCGCTGGGCACGCGCGTCGACGACGTGGGCTTGGTGAGGAGGTATTTTCCACCGGCTGGTGCCGCCATGTCATACCTGTAGGTACCGTTGCCCGGAGCGGCTGGTTGTTCCCACGTGGTGATCGAACCGGCATTGGCTGTGGTGACCCCGTAGCCGTTGGAATAACAGATCGACACGAAGTATTTGGTGTGCTTGGTGAGGCCACCGATCGCTGGGTCTGTCGACGATGATGCCCCCTCCGGCGTGAAGCCCGCCGGGGTGAGCGTGCAGGTTGCGCCCTCGGTCAGCGAAGCAACGTAGAGCACCTGCACCGGCAGTTTGCTGGAATTCGAGTTGAACCCGGTGCCAGCCACGGTGATCGACCGGTTCTGCGAGCTCAGCGAACCGCCGCTCGTGATCGCGGGCGAACCCGCGACCTGCACACCGATAGATTCGGTCTGGTCGGTCGGTCCTGATCCGGCCGGCCGCTCGAACTGGCTCAACGGGGTCACGGTGACGGTCTGCTTTCCCACACCGAGGGCGAGGGTGACTTCGGTCCTGCCGCTCCCCGGCATCGTGACGGATTTCTCTGTGCCGTTTACGCTGTAGCCCCTGGTCGAGCGGTCGGTGTTCTCGATGGTCACGGTGACCGCGCCGGTCGAGGCACTCGTGGTGCCCTCCTGGAAAATCGGTTCGGCGGCCAAGCGTCCCATTCCCGGGGTGGCATATGACCAGGCCGTGACGTTCACTGCGGTGCGCGATTCGCCGACGGAATTCACCGCCTTCGCTTCGTACTGCTCTTTCTGACCGTTCTCGGTCGTTCGAATCACGCCGCAGTTGCCCGAGGTGTCGCAGCTTGCCACCTTGGCACCGCCGCGGTACAACGCGAACCCGGTCAAGGCCGGGTAGGCGGCGTTGGCGCCGCCGGGCTTCACCGACAGGGTCACGGTGTGGTCGCCGTAGGCGATCTGCCCTACCGCGTTGGGCGCTTTCGGGTAGCCCTGCAGGTCAACGGTGATCGATCCGTTGCGGTTGCCGGCGCTGAGCTTGCCCTGTGCGTCGCGCACGACAAAGCTCGCTTCGCAGACTCCGCCGGCGGTATCGCCCGACCAGGTGGCGCGTACGTTGCGCGAATTCTCGACCGTGAACGATACGCCGACACAGGTGCTGGGGGCGGTGACGGAGACCAGTGTGAGTGGGGTGTTGCGGTAGAGGTTGACCTCGCCGGGGGCGCCGACGACCGCAATGGAGCAGCTCGACCCCGACGACTGTGTGCAGGTCGAAGCGACGGTGCCCCCCTTGGGCAGTTCGCTCGGTGCCGGACCGACCTTGAGCGCCAGCACCGCCGGCACGGCCTCGCGGTGGCTCGACAGGCTCACCGTGACGGCCGCCTCGCGACCGGCCACGGCGTTATCGGCGACACCGATCGACAGAATCGGGCCGTTTTGGGTCACGGTGAACTGGTCCGAAGCGAACTCGATCGCGAAGGTCAGCGCCGGCACGGCCCCCTTACCCTGCCAGTCGACCATATGGCTGAGGTCGTATCGAACGGGATCGGATCCCGGGCTCTGGGTCAGGGCCGCCGGGCGCAGTTCCGGCTGCGGGTCGAGCGGCTCGACCACGACCGGCACCACGAGCTGGGTGTAGTCCTCCTGTCCCTCGATGCGCGCCGGCACCGTGCAGGAGTCGGTCCACGGTGCGTCAGACCCGGCAGTGTAGGTAACCGAAGTACCCGAACCCAAGGTGCAGGTGGCGTTGGGGCGCTCTCCCGAAGAGCGGATGCCCGTGCGCTGCAGTTCCAGGGTCGTTCCGGCCGGAATCGACACGAGGCTTTTCAGGTCGAAGGTGACCGAGGCATCCTCACGCACTTTCTGGTCGACGTTGCCCTTCTTGAGCGCGACGATGATCGCATCCTTGGACGGAATGCGCAGAAACCCGTAAGTGGTCACGACGACGCCCTGAAAGTTCGGTCCGGTCAGGGCGAACGGAGCGAGGAGACCGCCGTCGGGGACATCGCCGCTGATCTTCCAGCCCGACACCTCAAGGCCGGGATGACTGCCCCACAGGGTGAGGCTGAGGCCACCGACGTCGCCGGAGTTCCACGAGACCTTGTCGGTGACCACATCGATGCCTGTGGGGAACGCGTCGCGTTCGTCGAGGGCCAGGGTCGTGTCGATCACGACCGGGTAGTCGGGAACGGAAGCGCGCACCACCTTGACCACGATGAGGCCCTGACCGACATCCTCGTTGGCGTTGGTCACCGAGTATACGAAGGTGAGCAGGCCCGGCTCTGTGCCGGCGGTGAACACGACGCGATCGTCGGTGACGGAGCTGATGCGCTGCGCCAGGGCATCGAACTCGGCAGTGCCGGCCGGCGCGTCGGGGGTGACCAGGCTCAGGCTGAGGTTGCCGCCGCCGGGTTCGATGTCGTTGGCGGCGGGAAAAACCACGACCTGGTTGTCAGCGCCGGCCTGCACCTCCACGTAGTCGCTGAACGTGATCGGGCTCGGGTTGGAGCGCTGGTCGAGAACGCCGATGCGCACGAGCGCCAGACCGGTGGCGCCGACGGTGTCGCGCACCCGGTACTCAAATTCGATGGCGCCGTGAAAGTCGAGGGGGCTGGAGTAGACGATGGCATCGCCGGTGGCATTGATCGATGCCGTTCCGCGCGCCGGCTGGGAGAGCACTCGGTCGAGCACCACGGTGTCACCGTCGGGATCGATACCGAAACTGTCAAAGGGAATCTCGATCGCTTCGCCCGAGAGCACCCGGCCGTAGAGCGTGTGCGGCTGGGGCGCGGTGTTCTCACCGTCAGCCAGCACCTCGACCGAGACCACGGCCGAGTCGATGAGTTCGGGCGCGCCGGCGGTGTAGACGCTGTAGGCCAGCTCGTAGCTGCCCGGTTCGTCGGGGGCGAGATAGCGCAGTTGGCCGCCGGCCGCAAAGGCGAGGCCCAGGTCGCTGCGGTTCTGCACCGACTCGGCGTTGAGCATCACGATGTTGCCGTCGGGAGCGACGTCGTTGTCGAGCACCGGAATGTCGATTTGGGCGCCAACGCGCACGGAAACACTGTCATTCATGGCGATCGGTGCCTGCGGAACGGAAGCCTCGAGCAGATACACGGTGGCCTCGCCGCGCACGGTGTACAACGGGTTTTCGGTGCCGTCGGACACTGTGTATCGCACCGTGCCGAGCTTTCCCGGCCGTTCGTCAGCGGTGGAGCCGCGCACGCGCAGAATGTTCTGCCCCACAACGTCGACGCTGAGCGATGCGCCGACAGCGGTTTCGGGAATGGCTTCGCCGAGCAGCAGCACCCGGCCGGCCGGGTTGGAGACGGCGGTGAAGACGTCAACGCTGGTGTCGGCCTTGGGCCGCACGAAAACCGTCACCGGGGAGGTCGTGAGCGCTTGGGCATCCGCTGAAACCACCGAAATGCGCACGAGCGACACGACTTCGCTCACGTCGTCGGCGATCGTGAGGCTGATCGTGTAGTTTCCGACGACGGTTGCGGCGAAGTCGAACGCGGTGCCGTTCGCGGTGCTGCTCACCGTTGACCCCTCGGCACTCGACGGGGTCGTGACCGATGTGATGCGGTAGAGCCCGGCAGCGCCCGAGACGTACTCGGCCGGGTTCACCGTGAGGTGCTCGTTCACCGACGCGACCAGTGCGAACGGTTCGACCGTGAGCCGTGGGGTCGGCGTGACCGCGACGGTGAGCACCTTCTCGGTCGCGGCACCGTGAATGTCCGAGACGCGCACCAGAATCGGGGCCGACTGAGCGGCTTGTTCGGCGGCGTTGGGATGTTTGTAGACGAGCACTCCGGCGGGCGTCACACTGACCGAGCCGATATCGGTGGTGTTGACAGCGGATGCGACGAAGATCGGGTCGCCGTCGGGATCGACCCAGCCGGTCAGCACCGGAACGGAGACGCTGCCTCCCGGTTGCACCTCGGGGGCCGGCCAGTCCTGCAGGCAACCGTCGGTGCCGCACCAGACCGGTGCAGAATTGACGTCGTCGCTGTGCACGGTGAGCGTGACCGTGGCCGGCGACGAATCGAGGCCGTCGGTGCGCGAGCCGTCGGTGATGGCGTAGCTGAAGGTTGCCGTGCCACTGGCGCCGGGGGCTACCTGCACCGCGAGGGTCTGGTTGTGGTCGGTGACGGTGACGGTGCCCCATGACGGGTCGAGCCCGGTGACAGAGGCGGGTATCACGCTGAGCACGTCGTCGTTGGCGTCGTGATCGTTCAGCAGTACCGGCAGCCGCACCAACTGGTCGATGCGCACGCCGAAGGCATCGGCCACCGCCACGGGAGCCTTCGGTTCGACAACCTCGGAGGCCACGTCAACGTTGTCTTGGCGCTGGGGTTCCGAGACTTCGGCCAGGGTCCAGTCCTGGGAGCCGGTGACGAGGGCGCCGTCGGGAACGGTCCAGACCCATCCGCTCTGCGTGTCGTTGAGGATCAGGAGGGATTCGTTGGCGCGAAACGCCGGAGCGGCGTCACCGGTCGCAGCGACCGCGCCATAACTGAGCGTGGATTCGCCGGAATCCTCGCTGAACAGGGTGCCTCCGGCGCCGGACGCGGGCAGCCAGGCCGCGTAGCGATCACCGTGAAAGGGCGTTGGCGCGGCGGGCACCCCGAGCACCGTCTCGGAATCACCAACGAGCGCGGTGCGGGCGCCGTCGGAGAGGGCAAAGGCAACCAGGCCGGCCTGGTCGGCAATGAACACGTCGTCGGCGCTGCTGCTCGGGCGTTGCAGCACGGCCAGTTCGCTCATCTTCGTTTCGACCGGTCTGCTCTGGCCGGCCAGCCACAGTTCATCTCCGGCCACGGCCAGCAGCGCCCAGCTGTCGCCGACGACGCTCAGCTGACTTCCGGGCTCCGCCGGGCCGTCGGTGACGATGTCCTCGCCCTGAATCTTGTCTTTCGCGATGGAATACCGCAGCACGCTTCCGGCCGCGCTGGAATAGCTGTAGAGCAACCCCTCGGGCGTGATGGCGATGGCATCGGAGCGGTAGGCGCGGGGGGTTTCACCCCTGACGACCTCATCGTCGGCGTACGGGTTCACCGGGCGGGGCTCGGTGGTGGCATCGACGGCACCGGCGAACACCGTGCCCGTGCTGGTGAGATAGCCCACCCAGGAGCCCGATGACACGATGGTTCGGGTGCCGTCCGGCGTGCTGTCGTAATCGGTGGCGTCGTCGCCGAGGTCGATCGGCGCCGCGAGGCTCACGTCGACAACCTTTTCGTTGTTTTGTGCGTAGAGCAGCACGGTGGAATCGGTCTGCACCAGTTCGCTCGGCGCCGGCACGGTCTTCACGGTGTCGAGTTCGCCCAGGTCTGTGTTGATCCGGGCATACCGGTTGCCGGTGCCGCTCTGCAGCGCCCAAATTGAACTCGCGTTGACCGGCGTCTGCTTCACATCGAACCCATCGACGACGATGGCCACAGTGGCCAGCAGCGCACCGACGATCGCGACCGCCGCAATGCGAATCACGCCGCGTCGTGCTTTCACGAGCACGCGCAGGCGCCTTCGGGCGCGAATACCGGCCATCAGATCAGTCCAGCCAGCAGCAGGGCAGCTACCGTGGCGCCGCCACCGACCACGACAGCCCCCATCAGGAGCAGACCGAGCGCGAGCGGGGACAGTCGCGCTCGTCGGGCCTCGCTCGAATCGGGCAGCGCTTCGTCGCGGGCCTGCGCTGCCGGGCGCCGGGCGCTAGCACGCCCGCCGGGGCGCAGGGTGGGCAGGATGACATCGGAGATGACGGGGCCGCGCGCCTCCTGATTGTCAAAATCGACGGGCGCTCCAGCGGATGCCCAGGCTTCGTCGGCCACCTCCAGCGCGGTGACGGGCAGGCCCAGGTCGCGCTCCACGCGCTGCAGATCGTAGGCGCATTCGAGCAGGCTCACCTGGCGTGCGGCCGGGTCGCGACTCATCATGCGAGCGAGCACATTTTCGAGCGAGGACGGCACATCCGCTCGCCCGATGCTGGTGTATTTCGCGCGACCGATGCGTTGTTGCAGCTGCGCGCGGGAACCGGAGGAACCCGCCGGAAGTTCGAACGGGGCCCGATCGGACAGCAGGGAGTACAGGGTGGCACCGAACGACCAGACCTCGGTCGCGACCGTGCCGGTGGTGCGCTCGTCGACGACTTCGGGCGCGCTCCACGGCAACGACATAGCGAAGAGTTCGTTGCGAGCACCGCCGGCGAGGGACGCGGCGATACCGAAGTCGCCCAGCACGGGGCCGCCGAAGGTGGTGGTGAGGATGTTGGAGGGTTTGATATCGCGATGCAGCACCTTGGACCGGTGCGCAGTCTCAAGGGCGCAGGCGATCCTCACGGCAACGTTGAGTCCGGTCGCCAGGGAAATCGGCTCCGCGCGCTCGCGCGAGGAGTACGACCCCGGGCAGTACTCCATGACGAGGTACGGGCGACCGTCGGCCGAGATGCTCGCGTTGTACACGGTGAGAATCGACGGATGCGAGCTGAGCCGCGCCATGACATCCGCTTCGGCATTGAATGAGCGAAGCACGTCATCGTCGACGATGTCCTGCAGCAGCACCTTGACGGCGACAGAACGGCGGGGCATGTTCTGTTCGAACAGAAAGACGTCGGCGAAACCGCCCGTGCCGAGGGGGCGCACATAGGTGTAGCCCGACAAAATGGGCGGCGCTGACGGGAGACGTCTGCCCATTGCTCCCCCGACCTGCGTTCGTGACCTGATGTGTCTTTGTTGTGACTCGCAAAGACTCAGCTGGTCTCAGCCTCAAGCTTAACGAGAGCGTTCGCGGCCGCCACCCACCCGCGGACGTGGGATACCCCCATTATGGGGGCGACGGGTCACGGCATCTCGAATTTCAGCGGTTAATAGGGTTCCCGGTTGGAAAACGAGTCGTCAAAATCGATCTCGGAGCGGGCTCGAGCGCGCTCGCCCTCCGCTTCGGGCAGGCCTCGGCGCAGCAGCTGCTCGAGCGACGTGGCGTCCTGGGCCTTAGCCTGGGCCGCTTCCCGGGTGATCACGCCCGTGATTACGAGGTCGGCCAGACTCTGGTCCATCGTGTTCATGCCGAGCGCCCGCCCGGCCTGCATCGCCGAGGCAATCTGGTACGTCTTACCCTCACGAATAAGGTTAGCGATGGCCGGGGTCGCCACGAGCACTTCCAGCGCCACGGCACGACCCCCGCCGACCTTCTTGACCAGGGCCTGACACACCACGCCCTGCAGGGTGGCGGCCAACTGGGAGCGCACCTGCTCTTGCTGGTGCGGCGGAAACACGTCAATAATGCGGTCGATGGTCTGGGCGGCATTCTGGGTGTGCAGGGTCGCAAAGACGAGGTGGCCGGTCTCGGCCGCGGTGAGTGCGACCGAGATGGTCTCAAGGTCGCGCAGCTCGCCGATCAGAATCACGTCGGGGTCCTGCCGCAGCACGTGCTTGAGAGCGGATGCGAAACTGTGCGTATCGTGGCCCACCTCGCGCTGGTTGACGAGCGATTTTTGATGCTTGTGCAGAAACTCGATCGGATCTTCCACGGTGACGATGTGATCGGCCCGGGTGCGGTTGACCAGGTCAATGAGGGCCGCGAGCGTGGTGGACTTGCCCGACCCGGTCGGCCCCGTCACAAGCACAAGCCCGCGAGGCAAGGTCGCGAAATTTCCGACGGTCTCGGGAACGCCGAGCTCGGCGAGTTGCTTGATCTCGCGCGGAATCAGCCGGAAGGCGCCCCCAACGGAGTTGCGCTGCACGAAATAGTTCACCCGAAAGCGCGCCCCGCCGGCCGTGTAAGCAAAGTCGAGTTCGAGCTCGCGTTCAAACTCTTCGAGCTGCGCCGGGGTGAGCAGGCTCCGCAGGGCGAAGGTGACCTTGTCCCGCATCCACGTGCTGGCGTTGGCGAGGGGGCGCAGATTGCCGTCGACGCGAATGCAGGGCGGAGCGCCGACGGTGACGTGCAGGTCGGATCCGTCGTGGTGGAGCACCTCGAGCAGGGCCGCGATGAGGTCGGGATCGGGGCCGTCGGCGAGTGCCACACGCTGATGGTGCCTCGCCGGCTCGGCCTGATCCGGGTGCTCGAGGGCACCGGCATCGTGCACCGCCGCGTCGGACGACGGAGTATCGAATGGCGCAGCATCGAATGGCGCAGCGGCGTGCGCCGGGCCCTCGAACGGCGACGTGTCGTGCGGCAGAGAGTTGTGCGGCAGAGAGTTGTGCGGCGGAGTATCGAGGGCAGGAGTCGACAGCGGCCAGGCGCTGCCTCCTCCGTGCGTGGCGCGGGTCTCAGAACTGGGGTGGGTCATCAGACGGGTCCTTTCAACCTGGGCAGCCACGCGCGGGACGCCGTCATGGGGTGTGTTCGAATCGGGCCGAAGTGTCACTCAGGGGCGCCACACGGTCTCCCCCGTACTAGTCACAAACAACAGTAGAAGGCGAGTCTACGTCCCCTCCCCCCATTTGCCCGACTCCCCCAGCCCCTACCCGCCATTTCTTCCCGGGCCCGGGCCCGGAAACCGGGCCCATGGTAGATCATGGGCCCGGTTGCAGAAGGTGGACCCGGGCGGGTCACGGGCCGGGCGCACAGCATCCACTGCCCGTTAAACAACGGATGGCCCCTGCCGAAGCAGGGGCCATCCGTTGAGAGCTACAGGCTAGTTATACGTGCCCGGAGCCAGATCGTCCGACGAGAAGCTGTCGAAGTCGACGAAGCTCAGGTCACCCTCGGTGAACGTGGCATCTTCGGTGAAGATGCGGTTCGGGTAACGCTCAGCCTTGGCTTCTTCCGTTGCCTCGACGGTGACGTCGCGGTAGCGGGGAAGGCCGGTGCCGGCGGGGATCAACTTACCGATGATGACGTTCTCCTTGAGGCCCATCAGCGGGTCGCTCTTGCCTTCCATGGCCGCCTGGGTCAGAACCCGGGTGGTCTCCTGGAAGGAAGCGGCGCTCAGCCAGGACTCGGTCGCCAGCGATGCCTTGGTGATACCCATGACCTCCTGGCGAGCGGATGCCGTCTTCTTGCCCTCGGTGAGCGCGGTGCGGTTGAGGTCGTTGTACTTCAACCGGTCAACGAGCTCGCCCGGGAGCAGTCCGGTGTCGCCGTGTTCGACAACAGTCACCTTGCGAAGCATCTGGCGAACGATGACCTCGATGTGCTTGTCGTGAATCGGTACACCCTGCGAACGGTAGACCTCCTGCACACCGGAGACGAGGTGCTTCTGCACCGCGCGAACACCCTTGACGCGAAGAACTTCCTTCGGGTCGACGGCGCCGATGATGATCTGCTGTCCGAGCTCAACGTGCTGGCCGTCCTCAACGAGGAGGGTCGAACGCTTGAGCACCGGGTAGGCGATCGCTTCGTCGCCACTGTCGGGGGTCAGGATGACCTTGCGGCCCTTGTCCGAATCCTCGATCGTGATGCGTCCGGCGGAGTCGACGATGGGAGACGCACCCTTGGGGGTACGCGCCTCGAACAGCTCCTGAACACGCGGCAGACCCTGGGTGATGTCGTCAGCGGATGCCGACCCACCCGTGTGGAAGGTACGCATGGTCAGCTGGGTGCCGGGCTCACCGATGGACTGTGCGGCGATGATACCGACTGCCTCACCGATGTCGACGAGCTGGCCCGTGGCGAGCGAACGGCCGTAGCAGACCGCACACACACCGACGGCCGACTCACAGGTGAGCACGGAACGCACCTTGATGGTTTCGACACCACCGGCGATGAGCTTCGCGATGAGCACGTCTCCGACGTCGTCTCCGGCGTCGGCGATGACCTCACCGGCAGTGTTGACCGCGGGTGCGGCCAGGCTGCGAGCGTAAACCGCGTTCTCGACGTTGAAGTCGACCAGAAGGCCGCCATCTTCGTCGCGCAGGAGCGCACCGGTCGTGGCGTCGGTTCCGGCAATGGGCAGTTCCAGACCCTTGCGCGTTCCACAGTCGTCTTCACGAATGATGACGTCCTGCGAGACATCCACGAGACGACGGGTGAGGTACCCCGAGTCGGCGGTACGCAGTGCGGTGTCGGCCAGTCCCTTACGAGCACCGTGAGTAGCAATGAAGTACTCAGCGACGGACAGGCCTTCGCGGTAGCTCGAGATGATCGGGCGAGGGATGATCTCACCCTTCGGGTTGTTCACGAGGCCTCGCATGCCGGCGATGTTTCGCACCTGCAGCCAGTTACCACGAGCACCCGAGGTCACCATGCGGTTGATGGTGTTGTCGGCCGGGAAGTTTGCCTGCATCGCTGCGGCAACGTCTTCCGTGGCACGCGTCCAGATCTGGATGAGCTCCTGGCGACGCTCGAGGTCGGTCGTGAGACCCTTCTCGAACTGTGCCTGAACCTTGGCGGCCTGCTTCTCGTAACCGGCGACGATCTCCTTCTTGTTCGGAGGCGTCAGAATGTCGCTGAGCGCAACTGTCACGCCAGAACGGGTTGCCCAGTAGAAACCGGCATCCTTGATCCGGTCGAGCGTTGCCGCGACCTCCACCTTGACGTACCGCTCCGCGAGGTCGTTGACAATGGTCGACATGGTGACCTTGTTGGCAACGTCTTCGAAGTACGGGTAGTCGGCCGGAAGCGCCTCGTTGAAGATGGCGCGACCGAGGCTCGTGGTGACGAGAACGGTACCGACGGCCTGGCCGTTGACCAGCTCGACGCCCTCGGGCTGTGTGCCCTCGGCGAAGTACTTATCAGTCAAGCGGATGCGCACCTTGGCATTCAGGTCGAGCGACTTCTGGTCGAACGCGAGAATGGCCTCGGACACGGTGGTGAAGGCACGGCCTTCTCCGACCACACCTTCCTTCATCGTGGTGAGGTGGTGCAGACCGATGATCATGTCCTGGGTGGGCAGGGTCACCGGACGACCGTCAGACGGCTTGAGGATGTTGTTCGAGGCAAGCATCAGGATGCGAGCCTCGGCCTGGGCCTCAACCGAGAGCGGAAGGTGCACGGCCATCTGGTCACCGTCGAAGTCGGCGTTGAACGCCGCACACACGAGCGGGTGCAGCTGAATTGCCTTGCCCTCCACGAGCTGAGGCTCGAAAGCCTGGATGCCGAGGCGGTGCAGGGTGGGTGCACGGTTGAGCATGACCGGACGCTCGCGGATGATCTCCTCGAGCACGTCCCAGACCTGCGGACGGCTGCGCTCGACCATGCGCTTGGCGGCCTTGATGTTCTGAGCGTGGCTCAGGTCGATCAGGCGCTTGATCACGAACGGCTTGAACAGCTCGAGTGCCATCTGCTTGGGCAGACCGCACTGGTGCAGCTTGAGCTGCGGGCCAACCACGATGACCGAACGGCCAGAGTAGTCCACGCGCTTGCCGAGCAGGTTCTGACGGAAACGACCCTGCTTTCCCTTGAGCATGTCGCTCAGGGACTTGAGGGCACGGTTACCGGTACCGGTGACCGGGCGACCACGGCGACCGTTGTCGAACAGTGCGTCGACGGCCTCCTGCAGCATCCGCTTTTCGTTGTTCACGATGATCTCGGGGGCACCGAGATCAAGCAGACGACGCAGGCGGTTGTTGCGGTTGATCACTCGACGGTAGAGGTCGTTGAGGTCAGAGGTGGCGAAACGTCCACCGTCGAGCTGCACCATCGGGCGCAGTTCGGGCGGGAGCACGGGTACGACGTCGAGCACCATTCCGGCCGGCGAGTTGCCGGTCATGATGAACGCGTTGACCACGCGCAGACGCTTGATGGCGCGGATCTTCTTCTGACCCTTGCCCTCGGCGATCTGCAGGTGCAGGTTTTCGCTCTCGGTGACCAGGTCGAAGGCCTCAAGGCGCTTCTTGATGGCTTCGGCGCCCATGTAGGCCTCGAAGTACATGCCGAAACGGTCCTGAAGCTCGTGGAAGACGGAGTCTTCCGGCTTCAGGTCGCCGACCTTGAGGGTGCGGAAGTCTTCCCACACACGCTCAAGGTGCACGATCTGCTCGTCCAGGGACTTGCGAACCTGGCCCATTTCCTTCTCGGCGGCGTCCTTGGTGCGCTTCTTCTGGTCGCTCTTGGCGCCTTCGGCCTCCAGTGCTGCGAGGTCGGTTTCCAGGCGCTGCAGGCGATCGGCGATGCGCTGGTCGCGGCTGGACTCGATGGTCTTGAGTTCGAGACGCAGCTCGTTCTCCAGGCCAGGCATGTCCTGGTGGCGACCGTCTTCGTCAACCGTGATGACCATGTATGCGGCGAAGTAGATGACCTTTTCGAGGTCCTTCGGAGCCATGTCCAGCAGGTAACCCAGACGCGAGGGCACACCCTTGAAGTACCAGATGTGCGTGACCGGAGCAGCGAGCTCGATGTGGCCCATGCGCTCACGGCGCACCGACGACTTCGTGACCTCTACACCGCAACGCTCGCAGACGATTCCTTTGAAGCGAACACGCTTGTACTTGCCGCACGAGCATTCCCAGTCCCGCGAGGGACCGAAGATCTGTTCACCGAACAGGCCGTCTTTTTCCGGCTTGAGCGTGCGGTAGTTGATAGTTTCGGGCTTCTTGACCTCACCGTGCGACCAACGACGGATGTCGTCTGCGGTAGCCAGGCCAATACGAAGCTCGTCAAATGTTGTTACGTCGAGCAATTTCTCTCCTTGGAAAGTTTTCGAAGTTTCTTTGGACCGGGCTTAGATGTCGTCGATGGACGACGACTCAAACCGGGTGGAAATGTTGATGCCGAGCTCTTCCGCAGCACGGAACACCTCGTCATCCGTGTCGCGCAGGCTCACTGCGGTGCCATCGGCCGAGAGCACCTCGACGTTCAAGCAGAGCGACTGCATTTCCTTGATAAGAACCTTGAAGCTCTCGGGAATGCCGGGTTCCTGGATGTTCTCACCCTTGACGATGGCTTCGTACACCTTGACGCGGCCGAGGATATCGTCGCTCTTGATGGTCAGGAGTTCCTGCAGGGCGTAGGCGGCTCCATATGCTTCGAGCGCCCACACCTCCATCTCACCGAAACGCTGTCCACCGAACTGCGCCTTACCACCCAGCGGCTGCTGGGTGATCATGGAGTACGGACCGGTCGAACGAGCGTGGATCTTGTCGTCGACGAGGTGGTGGAGCTTCAGGATGTACATGTATCCAACGGACACCGGCATCGGGAACGGCTCGCCGGAGCGGCCGTCGAAGAGCTGGGTCTTGCCGGTGGAACCGATGAGGCGATCGCCGTCGCGGGTCAGGGTCGTGGAGTCCAGAAGACCCTCGATCTCGATCTCGAGCGCACCGTCGAATACCGGAGTGGCGACCTTCGTGCCGGGGGCGGCACTGAAGGCGTGCTCCGGAAGCCGAGCAGCCCATTTCGGCTTGCCCTCGACGTTCCAGCCCTGCTTCGCAATCCAGCCGAGGTGCGTTTCGAGCACCTGACCGAAGTTCATGCGACCGGGGATACCGAGCGGGTTGAGGATGATGTCAACCGGGGTTCCGTCGGCGAGGAACGGCATGTCCTCGATCGGCAAAATGCGGGAGATGACACCCTTGTTGCCGTGACGCCCGGCGAGCTTGTCACCCTCGGTGATCTTGCGCTTCTGGGCGATGAACACGACCACGCGCTGGTTGACGCCCGAGCCGAGCTCGTCGTCGCCGTCCTGCGAGTCGAACACCTTGACACCGATGATGGTGCCGCGCTCACCGTGGGGAACCTTGAGCGAGGTGTCGCGAACTTCGCGGCTCTTCTCGTTGAAGATGGCGCGCAGCAGGCGCTCTTCGGCGGAGAGCTCGGTCTCGCCCTTGGGCGTGACCTTACCGACGAGGATATCGCCGGGGCGAACCTCGGCTCCGATGCGAATGATGCCACGCTCGTCGAGGTCGGCGAGGAAGTCCGGCGACACGTTGGGCAGGTCGCGAGTGATCTCTTCCTTACCCAGCTTGGTATCACGGGCATCCACTTCGTACTCTTCGATGTGAATCGAGGAGAGGGTGTCGTCCTTGACCAGGTTCTGGCTCAGGATGATCGCGTCCTCGAAGTTGTAGCCTTCCCACGGCATGAATGCCACGAGCAGGTTCTTTCCGAGGGCGAGTTCGCCCTGGTCGGTGGCGGGTCCGTCGGCGATAACCTCGCCGGCTTCGATGCGTTCACCGGCGTTGACGATCACGCGGTGGTTGAAGCTCGTGCCCTGGTTGGAGCGGCTGAACTTGCGCAGGTAGTAGTCCTGCGTTCCGCCCTCATCGAGCTGAATGGTAACGACGTCAGCCGAGACCTCGGAAACCACGCCGGGCTTCGCTGCGGTGAGCACGTCACCGGCGTCGATGGCCGTGTAGACCTCCATGCCGGTTCCGACGAGCGGGCTGTCGCTGAGGAGCAGCGGCACCGCCTGACGCTGCATGTTGGCGCCCATGAGCGCACGGTTAGCATCGTCGTGCTCGAGGAACGGGATGAGGCTGGTTGCTACCGACACCATCTGGCGCGGCGAGACATCCATGTAGCCGATCTCTTCAGCGGGAACGAGGTCGACCTCGCCACCCTTCTTACGAGCCAGCACGCGGGTTTCGGAGAAGTGCGAGTCCTTGGTCAACGGGGCGTTGGCCTGGGCGACGATGAAGTCGTCCTCTTCGCTCGCGGTGAGGTAATCGATCTGCTCGGTCACCTTGTTGTTGACCACACGACGGTACGGAGTCTCAATGAAACCGAACGCGTTGATCTGCGCGAAGGAGGCGAGCGACCCGATCAGACCGATGTTCGGGCCTTCCGGGGTTTCGATCGGGCACATGCGGCCGTAGTGCGAGGGGTGAACGTCTCGCACCTCGACGCCGGCGCGGTCACGGGACAAACCACCCGGGCCCAGCGCGGACAGGCGACGCTTGTGCGTCAGTCCGGCGAGCGGGTTGTTCTGGTCCATGAACTGCGACAGCTGGCTGGTTCCGAAGAACTCCTTGATCGCGGCAACGACGGGGCGCACGTTGATCAGGGTCTGCGGCGTGATCGCTTCGATGTCCTGCGTGGTCATGCGTTCGCGAACGACGCGCTCCATGCGGGACAGGCCGGTGCGCACCTGGTTCTGAATGAGCTCACCAACGGCGCGAATACGACGGTTACCGAAGTGGTCGATGTCGTCGATGTCGATGTTGATGTCGGTCATCTTGCCGTCGCGCAGACCCGGAAGGGTGGTCTGGTTGTCGTGCAGGGCGACGAGGTACTTGATGGTGGCCAGGATGTCCTGGAGCGTCAGTACGGAATCACTCAGCGGGGCTTCGAGGCCGAGCTTGCGGTTGATCTTGTAACGACCAACCTTGGCCAGGTCGTAGCGCTTGGAGTTGAAGAAGAAGTTGTCCAGGAGCGCACGCGCGGCCTCGGCAGCAACCTGCTCGCCGGGACGAAGCTTGCGGTAGATGTCCTTGAGGGCTTCTTCCTTGGTGAGGATGTTGTCCTTCTCGAGGGTGAGCTCGATGGACGCGTAGCCCTTGAACTCCTCGAGGATCTGCTCACTGGACAGGCCGAGGGCCTTGAGGAACACGGTCACGGACTGCTTGCGCTTGCGGTCGATACGTACGCCGACCTGGTCGCGCTTGTCGATCTCGAATTCAAGCCAAGCACCACGGCTCGGGATGACGCGGGCGGAGTAGATGTCCTTGTCAGACGTCTTCTCCTGCTCGCGGTTGAAGTACACGCCCGGGGAGCGCACCAGCTGCGAAACGACGACACGCTCGGTGCCGTTGATCACGAAGGTGCCCTTGGGGGTCATCAACGGGAAGTCACCCATGAACACGGTCTGAGTCTTGATCTCACCGGTGAGGTGGTTCATGAACTCAGCGTTCACATAGAGCGGGGCGGAATAGGTCTTACCCTTTTCCTTGCACTCGTCAATGGTGTACTTCTCCGGCTCGAGTTCCGGGTTGGTGAAGGACAGCTGCATCGTTTCGCCGAGGTCCTCGATGGGAGAGATCTCCTCGAAGATCTCATCGAGCCCGGTGCGATTCGGCAGGTCCTGGCGTCCGGCTTTCTGGGCCTCGGCGACGCGAGCTTTCCAGATGTCGTTGCCGACGAGCCAGTCGAAGCTCTCGGTCTGCAATGCAAGCAGATCCGGAACGTTCAAGTGGTCGCTGATCTTCGCGAACGACAGACGCTCGTGAGCGCGGCCGTTCTTGGGTGAGTTGGTGGTTGCGTTGCGCGCAGCAGCCAAGGAAATAACCTCCGTGGACCCCGTCAGGTCTAGTTACTGTTATTGGTGAAGACTCCGCAGACCCTAGGAAAGAAACTCGTAGGAAATGTGCCTCAAGGTGGCTTGAACACGCAAAGCCGACCGCAATATGAAGGCAAGGTTTGTCTGGGAGCGCAAGGATCAACTATATGCCCCATCTGGCGACATGTCCACTAAATTCTTGCCAATTCCCAAATTCTCAGGTATAACACCCCTCCGCCCTCCCGCGAGAGCGGGAAAATGGTTGCTTCAGCGGTGGTGAAGCAACCATTTTTCCGCTCTCGCGAAAGGGTCGAGGAGCTGGAGGGCGCAGACTGGGGGGATGAGCAGTGGGCGTAAGGGTGAATCAGGCAGCGACGCGGGGCATCCGTCGGTCGTATTGAAATTGAGTGGACACACGGCGGTGATTGAACCCGACCGATTCACCCCCGGCAGCTTTCAGCTCGTGGTCGACGGCACACCGCAGTCGCACGTGAACATCGATCACCCCGACGAGCTGTTCTTCGAGTACATCCAGCGCATCGGGCACGTGATCGACCTGCTCGGCGACCCGCACGAGCCGATCACCGCCGTTCACCTCGGCGCAGGTGCGCTCACCCTGCCGCGCTATGTTGAGGCGACCCGGCCCGGTTCCCGCCAGCAGGTCGTTGAGATTGAAAGCGACCTGATCGATCTAGTGCGCTCGGAGTTGCCGTGGGATAAACGTGCCCAGCTGCGCGTGCGCCACGGCGATGCCCGCGAAGTGCTCGGCAAGCTGCCCGCCGGGCTGCACGGCGCCGTCGACCTCGTTGTGGTCGATATCTTTTCGGGAGCGCGCACTCCCAAACACGTCACGAGTCGAGAGTTCTTCGCCCTCGCCGCCCCGCTGTTGTCTCCGCGCGGCGTCCTCGCCGTCAACGTAGCGGATGGCCCCGGCCTCGCGTTCGCGCGCGGCCAGGCCGCAACCCTTTCGGCCGTGTTCGACCACGTCATCGGATTCGCCGAGACGCAGGTGCTCAAGGGCCGCCGCTTCGGCAATATCGTGTTCGTGGCCGCCCACACCCCGATCGACCTCAATTGGATTCCGCGGCTGCTCGCCAACGGCCCGCACCCGGCCAAGGTCATCGAGGGCACCGAACTGAAGCAATTCATGGCCGGTTCACTCGTCGCCACCGACGAAACCTCGACGCAGTCGCCGCTCCCCGGCCGCACCGTCTTTCAAATCGGGCACTAGCCGCCACGCCCGGTACCGACGGCCTCGATCGGCGCCAGCGGGGGTACCCTAGATCGACCCCTTCACCGCGGCTTCGCCGCCCGTCTTACAGGAACACACCCTGAGTTTCATCATCGGTTACGATCCCATCACTCTGCGCGAGAAAGTCGACCTTCTGGCCGCTGGCGAGCGACTCGCCGAGCTCGGCAACCTGCGCAGCCTCGCCGCCCTCAATGAGAAGGTCGCCCTGCTGCGCCTGGTCGGTCGACTCGACGAAGCCTGGGAGATCGCGAATGAGGCGCTGCGTCAGTCGCGCTTCACCGGCAACCGGGAGCAGGCCGTGGCCAGTCGCATCCGTCGAGCCCAGGTTCTGCAATTTCAAGGCAAGCTTGATGAGGCCGCGAGCGAGCTGACCCACTGCATCCTCGACTCCGAGGTGCACGAGTGGACCAGGCTCGCCGCCTACGCCCGGCAGCACCGCGGCAAGGTGTACTTCGACCAGGGCAACCTCGAGGGTGCGCTCACCGATTTCACGGCGGCCGTGTTTCTGCGGGAGAAAGACGGCGCCGACGCCGACGAACTCGACAGCTCGCTGCTCGCCGTGGCGGTCGTCGAGTCGCACATCGCCGCTCGCGGCCCCCAGTCCTGACCGACACCGTCCTGCCCAGCACCGTCCTGCCCAGCACGGTCCTGCCCAGCACCCTCCTGCCCAGCACCGTCCTGACCACCCTCCTGCCCAGCACGGTCCTGCCCAGCACCCTCCTGCCCAGCACCGTCCTGACCACCCTCGCGCCACACAGGCTTGACCTCCCCTGCGGCGCTCAGTCCCGCACCTCGCGACCCCCGGTCCCAACTCCGCGACCCGCAGTCCCCCCTACCGCGCGCCCCCAGGCCTACCCTCCCGCGCGCATAACTCCTGCAAATTCAGGCCAGGGGTTCCAACACCTGTGGAATCTCGCGGTACCAGCTTTGCGCCGGCTGGAATTGCAGGAGTTATGCGACATTGCGACCGGATACTGGCCGTGGGCCGTGTGCTGCGGCATGCTGTACTCACCTCGAGTGCAATCTCCTCGAGTGCAATCACCACGACGGCAATCACCACGAAGGCGAGGTGAACGGTGGCCCATCGGGCTCTGCGGTTTCGTCGCGCGGTGATCACCGTGTCGCCACTGCCGCCAACGCCGGCCCAGCTGCGCACGGCACCCGGCGTGCGGGGGCTGACCAGGCTGCGCATGGTGACCGCACTGAGCACGGCTACCGCACTGATTATTCTGACGCTCGCGGCCTGCAGCGCCGAAGCGCCAAACGCTGCACCGGCGACCGAGCGACCGGCCCAGCCGACCCCGACCCAACTCGAGTCGGGCACCAACCCACTCACGCCGGTGCAGCCGGTCGGCGACCCCGTTGTCATCGCTTCCGGGTTGGCGGCACCATGGTCGATTCTGCGGCTGCCCAGCGGCGCCACGCTCATCAGCGAGCGCGATACCGCCCGGGTGCGCGAGTTGCTGCCCGACGGGAGCCTGCGTGAGGTCGGCACGGTCGAAGCAGCGCAGCCGAATGGTGAGGGCGGCCTGCTCGGCCTCGCCTTCCTCGCCGATACCGCAGCGCCCGGCGGAGACGGCTGGGTCTACGCCTACCTCAGCACGGCGACCGACAACCGCATTGAGCGGATGCCCCTGGCCGGGTCCAACGGCGGCCACACCCTCGGGGCACCGGATCTGGTTCTGGATTCGATTCCGCGGGCCGGCAATCACAATGGCGGCCGCATCGCATTCGGGCCCGACGGGCTGCTGTACGCCACGGTCGGCGATGCCGGAAACCCGGCCACCGCCCAGGATCTCGATGCACTCGGCGGCAAGATTCTGCGCATGACCCCCACCGGGGACGTCCCCATCGGTTCCGAGGCCAATCCCTTCGACACGCTCGTCTACTCCTACGGGCATCGCAACCCGCAGGGTATCGCCTGGGATTCCCACGGGCAGCTGTGGTCGAGCGAGTTCGGCCAGAACACCTGGGATGAGCTCAACCGTATTGTGCCGGGCGGCAATTACGGTTGGCCGACGGTCGAGGGCCAGGCCGGCGACGCAAGATTCATCGATCCCGAGCAGCAATGGTCCACAGCGGATGCGAGCCCGAGCGGCCTGGTTATCGTGTCTGACACGATCTTTCTGGCCAGCCTGCGCGGCAGCCGCTTGTGGAGTATCCCGATCACGAGTGGCTCCACTGGCGGGGACTCCTCCACAGGGGCACCCACCGCGTGGTTCGTGAACAGATATGGGAGGCTGCGGGACGTGGTGTCGGGCCCTGCTGGCACACTATGGTTTGTGAGTAATAACACAGACGGTCGGGGCTCCCCGGTAGCCGGTGACGACCGGCTTTATCAGGTGCATGTGCGCCCCGTTTCGGTACCCGCCGCGATGGTCGAGCCCTGATGGCCGATCTCGTTCAGGTGCGACGCTGGGCTGATGCCCTTATCGTGCTGCACCTCGACCCCAGCTGGACCTTCGGCTTCGACAACGCGAAGAAGCGGGCTGGCCTGTGCAATTTCAGCAAGAAACACATCACGGTCTCGCGCTACCTCGCCGCGCGCTATGCCGATGACGACGTGCACCAGATTCTGCTGCACGAGCTCGCGCACGCCTTGGCCGGGCCCCGGGCCGGGCACGGCCCGCGCTGGAAGAAAATGGCGTACGACCTCGGCTACGACGGCAAGCGCACCCACGACGGCGAAATCGCCGATGAGCTCGCGCCCTGGGTGGGAACCTGTCCGGCCGGGCACACGCACTATCGCTATCGGCAACCCACCCGCCCCCTGGCCTGCGGGCTCTGTGCCCGTCGGTTTGATCAGGCCCACGCGATCACGTGGCTGCGGCGCGAGATTACGACGGCTATCCGCCGCAAGGCCGCGGCCTCGGCCGGCCCGTAACGACTCGCACCGGCAGCTTCCCCGGGCACAGCAGCTCAGGGCACAGCGGCCCAGGGCACAACGGCACAGCGGCACAGGGGCACAGGGCACAGCCATCCCGCTCGGTAGAACCGCCGCATCGGCCGACAGACGCCGTTACCGCGGGAACGGCCCGGGTGCGGGTTCTTCTTGCCGCACCACCGCCGGCGACGTGAGGCCGTGCAGGATCGCGTCCACGCCGAACACAAACGCCTCATCCGAATAGGGCGACGACGTCCCGACCGGGACGAGCCCGGCGCGGGTGAGCTCGGCGTAATTCTGCTCTTCGGCCACGGCGCCGAGCAGATAGTGGGTGAGTGCGCGGGCGCCCCACTCTGCGCGACGTTCGTCGAGTTCCCGACCGAGCGCGTCCCGCAGCACCCGCGTGGCCGGAAGCGGCCGAACTTCGAGTGCCTGAGCGAGCGACACGATCTCCGCACCGTCACGCACCGACAGCAGGGCGAGGCGCAGATCCAGCACGATTTGGCGCGTTTGCGCCGACGGCACGCCGCCGGATTCCCGCGACCACCGCGTCACGACGGGGGCGAGCAGGCGGTCGGCCACCGCCGCGAGTAGGTCGTGTTTATTTTTGACGTGCCAGTACAGCGCGCCGGGCTGCACGCCGAGCGCTTTGGCGAGCTGGCGCATCGAGAGGGATGCCAGGCCGTATTCGTGCAGGATCGCGAGCGCCGCGTCCACGATCTGCCCCCGCGAGAGTGCCATTGCTTCCCCACCTTGTTCCGATCCGTTAACCCTATACTTGAACGATGTTCAATAACTTCGCGCGGCTCGCAGCCCGGCTCCTCACCGGCGATTCACTGATCCGCGAGGAGGCGCTGGCGATTCTTCGTTCGGGCGACGACGAGTTGCTGGATCTCGTCGCGGCGGGCGCACGTCTCCGGCGCGAACATTTCGGTAATGCCGTGAAGGTCAACTACCTGGTCAATCTGAAATCCGGGCTGTGCCCGGAAGACTGTCACTATTGCTCGCAGCGGCTCGGATCCGAGTCACAGATCCTCAAGTATTCGTGGATGGAGACCGCCGAGGCCGTCGAGCAGGCGGCGATCGGAATCCGGGCTGGCGCGTCGCGGGTGTGTCTCGTGGCCAGCGGCAAGGGACCGAGCAACCGCGATGTCGACCGGGTGGCCGGGATTCTCGACCAACTCAAGGACGAGCATCCGCAGGTTGAGGTCTGCGCCTGCCTCGGCATTCTGAAAGACGGCCAGGCCGAGAAGCTGAAGTCTGCGGGCGCCGACGCCTACAACCACAGCCTCAACACGAGCCAGTCGCGCTACGCCGAGATCTGCACCACCCACGACTACGACGACCGCGTGCGCACGGTCGAACACGCCAAAACCGCCGGCCTCTCCCCCTGCTCCGGCCTGATCGTGGGCATGGGGGAAAGCGACGACGAGCTGGTCGATGCGATCTTCGCGCTGCGCGACCTCGGCAGCGAATCGATCCCGGTGAACTTCCTCATGCCGTTCGAGGGCACGCCCCTGGCGGGAACGTGGCTGCTCACGCCGGCCCGGTGCGTGCGCATCCTCGCCCTGGTGCGTTTTGCCTGCCCGGCCACCGAACTGCGAATGGCGGCCGGCCGCGAAATGCACCTGCGCTCCCTGCAACCCCTGGGCCTTCAGTTGGCCAACTCGCTGTTCTTAGGCGACTATCTGACGAGCGAAGGCCAGGAAGCGAACGCCGACCTCGAGATGATCGCGGACGCCGGATTCCGCGTGCTGGGTACGGACGAGATCGCTCGTGTGGCGCCACCGGTTGTGCTTCGGCAGCGCGGCGCCGGCACCGCGGTCGCGCCCAACGCCTGAACCCGGCGATAATCACCGCGTCACCGGCCGAACCCGATCGGGGACCGGCGTGGCATCCGTTGCACCGCCGGCGAGTTAGCCGATCAGCGGGTGTCGTAGCGGGCCAGGGCGTCGGCATCGGTCGCGTGCGTCATTGCGCGGCGGGCAGTGTCGAGCGCGGTCACCGGGTCACTCTCCGCCACGGCGAGCGCCAATTGCCGCTCGGCCTCGGCCAGCCGGGTGCGAGCGCCGGCCTGCACCCGCCCGCGGTGCGCCGCCACAAAGTCACGGGTGATCGTGATCTGGCTGCGCGCGGTGAGCAGCGCGCCGGCCAGGGCCGTGCGCGCGTTGTCGAGGCGCAATTGCCGGTTGCGTGCCTCAGAGCGGATGCTGTCCAGCCCGTTCATAGCCGTCTCGAGCGCCACCAGGTCGGCGGCGGGGTCGCTCGAGCGCCCGGGCTCGCGCAGCGCGGCCTGCACGGACGCTGCAGCGGCAATGACCTGATTCAGAGACGCACTCGTGTCGGATTCTTCGTGACCGTCGCGCAGGGCACGAGCCTCGGCCAATTCCGAGCTGGCCGCATCCAGCGCCTTCTGCAGGTTGGCGAAACCACGGTGCAGCTGGTCTTCGCCGGTTTCGATCGCATCGAGCAGCGTGGTGGCCTGAAACAGGGCGTGCTCGGCGGCCTGCAATTCCGCCCCCACCGGCGGGGCGGATGCCTCGGCCAACCGCGCCGCTGCGGCATCGGCACTGGCTACCGCCGCCTCAAGCGAGGCACGGGCCCGGGCAACGTTGTTGCTGATCGGCGCGAGCGCCGACGCGGAATAGCTCAGGCTCAGCCGGGTGAGCGTGCTCGCCCCGCCCGCGACCCGATCGGTGACCCGCCCCAAACGGCGGCGGAGCTCCTCAAGCTGCTGCGGCGCATTCCGCTCCACGCCGCGCCTAGCCGTGAAATCGCGGGCCTGGTTGGTGAGCCGACCGGTCGCTTCATCGGCCAGCTGAATGATTTGCTGGCTCCACCGGGTGCGCTCCGCGGCGCTGTCCGGCAGCGCATCGTCAAGTTTCTGTTGCAGCGCGAACGCATCGCTGAGCTGACGCCGTGAGGTGGCGAGTGCGCTGGCAAACTCCCGCGTGGCGGATTCGCTGAACTGCGCGATCGCAAAGCCGAGCTCGTCGGTGGCGTCTTGCACCTCGTCGTCAGCGCGCACGAGGCTGATATTCGCGCTACGGGCCAGTTCGGCAGCCGCCGCGCTCACTTCCGCCAGCCGCGCGCTGGTGCGCCGCCGCGACGCGCTCACCAGCGCCCACACACCGGCCACAACGAGGCCAAGAACGATGACCGAGGGCACCCACCAGAAATCGCCATTCATGGGCTTGAGTCTAATTTAGGTTGCTGGGTGACGGCCCGCCATTGACCCCCGAGTCACGCCTAACGGTCGTCGGCGGAGGGCCGACGCATCTGCTGCCGGATCATCTCAAAATCATGGCGCGAGATCTCCAACATCCCACGGCGCAGCTGGAAGCCCCAGTCGGGGTTTCCGCGGGTGAGCTGCAGCACCGATACCAGCGGGCGGATGCTCGTCGGCCACGCATCGAGGTCATAATCGGCCCGGCGGCGCCACGGTCGAAAGTCGTTGCCGGGGTCGCCCACCTGATACGCGTAGGCATCCGCGATGCGCCCGATGGCGGTGAATTCCTTGAGCGGATCGCCCTCGATCGCCGTTTTCGGCGAGTAATAGACGATGCCGTCAGCTTCACCCATCTGCTTGATGAGATCACCGGCACCGCGGTTGGCGCGGGCGATGCCCAAATCGACACCCCGCAGCACGTGCTCGCGGTGCACAACGCCGAGCCAGAACCGAATTGCCACCATCTAAGTTGTACTGCATGCCGCTGTCAGAGCAAACTGGGCAGATGCGCGTACTGCTCAAAGAGATCCTCGACTGCACACCGGATGCCGCCTGGCACGCCATCCACAGCCCCGCTGTGTTTCGCGAGGTGAGTTCCCCGTTCATGGCGGTGGAATCGCTCGAAGCCGACGGCTTCCCCACCCGCTGGGAACCCGGCGAGCACCCCGCCATGTTCTCCATGCTGGGCCTGGTGCCGATGGGAACGCAGGTCATTCGACTCGCCAACTCGACCCACCGCCCCGACGGGGTGCGCATTCTGCGCGACACCGGGCGCGGGGTGTCTGGCGCGCTAAGCGCGGTCACGCTGTGGGATCACCGTATGGCCATCGCACCCGACCCGGCCGGTTCGGGAAAAACGCTCTATCGCGACCAGCTCATTTTTCGCGGCCGACCGGCCACGCTGGCGCTCTGGCCGACTTTTTGGGCATTCTGGCAGTGGCGCATGCTGCGCCTCAAACGCCTCGCGCCCACCTGGCAGCACGACGTCGGCATCGACGATCCCGCCTTCGTGCCGCTGTCGCAGCGCGCAGTGACCACCAATGCCGGCGACACCGCCGCCAGCGATGAGTAGCGGATGCTGCGGCGCCGCCGGCCCGGCCAGCCACCCCCGCCGGGCCGCGACCTGTGCGTTCGATGCCGGTCGACGGTAGCGTAGCCACCATGAGTTCTTCCCTCGGAGCCTTGCAGATCACCGACTGGCGTCGCCGTGTAACCGCACTGTATGCGGGGGTTCGCCAGCTGAGCACGAGCAATCCGCGGAGCGGACACGAGTTGTGGCGTTCCGGGCGGGATGAACTGTTCGCCGGGCATCCGTCGTCACCGTTGCTTCCGGACGACCGATCGGCGTTCACCGGGCTGCCGATCGCGGCCTACGACCCGGACTGGCGGTTCGAGGTTGAGGTGCACCGGGCCGAGCAGCCGTATCGAATGATGGTCGAGACCGGGACCGACGGCACCGTACCGTTCGACCTGGTCGGCACGGTGCGGCTGCCCTACCTCGGTTCACTCGATGTGTGGCGGCTCGCGAGTTACGGCGGCGGCCTGTTTCTCCCATTGAAAGATGCCCTGGCCGGCAAAAACGATGGAACCTACGGCGGCGGTCGCTATTTACTCGACACCATCAAAGGCGCTGATCTCGGCCCCGGGGTGGGCGACGACAGCCTCATTCTCGACTTCAACTTTGCCTACAATCCCTCCTGCGCCTACGACCCGATGTGGGCCTGCCCACTGCCACAGAGCGGCAACATCATCGCCGTCGAAGTGCCCGTCGGCGAGCTGTACCACGGCGACCACTCGTAGCTTCGAGGCGCTGCACTCAGTCGATTTGACAGCATCCGCTAGAGTAGGAGTACTTGCGAGTGCGTAGTTGCGCTCGCTGCGTCGTAGAACGCCCTCTTCTTATTGAGGCCGCCCACCGGGTCGTCTTGATTTTGCGAATGAACATTCTTACGGCGAACGGATGTGCCCTTCGGCACCTTCGCCATGTGAATCCTCCTGGTTTGATTGCCGCTCGACGGCAACCCGAACGGGCGAGGAGACTGATGCCCGAAAGGCACCACTTTGTCTACAACTTTCAGCACGCTCGGCGTGCCGGCTCCCCTGGTTAAAGTTCTTTCCACCCAGGGAATCGACACCGCCTTCCCCATTCAGGTCGACACCCTTCCTGACACCCTGAACGGCCGCGACGTACTCGGCCGCGGCAAGACCGGCTCGGGCAAGACCCTCGCCTTCTCGCTTCCGATGGTGTCCCGCCTCGGCGGTAACCTCGCCGGTGGCAAGCGTCGCCCGGGCCGTCCGCTCGGCCTGATCCTGGCGCCGACCCGCGAGCTCGCCACGCAGATCACCAACGCGATCACCCCGCTCGCCGAGGCCTATGGCCTCAATACCACCACGATTTTCGGCGGTGTCTCGCAGGGCCGTCAGGTCGCCGCCCTCAAGGCCGGCGTCGACATCGTCGTGGCCTGCCCCGGTCGGCTCGAAGACCTCATGAAGCAGGGCTTCGTGAACCTCGACACCATCGAGATCACCGTGCTCGACGAGGCCGACCACATGGCCGACCTCGGTTTCCTGCCCGTCGTGACCCGCATTCTCGACAAGACGCCCGGCAACGGCCAGCGCATGCTGTTCTCCGCCACGCTCGACAACGGCGTGGACAAGATCGTCAAGCGTTTTCTGCACGACCCGGTGATGCACTCGGTCGACGAGGCCAACAGCCACGTCTCGGCCATGACCCACCACGTGTTCGAGGTTTCCGGCGTCGACGCGAAGAAGGAACTCGTGCAGAAGCTCGCGAGCGGCTCCGGCCGTCGCATCCTCTTCATGCGCACCAAGCACCAGGCCAAGAAGCTCGCCAAGAGCCTCACCGACGCCGGCATCCCCTCCGTCGACCTGCACGGCAACCTCTCCCAGGTGGCTCGTGACCGCAACCTCGCCGCGTTCAGCGCCGGCACGGTTAAGGTTCTCGTCGCCACCGACGTCGCAGCTCGCGGCGTGCACGTCGACGACATCGAACTCGTGATCCACGTTGACCCGCCGGCCGAGCACAAGGCATACCTGCACCGCTCGGGCCGTACCGCCCGTGCCGGCAGCGCCGGTGACGTCGTCACCGTCGTGCTGCCCGAGCAGAAGCGCGACACCGATGCACTCCTGCGCAAGGCCGCCATCAAGGTGACCCCGCAGCGGGTGGATGCTTCCTCCGCCGCCGTCGACGCACTCGTCGGCGACGTCGCCGCCTACGTCAAGCCGCTTCCCCGTGTCGAGGCACCGCAGCAGCAGCGTCAGTCGCAGGGCGGACGCTCGCAGGGTGGTCGCTCACAGGGCGGCCGTTCACAGGGCGGCCGCAGCCAGGGCGCCGACTCCAGCCGTGGCGGCCGCGACGGTGGCCGCGATGGTGGCCGCGACGGTGGCGCCAGCCGCTCCGGCGGACGCTCTGATGGGGCCCGCACCGACCGTCACGACGGCGGCCGCGGCCGTAGCAGCGACACCGCTTCGGCCGGTGGCGCACGTCGCGAGCGTTCCGGCCGTCCGGCCGGCGCCGCGAGCAGCGCCCCCCGTTCCGGTTCAGCCGCCGGTCGTTCCGGCGGAGCACGCGTCGGCAGCCTTCAGGTCGGCGGACTCGTTCGCGGACCGAGCTCAGGCGGAGCCGGCCGTTCAGCTCCGCGCCGCTCACAGGGCTAACCAGCCCGCAGCATCCGCTAGCCCGCAGCATCCGCTAGATCAAAAACGGGCCGGTCTCTTCGTGAGACCGGCCCGTTTTTTGTGTGCACCACCGCGGTCGCGTACGGCAGCACCCGCAAAAACGGTTAGTGTCGGATGATGAACACCACAGTTGTCGTTCGACCCGTCACCGAAGCCGATGCCGAAAGTCTGGGCCGCGTCCACGCCGCCTGCTGGCATGAAACCTACGATCACCTGCTCAGCCAGGCTGCTCTGTCACAGCTACGCCCCCAGCGTCTCGCGGCAATGTGGCGCCGCTTCACCACCCAGGGGCAGGAATACCGCCAGAGCGTCGTTCTCGTCGATGGCGAGATCGTGGGCTTCGCCGGCAGCGGACCGAGCCGCGACGACGACCAGCCCACCGCCCACGAGCTGTTTTTCATGTACCTGCTCGACGCGCAGCATGGACTGGGAATCGGCCAGAAGCTGTTCGACTCCGTCGTAGATCCCGGCCCGTCGTCGCTCTGGGTCGCCGCCGACAACCCGCGCGCGCACGCGTTCTATGCCCGCAACGGTTATCGCGCCGACGGCAACGAACGCACCGAAGAGGTTCTCGGGGAAAAGCTGCACGAAGTGCGTTTGGTGCGGTAGAGCCCTGCTCACAAGTGCAATTTTGGCTGTTCAGCGCTAGTTTTAGCACCAAAATGCCCCGCTGGGGTTTTTGGGCACAGTCCACGCAATAGGGTGAACGGATGACAAATTCCACGGCACCCGCAGCGATCCCCGTCATCCTCGATGTTGACACCGGAGTCGACGATGCCCTGGCTATTTTGTTCGCGCTCGCCCACCCCGGCATCAATGTGCTCGGCATCAGCTGCGTTGCCGGCAATGCCTCGCTGGAGCGAGTCGTCGAAAACACCCTGCGCATTCTCGACGTCGCCGATGCCCCGACCATTCCGGTCGCCGCCGGCGCCCGACGGCCGCTGCTCGAACCGGCCCGATCGGCCGCGCACGTGCACGGTGAAGGCGGCTTAGGCACCCTGCAGCTTCCGCCAACCAACCGACAGGCCGAACCGATCAGTTCGATCGAGCTCATGCACCGACTGATCCGGGCCAGCCCGCATCCGGTCACCCTGGTTGGGCTTGCCCCCCAGACCAACCTGGCGCTGTTGCTGCGTCAGTACCCCGACGTGGTCGAGAATATCGAGCGCATTGTTTTCATGGGCGGATCCACCACGGTCGGCAACGCCACCGCCGTTGCGGAATTCAATGTCTGGCACGACCCGGAAGCTGCGGCCATCGTGCTCGACTCCGGTGTGCCCACCTTCATGTACGGGCTCGACGTGTTCAACCAGGTCGCCATCCCCGAGCTGGCTGCCAACGCCCTGGTGGCCAGCACAACCAACCTCGCACACGTCGTCGGTCGACTGCTCAGCAATCGAATCGCGCTGGGGCCGGGCCGCGACGCCGAATACACCGGACTCATCGGCGATGCCGGCGCCCTTTGCGCGCTCGTCGATCCGGACGGTCTGACCACCAGCATGCTGCCCCTGCGCGTACAACTTTCCGGCTACGGTCGCGGCCAGACCCTGGTGGACAAGCGCATCCATCCCGGCGAAGACACCGTGCATGGCCTGTCCGGCGACTGGGAAGCCGCCGAAGTCGCGCTCGACGTTGACGTGGACCGCTACGTGCACCTGTTTCTCGACACCCTCGGGCTGAGTTCAGCGCTGCCGCAGACGGCGTAGCTGCCAAGAGAGCGGATGCCTGCCCCGGCCGGGGCACGCATCCGCTCGCGAAACCCGCGTCAGTACAGCTGACCCACGGAGGCGAGGGCTGCCCGCAGCAGGGTACCGCGGCCGCCTTCCATCTCGGCCGAGACGGCCGAGGACGCGGCCTCGGCCGGCGTCATCCAGGTGATTTCGAGGGCGTCCTGGCGGGGATCGCAGGTGCCGGTGACGGGAACGACGTAGGCGAGTGAGACAGCGTGCTGGCGGTCGTCCGTGTAGGCGGTGATCCCGGGCATCGGAAAGTACTCGGCGACCGTGAACGGTACCGGGCTGGTCGGCAGCTGCGGAAAAGCCATCGGCCCGAGATCTTTTTCCAGGTGACGGAACAGTGCGTCGCGCAGGGTTTCGCCGTAAAGCACCCGGCCGGAGACCAGGGTGCGGGTCATTTCACCGGTCGAGCGGGCGCGTAACAGCACGCCGACCTCCACGACCTGGCCGAGACCGTCGACCCGAACGGGCACGGCCTCAATGTAGAGGATCGGCAGACGCTGGCGGATCTCGGCCAGTTCGACGTCTTTCAGCCAGCCCGGATTCGTGTTCGGGGCTCCGGCGGGGGGCTTCGGCGTCCAGTCCGGGTCTGGGTCAGGGGTTCGCACGCTCATAGTGCCATTCTGTCCTACGCCGACCCCGTGCGCGCACGCTCGCCCCTCCTCGGCACACCAAACTGTGCGAAAGATCGGCCACGGCAATGAAAGTATGGAGTGCGGCGCTCACGCCTCGCACGCCCCGGAAGGAAACCATGACCACCAGCACCACCATCGATAACGCCGCCGTACTCTGGTCGGCGACGGGCGCCGATCAGGTTGACCGCCCGCTGCTCCTCGTTCTGCACGGCTATGGCTCGCACGAGGGCGACCTGTTCTCCCTCGCGCCGCACCTGCCACTGGAACCCGTCATCGCGGCCTTGCGTGCGCCGCTGCCGGTGGGCGATGGCTGGGCTTGGTTTCCCATCAGCGATCCGGGCAACCCAGACGCCGCCTCGGTTGACGCGGCCGTCGCCGCCGTGCTCAGCTGGCTCGACGCCCTGCCCCAGCAGCCCCGTGAGGTAGGCCTGCTCGGATTCTCGCAGGGCGGCGCGATGGCCGTGCAGCTGCTGCGCGCCGCGCCCGGCCGGTTCTGCTTCGCGGTGAACCTGTCCGGTTTCGTCGGCAGTGGCCGGCAGCCGGGCGACACCGCCCTGGCCGAGCACCCGCTGCCCGTGTTCTGGGGCCGCGGCACCGCCGACAACGTGATTCCCACCAGTGCGGTCGAACGCACGCAGGCGTGGCTGCCCGGCCACAGCACACTGACCGAGCGTATCTACGAGGGACTTCCGCACTCGATCTCGCAAGCCGAACTGGGCGACGTGGTCAATTTTCTCAGCGCGCAGTACCGGGAGCCGGCCGGAGAACCGACCGCCTAAGCGCGCTCAGGCCAGCGGATGCCGCGGGTCGGCATCCGCTGCACGCCCACGCCTGGTCGTGCGGCACGACACGTGCGGCACGCTTCGTACTTAGCGGTCGCGCTTGGCCTGCTCCTGAGCGGCCTGTCGTTCGATGTGCGCCTTCTTGGCCGCACGCTGGGCGTCACGGTCTTTCACCGCGATCTGGTCGGCGCGCACGCCGGCCTGGGTGGAACGCTCGAGTACGAGCCACGCCGGCGGCTGCTGCAGCAGGGCGGCGATCTCGGCGGTGGTCAACGGGTCGGTGATCTCACTGCGGGCCAGCCCGGAGATGGAGACGCCGAGCTTGGCGGCGACGACCTGGCGCGGGTGCGGTCCATTGGTACGCAGCAGGGTGAGCCATTCCGGCGGGTTGGCCATGAGCTCGGCGAGCTCGGTACGGCTGACAAACTCGGTCTGAAACTCGGCCGGTGCCGCGTCGAGCAGAATCCCGAGTTTCTGGGCCGCCGTGGCGGGCTTCATGGTCTGGGGCTTCTTCTCGGAACTCATTGTTCAAGCGTATAGCCTGAGAGGGCCCGTGTTTGGGCAAATTGCGCTCTTGGGCGCCCTCAACTACCCGAGAAAGGATGCCGGTGAGCTTTTCGATCGCCTTCGTCGCCGGTGTGACCCCCACCAAGTGGACTCGCATCTGGGGCGACCGCCGCCTCGACGTCCCCCTCACCGTTTTTCGCACCGAGACCGCGGAGCAGGTTGCGGTGCTGCATGACGGTCGCGCCGAAGTCAGCCTGGTGCGTCTGCCCATCGACGAAACCGACCTGAGCGTCATCAACTTGTACAACGAGATTCCCGTCGTCGTCGCGTCGAAAAACCACGCCATCGAGCAGTACGCAACGGTACCGATCGCGGACCTCGCAGCAGAACACCTGCTGCAGGATCCCGACGATGTGCCCGAATGGCGCGACCTCGCCGACGAGGTGCGTGACGGCACCCGCCGGGCCCTACCGCCGATGCGTGACCTCGACGAGACCATGGAGCAGGTCGCCGCTGGCGTCGGCATCATCATCGTGCCGCACTCGATCGCCCGGCTGTACGGCCGCAAGGACGTCATCTCGCGCCCGGTGTCAAACGTCGCCAACACGCAGATCGCCCTGGCCTGGATCACCCGCGAAACCACCGACAATATTGCAGAATTCATCGGCATCGTACGTGGGCGTTCAAAATCGAGTTCCCGCACCGACACCGGCGCGGCCGCAGCGGAGGCCGCGGCCGCCAGTGACACCGCAGCCGAAGCCGACGCGGCACCGGCACGCAGCGACGGCCGCCCCCCGAAACCGCCACGCAAACCCAAGAAGACCGACAAAGCGAAAGCCGCGGCCAAGGCGATCCGGGTGGCGGCGGCCAAGGCTAAACCCGCCGTGCGCAAGAAGACCGAAAGCGCTCCCGGGCGCACCCGGCCGACAAAAAACCCCAACAAGGGAAAAAGCCGCGGCCGCTGATCCCGTGGCGGTGGAGATGATCGAGCTGAACGAGATTTCCGCCGGTTCGACGCTACGGGTTCGTCAGCACCGACAGAATATTGCCCGCCGGATCAGTGAACCAGGCGATGTCGGGGCCGTGACCATCGCCGGCGGCGATGCCCTTGTCGTTCTGCTCGAATCCGTCGTAGCGCAGAAAATCCACGCCGCGTTCCGTGAGCTCGTCAACGGTGGCGTTGAGGTCGCTCACCGCAAAATTGAGAATCGTGTAGGTAGCCGGAACGAAGTCCGGCTTCGGGTAGACGATGACGGTCGCTCCGTCCGGTAGGGCGATGCGCAGCATCCCCATCTCTGTGACCGTAACCTCAAGGCCGAGGGTTTCGGCGTAGAAGGTGCGGGCGGCGTCGAGGTCGGAAACCGCGAATCCACTGAAGCCGGCGACGATGCCGACAGCGTGCTCAGTCTGGTGCTGGGCCATGATGTGACTCCTTTGTCGATGAATCGGAAACGCGATCAGCGGGAGCTAATCGAAGCGAACTTACGGATGCACAGCGGCACGAACACGAGCAGCATCACGGTGATACCGCCCAGTACGGTCAGAATCGGGTTCTGCATGGTCCAGATGTCGGGCACCGGCGCGGTGCCCAGGTTGCCGAACAACTGACGTACGGCCTGCACGAGTGAGGAAACCGGGTTCCACTCGGCAAAGACGCGCAGCACGGTCGGCAGGGTCTCGATCGGCACAAACGCGTTGGAGACGAAGGTCAACGGAAACAGGACAAGGAAGGACGCATTGTTGATGACCTCGGGGCTCTTCACGCTCATACCCAGCAACGCCATGACCCAGCTGAAGGCATAGCCGAAGAGCAGGAGCAGTCCCACTCCGGCCAAAAACTCAAGGGGTGACGAGGTAACCCGCCAGCCCACTGCGAGTCCGGTGGCCATCATGATCACCATCGAAATGGTGTTCAGCACGAGGTCGCCGTTGGTGCGTCCGATCAGAACAGCGGATGCGTTCATCGGCAGGCTCCGAAACCGGTCGATGATGCCCTCTTTCAGGTCGAGCGCCATCGCGGCTCCGGAAAACGTCGCCCCGAACACGACGGTCTGAGCAAAAATGCCGGCCATCAGAAACTGGGTGTAATCGCTGCCCGCGACCGCAATGGCGCCGCCGTAGACCTGACTGAACAGCAGCACGAACATGATGGGCTGGATCACAGCGAACACGAGCATGTCGGGCGAACGCTTGATCTTGATCAAATTGCGTTTGGTCACGGTCCACCCGTCGGAATACCACAGCGACAGTGGATTCCAGGTGGGTAGCGGCGGCAGGGTGCCGATTCGGGACTCTCCCCGCTCGGAGCCCGACGTGATCGTGGTCGGCGCGCTCGTGCTCGGCGCGCTGGTGGTCGGCTCGCTGGTGGTCGGCGCGCTCGTGCTCGGCTCGCTCGGTGCAGCGGCATGCCGGGGCGTCATTTCACTGTCTCCAGATCTGCAGTATCGGTATTCGCCGCGCGCGCCTGCGCTCTCTTGGCCTGCGCGCGTTTAGAGAGCTTGGGCCCGCCGTCCTCGGAGTCATCCGCGGAGTCGTCGGGGACGCCGGCATCGGCTTTGTGGCCGGTGAGCTTGAGGAAGACATCGTCGAGGGTGGGGCGTCGCATGCCCGCATCGTGCAGGTTGATTTGTGCGGCGCGCAGATCGGCGAGCACATTCTGCAGCGCGGAGGGGCCGTCGGTGACGGCAACATCAACTCCGCGACCGTCGGTGGAGACTGAGGGGCTTCCCGAACCGTACCGGGCCAGGATGTCTTGAGCAGCCGGGCTGTCAGCGGCATCGACCAGCGCCACGACCAACCGGTGTCCGCCGATCTGCGCTTTGAGGTGATCGGAGGTACCTTCGGCGATCACCCGGCCATCATCGATGACCACGATGTCATCAGCGAGTTGGTCGGCCTCTTCGAGGTATTGCGTGGTCAAGAGCACGGTCGTGCCGTCGGCGACGAGGCGCTTGATGACGTCCCACAGGGCGATGCGGCTGCGCGGATCCAGCCCCGTGGTCGGCTCATCGAGAAAGAGCACCTTGGGGTTGATGACGAGCGCACCGGCGAGGTCGATGCGGCGCCGCATGCCGCCGGAGAATCCCTTGACCGGCCTATTGCCGGCGGCGGTGAGCTCGAACAGGTCAATGAGTTCTTGCGCCCGTTTGCGGGCCGCCGCACCGCCGAGGTGGTAAAGCCGCCCCACCATCTCGAGGTTTTCGAAACCGGTCAGATTCTCGTCCACAGCGGCGTATTGGCCGGACACCCCGATGATGCGCCGCACCAATTTCGGGTCGCGCACGACGTCGATTCCGTCGATCACGGCGGTACCGGCATCCGGTCGAATCAGCGTTGTGAGCATTTTCACCACCGTGGTCTTGCCGGCGCCGTTGGGGCCGAGGAGGGCTTTGACCGTGCCACGCGGAACCTGCAGGTCGAGACCGGCGAGCGCGTGCACCGGCCCACTCTTGGACTGGTAGGTCTTGGTTAGGCCCTGGGCCTCAATGATCACGGGATTTCCTTGCCGGGTATCGGGGTGGAGCGGTGCGAGTTATGTCGTACTGAGTGCTGGATCGTGGTGCATGCTGTGCCGTGGTGAATGTTGGATCGTGCTGCCTGCTGGGCCGTCGTGCCTGCGTTGCCGTGCCGGCCGGAGCGTGCACAGTCCCGGCAATACAGTGCCAGCAATGCAGTCCCGGCAATACAGTGCCAGCAATGCAGTCCCGGCAATACAGTGCCAGCAATGCAGTCCCGGCAATACAGTCCCAGCAATACAGTGCCAGCGTGGCAGGGCCAGTGTGACAGGCACCTCCGACAGGAGGGTCGGCACGTGGCGCGGCCTCCTGCGTGAGGCCGTCCCGCTGCCTGCCATGGTAGTAACGCTGCGGAACTTCGACAACCGTCAGCTGCGATTTGACCCGGGAATGAGCCAGGTCGCCCCCTCGGTTTATTGCCCGGGCCCGGGCCCGGAAACCGGGCCCACGATAGAACATGGGCCCGGTTGCCTAAGCTGGGCCCCGACGGAGGCAGACCTACTGAGGAAAGCGCGAAACCCTATAGCCGGGCGAGGCGCTCGATGTCCTCCAAGAACTCGGCGGCAACTTCCTCGGAGACGGTGCGGCGAGTCTCGGAGATCGCCGCCACATAGTCGTCGGTGCTCGGGCCGTTGATGGCCGGTCCGTCGCCTGCCCTGTAGAGCGCCTTCTCCAGCGCATGCTGGGATGCCCGATGAGCGGCGTACTCGACGTCGGCCGGGGAGAACCCGTCACTCTTTTCGACCAGAACGGCCAGGTCCACCTGGTCGGCCACGGCTTCCGGAATGTAGCGCTCCCAGATGGCCTGGCGGGCGGCGATATCCGGCAGCCCGATCGGCACCACGTAGTCGAAGCGGCCGTGACGGAGGAAGGCGGAGTCGAGCGCACGAATAAAGTTGGTCGCGCACACCAACAGGCGACCCGGCTGTTCACGAAAGGCCGGAATAATCTTGAGCAGCTCGTTGGTCACGCCCTGCATGGCCGACGGTGGTTCGCCCTGACGCTGGGCAGCAATCTCCTCAACCTCGTCGATGAACACGACCGCGTGTTCGAGCTCGGAAATCTTCAGAAAGGTTTCCCGCAGCGCGCCGGCGAGGCCCTGCGGGTCCGCCGCCAGTCGCGACGGAAAGACCTCGATGAACGACCATTCCAGTCGGGAGGCAATCGCCTTGGCGAAGGTGGTCTTTCCGGTGCCGGGAGGGCCAAAGAGCACAACCGCCTTGGGCGGTGAGACTCCGTACTGCTCAGCCAATTCGGGTTCGGCCAGCGGCATGACGAGCCGGCGTTCGAGCAGCTCCTTTTCGCGCGCCATGCCCCCGACCTTCTGCCACAGATCGCGCGGCAGCACTCGCCCGCCGAGTTCGCCGAGCAGCTTGAGCTCCTCGCGCTGAACGGGAATGTGGCGTTCGAAGTAGCGCAGGTTCTTCTTCACCTCGAACCCTCGGTTGATGAATGCATCGACCTTGGTCTCGGATTCCGGCATGAGCGCCGACAGCTTGGTCATGCCGTGCGGGGCCATCCGTGCTTCGAGCGCGGCGAGCATGGCCGTACCGATCCCCTGGCTCTGCCACTTTTCCGCGGTAGCGAGAAAAACAATCCAGCCCTGCGCGTGAGCGGCTCGGCCGACGGCAGCGCCGACAACCTCGTCGCCATGCACCGCGACTACGGCGTGATCCTTCTGACAGGAGGCCAACACCTCGGAGAGGCCGTAGACCGGCTCGGTGTCTGAGGCCTTGATCTCCTCCCACAAACGCAAAATGCCGTCCAGATCGTCGGAGTGAAAGTCGCGCAGTCGCCAGCCAGTCATTGTGTACCTCACATCATTGTTGTTCTGCCAATCTATTGCACCGGTCAGGCACGAAAAGCGGCGGCGAGGATGCGCGGCAGCCTGCGTGCCGACGGATGGGCGGCGAATTCGGTGAGCAGGCGAGCCGTTGCCGTGCCGCTTCGCGCCGATATGAACCACGGTGGTTTCGGGAGCAGCGCCCAGGTGCCGTGAGCGATCGACCGTGGGAACGGGCGAAAAGGTCCGCGCACCACGGTGCGTTCCACCTCGTCGAGCAGCAGGGCGTTGTGCACCACACCGATACCGCTCTGCACGTTGTCGAGGGTGTGCCCCGGGAAGGCACCCCACGGCGCCGCCGCCGACAGAAAGCCGACGCCGGTCCACGCGTTGATCGCAATGGTTCCGTACTGCAGGCGCGCCACCGCCTGCTCGAATCCCCGCCCGAGCTGCCGAATCGTGCGCGGGAGGGCCAGGATATTCGCTCCGAGCGTGCCGAGAAAATCCCGGTTGACGGTCTCCACTGCGGCATCGAGAAAGGCCTGCCCGGTGCCCGGTATCTCCACCACACCCAGCACGGGTGCGAAGTATTCCGTTGAGAGCATATCTTCCGCCACCGCCGGTGCCGCCACAGTGGATGCCGCAGCAGTGGATGCCGCAGCCAGGGCGAGCAGACTTCCGCCGGCAATCGACCGCGCGGCGGGGTAGGCGGTACGGGCACGGCGCATCCGCTCGTCACTGCCGGGATACCAGGCCGGACGCGCCGGGGCTGCCGCCAGGGCTGCCGCGACCGCCGACACAAACGCGTCCTTCTGCGGCCAGTCGGCGCTGAGCACGAGAACCTGGCCGGCGATGCAGTTGTAACCACCATTGTGCAGCCGCATCGTGGCGACGTGTTCGGCTTGGTACCGCAGGTCTCGCTCGCTCCAACGGCCGGGCAGCACAATGATCGGCGACACACCCCCGAGCTCACTCGTGATCGGCTTGCTCAGGCGCGGTGCATCTGGTGTCGAGCCGCCGAACACGATGGCGTCGTGGGTGGCCGCACTGCCGGTGATGTGGACGTGACCGACGCCGGGATGATGCACGAGATAGTCGCCCACGTCGGCCCCACCGGTGACGATGCGCAGCAGCCCCGCGTCGATGAGCGGCGCGAGCGCCGCCCGATAGACCGGCAGCAGCCCCGTGAAGGTCGGGTTGAGTTTCAAAATGGAGACGCGGTTGTGCGCGACGAGCTCGTAGAGCACATCGAGGGGCGCGATGGAGGAAATATTGCCGGCCCCGAGCACGACGCCGACACCACCGGACCTTGCGGGCGTGAGCTGCCCTAGTCCGGCTCGGGCGCGGGCCCGCGAAGCGGTGACTCCCGGCCGCAGCCACGCCCTGGCGCTGAAGCCGTGCAGCACGAGTGCGTCATAGGCGTTGTGCGGCAGCACGGCCACCGTGACCCGGCCCCCCGGCGCACGCCCGAACCGCCGACCCGCGAGCGGGCTCTGCCCCGCAGCGAGCGTTCGAACGGTTTGGCCCAGAGCGGTCAACGTGGTGAGCACACCGTAGGGTCCGGTCAGCCACTCTTCGCCGATCAGCGGTGAAGAGGGTTCGAGGCCCTTCGCGCGTGCCGCCGCGGCCACCCACCCCTCGGCTTCGGCCGCAACGGATGTCTGGGTGCGCGCCAGCAGGTCGGCGCGCGCCGCGCGAGGGGTCGCCGCCCAGTGCTCGCTTCCGGCGCCGAGTTCAGCGATCGCGCTGTCCAGCGCCACGCGGTCGATTCCGGCCGGGTCAAGGTCAGCAGGGTTCACTGTTGTGCGCATCGATCTCCCGTGATTGCCGCCCAGCCTAGTGCGCCCGTGGCTGCCCGCGGTCGAGACCGGCGGCATCCACGGAACGAGTTAGTGCGCGGCGACCGGGCAGTGCAGCTGGGTGCGCTCCCCGGTGCGGTCGATGTCGTGCTGGTCCATCGGCTGGGCGCAGACCGGGCAGGCGCGCACGGGAGCCGGCGCGGGGGGCAGCAGGTCCGACCCGCTCGGGCCAACGGGTGGCGGCCCGAGGATGGGAAGCAGCCGACCATTGAGCCAGGCCGTCAGGGCGCCGGGCCTTCTGTTGCGCGGGTGGGATTCCTTGCCGTGTGTCATAACTGTTAGTGTACTAAGTAATAGCACCAAGGACAACCGGCCGGAACGGAACACCCCATGACATCGTCAACGCTCGAGAACCCCCTCGCTCTCGATAATCAGGTCTGCTTTGCCCTGGCGATCGCATCGCGCAATGTCATTGGCCTGTATCGGCCCATTCTGGAGCCGCTCGGTCTGACCCACCCGCAGTACCTGGTGATGCTCGCCCTCTGGGACGAGAGTCCGCGCACGCTCAAGGGCCTGAGCCAGACCCTGTGCCTTGAGCCGGCCACCCTCTCCCCCCTGCTCAAACGGCTGGAGGCGACGGGATATGTGCGCCGTCAACGCCGCCCGGCCGACGAACGCACCCTCGATGTCACGCTGACCGAGCGCGGCCTGGCCCTGCGCGCGGTGGCCGAGACCATTCCGCCACGGGTCGTCGCCGCTCTGAATATTCCCCTCGATGACCTGGCCACCCTGCGCAACGCGCTCCACCGGGTCATCGCCGCCACTAGCACGCCATAGTCAAGGCCACTCGGTGTACGGTCTCAGACACAGACCAAACAATCGAAATCGCACGTCGGCAGCTGCGCGTCGCACCTTCCGGCGAGACTTGGAGATCATCATGGCAACGTATGACGTGGCACATCGCTCAGCAATCGTGACCGGAGCCGGGTCTGGCATCGGGCGGGCCGTCGCCCTGGAGCTGGCCGCGAACGGGGCATCCGTTGTCGTCGCCGACATCAATGCCGGGCCAGCGGATGCCGTCGTGGCCGAGATCATCGCCGCCGGCGGGATCGCCATCTCGTTCGTCGGAGACTCCAGCGATCCGGCCATCGCCGAGGGCGCCATCGCGGTTGCCAACGCGCTCGCTCCGCTCAAGATCGCCGTGAACAATGCCGGCATCGGCGGAGAAGCCGCACTCATTGGCGATTACTCGCTCGAAAGCTGGCGTCAGGTGATTGAAATCAACCTCAACGCTGTGTTCTACGGCCTCAAATTTCAGCTACCGGCCATCGCGGCCAACGGTGGCGGCGCGATCGTCAACATGGCATCGATCCTCGGCTCCGTCGGATTTCCCCAGTCATCGGCCTATGTCGCGGCCAAGCACGGGCTGCTCGGACTCACCAAGAACGCAGCCCTCGAGTATGGCGCCCAGAACGTGCGCACCAACGCTGTCGGCCCCGGCTTCATCCACACCCCCCTGGTCGATTCCAATGTGGATGACGACACCCAGGCCTTCCTCGCCACCAAACACGCGCTCGGTCGCCTCGGCGAGCCCGACGAGGTCGCCGCACTCGTGGCTTTCCTCGTCTCCGACGCCGCCTCCTTCATTAGCGGCAGCTACCATCTCGTCGATGGCGGTTACACCGCTCAGTAGCACGCGGGCGAACGCCAAGACGCCCCGCTCTTCCGGAATCGCCGCGTGAACGGCAGCTCCGGAAGAACGGGGCGTTCTCAGTGATGGAGTGAGTGTCAGGCGATCGCGTCCGCGACGGTGAGCAATTCGGCGTGGAACGCCCAGGCGACGTGCGGGTTGGTGATGCGACCGTCGTGGGTGTTGAGGCCCTTGGCGAGAGCGGCGTCTTCGGCGATGGCCTTCTTCCACCCCTTTTGAGCCAGCGCGACGACGTAGGGCAACGTCGCGTTGGTCAGTGCGCGGGTCGACGTGGCCGGCACGGCGCCCGGCATGTTGGCGACGCAGTAGTAGACGCTGTCGTGCACGGCAAAGGTGGGGTTGTCGTGTGTTGTCGCGTGCGAGCCCTCGAAGCAGCCGCCCTGGTCGATGGCGATGTCCACGAGCACGGAGCCCGGCTTCATCGAGGCGACCATGGCGTCGGTGACGAGCTTGGGTGCCTGCGCTCCCGGGATGAGCACGGAGCCGATCACGAGATCGGCTTCCCGTACCTGCTCGGCGATCTCATACTGGGTCGACGCGCGCGTCTGGATCTCGCCGTTGAAGCGAGCTTCGAGCTGGCGCAGGCGAGCCAGCGATAGGTCGATGATGGTCACGTCGGCGCCCATACCGAGCGCGTTGGCCGCGGCGTGCTCGCCGGCGACGCCACCGCCGATCACGACGACCTTGGCCTTGGGCGTTCCCGGCACTCCCCCGAGCAGAATTCCACTGCCACCGTTGGCGCTCAACAGGTGGTACGCGCCGACCTGAACCGAGAGTCGACCGGCGACCTCGCTCATCGGCGAGAGCAGCGGCAGGCTGCGGTCATCCAGTTGCACGGTTTCATAGGCGATGGCGGTCGTGCCCGACGCCAGCAGCGCGTCGGTGCACTCAGCGGATGCCGCCAAGTGCAGGTAGGTGAACAGCACCTGGCCCTGGCGCATCAGCGGGTACTCGCTGGCGATGGGCTCCTTCACCTTAAGGAGTAGTTCGGCCGCGGCCCACACTTCGGCAGCGGTGGCGACAATGGATGCCCCGGCCAGGCGAAAAGCATCATCCGTGATGCTCGAACCGAGTCCAGCCCCCTTTTCGATGATGACCTCGTGACCTCGGCGCGTGAGCTCATTCACGCCGGCCGGGGTGATCGCGACGCGGTTCTCGTTGTTCTTGATCTCTGTGGGAATGCCAACCAACATAAGTGCTCCGTCTCGGTTGTTGCTGCCGAACGACTCGGCTTTTGATAGACGTAAGACTGCTATTGATTCGTTTCCGCTAGGTAAAATCCGTAGAATCTGCCAGACTTGGGGAAAATTCCACAAAATATGCGGCCGGCTGGAGATGCGCAATGGCAGAAGCGAAGAGGATTCGGGTTGTTGAGACTCTCGACGAGGTCGACCGCATTTTGGTCGCTGCCCTGCAGGCAGATTCCCGCACCACGAACAGCAGACTGGCCAGCGCGGCTGGAATCGCCGAGTCCACCTGCGTTGCCCGCGTGCGCTCGCTGGTCAATCGGAAAATCATCACGGGGTTCACGGCCATGGTCGACCCGAAATCGATCGGGCTCGGCTTGCAGGCACTGATCAGCGTGAGCATTCGCGCGGGAGCCCGCACCCACATTCCGGCTTTTCGTGATTCGATCCGGGTGATGCCGCGGGTGGTACAACTGTTCTTTCTGGGCGGATCTGAGGACTTCATCATTCAGCTCTCGGCCCGCGACACCGACGACGTGCGCGATTTCGTACTCGAAAACCTCTCGGCCAATCCCGCCGTCGCCTCTACCCGAACGAGCATGGTGTTCGAGCACTTCTACAACGGAGTCGCCCCCGAGTAGATCCGGAGCAGATCCGGTGCACCGCTACTCGCGCCAGTACCCGGCCTTGCCCAGCAGCTGAACCTCTCGATTTGCGTCGGCTGGCACGGGCACCTCGGGTGGAAACACACCGAAACCCCGCCACATCTCGATGTCGGGCGCGATCTGCTCCCAGAGGTTCTCCACCAGCTCGTCGGGCAGCGAGTAGTCGAGGCCGATGTGGTGCGCAATACTCCAGGCTTGGAAGGCACGGTACAGGGCGGTGTGCTGCAGAGCTTCGCCCAGCGAGTAGTCCCCATAGCTGAGGTGCACGACCTTATTCGGGTCGAGGTCGCCGGTGACGACCTTCGTCGTCGCCTCGTTGATGCGGTCGTAATTGCCGATCGGATCCTCGCCGAGCAGATCTCCCTTGTAGGCGTCCCCCACCTCGTCAATGGTGCGCCCCGCGAGCACCGCGGGGAGCCAGGCTTCGTCCTCGGCGTGGTCGGCGAGGATGTCGCGCAGGGTCGGGTTCGCCTTCTGCGACCACTCGGCGGGGGCCCGCTGGTCCAGCTGCTCCGGAGTGATCTGGTCAATGACGGAGCGCAACGCAGCATCCGCTTGTAGGAACATCTCTCTCTGCTTCATCTGGGGAAAATTAGCACGCCTTTCGGCGATCGGATACACCCTGAGCCGAGGCCGGCCGCGCGGTGCGCACGCCGGGCTCCAGAACGCAGTATATTTTCACCGCCGGGGATCGCCGTTGCCCTACCGATTCGCGACCCCCGGCTTCATTCGAGCCGAGCAGGAGACTCCCATGACGAACAAAGGCCAGAGCCAGAAACGTACCGACGCCCCGGAACCGGATGCCGACCGCAAGCCCGATACCCCCGCCGATGTGACCAAGACCTCGTGGAAGTACGTCTTCAAACGCACTCTGGGAGAATTCGGCACCGACCAGTGCACCGACATTGCGGCCTCGCTCACGTACTATGCCGTCTTGTCGCTCTTTCCGGCGCTCATCGCTCTGGTGTCACTGCTCGGGGTGTTCGGGCAGGGTAAGCAGTCCGCCGACACGTTGCTGAACATCCTCGCCGCGGTTGCCCCGGGCGACGCCCTCGATGTCATTCGCGGGCCGATCGAACAGTTCAGCACATCGCCGTCGGCGGGATTCGCGCTGGTGGCCGGTATCGCCGTGGCGATCTGGTCGGCATCGGGGTATGTCGGTGCGTTCAGCCGGGCCATGAACCGCATCTACGAAATCGACGAAGGCCGGTCGTTTCTCAAGCTCAAACCCACGCAGCTGTTGGTGACCGTTATCGGCATCGTGCTGCTCCTCCTCGTCGTGCTCATCCTGGCGATTTCCGGACCGATAGCGGATGCCGTCGGCGCCGCCCTCGGCCTCGGCCAGACCGTGCAGGTGGTCTGGTCCATAGCCAAGTGGCCGGTCCTCGCGGCAGCGGTCGTGCTGTTGATTGCGGTGCTGTACTACTTCACACCCAATGTGCGGCAGCCGAAGTTTCGCTGGTTGAGCCTCGGGGCGCTGCTCGCCCTCGTGGTCATGGTCGTGGCGTCCCTCGGGTTCGGCTTTTACGTCACGACCTTTTCCAACTATGCCAAAACCTACGGCTCGCTGGCCGGCATTGTGATCTTTCTGCTCTGGCTCTGGCTGACAAACCTCGCGTTGCTGTTCGGTGCCGAATTCGACGCTGAGCTCGAACGCGGCCGCCAGCTGCAGGCCGGCATCGCCGCCGAGAAAAACATCCAGCTGCCACCACGGGGCACCAAGAAGAGCCAGAAGGCCGCGCTGAAGGAGATGCAGACCGTCGCCGACGGCCGGCGCATCCGCAAGGCGAACATGCGCAAGTAGAGAGGTAATGCTGACGGCTGACGGTTAGCTTCCAGCGACGATTTAGTTTCGATAATCGTCGCGCGGGCGCTCCGGAGTCGGAACGCCCCCGTCTCGTTGACCTGGCTCGCCTGCGAGGTTGTTTCCCTTCCGTTGGTCGAGCCTGTCGAGACCATCGTGCAGTCGCCCGCCGGTAGCTGTCGTGCCAGTCGCGGGAGGGTGCGGACTCTCAATGAGTGGGGGCGTCGGGACGGGCGTCAGGTTCTGGGTCAGGAGGGGGTTCTTGCCGGGCAGTTCGATCGGTGTTTGTTGGGGATCGATGTCGGCCGGGGGTTGCAGCCAGTATTGGTCGTTGTGGAGGAGTGTTTTCCAGCCGCGGTTGTGGAGCAGTAGGTGGTGTGGGGTGCAGAGCAGGATGGCTTGGTCGATGTTGGTGAGGCCGTTGGCGGCGAGCCAGTTTTCGATGTGGTGGGCTTCGCTCCAGGATGGTGGTTGTTCGCAGCCGGGCCAGCGGCATCCGCCGTCGCGCACGGCGAGGGCTTGGCGTTGCTCTGGGGTGAAGAGGCGTTGGTCGCGTCCGACGTTGAGGGGCTGTCCGGTTTGGTCGAACAGGATGCCGAGGTAGCCGGAGTCACAGAGGTGTCGATCGATCGTCTCGGCCGATACCGGTGCCGGATTGCCCTCGAGGTAGCCGAACGCCCTCGACCCGGTGGCGGCTGTGGCGGCTGGCGGGCTCCCGGTGGGAGCAGCCGCGCGAGGAGCCGCGCCAGGAGCAGGCCCGCTGGGGGTAGCCGCGGTCGGAGTAGCCGCGGTCGGAGCAGCTGCGGTCGGGGCGGGGATTGTGGTGGGGCGGTTGTGTTCGGTGACGATGACGCGCACGACCGGGCGGCGGCCACCGAAGAGGGTGTTGGGGTCGGCGTCGGCGCCGAGTTTGAGTAGTTGGGTGAAGGAGTCCGCGGCGATCTGGGCGAGGGTGCGGGGGTCGTCTTTCACGCTCTGCGCCCACGCGGCTCGTTCCGGGTCGACGAACCGCACCCCGCCGCGCCGCGGACTGGTCAGCGCGTCATAGGTCGCGATCCATAGTTCGCCCTGCTCCGGCGGCAGCAGCGCGTGCAGGGTGACCATGCCGTCCGCGCGCCGCCAGAGCGACCAGGTGGTGTCGTCGCGGGCCTGCTTCTCCCGCGCCAGAATACCCGCCGCGTCCAGTTCGTCACGCAGGCGGCGGGCCCGTTTGAACGCTTGCTCGGTGTTCAGGCCCGGCGCCTCGACCAGCAACAGCCGCAGGGCGGCGGCGAGTTTCTCGGCCGTGATCGCCTGGTCGAGGGTGCCGAGGCCGCGCAGCAGGGCATCGCCGACACCGGGCGAAAAAATGCCCGCGGTGATCGCGTGCATAATCGGCGCCTGCCACGGCACCACCACCACCGGCACCAGCGGCAGCGGTGGCAGCGGAGGCACCAGCGGTGGTACCAGTGGCACCAGCACGACCGGTGCGATCGGAACCGTTGCGATGACCGGCCCAGGCCGGGGCGGGGCGTCAGGGAGCGGCAGATCGGGGTGCAGTTCGGCCCACGCGGCGGCTCGATCGGCCTCCCGCGCCTCCCACTGGGCCGCTTCCCACTCCGCCGCACGCTGCGCATCGACCGCAGCCTCGACCGCAGCTTCGACCGCCGCAGCAGCCGCATCCGCCGCCGCAGCTTCGGCGGCGGCCTGCGCCACCCGCGCGGCTTCCCGTGCGGCAGCGGCTTCCCGCGCGGCGGCAGCCTCCCGCTCCGCCGTCTCCGTGTCGCTCATCAGCACCCCGACAGCAACCAGCCGGCCGGCCTCGACCCGACTCAAACCGGTGGCCTGCTGCACCATCAACGTCGGGTTGCTGAACCCGTTCCGGGCCGCCAACCCGGCCTGACCCAGCTCCGGCCGGGACCGCTGCGCAATCGTGCCCGCCAACAACGCCGCCACCGTATTGCTCAACCGCAACAGATCAGCAATCGGACCGCGCGCCGTAAGCACCTGCGCATCAGACAGCCCGGCGAACTCGGCACTGGACCCACCGAGCGC
>NZ_JASISY010000019.1 GCF_030063365.1 Cryobacterium sp. PH29-G1 | reverse complement strand
ATCCGGAACGATTCTGTGCACGACCCACCACACCGGCACCCGCCGGCGTCGTCGGAATCAATCATCTTCCCGACAGAAGCGTCAAAAACTAACTCCGGTGACTCCACACAGCTTGACATCGCGCGGTCCCGCGACAGGCGGGAGTTGCGTCGGTGCGCGGGAGTTGCGCCACCCGCGCTCTGGCGCACCTCCCGCGCACCGCGAAATGCCGCGGTGACTCCCGCGCAGCGCGAGGTGCCGGCGTAACGCGCGTTAGGCGCCGACCGTGGCCAGAAAGACTTCGCCGGTTCCGGCGAAAGTGAGGGTGCCTTCGTCGGGCGTGACATACACGGCCTGCCCACGCTTGAGCGGCCGCGAAGACAGCCCACCGGCCACGAGAAACCCGCCCTCGGTGCAGATTGCGATGGCCGGCCCGGCCAGGGTGATCTGTCGCATCGGAACCGGCGTGGCCGACGATGCGTCGGCATCCGCTTCGATATGCACGAGTTCGAACTCCGTCACGCCGGGCCGATAGAGCGATACCCCGGGAGCCACCGCGATGGGCGCGAGGTACGGCTGGTGCTGCGGAGTGAAGTCGAGCACGGCGAGCAATTCGTCGATGTCGATGTGTTTGGGAGTCAGCCCCCCGCGCACCACGTTGTCCGAGGCGGCCATGAGTTCAACGCCGAGCCCCGACAGATACGCGTGGATGTTGCCGGCCGGCAGATACTTCACCTCGCCGCGCTTCAGGGAGATGCGGTTCAGCAGCAGGGCCAGCACGATTCCCGGGTCACCGGGGTACTCGGCAGCCAGGGCGCGAACCGTCGCCAGCTCGCGGGCGTAGCCGATAGCGGCTCCCCCCTCGGCCAGAAGCCGGGCGTGGTCGGCGAGCGCGACGACCCGTTCGACCAGCCATTCCACCTCGCCGGAGTCGCCGCCGCGACCGTCGCGCAGCAGCCAGTCGACGGTGTCGGACAATCCCCGAACCAGGTGATTCTCCAGCAGGTCGAGCACGGCGCTTTGCGGTTCCTCGGTCGAGAGGTCGAGCAGCCGCAACTCGGCGATGATGCCGCGCACCTCCTCAAGCGGGCGAAAGCCGCAGAGCGCTTCAAAGGTGTCGCTCAACGCAAAGATCAGCTCGGGTTTGTGAAACGGGTCGCGGTAGTTGCGGTTGCCGGCGTCGATCGGGATTCCGGCCTCGTTCTCGAGCTCGAATCCGGCGCGGGCCTGCTCGGTGGTCGGGTGCGCCTGCAGCGACAGCGGGCGACCGGCGGCCAGAATCTTCAGCAGAAAGGGCAGCCGGGGGGCCGGGGCGTCGGCGTTCCCCGCCGCCGCGCCCGAGCCGGTACCGAAGGCATCCGCTTCGCGCGTCGCCCACCCAGCGCCGAGCGCCGTCTCCGGCTCCGCCGCAATCCACTCAGCCAGGTTGGCAGCTCCACCCACGAGCGACGAGTCCTCGATCACCGCAGCCGAGCCGGCATGGGCGCCGAGCCACAGCTCGGCCTCCGGACCACCCGAAGGAGTCCGGCCCAACAGGTCGGCGATAGCGTGCGTGGCCCCCCAGGCATAATTACGCGGGGTATTGGCGATGCCCACAAACATTTTCGACTCCTTCTCCAACTGTTTAGACCAAACTACCAACCGACTTCGAGCGTTCAGCCAACCCCTCTAGGCTCGCGAACAGTCCCGGTCGCGTGTCGGCCGCCTTTTCTTGCAACGGAGCATCCATGACCTTTGACCTTCTCGGCAGCGACTTCTTCGGCTACGAAAACCTGCTCAGCGCGCCCGAGCAGGCGGCCATCATGAAACTGCGCGCCTACCTCGAGCAGGAGGTGCGGCCCATCGCCAACGGATGCTGGGAACGCGCCGAATTCCCCACCCAGATCATCAAGCCGCTCGCTGAGCTCGGCATGTATTCCTTCGCCTGGGACGAAACGAAAGCGTTCGCGAACTCAGCGGTATTTCGCGGATTCGTCGCGCTGGAGATCGCTCGAGTGGACGCATCCGTTGCGACCTTTGTCGGCGTGCAGAACGGGTTGGCGGCCGGGTCGATTGCCGCCACCGGCTCGGCCGAGCAACGCGCCGAGTGGATTCCGCGCCTCGCCTCCGGCGAAATCGTGGGCGCGTTCGGGTTGACCGAACCGCTCTCCGGTTCCGACAGCGCGCAGGGCCTGCGCACCACCGCCACCCGCACCGGCGACAGCTGGACCCTGAACGGCGCCAAGCGCTGGATCGGCAATGCCACCTTCAGCGATGTGACCATCATCTGGGCCAAGGACACCGCCGACAACCAGGTGAAGGGCTTCATCGTTCCGACCGACACGGCCGGCTACTCCGCCACCAAGATCGAGGGCAAGATCAGCCTGCGCGCGGTGCAGAACGCCGACGTGACCCTGACCGATGTGGTGGTTCCCGAAAGCCTGCGCCTGCAGAACGCCAACTCCTTCAAGGACACCGCCAAGGTGCTGCGGGCAACGCGCGCCGAGGTGTCATGGGCGGCCGTCGGCAACGCCATCGGCGCGTACGACGCGGCGGTGGCCTACGCGAAGGAGCGCGAGCAGTTCGGCAAGCCGATCGGTGGGCATCAGCTCGTGCAGGATCTGCTGGTGAAGAGCCTGGGCAATATCACGGCGAGCCTCGGCATGGTGGTGCGGGTCTCGCAGATGCAAGACGAGGGAGTGCAGCGCGACGAGCACTCCGCACTCACCAAGGCCTACACGACCAGCCGCATGCGCGAGAGCGTGGCGTGGTGCCGCGAGCTGTTCGGCGGCAACGGCGTCACCCTCGAGTACAACGTGGCCCGGTACTTCGCCGACGCCGAGGCGATCTACTCCTACGAGGGCACCCAGGAGATGAACACCCTCATCGTGGGCCGCACCATCACCGGCCAGGCCGCCTTCGTCTGACGCCGAGCCGTCGTTTGCCCGACGAACTCGTCAAGAACGCCCGTTCTGGCCCCGACGGGTTCTGGCCCCGACGGGTTCAACAAACGGATGCGCACACCCCGCCCGGGGTGTGCGCATGCACCGGCCCGGGATACATTGTCGCAATGAGACCTCGACGCACCCCCCGCCCGGTTTTCCGGTGACCACCGATCAGGGGATCGACGCCGTCGTCGTCGGATCCGGCCCGAACGGCCTGGCCGCCGCCGTCACGCTCGCCCGCGCCGGGCTCTCCGTGCGCGTCTACGAGCGCGCACACACCATCGGCGGCGCCGCCGCGACCGCAGAGCTCACCCTGCCCGGGTTTCACCACGATGTGGGTTCCGCCGTGCATCCGCTCGCGCTCGCCTCCGAGTTCTTTCAAAGATTCGGCCTCAATGACCGCATCGAGCTCACCGTTCCCGAGATTTCCTACGGGCATCCGCTGCCCGGCGGCCGGGCCGGGGTGGCCTGGCACGACATCGAACGCACCGCAGCCGGCCTCGGCCGCGATGGCCCGGCCTGGCTCCGATTGCTCGCGCCCCTCGTGCAGAACATCAACGATGTGGCCGACCTCACCGGGGATGCGCTGCTGCGCGTGCCGCGGCATCCGCTCACGCTGGCCTGGTTTGGGCTGCGCACGCTCGAGCAGGGGAGCCCAGCGTGGAACTTGCGCTTTTCCGGCGAGACCGCGCCGGCCCTGCTCACCGGCACGTTTGCGCACTCGATTGGGCGCCTGCCGAGCCTCTCGACCGCCGGCGCCGGGCTCACCCTCGCCGCCCACGCGCACGCCGGGGGCTGGCCGCTACCGACCGGCGGAAGCGGCGCCATCACACGGGCCCTCGCCGATGACCTGCTCGCGCACGGCGGTGAAATCGTGACGGATGTCGACATCACCAGCCTCCAGCAGCTACCGCTGGCCAGCGTGGTGATGCTCGACGTCACCCCGCGCGCCTTCCTCGATCTCACCGCGGGAGCCCTGCCCGACCGCTACGCCGCAGCACTGGCCCAGTTTCGCTACGGCAACGGGGTCGCCAAGGTGGACTTCGCGCTGTCCGAACCGGTGCCGTGGACCGCTGTCGACCTGCGGCGAGCGCCGACCCTGCACGTGGGCGGCACCCGTGCCGACCAGGCGCGGGCGGAGAACGCCGTCGCCCACGGGCGGCACTCTGACTCCCCCTACGTGCTCGCCGCGCAGCCGAGCATTCTCGACGCCAGCCGCGCTCCCGCGGGACAGCACGTGCTCTGGGCCTACACGCACGTTCCGGCCGGCTCCCCCCACGACCAGACCGAGCAGATCACCCGGCAGATCGAACGCTTCGCCCCGGGGTTTCGCGACACCATTCTCGCCTCGGTCGGTCAGAGCGCCGCGCAGATGCAGAAGCACAATCCCAACCACATTGGCGGCGACATCGCGGCCGGAGCGATCAGCCTGCTGCAGCTCGTGCGCCGTCCGGTGCTGTCGGGCGACCCGTGGAGCACGCCGTTGAAGGGCGTCTACCTGTGCTCGTCGTCGACCTCGCCCGGCCCCGGTGTGCACGGAATGTGCGGCTATCGCGCCGCGCTGAGCGCCCTCGGCCACGAATTCAACGTGCACACTCCGCCCGACCTGTCACCGCCGAGATCTGCGCATCCGCTTACCGATTGAACCCAACGAATAGGAGACCTTCATGGCCGTGAACTATCGAGCTTTTGCGTGCACCGCCGAACAGGTCTTCGCGGTCTTGGCCAATGGCTGGCTGTACCCCAGCTGGGTGGTCGGCGCGAGCCGCATGCGCGACGTCGACGCGAGCTGGCCCGCCGTCGGCAGCCGCATCCACCACTCGGTGGGAGTCTGGCCGGCCCTGATCGACGACACCACCTCCGTGCTCGAATGGCGCTCGCCCCGCCACGTCATGCTCAAAGCGCGCGGCTGGCCCGTCGGTGAGGCACACGTGGCAATCGACGTTCAAGACCGCGACAACGGATGCCTCGTGCGCATGACCGAAGACGTGGTCGCCGGCCCGGCCCGTCTGGTTCCCACCACGTTGAGCGATCTGGCCATCGCCCACCGCAACACGGAGACCCTGCGCCGCCTCGCCTACCTGGCCGAGGGCCGCGCCGACTAGAAGCGACGCCTGCACGCGCGAGCGGAAAAATTGTTGCTGCGGCCGCCCGGAAGCAACATTTTCTCCGCCCTCGCGTGAAGTAGCGAAACGGGTCGCGAAACGGGCCACACCAACACCGGTAATCTGGTGCCATGTCCACCGTGCAGAGTCGCCTCGTCATTCGACTCTTCGCAACCTTCGTCTGGTTCACCGTTCTGGCCGGCCAGTTCTGGCGCAACCTCGGCGGCTGGTGGGGCTTTGGCGCCGTCGCCGGCATCGTCGTGGTCGGCAGCATCATCGGCCTCAGCACCCAGCGCACCAACGCCCGCAACCGAGCCGCCACTCCCCCCGACAGAGCGGATGCCCCACCCACCGACCGCGACATCGCCCGCGGCCGCACCTACCAGGCTGCCCTCGCGCCGCCGCTGAACTGGCGCAAGTTTCCCAAGACCATCACCGCTTTTCTGCTGCTGGCCACCCTGTCGATCGCGTGGTCGTATTACCCGGGGGCATCCGCTCTGGGAATCGCGCTGCAACTCATCACCACCCTCGCCGCGCTGTTTCTGGCCGTCACCCTCACCTGGCCGGAACTGCTGCGTACCCTGGCCGGCGCGCTGCGCTGGGTGCTCGCCCTCTCGCTCGTGTTCGAGCTGATCGTGGCCGTCGTCATTCGACACCCCGTGCTGCCCTTCTTCGTCGACTACGGCACCATTCACATACCGAACGCCTTCTACTGGTCCCGGGGCCTCTTGCTGGCCGGCGGCCCAATCGAGGGCATCGTCGCCAACCGCAACCTGCTCGGTTTCGTCGCCCTGCTGGCCATCATCGTCTTCACCGTGCAGCTGCGCGCCCACACCGTCAAGCGCGGCGCCGGCCTGGTCTGGCTCACCGTGGCCATCGGGATGCTCGTGCTCACCCGATCCGCCACGGTCACTGTGGCGCTGGCGGCCGTTGTCGCCGCCCTGCTGTTCGCACTCTGGGCACGCACCGTGCACGACCAGCACCGGCGGCCGCTGTATGTCGTGGCGGCGGCATCCGTTGGGGTGGTGGTGGCAGCACTCGCACTGTTCTCGTCACAGCTGTTTGCGCTGCTCGGCCGCAGCGAGGACCTCACCGGCCGCTTCGACATTTGGGCCAGCGTCACCCAGCTCGCCCTGGAACGACCCGTGTTCGGCTGGGGGTGGGTGAGCTACTGGGTGCCGTGGGTGGAACCGTTCAACGATCTGGCCGTGCGCAAGGGCGTCACCTACCTCCAGGCGCACAACGCCTGGCTCGATGTATGGCTGCAGCTGGGCATCTTCGGCGTGATTCTGTTCGCCGCGCTGGTCTTCTCCACGCTGTGGCGGGCCTGGTTTCTCGCCGTGGATCGCCCGCGTCGGGGCGTAACCGACAACGAACCGTTCGCGGTCTCGGCGTTGCTGCCGCTGCTGCTGCTCGTCGCGCTGATCGCGCAGAGTGTGGCCGAAAGTCGGCTGCTGGTTGAGAGCGGGTGGGTAATTTTGATCGTGCTCGCCGTCGTCACCAAACGGCAGCAGCACGCGCCCCGACCAATGCCCTAAGTTTCACGCGGTAAATTAGACGGGCCATGATGACTACCTTGCCCGAAGCCCTGCGCCGCGTTCTCGCGTCGCCGAAATTCGCGGCCTCGCTCACGCTTATCATTCTGGCCACCGCCTTTGGCACCCACCTGCTGCGCAGCGTCATGGGCTGGCCCGGCCTGATCGGCATACTCGGTGGGCTCGTTGTGCTCGCTGTGCTGTCGCTGCTGGCCCGCCGCCCGATCGTGGAGTGGCACGGCCTGCTGCCCATCTCGATCATCGTGTTCGTGGCGTGGTGCGCGCTGTCCGGGTTGTGGAGCGGCTACGTCTCCGAGACCATCATCGGCGTCAGCTACCAAATCACCGTAGGGTTTCTCGCCATCTATGTGGCGCTCGTGCGCGACACCTTTCAGGTGGTGCGCGCCACCGGTGATGTGCTGCGAGTACTGCTCGGGGTCTCCATTTTTCTCGAAGTGCTCTCGGGGCTGCTACTCGACCTGCCGATCGCGTTTCTCGGCGTGGTCGGCGATATCGACCGACTCGGCCCCATCCAGGGCATCTTCGGCTCCCGCAACGTGTTCGGGCTCATCGCCCTCATCGCCGCCGTCACCTTCTACGTGGAGCTGCGCGCCCGATCCATTCCACGCGGCCGCGGCATCGGCTCGATGTGGCTCGCGGGCATCTCGCTGGTGCTCACCCGCTCCCCGGTCATCGTGGTTGTCGCCATCTGCGTCGTTCTCGCCGCGCTCGCCCTCTACCGTTTGCGCCGTACCCCCGCTGACGGCCGATGGCGCCTGCAACTGGGCCTCGTGGCCGCGACTCTGGCCGCCGCCGGCGCGGCCTGGGTGGGCCGCACGACCATCATCAGCGCCCTCAACGCGGGCAGTGAGTTTGAAGTTCGATACTCGCTGTGGACCGAAATGTGGCGGCTGGTGGAACTGCATCCGCTCGAGGGCTGGGGCTGGGCCGGATTCTGGCCGCAGGATGTCACGCCCTACGGTTGGCTGGAATTCACCACCGGACACCTGTACACCACCGGGCTCAACGCCTACCTCGACGTGTACTTTCAGCTGGGACTGATCGGCTTTCTCGCCTTTCTCGCCCTCGTGCTGCTGGCCTTCGTGCGTTCCTGGCTGCTCGCCTCGAACAAGCGCTCGCTGGTCTACGTCTGGGCACCGCTCATTTTGGTGACCCTGCTGGTGACCAGCGCGGCGGAAAGCACCATTTTGTTCGAGTTCGGCTGGCTGCTGCTCGTGATCTGCTCCGTCAAGGCCGCGCAGGGTCTGAGCTGGCGCAGCGCCCTGCCGCACAAGCCCCACCCCGACGCGCCGTAGGTCGCCCGCGCGCACCGCGCCGCGCGGGAGTTGCGCCGGTGCGCCCGAGTTCCGCCTCCCGCGCACCGGCGCAACTCCCGCGTTTCGCGAAAGCGGCCTCCGCCCGCCGCCCACTGGCAGAGAGATCCGCGTCGACCAGCTCAGACGGGCTGCACGGGGATCGCGCAACCCGTCCTGCAGCGGATGCCGCCGGCTCAAACCCAGAACCCCGTTGCTGCGGAGCTTCGGCCCGGGCCAACAAACGCGCATGGCGTGCCGTGCGCGGCATCCGCTTACTGGCGGAGCGTATCCGAGTGTTCGCGATACCAGTCCACGGTGGAGCGCAATCCAGCTTCAAGGTCAATCCGAGCATTCCAGCCCACGTTGGCAAGCTTTGACACGTCGAGAAGCTTCTGCGGGGTTCCGTCGGGTTTGCCCGTGTCCCACTCGGTGGTACCGGTGTAACCAACAACTTGGGCGATCGTCTCGGCGATCTCCTTGATTGTCACGTCCCGCCCGGTACCCACGTTTACCTGCTCGGGACCGTCGTAATGCTCCATCAGGTGCAGGCAGGCCTCGGCCATGTCATCCACGTGTAAGAATTCGCGACGCGGTGTGCCGGTGCCCCAGTTCGTCACGGATGCGGCGCCCGATTTCGCGGCGTCGTCGTAGCGACGAATCAAAGCGGGCAGAACATGCGATCCCGCCGGCGAGAAGTTGTCTCCCGGGCCGTAGAGGTTCGTCGGCATCGCTGAGATCCACGGCAATCCGAATTGACGGCGCACGGCCTGAATCTGCAATATTCCCGCGATTTTCGCAATCGCATACGCATCGTTCGTCGGCTCCAAGTACCCGGTGAGCAGAGAATCTTCCCTAATTGGCTGCGGCGCGAGCCGCGGGTAGATGCAGCTGGAACCGAGGAACAGAAGTCGCTCGACGCCGTACTTCAACGCGGCGTCGAGCACGTTCACCTGAATGCGCAGGTTGTCGCTAAGAAAATCGACCGGGTAGGTGTTGTTGGCGAGGATCCCGCCGACCTTCGCCGCTGCCAGAACGACGTACCGCGGCTTCACCTCCGCGAAAAATGCGAATACCGCGTCGCGGTCCTTCAAGTCCAGTTCCGCCGACGTTCGGCCTACGAGGTCCGTGAACCCTTCGGACTGCAGGCGCCGCCAGATGGCAGAGCCCACGAGGCCGCGGTGCCCAGCCACGTAGAACGTGCCAGAGCGGTCCAGCGGGCCGGGAACGAAGTCAACGTGGTCGCGGTCATCCGAATCGGTCATAGTTACTTGGTGCCCCAGCTCGCAAGTTTGACCTCGTCGATCCAGCGCCCGCCAGCGTGGCTGAGCGCAGTGATATCGGCGTCCACCATGATGCGGGCGAGCTCTGCCGTGTCCACGGTGGCTTTCCAGCCCAGCTTGGCCTCGGCCTTGGATGCGTCGCCGACGAGGGCATCCACCTCGGTGGGGCGCAGGTAGCGCTCGTCAAAGCGAACGTGTTCTTCCCAGTCCAGGCCCGCGTGCTCGAACGCGGTCTGCACGAAGTCGCGCACTGTAAAATTGCCCCCCGTAGCGAGAACGAAGTCCTCGGGTTCATCGACCTGCAGCATGCGCCACATGCCTTCCACGTACTCAGCGGCATAGCCCCAGTCACGAACGGAATCGAGGTTGCCGAGGTAAACGTGGTTCTGCGTGCCAGCCTTGATCGCAGCGACTGCGCGGGTGATCTTGCGCGTCACGAACGTCTCGCCACGACGCGGCGACTCGTGGTTGAACAGAATGCCGTTGACCGCGAACATGCCGTAGGCCTCGCGGTAGTTCTTGGTGATCCAGTAGGAGTACACCTTCGCCGCACCGTAGGGCGAGCGCGGGTAGAACGGGGTGTCCTCGTTCTGCGGCGGCGGGGTCGCGCCGAACATCTCCGAACTCGACGCCTGGTAGAACCGGCAGTGGATGCCTGACATGCGCACCGCCTCAAGCAGGCGGATCGTGCCCATCCCGGTCGTGTCCGCCGTGTGCTCTGGTTCGTCAAACGACACCCGCACGTGCGACTGCGCGGCCAGGTTGTAGACCTCGTCCGGCTTGATCTCGGCTAGGAGCGTCGATAGACGGGAGCCGTCACTCAGATCCCCATAGTGCAGAAATAGCTTGGCCCCAGTGTCGTGCGGATCCACGTAGAGGTGGTCGATACGCGACGTGTTGAAAGTTGACGCACGGCGAATGAGGCCGTGAACCTCATAGCCCTTGCTGAGCAGCAGTTCGGCGAGGTATGACCCGTCTTGTCCGGTTATGCCGGTAATGAAAGCGCGCTTGGCCATGAAGTTCCCTACTATGTGGCTGAAAAGGCTCGGCCCGGCACGCGGTCATCCGCTGAAGCCAAACCCTCGACCCATAGAGCTTACCGATCAATCACGGAAGCGGCACCCAGCTACTGCTGTAAGGACTGGACGTCGGCATCAACCATCAGCGTGACGAGCTGTTCGAAGTTCACACTAGGTTCCCAACCAAGAGTTTTCAGCCGTCTCGGATCGCCGACGAGTTCTTTAGGGTCGGCAGGCCGGTAGAACGCCGGGTCGATAACAACGTACCGGCTCGCGTCGGTCACGCCGATGTGCGCGAACGCCGTGTCCACGAAGTCCCTCACGCTGTGAGCAATGCCGGTGGCCACAATAAAGTCGTCGGCCGCATCGGCCCGGGAGATGCGTACGAGCGCGTCCACGTAGTCGGGCGCATAGCCCCAATCGCGAAAAACGTCGATGTTTCCGAGCGTCAGCCGGTCAGAGAGACCCAGCGAAATGCGTGCGACTTCACGGGAGATCTTGCGGGCAACGAAGGATTCGGGCCGAGTGGGCGACTCGTGGTTGTACAGGATGGCCGAGCTCGCGAACATGCCACGCTTGCGATAAACGCTGATCATTTCATGGGCAAACGATTTCGCCGCGCCATAGGGCGTGACCGGGTCACGCAACGTCTTCTCCGTTTGGGGAACGTCGATCGCGTCGCCGAAAATCTCCGCGCTCGACGCCTGAACGAACCGAATGGTTGTCCCCATACGTTCGCCCAAGACCCACGCCGCCTGTAGAAGCCGAACTGGGCCGACGCCAAGCACATCCGCAGTCTCCGCGGGGAAGTCCCAGGAGCGAGCCACTGACGTGTTCCCGGCGAGGTTGAAGATGATTGTGGGACGCACCTCTTCGATCAGGGCATCGATGCCCTGGGGGTCGCTTAGATCGCAAACGTGCGCGGTTACTTCGGGCACCTGCATCCCCAGACGGGTCGCCCCTTCAGCAGAATGGCACATCCCGTGCACGTCGTGACCTTCGGAGACAAGCCGTCTCACGAGGTACATTCCGTCCTGCCCGTTCGCTCCCGTCACCAGGGCGCGCTGTATTTTCGTCATGAATTCTTCCTCTGATGAGCGGCCTGGTATGCCTGCACGTGAACGTCGCCGCACTGCTCCCAGGTGAATTTCCGAACCTGCAGCAGACCTGCTGCGGTCAGCTCGTCGCCACGGGCAACCGCCTCAACAATCCCCGCCGAGATGGCCTCAGGGTCCCGAGGATCGAACTGCACGGCAGCGTCGCCAACGACCTCGGGCAATGACCCCGCATTCGATGCCGCGACGGGGCATCCCGAGGCCATGGCTTCGAGAGGAGGCAGGCCAAAGCCCTCGTACAGGCTGGGAAAAACGAGGGCGGCCGCGCTCTGGTAAAGCCGAAGCAACTCATCCGGTTCGACCAACCCGCGACGGTCGACCCAGTCGGGCAGCTCCCCCAGATCGTCAAGCCCTCCGCCCGTGAGCACGAGGCGCAGCCCGGGCAATTCGCGTCGTGCCAGCATCATGGCTTCGATCAGTCGTGCGTGGTTCTTGTGGGGCCAGCCACGTGCAGGGTAGAGAACAAAGTTCTCCCGGGCACCGAGGTTGGGCAGGTAGCGATCGGTATCGACACCGAGGTGCGCCACGTGGATGCGCTCGGGATCCAGCCCCAGGCTGTCGATCATTCGCGCCTTCGCGAAGTGACTGATCGTGATCACAGCATCAGCCCGGGCCGCGAAGCCCTCATAGAAGCGCCGCCGATAGAGAAGCTCCACGCGGCTGAACATCTGCGGCAGTTCGAGGTGCTGCACGTCCAGCAGAGTCTGAACGGAAGCCTGTGCGCGCCCCGGCATCGGCGCCGGGACCGTGAATGGGAAGTGCACCACGTCGGCGCCGCCCATGCTGCGCCGGATGGCACCAGAACGAGCCGCGATCTGCGCCAGGCCGACCAGACGCTCGCGGGTGCTGGGTCCGACGCGCACCTCTTCAACGACTCGCTCGGGAATTCCCTCACTAAATCCTTGGGCCGACACCGGCACAAAGGCCTTCGCATCGACAGCAGCTCGGTTGTTCAGCTGGCCGGTGAGCGCCCGGGCATACGTTTCGCTGCCACCCATCCCACCGCGCACCAGGGTGAGCATAGAAAGCGCAACGCGCAGTGTGTCCTTCATTTGGTTCACTCCACGATTCGATGGACATGCGGCAAAGACGCGGCGCAAGGCCAAGATCGAGCCTACCGCAGCCGAATTCTCAGGCCTGGGCGCTCACCCGCCGGGCCGCAAACGCCGAAGCCCAGCGGATCGGGTAGTTCCAGAGCGGGCTCAGCGGGCGAAGCCCGGACGGAAGATGGCGTCGTTTTACGGCTTCGGACTCGAGACTGGAATTCAATCGGTTGGCCACGGTGAGGGAGTCAGGGTGCCAGCGGAAGGCCGACACAGGCACTCGTGTCGAGATGAATTTGCCATACTTGCGCAACTTGAGAAACGCATCGAGGTCCATGGCGTACTTGAGCTTCACATCGAAACCGCCGATCGCTTCGAGCGCGTCAAGGCGAATCATGGTGCCGGGGTGCGGAATGAGGTCAGGGCCCCACGCGAGCAGAAATGTTGCCAGGCCGCCGGCATTGCTGAGCGCGAGTTTCTTGCCCGTGGGGTCGATGTATTCGCAACCGCCGAAGGCCAAAACGGCTGCCGAGTCCTGGTCGAGCATGGCCTGCAGCCGCTGCAGCCCGCCGGGACGAAACAGATCGTCGTCGCCGATCCAGGCATAGTAGCGCTCCGTAGTGCGAGCGGCCAGACCACAATTGATGGCGGCGGAGATCCCTGTCTTCGGGTCGTCGATGACGATCGCACCGTACTCGACGGCCATTGCACGCGCTTCGGTGGCTCCGACGGGAGCGACTACGGCAAGAGTCAAAGCAACGTCGAGGCGCTGTTGTTTAACTGCTTCGAGGGTTTCCCTGAGGCTGTCAATTCGATCACCGAGGGTGGGAAGTACAACAAGAATTTCTGAACTGCTCATGAGCTGGCGGAAACCGCGCGCCTTTCAAATGTGGGATCGGGGGTTCGAAACGGCCCCACGCCAACGCGTGTGACTATGCGTTTCGGAACGACAGTGCGTAAGGCCGAGTATACCGAGGGCCATGCCGAGAGTCTCAACGGGTGGATGGGCTTCTGCTCAGGGCCAAGTAGCCCCCATGCACTGCCAATCCGGCGACGGGACCGGCCAGAAGGGCCAGCACGGTGCGTGCCGTGAAGTCAAGGGGCATGAGAAGTGAAATCACGGTAACGAGCGCCGCGACGCTCCAGCCCGCTGTATAGACAAAATGCTGCGACCGAGCGAGAACCGCGGGGGCGCTGACGCACATGGCCCCTACGAGGGCAGAAGAAAATACGAGAACGGCAATGAACCAGCCCTCCGGTTTCAGTTGTCCCGGAAAGAGAAACTCAAACACCGCGGGGCCCAGTAGCCAGCCCGCCAGGGCAAGAACCAGTGCTGCCCCGACAATTAGTGCCTGCAGAGCGAGAAACCGTTTCCAGAAGCTCTCGACGTTGTCACGGAACATAATCACGAAATAGCTCTGCAAGCTCATGGCCACGATGATGAGGGGCGCCCGGGTCAGCGTGATCGTGAGAATGAAGAGCCCCACGAGTTCCTTCGGCTCTGCCGACGCAGTGAGGCCCAGTATCAGGGGAAAGCCGCTGACCATGATGCCAGTGGAAGCCGCCGCCAGCATGGTGCGCGACACATTCCAGGTGAGCACCCGATATCCGACGTCGAGCTGCGTACGCCCCACCACTGCGTTACGTATGAAGGGCCAGAGCACCAAGAGCGTCACCGGAAAGGGAAGGGCCACTGCCCAAGCGAGAAGTACGACATCTGTCGTGAATATCAGAACGATAAACAACGCTGCCAGACGTATGACCGCATCCACCGCGATCATGAGCGCCACCGGCATCCACAGGGACGCGCCGTAGAGCGTACCAGCAAGCACGGCCACCGTCACGAAGGCAGCCGACCCAACGGCGAGCGGCCAAACAAGGCGCCAGCCCTCGGCAGGAAAGACCGTACCGACCCAGAGTGGGGCCGTCCCTAGGACTATCACGAAGACCGTGCTCCCAGCGGTGAAAGCGAAATTGCGGGCCCGGCTTGCGCGCCCACCGGGTGACGTTTCGATCGGCAGAGTAGCGCGGGTGATCTCCTGCTGAATGCCGGACAGCGTGCCAACGACCAAATAGATAAACGACCAAAAGACGGCAAAAATCGCGTAGCTTGCTAAGCCAATCTGATGCGGCACGAGCCACGTCACCACGTAAGACGCAACGCCGGCGATAGCGGTTGCTCCCATAATGAGAGCGAATCCGGACAATCGCGCGCGCGGACGCCGTGCAGTCTCGGGTGTATTCACGAGTTTCATCCTAACTAGGGCCCAAAAAACGGTCGTATTCCACGTGAGTACCTATTCGGGCTGAACCAAATCCCGCACAAGGTCCTGCAACCCGAGGCCATATTGGTGGTAACGGCCGGTACGCCACTCCACCCATGCGGGCCACATTCTGCTCACACGCCGTGTCGGCAGCGCACTCCGCGCTCGCTCATGCTCGAGTTTCTGGTCGGTCAATCTGGCAACGCTCGTGTTCGCCGCAAAGCCGGGCTCACGAAGTCGCACCGCGAGTGACTGCGCGCGAGCCAGCAAACGCGCGTTGCGGTCGGCACGCGGCCTCGTTAACCGTTCGATCCGCCCTCGAAGGCTGAGCGTGGCCACACCGATCTCGTTGCCGCCGTGCTGCCTATAGTCAATGAGCTGTTCCTCAACTACATCCATCTCACCCGTGGCCGCGGCAACGACGGCCAGCCACTCATCGTGCACCCAAGACGAAGGAAATGAGCCAGCACTTTCCAACAGTTCTCGCCGCATCATCGCTGTCGCGCCCGTCACAATGTTGCGTCGGAGCAAAACCCGCAGCGCGTCCCCGGTGTGCACGGAACGCTTCTCGTCAACCGTAACGGAGAGAGTTTCCAACAGCGTCGACCCCATCGATTCGCCTGCCGCATCCACAATCCGCGCATCGGTATGCACCAACACAAGGTGCGGCCGCCGAGCAAATTCATCAGTCAGTCGTTCCAGCTTTGTCGGGGCCCAGAGGTCATCCTGATCGCATAGAGCGATCAGGTCCCCCGTGCAGGCACGGAGAGCCTGGGCGAAATTGGCCGTCACACCGAGAGCCTTGTCGTTTCGCAACACGATGACTCTGACGGTTTCGCACGAAGCGAGAGCCTCCCGCACGACAGTGACGGTGTCGTCCGACGAAGCATCGTCGCTGATCACAATTTCGTCGGGCAGACGCGTCTGGAGCAGAATACTCTCCAGCTGCGCTTTCACAAAGGCCGTCCCGTTATAGGTGCAAAGTGCCACCGAGACAGTCGGGCGGGGCATGTTTATTGCTGGACTATCCACCCGCCGAGCCTAGCCAAGAACGGGTGGGTGTTCCCCCGTTTGGTAGGATTTGACTATGACAAGCTCCCTCAAGGCCACGTTAATTGTGATGCCTGCACTCAACGAGGAGGAGTCAGTCGCAGCTGTCGTCACCGAAGTTTTCACAAAGCTCCCCGGCGTGAGTGTCCTAGTCGTAGACGATGGTTCAACCGACCAAACCGTGGTCAAGGCGCGAAGTGCCGGAGCCACCGTCATCAGCTTGCCGTTCAATCTCGGCGTCGGCGGCGCGATGCGTGCCGGTTTCAAATACGCATTGATCCATGGGTTCGAGAATGTCGTTCAGGTGGATTCCGACGGCCAGCACGATCCGTCCGGTGTTCCGGAGCTTCTGGCCGGCCTCGAAACAGCCGACCTCGTACTCGGTGCCCGCTTTGCTGGTGAAGGAGACTATCTCGTCACCGGGCCGCGCAAGTGGGCCATGCTGGTGCTGGCAAGGATCATCAGCCGATTGGCTCTAACTAAGCTGACGGACACGACTTCCGGTTTCCGTGCCACTGGGCCACGTGCGGTTCGGCTCTTCGCCGAACATTATCCCGCCGAGTATCTCGGCGACACCATAGAATCACTCGTCATCGCCGCTCGTGCGGGATGCACTATCCGGCAGCTTCCGGTCTCTATGCGTCCTCGCGCCGGGGGCGTACCCTCACACAACCCCTTCAAAGCTGCCGCGTACCTGGGCCGGGCCGGTATGGCCCTCCTGATTGCTCTTATGCGCCCGCGAGTTCCACTGAAGATCGAAGAAAGTATCGCATGAGCACGGCAAGTTACATTTTCGGCATCGTCGCAGCTCTTCTCGCTCTGTCCGTCGTGATTGAGATGCTGCGGCTGCGTCGGCTGCGGGAACGTCACGCGGTCTGGTGGATTGTGGCTGGAGCCCTGGCCCTTATTATCGGTATCTTCCCGCAGACACTGGTCTGGGCCGCCAATGCCGTTGGTGTCGAAATTCCGACGAATCTAGCGTTCTTTCTCAGTGTATTGGTGCTTTTCTTTGTCTGCATTCAGCAGAGCACCGAACTGACCGATCTGGAGAGCAAAACCCGCGTCCTGGCTGAAGAGTGCGCTCTGCATGACGCTCGCCTTAACGAGTTGGAGAAAGAATGCAGCAAGCCTGAGAATCAATCGGCGAACAAGCCTGACGGTTTCGGCGCCCGTCAGTAACGTTGGTGCCGGGGCAAGCCTGAAAGCCGAGGTCCCTATCCGTAATGGGCGGCCGTAGCCAGAACGACCACGGTAAGTCCAGCAGAGTAGGCAAGCGTCGCCCAAATTGCGGGGCGGAAACGCATTGTCATTCCGGCCAGCAGCAGCATCCCCCCGAGGATCGAGGCACCGTACCGGGGTGGCAGCGGAAAGTACGCGCCCTGGGTCGTGAACAGCACAAGGGCGAGAAAAGGTGCGGCGACGATGGATGCGATGGCGATTGCCGTCACCACCGGAACTTCCGCACTTCCCTTCCTCAGGGTCCAGAATGCACCGATGACCCCGGCAACCGTAAGGAATGTCAGTGGGACAGACATGATTGCGGGAACGGGGTACGCCAGAGCCGTTGTCCCGACGAGATCCACATTGGCAGCGATCGTGTTTGGGAGAAAATTGATCAACTGATCTGTCAGCTCCACCGGACCGAAAGGAACTGTTGTTCCCTGATCTGGAGAATCCGTCAGCGCGACCATCGACCTGATCACGGTCCACACCCCCGTGACGACAGCGCCGGCAGCACCGGCGGCCAGTGCAAAGCCGGGGAGAGCGAACCACGAGCGAGCAGGCAGTTCGGGTCGAGTTGTCTTGAGCCCCCGCCAGGTAATCGATCGGCGCTCGTAAAGCCACTGCACGACGAGGTATAGGCCTACGGCACAAATTCCTAGAATATTGGTCGCTTTGATCCCCATCGCGAGCGCTGAAACGGCCACTATCCACCATCCGCTCCAGTGGCCTCGGATGAACTTCGTCGTAGCCAACAGGAGCAGCACACCGAGCGCAAATGACGGGGCGTCCGTGTTGACGTAACTGTAGGTCCACCACGAGAACGGAGACGCGATCACCGCAAGACCAAGTGCCAGGGTTGCGAGAGGTCGGACGTTCCACAGACGGAATAGAAAGAACATCAGAACCATGCTCAAGGCCTGCCAAAGTGCACCGGTCAGGCGCCATGAGGTTACCTGGTCTGTTCCCGTGAGCAGATGAATCGCTCCCCCCACTACCCAGGTCGCTCCGAAATAGATCGGCGTGTATAGGTCGGCAGAGGTCTGCCCCTGGTACGGAAAGTCCCTAATGTGAGCTTCGTAGTCGCTGCCGCAGGGCGGCCCCATCGGGCCGTAGATCTTAACGCCGGAGCACGCCATTTGGTCAAGGGCCGCTGCGCCGATGTCTTCGCCGCGATGCACGATACCTTGCGTCGGCAACTTCTCCAGGTAGTCGATATAAACCCATTCATCGACCGGGGACATCTGGTCGGTATGCACAACGGCGACAGTTCCGGAGACTCCCAGTGCAACCATCACGAGCACTATAGGCACCCAAAAGGCCGTTAGGAATCTTTTCATTCGATCCGATCGGGGCACCGTCATGGTGGTCTCTTTGCTTGTCACGGGATAGTGCCTTTCACGTCTTGCGTGTGCAGACCGTTAACTCGGCCACATCATCAGGTTATCTCGGGAAACGATCCAGCAGAGGCCACGCCGCAGCACAGACGAGGAGCGAAACCCGAAGAAATCGAATGTCGCTCCACGCGGTGACGCTGAGGATCACGTCCCCGGGGCCGTCGATGCGCCGGTCGGAATCGCATCGAGCAAATCGCCACTCACATCAATCCACTTGTTCATGGCGCCGAGGCGCTCGATCTCCGACCACGTGTTAATCGGACGCTTCTGCCCCCCATCAATCCAGTAGATCTTTCCGGTTTCTCCGCGGATGAAGTACGTCATCGGGGTGGAGGTTTTCGGCATCGCAGCGCACGTGGAGGTGCTGAGTTGTACGAACTTGAGCCCAAACGCCTTCACCAGAGTCGGATCGTAAATCGGCGCAGCCTTCCCTCCAATTCCTGCGAGGAAATCTGGACCGCACTTCACTCCCAGACTGTCAATCCATGTCGTCGCATCATAGGAGGCGATCGTTGCATCAGAAACCACGCTGTAGGCCCCACCGAACCCGAGCCCCACCGAGACGCCAAAAGTGGACAAGGCCAAGAGTCGGCTCCCGTCAACGAGATATATCCGGGGGCTTGAAGCAGACTTGACCAACTGCCCGGATGCAAGTCCCGCGAGTGCTGCACCCTCGGGGATCGATGTGAGAACCCCATCCGGCACGGTCCAAATCGTCGCGGGCACTCCATGGTCCTGAACGTAAAGCCCGTATGGCGCCCAAGACAAGAGCCTCTGCTTCTTGCCGTCGGCGATCAAGTACAGACTCGACGACGAGGCCTCCTTCACGAAATGTGGCCCTGTCGTCTTCGCCTTCACCGGTAAGTTCGCCAGCACGGTCGCATCCGTCTCTAGGAAAGGAATACCCGCGTACGTTGCAGCTGCGACCTCGATGCGTCCTTCGGTCGTCATGACCGAAAGTCGCTTGTCGGCATCCTTCATGAAGCCCGTGATCCCAGCACTCGGGTTGAGCTTGACAATGCTCTCACTGTCCAGGCTCCCCGTGGAAAAGGTCAATCGCAGCGGCGACTGAACGAGCATGGGTTCGGTGATCGGCGTGATTCTGTTGGCGACCAGCAGGCCCAGCGCGTTCGAGCCGCGTGTCTCTGCGGCCACGCCGTTTCTCGCGACGGGAGTCCCATACGGGAGATATGCGATTGCCGGCTCAAAAAGAGTCACTGAATTTTCGGGGTGTGGCACGGCTGCCAAAGACGCGTCATCGAGAACTTCCCGACGCGCGCCAGCCTCTATCAAGAATCGTTTATGGTCGGTTGTGTTGAAAACGCGTGACATAGCCGGTCCGTCGCGCAGAGAACTGATCTGTTGGTCCGTGAGGAGGATGGAATCGCCACAGGGATAGCCGTAGGCGGACACATCGTCGCAGGTCATGAATTGAAGTTTCGCGCCCACATCGAAAAAATACACTTTTCCGGCGCTCGAACGTATGACGCGGCCGAGGCCGGCGCCCGTTGTGAAGTTGTCGAGATATTGCTGCGAGACGTAGCCGATCGCCCCGAGCGGGTATAGGGCGTTGAGCGTGTTCCAGTCGGGAATCGCATGCTTTTGTGTGCCGGAGATGAGGTACACCGTGACGTTGTCTACGCTCCGGACGAGAGATGTGCCTCGCTGGGGGTCACCGAACCAGTCACTGAAAATTCGAAAAAAGTTCCTGTTGCCATAGCTGCTGCAAGCATCGCCCGAACCATACAGGTTCGCTAGTGCCGCCGCATTGGGCTGATAGGGCGTGTAGTTATACAGACCAGCAGTTGCCTGATTCTGGATATAGACGGACCCTGAGCCACACGATGAATTTGGATGAAATCGGACCGCGTTGACCCGTCCCGGGACGTGACTCCATCGAGTGGGATTGGCGGCGTAGTACTGGAACTGCAGTGCAGCAGCATAGACCTGGTTAAAGAAGCCGTAGTAGGAGGTATCGCAGTCAGCCGTGTCAGGACATCCGTAACCTGTTGCGCTGCGGTACTGTCGCGCACTCGGCGTGGAATCCGAGACGATACCCTGTTCCTTTTCTAGGAGAACGATCAACGCTTGTTGGCTTATACCACAGGCGATCCCCACTCGGGAGATGATGCTGGCAGCGCTTTCGCCTGCGCGGCCAGAATAAGCTGCACATCGCCCGAATACTTCAGCACGATTCGGCGTGTCCTGCGTATACGACTTTAAGCACACATATCCAGAACTGCAGGTCGGCACCTTCGCATTAAGGAACTGTTGAACGGAATCGGCAGTCATAGCGTTGCCATTGAAGAAGACAGCATCACTGATGATGTTTCCGGGATCGAACGAAGAAGCGTTTGCGGCTTCGGCCTGGGACGACGGCGCCATAGCCACGAGCAGCGCTGTAGCAAGCGAAGCTGCTAGCACCATCCCGAGTAGTCTTTTGATTTTCACGGGATCTCCAAGATTGTGGGCGATGACGAAACGGTCGAAATGTCGGACGTGTAGGTAAGCACAACCTGCCACGTGCCCTTAGCCAGATCACCGATCGGGACCTGAACGAAACCGCAGGATGTGGTCGTCGCGTCGGATGCCCCGACGGTGGCCACGGACTTCTCACGTTTAGTCCTGCTGAAGTTGAACGTGCACACGCCGCCATCTTCAACAACCTCTGAAACGTAGCCTGACGCGCTAACGTTCAGCCCATCTGCGTCGACTCCCGCAACAGTGATAACCGCTTCACCAGCCAGCGGTACCGTGGATGTCGCAGTACCTGTATTCGATGGCGACAACGGAGAGCCATGCGATTCATCCACAGGAACGTCTGCCGAGGCACAGCCAACCATTGAGCCGGTGCATAGGGCACGAACTACAAACGCTTTCCACGGGCGAGTGGCTATCGGAGGTGCGTGTTTCACTTCTTGAGACTACCGATCATATTGCCAGACAAGAGTGCTAACGTTACCCCTCATTTGTTCAAAATGCTCAGATCCCGTCCTCCCAGATTTTTCACCTAGACTCCTGATGTCCCTTCATCACTATGGAAAGTGACCTATGTCTAGCCTGAATGCCGAAGAACGAGCCCTCCGAATCGCTCAGGAGCCGCTCCTACCTGTGGGTCAGTCCACGGGCTTCGTCAGCGGCACCGGATCATCCGTTAGAGAAGTCTGGGCACACCGCGAGCTCCTCGGGCTACTCGTGCGCCGGGAGATTAAGGCGCGATACAAGGACAGCTCGCTCGGCCTGGTGTGGAGCTTGGTCAAGCCACTCTCGCAGCTGCTGGTTTACTACTTTGCCATCGGTCAAGTCCTCGGCTTAGCTCGCAACATTCCAAGCTTCGCCATTTTCGTATTTGTTGGCCTGACCATATGGGGTCTTTTTACCGAGATCATCTCCAGTGGAACCATGTCGATCATAAACAATTCGGGTCTGGTCAAAAAGGTTTACCTACCGCGAGAGATTTTTCCTTTGGGCAGTCTCGGTGGCGGACTGTTCAACTTCGCCCTCCAGCTCGTTATTCTGATCGGTGCGACGATTGCGATGGGCCAGATTCCGCTCACCCCAGATCTCGCCATCGCCCCCCTCGCAGTCCTAAATGTCATTCTGTTTGGAACTGCCCTAGCCATGATTTTGTCAGCGGCAACCGTGTATCTTCGCGACATTCAGCACCTCGTCGAAGTGGCCTTGACTGTGGCTTTCTGGGGCTCCCCCATCGTGTATTCCTATGCATTCGTACATGCCGCCATTGGTGGCACATGGTTGGAGCAAATCTATCTTGCCAATCCGGTGACCCTGAGCGTCCTCGGGATGCAGAAGGCGTTCTGGCTCGCCGGAACGACCGAATCAACGCAAATGAATTTTCCGCCGGACCTCGCCGTACGCCTCTGGATTTCCCTTGCAATCAGCGCGGTACTGCTCTGGGTGGGTCAACGAATATTTTCGCGGTTGCAGGGCAATTTCGCGCAGGAGCTGTAAGCCATGACGATTTCCCCCAGCATTGTCCAAGTCGACGATGTCTCGAAGCGTTTTATCCTTCACAAGGACAAGTCCGTCAAAGAGCGACTCATGTTCATTGGCCGGGCACGAAAGCAGGCGGAAGACTTCTGGGCGTTGCGAAATGTGAGCCTGGACATCAAGACCGGCACGACGGTCGGCCTCGTCGGACACAACGGCTCCGGTAAATCGACGCTACTCAAAGTCGTCGGGGGGATCATCCAGCCAACCAGTGGATCTGTCGTTCGGCGGGGCCGAATGGCCGCATTGCTTGAGCTTGGTGCTGGCTTCCACCCGGATCTGTCGGGTCGCGAGAATGTCTATCTGAACGCGGCTATTCTGGGCCTCAACCGTCAGGAAACAGACCTGCACTTCGATGCAATCGTGGAGTTTTCCGGCATCGAAGAGTTCATTGATACCCAGGTGAAGTTTTACAGTTCCGGGATGTATGTGCGTCTCGCTTTCTCTGTAGCCGTCCACGTGGATCCTGACCTGCTTCTCGTCGATGAGGTGCTCGCTGTGGGCGACGAACCGTTTCAACGAAAATGCATGGACAAGATCGCCGAGTTCCAAGCCGAAGGTCGAACGATTGTTTTAGTCAGCCATTCATCGGATCAGGTCGGTCGCCTGTGCGATCGTGTTGTTGTCATGCACGCGGGTTCAATGATTCACGACGGCGACCCGGCCGAGGGAATCCGCGTGCTCCGCGATGGTTACGAAGAGGATCGCGTCAACCACATCAAGGCCTCCCCCGTTGAAAGTAGCGACGCCAAGAGGCTAACTCTTGGCGAAGTAGAAGCTCGTACCGTAGTGGGTTCGGACCAAACCGATGTCATTGTCAGGACGACGGTCGACGTGCATGAGATCACGCCCGGCTGGGGAATCGGGGTTGCGATTGACACCCCCCTCGGGCTGCGCCTCTATGCCATGAACACCTTCACGATGGGCATGGATTTCCCCACGACTCGCGGCCGTCACGTCGTCGAGGTCACTCTGCCCGATATCCGACTCGGTGCAGGAAAATACCTGATCAGCGTCGGACTGGGGTTACCCACGGGCGAGACAATCGACCGACGCGGCAGCGCCGCCGCCTTTGACATGCCGAGCGATGTGTTCGGCGCAGGGATCCTGCGTCTCGAACCCCGCCTCGATATTAACCCTCGGGTTGCGTGAGCCGTGCCAGTCCCTTTAGCAAACCTCCTCTACGACTCCGTGAGCCGCAATACTGGTGACATCGCAATAGGCGTAGCCGCCGAGCAGCTCTTCGCTGCGCGCGGAGTGACCTCTCATATTGTCAATCCGTTCAGCGAGATCTTCCCAAGCCCCTTGGTCATCGGCGGCGGTGAGCTCGTGCGCGTCAAGGGAGACCCTTTCTATGATGCCTACCGCCAGACGGGCGGACATATCCTCAACGCGGCCGGCGTATGGTCGTCGGCCGATGATTTGGGCTACCTGAACGAGTACGCCTTCGTCTCTGCACGCTCGGAGCATGAGGTGCAGGTGCTTCGCTCCTTTGTTTCGCGTGCAGAGGTTCTCCCGTGCGCGACAACCCTACTTCGGAGCGATGACTTCGTCATACCAGGAATTGATGCCGACGAACCCGTGGTGGGAATCCACATGGTGCCCCACTCGCTCCGACTCCTTGAAGACCTCATTCCGATAATCGACGCTATCCCTCACAAGAAAGTCTTCATCCCCTTCACGCATTACAACGGCGACCAATCTTTTATGAAGACGCTTCCGTTCAACATGAAGAATAGTGTTCTGCTCGACAAGCTTGATCCTCTTCAACTACATTCCGTGATTCGCCAGATGGACTACGTCGTGGTTTCGTCCTTGCACGCCTCAATCTATGCGTACAGTCAGAACATTCCATTTGCTTCAGTCCATCAGAAGAAGGCCGAATACTACTTTCAGGACAGGGACCTTAGCTCACACTTGGTTCGGAATGATCGTGAGCTCAGAGCGATGCTGGCGAGGCTGGAATCGGAGACCTTTGATTTCTCGGAACAGATTGCTAGCGACAGCCGACGTGTCAACCAGGCTTTCGATCGTTACGCGGAGATTCTGGGCACCACTGAGCAGCGACTTGCGCCGACTACCGATCCATTGTCTTTCGCACGCCAGCAGACGGTGCTCTTCGACCAGGCGCAGATGGTCATAGGCGACCGTGACCTGGCCCTGGGCTATTCTGAATCACGACGGCTTAAATCAAGAAGAGTTGCAATCGACCTCCAGCAGGATAATGCGATACTCAACGACGCGTTGACGCTGTCCCGTTCTGCACAGGAGACGCTGCAGGCGGAATTGAACCGTCGGGACCAGCGCCTCTCGGCCAGAATCTACCGTCGCGCCAAACGCGAGCTAGGCCGACTTGCGTCGGTGTTCAAGCGACCCTGACCGGACTGCTTCCGCGTCGTTGATATCAACTAGTGTCGACGCACGGTAGCTCTTCCACTTTTCAATCTGAAAAACCGGGTTGACTGCCATCCAGTAGATTTTCCTCTTCCAGCTGAAGTCAGAATCCTGAAGAATCCGAAGGCCATCACCGACTATCCCGCGGAGCGTCAGCCGCAGCTGCCCGCGCGGCTCCAGAACCGGAATCGGGAATCCAATTTGGCGCAGTCCGACTGTTTCGTCAAAGATACGTCGACGATACTCTTGCAGCGATAGATCATTCGAATGCTCGACCGCCGCGCGTCCAGCGTACGCCTTTCGATACCCAGCCTCGATGAGATCTTTTCCGAAGAGTTGGTCTTCTGCGTAGCGCACGTCCCGGTAGGGAATAGTCGTGAGCAAAAAGTCCCGCCGCGCCGCGGAGTTCACATCGGAGTAGAAACTGATGGCATTTAGGACACCTTCACTCTGCACAAAGTTGTCCTTGTAAAACACGGACGTCCCGAAATCCGGCCCCAATCCCGCGAAGACTCCTTGGATTTCGTACTTGAGGAGGGGGAAACACCCAGGGCGAGGAATCTGTTTGCCCATGACAGCAACGATGCTGTCGTCCAGCTCGAACGGCTTCAGGAGCTCACGGAGCCACTGCGTTGATGCCGGGATTGCGTCGTGCGTCAGGAAGGCGATAAACTCCCCCGTCGCGAGCTGTGCTGCCAGATTGCGCGTCTTGCCGTGACCGAATTCCGAATTTGGAATTTCGTGAAGGCGCACGGTGGGGAACCGCCGCACAATGTCCAGCGTCGCGTCCGTGGATCCGGAGTCGAGAACGAGTACCTCGAATTCCCCGTCGACTTCCTGCGCGAGCACGTCACGCAGAATGCGTTCGAGATACACCTCACCGTTGTAGGTCAGGATGGCGACGGTGGCCAAGGGTGTTTCAGCCATTGAGCTGTCCTCGAATTTCTTCATGGGTGAGGCGAATTCCCTCGTCGAGAGGGGTGAGGGGAACACTGCCGAATTCGGTGGTGTAGCGCGCAGTGTTCAACACAACGCGATCAACGAAGGTGGGGGGAACCGGCTGCTCGATTACGGCGAATTCATCTCCGACGACACGAGCAATGGAATCGATGATTTCCGTCACGGAATGCCCAATACCGCTACCGAGGTTATATAGATCGAATGCTGTGTCGACACCGACCATAGGTGTGATCATGCGAACCAGGTCTTGAACGAAGACGTAGTCGCGAATCATGGAACCCGATCCCAATCGAATGACCGGCCGTCCGAGGGATATCTGTCGCAGAGCGATTGGGATGAGGCCCTGCTTCTTATTCGCCTTCTGCCGTGTGCCGTATGGGTTCGAGATCCGCAGTGACGTCGATTGAAGCCCGTGTTTGGTCTGAAAATAGTGCAGATAGTGCTCAATCGAGAGCTTTCCAATCCCATATGGGGAGATGGGAAGAGCCCGATCTGTTTCGGAGTAGTCGGCCTGACCTTGCGGCCCGTAGATGGCTCCCCCCGTGGACGCAAAGTAGAATCGCTTCACTCCGGCTTCCACGCAGGATTCCAGCAGCTCAACAGTCTGCGCCACGTTGGTGCGGATATCGAGGGTCGGGTCACTTTCCGCTGTCGCGGGCGACGTTGTCGACAGGAAGTGAAACACATAGTCCTGCCCCTTCACGGCCTCATCGAGGTCAGCCCTGCTGAGAAATTCCCCCGTGAGGATAGACACGTCGGGCGCACTGAACGTTGGGGTGCGGGACCCGAAACGATCGAAGGCCGTGACGCGGTGCCCGTCGCAGGCGAGCGCATCGACGAGGTGGGAACCGATAAACCCGTTTCCGCCGATAACCAGAGTCTTAGCCACGCATAGCCCTCTCGAAGGCGGCGAGGAACTGGTCACCGGAGTCTGACCATGTAGAGGTCGCCACGGATTTGGACATCGCCACTGAACGCTCGACGGCATCAGGGCGGTCAAACACCTCTGCCATCTTCCTGGCAATTGCCAGTGGTGATGCCTGCACGTACTCAATATAGGCGTTGTCGGAGACCAAGCGGTTGTTCGGACCGTCATTGACGACAGGCGTCACTCCGCTTGATAGGAGTTCCAGAGGCAGCAGCGACATATTGGACAGTGATAGCACGAGGCCCGCAGCGCAGCGGTTATAGACGGCATTGAGTTCCGAGATATCGAGGCTTGCAAGGTTTGTGTGTTCGAACGGAATAGCCCAGTTCGAAACGTCCCATCCTGCAAAATTGATGCGCACGTCAGGCTTAATCCGCGCGAATTCGGCAAGCACGAGCAGACCAAATTCGAAGGCGCGACGGGCAGTGACCGGACGGGCGTAGAAGAATACTTCGTTGCGTCGCTCGAGATTGGTGACGCTGTAGTGGGTTTTGTCTGCTGCAAAATCGAAGTGGTCGGTGTTCATACCGAATTCGGTCGACAGTTTGTTTGCTAGCCAGCCACCCGCGGTGATGCCGTGGAAGCCGAACCTGTACGTGTTCTCGGCAAGCAAGGATTCTGTTCCAAGGGGATAAAAACTGGCTTCGTAGTCCTGAACGAAATAGAATCGGCGCGCATTCGATTTGTCCAGGTAGGCCGGGTAGGCCGTTTCCCATCCGGTCGCAAAGATTGCCTGGGTTCCGGCTCGAACGCCTTGGTCACGGTCGTACATCTCAATTGATGCCGATACTTCCGGGTACGCGGCCGCAGTATGCAGCATGCTCCGAATATCGGTGAAGCTGACCGGCGTGGTATTGGTCGTATAAAGGTATATGGAACATCGATGGCCGGCCTTCTCCGCCAGGTCGATGAAACGGAAAAGGTTCTGGTGCCCGCCGCTTTCCAGACCGGGCGGTGACATGATCCAGGCGATATCGACCGGACCCTGATCAACGGTGATGGGATCAGCCTGCCATGGTGCCGGCTCGGTCCAGTCAAGCCGTTCCGCATCTTCCGTCGCGACAAGCATGGTGACCGTGTGTGGGGTAATAATGGCACCGGCCTTGGCGAAGCCGCGAGCGATTAAGGATCGAGTGCCCTCGGCCCTGGCTATGCGGATTGGCCGAAGGACGACGTGTGCAGCCCTCTGCATGAAGACCTTCGGTCCGTGATCTCGAATAATGCGGAAACCTCTACCCAACACGCTCAAAAAATCTCCCTGGTTCGCACCGAGTAAGTAAGTTGGCCCACATGTGTGCGCACATCAATTTGAACTCTACCAACTGATACATGGTCGAGCCTGAGTCCTCCCAGTGCGGTCGGACCGGGAGGAAGTGACGACGACTATGCTGAAGAGTGATGTCTAGTCCGCTCCTACCTTCCACGGCAGTGGTCACCGTGACGTACAACTCGAGTTCACAACTCGATGAATTTCTGGCTTCGGTGACATCGAGTGAGATTGATTCTCTCGCCTGTGTCGTCGCCGACAACAATTCTGCCGATATCGCGACGACGCGCGACATTACGGCATTGCACGGTGGAACGCTGCTGCCACTAGAGCAAAATCACGGATACGGCGGCGCTATCAATGCAGCGGTCCGCACGCTGCCCAGTGACATCAAATATGTATTAATCTCCAATCCTGATGTGAAGATTGGGCGCTTGGCCACGAGTGCGCTGCTGGACGAGATGGCTGCGGATCCGCGCGTGGGATCCGTCGGCCCTCGTGTTCTGAATTCAGACGGCACGACTTATCCCTCCGGACGAGAGCTGCCGTCCCTCCGAACTGGAATTGGCCACGCACTCTTCAGCCACATCTGGCACCAGAATCCGTGGAGCAGGACCTATCGAGCCGAGTCTGATGGTGCTGACTACCGCAGAGAGGTCGGTTGGCTATCGGGGTCGTGCTTGCTCGTTCGACGCAGCGCGTTCGAACAGCTAGCCGGGTTCGACGAGAACTACTTCATGTATTTCGAGGACGTTGACCTCGGGTTTCGCCTGGGCCAAGCCGGATGGAAGAACATCTACACACCCAAGGCGTCTGTTATCCATGCCGGAGCGGCGTCAACGAGCGCGGAGTCCGGAAAGATGCTCCGCGCACACCACGACAGCGCCTATCGATATCTGGAGAAGAAGTACTCGGCCCCATACCTGGCACCTATTCGCTGGGCGCTCAAAGTCGGACTTCGTCTAAGGGCCTACCTCTTCGCTCGATCCGACTAAAGTCAATCTGCCGTGGCGATCAAGCCCGCGAGGTATCGTCCGTATCCGCTCTTGAGCAACGGAGCGGCGAGTACTGCGAGCTGCGCATCCGTGATCCAACCAGCGCGCCAAGCGATCTCCTCGATGCAGCCCACCTTGAAACCCTGGCGGTCTTCAATGACACGCACGTACTCGGAAGCCTGCATCATCGACTCGAACGTGCCGGTGTCGAGCCAGGCGGTGCCGCGGTCAAGTACCTGAACGTGCAGTGTACCGGCGTCGAGGTAGCGCTCATTGATGGTGCTGATCTCCAACTCGCCACGCGCGCTAGGCTCGATGGTTTTCGCGATTTCAACGACCGAATTGTCGTAGAAGTACAGCCCCGGCACCGCATAGTTACTCTTGGGCTTCGTTGGCTTTTCTTCGATGGAGATCGCCGTGCCGTTTTCGTCGAACTCGACCACGCCATACGACGTGGGGTTGCTCACGTGATACGCGAAAATGCGCGCTCCCTCGATCTCGGCATTGCCCCGCAGCGCTGATCCGAGTCCGGCACCGTGAAAGATGTTGTCGCCGAGCACGAGAGCAACGCTGTCTTCACCGATAAATTCTTCGCCGATGATAAAAGCTTGGGCTAGACCATCAGGGGAAGGCTGAACTGCATACTCAATGCTTATGCCGAGGTCGGAGCCATCGCCAAGCAGGGCGCGAAACTGGTCGTTGTATTCGGGCGTCGTGATGATCAGGATTTCCTTGATGTCCGCCATCATGAGCGTCGACAAGGGGTAGTAGATCATCGGCTTGTCCCATATGGGCATGAGCTGCTTCGAGATGCCTTTGGTGATCGGCCACAGGCGCGTGCCTGAACCGCCGGCAAGAATGATTCCGCGCATGATTACTTCCTGTCGTTCAGAGTGTCGTAGTAGGCGCGGGCCGCGGCCCACGTGGGCAGCAGGCCGCTGGCCGCGGCGTCAGCCAGGCTCGGGGCGTCTGTGTCTTTGGGCGACAGCAAGAGTTCGCCGGCTTCGGGCGGAAAGACCAAACCGACCTCCGGGTCGAGAGGATTGATGCCGTGTTCGCGACCCGGGCTGAAGGTGCTATTGACAAGGTAGCTGACGGTGGCGTTGTCGGTCAGTGCTACGAAGCAGTGGCCGAGGCCCTCAGCGATGTAGACGGCGCGTCGGTCGGTGTCATCGAGCAGCACGCTGTCCCACTGACCGTACGTCGGGGACCCGACGCGAATATCGACGATGTAGTCGAGGACCGCGCCGTGAACGGCCGTGACGTATTTGGCTTGGCTGGGCGGTACATCGGCGAAGTGGATGCCGCGCACGGAACCGCGTTTCGAGACCGATGTGTTGGCCTGGGCTAGGTCGAGTTTGTGCCCGACCTCTTCTTCAAGCTTGTCAAACCGGTACCACTCGAGGAACACTCCCCGGTCGTCACCAAACTGCTTCGGGGTGATTTCATAGGAATCGGGGATAGAAAGCTCTCGAATCTGCACGTTTGGCAGTCTAGCAATTGGGTTCCGGTAGAATCGCGGAGGCCACCCAAGCGAACGGAACGGTACTCCTATATGAAGATCCTCGTCACCGGCGGCGCCGGTTTTATCGGCTCCAACTTTGTCCGACGCACGATTGAAGACAAGTACCCGGGCCTGGAGGGCGCCGAGGTTGTTGTACTCGACGCGTTGACCTACTCGGGCAACCTCGAAAACCTCGCCCCGATCGCCGATTCACCGCGCTACTCCTTCGTGCACGGCGACATTCGCGACGGCAAGCTGCTCGACACGCTCTTTCCCGGCCTGGACGCGGTGGTGCATTTCGCCGCCGAAAGCCACGTGGACCGGTCCGTGATGGATTCGACGATCTTCGTTGAGACCAACGTGCTCGGCACCCAGCAGCTGCTCGACGCGGCCCTGCGCCACAACCTGGCCCGGTTCGTGCACGTCTCCACCGACGAGGTCTACGGTTCCATCGCCGAAGGCTCCTGGAACGAGGAGCGGGCTCTTGAGCCCAACTCCCCCTATTCCGCGTCGAAGGCCGGCAGCGACCTGCTCGCCCGCAGCTACCACCGCACCCATGGCCTGAACGTATCGATCACGCGCTGCTCGAACAACTACGGCCCGTACCACTTTCCCGAAAAGGTCATCCCGCTGTTCGTCAGCAACCTGATCGACGACCTGCACGTTCCTCTCTATGGCGAGGGCAACAACATTCGCGACTGGCTGCACGTTGACGATCACACCCGTGCGATCGCCATGGTGCTCGTCGGCGGCCGCGCCGGGGAGATCTACAACATCGGCGGCGGCACCGAGCTGACCAACAAGGAACTCACCCAGCTGCTGCTGGACTCGACCGGCAAGGACTGGTCGTACGTTGACCGCGTCGCCGACCGTCTCGGCCACGACCTGCGCTACTCGGTGGACATCAGCAAAATTCAGGCCGAACTGGGCTACGCCCCCGAGGTTCCGTTCGAACAGGGCCTCGCCGACGTCGTGCAGTGGTACCGCGACAACCGCCAGTGGTGGGAGCCGCTCAAGGCTCGGGCGGCGCTGAACTAATATGACCCGCTACCTGATCACGGGCGCCACCGGCATGCTGGGGCGCGACCTGCAGACGGCTTTGGCCGGCCGCGAGGTGACCGCTCTCGGCCGCGCCGACCTCGACGTGACCGACCTGGCCGCGGTCACGGCCGCCGTCGCCGGCCACGACGTCATCATCAACGCCGCCGCGTACACCAAGGTCGACGACGCGGAGACGAACGAAGACGAGGCCTACGCGGTGAACGCGGTGGGGCCGCGTAATCTTGCGGTGGCGGCATCCGCTCTGCAGGCGAAGCTCGTGCAGATTTCAACGGACTACGTCTTTGACGGCAGTGCCACCACGCCCTACGCCGAGAACACCCAGCACAACCCGATCTCGGCCTACGGCCGCACCAAGGCCGCCGGCGAAGACTTTGTGCAGGCAGAGAACGCAGCGCGCAGCTACATCGTGCGCACCGCCTGGCTGTACGGCAAGAACGGACCGAACTTCGCTAAGACCATGCTCAATGCCGCTGCAAAGCGCGACACCCTGAGCGTGGTCACCGATCAGGTCGGCCAGCCGACCTGGACGGTGGATCTCGCCGCTCAGATCGTGCTGCTGCTGGACGCCGACGCCCCCGCCGGCATCTACCACGGCACGAACTCGGGCCTCGCGTCGAAGTTCGACCAGGCCCGCGACGTGTTTGTCCTCGCCGGACTCGACCCGGAACGCATACTGCCCACCGACAGCTCGGCCTTTGTGCTGCCCGCGCCGCGCCCGGCCTATTCGGTGCTCGGCCACGCCAACTGGGCTGCCGCCGGCCTCGCGCCGATGCGCCCCTGGCAGGAGGCTCAGGCCGCCGCCTTCGCCGCGGGGGTTTTCGAGACACCATGATCACTCTGCGGGTAGTCGTCGACCAGATGGTCGCCCCGGTTCCGGGCGGGGTCGGGCGTTACACCGAGGAACTCGCGCGCGCGCTGATTGCGACCGCGCCAGCCGGGTGCGACGTTGAGGGTATTGTCTCGTCGTCGCCGCCCGCCCAGTATGAACTCATTGAGGCCGCGCTGCCCGGCCTGGCCAACCTGCACAAGACCACGCTCGCTCGCCGCGAACTGGCCACGGCCTGGGCTCTCGGTGTGACCGCCGGAACGGGCACCGGGCTCATTCATGCCCCCGGGCTGCTCGCGCCGCTGCGCCGCCACAGCCGGGGCGACGACGGTACCCAGATTGTGGTGACCCTGCACGACGTGCTGGCGTGGACGCATCCGTCGTCGCTGACCCCGGCCACCGTCGCCTGGACCAAGGGTATGCTCAAGCGCTCGCGCAAGCACGCCGACGCGATTGTCGTGCCGAGCCACGCCGTGGCCAGTCAGCTCACCGAGATCATGGACCTCGGCGACCGGGTGCGCGTCATCGGCAACGCCGTGGGCCGCGGCCTCGTGCTGCCGGCTGATTCCGTCGTGGAAGAGCGCCTGCAGGCGCTGGGGCTGCCCGCGCAGTACATTCTGACCTCCGGCTCGCTAGACCCGCGCAAGGCCGTGGCCGCACTGATCACGGCGCTCGGGCTGCCGGACGCGCCGGACCTGCCGTTGATCGTGCTCGGGCCGGACACTTGGGGCGAGCTCGACCTGGCCTCCGTGGCCGATGAAGCCGGACTGGCCCCGGGTCGCGTGCGCGCCCTGTCGGGACTGAGCGACTCCGACCTGGCCGTGGTGATTGCCCGGGCGAGCGTGTTCGTCTATCCGAGCTTAGAAGAAGGCTTCGCCCTGCCCATCATTGAGGCGTTCTCCCTTGGCACACCGGTCGTGCACTCCGACGCCCCGGCGCTGCTCGAAGCAGCCGGTGACGCCGGTCTCGCGGTGGAGCGTTCCAACGGCAAGGACTACCCCGCGCGACTCGTTGAGGCGGTCAACCGGGTGCTCGGCGACAGCGCACTGCGCAACCGCATGAGCATCTTTGGCGGGGACCGGGCGCGCGCCTTCAGCTGGACGGACTCCGCCGAGCGGGTCTGGCAGCTGCACGCCGACCTCTAGCCCGTGCGCACCGTCATCGGCCGACTGGCGAGAGACCAGCGGGTTCGCTTTCTCGCGGTCGGAGTCACGAACACGGTGGTCGGATATCTGGTCTTTTCGGCATTCACCCTGTGGGTGTTCGCGGATGTTTACCTCGGCTACCTACTGAGCCTGGCACTGTCCTACGTGGTCGGCATCACCCTCGCCTTCGTGCTGTACCGGCGATTCGTTTTTCCGGTGCACGGACACCTGCTGCGGGACTTTACCCGGTTCGTGAGCGTGTACCTGGTGGCTATTGGCATCAACGCGGCCGCGCTGCCGCTGCTGGTGGAAGTCGCCGACGTTCCGCCGCTGCTCGCCCAGCTGATGATTCTTGTGGCGACGACCCTGCTCAGCTTCTTCGGGCACCAGAAGTTCTCCTTCCGGCGCAGTGCGGCGGAGCTGGGCTGAGGCGCTCGGCGGCATCCGCTGCCGCGATTGGTGCCGCAACAGGGTGGACTGCGGTCTCGACCGGCTCGACCAGCAGGGGTGACGGTGTTTGGTGTTTGGCCGGTCTCGGCCGGCCGGGCCCTGCGGCGCGATAGCTAGGGGGTTGGCGTGGCGGTCGGCGCGGGCGCGAGAGCTTTGGCAACCATGGCCTGGATGGCGGCGTAGTCGGGGTTTTCAGGGTCGACACCGTTATCGGGAATCATCGGCACCGAAATGACCGGCAGTTCTTTGGTCTTGGAGGCGAGGTTCACGAAGTAGCCGAGCATGCCCTGCGGCACATCGGTCTTGACGACCCGAGTGCCGGCGGCTGCTACGCCCTGAAACTTGGCGAGCACGTTCGCCGGGCTGGCCTGCGCGAGCAGGGCCTCCTGCAACTGGGTCTGGCGCTGCATGCGGTCGTAGTCGCTCGTGCCGTGGCGGGAGCGGGCGTACCAGAGGGCGTGATACCCGTCCATGTGCTGCATGCCCGGTTCGAACCAGAACAGCACCTTGGTGAAGGTTTCATCGGTGTGCACCGGAACGCGGTTTTTCACGTCGATGTCGACGCCGCCGAGGGCGTCGATCAGGTCGGAGAAGCCCTGCATATCGATCAGCACGAAGTACTGGATGGTCAGTCCGGTGATGCCCTGCGCCGCTTCAAGCGTGGCCTGAATACCCGGGGAACTCCCCTGGGCCACCGCGTCGGGATAGTACTCGGGACGTTTCACCTCGGCCTCGGTGAAAATCGAGTTGAGCATGCACGCCGACACGTCGCATCCGTCGATGGCACCGTAGCCGTCTGGGTAGAGAGCGCCGAGCGAGGAGCCCTCCGAGAACGGCACCTTCTCGAGGTTGCGCGGCAGGCTGATGGTCGTGGCCTGGCCGGTCGTAGCATCAATACTGACCACGGAGATGCTGTCGGGGCGCAGGCCGTCGCGGTCGGCGCCGGCGTCGCCGCCGAGCAGCAGAATGTTGTAGCGGCCATCGACCGGCGGTTCGCTCGGTCCGGCGACGAAGACGGAGGACAGGAATCCGCTCGCCGAGGTGGCGACAAAGGCACCGTACCCGGCGGTGCCGCAGACGATGACCATGAGCGCGGCCGAGAAACCCGCGATCAGCGGGCGGGCGCCGGGCGCTGCCTGGAACAGCTTGATCAGGCTGAGGGTGTTGACGGTGAGCACAAACCAGGTGAGGGCGTAAAACACGAGCACGGCGGCGGCGGCCCACAAACCGATGCTGTTCGTGAACACGGTGAGCACGACCTCGGGCCAGAACAGGTAGATAGCACCGGCGATGATCGCGAGCACCACGAGCGTGAGGCTGGCCCGAAGACCGAATCGGCCCAGCCGCCGGTTGCCGGCCAGTACCTGCGCCGAACCGGGAAGAATGAAATTGAGCACGACAAGCCACCACGCACGCGTTGTCATGACACGTGCGGAGCCGGAATTCGGGTACCGGATCGGGTTTGTCGTACTACTCATAATCGCGTCTGGAGGTCCCGGTTCTTCTGCTCGACCAGGTCTGCGAGTTGCACGGAATAGTCTTCGAGCTGCACGCGCAGCGCGTCATCGCTCGTGGCCAGAATCTTGATCGCGATCAGGGCCGCGTTCTTTGCCCCACCGATGGAGACGGTGGCGACCGGCACGCCGGCCGGCATCTGCACGATCGACAAGAGCGAGTCGAGGCCGTCGAGCAGCCCGAGTGGAACGGGCACCCCCACCACCGGCAACGTGGTCATGGCGGCGAGCATGCCGGGCAGGTGCGCGGCGCCCCCGGCTCCGGCGATGATCACCTTGAGGCCGCGGGCCTGCGCGCTGCGACCGTAGTCGAGCATCTTCTCCGGGGTACGGTGCGCCGACACCACCTGCACCTCGTGTGCCACCCCGAAGTCTTTCAGGGTCTGGGCCGCAGCGCTCATCACCGTGAAGTCGGAGTCACTGCCCATGACCAGGCCGACGAGTGGCGCCTGGGCGGTGTCGGGCGCGCTGAACGCATCGCCGTTTTCGGGCACGTCTTTTTCGGGCATGTTGTTCGCTGGCACGCAGATGATCCTATTACTGATTTATTGGTGCCGGGTCTTGAAAGAGCTGCGCGGTGGCGCGCGCCTGATAGACAACCTCGTCGAGATCGTCGCCGCCCGCGGTGACGTGGCCGACCTTGCGCCCGGGCCGGCTGGCCTTGCCGTAGTTGTGCACCTTGACAAGCGGATGCTCCGCCAGAGCCGTCGAATACCGGTCGCCCATCGAGCCCGACGCCGGCCCGCCGAAGACGTTCACCATGACCGTCCACGTGTCGCGGGCGCCCGTCGCACCCAACGGCAGGTCTAGCACCGCGCGCAGGTGCTGCTCGAACTGGCTGGTCGTTGAGCCCTCAATAGACCAGTGTCCGCTGTTGTGCGGGCGCATCGCCAGCTCGTTCACGAGGAGGCGCTCATCCGTTGTTTGAAACAGTTCAACGGCAAGCACCCCGGTGACGCCGATGCCCTCGGCCACGGCCATGGCGATATCGGTAGCCACGTCGGCCAGGCGCCCCATCGACTGCGGGGCCGGTGCGATGACCTCGGCGCAGACGCCATCTTTCTGCACGGTCTCCACGACCGGCCAGACCGCGATCTCACCGCTGGGGCGGCGGGCGACCACCTGGGCAAGCTCTCGGGTGAACTCCACGAGCTCTTCCACCAGAAGCGCGCCACCATTGCCGTCTTCGGCTAGCGCCAGAAACCAGTCGTCGACGTCGTGTTCGTGGCCGACCACTCGCACACCCTTGCCGTCGTAGCCACCGCGGGCGGTTTTGACGACGGCGCGGCCGCCGTGATTCTGCAGAAAATCGGCCAGGCCGGAGGCGTCGGTGATGCGCGCCCAGTCCGGTACCGGCAGACCGAGTTCGGCGAGCTTTTCACGCATGAGCAGCTTGTCCTGGGCGTAGAGCAGGGCGTCGGGGCCAGGATGCACTGCAACACCTTCACGCACGAGCTCGCGCAGAATCTCCTGCGGTACGTGTTCGTGATCGAAGGTGATCACATCGACGGTCTTCGCGAAGGCGAGCACGGTGGGCAGGTCGCGGTAGTCGCCAACGCTGACGGCGGCGAGCCCGGCCGACATGCCGTCGGCCTCGGCGAGCACCTTGAGCTCAATGCCGAGGTTGACGGCCGCGGGAATCATCATGCGGGCCAGCTGGCCTGCGCCAATTACACCGACGGTCAAAGCCATCTGTTCACCATTTTCTGTGCAAGCGTTCAGCTAAACGCATGTTGATACTCAGCCCGGGAATTTCTGCACGCCGTAGACTGCGAGACTTCAGTGCTTTACTACTTTACCGAACGTCGGACGGACGCATGTCGATCACCGTGAAGCAGCGACTGCTCAGCTTTCTGAGTCAGGGACTCAAGTTCGGCGCCGTCGGTGCGCTGGGCTTCGTGGTGGACTTCACCGTCTTCAACCTGCTGCGCACCACCGTGCTGGACTCGGCCGACGTGCACGCCGGCCCCCTCTACGCCAAGGTCATCTCGACCGTGCTGGCCATCCTGGTGAACTGGCTCGGCAACCGCTACTGGACCTTCAGCAAAAACCGGCAGAACCACACCATGCGCGAGGGGCTGGAGTTTCTCGCGGTGAGCCTGGTGGGCATGGGCATCGGCATCGCCTGCCTGTGGTTCAGCCACTACGTGCTCGGCTATACGAGCGTGCTCGCCGACAATATCTCGGGCAATATCGTCGGCCTGCTGCTCGGCGCGGTGTTTCGCTTCACGCTCTACCGCTACTGGGTGTTTGCACCGAGCCGCAGCGGCGCGCCGACTCCGGCTGCTGCCGGGGCCACGGCATCCGCTGGTATCGGCGGTGTGCCAACGCGCACCGGCGCGATCCGGCTAGCTGCGACCCCAGAAAGCTGAGTCGTCGGCGTGGGCCGATTGCTCCTGCCGGCGCGATCCCATCACGGTGCTCGCCTTCTCCATGAGGTCGTGCAGCACGCTCTGCACGAGGTCAACGTTGGGCACATCTTTCAAGACGAGCGGATGCTCCAGCCCCGAATTAATCAGCACAGTGCCCGAGTGGAACCCGGCCTGCAGCCAGTTCTGCCGCACGCTCACGTCGTAGCCGCGGCTGTGCAGCAGCTCCTGACGGGTGCGCACGAAGAAGCCGTGGCGAAAGATGATGCGGCGGGTGGTAATCGTGTAGCGCTTGGTCAGCCACGCGGCCAACGGCAGCAGCCAGCCGAGAACGGCCAGCACGATGGCGCCGGCCAGCAGTGCCGGGTTCTGCCAGGGCTCGGGCATGTTGCCGTAGAAGTAGCCGGTGGCGCCGGCCAGGGCAAACAGAAACAGGGTGGGCCAGAGCAGCACCCGGGCATGCGGGCGCAGACGGGCGACGACCTTCTCCGGCCGACTCTCCCGGGCATATCCGGAAGGCTCGGTCTCGTTTGTCTCCTCGGGCGCTTTCTTCTTCTGTTTCATTACCTCTATTAATACCTCAGGTGGGTGACATCACCGGCGGCGACAGACCGCTCTTCGCCATCGGCCTGGTTGACCACGTTCAATCGACCCTCGGCGTCGATGCTCGTGCCGGTGCCGATCAGGTCGGTGCCGCCGGGCAGTTCTACCCGCACGTCGGCACCGAGGGTGCCGCACAACGCTGAGACTTCGGCGTGCAAACCACTGCGCAGCGCGTCGCCGTTGGCGCCCACGAACGCCCGGTACAGCCTGATGAGTTCGTGCAGGTAGGCGGCAAGCACCGCGTCGGGGTCGGGCGCCGTGCGGGTGACCAGCAGCAACGAGGTGGAGGTGAGGGTGGGCAGGTCATGCTCGTCGAGCGAGAGGTTGAGTCCGGCGCCGATGATGATGCCGGAGGCGTCAGGCAGCAGCTCGCACAGGATGCCGCACACCTTGTATCCGTCGATGAGTACGTCGTTGGGCCATTTGAGGGTGACCTCGTGGCGGGGATCCTCGGCTTCTTTTACTCCTTCAACGGGCGCCATGCTGGCCTCGACCACGGCGCGCACAGCGCGGGTCATGGCGGCACCGGCCAGCAGGGGAAACCAGCCGAGCTGGTTGGGCGGTATCGAGTCCCCGGCGGCGGTGCGCGGACGCACGAGCACGGAGACGGCCAGGGCCTTGCCGGTCGGGGCCAGCCAGACGCGGCCGAGCCGGCCACGCCCCTGGGTCTGGTTGTCGGTGACGACCACCGAGAGGTCGGGCCAGGCGGCGGCATCCGTTGTGGCATGTTCTTTGAGCACGTCGTTGGTGGAGGTGGCCTCGGAACGGTACTCGAACCGGTTCACCTCGGTGCGGCTGAGCGAAAACTCCATCTGGCTACCCTTTCGTGTGCATAACTCCTGCAATTCTCCCGAATTTGGCCGCAAAACACGTATTTGAGCGGATTTTGGCCAGATTGCAGGAGTTACGCCCCGGAGGGTGGAGCCGAGCGGGGTGGGCAGAGGGGAAACGACCAGTATTGCGGCGCAAAGTTGTTCACCATCGTCAACGGGGCCCTGCCGGGGCGTGCCGGTAGAGTGAAACGGTGATTGACAAGACGCCCGCCGCGGCACCAGACCTGTATACGACGGCGGGAAAACTCGCCGACCTCAAGCTGCGCTACCACGAAGCCGTGACCGCCAGCGGGGCCACCGCCATTGAAAAGCAGCACGCCAAGGGCAAGATGACCGCCCGCGAGCGCATCGATCTGTTGCTCGACCAGGGTTCCTTTGTGGAGCTCGACGAGTTCGTGCGGCACCGCACGGTGGCGTTCGGCATGGAAAAGAAGCGGCCATACGGCGACGCGGTCGTCACCGGCACCGGCACCATTCACGGTCGCCAGGTAGCCGTGTACTCGCAGGACTTCACCATTTTCGGCGGTTCGCTCGGTGAGGTCGCCGGCGAGAAGATCATCAAGGTGATGGACCTGGCCCTGAAAACCGGTGTGCCGATCATCGGTATCCTCGACTCCGGCGGAGCGCGCATTCAGGAGGGCGTCGTGGCCCTCGGCAAATACGGCGAGATCTTTCGCCGCAACACGGCCGCATCGGGCGTCATCCCGCAGATCTCCATCATTTGCGGTCCCGCCGCCGGTGGCGCGGTGTACTCCCCCGCCCTGACCGACTTTGTGATCATGGTCGACAAAACCAGCCAGATGTTCGTCACCGGCCCCGACGTGATCAAGACCGTCACCGGTGAAGACGTGGGCATGGAAGAGCTCGGCGGCGCCCTCACCCACAACAAGGTGTCGGGCGTGTCGCACTACCTCGCGAGCGATGAGCCCGACGCGCTGGACTTCGCCCGCGCCCTGCTCAGCTACCTGCCCGACAACAACCTGTCCGAGTTGCCCGTGTTCGACAGCGAGGTGGAGCTTGAGACAACGGATGCCGACCGCGGGCTGAACACGATCATCCCCGACTCGCCCAACCAGCCCTACGATGTGAAGACTGTCATCGAGCACATCGTCGACCACGGCGACTTTCTTGAGACGCAGCCGTTGTACGCACCGAACATCGTCGTCGGGTTCGCCCGGGTCGAGGGTCGCTCGATCGGTATCGTCGCCAACCAGCCCAACGCCATGGCCGGCACACTCAACATCGAGGCCGGTGAAAAGGCCTCCCGCTTCGTGCGGTTCTGCGACGCGTTCTCCATTCCGATTCTCACCCTCGTGGACGTGCCCGGCTTTCTGCCCGGAACCGACCAGGAATGGACCGGCATCATTCGTCGTGGCGCGAAGCTGCTCTATGCCTACGCGGAGGCCACCGTGCCGCTCGTCACGGTGATTCTGCGCAAGGCTTACGGCGGCGCGTACATCGTGATGGGTTCCAAGCAGCTCGGCGCCGACATCAACCTGGCCTGGCCGACCGCGGAGATCGCCGTGATGGGCGGTCAGGGTGCCGTGAACATTCTGTATCGGGCCGAGATCAAGGCGGCCGAGCAGGCCGGCGAAGACGTTGCAGCGGTGCGCACGCGCCTCGCCAACGAATACACCTACAACGTGGCCAGCCCGTTCCTCGCCGCCGAACGCGGCGAGCTCGACGGCATTATTGAACCGGCCGCCACCCGGGTATCGGTGGTCAAGGCGCTGCGGGCTCTGCGCACCAAACGGGCGACCCTGCCCGCCAAGAAGCACGGAAACATTCCCCTCTAATGCCATCCAAGCCCTCAGAGTTCGATCCGTCGGAGCTGGTGTTCGTGACCACCCACGTCAGTGATACCGAGGTGTCGGCGGTGACCGCCGTCATCCGTGGTCTGTTGCGGGAGGAATCCGACGAGCGTCGGGCCGCGCCCGAACACCAGCAGAGTGCCTGGCAGCAGAACCAGCGAGCCATTCGGCGGCCGGTTTACCCCGGCGCCGGCCACTGGCGCGGCTTCACCGGCTAGTCCCCGCCCGCCTTTTTTCTGCCCGGGCCCGGGCCCGGAAAGCGGGCCCAGGATAGATCATGGGCCCAGTTTCCGGGCCCGGGCCCGGGCCCGGAAACTGGGGCCGCCACGCGAATGTGGCGCAACTACCGGTCCGTCTGTCCCCTCAAATGCCGACTGTGCGCGATGCGGCGGTAGTGCAGACTGAAGGTGCTCGGTGATGCTCCTGGAGTTTCACCACCAACCGTTCGCTGACTAGGGTAAGCGAGTGAACGCGTTGGGGGCGAGAACGGATGGCATTCGGGTTGCCGTCCTTTCTCGAATAGTCGTTAGGGGATCAGCTTCGGCTGGTCCCCTTTCGCGTGTGCCCGGCACTCCTGCTCCGGCACGCCCTGCTCCGGCTCAGACGGCCGCAGCGACCTGCCGGGGGATCTCAATCCACAGGTCGACCTCTTCGTCCGAGGAATCCGGTCCGAGGGCGCTCACGGCCGGGTCAGGGCTGCTTAGACCCACCACGGTCACCGCGATCGTCGCGCTGTCCGCCGATGTCCGGATGATGATCTTGTCAGCGGTCGTGCCGCCGAGGGCGGTCGCAAGCGTGTTGAGCACGATCTCCAGGTCGGCGGGCGTGAGATCGTCGATCCCGCCCTCGTCGAGCAGGGTGACGCTGGCTCCGCGTCGCCGGGCGGCCATGACCTGCTCGCGCACCCCGTAATTGAGCAGCCGGCGCCCACGAATCTCATCCCGAATGGCGGCCTCCAGCAGCCGGCACTCCTGGCGTTCGGCGTCGCTGAGCTGACCGTCGGTCTCGATGATGCGTCGCAGCATCGGCATGGCCAGGCGCATGGTCTGGGTCAGCCGCACCTGGCGCTCGTACAGGTGCGCCTCCTGGGCGGCATGCCATCCGCTCGCCTCCCGCTCGGCCCGCGCATACTGGCGGGCATCCCGACTGGCCTTCACCAGCGCGCGGGACAGCAGCGCGGCCGCCACCACCCAGACGACGCTGCCGATGACACCCATGTGCCCGAGCTCGCCAACGCCGGCCCACACGACGGTGTGCACGACGAGAGCGCCGACCCCGAGCAATGCCAGCTGTGGGCGTTTGCGGGTAGCCGTGATCGTCATCAGAGTGCCGACGGCGGCCACATACCAGGTCGCGTAGCCGAGGGTGTCGAGCGAGCCGTCGAGCTGGCTGCCCACGATCAACGGAATCGCGACGCACACGGCCACGTTGAACAGGGCCAACGGCAGCGACATGCGCAGAGGACTGTACGGCCAGAGACTGGCAACCGTCGCCACAACGTAGAGTGCCATCGCCACCAGAATCGGCACCGATGAATCCGTTTGGTTGAGTGAATACAGGCCGAGCACGACGTGATAGCCCGAGAACAGGGCCGCCACGATGAGTGTGACCGTGCGCGGCACAATGACGGCGCCGGAGATCATGCCTCGACCACCGGATCAATGCCGGCGCGCGCACCCGGCTGCGGCCAGTCAAGAGTGATGGTCGTCCCCTGCCCGGGGCTGGTCCGCAGTACGGCGATGCCACCGACGCTGGCCATACGGTCGTGGATGGACACCCGCAGCCCCAGCCGGGCGCTGGCGACGCTCGCGTCGAAGCCGCAGCCGGTGTCGCTGATTTCGATCGTGCATCCGCTCTGATCGTTGCCGCCCACCGTGAGCCGACGCGATTGCGCGGGGCCGGCGTGTTGCACGCTGTTGACCATGGCCTGCACGCTGGCCCAGTACAGCGCTTCGGCCGCCGGCTCCGGAATGCTCAGCCCGGCGACGCAATGCTCGGTGATGGTGAACACGCCCGTTTCGAACGCCGCCGCGCGCAGGCGCTCCACCAGCGTGCCCACCGCAACCGAGGCGTCGTTGAGACCGCGTTCCGCACTCGCTTCCTGCAAGCGGATGACCGCGCTGCGAGCCATCGTCGCGGCCAGTTCGGCACTCTTGGCGTTGTGCACCCCCGCTGCCGACAGCAGGGTTGCGAGCACACTGTCGTGCACGATGGAGTCGACTTCGACCCGCTCCACTTCGGTGGCGTGATGGCGCACCGCCACGGAATACTTCGAAAGAGCGTTGGACTGGGCGATATCAACCTTCGTCGTGGCCGCCCGGAGTACATAGATGATGATGAGCACGACGCCGCCGAGCAGCACGGCGTAACACACGTCGAGCAGGGCGAGCAGGGGCTCGGCATTACCGCCGGAGGGCAGTATCCGCAGCAGGCCATAAACGACGGGGGCGACGACGGTGTACGCGGCGGCCCAGAACAGCGGAAGGGCGATCGCCGCACACGAGGTAGCGACGGTGCAGATGTACCAGAGCCACGGCTTGCCGTCGAGCACCGCGGTGGGGTCGACCATGAGCACCGGCCAGATAACGAGCGCGATCAGGTAGAGGCCGGACACCGCCAGAGCGGTGGCGCGAATGCCGCGCTGAATGATCGTCGCCACGACGAACACCAGAATGGACAATCCGAGCAGTCCCGCCATGAGAAGGCTCTCTTCGGTTTTGCGCACCGTCAGCTGCTCGAGCATAAGCGGCAGGGTTTGCGCGGCGAAGACCAGGCCGATCCCCGCTACCGACCGGGACAGCACGACTTCGATCTGCGCGTGGCTGATCGGGTTGCGCGGCTGCCGGGCGCGGCCGAACATTCCGTCCTCGGCAAACGCTTGCGGGTCGGCGTCGCCGAGCGGCTGCGTTGGCGCTGACATCAACGTGCCCGTGCCACTATGGTCGCCCCGATGGGCGGCCCGTTTAGACACCGCGGTCAGCTTCGGTGGCGTCGAGCCCGGGCAGGATTCCGTCTTCGACGGCACGACGCAGCAGGTCGACCTTGGTGGGGGCGGGGCGCCCGACCTCGACGTACTTCACACGAATGCGGTCGAGGTATTCGCGAGCGGTGGAATGCGCGATGCCGAGCTGCATGGCCACCATTTTGAGCGGCAGTCCTGAGGCGTAGAGGTGCAGCACATCGCGTTCACGGCGGCCGAGCTGCGCCTTGGCGAAGTCCCGGTCGGCGTCGATGGCCGTAGCCCACTCGAGGTTGTTGAGCACGTCACCGCGGGCCACCGAGGCGACGGCGGCCATCACCGTGGTGGTCGGCGAGGATTTCGGGATGACTCCGGCCGCTCCGGCCGCGAGGGCCTCACGTACCGAGGCGACGCGGTCGGCGATGCTGTGCACGAGCACGGCAGAGCCGGTGGTCTGCACTAGGTGCACGTTATCGGTCACGAGCGAGCCGTCGCCGAGCGAGAGGTCAAGCACGATCACGTCACATTTTCGACCAGCGAGGCCGTCAACGAGCTCTTGCGCCGTCGCCGCCGCGAACAGTACTTCGTAGCCGGCGTTCTCGCAGGCGGCCTGCAGGCCCAATCGCACCGACTCGTGGTCGTCGACGATGCCGACGCGAACGGGTGCCTGGGCGGGGGCGGATGGTGCGGGATCAGTTGCTGCGTCACTCACGGTGTGGCTGCCTTCAGGTTGTCTGGTCTCAACGATAGCTACTTGCAGAGCAGTGCGACGGATTCGACGTGATGAGTATTGGGAAACAGGTCGAAGGCACGCAGCGTGCGCAACCGGTACCCCTGCTTCTGGAACAGCGACACGTCGCGGGCCAGAGCAACCGGGTCGCAGGCCACGTAGACGATTTGTGCCGGTGCCAGCGCGACGAGTTGGTCGACGACGGCTTTGCCGGCACCGGAACGCGGCGGGTCGAGCACCACGGTGGCGGCGGCGAGTCGGGCCAGCTCGGCAGCATCCGCTTCACGCAGCAGTCGTTGCAGAAAACGGTCGACGCGGTCGGCCTCGGCGGTAGCGCCGGCCCATTCTTTGAGGTTGCGGGCGGCGAAGGCAACCGCTTCGGGGTCGCTCTCCACCGTGGTGATGCGGGTGGTCGGGCCGAATTTATCGCCGACGGCCGCCGCGAGCAGGCCGACTCCGCCGTACAGGTCGAGGTTGGAAGCGCGGGGGTCGAACGATTCGGGATCGATGATGCCCTGCACGGCGTGGTACAGCGTGTCGGCCGCCATCGAGTGCACCTGCCAGAAGCCGGAACGGTCCAGTTCGAACTCGCGATCGGCCACGATCTCGTGGATCAGGCCGTGCGGCACGCGCTTGGGCTTGCCGTTGGCGTCCTTGGCCGACACCAGCACCTGCACATCGCCCTTGCTCGGCGCGACCAGATCAACCGAGGCTGCGTTGTGAAAGAGGGTGTCGAGCGGGGCGCGCAGTTCGAGCTCGTGCTCGGCGAGCGGCAGGTCATCGACCGGAATCACCCGGTGACTGCGTGCCGCGTAGGGGCCGATGGTTCCGTCGTCGGCCACGTGCAGGCTCACCCGGGTGCGCCATCCGGTGCCGTCCATCGCGTCGCCGGGGCTGGATTTCGCGCTGACCGCGACCGGCTCGACCACAACGGATGTTTCCAGCCCGGCCATGCGCTGCAGCGCATCGGCGAGAACCTGGCGCTTGAGCTCGCGCTGAAAGCCGAGTTCGATGTGACCGAACTCGGCCCCGCCGGCGCGGTCTTCCGGCGCGCGATCAATGGATGCCGCGCTCCAGATGTGCGGCTGCCGTTCGGGGGCGGCATCGATGACGGCAACCGTCTCGGCCCGCCAGAAGCTCTTGTGATTGGCCTCGGTGAGTCGGGCGCGCACGCGTTCCCCCGGAAGGGTGTCGCTGACGAAAATGACGCGGCCTTCGTGGCGGGCGATGAAAATTCCGCCGTGGGCGACGTTGGTGATGTCCAGCTCCAGCTCATCGCCGACATTTGCACTCGGTGTCACGGAGGGTGTCGGGGCGGGGTTCGCGGGCTGGTGACTCATGTTGCTCATCTACTGATGATCCCACACCCCCTCACCGGCTGCCCCGTTTGACGCGGTTCGACGCGGATCGCCTGCTTGAATGGATGCACCAGCTCACCGACACGAAGGACCCCATGCGCCTCTATTTGGCCTCCACGTCACCCGCCCGGCTCGCCCTGTTGCGCGCGGCGGGCATCGAACCGGTGCTGATCAACCCCGATGTCGATGAGGCCCGGGTCGTGGCAGAGACCGAAGCGGCGGCCGGTGCAGCCCTGCAACCGAGAGCCCTCGTGCAATTGTTGGCGCGCGCGAAAGCGGAAGCGGCAACATCCGCGCCGCCGACCGAACCGCAAAACAGAACGCTTCTCGACACTCTCGCACTCGACGGCCTGGTTCTCGGCGGCGACTCGGTCTTCGTGCTCGACGGCGTGATCTACGGCAAGCCGCACACCGCGGCCGCGGCCAGGGAACGTTGGGAGCGCCAGCGCGGGCGCACCGGCACGCTGTACTCGGGCCACTGGCTGATCGAGGTGATCAACGGCCGGCCCGGCCGGGCGATCGGCGCGGTTGCGGTGGCCGAGGTGACCTTCGCCGACGACCTCGACGACGCCGAGCTGGATGCCTATATCGCGACCGGTGAGCCGCTGTACGTTGCGGGAGCATTCACCATCGACAGCTTGGGCGCCCCCTTTATTTCGAGCATCGTCGGCGATCCGTCGACCGTGGTGGGGCTCTCGCTGCCCACGCTCCGGCGGCTGGTGCGCTCCCTCGGACACGAGTGGCCGACCCTGTGGAACCGGTCGGGAGCGCTCGGCTTGTAGACATCCGCAAGAATCTGCCGGGTCTTTTTGTTGGAGAGAACCAAAGTGGATGTGGTGGTGGGCAATAGGCTAGGTGATTGTGTCACTCATAACGAAGGTCCTCATCGCCAACCGAGGCGAGATCGCCGTTCGGGTCATCCGTGCCGCGAAAGACAGTGGAATTCTCTCTGTCGCCGTCTACGCCGACCAGGATCGCGATTCCCTACACGCCCGTCTCGCTGACGAGGCGTATGGTCTCGACGGCACGTCCGGCGCCGAAACCTACCTGGTCATCGAGAAGATTCTCTCCATTGCCCGGCGCAGCGGCGCTGACGCCGTGCACCCGGGCTACGGCTTTCTCGCCGAGAACGCCGACTTCGCCCGTGCCGTGATCGGCGCCGGCCTGATCTGGATCGGCCCGTCTCCCGAGGCGATCGAACAGCTCGGCGACAAGGTCTCGGCCCGGCACATCGCCGAGAAGGTCAATGCACCGATGGCGCCCGGCACGCTGAACCCCTGCACCGATGCCGCCGAGGTGCTCGCTTTCGTTGATGTGCACGGCCTGCCCGTGGCGATCAAAGCCGCCTTCGGCGGCGGCGGACGCGGCCTCAAGGTGGCCCGCACCCGCGAAGAAGTCGCCGAGATGTTCGACTCCGCAACCCGTGAGGCCATCACCGCCTTCGGCCGCGGCGAGTGCTTCGTGGAGAAGTACCTTGACTCCCCCCGCCACGTCGAGACCCAGTGCCTCGCCGACATGTACGGCAACGTCGTCGTTGTCTCCACCCGCGACTGCTCGCTGCAGCGCCGGCACCAGAAGCTCGTGGAAGAGGCGCCGGCGCCCTTTCTCACCGAAGCGCAGACGACCGAAATGTACCGGGCGTCCAAGGCCATCCTCAAGGAGGTCGGCTACCTCGGCGCCGGCACGTGCGAGTTTCTCATCGGCCAGGACGGAACGGTGTCGTTCCTCGAGGTCAACACCCGTCTGCAGGTCGAGCACACCGTCTCCGAAGAGGTCACCGGTATTGACCTGGTGCGCGAACAGTTCCGCATCGCCGAGGGCGGCGCCCTCACCTACGGCGACCCCGTCGCATCCGCCCACTCCTTTGAATTTCGCATCAACGGCGAGGATGCCGGCCGCGGCTTTCTCCCAGCACCCGGCCCGGTGCACGTGTTCAAGCCGGCGGGCGGCCCCGGTGTGCGCGTTGACACCGGCGTGCAGTCCGGCGACGTGATCAGCGGATCGTTCGACTCGCTCATCGCCAAGCTGATCGTCACCGGCGCGACCCGCGAGGAAGCCCTCGAACGTTCTCGCCGGGCCCTCGACGAGTTCGAGGTTGCCGGGCTGCCGACCGTGCTGCCCTTTCACCGCAAGGTCGTACGTGACCCCGCGTTCGCGCCGACCGACGGCAAGCCGTTCACCGTGTTCACCCGCTGGATCGAGACCGAGTTCGACAACGATATCGAACCGTGGACGGGCAGCATGGAAGATGCCGTCGGCCCGCAGAAACGTCACAGCATCGTCGTGGAGGTTGAGGGACGCCGCATCGAGGTGACCCTGCCCACCCGCCTGCTGCCCGGCGGCGCGAGTGCCCGCTCGGTCGGCCCAGCGCCCAAGCGCCGCAGCGACCTGCACGCCGTCGACACCGCCACCGGAGACGCCATCAAGGCGCCGATGCAGGCCACCATCGTCAAGCTGCTCGTCGCCGCCGGCGACACTGTCGTCAAAGGCGACCTGCTGCTCGTGCTCGAGGCCATGAAGATGGAGCAGCCGCTCGTCGCCCACCGCGACGGCACGGTCGGTAACGTCGCTGCCATCGTCGGCGAGACGGTCTCCTCCGGCAGCGTTCTGCTCACAGTCTCCGACGCCGCCTAGCCTTCCGCCCGCGCGCCTCGTTTTCGAGTCGGCCGCCCGTTTCCGAGACTGCCGCATGCTTTCGTAGACGGGGTTGGGGGCAGGGCATCCGCTCCTCAGCTCAAACAATGCCAGTTTCCAGGAAGAGATCCGAGAAAAGCGTTCGGATCCCTTCCTGAAAACCGGCATAACTCGTCACCCCGCGAATACCCCGCCCCCGCCCGGATTCGCAGATAGCTCGCGAAACAGCACGGTAAACCGCCGCAACCCATCTCTGTGGCTCCCCTCGCTGTACCCAGCCGAGGGGAACGGGTTGTTCGCGGAGTTGCGAGTTTTGCGGTGTTTCGGCGGTCTTGCGCACGCCTTTCGCGCAAGGCCACCGGAACATCGCAATGTTTGAGCGGGGAGCGGATGACCCGTTTCCAGCGGCGTCCTCACCAAAAAACTCGTGACCGCCTCAAGGACTAGAGAACGACGTGCATCGCTCGCGCGGCATCCGTTATGGAGCCGGTGAGGGAAGGGTAGACCGGGAAGGTGCGAGCGACCTCGTCGACCGTGAGGCGGTGCTCAACCGCGAGAGCGAGCGGAAAGATGAGCTCGCTGGCCTTGGGGGCGACGATGACGCCGCCGATGACCGTGCCGCTGCCGGTGCGGGCGAACAGCTTCACGAAGCCGTCCTTGATTCCCATCATTTTCGCCCGCGGGTTCGACGAGAGCGGCAGCTTGTAGATCTCACCCTGGGCGAGGCCGTCTTCGATCTGCTTCTGGGTGTACCCGACGGTCGCGATCTCGGGCTGGGTGAAGATGTTCGCGGCCACGTTGCGAATCTCGATCGGGTTCACGGTGTCGCCCATGGCGTGGAACACCGCGGTGCGGCCCATCATCGAGGCCACCGATGCCAGCGGAATTTCGGTCGTGCAGTCGCCGGCCGCGTAGATGTTGGGAATCGAGGTGCGGGCGACCCGGTTCACCTGGATGTGTCCGGAGTCGGTGATCTGCACGCCGGCCTGCTCGAGGCCGATATTGGCGGTGTTCGGGATGGAGCCGACGGCGATGAGGCAGTGGCTGCCCTCGACCGTGCGTCCGTCTTCGAGGGTGGCGACGACGCCGTGCGTGGTGCGTTCCACCGAGGAGGCGCGCGATTTGGAGAGCACGGTCATCCCGTTGCGCTTGAAGACGTTTTCGATCACGTTGGCGGCGTCGGCGTCTTCCCCGGGCAAAACCTGGTCGCGGCTGGAGATGAGGGTGACCTTCGCGCCGAGGGCGCGGTAAGCGGATGCGAATTCGGCGCCGGTGACGCCGGAGCCGACCACGATCAGGTGCTCCGGAATGGCCTTGAGGTTGTACAACTGGGTCCAGGTGAGGATGTGCTCACCGTCGGGCAGCGCGGAGGACAGCACGCGGGGGCTGGCTCCGACGGAGACGACGAGGGTGTCGGCGTCGATCCGGTCGAAGTCGGTGCCGGTCGCGTCGCCGGAGGTGGCGACGATGATGCCGGTGGTGCCGTCAAGGCGTCCGTGCCCCTGCACGTAGCGCACGCCGGCCCGAATGAGGGTGGCCTTCATGTCTTCGGACTGTTGGCGGGCGAGAGCGAGCAGACGCTTGTTCACGGCGGCCAGGTTGATGGCGACCTCCGGCCGCAGGGGCTTTCCGGTTTCGCCGCGCACGAAGAATTGCACACCAAGATCGGTGGCTTCTCCGATCGAGTTCGAGGCCTCGGCCGTGGCAATCAGCGATTTGGAGGGGACGACGTCGGTTATGACGGCCGAACCGCCAACACCGACGCTTTCGATGAGGGTGACGTCGGCACCCTGTTGTGCTCCGGCGATGGCCGCTTCGTATCCGCCGGGCCCTCCACCTAGTACTGCAATGCGCTGCTTGCGTTCGAACTCATAGGCCATGTGCTCTATTCTCTCAACCCGCGCAGCACCCGCAAAACCGCGTGAACGCCGCTCCAGCCCGGTTTGTGCCCCGAACTGGGCTAAAAGCGACCGGTTTTGTGTCTTGTCGATCGTTTGGTGCGCTGATGCACGGATTGCGCGCAGAATCTCCGCTGCGATCATCGGGGTTCTAGAGTAGTGAAATGTTCACGAACGAGATCAACCCGCTAGACCTGCCCGAAACAGATCCGTTTGAGGCAGCGAAGTCGGCGGCCGCGGAGATCGCCGGCATCACCGGAGTGGCGCGGCACGACATCGCTCTCACGCTCGGCAGCGGCTGGGCGAAGGCGGCCGACCTGATCGGCGAGACCACACACACCGTGAATGCGGCGGACATCACCGGCTTCAGCGCCCCCGCGCTGGCGGGCCATGCGGGCACGCTGCGCTCCATTTTGCTGCCCGGCGGCAAGCGCGCTCTCGTGATCGGCGCCCGCACGCACTACTACGAGGGTCATGGCGTGCGCCGGGTCGTGCACAGCGTGCGCACGGCGGCGGCGACCGGGGCGACAACGATGATTCTGACCAACGGGGCCGGCGGCATCCGTGAGTCGTGGACACCGGGCACGCCGGTACTGATCAGCGACCACATCAACTTGACCTTTGATTCACCGCTCGAGGGTGCGACCTTCATTGACCTGACCGACCTGTATTCGAAGCGGTTGCGCGATCTGGCGCGCGGCATCGACCCGACGCTGGACGAGGGTGTGTACTGCCAGTTTCGTGGGCCGCACTACGAGACGCCCGCCGAGGTGCAGATGGCGAAGACGATCGGCGGCCATATCGTGGGGATGTCGACGGCGCTTGAGGCCATCGCGGCCCGGCAGTCCGGCATGGAGGTTTTGGGTCTCTCACTCATCACCAACCTCGCCGCCGGCATTCAGACCACACCGCTCAGTCATGGCGAAGTCATCGAGGCCGGCGCTCTGGCCGAGCCCGTGATCAGCGCGCTCCTCGCGCGGATCGTAGCCGCGCTGTGACCGGCGCCGACGACGTGACCGGCGCGGACCGTCACGATGAGAACGACGAGCAGCCGGCCGAGCGGCCGGCCGAGCGCACCGGCGGTCGCCACTCCGGCCCGCCCGTGGATGCGACCCCGCCCGTCACGCCACCCGTCACACCGCCCATGACGCACGCGGGCACCCACGCCGACGCAGAGACTGACGCCGCTGCTCACGCTGCTGACGCTGCTGACGCTGACAGCGGCGACGGCGACGGCGCTGCAACTGCTGCTCACGCTGCGGCCGACACGGCCGACGCGGCCGACGAGGCCGACGAGGCCGACGAGATCCAAACTCCGACCCGCGCCATGCCGATCGTGCAGGACAGCGACAATGCCGGCTCGGAGCCGACCATCGCTATCCAGACGATCGTGCAGAACAGCGACAGCGACAGCGACAGCGACAGCGACGATTCAGCACCGACGGTGGCGATTTCGACGATCACGCCCGATGGCACGCCGGACGGTGCAGCCACCGGCGAGGGCGCCCGTGGCGGCGAGGTGGATGACCTTGCGACCGCGCCGGTCGATCAGGAAAAGCCCGATATCCCGAGCGACCGCACCGCCGCCCTGCTGCAGACGGCCCGGGCCTGGCTGAACCAGGATCCCGATCCCGAGACGCAGGCCCAGTTGCGTGCGCTCATCAATGCCGTCGATGATGGCGACACCGTGGCCCTCTCCGAGCTGCACTCCCGGTTCGATACCCGGCTGGCGTTCGGCACGGCCGGACTGCGTGGCGAGATTTCTGCGGGACCGAACCGAATGAACCGCGTTCTGGTGTCGCAGTCCGCGGCCGGCCTGGCCACCTACCTCTGGCGGCACGCCGTGACCGGGGTAACCCCGTCGGTGGTCATCGGCTACGACGGACGCAAGAACTCGCACGTCTTCGCGACCGACACGGCGGCGATTATGGCGGGCGCCGGGGTGCGCGCCATCCTCTTGCCGCGTCTGCTGCCCACGCCGGTGCTCGCCTTCGCGGTGCGGCACCTCGACGCGAGCTGCGGCGTAATGGTGACCGCCTCGCATAATCCGCCCAACGACAACGGCTACAAGGTGTATCTGGGCGGCGCGAACAACGGCGCGCAGATTGTCTCCCCCGACGATAAGGCGATTTCCGACGAGATTCTGCGCGTCGCCGCCGACGAACAGGTGCCGCTCCTGCCGCGCGGCCAGTACGAAACCGCCGAAGAAGACGTCGTGCTGGCCTACATCAGCGCCACGGCGGGCATCGCCCACACGCCGCGCGCACAGGTGAATTCGGTGTACACCGCCATGCACGGCGTGGGCTGGGACACCACCCGCCGGGTGCTCGTGAAGGCCGGATTCGACCTGCCGACTCTCGTCGACGCGCAGATCGCCCCGGACGCCGCGTTTCCGACCGTCGCATTTCCGAACCCGGAGGAGCCCGGCGCGTTGGATCTCGCCTATGAGACCGCACGGGAGGTGAGCGCCGAGCTCATTATCGCCAACGATCCGGATGCCGACCGCCTCGCCGTGGCCATTCCCGACCTGTCCAGCGCCAGCGGTTACCGCCGGCTGAGCGGCAATGAGGTTGGCGCCATCCTCGGTTGGCGGGCCGCCGCGCTGGCTGCCTCCCCTACTTTCGACACCGACGACGGCCTCACCACCGACGACGGCCTCGCCGAGAACGCCGGCACGCTGGCCTGCTCAATCGTCTCGTCCCCCTCGCTGCGCGCGGTAGCGGATGCCTACCGTCTGCGTTTCGTAGAAACCCTCACCGGCTTCAAGTGGGTCTCCCGGGTGCCGAATCTGGTTTACGGCTTCGAAGAGGCGCTCGGCTATCTGGTCAATCCCGACACCGTGCGCGACAAAGACGGAATTTCGGCCGCGGTCGCACTGCTCTCGCTCGTGAGCGACCTCAAGTCGGAGGGTACGACCCTGGCCGGCTATCTCGACCGCTTCAGCGAGAAGTTCGGACACTTCGCGTCGGGGCAGATCTCGGTGCGGGTGAGCGAGTTGTCCACGATCGCCTTGGTGATGACCCGCCTGCGCGAGTCCCCGCCCACTCACGTCGGACGCATTCGCGTGGACGAGATCGATGACTTTCGCTGGGGATTCGGTGACCTGCCGCCGAGCGACGTGTTGCGCATCCGCTTGACCGATGGATCACGCGTGATGGTGCGCCCGAGCGGCACCGAACCCAAGCTCAAGGTCTATATCGACACGCGCAGCAAGGTGGGCACCCTGGATGAGCGTCGCGCGGCCGCGCAGGCCGCCCTGGACGAACTCGACCGCGGAATGCGCGAGCTGATCGCCTAACGCTGCACCGGCCTGCGGGCATTCGGCCCCGCCCGCCCGGGCCCACCTTATGCAACCGGGCCCATGATCTATCATGGGCCCGGTTTCCGGGCCCGGGCCCGGAAACAGGAGGAGCTAGGAGCCCAAGGCTACTTCGAGCTTGGCGGCCAGTTCGTCGACGTCGAAGTAGTTGTTGATGACGATGACATCGGCGTTGGTCTTGCCGATCGCCTCGACGAGCTCCGACGACGTCAGAATGACCTGAGCGTCAGCGGCCGCCACACTCACGCCCGCAACATCCGTGGCTTGAACGTCCGCGTCGATGCCCAGTCGTTCCAGGGCTCGCTCAGCGTTGACTTTGAGAATGGCCGAGGTCCCCAGGCCGATGCCGCACATCACGACAATCTTCATGAATCGATCTTCTCGAACACGCTCTGCACGAATTCCGCGGTGGCCGCACTGGCCAGCGCGGGAATCACAGCGGGGTCATTGAACACATTGGCGAGTTCGGCGACGAACTGCAGGTGGTCGTCGGCGTTGGCCACGGCCAGACCGACGATCACGCTGACCGGGTCGTTGTGCGGGTGTCCGAAGGCGACCGGCTCGGCAAGGGTAACAACGCAGAGCCCATCGGCGAGAACATCCGCTCCGGGGCGCGCATGCGCGAGCGCCAGGCCCGGAGCAATCACGATGTAGGCGCCGAACTCGGCAATCACCGCGATCATGCGATCGGTGTAAGCGGATGTGGCGGCGCCGGAACGCACGAGGGCGTCACCGGCGGCCGTGATCGCGGCCGGCCAGTCGTCGACATGAGCGCCGATGGTGATGGCATCAAGCGGAAGGTGCGGGAGTGGCATGGTCACTTTCGGATCAGCGGGCGAGCTGGCGTCAGGCGTCGCCGAAGCCGGCTTCGATGGCTTCAACGAGTTCCTCGCGGTCTTCGAGCGGCAGGAACGCGGCGTGGGCCGCGTTGAGCTGGAACGTCTCGAGGTCGCCGAGGTCGTAGCCGAAGGCATCCGACAGCAGAGCGAGTTCCTGGGTCAGGGTGGTGTCGCTCATCAGGCGGTTGTCGGTGTTGACGGTGACCTTGAAGCCGAGCTGGTAGAGCAGATCGAACGGGTGGTCGAACAGGTCCTCGCCCCACGCTGCGACCGCTCCGGTCTGCAGGTTCGAGGACGGGCTCAGTTCGAGCGGAAGCTCACGGTCGCGCACCCATTGCGCCACCGGGCCGAGCGTGACGAAGGTGTTGTCGTCGTCCTGGCGTTCGATGGTGACGTCCTCGGCGAGGCGCACACCGTGGCCGAGGCGCAGCGCGCGCCCGTCGAACAGGGCGCTGCGGATGCTGTCGAGTCCGTCGGCCTCGCCGGCGTGCACGGTGACCGGCATGAATTCGCGGGCCAGCAGGTCGAAGGCGGCACGGTGGTTGCTGGCCGGGAAGCCGGCCTCGGCACCGGCGATGTCGAATCCGACGACGCCGTCGAAACGGTAGCGCACAGCAAGCTCGGCGATTTCGAGGCTGCGGTTGGCGTGACGCATGGCGGTGATGAGCTGGCCGATGCGGATGCTGCGACCCGACTGCTCGACGTTCTCGATGCCGGCTTCAATGCCGTCCTGCACGGCTTCGACGGCGTCGTTGAGGGTGAGTCCGCGGGCCGTGTGCTGCTCGGGCGCCCACCGGATCTCGCCGTAGATCACGCCGTCATCGGCGAGGTCTTCTACGAATTCGCGGGCGACCCGGCTGAGGCCCTCGCGGGTCTGCATGACCGCGGTGGTGACGTCGAAGGTCTTGAGGTATTCCACGAGCGAGCCGGCGTTGGACTGGTCGGCGAACCATTCACCGAGCGCGCCGGCATCCGTTGTGGGAAGCACAAATCCGATGGAGTCGGCCAGTTCGATGATCGACTGCGGGCGCAGGCCACCGTCGAGGTGATCGTGCAGCGAAATCTTGGGCAGGGTGTTGATGCTCGTGCCGCCGCCGGGCATGAGGAATTCCTCGATCAAAGTCATACGAACAAGCTCCTCGGTACGGGGGCGGATGTGAACTACAGCCGCGCGTCCAGCCTATCGGAGCCGTTCTGAGCGGACCATGGGAGATTCTCCCCCTCTTTGATGCACCGGGCCCGGGCCCGGCAACGGGGCCCATGATCTAACGTGGGCCCGGTTTCCGGGCCCGGGCCCGGAAAGCGTCGGCGCGAGGACTTAGGCTCGAGTGTGCCCACCAAAATAATTCTTGACTGCGACCCTGGCCATGACGATGCGATCGCGTTGCTGCTCGCCCACGGCAACCCGAACATCGATCTCGTTGCCGTGACCACGGTCATGGGCAACCAGACGCTTGCCAAAGTCACCCGCAACGCACTGGCCGTCGCACGTGTGGCCGGCATCACCGGGGTACCGTTCGCGGCCGGATGCCCGCGCCCGCTGGTGCGGCAGATCGAGACGGCACCGACCATTCACGGCGAGTCGGGCCTTGACGGTCCGGTGCTGCCCGAACCAACCCTCGAGCTGGATCAACGGCACGCCGTCGACCTCATCATCGACACGATCATGGCGCATGAACCCGGCGAGATCACCCTCGTGCCCACCGGCGCCCTGACCAATATTGCCCTCGCCGCGCGCAAGGAGCCACGCATCGTCGAACGGGTCAAGCAGGTTGTGCTCATGGGCGGCGGCTATCACGTGGGCAACTGGTCGGCCACCGCGGAATTCAATATTGTGATCGACCCCGAGGCCGCCCACATTGTATTCAACGAGAAGTGGCCGCTGACCATGATCGGGCTGGATCTGACCCACCAGGCCCTTGCCACCCCCGACGTCGCCCGGCGCATCGCCGCTATCGGCACGGCGCCGGCCCGCTTCGTCGGCGAGTTGCTCGAATTCTTCGCCCATACCTACAAGGATGCCCAGGGTTTCGATTACCCGCCGGTGCACGATCCGTGCGCGGTCGCCTACGTGATCGACCCGACCGTGATCACCGTACGCAAGGCTCCCCTCGACGTGGAATTGGCCGGTACCCTGACGCTCGGCATGACCGTGGCCGATTTTCGGGCGCCGGCCCCGGCCGATTGCACCACGCAGGTAGCCGTCGACCTCGATCACGAGAAGTTCTGGGCACTGATCGTGGACGCCCTCGAGCGCATCGGCGACCCGGACCAGGCCTAGGCCGGCGGGGCGCGCCGAGCGCGGTCGGGCCCCGGACGCGTCTGGGCCCATGTTATGCAACTGGGCCCATGATCTATCGTGGGCCCAGTTGCCGGGCCCGGGCCCGGGCACGGTAGGGGCAGGTCACGGTAGGGGCAGGTCCCTGCGCGGGGGCGGGGGGTCTGGTGGTCCCCGGCCTGGGTCCGGGATCGGGGCGCGTCCGGCCCGCGAACGCCCTGCACCTGTTCCAACACTCTCGGGCTCGTCATGCTCGCCGCCCAGCTCACGGCCCACAGCATGGGCAGTGCGGCGGGTACCGGTGTTGCAGGGACTGGCGAGGCGGGTACCGGTGTTGCGGGTGCGGCGGCATCCGTTCACGATCACATGGCCTCGCCCCTGCCCCTGATCGCGATGCGCGGGAGGTGCGCCAGTGCGCGGGACGTGCGCCACCCCCGCACAGGCGCAACTCCCGCGCGCGCGCGATGTCAAGCTGTGTGGTGTCACCCGTGTT
>NZ_JASISY010000018.1 GCF_030063365.1 Cryobacterium sp. PH29-G1 | reverse complement strand
CAAACGGCACCAGCTGATATTCATGCACGAACTCGCGTATCTCCGCCGCGGTGAATCCTGAACTAATAGACATTTCCCTGCCTCCGACTGATCGTGAACTGACTCACAACCAGCTTGACGCAGAGGGAACGCGGGACTTCCGGCCGGGCCCGAACTCCCGCGCATGGGCGCAAGTCCCGCGCATTGGCGTACGTCCCACGGAACTCGACGCAAACCACCGCATCTCCGAGCTGAGCCCCGGGCTCCAGGCCTGGGCTCAGGCACGAACGCGCGCGCAGGTGGGAGATAACCGGGACCCGCACCGCGCAAGAGTGAGCAGGGTTGTTCCGGGCCCGGGCCCGGAAAGCGGGCCCATGATCTATCGCGGGCCCAGTTTCCGGGCCCGGGCCCGGGCAGTAGGACGTGGCGGAGATACGGGAGAATGGGGTGCATGGCTACTGAATACGAACTGCCGGAGACCATGCGCGCCCTGGTCATCGACGAGACGGGCGCCCCCGAGGTGTTGCACCTGGCCGATCGGCCACTCCCCCGCCAGATCTCCGACGAGGTGCTGATCAAAGTCGTCGCCGCCGGCCTCAATCCCATCGATGCCAAGACGCGCTCCGGTAAAGGGGTCTCCGCCGCAATTGAAAGCTACCCCGCCATTCTCGGCAACGACTTCAGCGGCGTGGTCGTGCGCGCAGCATTCGAAGCTTCGCCGCTGCAGCCCGGCGACGCTGTCTACGGCATGGGCCGAGTACCACGCACCGGCGGCAGCTTCGCCGAGTACGTCTCGGTGTCAAGCATGAGCGTGGCGCACAAGCCCGCCCGGCTCAGCCACGCCGAAGCCGCCGCAGTACCCGTCGCGGCCCTCACCGCCTGGGGCATGGTCAAGCTCGCTGGAGCCGCCCCCGGACAGCGCCTCCTCGTGCACGCCGGAAGCGGTGGTGTTGGTCACTTCGCGGTGCAGTTCGCCCGCGTTCTGGGCGCTCACGTGACGGCCACCGGCTCAACCCGCAACCTCGACTTTCTGCGCGGGATTGGCGCTGACGAGGTCGTCGACTATACGACCACGCGGTTCGAAGACGTGGCTCACGACCTCGACTCGGTCATCGACCTCATCGGCAACGTGCACGACAACACCGGCACCCGATCCCTCGCCGCACTGCGCCCCGGCGGGTTGCTCGTGAATGCACCCACCGGCAGCTGGCCGACCATGGCAGCGGATGCCGCAGCAGCGGGCCGCCGCGCGACCGGTTTCAAGGTGTCCCCCGACGCGCGCGCCCTCGATGAGATTTCCGCTCTGCTCGATGCCGGAACCGTGCGGGTGCACGTGGACGCGGTGTACGAACTCGAAGACGGAGCCGCCGCGCATCGGCTGATCGAGCAGGGTCACACCCGCGGCAAGATCGTTCTGCGCGTCGCCGGGTAGTCGGGTAGCCCCGCAGTGTTGCGACCAGAGCCTCCGGTCGAATGTCTGGCGGGAGGAGAAGTCTGCGCTGCCTCTCGGGCGGCCTCGCCCCGCCACGCGCTTCCGCCGGCCCGGTGCGCGGGCAACCGGCGCATCCGGCGTTTGCGCGTCGCCACGACGAGTCCGCTCACCAGCATGTAACCGGCATAGGCGAACAGCCCGATCGCCACGGCGGGAATGATCCACGCTCTGTTCACGCCGCTGACCAGATTATTGGCATAGCCGATGTACGGAAGTGCGTACCAGAGCTTGCCTTGGATCTGCGCCGGCAGAATCAAATCAGCATCGGGCTCAGTGTTGTTGTCGCCCTTGAATTGAAACGACCGGATGCCGTCAGAATTTACCATGACCGCGACAATTCGGTGCGTGATCACGCCGGGCTGTCCCGAGTGAATTTGGTAGGTGGCGACGTCACCGATCACGAGGTCGACGGGATCGACCGGGGCGACCACGATCAGCGTGCCTGGTGGAAGCCGTGGCTCCATCGAGCTGGTCAACACCGTCAACGGCGTTGCCCCCGCGATCTTGGGCACGACGACCAGCAGGGCGAACAGCCCCACCACGAGCAGGAGGAGCGCGCCGCTGATCGCCACAGCCAGGGCGTGCCGCAGACCCGTCGGCGATGCCGGCCGGGTGGCAACCGTTCGGCTCATCCGTTGGCCACTGTCAGGGTGAATTGCTGGGAGCTCGCCGAGGAGCAGTTCTGCGTCCGGAGATCCGGCGGGCTGCTGTACGGCGACACAAAGATGCACCCCGTCTTTTTCCCATTCAGTTGGGTTTCAAATTGGAACACGCCGTTGCCCGATAAGGTGATGCTCCACTGCTGGCTGCTGTCGGTCGTGTTGCGTGTCGCCATCTCAACTGCGCCCGGGCTGGTGCGATGCCAGACCAGTGCGGGCGCTGCCTGATTCTTGGCTACGTAGTCGCCCTGGTTGACGACGTCGAACTGCCAGAGCTGCGTCGTCACCGCGTCGTTGCACGACTGCATGGTGACGGCGGCCCCGGACGTGGTGTTACCCGTGACACACAGGCCGCCGTTCTTCACTCGGTACCAGCGGGTCGACGACGGCGACAAGCTGGTCGTCGCCGACGTGGCGGATGACCTCACCGAGACATTGCCCGCGGCGTCTAATGCCTCAGCGGTGTAGCTGTAGGTCGTACCAAGCCCCAGGCCGGTGTCGGTGAAGGTCGTACCCGTGACGTCCGAACCGATTCGTATACCGTCACGGTAGACCCGGTATGCCACAACTCCGACATTGTCGCTGGCTGCGGTCCACGAGAGTGTGGCGGAAGCGTCCGAGGTCGAGGTGACGGTGAGAATTGTCGGCGCGGTTGGTGCGGTGACATCGGATACAGCTTGCGTGACGGTCACCGACGTGGTGGAGGTCTTCCAGTTCGTGCCCACTGCGGCAGTCAACGCGAGTTGGGCCGACACGTGGCCGCCGTCATACACCGCCGAGGACATCGAGGTGCGTACGCAGTGCACAACGGATGCGCTCGCTGCAAGCGAACCGGTGAGCGTCGTTCCGTTCGCCCACGTACGCACGGTCTGGGTGCCGGGCAGCGCCGTGGACGCCGTGCAATTGGCTGCAGTGGCTACCGGCCAGGTCAAGACGGTGATCGCTCCGGCGAGCGCTGTAGGCGTCGACGATGTGGAACCAAGCGTCAGGGTATACGTCGACGGAACCGGTCCATTGGTGACCGTCACCGGTTTCGTGCTCACCAGAGCATTCGCGGTGTAGGTGAAGTTCAGCTGATCGTAGCCGGATTGCGTCACGCTGATACTGCCCGAGGCCACCGAAGCCTTAAGGCTTAGCCCGGCCGTCGTCCAACCGGCGTGGGCGGCACCTGTGCCGACGAGTGCCAGAAACACCCCGGTCGCAAACGCCGCCAGCGCACGGTGGAAGCGGCGCCTCGGCTGCGCATGCGTCGAGTGGGTCACATCACACCTGCAATCCAGTAATAACAAGTCCGAAATTTGCGGCAGTTTGGTTCTGGCTGAGATGGGGAGCCGCGATACCGAGAGCCACGGATACGCAGAGCACTGCCGAGTTTCCGACGGCGAGGGCCGGTCCGACGTTGGTCGGGGCCGCAGAGGCAAAGGTACCGGTCCAGGTCGGGGTGGCGCCGGCGATGCAGGCGGCCGACGTCGTCGTGACCGACAACCCAATGGTGAGCGCCGCGGACAGTTCCGTAGTTGCCGGCGCTGTCAGACTGGTGATCTGCACGTTGAGCGGCACATTTCCGACATTCGACACGGTGACGGGGCTGAACAGGGTCAGGCCAGGATAGAGAGCGGTCACGGGCATCGACAGGGGGGTGACCGTCAGCGTGGCCGTGCCTGACTGAATGCTGGAGACCGGACCGGTCGATGCGGCGGAGCTGAGCAGAGCGTAGGTTCCGCCAGCTGCTGTCGAGGCGAGCAGGATAGCGGCGGCGAATGACAGGAGGGTCACGCCGATGGAGCGCATGGAGAACAGCCGGCTCCGGCTCCGCCCCGCATAGCGACCGACCGGAACATAAGCGTGCCGTCCTGCTGCCTGCATGTGGAACTCCGATTTGGGCGTGCAACGGATCAAGAACGGGGTCGTGCGAGTGGAAGCGACCTGGGTGCCCCCTGTCGGGTAGGGGGCACTCCAGGCCAAGCCACTAGATCTGAATGAGCGACACGGAGAGGTTGTCCAGGCTGACCGACCCCAACTTCGTATTGGCTTCGGCCGTAAAACCGGCGGCGGCGTTCTTGGGGTAGGTGATCGTGACCGTGACGGTCACGTTTTGCGCGACTCCGGCAGTCGCCGCGGTGACCGTGTACGGCGCCGAGCCAGTTGAGATTCCGGGACCGGTCGCCGTAAGAACAGCGGTCTTGGTCAGGTAGCCGGCGAGAGCCACGTCGGCTGTCCCGGAAGTCGTCCCCGTGATCGAGGCCTGCGTGAGCGCCAGCGTGGCCACGAGGTTGTCACCGGTGGCCGTGATGCTCATCGTCTTGGTATAAACGAGAATGTCGCCAGGAACAGCCTTGTACCCGGAGAGGGTTTTCGCCGTACCGTTCACCGTCCAGCTGCCAACCGTGCCGGAATCACCGACGAGCAGGTTACCGGCCACGATGGTACCGCCCGCCACGGTGGCACTCGTGTTCCACAACGCGAAGGTTCCGGCACCGCCGAGGAGCAGGGTCAATCCGGCGGCGCCGGCGATGGCACTTACGAGAAGCTTGTTCATGGGAGGAACCTTTCAAGTGATCAACTCAAGAGCGAGTGGTTCAAACATTAGAGGGGATAGACAGATAAGTCTGTCGGTCGTGAACCCCCAGATTGGGGCGGGGCCCAATCCGCATTCTGACGATGAATTAGTGGCAAACGACAAAAATTCAACGCTTTACAGCGGAATTTACGGCAATTTCAACTAAATTGACACGCGAGCGACCGCGCTGAGCATTCGCTCGTCACGTCATGGACAGAACGTTCTACCTCCGAATTGGGATACCCGCCGGCATAGTTCACAATGGAGTTTCACGAGGAGACAGCATGAGTTCACCCAGTTCCGCTCCGATTGCCGATGCCGGCACCACCCCCCACGACAGCGTCACCGAGCAACACGGCCCGGTCATCGTGTGGTTTCGCGACGACCTGAGGCTCGCCGACCACCCGGCGTTGCACGCAGCCCTCAGCAACGGGCATCCAATCGTGGCCGTCTACCTGCTCGATGAGCAATCCGCCGGCGTTCGACCACTCGGCGGTGCAGCCCGCTGGTGGCTGCACCAGAGCCTGCGCTCCCTCACCGCGGAAATAGAGTCGCTCGGTGGCCGCCTGATTCTGCGCCGCGGCGCTGCCGCTCCGATCCTTGCGAGCCTCGTCACAGAACTGGATGCCTCAGCCGTGTTGTGGAACCGCCGCTACGGCCTGGCCGAACGCACGCTCGATGCCGCGATCAAGAACGATTTGCGCGGCAACGGCGTCGCCGCCCACAGCTTCGACGGCTCCCTCCTGTTCGAACCGTGGACGATCCAGACCGGTCAGGGCGGCTCCTATTCGGTCTTCACCCCGTTCTGGCGGGCCTGCACCGCCGGCCCACCGCCGCGGTCTCCTTATCCGGCGCCGACAGCCATTCCGGGCTGGGTGGGCGACATCGCTTCCGACGATCTCGACGACTGGGCCCTCGAACCGAGCCCGGACTGGGCGGGAGGGCTACGCGCCGCCTGGCAGCCGGGTGAGGCATCCGCTCACGCCCTGCTCGGCACCTTTCTCACCGAGTCGCTCCCCCGCTACGCCACCGAACGCGATGAGCCGGCGCAAAACGCGACCTCCCGTCTGTCGCCGCACCTGCGCTGGGGCGAGATCAGTCCGCACCAGGTCTGGGCGGCCACCCAGGTGGCCCAGCGCGGCCTCACCGGGGACGCTCCAGCCAGCGCCGCCCGCTTTCTCACGGAGCTGGGCTGGCGGGAGTTCGCCTACCACGTGCTCTTTCACTCCCCCGACCTTGCAACCACGAACCTGCGTGCGGCCTTTGACGCCTTTCCGTGGCCACCGCTCGACCGCGCGGCCTTGACTGCCTGGCAGCAGGGGCGCACCGGCTTCGCCCTGGTCGATGCCGGGATGCGTGAGCTGTGGCGCACCGGAAGTATGCACAATCGGGTACGCATGGTCACCGCTTCATTCTTGATCAAGAATATGTTGGTCGATTGGCGGGAGGGCGAGCGCTGGTTCTGGGACACCCTGGTTGACGCCGATCCCGCGAGCAATCCGTTCGGCTGGCAGTGGGTGGCCGGTTCGGGGGCGGATGCCGCGCCCTATTTCCGCATTTTCAATCCGACCCTGCAGGCGGCCAAGTTCGACCCGCACGAACAGTACATTCGGGACAACGTGGCCGAATACGGCACGGATGCTTACCCCGCGCCGCTCGTGGACCTCGGCGAGACTCGCCGCGCCGCCCTGGCCGCGTATGCACGGGTGAAGAACCCACCCGCCTAACACGAAAGAACGGGCAAACAGCTGCTTCGCCCCTGTGATGATGCCGGAGCTAAAACAACCATTTGCCCGCTCTCGCGGAACCAGGCGACTACTTAGAAGAAGCGAGCGTACGCACCGACGGTGAGGAAGGTCGGAAACTCGGGCTCGAGAGCCGAGGTGCGCAGCACGGTGAGGGCGTCGTCAAAGCGGTCGGTGGGCGTGCGCTCGAGGCCGGCGACGATCTCGTCGAGCACTTCTTCGACCCAGTCGGAGTCGATCCGGCGGCCCTCGGCGGTGACCGAGTTCTCGTGGATCCACTGCCACAGCTGCGAGCGGGAGATTTCCGCGGTAGCGGCGTCTTCCATCAGGTTGTCGATTGCTGCCGCGCCAACGCCGCGCAGCCAGGACTCGATGTAGCGCAGGGAGATCAGCACGTTGCCGCGTACGCCGGCCTCCGTGATCTGGCCGCCGACCGAGGCGATGTCGAGCAGCTGGGCGGCCGTCACCTTCACCTCGGGGCGGGTGCGCTCGACCTGGTTCGGCCGGTCGCCGAGCACCTTGTCGAACTCAGCCTGCGCGGTCGGAATGAGGTCGGGGTGGGCGACCCAGGAACCGTCGAAGCCGTCGGTGGCCTCACGCTTTTTGTCGGCCGCAACCTGCGCGAGCGCCTGCTCGGTCACGGCGGGGTCGCGGCGGTTCGGAATGAATGCGCTCATACCGCCGATGGCGAAGGCGCCACGCTTGTGGCAGGTGGCAACGAGCAGTTCGGTGTAGGCCCGCATGAACGGCACCGTCATGGTGATCTGCTTGCGGTCGGGAAAGACGAAGCGGCTGCCGCGAGCACGGAACGTCTTGATGATGCTGAAGATGTAGTCCCAGCGTCCCGCGTTGAGACCGGCGCAATGGTCGCGCAGTTCGTAAAGAATTTCTTCCATCTCGAAGCCGGCCTGGATCGTCTCGATCAGCACCGTCGCGCGAACCGTGCCGTACTCGATACCGAGGCGCTCTTCGGAGTAAGTGAAGATATCGTTCCACAGACGCGCTTCCTTGTGGCTTTCCAGCTTGGCCAGGTAGAAGTACGGGCCGGTCCCGTTCTCGATGAGCTTCTTGGCATTGTGGAAGAAGTACAAGCCAAAGTCGATGAGGCTGCCCGAGGCCTTCATACGGCGGTTCGCGCGGTCAACGAAGGTGATGTGCTTTTCCACGAGGTGCCAGCCACGCGGACGCATCACGATGGTCGGCGTCGACTCGTTCGTGATCTCGTACTTCTTGCCTTCGGGACTCGTGAAGCTGAGCTGGCCACGCACCTGGTCGAACAGGGTCAGCTGGCCCTCGATCACGTTGGTCCAGGTCGGGCTGGTCGCGTCTTCCTGGTCGGCGAGCCACACCTTGGCACCCGAGTTGAGCGCGTTGATGGCCATCTTGCGGTCGGTCGGGCCGGTGATCTCGACGCGACGGTCCTCAAGGCCGGGGCCGGCTCCGGCTACGCTCCAGGTCGGGTCCTGGCGGATGCCGGCGGTTTCGCTGAGAAATTTGGGATCGCGACCGTTCGCGGCATCCACTCGCGTCTGGAGGCGGGCAGCGAGCAGGTCGTGCCGGGTGCCGGCGAAACGTTCGTGCAACTCGGCGAGAAATTCGAGTGCCTCGGGGGTGAGGATCTCGTCGTAGCGATCGCCGAGCGGGCCGGTGACCTCGAGGTGCGGGCGGATGGTAGCGAAGCTGCCGGTCGTCGTCTTCACGGTTTCGGAGTTGACCGCCTGATCGAGGGTCGGGTTCGGGGTGTTCATGGTCTGGCTCCTTGCGAAAGTTGATGGTACCGACAGGGGGCGATCCGCATCTGCGGTTCGCCCGATCTCAGGCGAGGGGGTTGTGCTGTCGTGCGCCGGCCGAATGGATGATCGCGAGGGTAGATGCGAGCTTCATTCGACGGTCAGTGCTTGCCTGTGTTCTAACTCTGCCCGCTCGGGGAGTCGCCTAACCACAATCCTTATGCAGAAGAAACCCGGTTCTTCTGATTGCCGAAACTTTTACAATCTGCGACACTGAGGGCATGGTCCCCGCAGAAGCCCTCGCCGCACTGTCGTCACTCAGCATCGACGAACCCGAGCTTGACGCGCTCACCCTGGGACGTCGAATTCGGGAGCTACGCACCCACCGTCGCATGACGCTGGATGCCCTCGCCGCTGCCATCGACCGCGCGCCTTCACAGGTGTCGATGATGGAAAACGGCAAGCGCGAACCGCGCCTCTCCATGCTGCGCACCATCGCTCTGGCGCTCGGCACCACCGTGGAAGAGCTGATGCGCACGGATGCCCCCTCCGAGCGCGCCGCCCTGGAAATTTCGGTGGAACGGGCCCAACGTGGACCGGTGTTCCAGGCCCTTGGCCTTCCACGCATCCGGGTCAGCAAGGGCCAGAGCGATGAAACGCTGCAGACCATCTTGAGCCTGCACAACGAAATTGATCGACTCAACCGAGAACGCGCCGCCACCCCGGAGGAGGCCCGCCGGGCCAACTCCGCCCTGCGCCAGATCATGCGGCAGCAGGACAACTATTTTCCCGAGTTGGAGGCGCAAGCCCTCGAACTGCTCACCACGGTCGGGCACTCGGGCGGTCCGGTATCGCAGCAGCTGATTGCCGACATGGCCACCCACCTGGGTTTTTCCCTGCACTACGTGAATGACTTGCCGCACTCCACCCGATCGGTCACCGACAAGCGCAACGGCCGCATCTATCTGCCGACCGAACGATCGGCGTCGCGAGATTCCCGCTCACCGATCGTGCAAGCCTTCGCCAGTTACCTCTGCGCGCACGAAGAGCCGAAAAATTATGCGGAATTTCTGCGCCAGCGGGTCGAAACCAACTACCTCACCGCTGCGATCCTGGTGCCCGAGCGTGACGCGGTGCGCATGCTGACCGAAGCCAAGACGCTACGACGCATCTCGATGGAAGACCTCCGCGATGCGTTCGCAGTCTCCTACGAGACCGCCGCACACCGCTTCACCAACCTCGCCACGGCGCGGCTGGACATTCCGGTGCACTTTATGAAGGTGCACGAATCGGGAACGATCATTAAGGCGTATGAAAACGACAACGTGCGTTTTCCCAGCGACGCCCTCGGCGCGGTCGAGGGCACCACGGTCTGCCGCAGTTGGACAGCCCGCACCGTGTTCGACGTTGAAGACCGCTTCAGCGCCTGGTACCAGTACACCGATATGCCGGCCGGAAGTTTCTGGTGTACCTCCCGCATTGAGAAGGCCAAGGAGGGCGAGTACTCGGTGAGTGTCGGCGTGCCCTTCGCGCATGTGAAATGGTTTCGGGGCCGAGAGACGCAGAACCGCGCCGTCTCACTCTGTCCCGACGAATCCTGCTGCCGCCGCGCACCCGACAAACTGGCCGGCCGCTGGGCCGGGCAGTCTTGGCCGGCCGCGCGCACCCCGACGAGCCTGCTCGCGGCGCTGCCCACCGGCACTTTCCCCGGCGTCGACCAGACCGAGGTGTACGAGTTTCTCGAGGCCCATTCGCCGCACTGACTCAGGTGGCCGCGACAAGCTGATGCCACGCCGTGCCCGCTACCGCCGGTGCGTTTCGTGGCGTACAAGTCGGGCAATTTCGCATCCGTTATATAAGAAACAAACCGGTACGTTGTTGGCAATAATTTTCGCTAATATTGTTATCACGCGCTAGGCCAATGAACATATTGTCCCGGCGCGGCACCATGCACAAGATACTGCCGGTCGGCTCGATCCACGCACCACCGGCTGTATCGCCCTACTGAAATGCGAGCCGACCATGCGTGACGCTCGTGATATATTGCGGTCCCTGAAGCGTGTTCTGCGCGTCTTCCTGCCGTCGGCGCAGGTAGCGGCCAGTGAACCGCTCGTCCCGAGTGAACCTGCCGTGTCGGCCGAAACGACTGCCCCGCTGCCCTCGCACTGGTTTCGTTCGGCAGCATTGCTAGACGTACGCGGGCTCAAAGTCTCTGCTTCCGAGCTCGCAACATCCCCCCTAATCGTCAATGGTGTTTCCCTCTCAATCACCCGCGGCGAAGCCGTCGGCCTCGTCGGCGATTCCGACTCCGGCGCCCTCGAGATAGCCCAGTGCATCGCCGGCGTACTGCCGGCCCCGGCCATGATCCGGTCCGGATCGATTCTGTTCAACGGCGCCGAATTAGCCGGGCTGCCACAATGGCCGTCGTCCCGACGGCGTGAATCACAGATTGCCTACCTACCGCGCGATCCGATCGGCAGTCTCGACCCGACCGTCACAGCGGGAGTCCAGCTGGCGGCCCGACTGCGGTCGTCCCTTTCCTTGTCCAAGCCGGCCGCCAACGAACGTTCCGTCGAGTTGCTGCGCCAAGCGGGCGTCGAAGATCCGCTCCACGCGATGACCGTGTACCCGCGCGCCATGTCGGCGGCCCTGGCCCAACGCGTGCACATTGCCTATGCCCTCGCCGATAGTCCTCACCTGCTCGTGGCGGACAACCCGACGGAGTCCCTGGACGAGTCGGACAGCTCCGACGTTCTTGATCTGCTGCGCCAGTTGCCACGCGAGCGAGATTTGACGATGATCATCGTCACCAGTTCCGTCAGCGTTGCCGCGCTGATCTGCCATCGCGTCGCGGTGGTGAGCGACGGTTCGGTCGTGGAATACGCGTCGGTCAGTGATCTCTTCGGCTCTCCCAAGCATCCGTATACCCGCGCGCTCCTGAATGCGGCCGAGGGTGACTGGCCTGACCGGCCGGCATTGTAGATTGAGGGCATGGAGGCACACAACGGAGGGGGCGCTCGCGATGCGATCTTCGCGCAGCTGCACGATGCCGGCCGCACCGAGCAGGTGACGGCCCGGCTCACCGACGCCATCATTCTGGGCGTTCTCGCCCCGGACGAACGATTGCCGAGCGAATCCGATCTGGCGCGCCGCTTTGGCGTGGCGCTCATCACGGTGCGCGAGGGCCTCGCTGTGCTGCGCGACGCCGGCCTGATTGAAACCCGGCGCGGGCGCGGCGGCGGTAGTTTCGTCATGAAAGCGGATGCCCCGCACAGCACGCTCGTGCAGGCCCGGCTCCACGGTCTCGCGCAGGTCGACCTGTCAGACACGGCCGACTACTTCGCCACCATCGTTGAGGGCTGCGTTCAGCGGGCCGCCGTGCGCGCCTCACAGCCCGATTCCGACCGCCTCGACCGCTGGCTGAATCGTGCTGACTTCTCAACGGTCGCCGGCGCCCGAACCAACGCCGGCGGTTTCTACCTCGAGCTGGCAATACTCAGCCAGTCCGCACAATTGGTGCGTGAACTCATTCGATTGCAGGCCGAGTTCGGCCCACTCTTGCTGCTGGGTATGACAGATCCTGACGCTCGCCAGTCACTCCTCGACAGCAACCGGGCGATTGCCGGAGCCGTGCGCGCCAATGACGGGGCATCCGCTCGGCAGCTCGCGACCGAGCAGGTGCGCGGGCTGGCCGAATGGCTGTTGAACGCGAAAGCAAGAATCGAACGGGGCGGAGCCGTGAATGACTGACACCATATCCGACTGCGCCGCCGCAGTGAGCGCCTTTTTCGCCGATGCCTTTGCCGAGCTTGATGGGTGGCGAAACGACCTCTCCGGAGGGGAACCCGCAGTGCGGCCGACAGACCTCGATGCCCACGTGGAGGGGCTCGTAGTTCCGGCCCTGACCGGTACCAGCCCGCTTTTTGTCGGCGCCGGATTCATCGCGGCACCCGGATACGTGCGGGGCCGGGACATCCACTTCGCTTGGTGGCTCGGTCCGCAGACCGGAAACCCGCTGCTCGGCAGCAGCAGCAGTGCCACGCGTCTCGACCTCGCCACCCGCGCCTATACCGACTACGTGCGCGATTTTCGCACCCTGGAGTGGTATCAGGTGCCGCAATCCACCAATCAGACGCACGTCACCGGCCCCTACGTCGATCATCTCTGCACCTGCGAATACATTTTCACGTTGACGATGCCGGTGCGCATCGACGCCGACACACCGATGGTGGGCGTCGTCGGCGCGGATGTCTCGGTGCGCCGGCTCGAGACCGCCGTGCTTCCCCTCTTTCTCGCGGCCGATCGGCCACTCGCCCTGGTCAACGCTGTTGACCGGGTGGTGCTCTCCACGGAGCCGACCGTGCAGGTCGGCCAGCTCGCCCCGCATTCCGGCAACTGGTTGGAATGCACCGGCCTGCCGTTTCGAGTTCTCGTTGGACCGGACCCGCTGCCTCGTCTTTAATCATCCGTTGCTATATCTTTGACGAACCAGAGTTTGCATCGGCGCCGGTTTCCTGAGCGCCCGACCAGTGAAGGATAAAGCCTATGACCAGCTACGCAGTCATCAACCCGGCCACCGGGGAGACAGTGAAGACCTACGCCACAATCTCGGATGCCGAGCTCACCACCGCGATCGCCGGCGCAGACGACGCCCACACCTGGTCACGCTCCATCAGCGTCGACGAGCGCGCGGCACTCGTGCGCCGCGTGGCCGAACTGCACCTCGAGCGCCGCCAGGAGCTTGCCGATATCATCGTGCGCGAAATGGGTAAGCCCATGGAGCAGGCCCTCGGCGAGGTCGATTTCAGCGCCGACATCTACGCCTACTACGCCGACAACGCGACGGACCTGCTCAAGGACGAAACCATCAACCTGCTCGCCGGCGAGGGTTCGGCGCTCCTCCGTCGCAGCTCGCTCGGCGTACTGCTCGGCATCATGCCATGGAACTTCCCGTACTACCAGGTTGCCCGTTTCGCCGGACCGAACCTGATCATCGGCAACACCATCCTGCTCAAGCACGCCGAGCAGTGCCCCGAATCGGCCGCCGCGATCGCGCAGATCATGCTCGACGCCGGTTTCCCCGCGGGGGCATACACGAACCTCTACGCGTCCCATGATCAGATCGCCACCGTCATCGCCGACAAGCGCGTGCAGGGGGTCTCGCTCACCGGTTCGGAGCGCGCCGGAGCGGCGATTGCCGAGATCGCCGGGCGCAACCTGAAGAAGGTCGTACTCGAGCTCGGCGGCTCAGACCCGTTCATTCTGCTCTCCACCGACGACCTGGATGAGACCGTCGGCGCCGCCGTTGCTGCCCGCCTCGACAACAATGGCCAGGCCTGCAACGCCGCCAAGCGCTTCATCGTCATCGAGGAGCTGTACCAGCCGTTCCTCGACAAGTTCACCGCGGCAATCGCCGCCGTCGAGCTGGGCGACCCCACCAAGGACGGCACCGGACTCGGGCCGCTGTCCTCGAAAAAGGCCACCGAAACTCTCACCGAGCAGGTTGCGCGCGCCGTGGCTCAGGGGGCCACCCTCGTCACCGGCGGAACCTCAGAGGGCAACTTCTACGCCGGCACCGTGCTCACTGATGTCGAGCCCGACTCCGACGCCTTCCACGAAGAATTCTTCGGCCCGGTCGCACAGATTTTCAGCGTCCCCGACGAGGCCGCCGCAGTCGCTCTGGCCAACAACACCCCGTTCGGCCTGGGCTCCTACGTCTTCACCACCGACCCAGAGCAGGCGCTGCGCGTGGCCGACGGCATTGAGGCCGGCATGGTCTTCATCAACCTGGTCGGTGCCGACGGTGCCGAGCTGCCCTTCGGTGGCGTCAAGAGGTCCGGCTCGGGGCGCGAACTGGGCCGTTTCGGCGCCGACGAATTCGTCAACAAGAAGATGATCCGCATCGGCTAACCTGGCCGCTGCCGCTTTCGAGCCTGTCGAACCCCGCCGCCGTGCGGGTTTCGGCAGGCTCGGCGCGTTAAGGAGCCTGAAAACCTGCAACTGACCGGCACTCCAGTGGCGCACCGAAATCAATCATCCGGTTCTATAGCTTTAGTTGCCGGCATCCGCTAGGTTTGTGCACACACCTCAAGGTGTACCCGCCCTCAGGGCGTTTCGTTCGGATTGAAAGGCAGTCATGTCCGTAGAGGCCTCTCCCCAAAAGGGCATCGGCGATGGCGACCACCTCAAGGTGCTCGGCTACGACGACTCGTTCCATCGCTCCATGTCGTTGTGGTCCAACTTCGCGCTCGGATTCACCTACTTGTCTCCGCTTGTAGGCGTGTACTCGCTGTTCGCCCTGGCGATGAGCACCGGTGGTCCACCCTCGCTGTTCTGGCTGTTCATTGTGGGCACCGGCCAGTTGCTCGTTGCCCTGGTGTTCGGCGAGGTCGTATCGCAGTACCCGATCGCCGGCGGTATCTACCCGTGGACGCGGCGGCTGTGGGGCAAGCGGTATGCGTGGATGGCAGCCTGGGTCTATATCTGGGCGATGCTCGTCACCATTACCGCCGTCGCCGAATTCGGAACCGGGTTTCTGGCCAGCCTGATCAATGCTCCGGTCACCAAAGAGATCACCCTGGGCCTGACCGTCGCGTTTCTGGTGGCCGCCTTCGCGCTCAACTTTTCCGGGACCAAGATGCTGGCACGCGTGGCCCGCATCGGGCTCGCCGCCGAGCTCATCGGCGTCGTGGCTGTCGGACTGTACCTACTCATCTTTCAACGACACCAAGAGTTCAGCGTGTTCTTCAACTCCCTGGGCGTGCAGGGAAACGGCAGCTACGCCACAGCTTTTCTCGGCGCTGCCCTCACCGGACTGTTTCTCTTCTACGGTTTCGAGGCCTGCGGCGATGTCGCCGAGGAAGTAGAAAACCCGGCTCGCGGCATTCCCCGCGCCATGATTTTGACGATTTTCGTCGGAGGCATCTCGGCCCTTCTCTCGTTCAGCGGGTACGTAATGGCCGCACCGAACCTTCAGGAGATCGTCGACGGGGTCGACACTGACCCCATCCCGGCGATTCTGGACGCCGCGCTCGGTCCGATCGGCGCCAAGATCTTTCTCGTCGTGGCCCTCACCGCTTTCCTGTCGTGTGTACTCAGTCTCCAGGCCGCAGCCAGTCGCCTGCTGTTCTCTTTCGCTCGTGACGGCATGCTCCCCGGGCACAAGTGGCTCGCCAAGGTATCATCGCGCACCGCAGTACCGATCAATGCGCTGATCGTGGCCTGCTCGATTCCGGTGGTACTCGCCCTCGTTATCTACGTCGGCAGCGACGAAGTCTTGACCCAGATCACTTCCTTTGCCGTGCTGGGCATCTACGTGGCCTTCCAATCCGTGGTGCTCGCCGCCCTGCGGCAGCGTATCAAGGGGTGGAAACCGGCCGGACCGTTCAGCCTCGGCCGCGCCGGCTTCGCCGTGAACGTGGTCGCCCTGGCCTACGGCGTCTTCGCTATGGTCCTTCTTGCGATTCCGGGATCCAGCGGAAAGTTCTTCAGCGACTTCATCGTACTCATCGGCCTTGTGGTCGTCGGTGGCAGCGGCTTGTTGTATCTGTTCGTCGCGAAGCCGGACCGTTTGTCCACGGCACCCGCTGGCGATGCCATCGAGGTCGCCGCGCTGCTCCGGGCGCACCCCGACCACTAGTACCGACCGGGCGAGTCAGCTCCCGGCATCCGCTTAAAGCAAAGCAGGGCCCGTCCGAAGACGGGCCCTGCTTTGTTCTAGCGAATGCTTAGATGCTGTTCACATCGAGCTGGATGCCAGGACCGAAGGTGGTCGAGACGACGCCCTTCGTGATGTAGCGGCCCTTGGACGAGCTCGGCTTGAGACGAACAACCTCTTCGAGCGCTGCGGAGATGTTCTCGTTCAGCTGCTCGACGGAGAAGGATGCCTTGCCAACGACGAAGTGCACGTTGGAGTGCTTGTCAACGCGGAACTCGATCTTTCCGCCCTTGATGTCGGAAACGGCCTTGGCGACGTCGGGCGTCACGGTTCCGGTCTTCGGGTTCGGCATGAGGCCACGCGGGCCGAGTACCTTTCCGAGACGACCGACCTTACCCATGAGCTCGGGGGTCGACACGGCGGAGTCGAACGAGGTGTAACCAGCGGCTACCTTCTCGATGAGCTCGTCGCCACCAACCTCGTCGGCGCCAGCTGCGATAGCGGCTTCGGCGGCGGGGCCGGTTGCGAAGACGATAACGCGGGCGGTGCGTCCGGTGCCGTGCGGGAGGATGACGGTTCCACGAACCATCTGGTCGGCCTTGCGGGGGTCGACTCCGAGGCGGAGGGCGACCTCAACCGTGGAGTTGAACTTCGCGGAGCCGGTCTCCTTGGCCAGGGCCACGGCCTCAGCGGGGGTGAAGACGTTGTCTTCGCCGATTTTCGCGGCGGAGGCGCGGTACGCCTTTGACTTGGTTGCCATGTTAAATCTCCTGTATGTACTTCAGAGTGTGGTGCGAGCCTGGCAGGCTCTTCCACTAACTGCTAAGGGTGCGCGGCGCCGTGTGACGCCGAAACGGGGTGTGCTTAGGCGCTGACCGTAACGCCCATGGAGCGGGCGGTTCCGGCGATGATCTTTGCGGCGGCTTCGATGTCGTTGGCGTTGAGGTCAACCATCTTCGCTTCGGCAATCTCGCGGATCTGGGCCTGCGTCAGGGTGGCAACCTTGACGGTGTGCGGGGTCCCGCTGCCCTTGGCGACGCCGGCGGCCTTCTTGATGAGCTCCGCAGCGGGCGGGGTCTTCAGGATGAACGTGAACGAGCGGTCGTCGTAGACGGTGATCTCAACGGGGATGACGTTGCCACGCTGGGCTTCGGTCGCTGCGTTGTAGGCCTTGCAGAATTCCATGATGTTAACGCCGTGCTGACCCAGTGCCGGCCCGATGGGCGGTGCGGGGTTGGCTGCGCCGGCCTTGATCTGAAGTTTGATCAGACCTGTAACCTTCTTCTTCGGTGCCATTGTGTTGTCCTTCGTATTGGTGTGCGAGCAGCCCGCAGGCCGCTCTCCCGGTGGCCCGGATGGGCCCCGGTGGTTTGGGAGTACCAGTGTGAATGACCCTCGCGGGGCATCCGTTCTACTGGTGAGAGATTGCTGGGTTAGAGCTTGGTGACCTGATCGAAGCTGAGCTCGACCGGAGTCTCACGCTCGAACAGGGAGACGAGCACGATGAGCTTGCCGCTCTCCGGCTTGATCTCGCTGATCGAACCGGGCAGGCCCGCGAACGAACCCTCCTTGATCGTGATGGTCTCGCCGATTTCGTAGTCAACCTCGGCAGCAATGACGCGCTGCGCCGACTTTCCGGGGGCGCCGCCGGCCTTGGTCGGGGCTTCGACGATTTCGACGAGTCCCTTGAGCATGCCGAAGGCCTCTTCGAAGCGCAGCGGGGTGGGGTTGTGAGCGTTACCGACGAACCCGGTCACACCGGGAGTGTGGCGAACAACCGACCAGCTGTCTTCGTCGAGATCCATGCGCACGAGCACGTAGCCCGGGATGCGCACGCGGGTGACCATCTTGCGCTGGCCGTTCTTGATCTCAACGACGTCTTCCATGGGTACTTCGCACTGGTAGATGAAGTCTTCCATCGCCATCGACTGCTTGCGGTTCTCAATGTTCGACTTCACGCGACGCTCGAAGCCGGCGTAGGAGTGGATGACATACCACTTGCCCGGCAGAAAACGCAGTTCCTTGCGGAACGCTTCGTAGGGGTCAACCTCGACGTCAGCATCCGCTTCGGCCTCGGCGGTGACCAGCTCGTCTTCGTCTTCAACGGCTTCGACGGAGGCATCGGCTTCTTCAGCCGAATCAATGTCGAGGGCGTCGTCGACGACGGAGTCAGCTTCGGGATCGGTGGACTCGGCGAGGGCGTCGAGTGCGGCGTCGAGGTTGACCTCAACATCGTCATTCTCGTCGACGACGTGCAGGGCAACCTGCTCGGCAGCCTCTACGGAATCTTCGTCGGCAGCGAGGGTGTTGCCCTCCTGGGCTTCGTCGTCCTCGGAGGACTGCTCGGCGGCAGTGGCCCAGTCGACATCGTCGTGCTTCGTCTCAGTCACTAAATCTCAATCCCTAATTTTTGTACCGGTGCAAGTTGTGGGCACGTTTCCGTGCCGGTGATGCAGGCGTTTCGCCAAAGCGGATGCCGGTGTTGCTCGTTAGCCCGGCGTTCCGAACACATACAGAACGGCGAGGCCGAAGACCCAGTCAAATGCCGACACGATGACCATCATGATGATCACGAACACGAGCACGACGCCGGTGTAGCTCAGCAGCTCTTTACGAGTCGGGGTGACGACCTTGCGGAGCTCGGCAAAAACCTGCTTGATAAACAGGGACAACCGAGCGAAAGGACCGCGATTGGACTCGCGGGCCGTCCGTGCGTTCGCGACGACTTCCTCACTAGGTTCGTCGACAACTTTTCGGGCCACCTGTTACACCTCTCATGGTCGGCAGACTTCTACCGATGTGCAGGGCGGACAGGACTCGAACCTGCAACCTGCGGTTTTGGAGACCGCTGCTCTACCAATTGAGCCACCACCCTATGGAAGCAAACCCGCCACACTCCCAACACCTTCGACCAAAAGAAAAGATTGGAAATAGGCGCAAAAAAGCATGGCAGAATTCAACTACCTTGAACCAGTCTAGGTCACTCACCGGCCACTGTAAAGCTGAGACAGTTCCGCCCGGCGAACGAGCCCGGTGCCTCCCTGCCAGCTTGGCATAAGTTCCCCCGCAATCGCACCGTTAGCCCCACCTCCTTTCCCCGCGCGGGTCGGGTAGCTAAACTCAACGTGTGACTCACGAACTCAAGCGAATCTCTACTCGGATCGGCTCTATTGCAGAGTCGGCGACCCTCAAGGTTGACGGCAAGGCCAAGGCGCTGCAGGCAGCCGGCCGACCGGTAATCAGCTTCGCGGCGGGTGAACCTGATTTTCAAACGCCCGAGCACATCGTGGAGGCGGCGTTGGCCGCCGTGCGCGACCCGAAGAACTACCGGTACACCCCGGCGGCTGGACTGCCCGAGTTGCGCGAGGCCATCGCGGCCAAGACCCTGCGCGACAGCGGGCTGAAGGTGGCGCCGAGCCAGGTCGTGGTGACCAATGGTGGCAAGCAAGCGGTGTACGAAGCATTCGCCACTCTGCTCGATCCCGGCGACGAAGTTATCGTGCCGACCCCGTACTGGACCACGTACCCCGAGGCCATTCGCCTGGCCGGTGGCGTGCAGGTCGATGTCTTCGCCGGAAGCGATCAGGACTACCTCGTGACTGTCGAGCAGTTGGAGGCAGCGCGCACTCCGCGCAGCAAGGTGCTGCTGTTCGTCTCACCCTCCAACCCCACCGGCGCGGTCTACTCGCCGGAGCAGACCCGGGCCATCGGCCAATGGGCTGAGGACAACGGCCTCTGGGTCATTTCCGACGAGATCTACCAGAACCTGACCTATGACGGCGTGCGGGCCGTCTCGATCGTCGAAGCTGTACCGGCACTTGCTGACCGCACCATTTTGGTCAACGGCGTGGCGAAGACCTACGCCATGACCGGGTGGCGACTGGGCTGGATGGTGGGCCCCGCCGACGCCATCAAGGCGGCGGCAAACCTGCAATCACACCTCTCCTCGAACGTGTCGAATATCTCGCAGCGCGCCGGAATAGCGGCGCTGAACGGCCCGCAGGACGCCGCCGAGGACATGCGCGTGGCCTTTGACCGCCGCCGCAAGCTGATTGTCGCCGAGTTGAATAAGATTCCCGGCGTCGTGACCCCCACCCCACAGGGTGCCTTCTACGTCTACCCCGACGTGACTGGACTGCTGGGCCGCGAGTGGCGCGGGGTCACCCCCACGACCTCGCTCGAACTGGCCGACCTCATTCTCGACCAGGTCGAAGTGGCAGCTGTTCCCGGTGAGGCGTTCGGGCCCAGCGGGTTCCTACGCTTGTCGTATGCCCTCGGAGACGAGGCCCTGCTCGAAGGCATTCAGCGCCTGCAGCGCCTGTTCGCCTAGCGGCCTTCCACCGGCTTGGTGTGCTGCGCGGGATTTCCGCCAGTACGCGGGAGTTGCGCCTCCCGCGTACTGGCGCAGCTCCCGCGCGCCGCGAAATCGAGGATCCGGGCATGGCGGTGGTGCGGTGCGCGCAGGAGTGGGAGTCTGGAGCCATGACATCCACTCTCCCCATCGTGCAGGTGCGCGACCTGCAGAAGACCTATGGCAGCGTCGAGGCCGTGCGTGGCGTCAGTTTCTCCATTGCCGCCGGCGAGACCTTTGCCCTGCTCGGTCCCAATGGCGCCGGCAAGAGCACCACGATTGAGATTCTCGAGGGCTACCGCGCTCGCACCGGCGGCGAGGTGAGCGTGCTCGGGGTCGATCCGCACCGCGGCGGCCTCGATTGGAAAGCCCGCCTCGGCATCGTGTTACAGACCAGTGGCGAGAGCGGCAACGTGACCGTTACCGAGCAGTTGCGCCACTTCGCCGGGTTTTATCCCAATCCTCGCGACGTTGACGAGGTCATCGACGCAGCCGGCCTGCGGGAGAAGGCCACGACCCGCATCAGCAAGCTCTCGGGCGGGCAGCGCCGACGAGTGGATGTTGCGCTCGGTATCATCGGACGCCCCGAGCTGTTGTTTCTCGACGAACCGACCACCGGTTTCGATCCGGAGGCCCGGCATCAGTTTTGGGATCTCATCCGCGGGCTCAAGGCTGACGGCACGACTATCCTCCTGACCACCCACTACCTCGACGAGGCGGCGCAGCTCGGCGACCGCGCCGGGATCATTGCCGGCGGGAAGCTCATCGATATCGGCGCCATCGATGAGCTCGGCGGCGCCACCGCGCGAGTACCGTTCGTGCGCTGGAGAGATTGCAACGGCACGCTTCGCCAAGAACGCACCAGCAATCCCGGGCAGCTCGTCGCCGAACTCGTCGCGGGTTTGAACGGTGCCGAACCTGCAGACCTCGAAGTGATCCGGCCAAGCCTCGAAGACGTGTACCTGTCGCTGGTGCGCGGCGCTGAGGCGGCGGTACCGGGCGAGGCTGCGGCATCCACTCGCACGGGCCGCCATGTCTCCTCCATCCTCGCCGATCAGGACCTGACAGCATGAGTGCAACGATCCCGGGCATTCGGCCGGCCGCGAAGTCACCGAGCACGCTCGCGCTCGGCCTGTCTCGCATCGGCTACGAAACCCGAATGTACTTTCGTTCCCCGGACACCGTGTTTTTCACGTTTCTTTTTCCCTTTCTCATGCTCGGCATCTTCACGGCGGCTTTCAGCGCGGGCGGCAACCTGGGTACCAATCCCGATGGAACGGGAGGTGTGAGCGTCGGCGCGTACTACCTGCCCGGAATGCTCGCGGCCGGCATGTTGCTGTCGGGGGTGCAAAACCTGGCGATGGATATCGCCGGAGAAAAGAGCGACGGAACACTCAAACGGCTCGGAGGAACTCCGCTGTCGCCGATCGGCTACTTCATCGGCAAGATCGGCCAGGTCTTTGTGACCGCCGTTCTGCAGGCCGTGCTGCTGCTGCTCGTCGCTCGATTCGCGCTCGGTATCGACCTGCCCGCGTTTGGCGAGCGGTGGGTGGTGTTCGCCTGGGTGTTTCTGCTCGGCGTCATCACCTCAGCGTTTGTGGGCATCGCACTCTCGGCTGTCCCGCGATCGGGCAAGAGTGCCACCGCCGTGGTGATTCCCATCGTGCTCGTGCTGCAGTTCATCTCGGGCGTCTACCTGCAATTTGGCATGCTCCCCACCTGGATGCAGAATTTCGCCAGTGTATTTCCGTTGAAGTGGATGGCGCAGGGCATGCGCAGCGTTTTTCTACCCGATTCTTTCGCTGTCGCCGAGCAGAACGGCGTGTGGGATCTCCCCTGGGTCGCCGCCGCACTAGGTATCTGGCTCGTGGTCGGGCTTCTGCTCAGCCTGATGACGTTTCGGTGGATTCGCCGCGACGCCTGAGACTGTGCTGACGCCCGGCTAGAGGAGTTTGCGTTCCAACGCCCAGGCGGTCAATTCGTGACGACTCGACAGCTGCAGCTTTCGCAGCACTGAGGAGACATGCGTTTCCACGGTTTTGACCGCGATGAACAGGGTGCTGGATACCTCTTTGTAGCTGTAGCCGCGCGCGATCAGGCGCATGACCTCGGTTTCGCGGGCGGAGAGCCGATCGAGTTCCTCGGTCGTCTCTGCCGTCTCGCCGGCGACGGCGCCGAAGGCATCGAGCACAAACCCGGCCAGCCGTGGCGAGAATACCGCGTCGCCCTCGGCGACGCGGCGAGCCGCGTCGGATACCTCGGCCCCGGAGGCGCTCTTGGTGATGTACCCGCGGGCACCGGCCCGAATGACGTTCACCACATCGTCAGCAGCATCGGAGACACTCAGCGCCAGAAACAGGGTGCGCGCAGCGAGGGGCGCGGCTTCGCGAATGACCTCGGCGCCACCGCCGCCGCGCCCACCGGGCAGGTGCACGTCGAGCAGCACGACGCGCGGCTGCAGGGCGATCACCTGCAGGATCGCCGCATCGACCGTCGCCGCCTCGCCGAGCACATTGATGTCGTCGTCGAGTTCGGCACGCAGCCCCGAGCGAAAGATGGAATGGTCGTCGACGATGAGCACGCTCAGCGCCGCAAACCCTGCGGATGCGGGCGGTGCGGCAGGTGACTGAGCGCGCTCGCCGTTATCGCTGAGGTCGGGAGTGGTCATTGCACGCTCGTTTCGGAATGGTGCTGATCGGTCGATGTGGTGCCGGGCGATGGCACGGTCGCTGCTGCTGGCACGGTTAACAGAATCTCCGTGCCGGTACCGCCCGGACCGGGACGCACCGCGGCGTTTCCGCCGGCCCGACGCATCCGCCCGAGGATGGATTCGCGCACGCCCAGCCGGTCTGCGGGAATCTGGTCGAGCAGAAAACCAGGGCCACGGTCGGTGATGCTCAGTTCGACGCCGCGTGCACCGGTCTCCAGATAGACCGACACCGCTCCCCCCGCGTGCCGGGCCGCATTGAGCATGGCTTCCCGGGCGGCGGCGACGAGAGCTTCCGGGGCCTCCGCGTCGTTCGGGTTCACCCCGGAGCCCACCCCGGCGCCCACCGTCACCACCTCGAAATGCACCGCAAAGTCTTCTTCGATTTCGCCGGCAATGCGGCGCAGCGCGGCGCCCAGGTCGGTTGCCGGTTCGCCGCTACCGCCCCGCGTTCCGGTGAACAGCCATTCCCGCAATTCACGCTCCTGCGCCCGGGCCAGCCGCGCGGCGTCGCTGTGCGGTCCGGCTTTCTGCTGGATAAGGGCGAGGGTCTGCAGCACCGAGTCGTGCAGGTGCGCGGCGATGTCGGCTCGCTCGGCTTCACGGGCTCGCGCGGTCCGTTCATCGGCGAGGTCGCTCCACAATCGCAGCAGCCACGGCGCCGTCACCACGGCGACGCCGAGCAGAACGGATGCTGCCGCGAGGATGACCGTCCACGCGTTCGGGTTGGTGCCGGTCACGAAAAAAAGCAGAATCCCCACGGCAACGAGCAGGAGCGCCGCCAGGATGCGCGCGACCAGCGCTGAGGATTGCTGGGCCGCGCCACTGCGAATGTCGGCGAACTGGTGCCAGGCCAGCGCGGTTCCAGCCAGAACCACGATGGCGGGAACGACCACCGCGAGCGGAATATCGGCGCCGAGGCGGCTCGCTACGAGGGCACTCCCGGCAGCCAACAGTGCCAGACCGAGCAAAATTTCGGTGACCGGCGCGGCTCGGGCCGAGGCAGCATCCGCTCGTGAAGTGGGGGCGGCGGGAGAAGTCGGCCCAGTCGTGCCCGGCGCCGCCAGGAATGAGGCGACGCCAGACCTCGCGAGGCTCAACTTGGGCAACGGGTCGGCCACCACCTGGCGCTCAGCACTCGGTACGGTCGCCCACAACCAGATATAGAGCAAGACGCCGAACCCGCCGCACAGGCTCAGCAACACGGTGACCAACCGCACCGCGGGGAGGGGAATGCCGGTGTGCTCGGCGAAACCCGCACACACTCCGCCAACGAGGCGGAGCCGGGGACGGGCCATCCGTTCGGTTCTCACGTGTTCATCCAAGCACGCCCCACCGAGATCTGCGGTTTCACCGCCAGCAATCAGGGTTCAATCAGGGTCATCCCCCATGGCAGCGGTTTCGGCGCCCTGTCAGACTCGGATCATGACCGATACACCGAGGGCAGAAGCTCCGCACCAACCACAGCGTCCCGACCAGATCACCCGGTTCTTCGACTGGATTCGCGGCAGCGGCCTGAATCGTGACGGTGACCGCTGGATCGCGGGAGTCTGCGGTGGCATCGCCGCCCGCATCGGGCTCGACCCCCTCATTGTGCGGGGCATCGTTGTCGTGATCGCGATCCTCGGCGGCCCCGCCGTCTTCGCCTACGCCGTCGGCTGGGCCCTCATGCCGCGCGGCGCTGGCCGCATCTACGCTGAAGAGGCAATCCGCGGGCGGTTCGAGCCCGCTATGGTCGCCATCGGCGCGGTGCTCCTGTTCACCGCCGTGCCGCTCTTCAGCGGATTCTGGTGGGACGGTCCGAGCGGATTGTGGGCATTCTCTGGCTGGCTTGGCGGCATCTTCTCGCTCGGCTGGGGTCTGGCCATTACCGCCGGTGTCATCTGGCTGGTCGTATTCCTGGTGCGCCGCGCACAGAATCATCGCCCGACACCCCCCGCTGGCCCAGGATCCGGTGCCGGTGCCGGCCCGACCGGCCCATTCGGCCCGGGCAGCGTCTACGACCCCCGGCCGTTTACCGGTGCCCCAACGAGCTCCCCGGCGTCGTCATCGACGCCGTCCGCATCGCGTTCTGCGAGCGGCACATCGCCGACCGGCAGTTCGATGGCCGGCGCGACCGATGCCGCACAGGTCGGCGCACCCGTCGACGAACCGCGCGGTGCAGCGTCGGGCGAACAGTTCGGCGCACAGTTCGCCGCCACAACCCATCCGCCCACGGCGCCCTACTCCAGCGAATCGGCCAGGAACCTCCGCGTGGAGCAGAATCGGGCCTGGCAGGAACAGAACCGGGCGCGCCAGGCCGACCGCCGCGCCCGGATCCGGGCCCGGCGTCCCGGTGCCGGCTACAGCGCCATCGTTCTCGGCCTGGCCTGGGTCACCGGCGCCGTTGCTGCCGGGGTCTACTCAAACGGCTCCTGGTCGCAGGGCGCGGTGATTCTCGGTGTCGCCGTCGCGCTCGGGGTGCTGGCTCTGGGCATCGTGATCGCCGGTATCCGCGGGCGCACCGACGGCGCCATGGGCGGGTTCGCCTTTGCCGCAGCCATCACACTCGTGGTCCTGGGCGTTTTTCCGCAGGGCACCCAATTCACCGCGGTCGGATCCAACGTGTGGGCGCTCAGCGCGAACTCCGAAATGGTGAACCCGGCCACAAGCTACGCCATGGTCGCCGGGCAGACCACGCTCGACCTGAGCGACTTCGATAACCCCGGGCTGCAGAACGACCGCGTCATCGACGTCTGGCTCGGGGCCGGCGAGACTCGATTGATCCTGCCAGCGGATGCCCCCGTGCGCGTCGAAACGCACGCCCTGGTCGGCGGCGTGGAGTATTCCGGTCGCGCCGTTGCCACCGAAAACAGCGAGCACACCGGTCTGTTCGCCTCCGATCAACGCACCTTCAACGCGAGCAGTCGCAGTGCCGGACCGCTTTTGCGGATCTGGACCTTCGCCGGCGTCGTCGTGCTCGCTTCCTCCACCGACTAGGACCCCCCAATGACCAATCCGCTTTTTCCTGCCGACTCCGACGCCGCTGATTCCGGAGCGAATTATTTTGGCGCGAACTCTTCCGGCGCTGATTCCCCCACCGAGAATTTTGCCGCGAATCCGCTGGCTGACGGCAGTACACCCGCCACCACCGCCGTGCGCCGGCTGCGTCCGCGGCTTGGAACGATCCTCTGGGGCATCCTGCTCCTGGCCTTTGCCGCCTATATGGTGATCGTCACGCTGCTACCGGTGCCGCCCGACCCCACCCTCTGGCTGCTCGGCGGCGTGATCGTCGTCGGGCTGGGCCTCGTCGTGGCCGGCATCGCCGCCGCTGCCCGTCGCGCCGACTGACCGGTCGGGAGCATCCTGATCGGCTACAGGGTCAGCCCGACCAGTACCGGCTCAGCCTGCAGGTTCACGCCGAACTCGGCTTGCACCCGGCCGAGCACATACCGGGCCAGTTCGGCCACCTCCTCGGCGGTAGCGCCGCCGGTATTCGTTAGGGCGAGGGTGTGTTTGCTCGACACTGCGGCTTTCGAACCCGGGAGACGAAACCCCCGGTGGACACCGGACTGCTCGATCAGCCAGGCGGCGCTGAGTTTGACCAGACGCACGGGTTCCTCGCCGGGAATCGGCCCAACACCCATATATTCCTCAAGTGGAATAACTCGGTCGGCGGGCTCGGCGTCGAGTGGCCAGCGCGGCGCGTTTGTGGGCAGAGTGCGCGCAAATCCCTCGGTCACGATCGGGTTGGTGAAAAACGATCCGGCGCTGAACGTGTCGGGGTCATTCGGGTCGAGCACCATGCCCTTGCTGGCGCGCAGGCCGAGAACTGTGGCACGCACAATCTGCAGTGGCACCCGGTCGCTCACCTGCACTCCGAGTGCTCCCGCGAGTTGGGCATACTTCAGGGGCTGCCCCAGAGTGCTTCCCAAAACGGATGCCTCTGCCGCGGTATCGTGCAGCTCCAGTTCCAGCGCCAGCACTACGCCGCGCAGCCCCTGCTTGAGCACCGAGGTGCGGTAGCCGAGGCCGAGTTCGGAGCGCTCGAGACGATCCACCTCACCGGTTTCGTAGGAGAGAAAATCGATCGCAATGAGGCTGTCGGAGAGTTCCTGGCCGTAGGCACCAATGTTCTGCACGGGCGCAGCGCCGCACGATCCCGGGATGCCGGACAACGCCTCAATTCCGGACCAGCCACGCTCGACCGTGTACGCGACCAGGTCATCCCACGGCTCACCGGCCTGCACGCGCAAGCGGATCCGGTCGGCGAGGGGTGCTGCGACCGGTTCGACATCGTCGCCGTCTCCGCCTGCAGCCCCGTCAATGACCCCGTCAGCGGCATCCGCTTCGCTGCCCGGTTCAGCGCCGCCAGCGAGCACCTCGATGCCGCGGGTCACCACCTGAATGACGATGCCGTCGAAGCCCTCGTCGGCGACGACGGTGTTGGAGCCGCCGCCCAGCAGCAGCCAGTTTTCGTCCATGCCCCAGACGACGAGGGTCTCGTCAATGAGATCCTGTTCGGTCACCGGCGCCACCCGCGCTGCGGGTGGTCCACCGACGCCGAAGGTCGTGAGCGTGCTCAGGGCAACGGGTTCCAGCATGACTGATCTCCTCAGGCCAGGTTGACGCGCGCCTGCGCCTTGCCGAGAACCGTCGCGCCGTTGAAGGTCACAACGAGGTCGATGCGTGCCACCGTGGCTTCGAGGTCGAGGGCGCCCACCTTGGCGACCACGGTCACGGTGGCGCCAGCCGTGGCGTCGACGAAGACCGGGCGGGTGAACCGCACCTGGTAGTCGATGACCCGGGCCGGGTCGCCGGCCCAGTCGACGACCGGCTGCACGGCCAGGCCCATCGTGAGCATGCCGTGGGCGAGCACGCCCGACAAACCCACCGACTGCGCCACGTCATCGCGGTAGTGGATGGGGTTGAAATCACCGGATGCCCCGGCGTAGTGCACCAGGGAATCGCGGGTCAGGGCAAAGTTTGCCTCGGCGACGATGCTGCCAACCGAGAGGTCACTCATAGCGGGGGTCATTCGTCTCCCCTGACGACGAGGGTGGAGATGGCGGTCACGACGTGGGCGCCGGACGCGTCGACGATCGTGGACTCGGCGGTCACCATCGAGTGGCCTCCGAGAGTTTTAATGCTCGTCACCGCGAGGGTCGCCGTGAGTTCGTCGCCGGCGACGATCGGGCGGGTAAAGGTGAACCGCTGGTCGCCGTGCACGACGCGAGTGAAGTCAATGCCGCCATCCGGCTCGGCCAGCAGCTGCGCCAGGGTCGCCTCCTGCACGACCACGGCGAACGTGGGCGGGGCGACGACGTCGGTATGGCCGGCCGCGCGGGCCGCTTCGGGGTCGTGGTTGATCGGGTTGGTCGCGAACACGGCGCGCGAGAATTCGCGCACCTTTTCACGGCCGACAAGATACGGTGCGACCGGCGGAAAGACCCGCCCCTGCAACTCTGGGTTCACTGACACCCGTCGAGTCTACTAAGAGAGCTCCCGCAGACGGTCAGAAGCCGACCTCGAGAGGGCGCACACTTATAACCGTGAAATGTGTATCCGTACGCCTCGGCGACCCCGAGGTAGCTCCCCTGCTGCTTGACCTGCACCGTGAATATGAAACCCGATACGGCGACGGTGATTCCGTGCACGACGTCAATGGGACCGAGTTTGAGCCGCCCAACGGCGGCTTCCTGGTGATCGTCGACGGCGACACCACGGTTGCCGGCGGCGGCCTGCACCGGTACAACGCCACCACAGCCGAGGTCAAGCGCATGTGGACCAACCCGAACTACCGCCGCCAGGGGCACGCGCGCACGATCCTGCGCGAACTCGAGTCCCTCGCTCGCGCTCTCGGCTACGAACGGATGCGCCTGGAGACCGGCTACGCCCAGCCCGAAGCTCTCGCCCTGTACGCCAGCCTCGGCTACAACAACATCGGCAACTACGGCATCTACGAGCACGCCTCCGGCTTCGAAATCGACCTCACCTGATGTGCCGCGTGCTGTGTGCTGTGTGCTGTGTGCTGTGTGCTGTGTGCTGTGTGAAAGTTAGGCGGTGGGGATGACCAGACCGCCCCAGGTGTCGGTCATGTACTTCTGGGTCTCGGGGGCACGCAGCAGCTCGAGCAGCTTGAGCACGCGCGGGTCGTTCGCCAGTTCAGGCGTCGTCGCGAGCACGTTGGAGTACGGGCTGTCCGCACCCTCGATGAGGAGGGCCTGTTCTCCGGTCAGGCCGGCCGGCAGCGCGAAGGTGATCGTGACGAAGGCGACATCGACGTCGGGCAGCGCCTGCGGCAGGGTCGCGTTCTCCACCTCCACGAAGTCGTAGTCATGCGGGTTGCCGGTCACGTCGGCGACGGAGGTCGGCTCATCGCCGAGCTTGATGAGGCCCTCGGCGGCGAGCATCTTCAGCGCGCGGCCCTCGTTGGTCGGATCGTTGGGGATGGCGATCCGGGCGCCGTCGTCGAGGTCATCCAGGCTCGTGATCTTGTCGCTGTAGAACGCGGCGCTCGGCAGGTAGACCGAGCCCAGGCTCACCAGGTCGCCGCCGGTCGCGGTGTTGAAGGTTTCGAGGAAGGTCTCGTTCTGAAACAGGTTGGCGTCGATCGATCCGTCGGCGAGGGCAACGTTGGGGGTGTTGTAATCGGTGAAGTCTTTGTAGACGATGTTGAGTCCGGCATCGGCCGCGAGGTTGTCTTGCACGAAGTTGAGAATGTCGCCGGCCGGTGTCGCGAGAGCGCCGACGTTGATCGTGCCGAGGCTCGACGAGTCAGTCGCGGCGGGCGTCTGGGCGCAAGCCGACAAACCAAGCAGAGCGGATGCTGCGAGAGCGACGCCGGCAACACGGCCGACGGGGGTGGTGAGCTTCATGGGTTCTCTTTTTCTGGTTGCTGTGTGGAACTAAATGGCGGTGGGAACGGAGGTGCGGGTGCGCGCCGGCCGGGCGCGGTGGGAGAAGCGGCGGGCCAGCCAGGTTGCGGTCCCCTGCAAAATCATGACGATGATGAAGATGAGGATGATGACGGCGACCATGTGAATGGTGCTGTAGCGCTGGTAGCCGTACTGGATGGCAACCTGGCCGAGTCCGCCGCCGGCGACGGTGCCGACCATCGCGGAGAAGTTGATGATCGACGTCACGGTGGTGGAGAGCCCCAGGATCAGCGTCGAGAGCGACTCGGGCACGAGCACCTTCGACACGATCTGCCAGCGCGTCGCCCCGAGGGATTCAGCGGCTTCGATCAGACCGGAGTCGACCTCTTTAATGGCGATCTCGACCATGCGGGCAAAGAACGGGATGGCAACGACGGCCAGCGGCACGATGGCGGCCGTGGAACCGATGAAGGTACCAACGATCAGCCGGGTGAGGGGAATCAGCGCCACCATGAGAATGATGAACGGCACCGAGCGGCCGAGGTTGACGATGAATTCCAACACCCGGTTGATTACGCGGCCCAGCGGCCGGGAGCCGAACGGTGCCGCGAAGAGTCCGCCGCGCTCGGTGCCGACCAGCACGATACCCAATGGCAGCCCGACCAGGACGGTGAGCAGCAGGGCGATGCCGACCATATAGAGGGTCTCACCGGTGCCGACCAGAAGTACCTGGAAAAGTCCCGACCAGAAGTCGGGAGCCGTGGGGTCGATCATGCGTGTGCACCTTCCGCAGACGATGAGGAAGAGGGGGTCCATGAAGCAGCGCCGTCGCCGACGATTTCTACAAGCAGGCCCTGCCCGCGCAGGTCGGCGATCGGGGCGGCGTTGGCCACCGGGGAGCCGGGCAGTTCCAGACGTGTGCGCCCGGCCTGCTTACCACCGATGGTCTCGACGGCGGCACCGAGAATGCTCACGTCGAGACCGTAGTTGCGGGCCAGCTGGGCAATCACCGGCCGATCGGCCGAGCCGCCGCTGAAGGTGATTTCGATCACGGTGTTGCCGGCGTGGGGCGGAACCTCGCCGAGGGGGAACAGTTCGTGCGCGAGCCGGGAGCCGGGGGTGGAAATAAGCGACACGATGGAACCCTGCTCGAGGATGCGGCCATGTTCGAGCATGGCGGCCGAGTCGCAGACTCGTTTGACGACATCCATTTCATGCGTGATCAGCAGCACGGTGAGGCCGAGTTGCACGTTGATGGTCTTGACCAGGTCGAGAATCGACCGCGTCGTCTCGGGATCGAGGGCGCTGGTGGCTTCGTCGGAGAGCAGTATTTTGGGATTACCGGCGAGCGCACGGGCGATGCCAACGCGTTGCTTCTGCCCGCCGGAGAGTTCGGCGGGATAGGCTCCGGCCTTGTCACCGAGGCCGACCAGGTCGAGAATCTCCAACGAGCGACGGCGACGTTCCGCACCGGTGACGCCGACAATCTCCAGGCCCAGCTCAACATTTCCCTGCGCGGTACGCCCCGCCAGCAGGTTGAAATGCTGAAACACCATGCCGATCTTGCGGCGGGCCACGCGCAGCTGGTCGGGCGAGAGCAGAGTGAGCTCATCGCCGTCAACGGTCACCGTGCCGCTGGTCGGGCGTTCCAGCAGGTTGACCGCACGGATGAGTGTGCTCTTGCCGGCACCGCTCTGGCCGATAACACCGAAAATTTCACCGCGGGCAACGTCGAGGCTGACGTCGTCGAGCGCGGTCGTTGCCCCGGTACCAGACCCGAAGGTCTTGGAGACGTGTTTGATGGAGATCATGGGGCACCCGGGCCTGTCGTCGCGCGGTACCCGTTTACCGCAACAGTTCCAGTCTTGCGAACCAAACCCGGCTTGCCAAATCGTCGATTGCTTCTATTGCGTCGTATTACCGGGATGAGATCGCCGTCTGGGACCGGATTCGATGGCCCCCGCCGCCACGGGGAGGTAGCGTTAGAGGGCTATGCAAAACAAATTGATTCCGCACCCCGACCTTCCGATCGACCTGCCGACCGACGAGCGCATTCGCGCCGCTGTCGCGCACTACGGCGAGAGCGTCGTCGTCGACAACGCTGTGGCGCTGTTGCGGGCTAAGAATGCCGGAAAAGACTTTTTGCTCTACGCCGGCGGACGCCACGCCCTCGGTATCCTCGAGGGTGCCCCCGCGCTGTACTGGCCTGAGCTGTGGGGTGCCCGCGCGCTGCTGCACGTCTGGGGCGAATCGGCCGCGCCGTACATCGTCGTCGGCCTCACCAATCAGGCCTGGCGGGTGCGCGAAATGTGCGCCAAGGTTGTGCTGCTGCGCGGCCTGCAGGTCGCGCCCAAACTCGTGCGTCTCACCACCGATGAAAACCCACGAGTACGTTCTGCGGCGCTGCACGCCCTGGCCGACCAGGGCACGGCCGACAACATCGCCACGATCGAGGTGCGCCTGCGCGACTCCGACAAGGAGGTGCGCCGTGCGGCCCAACAGGCCCGCGACGCTATTCGCGGCCGTCTGAAGCTGACTGAACCGACCGTCGAAGCCGAAACGGACACCGAGGCGTAAATCGCCCGGTGGCCGGCTTGCGGCCATCGCGGGGGCCGGATCTAGGGTCGTCGCAGCAACGCCCCCTCGTGCCGGCAGGTAGCTGCGGCCGTGAGCATGGCGTCGACCAGCAGCGCCCGCCAGGCCACTGCATCGCGCGGCATCCCGGCGTTTAGGATCGTGCAGACGGATGCCGCAAGCGTCGCGTCCCCCGCTCCCATCGTGTCAATGACCGGGCCGTCGAGCTCCGCAATCGGAACACTGATCGGGTCGCTGCCGGCGACGGTGACCGAAGCCCCCAGACGCCCAGCTGTCGCCAGCACACTGTGCGCGCCGCCGTCAACCAGCCGTTCCCGCAGTTCATCGAGCGTGCTCTCGTAGAGCAGGTCGGCGTCATCGTCGCCCACCTTCACGAGCAGGCTCCGCGCGGCGAGCGCCTCAAAGTTGCGCACGAACCTCGGACCGTCGTGCAGCATCCCGGCACGCGGGTTCGGGTCGATGACCAGACGATGATCCGGGTCGGTCACACAGGCCGCGAATGCTTCGGTCTGTGCGGTGTCGTCGAACGGAAAACAACTCACAACGATGAGTTCGGCGCCAGCCAGCGCGGCCCGCTCCTCGGCACCGAAGTCAATGCGTCGCCCCTTGGCTGCGTCGTTGAAGAAGTAGCGGGGTTCGCCGTCCGTGCGATCGGACACCGCACGCGACGAGCCCAGCGGCCCGGGCGTAGCGATCAGCTGCACGCCGAACTGATCGAGAACGGCTCGCAGCGCGGCACCGTCAGCGTCGTCACCGACCATGGCGATGAGGGTCGTCGGCACCCCGAGCACGGCGAGACCCACGGCCACGTTCAGGGCGGCACCGCCGGCGAATTCCCGGCTCGCCTCCGAGTCGCGCAACACGTCGATAAGGGCGTCGCCGACGACGACGACACGGGCGGAGGTGCTGTTCTGGGTCATGCGGTCCATTCTTTCAGCCGGCCAGCGCTCCCACGAGTGCGGACACAGAAAACAGCCGTCACGAGAATCAATGACTCTCCTGACGGCTGCTCTCCTGCAGCGCTAGGCGCTCTTGCGTCCTGATATCGATCGCATCAGGAACATGATCACCGCAACAATGGCGAGCACGATACCGACCCAGATCAGAAACTGAAGCGACTGCACCAGTCCACCGGTAATGAGCAGTACCACCGCAACAATGGCCACAATTATCAGTAACGGGTTCATAATCCGACCTTTCATTCATGCGCGGGAAGGTCCCGATCGTAAGGATAATACCCCCCCAATGGGGAGGAAGAGCGGATGCCGGCTCCCGGCATCCGCTCGCGTGTCGCGGCCGGCACGCGACCGGCTGACGGCCTCTTACGCGCCGAGGTACGCGTCAATGATGCGCGGGTCGTTCAGCAGGTCGGACGCCTGGCCCTCGACCGTGGTGACACCGCTCTCAATGACGTAGGCGCGGTCGGTGACCCGCAAGGCGGCACGCGCGTTCTGTTCCACCAGCAACACTGTCGTGCCCTCCTCGCGAATCTCCCTGATCACGTCCATCACCTGGTTGACGATCAGCGGCGCGAGCCCCATCGAGGGCTCGTCGAGCATAAGCATCTTCGGGCCGGCGATGAGGCCGCGACCGATGGCGAGCATCTGCTGCTCGCCGCCGGACAGCGTGCCCCCCTGCTGGGCGCGCCGCTCGAACAAGAGCGGCAGCAGGGCGAACACGTGCTCGATGCGCTTGGCCACGACGCCGCGATCCTTAACCAGAAAACCACCGAGCTGCAGGTTCTCCAGCACGGAGAGCGTACTGAAAATGCGCCGACCCTCCGGAACATGAATGAGCCCGGCCCCGACGACATCCCAGGGATTGGCCCGGCTGATGTCATTGCCGTCGAAGGTCAGCTTTCCGGAGCCGACCTTGACCAACGCCGATGCGGTGGAGAGGGTGGTCGTCTTGCCGGCACCGTTATTGCCGAGCAGGGCGACAATCTCACCTTCGTCAACGTGCAGGCTCAGCCCACGCAGGGCCTGCACCTTGCCGTAATAGACCTCGACATTGTCGAATTCAAGCATTGTCATCGATCTCCACCTCCTCGTCCTTGCCGAGGTAGGCCTCAATCACGGCGGGATTCGCCTTGACTTCGGCCGGGGTTCCCTCAGCGATCTCGCGACCGAAGTTCATCACCACGATGCGCTCCGACAGTTCCATAACCAGCCCCATATCGTGCTCGATCAGCACAATTGAGGTGCCGAGGTCACGGATGCGGCGGCACAGTTCCAGCAGATTCTGCTTCTCCGTATAGTTCAGGCCGGCGGCCGGTTCATCGAGCAGGAGCAGCTTGGATTTTCGGGCCAATGCCCGGGAAATCTCGACCTGCTTCTGCTGCCCGTACGAGAGGTTGGCGATCGGCACCCCTCGAGGACCCTCAAAGTTGACGAAGTCGAGCCAGTAGTGCGCTTCGGCCGTATATGCGGCTTCGCTGCGCTTGAACCGGGGCGTGTGGAAAATCGCGTCCGCCCAGCTCTGACCCCGATTAAGGTGCATTCCGGCGCGCACATTGTCGAGCACGGTGAGGTCATTGAACAGCCGCAAGTTCTGAAACGTGCGGGCAACGCCGACGGCAGCGATGTCGGCCGGGCGGTGGCCGGTGATATCGGTGCCCTCCATGACGACGGAACCGCCGGTGGGCTTGTAGAAGCCCGTGATGCAGTTGAACGCGCTGGTTTTTCCGGCCCCGTTCGGGCCGATGACAGCGATAATCTCTTTTTCGTGCACATCGAAGGTGAGGCCGTCGACGGCTTTGACACCGCCGAAGGCAATCTGCAGGTCGTTGACCCCGAGTACCACGCTCATCGGCTTTCTCCTCTCGAGACGGCGGCATCCACCGCGGTCTGCGGCTCCGCGCCTGTGCGCTCGTCTTCATGCGGGCGAGCGGGCCACAGCCCCTTCGGACGAAAGACCATGGCGACCACGAGCAGCAGGCCGAAGGCCAGGTACCGGTACTCCGACAGGTCGCGCAGCAACTCCGGAAGCAGGGAGATCACCAGGGCGCCGACGACGACCCCGCGCATATTGCCCATACCGCCGAGCACAACGGCCATCAGCACGAGGGCCGACTGCAGAAAGATGAACGTCTTCGGCGAGATTGCTGTGAGGTGCGAAGCGAACAGTACGCCCGCGAAACCACCCCAGACCGCACCGAAGATGTAGGCCATGAGCTTCACCTTGTAGGTGTGGATGCCCATTGCCTCCGCGGCGTCCTCGTCTTCACGCACGAAGCGCCAGGCCCGGCCGAGACGCGACTTACCCAGGCGCGCCGAGGCCAGCACGAAGAACGCCACGATGAGGATGGTCACGTAGTAGAACACGGCCGGGCTGTGCACGCTGAAATCGCCGAAGGTCAGCAGCTTGGGAATACCGTAAATACCCGACGGCCCGCCGGTGACGGCGAGGTTGTTGGCTGTGATGCGGGTGATCTCACCAAAACCGAGAGTGACGATCGCGAGGTAGTCGCTGCGCAACCGGAGGGTGGGCGCGCCGATGATGAGCCCGGCCAGAATTGTCATCACCAGCACCGCGGGGATGGTGAAGAACAACGGCAGGTCGAAGGCCCGCGAGACGATGCCCGAGGTGTAGGCGCCCACCGCCATGAAGGCGATGTAGCCGAGGTCGAGCAAGCCACAATAGCCCACGACAATATTGAGACCGGCAGCGAGCATCACAAAGATCGCCGCCGTGGTCATCACGTTGAGCGAGTAGGGCGAGGCCGTGAGCAGCGGTGCCAGCAGGGCCGCGGCGAGGGCGATCCAGCCCAGGTATTTGCTCTCGAGCAGTCCCGATACCTTGGCAGCGACGGGGCCCATGCGACGCGGCGCCTGGCTCTTGAAAGTTGATCCGCTCATGCTAGACACGCTCCGTAACCCGTTCGCCGAGAATTCCGGTCGGACGCAATGTGAGGAAGAGGATCAGCACGACGAAGGAGAATACGTCACGCCACTCTCCGCCGAAGACCGAGGCACCGAAGGCTTCCAGCAGGCCGAGTACCAGGCCGCCGAGCATCGCGCCTTGGATATTGCCGATGCCGCCGATCACGGCAGCGGTGAACGCTTTGAGGCCGATCAGGAACCCCATCATGAAGTCGATTTTTCCGTAGTAGGCACCCGACATGACGCCGGCGGCACCCGCCAGAGCCGAACCGATGAAAAAGGTACGGGTAATCACGGAATTGACGTTGATTCCCATCAACAGGGAACCCTTCATATCGAGTGAAATGGAGCGCATGGCCCGACCGGTCGATGTCTTCTGAATATAGGTATTGAGCGAGATCATCAAAATTGCGGCGATGGCCATGAGCAGCACCTGGGGAAGCGAGATGCGAGCGCCGAGAACATCGAACACGTCGCCCTCGAGTCGCACCGGATAGGAGCGCGGGTTGGAGCCCATGATGGCGCTGACACCGTATTGCAGGGTGAAAGACACACCAACTGCGGTAATGAGCACGGCTAATCGTGGGGCCTTGCGCAGCGGCCGGTAGGCGAAGCGTTCAATCAGAACGCCGGCACCACCGGTGAGGGCCATGCTCACGAGCAACACGACGAGCAGCGCGCCGATGCCCAGGGCACCGGGGAGGCCACCCATCGATGTCAGCATCACGAAGCCGATGAAAGCGCCCAGCATGTAGATGTCACCGTGGGCGAAGTTAAGAAGTTTGATGATGCCGTAGACCATGCTGTAACCCAGCGCGATCAGGGCATAGAACGAGCCGACGAACAGCCCATCCCAGATAATTTGCGTCATGATGTCCCGTTTTCTGTGAACAGTTAAGCGGATGCCGCGGCCTGGGCCGCGGCATCCGCTACGTGGGTCAGAATCTTTTGATCACGGCCAAAGATCAGGACCCAGGGTCAGAACTACTGGATCAGGACAGGTCGTCCTCGAGCGCGAAGGCTCCATCCTGAACGGACAGGATGACGAATCCGCCGCTGGACAGGGTGTGGTCGGCCGTGAAGGTCAACGGGCCGGAGAACATCTTGAACCCGTCAACGGCTTCAAGGGCGGCGATGATGGCGTCGCCGTCGGTGGAACCGGCCTCGTCGATGGCGTGGGCCGCCAGGCGAACCGCGTCGTAGGACTGCAGCGAGAACGGTCCGGGAGCGCTCCCGAAGGCGTCTTCGTAGCTGGCGATCCAGTCGCCGCCGCCTTCGAGGGTGTCGGGGGTCTGGGTCATCGTGGCGAGCACGCCTTCGGCGTTGGCACCGGCGATTTCCGAGATGGAGGCGTCAACGCTGCCGTCGGCAACCATGATCTGGCCCGTGAAACCGGCGTTGCGCAGCTGGTTGATGATGAGCCCGCCTTCTTGGTAGTAGCCGGTCCAGTAGACCAGCTCCGGGTTGGCACTCATGATGTCGCGCACGGCAGCGGAGTAGTCGCTCTCACCCGGGGTGACCGAGGTGCTGAGGGCGACTGTGATTGTGCCGTCTTCTTCGATCAGGCGCTTGGTTTCGGCGGTGATGTCGACCGCGTAGCTGTCGTTGTCGTCGACGAGGGCCACCGAGGCGACGCCGGTCTTCAACATGTACTCGAGAGCGGCGTTGGACTGCTGATTGCCCGTTCCGTTCACGAGAAAGACGTTTTTCTTGCCGGCCTTGACCAGGTCCTGCGAGTTGGCGGCAGGGATGATCATGGGCACGTTGGCCTCTTCAAAGATGGGCAGCTGCGGAAGGGTGGCTCCCGAGCAATAGCCACCGACCGACACGACGGCGCCAGCCGAGACGGCCTTGTTCGCGCTGGCCACCCCCTGCTGGGCATCGCACGCTTCGTCTTCGACGAGCAACTCGAGCTGGCGGCCGTCGAGCACGCCGCCGGCCTCGTTGATTTCGTCCACGGCGAGCTGTGCCGCATTGGACATGTACTCACCGGACGGGGCGCTGGGCCCCGAGATAGGAACGACCATGGCGAGTTTGACCGGGCCGGTGTCATCGCTGCCGGCGTCGTCGCCGCCGAGCAATCCGCCACTGCATCCGGATGTCGCAAAAAGCATCGCTGTGGCGACGCCGAGCAGCAAAGTGCTGCGCTTTGAGATTCTCATGTGTGCCTCTCCTGTGGGAGCGTCGGGCGCGTGTTCTACTCGTCTTGATTGCAAGACGGCTTGGAATAAACGCCCAAACACCCCAGTGCTGTATGACACATTACACACTCGCAGCGTTTTACCAGCTTCCGAACCGGGCTTATCGCGTCTCGCCCGGGGCGCCGCTCCAGCCGGCTACCGTCGCCAAATGATTCGCCGTCAGCTCGCTCAGCGCGGCCGAATCTCCGTTCGCGAGCAGATCAAGCATGACGTGATGTTCCCGCGCTGTTCCCCAGAGTTCATCACTTTGCATCATCGCGGCGATGCTCACCATTCGGGTCTGGGCGCGCAGCTCCCCGACCATGTCGACGAGCCGTGAGCTGCCGTGCAACGCCAGAATTCCCAGGTGAAACCGACGGTCAGCGGCGAGAAAGCCCGCCAGATCTTTCTGCCGCGCATGCTCGGAGATCTCGTCAGCCACGCTGCGCCACAGCTCAATCTGGTCGGCATCGAGGGTTCCGGCAAGGGCGCCCATCGTGGGCGCCTCCAGCAGCTGGCGCAACTCAATAACCTCGCGCAGGTCCTGGTCGCTCATCTGGGTCACCCGAAACCCCTTGTTGCGTACCGCGGTCACAAAACCCCGTTGTTCCAGATCGAGCATCGCCTCCCGAACTGGGGTGGCCGACACCTCGAAGCGGATGGCGAGGGTCGGCACCGTCACGAGAGCCCCGGGAGCGAGTTCTCCGGTGTTGATCGCGGCCGCCAGCGACTGCGCAATGCGGTCCCGCAACGTTGAACCCTGCTCTACTTTTTGAATCAAAAACACCTCGGTGGCTCCTCACTGACACACGCGACCACGGCGAGCCTCGTGCCGCCAGTATCCACTGCCCCGTCCTAAATGGGTAATGCGGCCGGGCCGCGAACGGGTCCGCTCGGTAACATTGAGCAACCTCTGGAGCCCATGCGACACTTCACCCTGACCCAGTTGCGGTATTTCGCCGTCGTCGCCGAGCTGGAAAGCATGACGAAGGCCGCCGCCCGACTACTGGTGAGCCAATCCGCCGTATCGACGGCCATGGCGGAGTTGGAGCGCACGCTCGGCGCCCAACTCTTTCTGCGCAGTCCCTCGACCGGACTCAAGCTCACCCCCACCGGCCGCCGGTTCGCGCTCGATCTGAAAGGGTTTCTCGACCACGCCGATTCCCTGTTCGAATCTGCCTACGGTGCCGCGGAGTCGCTTTCCGGAGAGCTGACCGTGGGCGTGTTCTCGCCGCTCGCCTCGTTTCGACTGCCGGCCATTCTCAAGGCCTTCGAGGCCACCCATCCCGGCGTTGACGTAACTTTTCTGGAGGCCGACCTCGCATCCCTGCAGACCGCTCTGCTCGAGGGGCGCTGCGATCTCGCGCTCATGTATGGGCACGGGCTCGGCCGGGCTTTCGCCAGTCAGGTGCTCGAGCGCGTTCCCCCACACGTCATCGTTCCGGCCAGCCACCGAGCCGCGAACACCCCCGGTCAGGAGATCTCCCTGAGCGACCTCGCCGGTGAGCCGCTCATTCTGCTCGACTTGCCGCACAGTCGGGAGTACTACGAGAGCCTGTTCGCGCTGGCCGGGGTGACGCCCAACGTGCGCCACCGGTTCGCCGGCTACGAAACAGTGCGTTCCTTCGTCGCCCAGGGACACGGCTACGCCCTGCTCAACCAGCGGGTGTACAACGATGTGCCGTATTCCGGCGGTCGGGTCGTACCGCTGCGGCTGATCGATGAATTCCCACCGAGCGAGGTCATGCTCGTGCGCTTGCGCACCGCCCTGCCCACCCGGCGCGCGCTCGCGTTTGAAGAGATCTGCCGACGTTTGTATGGAGCAACCACCGCCTAGCCATCACCAAAACCGATGCGGTCGGTCAAGAGAATCAATTGGACAAGGGTGAACGGTGACGAGCAAGCTTGACCACAATCAGCCGCAGTCCCCCGGCATCGCCCCGTGTGACCGGGATCCGGCTGACCATGATCAAGGAGGATCAGTGTTCGAGCAGACGATTCATGTGTCGCCCCGGTTACCAAACAGCGGATGCGCCGCAATATGACCGACACACGGCCCGCGCAGAGTTCACGGGTCAGAAATGAAGCGGCGAGCGCCGGAATCATGCCGATCGTACGGTGGATTTCATGACCACGACCGCAGCCACCGCCCCGATCAGTCCGCCAGCCGAGACCGCTCCCCGCCAGAAAATCACCGGCTTGCAAAAGCGGGTTCTGCTCGGCGGCAGCATCGGCCAATTCATCGAGTTCTACGACTTCACGCTGTATGGCTTGACGGCGGTGATCTTCTCCCAGCTGTTCTTCCCCAGCTCGGACCCCATCCTCGCCCTGCTGGCCACCTTCGCCACCTTCGGCGTAGCGTTCGTGGTTCGCCCCCTCGGCGGCCTGTTCTTCGGCGCCCTCGGCGACCGGATCGGACGACGCAAGGTACTCGCCATCACCCTGCTCGCCATCGGCACCGCGACCGCGTGCATGGGATTGCTGCCGACCTTTGACCAGATTGGCTTCTGGGCTCCCCTGCTCCTGCTGCTGCTGCGTCTCGTGCAGGGCTTCTCGGCCGGCGGCGAATCGGTCGGCGCTCCCTCGTTCGTCTTCGAACACGCACCGATCGACCGACGCGGCCTCTGGTTGAACTTGACCATCGCCGCGACCGCGCTGCCATCCGTGTTCGCCGGCACGATGATCCTCATCCTCAGCCAGAGCATGTCCGATGAGTCGTTTATAGCCTGGGGCTGGCGCTTGCCGTTCCTGCTTGCCCTTCCCCTCGCGCTGTTCGGTGTCTGGATTCGTAGCAAAACCAGCGAGAGCAAGTCGTTCACCGACGCCCAAGCCACCGCTCCCGCAGAATTCAGCCCGGTCAAGGAATCCTTTCGCGAAAACAAGCTGCGCATGGTGCAGGTCATATTCGTTATGGGCCTCACCGCGATGGGCTTCTACTTTCTGTCGGCCTACTTTGTGGCATACGTGCAGACCACGGGAAACCTCAGCCGCGAGCAGTCTCTGCTGGCCAATGCGGCCGCCCTCGCCCTCTACGCCGTGCTGTTGCCGATCGGCGGGCGCATTGGAGACCGGGTCGGGCGCAAGCCCATGCTGATCGCCGGTTCCGCCGCTATCGCCATTCTCTCCGTTCCGAGTTTCATGCTCGTCACCAGCGGTAGCCTGCCGCTGGCGCTGCTCGGCCAGATGCTGTTCGTCATTCCGCTGTGCATCTATGGCGGCGGCTGCTACACCTTCTTCGTTGAGATCTTCACGACCAGAACCCGCTTCACGAGTGCTGCCGTGAGCTACAACCTCGGCTACGCCATCTTCGGCGGCACCGCACCGCTTATCGGTACCGCCCTCGTAGCCAGCTCCGGCGTGTCTTTCGCCCCGGGCTTCTATATGGCCGGTGCCGCCGTGATCGTGTTTCTGCTCGTGACCCTCACCAAGGTGCCCGAGACGCGGGGGCGGATGGGCTGAGCGCGCCGCAGCATCCGTTCCGTCATCACCCACTTTCAAAGGAGCTTCCCGTGTCATCTGCTGATTTTCTGACCGACTTCCACCACGTAGCCACTATCGGTGCCACACCCCGCCATGGCGTGGACCGGCAGGCCGCCACCGCCGAAGATGCGCAAAGCCGCGCCTGGTTCTCGAAGTGGGTCGCCGACGCCGGTTACACCCTGCACGTCGACGGCATCGGCAACATGTTCGGACTGATCGAGTGGACTCCCGGCGCTCCGTACGTGCTGATCGGCTCGCACCTCGACAGCCAGCCTCTCGGCGGGCGCTTCGATGGCGCCTACGGCGTGCTCGCGGCACTGCACGCCGCTCGGAACGTCGACGAACTGGCCACGAAGAGCGCCACGAGGCCACCGTTCAACCTTGCGGTGGTGAACTGGTTCAACGAAGAGGGCGGCCGTTTTGCCCCGAGCGTCATGGGCAGCAGCGTGTTCGTCGGGTTGTTCGACCAGGAGAAGATGCTCGACACCACCGACCTGGCCGGCGTCACGGCTCGCGCTGCCCTCGCCGAAATCGGCTATCTCGGTACCGACCCGCGCCCGGTCACGGTGAGCTACGCCGAGATCCACATTGAGCAGGGCCGCATTCTGGAACGCGAGAACATTGCGATCGGGGTGGTCGATCGCAGCTGGTACACCCAGAAGCTCGATATCGAGGTACTCGGCGAGCAGTCCCACACCGGGGCGACCGCTATGGCTGACCGGCACGACGCACTCGTGGCCGCCGCCAAGATCATCCTCATGGTGCGCGAGGTCACCACCGACTTCGCCGAGGAGGCCATCGTGTCTTCGGTGGGGCAGCTGACCCTCGAACCCAACTCCCCCATCGTGGTCGCCCGCCGGGTTCGACTGGTCGCTGATCTGCGCAGCGGCGACCCCGCGATCGTGCAGGCCGCCCGCGCCACCCTGCTGGAGAAAATCGCGGCTCTCGCCGTGGAGCACGACATCAAAATCAACGTCACGGACTTCGACATTCGTCCGATCCGCTATTTTCCGGAGAACGGCCTGCAACTGGCCGAGCAGGCCGCCGGGCGTGCGGGCCTCTCCACCCGCCGCATCCAGACCATGGCCGGCCACGACTCGGTCGCGATGAACACCATCGTGCCCTCGATCATGCTCTTCATTCCGAGCGTTGACGGAGTCTCGCACTGCGAACGAGAATTCACGACGGATGCCGACATGGTCGCCGGGCTCGCGCTGCTCACCGAAGTGGCCACCGATTTGGTCAACGGTGCCCTGGTCGATCCGGCACTGCTCGATCCGGCACTCTCGCCCGCCCTGGCTTCCTCGGCTCGCGCTTAGTCGGGTCGGTCATGATCAGCCGCACCGATTCCCCGACCATCCGATCCAGCAGCACCGGTACCGACCTGCACTACCTCGGCGCGAGCGAGGCGCTTGATCTGTTTCGATCGCGCGAGCTGTCGCCGGTCGACCTGCTCGAGGCCGTTCTCGTTCGGATTGACGCGGTCAACCCGCAGGTCAACGCGCTGACCGAGCAGCTGGTGGACGAGGCACGGGAATCGGCCAGGGACGCCGAGCGGCAGTATCGAGCGGGCACACCCGTCGCTCCGCTGCTGGGCCTGCCCGTCGCGGCCAAGGAGAAGCATTCGCTCGCCGGGCATGTGCTCAGCAATGGGCTCATCAATCAGCGTGCGGTACTGGCGAGCGCCGATCATCCGGTGATCAGCCGCATCCGCTTGGCCGGCGGCATCGTGCACGCCCGCACCACGACGCCCGAATTCTGCTGCGCCACGGTGACACATTCGCCGCTCTGGGGGGTCACGCGCAATCCGTTCAACCTTGAGCTCTCACCGGGCGGCTCGTCGGGCGGCTCAGGCGCTGCCCTCGCTGCCGGTTTTGCGCCGCTCGCGACGGGCTCGGACATTGCCGGGTCAACCCGGTTGCCTGCGGCGTTCACCGGAACCGTTGGATTCAAGGCTCCGTACGGGCGCGTTCCGGGCGTTGCCCCGCTCTCCGCCGACCATTATCGCGGCGACGGTCCGATGGCCCGCACGGTAGCCGATGCCGCCCTGCTCGCCAATGTCATGGTCGGCCAGCATTCGGGTGATCATGCTTCGCTGGCCGGGGCGAGGCCGCTGCCCGGAGTGTGGGCGTCGGTTGCGGGCCTGCGCATCGCCCTGTGCATTCGCCTGGGTGATTACCGCGTCGATCCCGACGTGGAGGCCAATACCCGCGCGGTCGCCGCGGCCCTGCACAGCGCCGGCGCGATCGTCGAAGAGGTCGAACTGCCGTGGACCTCGGCCGAGATTCACCGAGTGTCGTTCACCCACTTCGGCAACATATTGGGCCCGGCAATGGAAGATGAAACCCGCGGGGCCGACAGTGAACTCGCCGCCTATACGGTGCAGTTCATGGCGGATGCCCGCGCGGCCGCGGCCGGCAACCGCTTTCTCGACGGTCTCAGCATCGAAACCCGCATGCAGGGCGAGCTCGCCGCGGTGATGACCGGGTTCGATGCCCTCATCTGCCCCACCTCGGCGGTCGCGGCACTTCAGGCCGATGGCCATTATCTCGACGGCATTGCGGCCGGCGGCGAGCGCCTCGAGCACTACTGGCAGGCGCACATGACGGTGCCGTTCAACATCGCCAACCGCTGCCCGGTACTCGCCGTGCCCAGTGGCATGGCCGACTGCGGCATCCCGACCGGGGTGCAGATCGTCGGGCATCCCTTTGCTGACGATACGGTCTTTCGCGTTGGTGCCGCCGTCGAACTGGTGCGTCCCTGGGCTCACCGTTACGCGCAGATCGGCGGCTGAACCGCGCGGGCCTAGTACGTCGGAAGTGTGGGCTCAATCTCCTGCACCCAGGCCAGGATGCCACCGGTCAACTGGCGAACCCGGTCGTAGCCGCGACGCTCCAGCTCGGCGAGAACCGCAGCGGAGCGGGGACCAGCCTTGCAGTGCACGACAATATCGCGGTGTCGAGCGAGAGTCGACAGCGCCTGCCCCGAGAAGATGCCGCCCAGCGGAACGAGCCGGGCCCCGGCAATATGCACGATCTCGTATTCCTCGGGTTCTCGAACATCCACGAGGTCGAAGTCGTTCTCGCCCCGCGCTCGGCCCGCGAGCATGGCGGCGAGTTCCTGCACGGAAACATCATCAGCGCCCGGATTTGATGTTCCGCAGAAGAGGTCGTAGTCGATGAGCTCGGTGACCGGGTCGGTGGCGGGGTCGCGCGCAATCGCCATCTCGCGCCACGACGCGTCGAGGGCGTTGAACAGCACGACCCGGCCCAGCAGGGTGCGCCCGACCCCGGTGATCAGTTTTACGGCTTCGGCCACCATTGTCGCGCCGATCGTTCCGCAGAGCATGCCGAAGACTCCGCCCTCGCCGCAACCGGGCACGGAACCGGCCGGGGGAGCTTCGGGATACAGGTCGCGGTAGGTGGGACCGTGCAGGTTCCAGAACACGCTGACCTGCCCGTCGAAGCGCAAAATGGATCCCCAGACGCAGGGCTTGTCCAGCATCGCGGCGGCGTCGCTGACCAAATACCGTGTGGCGAAATTGTCGGCTCCGTCAATGATCAGGTCGTACTGGGCAAACAGCTCCAGGGCGTTGTCGGCAGACAGCCAGGCATCGTGTTGGTGCACGGTGACCAGAGGATTGAGTTCAGCGACCGCTGCGGCAGCCGACTCCAACTTCGAACGACCGAGACCCGTGACGCCATGAATGATCTGGCGCTGCAGGTTGCTCAGGTCCACGGCGTCATGGTCGACGATGCCGAGCGTTCCCACTCCGGCCGCCGCAAGGTAGAGCAGAACCGGCGAACCGAGACCGCCAGCGCCGATCACGAGCACGCGCGCGTTCCTTAATCGGCGCTGGCCCAGCATCCCGATTTCGGGAATGAGGATGTGGCGCGAGTATCGCTCGCGTTCGGCGGCACTAAGGTCGTCGCCCGGTTCGACCAGTGCTGCCAGCCCGGGCATCCGCTTCACAGGTCGGGCCGTCCGGCCATTGTCGATGAAGCCTGGGCGAGGGCACGCCGGGGAATGCGGCCGGCCTGCGCGGCCTGCCGGCCGGCGAGCACGGCATGCCTGAAGGCGTCAGCCATGCGAACCGGGTCTTGCGCGCGCGTCACCGCGGTGGCCAGCAGCACGGCATCGCAGCCCAGTTCCATGGCCAGCGCGGCGTCAGAAGCCGTACCGATTCCCGCATCCAGCACCACGGGAATGGCAGCGCGAGCAACGATCAGCTCGATATTGTGCGGATTGAGAATGCCCAGCCCGGTGCCGATCGGCGCCCCCAACGGCATCACGGCGACGGCTCCCAGGTGCTCGAGCCGCAACGCGAGCACGGGGTCGTCATTCGTGTAGGCGAACACTTTGAACCCCCGCGCCACGAGCTGTTCCGTGGCCGTGACCAGCTCGACCGCATCGGGCAGCAGAGTCTGCTCATCCGCGATGACCTCCAGCTTGATCCAGTCGGTCTCGAGGGCTTCCCGGGCCAGCTCGGCGGTCATGACGGCTTCTCGCGCGGTGAAACACCCCGCTGTATTGGGCAACACCCGGATGGAATTCTCTACCAAAAGGTCGAAGAGCGAGCCGGTGGTTGCCACGTTGTGGCGCCGCATGGCAACGGTGGTGAGCTCGGTTCCGGAGGCACGCAGCGCAGAGCCCAGGCCGTCGAGACTCGGGGCGCCACCGGTGCCCATGATCAGGCGCGAGGTCAGCTCCACCCCGTCGATGATCAGGCTGTCAGCGTTCGTGAAAGGCACGGTCAACCTCCCTGGACCGCGGTGACAATTTCGATGTCATCACCGTGGCGCAGCCCGGTGCACCACCACTGGCTGCGGGGAACGACCTCGGCGTTTCGTGCAACGGCCACGCCGAGACGGCTGCCGTCGGTGGCCCGGCCGTCTTCGGCGATGGGCCGTCCGGTGATCTCCGTCACGAGGTCGGTCACCGTACTGCCCGGCGACACGGTTCGGTGCTGACCGTTGACGGTGATCGTGGTGGTCAAGGCTTCGGTCACGAGTGGACTCCTTGGGGTAAAGCGGATGCGGGCGGGTGGCTTGCTGAGAAACGATCCGGCCGAAACCGTCGCCACCGGTCGTTGGCAGTCCCCTCGATGAGCTGAAGGCAGTACTCGGCCGCGACCGGCGTGAGCAACACCCCATGGCGAAAGAACCCGGTGGCAATGATGAGGCCCGGAATGTCGTCGGTGTCACCCTGCGCACCGGTGCGACCGACCCGACCCAGCAGCGGCGCGTTGTCGGGCGTTCCCGGACGAGCCCGAGCGGTCATCTCGAGCAGCTCAAGTTCGCTGACCGCGGGCAGCAGCACCTGGGCGTCACGCAACAGCTGGTATACACCGCCGGCCGATACCGTGCCGCAACCATCCTCACGTTGCGTGGCACCGATCACGAGCGTTCCGTCGGTGCGCGGAACCAGATAGACCGGCACACCGTGCACCAAACCGCGAACCGTGCAGGTGAGTAGCGGCCGAAGATGCTCGGGCACCCGCAATCGGAGAACGTCCCCGTAGACCGGGCGAAGGGGCAGGCTCAGCCCCTCGGGCAGGCCGCCCAGCCCGGCTGCCCCGAGCCCATTGGCCACAATCACCTCGCTGGCCTTCACCGTCGCCCCACCGTCCAGGGCCACACCGGTGACGCGCGATGAGGCATCCGCGCAATTTTCGTGCAGCAATCCGCGGGCGTTCACCCGCACCACGGCAGCGCGTGCGCCACCGGCGAGCGCGGCCAGAGCGAGCTGTAGCCGCTCGGCCAGCCGGCGCGGGTCAACCTGATGATCCTGCGGGGCGACGAATGCACCGGCGATGCGGGGGCTCAGCAGCGGCTCCAGCGCCCGGGCTTCGCCGATGGTCAGCGGCGGGGCCTGCAGCCCGTTGGCCAGTTGCACGCCACGCAGGTCGGCGAGGGCTTGCCGGTCGGACGAATCGGCACCGACGTTGAGGGTTCTGGTGCGCCGGTAGCCGGTTGTGCTCGAATCCGGTCCGAGCGATTCGATGAAGGCCGGATACAGCGCCGCGGAGGCGAGCATCAGCTCCAGCAGACCCTCCTCCTGATAGTGCAGTTCGCTTACTGCGGCGAGCATTCCGGCGGCCGCAAACGTTGCGCCTCCGGCCGGATCGGGGTCGATGACCACCACGCTGCGGCCCGAGCGCGCAACCGCCCAAGCGATGCCGAGTCCCACGATGCCCCCGCCGATGACGGCGACATCAACCGTGCGGGGCACGCCCCGCTCACTCATAATGGACACCGTTCCCGCCGTGCCGGGGTGCTGGAGCGCGCCGCGGCCCATGCCCTTTAGGGTTGGTCGAATGGACCAGATGACCGCCCGGCTGTATCTCTGCACCGATGCCAGAAAGGATCGTGGCGATTTCGCAGACTTCGTAAATGCGGCGTTTGCCGGCGGGGTCGACATCATCCAGCTGCGCGATAAGCACATCGACGCCGCCGAGGAACTGGACTACCTCGAGATTCTGCACTCGGTCGCCGAACGTCACGCCCGACTCTGGGCGGTCAACGATCGGGCCGATATCGCCGGCCTCGCGGGCGCGCCGGTCTTTCATGTCGGCCAGACGGATCTGCCGACGGCCTCGGCGCGCAAACTGCTCGGTGCGAGTGCACTGATTGGGCTGTCCACGCACACCACCGAGCAAGTGAATGCTGCACTGGCCGTCGAAGCCCTCGACTACTTTTGTGTCGGCCCGGTCTGGGCAACGCCGACGAAACCCGGTCGAGCAGCCGTCGGAACGCACCTGCTGAGCTATGCCGCCGCACGCAGCACGGCAGCCGCCCACCCTCGGCCCTGGTTCGCCATTGGTGGCATCGACCTCGGCACCATCGATCAGGTCGTCGAGGCCGGAGCGACCCGGGTGGTTGTGGTGCGGGCGATCACCGACGCCGACGACCCGACGGATGCCGCGCAGCGGCTGCTGGCCAGCCTGCCCCCGCTCGGCTAGTCGCGCCCACCGCAGCTCGTTCCACACCATCACCTCACACCCGCGCAAGCTGTCGCGGGGCGTCGAAAAAGTCGAGTTCGAACCGTGACGAGGCCGCAAACGCCTGGCGCATCGCCACGCGTTCCGATTCCGAAGCCGTCGCCGCCGCGTCGTCAGTGAGGGCGATCGCCCGCCTCGTGGCCGCGGCGAAATCGTCATCCGAGTAAGTTTCGAGCCAGGCGGCATACGGATGCTCCGCCCCGTCGGGGCGCGACCGAAACTCGGCGTGCAGCCGGTCACCGACATCGGCATACAACCAGAAGCAGGGCAATATTGCAGCGAGAAGCACGGCGAAGTTCCCGGCCTCGCTCACGGCGAGCAGGTGATCGAGATAGCCCGTCGTCGCCGGGCCAGCCTCGTGCGGCTCTGGTTGCTGGTGCAGCCAGGTTCGATGCAATTCCAGCTCAACGTCACGGCACTGCGTGGCGGAATCGGCTAGAAAGCGTTGCGCGCTCTCGGTCGGGGCGAGTTCACTGGCACGAGCGAGAACACTCGCGTAGGTGGCCAGATAGAGCGCATCCTGCGCGAGGTAGTAGGAGAAATCTTCGTGCGCCAGCGCGCCGCTGCCCAGATCAGTGATGAACGGAAGGTCAAAGATCTGCCGACGAATCAGCTCGACGTCTCGCCACAGGGTCGAGCTAAACGTCGGCGCAACACCGGGCGCGGGCGCGGCTGCCCCATCAGAGAACAGTCGATGAAAATGGTGGATCGGACCGTTTCCGTGGCCGACCTCGAGCTCGTCGGCGTGGGCCACGGCATCCTGAAGCCAATCTTTGGCCTCGGCGAGGGTTTGCGCCCAGTTTCCGGTTCTCGCTTGCACGGTGGCCAGCGCCGACGAGAGCGAGCACCCGGTGCCGTGGGTATTCGTGGTGGCAATGCGCGGCGCCGTGAATTCGATAACACCCGGCGCGAGTCGTCCGTGGGTATCGACCAGGGCATCCGGGCAGTCGCTGTCGTTGAAGTGCCCGCCCTTGACCAGCACGGTCACTCCGGTGCGGGCTGACAATCGTTTTCCCTGCTCGATGGCCGCCGCCCAGTCGGCCGCCGGTCGCTCGGCGAGCAGAACGGCAAGCTCGGGCAGGTTGGGCGTGACGAGATCCACGAGAACGATCAGGTCACGTAACGCCTGCTCGGCTGCGGGCTCGAGCAACCGGTCACCGCTCGTGGCGACCATCACCGGGTCGAGCACGACCAGGGGCGGCCGACATTCTTCAAGCCAACTCCGCACCGTGGTGATCACATCGAGATTGGCGAGCATGCCGATCTTGACGGCATCGATGACCACATCCTCGCTCACGGCGTGCAATTGCTGGCGCAAAAACTCCACCGGCGGGATGTGCACCGAGCGCACCCCGAGCGTGTTCTGCGCGACCAGGGCGCTCACCACCGCCATTCCGTAGCCGCCGTTGGCCGCGATGCTCTTCAGGTCGGCCTGGATTCCGGCTCCGCCGGTCGGATCGGTGCCGGCGATACTGAGAATTCGCGGCGTCTGCCGCAGAGGGTGGTTGGAGGTTCGATTGATCATCGGTGACATTCCTTCGCTAGTGCTAACTAGACAGGTTCAACGGGTATTGATCTCAGCGCGCAAACTGTATGCGGCACCCCGTGTCAGGAACCAAGCCTATAGGTAGCGCCCCGATAAAACTCGTCTCAGCCCACGGCCGCTTTCGGGCACTTTTCACGCCGTCACCGTCGCAGTCACAATCCGGCCGGTCGCGAGCATCCCGATGGCCGCAGCGCGTTTCTTCCGATCCGCTCACGCCACCTCGTGAGCGGAGGGCCGGTCAGGAGCCGATACGGTGGAAGTGCCGACCACCATCGCACTTGCGAACCCGGGTCTTCGGCCATCAACGATGAAGGAGATCCCCTATGCCCGTTCTCGATGAGCGGCTGGTGCCCATCTTCGAAGAAGTCCTGAGCCGCAACCCCGGTGAAACCGAGTTTCACCAAGCCGTGCGTGAAGTACTTGAGAGCTTGGGTCCGGTCGTATCGAAGCATCCGCAATACGCCGATTCTGCGGTAATCCGGCGTCTGTGCGAGCCGGAACGACAAATTATCTTTCGTGTGCCGTGGGTGACCGACAGCGGAAAGATCGAAGTCAATCGAGGCTTCCGGGTGGAGTTCAGCTCTGCACTCGGTCCGTACAAGGGCGGACTGCGCTTTCACCCCAGCGTGTATCTGGGAATCGTCAAGTTCCTCGGGTTCGAGCAGATCTTCAAGAATGCCCTGACCGGCCTGCCGATCGGCGGCGGCAAGGGCGGTTCCGACTTCGATCCGAAGGGACGCACCGACGCCGAGGTGATGCGCTTCTGCCAGTCCTTCATGACCGAGCTGTACCGTCACATCGGTGAATACACGGACGTCCCAGCCGGCGACATCGGCGTTGGCGGGCGTGAGCTCGGCTACATGTTTGGTCAGTACAAAAGAATCACCAACCGCTACGAATCCGGCACACTCACCGGCAAGGGCCTCAGCTGGGGCGGAGCACAGGTGCGCACAGAAGCCACCGGCTACGGCACCGCATTCTTCGTCAACGAGATGCTGAGAACCGAACAGGACAGCCTGGATGGCAAGAAGGTCGTCGTGTCCGGGTCGGGCAATGTTGCGATCTACGCAATTGAGAAGGTGCACCAGCTCGGCGGCATCGTCGTGGCATGCTCCGATTCTGCCGGCTACGTGCACGATCCGGCCGGAATCGACCTGGAGCTCCTCAAAGAGGTCAAGAACGTTCAGCGGGGTCGCGTCTCCGATTATGCCGTTGCGCGCGGCAATCAGGCCTCGTTCGTGTCGGATGGGTCGATTTGGGACGTACCGTGTGACATTGCCCTGCCCTGCGCGACGCAGAACGAACTCGATTCGATCGGCGTCGCAACGCTCATCCGCAACGGATGCTGCATCGTCGCCGAAGGCGCCAACATGCCCGTCACCCCAGACGCCATTCGCACCCTCGCCGACGCGAACGTTAGATTCGCGCCGGCCAAAGCGGTCAACGCGGGCGGCGTCGCGACCAGCGCGCTGGAGATGCAGCAGAACGCTTCCCGCGACACGTGGACATTCGACTACACGCAGAACCGCCTCGCCGAGATCATGCGCAGCATCCACGATCGCTGCCTGGAGACAGCCGACGAATACGGTTCTCCCGGAAATTACGTGGCGGGTGCCAACATCTCCGGCTTCACACGGGTCGCTGACTCCATGCTCGCCCTCGGAGTCATCTAGGGCTCGGTCGCTCGCCCAGCTCAGGTCGACTCGGGTTAGCCACCGAACGCGACGAGGTGGTGCTGAGAGGCGGTCAGCAGGTTTGCGTAGACGGCGAGCACGTCGGGAGCGGTGACTCCGACAGCGGCGGCGGTGAGGTCGGCGATATCGGTCTCTTCGACCGTTCGGGCGACCTCCTTCGCGGCGTCCAGACTGGCTGAACCTTGAGCCAGCAATGTGTCATAGAGGTTTTGCGTGGCTTCAGTCGGGAACACACCAACCGTCAGGCCGAGGGTCGTATCCGCGACGTCGTAGCGCTCCAAAAGCACCCGAACGGAACTGAGATGCTTCGTTTCTGAATTGGCGATTCGGCTGAAGACCGTTTCGTCGTACATCCCATCAAAGGCAATGTAGAGGTCGTGCGCCAGTTTCTCTTCGGCGGCCATCTCAGTGAGAACGGATGTTTGCTCCGCGCTCACCGTTCCGCTGGCCACGTTCGTGAGGCCATCGGCCGAGCTTTTGCCGGCACCGCGTGCAGCACCCCGACGCGCACCTGCCCCGTCGCCACCAGCCTGACGCATCCCCGCTCGATTTGACCGGTCGGTCGGCTGACCGAGCGACCGGGCGTAGGGGGCACTGGAACTCACACTTGATCGGGTATCTGCGGTGACGTCGTTCGTGCTCGCGAGGGCGAGACTCGGTGTGGCAATGAGGGCCGTTACAACAGCCCCGCCAGCAATAACCGCGGTTACGGTGGTTGACCTTCGCATGATGTTCTCCTTTGATTGGGGTTCTTTCCAACTACACGGTGCCCCACCGCCGTGGAGGGGTTCTGCCCACCGTGTGGAGACCGCGTGGAGATCTGACGCCGCCGCTCCACAGTGGCGTCCGTTGGCTAGGGTGAAGTTATGCCCACGGTCTTGGTAGTTGAGGACGAACGCGATATTCGAGACGTGCTCCGGCGTTACTTGGAGCGGGCCGGGTTCTCGATACTCACCACGGCGTCGGGTGCCGAAGCCCTCCGACTGCTGCCCTCGGCCGATCTGGTCATTCTCGATCTCGGTCTGCCCGATATCGACGGCACGGACATCCTGCGGGAGATTCATCAGGGCGGCGTACTTCCGGTCATCGTGCTGACCGCACGCAGCACCACCGAAGACCGTATTCACGGTCTCGAACTCGGAGCCGACGACTACGTGACCAAACCATTCAGCCCCGCCGAGGTGGTACTTCGGGTGCAGGCGGTGCTTCACCGTTACAGCGGGCACCCCACGCCGAGCGGCCCGGTCACGTATGGCAACCGCCGGCTGAGCATTGACGAAGGCGCACACCGAGCCTGGCTGGACGGCGCGCTACTCGACCTGACGCCCACGGAGTGGGGCCTCCTGGCCGCGGTAGCTAGAGCGCCGGGGCGGGTGTATTCACGCTACGAACTGGTGAATCAGGTTCGCGGCTACGAGTACGCGGGCTATGAGCGCACGATCGACTCGCATGTGAAGAATCTCAGACGCAAGCTCGGGGTCGCTGGCGCAGACGTCGTGGAGACCGTGCTCGGTGTCGGATACCGACTGGGGCTGCTTCGGGATGAGACGCCATGACGTCCATTGGTCCCGGGCTGGGGGCCCTCGGGCGGCGTCTCCTGCTGGCCTTCGTGCTGGTCGCGGTTTCTTCGGTTTTAGTTCTGTCTGGAGCTGCCCTCATCGGCGTCGATCGGGGCGTTCAGGTAGCGCAGCTCGACGACCGCGTGCGCATCGCGAACGTCGCGGCGGTGGCCGCCGCTGACGCCTACCGAGAAGCAGGGGGGTGGGATGAGGCGGATCTGACCCGGGTTGTCGCCACTGGTGAGGCGGCATCAGCCCACCTCGCCGTGGTGGATGCCGGCGGCGATACCGTTCTAGCGCGTGGTGGCGGCCGTACCACCTCCGCCCAACCGCGCGTGGCTGCGGGCGGCGGCGGGATTCAGAACGCTGTCACCGTGCCGATCCTGGTGGATGGAACGGCTGTCGGACAAGTACAAATGAACTTTGGCGGCAACGGCGGAGCCCGAGTGCTTGGTGTGGTCTGGAGTTGGATCGGCGTGGCGGCGGCCGTCGCCCTCGCTGTAGCGGTCGGCGCAAGCTGGCTGGTGTCGAGGCGCCTGGTCCGCCCGATCCGTGCCATGACGAACACGGCACGCTCGTTCACGGCCGGAAACCGAGAGACTCGCGTCGCGGGGCGCAACCCCGGGGAGCTCGGCGAACTCGCTCGAGCGTTCAACGGCATGGCCGATTCGGTTGTTCGTTCCGATCTCGTCCGCCGCAATCTCACCGCCGACGTTGCCCACGAGCTGCGCACGCCCCTGGCAGCGCTGCAGGCTGGATTGGAGGAGCTCCGTGACGGGCTGATCTCCCCCACGCCGGAAGGGCTCGCCGGCCTGCACGACCAGTCTCTTCGGCTTGGTCGAGTGGTGGCCGACCTGGCCGAGCTCTCGGCGGCGGAGACCGCGGGACAGTCTGTGCATCTGGAATCAGTCGATCTGGTCGAGATCGTGCGCGACGAATCGGTACTGCGTGAATCTCAGTTGCGGGCCGCGGAGATCCAGCTCACGGTTAATGCTGCTGCGCCCGTCTTCGTGCGGGCGGACGCCGACCGGTTGCACCAGGCCGTGGGCAACCTGCTGGCCAACGCGGTGCGATTTTGTCGACCGGGAGACGGCGTCACACTGACCGTGTCGGTCAGTGAAGGTCAGGCGGTACTCACGGTCGCCGACACCGGTCCTGGAATCCCACCCGACGAACTCCCCCACATCTTTGAGCGACTGTGGCGAGGACGAGCAGCGGAACAGATTGCCGGTTCTGGTATCGGCCTGGCCCTGGTTCGTGAAACAGTCAGGAACCATGGGGGAACCATCGAGGCCGTGTCTCCGCCGGGTGAGGGCACCACGATAACGGTCCGGTTGCCGGCTGTTTCCAGCTCGGTGCGGTGAGAACAAGGCTCCCCGAACCACGGCCACAGTCCATCGGACGGGCGTAGGAGTGTCGACACTGTGGTGATGACCGGGCCCGGCCATCCGCTTCTGTCGCACGGGCAGGAGCCGCGCCACGGCCTCGGACGCCTGTTCCGATCGTGTTGGATGGAGCTATGGACAATTCCCCGGCACGTTTTCAGAAGTGGGATTCCCGCGTGCGAATGCCGCTCACCGAACCGTGAGTTTCGCGCGTCGAGCGGTGAGGTTCAGACCATTTTTGCCGCAGAAATCGCTCAAGACTCACGGCTCGGCGTATGCAAAAAAGCCCCGGACTTCCGCAGAAGTCCGGGGCTATTTCGATGAATACCGTGTAGCGGGAGCGGGAATTGAACCCGCGACACCACGATTATCGTGAACCAGACTCAGCCGGGTCAAGGAGGCCTCATACAGTCATCGGTCCCAATAAAACACTGGGTAAGTGATCACGCTCTTACCGCCACGCGAGTTTCAATCTGCGGGGTTTCTGCGGGGTTTCTGCGGGGTTTCAGAAATGAACGCTCTGCCATACATCCCTATCACTGCTGATGACCCACAGTCGAAGTTCCGTCGCCGCCATCGAGCACTCGAATTCGCGGCGACGAAAGTCAATCGCGAGGCACATGATTATGAGCCATAAGTCCAATAAACAGACCCATCGATGGCCCCAAGCACCACAGGTACGTACCGGTGAGATTTGAACCCTAATGCGCACTCAATGAGACGGCGGATCCGGCCTCAGATCCGCGTGATTGGGCGTTTTTCCAATCATTTGAGCGAGTCTGAAACCAGAGCAATTTCATTCAACTGTTGCCAAAATGTTGCCAAGAGTCTGCCCGCGACAATAGCGGTCAATACCTCCCGGCGTTCACGCCGGTAGACGCCGGTAGACGCCTTGATCATCAACCACCGAATCGCCTCGGCGCTTCTCGGCCGGCGGCAAGGCCGCGAGCCTGGCCGTCTTCCAACCCATGCATCAGGAGAAAGAAAGCAACGATACACATTCGAGCGCTGCGTGGAGAGACTCGGAACGCCCGAGATCCGGCACCATAACCTTGCACTGCCCGGGGCGAGCTCGTCGGGGCAGGCTCCGACGTGCTCGGTCTGGTTCAAACGTCTGCGGTTGTGGTGATCGGCACGTCGATGCGGTCTCGAGCAACCACCATTCCGTCCTTAATGGCGTAACACTCCACAATGTGCTCCCCGCGGAAGATCGAGCTCTCTTTGCGGATGCCGGGCTGTGTTGAGTCGATGATGTCGCCGCGGATCACGTCGCGACGCTCCGCCTCCGGGCCTTGGTTGAGCACCTTCCACTTCAGCGTGTACGGCTCGGACACCGTGCAGCTTGCGACCTGGAACTTCAGGTGCTTGCCAGCATTGAGCGGGACTCCAACACGCCCCATCGCGCGCAGCCACAGCGGTCGCCAGCCATTTTGTGTGACCTCGCAGTCGATGGACACACTCTCGGTAATGTCGACCGGGTACTGATCCTCGATAAACTCCTCGGTGCCCGTCTGCAAACCGCTAGCCGAGGCCTTGAGAACGGCCTCGCTAACCGTCAGCGGCACGCTGGTGCCAAAGACCTCGCGCCACTTCTTGACCGACGCGGTCTTGCCCTCGTTCTCGATCGCAGAGGCACAGCGCTTGTAAGCCTTCTTCGCCTTGGCCTGGAACTTGGCCTTGACGTAGACGCGCTGCCGGCTACCGAGCGCCAGGTAATAGTCTTTCTCCGGCTGGTCCATGAGGAACGCAAAGAAGTCCCGGGACATCAGGTCAAACGATGCGGTGTTCGCGGAATCGTAGTCGTCGGTTTGCGTGAAGAAACTGTAGACCAGAGTGTCGATAACCAGGCCGCCGAGATTCACGCCGTTCGCGTTCTTCCAGGCCCGGGCCATCCGGGCAAGGTGACGCATATTCGTCGAGGTTCGGTCATTGCACTCTTTCGTCGCGGCAATCTCCGCGCGCGGCTTGGTGGTCTTCCAGCCGTCGGCCTTGGTGTCTGGGTAGTCGAAGCTGCCGTCGGGGTTCTCGAACACAGGCTGAACCTCAAACTTGAACGCGTCGGACGCGAACTGCACGCGTACAACGCACTGGTCGACCCGGATATCGGTGTTCTTGTACCGCGCCGTGAGCACGTTGCGCACGCGCTCCAGCACCCGGCGAGGGCCGTTGGCGTCGGCGAACCCGTCGCGCAGCCCCGGCGCCAGGATGAAGATCATATCTAGGTCGGAGATGGACTTGATCGCTGTGTGCCGTCCGAACGAGCCGATCATCAGTTTGTAGTCGACGCAGGCGTCCTTGCCTCGGAAGTCCTTATTCAGGGCTTTGGTGATCTCGTCACGGCGGGCTCGGATCGTCGCGACTTTCTCCCCCACTTTGAGGTTCGCCAGCAACCCGTCGAAGATCTCGGATGTGTCCATCCTCAGACCTCGCCTTCGTTAAGCCGCAACGCCGCGGGGAGCAGGAGGTCGAGCTCGCGGGAGGAGAACGTCAGCTCCTCGTTGAACTTCAGGCCGTTCTGAGCGCGGCCGTACGCCTTAGGTGTGGTCCGCGGCGCGAACGAGTAGACCGCGCGGGTGGTCTCCTGCAGCTCGTCGCGGCGAGCCCGGGCATCAACGTCCGCGATCTCACCGGACATCAGGTCGGCGATGAGCGAGACGTAGGACTCGCGCACGTTCCACAGTCGCGACGCGATGTCTCGGTGCGCCTCGGCCTCCTCGTGGAACCGGAACGTCTTGGCCCCAAGCGTCACCCAAGTCACCAGTACAGCGACGCTGGCGGTGATGAGGCTGGTCGTGGTTGTGCTGGCGAGCTGACTCACCGCGGCGACCAGGAACGTGCCGGAGCTGACCGCGGTCAGCGCGATGAGCACGCCCTGCTGCCAGCGATGCTTGGTTAAGCAGATGTCCGCTTGCTTCTCGTGGGTCTTATGGGTGTACGCCACGCGCCCGAAGGCCTCACGCCCCTGGGCAAGCAGATACCGGTCTCGGCCGGCGTCATCGTTGATCATTTCGCTCCGATCGCTCTTGAACAGTCGAAGCACACACATCCAGCGAATGCCCCCGGTCTGAGTATGGCGGTGACCTCCGACATCATGGAACGAACAGCACGTCTTTGAGCCAGAATGGCGGTGGCCGTATTCGATGAAGGGATCCACCGTGGACTTTTCGGCAATCCGAAACTCGTTGGGAGTCAGTGACTCTGTTCTCAGCAAGCAGGTCAACTTGACAAAACCGTAATCGATTCCCATGTGCGGAATTCACTCGCTCTCACTGCAAAGGACAGAAGCCAGACCGGGCGCATATCGAAGTCTTGCTAAAGCTGACGGCGATGGGCAACGAGGAAAGGATCCCTGCCTGGGGGCCATGCGCCCGAATCCTGACGGGCGGCCGCGCGCGCAGGAATATTGACTTCTGGCACTCACCGAACCGGTGTCGGCGTCTCGAAACCCTAGGGATTCGAGACTCGCGAGTATCGAGTGCATGTTGCGAAAAGCTCACCCGAGCGCGAATCACTTCCGGACGGGTGACGGAGACTGCACGGTCGACAAGGGCGCCGATGTCCTCCCGGTGTGCGGCCGCACGTTCTGGGTCCGCTTGTGCAAAGCGGGCACATCGGTTTGCGACGCGCCCTTACAACTATGCTCAAAGCAACAAATAGGGGGAGCACAAATGGCACTCAATGGCAGGGGCACCGGTTCATTCATACAGAACATCGGGCGAACCTTCGGCACCCAAGAAGTTATTGTCATCCACGCGCACGGTACCGCCGAAGAACAGCGAACCGAGCTTGAGTCGCAAGTGCAGGGCAGCAAAGCCTACTTTGATGTCGACGCGCCTGTCTATGAAGGTGACGCAATGGAGCTGGCCGACCCGCGCGGCGGCAGGCGTACGGTTCACATCTTCAAGGTGAAGATCAACGAAGCGCCTGGTTCATTTGGTGGTGGGATGAGCCACATCGTCGCCTCATACAGCGACACTCCTGCCCGGGCCAGAGGTCAGCAAGCCAGTCAAATCATCCATGGGAACGCCGTCATCGTTTCAGGCAGCCACGTCAACGTAGCACTCGACAACGGCTCTATCACCCAACATTTTGCGGTTACTGCAGGGTTCGAGGTCTTGGCCCGTTCCGTCGAGGATGCCCTCAGCTTGATGGAACAGAGGCAGGATCTTGACCCAGATGAGAGGAGCGCAGCTCAGGAAGCCGGAACGGCGGTCCTCACTGCCATCGTTGAGCCGAACCCCGACCTTTCTCTGATCAAGAAGGCACTTGCGACTATGAGGGGAGTGCTCCACTCTGCCGTGACGGCCGGAGCAGGCGCGGCTGCATCAGCACTGATTACGCAGCTCGTTCTTTGACCGACCCCAGACGCGGCTGAAGGTTCGGCTATCAGGCGTTCAAGGCGACCCGGCGTCACATGTGTTGTCCTCCGCTGTGGTCCAACGGACGGCCGAGCTACCTTCGAGACCGGCCAGCCGGCCAGGATCCGTGGTCGCGGTATTCATCGTGCTGAGGGATTTCTAGTTGCTCGTCGACAGCGGCTCGGCTTGCCGCGATCGGTAAGGACGAAACCGTTAGTCTTGGCCCGTGGATGAACTCAAGCGCCTCGGTGACAAGTGGAACAGCCGCGATTTGCCCGTGCTTGTCGCGGCCGCGCGGCTGCTCGAGGATCAGGACTTTGTCGACGCCGATATAATCGCGGCTGACTTGGGACTTTGTCGACGCCGATATAATCGCGGCTGACTTGGGACTTTCACACCGCGATGTGGTTCTGGCGCTCAAGAACCTTGAGCACCGCCATCTCGAGCTGCTAAACACAAGCACATACGACGGCCGTGACTACATGGTGCGAGGTATCTTTCCAGCTGGCCTAGAGGCCGCGGGTCAGTGGCCGAGCCCCGAATTGGCAGCGGACCGTCTCGAAGCTGCTCTGACCGCGTTGGTTGATGCTGCGCCGGAGGGGTCACCTCAGCGGGGCAAGTTGGTCGCGCTGCGCGATGGACTGCTTGCGGCCGGCCGAGACGTCATAATCGATGTCGCGGGGTCCGTGATTTCCGGACGCCTACCTTTCTGAACAAATCGTTGAAGTGCGGATGTGGTTGGCGCTATGTAGCGGCAATAGATGAACGCTCGTCCGTGCATCGAGCTGATTGCCGACGTCTTTCGAGCGAGGCCAGTGTCTTGTATCTGATGGGTTTTGAGGCACTTAGGTTACGAGACACTTCTTTGGGCGATGCCCCCTAGTTACGAGGCCCGTTTCGGCATCGTCTGGGGTGCCATGGGCGCAGCCCGGAGCTGCCTCGACGCCGCCATCTCGCGCTCGAGGACGCGCGAGGTGTTCGGCAAGCCGATCGGTGCCACCCAGCTCATCCAGGCGAAACTGGCCGACATGTTCGTGGAGTACGAGAAGGGGGTGCTGCTGGCGCTGCACCTCGGAAGCCTCAAGGAGCTGGGCGCTCTCACCCCGGCGCAGATCAGCGTCGGCAAGCTCAACAGCGTGCGGGAGCCCATCCAGATCGCCCGGGAGGCCAGGGTCATCCTAGGCGGCGACGGCGTCACCAGCGGCTCTCCGGTGATGCGGCACATGGCCAACCTCGAGTCCGTGAGCACCTACGAGGGCACCAATGAGATTCACCAGCTCGTGGTCGGCCGGGCACTGACCGACTTGGCCGAGTTCTCCTAGGACCGGGCCCTGCCCTAGTCTTCCGTTAGACGGAGAAAGATGGGGGACGGCTTGAGCTGGACAAACGTTGAAGAGCAGGTGCGCACGATCGCGGAGACCGTGTGGTCATCACCGTGTAAGAGCGAGATGATCGCGGGTGTCCAATGCGATGGCGTTATCCATGTACGGAAGGACTATCTCGTTCTGATCGAGATATCCGTCCGAGACGACCTCGCTAAGTTGCGAGAAGACGTTTCAAAGTTGGTCGCCATGAAGTCAGCCCTCATGTCTCAGGGAAAATACGCCGAGACGTATTTTGTGACTTCGCAGGACAAGCATCCTTCTATTACGGTCACGGCAGACGCTGCCGGCATCGAATTTCACACACTCGAGACGTTCGCTTCAAAGTTCCTGGCCTCGAAGCAGTACACCCATGAACGGTCGTCGATGCCCTTTGGGAGCGCGGTCGTTCCTCAGACGGGAGTCTCTGATCAGACCCCGTACACTGTCATCTCCTACGTCGACTCCAAGGGTAAGAAATATCTCGTAGACGACATCGCCTCGGCTCTCAAGAAGAAGCAGCGCATCATTCTCCTGGGTGAATTCGGAACCGGTAAGTCTCGGTGCATCAAGGAGACCTTCGCAGCGCTTTCAGATTCGACGGATGCTTTTGCCGCTGTAGCCATAAATCTGCGCGACAACTGGGGGTACAAGCGCCTAGATCACATGCTTCGTAACCATCTCGATGGCCTGGGTCTGTCCGACTTCGCCGACAACCTAGTAAAAAGTATTCGTCACGGCAATCACCCCGTGCTACTCGATGGGTTCGATGAGATTGGCTCTCAGTCGTGGTCCGGAAACAGTGCGATGCTGGCCGAGGTGAGGCGCAAAAGCCTCGAAGGAGTGCGGGATGCTGTTGAGGCAAGCGGTGGAGCTGGCATTCTAATCACTGGGCGAGAGCATTACTTCAGTACGGATAAAGAGATGCTGGACTGCTTGGGGCTTGACGACAGGGCTGTGGTTCTTCGGTGCCCAGATGAGTTCACAGAGGCTGAAGCAGCGGAATACATCAAAGCCCATTCCGCATCCTCTTTCATCCCTGATTGGATGCCCCGGAAGCCTCTCGTTTGCCAGCTTCTCGTGGGTCTAGATATCGATGAGATCGAGGCGCTGAAGGTGAACGCCTATGGCGAGTTGGAGTTCTTCGAGCAGGTGGTCGACGCTGTCTGCCGTCGCGAAACTCGAATTAATCCGTCAATCGACGCAGACACCGTCAAGAGCGTCCTCTTGCATTTGGCACAGCAATCCCGTACTCAGCCTGCGCAAGCCGAGCGCCTCACCCTGCCCATGATCAACGAGGCCTTTTATTCCATCACCGGTTACGCGCCGATCGATGAATCGGCCATTCTGTTACAGCGGTTGCCATACCTTGGCCGAGTGGGGGCAGAGAGTTCTGATCGCAGCTTCATTGATCCCTACGCGAGGAGCGGACTCCGCGGCTTGGCAATAGAGCAAACTTTCTCGACCAAAAACGTCGACGCTACCCGTGAAGCCTGGCTGCAACCACTTGACGACTTCGGACTTCGCATATGGGCGCGTCGCCTAGCTCGAGACCAGTCCCCTCTGAAATATGTGAGGCAGTGTCTGGCACATGGGAATAACCAGGCGGGGTCCGATTACGTCGCAGCACGACTTATGACGGGCGACGAACTTGTTGACTTCGAAAAGTTGAGTCTTGACGACGGCGAGATTAGCGAACTTTTCTTCGTCGACGTGACCGTCAGAAACCTTTCCCTCACCAACATTCACGTAGCGCATCTATCCATTGAAAACGCGAGGCTTGAAAACGTGTTTATTGATAATTGCGTAATGGACCGGGTCGAAGGAGTCAGTTCGCAAGGCAAGCTTCCGCCGAGCTTCGGACCGAAGTGCCAGGTCGAAGAATACGACTCTGCCCTTTCTTCGTCTCGTATCAGCACTCTCAATCTGAGCGACTCGCAAAAGACCTTGCTTGCGCTCATAAAGAAGTTGTTTTTCCAGCCCGGGTCGGGGCGCCGAGAGGAGGCTCTTCTGCGAGGAACCGAGGCTTACTGGGTAAAAGCGTCCGCCGACGGTGCTCTTCGCTACATGGAACAAGAACGTATGGTTCGCAAGGTGAAGGGGAATGACGGGTGGCTGTACATTCCCGAGCGTCGCCACATGAAGCGAATGGGGCTAATAGTTTCTGAGCAGAAGCAGTCGATTGACCCGTTATGGCTCCTCGCGGGTTAGCTCTCCTTCCAGTTTCGCCGCAACCTGGCGAGGCCGACGAGAGTTGTGAACACGGAGGGCGTCGACTCCGCGTCCAGAAAGAGGGTTGCTCAAAGTTGGGACTCGTCTTTGTCGCCACCCCTCAGGTCGCCCATCGGAGAAAGCTTCCGTTGACGTGTCTTGTATCCCTATGGTTATGGGGCGTCTCCCCGCCGATCCCCGTGCTTGATTCAGATAGCTGGATTCATAGGGTTGGTGAGCCTCGCAACTATGTATTGAAACCAAGCGCTCTGTTTTTGGACCCAATCGACGGTTGTGAGACACCCGCATCACAGTGGTGGAGTTGATTGGCTGTGCGGCGACACCCTCGCCGTTCTCGACCATGAAGGTTTCCGGCCACCGGGTCTTGACGAGGTTGAACCTGACACCCGAAGAGCTTCGTGATTTTCACTATCTGCCTTGCTCAGGCAATTCTCGGTTGGAGCATCCCCCATCCTGGCCGCCGTCCGATGGCAGATAATTGGCTCATGCTTTCCGACCTCGCACTCCGCACACGTGACGCTGCGGAATCAACGTCGGCTCATTTCCAGGTGCCCCGCGAGCTAGAGAGCAAGTAAGCGCGATGTCGAGAGAGCAGTTAGTTCAGGTTGAACCCGACTACCGCAACGAGTTCGTGCCGCGGCCGTTCAGCCTCACGCCGGATGAGCTGGGTGAGCTCCCCGTTACCGTGGCGAAGGGCCCCACTCAGGTGCTGGCTTGGGTGAGATACCCCGCCGTTGCCGAGCGTGTGCGCGGTGTGGCCCTGGCTTGGACGCAGCGCGCTGTCTACGTCGAGTGGGAAGATCGCGGCATCCATCGAGTGTGGGTGTGGGCCTCTGCTGTTGAGCGTGCGGCTGACGGCGCGGCTGGTGCTGCTGTCGTCGCTGAGTCACCTCGTGCAAGCGCGATTTCGGCGCTCGGCACGGAACCCTTGGTTCAGCTCGTCAACGTCGAGCTCGCGCTGATCGGCGCTGAGTTTGTGCGTGCGATGTCAAAGCCCACGGGCGCGTTCAGCTCGGTGGTGTTCGGGACCATCGACGGCCAGTCTGTACATCTGGATTTCCTCATCGACCCCGCGACCGATATGTGCGCTGTCCTGCTGGTGAGCATGGAGATTGAGGCTCTTCCCGGCCAAAGCGCAGGTCCTACGTTCGAGGAAGCGATCCAGGCCTACCCATGGGCGGTGGCGGTCGACGCACTCGACCTGGGTTAGCCATCCTGGGTGACGCGCGCCGCGGCCCAGGCGACTTTGCGGGACCGGAAGGGCACGCAAGTCTAATTGATCACGCCGCGGGTTACTTGCGGGTGGCGCTCCCCGTGGGTCGTGCGAAGACCGTCTTGAAGGAGACCTTGCTGGTGTAGGAGATGGATCCGTATCGGAAGAGGCGTGCGGCGACTTGCAGTACGAGCGCGGCGAGGAGGAAGAGTTCGATGATGACGATGGCCGCTTCCCAGCCGGCGAGGGAGCCGAACGCGTTGCGCAGCATCGCGGTGATCGGTGCCGAGTACGGGAAGTACGTGAAGATCTGAACGACGGGACTGTGCGGGTCTGACAGGACTAATGACAGCGCGTAGAGCGGGACGATCATGAGCACGATCAGTCCGGAGAACCAGCTGCCGGCATCTTTCGCAGTCGGCATCACGGCACCGATGGCGACGAGGGTGCCCGTGAACAAGGCGAACCCGCCGATGGCTAGGAGTGCTCCGACGATCATCTGTCTTGGCTCAATCGTCAAACTCGACACGTCCAACTCCGGAATGTTCAACGATGAGCGGAAGAACACATACGCGACCAGGACCGGCAGCAGGAACACGAGGACTTGAACGAATCCAACGACGAAAAGGGAGATGACCTTACCGCTGATCAACACGGTGGGGTTCAACGTCGTCAGGATCATCTCCGTCACCCGGTTCTCTTTCTCCTCCAGCGTGCTGGTGAGCATCTGGTTGGAGAGCAGAGTGAAGACCAGGAAGAAGATCACGACAAAGATCAGCGGCGGGATCATGCCCAAGAACCCAGCCGCTTCAACACCGTCGGTGTAGGTCGTCGCGGTGATGGGCACGTTGCCTTGCGCCAAGGCCGTGAGGGCGGGGTCTCCGATACGATCTTGAGCGCTGGTGATCAATACTTGCGTGGCGAGGCCGTTGTATGCCTCATTTCCAAACAGTCCTTTGTCGACGCCGTACACGTGAACCGGGGTCTCGGCTGGATCGACCGGGTACACAAAGTGGGCCTCTTCCGTCCCGGATTTCACTGCGGCAATCGCGGCTGTGTCGTCGGTGACAGCGGTGCCACCCAGCTCGGTGGCCACGGCAGGGTCCACATATCCGGACGCATCGCTGTAGGTGAAGGCCAGTTTGGCGTCCGCTTGACGTGCGGCCGTGTCAGCTGCCGTCATGTTCCCCAAAACCACGAGGGCCAAGACGATGCCGATCGCGATGGGCACCAGCAGGGTAATGAACCAGAAGCGTTTCTTGCCCAGTGTGCGGGTTACTTCGAACGCGAGGACGGTGCGCAGGTTGTGCTGGCCCATCTCAGGCACCCACCATTTCGTTCTGCGCACCATAGACCGTGACGAAGATCTCCTCCAGGGAGAGTTTGCTGGTGGTGAAGCTACGCACCAGGACCCCGGCCTGGACCAGATCACGCAGGATCAGCGCCTCGTCGACAGTGTCCGTCAGGGTGAGTTCGGCATAGTTGCGGTCACGAGTGCTGATCTCGTAGTGCGGCGACGCTGGGATTTCACCCGAGTAGCTGACCCGGATCATGGTTCCGCCGTACTGGTTTTGCACCTCGGAAATCGTCCCGTACGCCTCGGCGCGGCCGTCCTTGAGGAGGATGACGCGGTCGCAGAGTCGCTCGACTTCTTCCATCTGGTGGGTGACCATCAGCACCGTGGCCCCGGCGCGTTTCTGCTCCTCGATGATGTCCATCAGCAGGCGGCGATTGACCGGGTCGAAGCCTTTGGTCGGCTCATCCAGGATCAGCAATTCCGGATCGTTCATGATCGTCACTCCGAGCTGAACTTTCTGCTGCTGCCCGCCGGAGAGCTTGTCGACCCGCGATTTCGCGTGGTCGCCGAGCCCGACCCGCTCCAGGTAGTTTGACGACCAGGCCGATGCGGCCTTCTTGCTGAGGCCCTTGAGCTGGCCGAAGTAGGTCATCACGGTGAGGACAGATTCTTTCTTGTACAGTCCGCGTTCCTCCGGCAGATACCCCAGGCGGCTGCCGGCCTCCGGCGTGAACGGCCGGCCGTCCACGTGGAGAATGCCCGCGGTAGGAGCATAAATTCCTAGCAGCGCTCGAAGCGTGGTCGTCTTTCCTGAACCGTTAGACCCCAAAAATCCGAAAGTCTCGCCCCGCCGCACGTCAAACGAAAGATCCTCTACGACCGTGGTACTCCCGAAATCCATGCGGAAGTTCTGAATATGGACGAGGGGTTCATTGTGGGGCGCCATGCCCACACTCTATCGAGGAGGTCCCGCCGCCTCATCGTCGCCCGAGTTGGCCAAGGCGGACGTAGTCGCACCGGCATTTGCACTCCGGGCTGCTGACGATACCCGACAACATTGGATCGAAATGGTCGACACGTCCGCGATTCAGGTGCAGCCAAGCTCAGGTACCTCCCCGGAGCGAATGCCGGACAGCCTCGCGTAGAACGCCGCCCGTATGCGGAACCCTTATGCGTCAGGAGCGAACTGTAGCTGGGTGAACCCGGTCGACTAGCCATCGATGGCTGCTCCAATCACAGAACCGGGCCCGCAAACCGAAGGCTTAGCGGGAAGTCGACGACGGCGACGCGAGCGTCTCACGGAGCTCTTTCGGTGATGCCAGTGTCTTCCACGACCGGACGGCGACGATCCCGGCGAGCACGGCGATGCCCGCCAGTATGAGG
>NZ_JASISY010000017.1 GCF_030063365.1 Cryobacterium sp. PH29-G1 | reverse complement strand
CGCGAGGGCGGTCTGACCAACATCGACAACGCCGTCCTCCTCTGCAACGCCGCCCACAGCAGCATCGACACCTCCGGCTGGGACATCGACATGCGAGACGGCCGCCCCTGGATCCGCGGCCCGCTCCACTTCGACCCCACCCAAACCTGGCGCCCCGCCGGCCAAAACCGCGCCGCCACCCCCACCGAAAAACCCCCCTGGAACAAGTGACGCACCGTTGGGACCATGCGCGAGTGCCCGTCCAATCGCGCAGGCTGGGTAGGCTGGCAAAATGGCTACCCGCATCAGTCCCAGCATTCTCGCCGCCGATTTCGCCAACCTCGAGCGGGAGCTGGGTCGCATCCGATCGGCCGACCTCGTGCACGTCGACATCATGGACAACCATTTCGTGCCGAACCTCACGTTCGGGCTCGGCATGGTCGAACGCCTGCAGCAGGTGTCGCCGCTGCCGCTCGACGTACATTTGATGATCGACGACCCGGAACGGTGGGCCCCCGGCTATGCCGAGGTCGGGGCGTATTCGGTCACCTTCCACGCCGAGGCCACGGCGGAACCGGTCGCGCTGGCTCGCAGGCTGCGGCAGATCGGTGCCCGCGCCGGCATCGCGCTGAAACCAGGCACCGACGTCGCGCCGTATCTCGACCTGCTGGGCGAATTCGACCAGGTGCTCGTCATGACCGTCGAGCCCGGGTTCGGTGGCCAAAGCTTCATAGAGTCGACCATGCCCAAGCTGGCGCAGCTTCGCACGGCCGTGCAGCAGAGCGGCCTCGACGTCTGGTTGCAAGTCGACGGCGGTGTCACCGCGCAGACCATCGAGATCGCGGCGGCGGCGGGCGCTGACACGTTCGTGGCCGGTTCCAGCGTGTTCGGAGCCGAGAATCCGGCCGCCCAGATCAGCCTGCTGCGACAGCGCGCGGCCAGCCACCGTCACGGGGCGGGTAACCTAGAGTCGTGAAAACATTCGATGACCTTTTCGTAGAACTGAGCGACAAGGCTCGCACTCGCCCCGACGGATCCGGAACGGTACGTGAACTCGACGCCGGCATCCACGCTATTGGCAAGAAAATTGTCGAGGAAGCCGCCGAAGTCTGGATGGCCGCCGAGTTTCAGAGCGACGACGAGACCTCCGGTGAAATCTCCCAGCTGCTGTACCACCTGCAGGTGATGATGATCGCCAAAGGGCTCTCTCCGGCCGATATCTACCGACATTTGTGACCCGCGCCAGAGCGTGACGCTGGCTCGTGATCAATGAATAGTCGTGAGAACCAAAACCAAGAGAGTACCTCCATGCTGAGAATTGCCGTGCCCAACAAGGGCTCGTTGTCTGAAACCGCCGCGCAGATGCTCGCCGAGGCCGGCTACACCGGTCGCCGCGACCCGCGTGACCTCGTCACCGCCGACCCCCGCAACGGGGTTGAATTCTTTTACCTGCGCCCCCGCGACATCGCTACCTACGTCGGATCGGGCGCGCTCGATGTCGGCATCACCGGACGAGACCTGCTGCTGGACTCGCACTCCCAGGCCGTGGAAATCGCCAGCCTCGACTTCGGCGACTCCACTTTTCGCTTCGCCGGACCGGCCGGTCGCTTCACCGAGCTGAAAGACCTCGACGGCTTGCGCGTTGCCACGAGCTACCCCGGGCTGGTCGAACGCTTTCTCGCCACGCACTCGGTGACCGTCGACCTCGTCGAGCTCGATGGTGCGGTCGAATCCGCCGTGCAGCTCGGCGTAGCGGATGCCGTCGCCGACGTCGTTTCGACCGGCACGACTCTGCGCAAGGCCGGCCTCGAAATCTTCGGCCCGGTCATTCTTGAATCCACCGCCGTGCTGATCAGTTCCACCAACGACAAGGCCGGGATCGACACCCTGTTGCGCCGCCTGCAGGGCGTGCTCGTCGCCCGTCAATACGTGCTGCTCGACTACGACATTCCGGTTGCATTATTGGACAAAGCAACGGCACTCGCTTCCGGCATTGAGTCACCGACGGTGTCGTCACTGCACGACCCGGAGTGGGCGGCCGTGCGCGTCATGATCGCCCGACTCGACATGAACAACGTGATGGACGCGCTCTACGCCATTGGCGCTCGAGCCATTCTCGTCACCACCATCCACAACGCCCGACTCTGAGCCGGGGGGAGGAGAACCAGCGATGAGCTTGAGTGTGCGCGTCATTCCCTGCCTCGACGTGGCCAACGGTCGCGTCGTGAAAGGCGTCAATTTTCAGAACCTGCGCGACGCCGGTGACCCGGTCGAACTCGCGCGGCGTTACTACGAGCAGGGCGCTGACGAGCTGTGTTTTCTCGACGTCACGGCCACCGTCGATAACCGTTCGACCACCTACGACGTGGTTCGCGCCACTGCTGAACAGGTCTTCATCCCGCTCACCGTCGGCGGGGGCATTCGCAGCGTCGAAGACGTGTCCCGGTTGCAAGCGAGCGGAGCCGACAAGGTCGGCGTCAACAGCGCGGCAATCGCCCGGCCGGCTCTAATCGCCGAAATCGCCGACCGGTTCGGTTCCCAGGTGCTCGTGCTGAGCCTCGATGTGAAGCGATCCGAACGCACCGAGAGCGGTTTCGTCGTGACCACGCACGGCGGTCGCACCGAGACCGATCTGGATGCCGTGGCGTGGGCCCGGCAGGCGATCGAGCTCGGCGTCGGGGAACTTCTCGTCAACTCCATCGACGCCGACGGCACCAAGGCCGGCTTTGATACCGAGCTGATCACGCTCATGCGGGCCAACAGTCGGGTACCGGTGATCGCGTCCGGCGGCGCGGGGCAGGTGTCGGATTTCCCTCCGGCCATCCGCGCCGGCGCCGACGCCGTACTGGCAGCATCCGTTTTTCACAACGCGCAATTAACCATCGGCGACGTGAAGCGTGAGCTGACCGAGGCCGGAATGCTGGTGCGCGCATGAGCACCGACCGCACCGAACAGATTGACGCCGCCGTTTTCAACGACGCCGGACTGCTGCCCGCCGTCATTCAGCAGTGGGACACCCACGAGGTGCTCATGCTCGGCTGGATGAACCGGGAGGCGCTCCGCCGCACTCTCACGGAGGGCCGCGTCACCTTCTGGTCGCGCAGCCGGCAGGAATACTGGCGCAAGGGCGACACTTCTGGCCACGCGCAGTACGTGCACTCCGCCGCGTTCGACTGCGACGACGACACCCTGCTTGTGCAGGTCGACCAGGTCGGAGCGGCGTGCCACACCGGCACGCGCACCTGCTTCGACGGGCGCGACCTCGGCGCGATCACCATGGAAAGGCCTACGGAATGACCGAACGCACCCCGGCTGCCACGGGCTCCCGCACCGCCGGTTCCACCACCCGCGACCAGTTTGACGCTCTCATTGAAGCGCACCGGGTCATCCCAGTCATTCGTGAGCTCTTCGCCGACGGGGAAACCCCGGTCGGCATCTACCGCAAACTCGCCAACGGCGCTCCCGGCAGCTTTCTGCTGGAGTCCGCCGAGCAGGGCGGCATCTGGTCGCGCTTCTCCTTCGTCGGCGTGTCATCGTTCGGCGTGCTCACTCAGGAGGGTGACGACACCCGCTGGATCGACTACGGCCTGTCCGCCGATCGCGCGCTCGGATCCGCGGCCACCCTGGGGCCGCTCGCGGCGCTGGCCTATCTGTTCGACCGCTGGCAGACGCCGCGGCTACCGGAACACCCACCCCTGACCGGTGGCCTGGTCGGTTTCATCGGCTGGGAGGCGATTCGCCAGATTGAACGTTTGCCGCACCAGCCGCCAGCCGATTACGACGTGCCGGGTCAGTCGTTCAGCTTTGTGGCCGACCTTGTGGTGCTAGACCACAAATACGGCACGGTGCAACTGATCGCCAACGTGCTGGGCGACGGTACGGACACGCCTGACGAGCTCTGGGCAGATGCGAAAGCGCGCCTGGACTCCCTGCAAACCCGTCTCGCCGCACCCGGCGAGGCGTGGCTGGCCGAGGTTGACTTGGAAGCCCCGAGCGCGCCGAGCAACCGCACCACCCGCGACGACTTTCTCGCCGCCGTCAATATCGGCAAGGAACACATTGTCGAGGGGGATGTGTTTCAGGTCGTCATTTCGCAGCGCTTCGACCAGGTCTGCACGGCGAATCCGATCGACGTCTACCGCGTCTTACGCAGTCTCAACCCGAGCCCGTACATGTACCTGCTCAGTCTCGAGACTCCCGGTGGTGACCCGTATTGGATTGTCGGCTCCTCTCCCGAAGCCCTCGTCAAGGTGCAAGATCAGCGGGTCTTCACCCACCCGATCGCGGGCTCCAAACCCCGAGGCACCACGCCGGACACCGACGCGGACTACGCGATCGAGCTCGCCGAAGATCCCAAAGAACGCGCCGAGCACCTCATGCTCGTGGACCTCGCCCGCAATGACCTGCTCAAGGTCTGCACGCCCGGATCGGTCGAAGTGACCGAATTCATGCGCATCGAACGATTCAGCCACATCATGCATTTGGTTTCATCGGTCGAAGGCAACCTGATCGCCGGCAAAACCGCCATTGACGTGTTTCGTGCCACCTTCCCGGCCGGAACGTTGTCGGGTGCGCCGAAACCGCGTGCACTGGCGATCATCGACGAGCTCGAGCCGGCCCAGCGCGGCGTGTACGGGGGAGTGGTCGGCTACTTCGGCTTTGCCGGCGACGCCGACCTCGCCATCGCCATCCGCACCGCCACGATCAAGGACGGCATCGCGCGGGTTCAGGCCGGCGGCGGCGTCGTGACCGATTCCGACCCGGCGTCCGAATATCAAGAGTCGCAGAACAAGGCGGCGGCACCCTTACGTGCGGTAGCCGTGGCCAACGCAATGCGGCGGGTTTTCTAGTGGCCGCGGACTCACCAAAGCGGATGTCCCCACGCCGCCTCAAACTCGCGCTCATCCTCACGATTCTGGCTGCGAGTGGCCTGGCATTGCTGGCGTGGACCCAGGTCTGGGTCCACGCTGAAGTGGGACTGCCCGATGCCGGTACCCAGGTGTTGCAGATCGACGGGGCCATTGCGGCGCCCGCGCTGACGGCGCTGGCCCTGTCCGGTTTTGCTCTGGCCGGTGCGCTCACCATCGCCGGTCGTCTTATTCGGATCGTGCTGGGGGCGCTCGAGGTACTCCTCGGGTTCTCGGTTTTTCTCGCCGCTTTCCTCGCGGTCGACGATCCGTCTCAGGCCAGTGCCGCTGCGGTTACCGCAGCTACGGGGATCGCCGGGCATGAATCCATTCAGCTGAGCGTGCTCGGGACGATCGTCACGCCGTGGCCGTTCGTCGCGATGGCTGCGGCCATCGCCATGGCCGCCGTCGGTGTCGCCGTCATCCTGACGAGCGCCCGCTGGCCCGGCCCGACCCGCAAATATCAGGCTGTGCGCTTTGAACCGGTGGCCGCGTCGAATGGTTCTGTGCCCGCGTCCCTCCCGGCCGATGCTGCACCAGCCGGGCCGACTGCGCCCGCACCGAACGACTCCGTCGGCGACTGGGACGACCTCAGCCGGGGCGAAGACCCGACCGCTCGCTGAATGGCGGGCTGTCGCTCCGCTAGACTTAACCCGCTAATCAACGTACGTCTTTAGAGGAGAACCATGAGCATCGATCCGTCAGATCCCGGACACGGCCACTCCCCGGCGGCCTGGACAGCTGTCATCATCATGCTGGCAGCCTTCACCATCGGTACCACGGCTTTCTTCTTTGAGCTGGTCTGGCTGGTCTGGGCATCCTTTGGGCTGCTCATCGTCGGGGTCATTGTGGGCTACGTGCTGAGCAAGGTCGGCTACGGCGTCAGCGCCACGACCGCCACCTCGCACGGCCACTAACCGGCTGCGCTGAGACCTGGTGCTCCAAGAACTTCTCGCTGGCGCGGTATCCGACGCCGAAGAACGACTCCTTACTCGCCCCTTGTCGAGTGTGGAGGCTGCGGCGCGCGCCAAAGCGCCCGCACTCGATGCGTTGGCGGCTCTGGCCCCGGCCGATCACGTTAAGATACTCGCGGAAATCAAGCGGGCCAGCCCGAGCCGCGGCGCTCTGGCGGCCATCACCGACCCGGCAGCCCTGGCAGTCTCCTACGAGAGCGGCGGAGCGAGCGCCATCAGTGTGCTCACCGAGGGTCGGCGTTTTCACGGCTCGCTGACCGACCTGGAACAGGTTCGGGCCGCGGTGAGCATTCCGCTGCTGCGCAAAGACTTCATCGGCACGCCATACCAAGTCTTCGAGGCCCGCGCCGCCGGCGCCGACCTGGTGCTGCTCATCGTCGCCGCCCTGGATCAGGCGACTTTGGCCTCTCTGCATGACCTCATCCGTGAGTTAGGCATGACTGCGCTCGTCGAGACGCACAGCGGCGACGAGGTCAGCCGCGCACTCGATATCGGGGCAACCCTCGTCGGCGTCAACGCGCGCAACCTGTCGACCTTCGAACTCGATCAGAACCTCTTCGGCACTCTCGCCGACAAAATTCCGTCCGGCGTCATTCGCGTCGCCGAATCCGCCGTCAAGACGGCCGCCGACGTGGCGCACTACCGTGCCGCCGGCGCCGACGTCGTCCTGGTCGGCGAAGCGCTCGTCACGAGCGATCCCATCCGAACCCTCTCCGAGTTTTTGGCGGTTTAAAATGTCTTTGCGAAAAGAATCCTTACGAGCGCAGTCCGGCCCGTATTTCGGCGACTTCGGCGGCAGGTTCGTGCCCGAGTCTCTCGTGGCGGCGCTCGATGAACTCACGGCGGAATACGAACTCGCCAAGAACGACCCGGCTTTCGCCGCGGCGCTGATGGAACTGCACCTCACGTACACCGGTCGGCCCTCGATCATCACCGAGGTGCCGCGATTCGCCGAGTATGCCGGCGGTGCCCGCATCATTCTCAAGCGTGAAGACCTTAATCACACCGGTTCGCACAAGATTAATAACGCGCTCGGTCAGGCTCTGCTTACCAAGCGCATCGGCAAGACCCGGGTGATTGCTGAAACCGGTGCGGGCCAGCACGGCGTGGCCACCGCCACCGTCGCCGCCCTGTTCGGGCTCGAGTGCGTCGTCTACATGGGCGAAGTCGACACCGAACGCCAAGCGCTGAACGTGGCTCGGATGCGTCTGCTCGGCGCCGAGGTCGTTCCGGTCAAGACCGGCTCACGCACCCTGAAGGACGCCATCAACGACGCCATGCGCGACTGGGTCACCAACGTTGAGACCACCAACTACATTTTCGGAACCGTGGCCGGGCCGCATCCGTTCCCTGCGATGGTGCGTGACTTTCAGAAGATCATTGGCGAGGAAGCACGCCAGCAGGTTCTCGACTTGACCGGTAGCCTGCCCGACGCCGTCACCGCGTGTGTCGGCGGCGGCTCGAACGCCATGGGCATCTTTCATGCTTTCCTCGACGACCCGGATGTTGCCCTGTTCGGGTACGAGGCGGCCGGAGACGGTGTCGAAACCCTGCGGCACGCGGCCACCATCACCAAGGGGCGCCCGGGAGTGCTGCACGGCGCCCGCAGCATGCTGCTGCAGGACGAAGACGGCCAGACCATCGAATCGCACTCCATTTCGGCCGGCCTCGACTACCCCGGTGTGGGGCCAGAGCACGCGTGGCTCGCCAGCATCGGCCGGGCGACGTACCTGCCGATCAGTGATGATGAGGCGATGAGCGCTCTCCGGCTGCTGAGCCGCACGGAAGGCATCATTCCCGCTATCGAGTCGTCTCACGCGCTGGCCGGTACTCTCGAACTGGGCCGCGCGCTCGGACCGGAGGCGACCATCCTGGTCAACCTCAGCGGTCGCGGCGACAAAGACATGGAAACAGCCGGCCGGTATTTCGACCTGCTCGACGAAGGCGCGGAACAGTCATGACGACCATTACGAGCACCGTCGAACAGACCATTGCCCGCAGACGTTCCGAGGGCGGGGGGGCCCTTATCGGTTACCTGCCGGTGGGCTTTCCCACGCTGACTGAGAGCATCGACGCCGCCGTGGCTCTCGTGGCGAACGGCGTTGACATCATCGAACTCGGACTGCCCTACTCCGATCCCGTCATGGATGGCCCCGTCATTCAGGCGGCCACCCAGCAGGCACTCGCCAACGGCTTCAAATTGCGTCACGGATTTGAAGCGGTCAAGGCCATCACCGCCCAGGTCGATGCCCCCGTTTTGGTCATGACCTACTGGAACCCGGTTGTGCAATACGGTGTCGAACGCTTCGCCGACGACCTGCGTGCCGCTAGTGGTGCCGGGCTGATCACTCCCGACCTGATTCCCGATGAGGCCGCCGACTGGATGGCTGCCAGCGAACGAACCGGCCTGGACCGGGTTTTTCTGGCTGCACCCTCCTCCTCGGACGCCCGCCTGGTGCAGGCAATCGAAGCGAGTCGCGGCTTCGTGTACACGGTCTCGACGATGGGCACCACCGGCGCTCGCGCCGGTGTCGATGCGGCCGCTCGAATTCTGGTGGAACGCTTGCGTGCCGTCGGCTGCACGAGCGCGTGTGTCGGCCTGGGCATCTCCACCCCCGAGCAAGTGCGCGAAATTCTGGGCTACGCCGACGGCGCCATCGTGGGTTCCGCGCTCGTGAAAGCGCTCACCGAGGGGGGAGTGACCGCCGTCGCTCGTCTCGCTCTCGAACTCGCCGCTGGCGCGAACAACATTCGCCCTGCCTCCTAAGCGCGTTTTTACACTAAATTGTTTGAGGCGATCGATTGAGTCGTCCTAAGTGACGTCAGTCACGATGAAAGGTAGTACCTAGGTGTCTTTGCCTCTGAGCTTATTGAACACGAGCATATTGAACTCGAGCATTCTGAGCAGCAGCATCCCGAGCCCGGCGTGGAGTTTTTTCGACCTCGGCCCGTTCCGTATTCACGCCTACGCGCTGTGCATCCTCGCCGGGATTATTCTTGCCACGATCATCACATCCCGCCGCCTCACCAAGCGCGGCGCTGAACCGGGAGTCGTGCTCGATATCATCCTCTGGGCGGTGCCGCTCGGCATTGTCGGTGCGCGTATTTACCACGTGCTCACCCACCCGGGCGACTACTTCTACGATGGAGCCGACTTGCTCCGCACCCTGTATATCTGGGAGGGCGGCAACGCCATTTTCGGTTCCTTGATCGGAGGTGCCGCCGGTGCCTATATCGGTTGCCGTCTGGCGGGCATCCGGTTCTGGACCTTCGCCGACGCGGTCGCCCCGGCCCTACTCGTGGCGCAGGCCACGGGCCGGCTGGGTAACTGGTTCAACCACGAACTGTTCGGGCTGCCGACGACTCTGCCCTGGGGTCTCGAAATTGAACCGAGCAATCTGGCCTTCCCGGTCGGTTTGCCGGCCGACACGCTGTTCCACCCGACTTTTCTCTACGAAATCATTTGGAACATGCTCGGCGTCGCCGTCATCCTCTACCTAGAGCGCAAATTCCGTCTGCGCTTCGGCCAGACGCTGGGGGCTTACCTCATCTGGTATGGACTGGGTCGCAGCTTTTTTGAGTCGATTCGCATCGATCCGAGCGAGATTTACTTCGGAATCCGCACAAATGTGTGGGCTGCCCTCGCGGCCATTGCCGTTGGTCTCATCATCATTCTGGTGCAGCGTCAGCGCCACCCGGGCGTGGAGCCGAGCCCGTATCTGCCCGGTCGGGAGTGGATTGCTCCAGACGCTGGGGTAGAATTCGATGACAGCGATTCGGAATCTGACGACGACAACACCGCAAATCAGAGCGATGACGCCGAAGTTCATCCTGAATCACCCGAGGCCGCAGCCACAAGCACGAGCGCTTCGCGTCTGTAGAATCACGTTCGCTAAAAGCCAGCTGACACGCTAAATCCCAGCTGACACACTCGTAGCGTCGCCCGGTTGTGGGCTTGACCCGGACCGGGCGTTCGTTACGGTTTTCCTGCACATCTCCTTCGGGCCAGCGTCGTCCCTTACTGCCAGTCATTTCGTGAGGACGGTCTCAATGACGCAGAACCCTCTGTACTCCCGCTTTAGCAGCATGCCCGAAGCATCCGGGCTGTACGACCCGGCGGCCGAACGCGACGCGTGCGGCCTGGCCATGGTTGCGACCCTGCGTGGAACCGCCGGTCACGACATCATCACCCAAGCACTGGATGCACTGCGCAACCTGGAACACCGCGGTGCGGTCGGCTCCGATGCCGGGACCGGTGACGGCGCCGGTATCATCACCCAGATACCCGACGCGTTCCTGCGCGCCGTGACGGATTTCGCTCTGCCCCCGGTCGGTCAGTACGCCGTCGGTAACGTGTTTCTGCCGACCGACCCGACGGCCCGCACGGGCATCAAACGAGCCATCAGCCGCATCGCGGACGAGGAAAGTCTCACGATTCTCGGTTGGCGGGAAGTTCCGGTACACCCAGAGGATCTCGGCAGTCAGGCGCGCTCGAATATGCCCGCCATCCAGCAGCTGTTCGTGCAGAGCACTCGCACCACCGAGGCCGGCGAGCACCTCTCGGACATCGCGCTCGATCGGCAGACCTTTCGCCTGCGCAAGCGGGCCGAACGCGAGCTCGAGATCTACTTCGTCTCGCTGTCCTGTCGCACGCTGGTGTACAAGGGCATGGTCACAACCCTGCAGCTCGAACCGTTCTACCCCGACCTGTCGGACGAACGCTTCGTGTCGACGCTGGCCCTCGTGCACTCCCGCTATTCCACCAACACCTTCCCGTCCTGGCCGCTGGCTCAGCCGTTCCGCATGATCGCCCACAATGGCGAGATCAACACGGTGCAGGGCAACCGCAACTGGATGCGTGCACGCCAGTCCCAGCTCGAATCGGAGCTGCTGGGCGACATTGAGCCGCTGCTGCCGATCGTCACCCCCGGAGCGAGCGACTCGGCGTCATTCGATGAGGTCGTCGAACTGCTCAGCCTGTCCGGACGGTCGCTGCCGCACGCCATCATGATGATGGTTCCGGAAGCCTGGGAAAACCAGACCGACCTCGACGATGAACGTCGCGATTTCTACGAATACCACTCCATGCTCATGGAACCGTGGGACGGACCTGCCGCGATCGTGTTCACCGACGGTTCGCTCGTCGGGGCGACGCTGGACCGTAACGGTCTGCGCCCCGGCCGCTACCTCATCACCGATGAGGGCCTCGTCGTGCTCGCGAGCGAGATCGGGGTGCTGGGCATCGACCCGGCCCGCGTCGTGCGCAAGGGCCGCCTGCGTCCCGGCCAGATGTTTCTGGTCGACACCAAGGCCGGCCGCATCATCGACGACAGCGAAATCAAGGCGGAACTGTCGGGTAGCGAACCGTGGGGCGACTGGCTCCAGAAGGGGCGAATCAACCTCAAGGACCTGCCGGAGCGGGAGCACATTGTGCACCCGCCGGCATCCGTTGTACGTCGGCAGCGCACCTTCGGCTACACCGAGGAAGAGGTGCGCATTCTGCTCACCCCGATGGCCCGCACCGGTGCTGAACCGCTCGGCGCCATGGGCAGCGACACCCCCATCGCTGTGCTCAGTGATCGCCCGCGGCTCATGTTCGACTACTTCACCCAGCAGTTCGCGCAGGTTACCAATCCGCCGCTCGACTCTATTCGCGAAGAGGTCGTTACCAGCCTCAAGCTCGGTCTTGGCCCGGAGCGCAACCTGCTCACCGCCGGACCGGAGCACGCCCGTCAGGTCATTTTGGACTTTCCGGTCATTGACAACGACGAACTGGCCAAGATCCAGCACATCGATCCCATCGTCGGCAGCCGCACGACCACGACTATTCGTGGCCTGTACCGCTTCGACGAGGGACCCGACGCGCTGGCGAAGCGGCTCGCCGCTATCTGCGTCGAGGTCGACGAGGCCATTGAATCCGGCGCCCTGTTCATCGTGCTCAGCGACCGCGACTCCACCAAAGATCTCGCACCGATTCCGTCGCTGCTCATGATCGCGGCGGTCCACCACCACCTGATTCGCACCGAAAACCGCATGAAGGTGGGCATCGTCGTCGAAGCCGGCGACGTGCGCGAAGTGCACCACGTGGCCTTGCTCATGGGCTATGGCGCCTCCGCCGTCAACCCGTACCTCGCCATGGAAACCTGCGAAGACCTCGTTCGCAGCGGCATCATCACCAACGTCACGCCCGAAAAGGCGGTGCGCAACGTGATCAAGGCCCTCGGTAAGGGGGTGCTGAAAATCATGTCCAAGATGGGCATTTCCACCGTGTCGTCCTACGCCGGCGCGCAAACCTTCGAAGCGGTCGGACTGGCCCAGTCGTTCGTCGACCAGTACTTCACCGGTACGACGAGCAAGCTCGGCGGTGTTGGCATCGACGTGATCGGTGTCGAAAACCTGTCGCGGCACGCATCCGCATATCCCATGGATGCCGCCGTCACCGCCCACGAGCGCCTCGCGACCGGCGGCGAGTACCAGTGGCGCCGCGATGGTGCTCCGCACCTGTTCAACCCGGAGACCATCTTCCGGTTGCAGCACGCGACCCGCACCCGGCGATACGATATCTTCCGCGAGTACACGAAACTCGTTGACGATCAGGCCGAATCGCTCATGACGTTGCGCGGTATGTTCACGCTCAGCCCCGGCCAGCGCACCCCGGTGCCGCTCGATGAGGTCGAATCGGTTGCACAGATCGTGAAACGATTCTCCACCGGCGCGATGAGCTACGGCTCCATTTCGCAGGAGGCGCATGAAACCCTCGCGATCGCGATGAACCGCCTCGGCGGCAAGTCCAACACGGGTGAGGGCGGCGAAGACCTCGATCGTCTACTCGACCCGACCAGACGCAGTGCCGTCAAACAGGTCGCCTCCGGGCGTTTCGGTGTGACCAGCATGTACCTGACCCACGCCGACGACATCCAGATCAAACTCGCCCAGGGCGCCAAGCCCGGCGAGGGCGGTCAGCTGCCGCCGACCAAGGTGTATCCGTGGATCGCCCGCACGCGGCACGCCACGGCGGGCGTCGGTCTGATTTCGCCGCCGCCGCACCACGATATCTATTCGATCGAAGACCTCAAGCAGCTCATCTTCGACCTGAAGCGGGCCAACCCGAAGGCGCGCATCCACACCAAACTGGTCAGCCAGTCCGGTATCGGTGCCGTCGCTGCGGGTGTGGCCAAGGCGCTCTCCGATGTAATCCTGATCAGTGGCCACGACGGCGGAACGGGCGCCAGTCCGGTCAACTCGCTCAAGCATGCCGGCACCCCGTGGGAACTCGGCCTCGCCGAAACCCAGCAGACGCTCATGCTCAACGGCATGCGCGACCGCGTGGTCGTGCAGGTCGACGGCCAGCTCAAGACCGGGCGAGATGTGCTCATCGGTGCCCTGCTCGGTGCCGAAGAGTTCGGCTTCGCCTCCGCGCCGCTCGTCGTCTCCGGGTGCATCATGATGCGGGTCTGCCACCTCGACACCTGCCCGGTGGGCGTCGCCACCCAGAACCCGGAGCTGCGCAAGCGCTACGCCGGCCAGGCCGACCACGTGGTGAACTTCTTCGAGTTCATTGCCCAGGAAGTGCGGGAATACCTGGCCGAGCTCGGATTCCGCAGCCTCGACGAGGCCATCGGCCACCGCGAGGTTCTCAACGTGAACCGGGCTCTCACCCACTGGAAGGCGCAGGGGCTTGACCTCTCACCCATTCTCAGCGGCCCGGACTTCTCCGAGTCCGAACCGCGCAAGTGGGCACGCCACCAGGAACACGAACTCGAAAAGCACTTCGACAACGAACTGATTCGGCGCAGCCAGAGTGTCCTCGAACACGGTGGAACGGTCAGAATCGACCTGCCGATCCGCAACACCGAACGAGCTGTCGGCACCATGCTCGGCCACGAGGTCACCCTGCGACACGGCGAAAACGGACTGCCCGCTGGATCCATCGAGGTCACCCTCACCGGGTCGGCCGGGCAATCCTTCGGTGCGTTCCTGCCGAGCGGTATCACTTTGCGGCTCGAGGGCGAATCGAACGACTACGTCGGCAAGGGACTGTCAGGCGGGCAGATTATCGTGCGCCCCGACCGTGCCAGCCAATTCCCGGCCGAGGACAACGTCATCGCCGGAAACGTCATCGGTTACGGCGCCACCCAAGGCAATATGTTCATTCGCGGCATCGTGGGTGAACGATTCCTGGTGCGCAACTCCGGTGCCATCGCCGTGGTCGAGGGTGTGGGTGACCACGCGCTGGAATACATGACGGGCGGACTCGCCGTGATTCTCGGTGAGACCGGACGTAACCTCGGCGCCGGCATGAGCGGCGGCACGGCCTATGTCTACGGACTGACCGCCGAACGGGTCAATCGCGACGCGTTGACCTCGGGGGAGCTGCGTCTGCTTGCCCTGGACCGCGCCGACCGCGAGATCGTGCGTGATCTGCTCGAACAGCACCGGGACCAGACCGATTCGGCACTCGCCGAGCGGATGCTGGACAACCTGGACGAAACCATGAACGCATTTGTCAAGGTACTGCCGCGCGACTACGCGGCCGTACTGGAAACCAGGCAGACGGCCGTCGATGAGGGACTCGATCCTGACGGTCTCGTTGTCTGGAATCGAATTCTGGAGGTAACCAATGGCTGATCCGAAGGGATTCCTGAAAACTACGGAACGCGAGCTTCCCGCTCGTCGCCCGGTGTCCATCCGCTTGATGGACTGGAAAGAGGTTTACGAGCAGGGTGACGCTGCCGTGCTCAAACGGCAGGCCGGTCGCTGCATGGACTGCGGAGTGCCGTTCTGTCACCAGGGTTGCCCACTCGGCAACCTCATTCCCGAGTGGAACGATCTGGTCTGGCGCGACGAGGGGCGAGCGGCTATTGAACGCCTGCACGCCACGAACAACTTTCCCGAGTTCACCGGTCGACTCTGCCCGGCCCCGTGTGAGTCGTCGTGTGTGCTCGGTATCAACCAGCCCGCCGTCACGATCAAACAGGTCGAGGTCTCGATCATTGATCAGGCGTTCGCCAAGGGTTGGGTGCAGCCGCATCCACCCGGCCGGCTCACCGGCAAGACCGTTGCGGTCGTCGGTTCCGGCCCCGCCGGACTCGCTGCCGCACAGCAACTGACCCGTGCCGGTCACACCGTCGCCGTCTTCGAACGCGATGACCGGATCGGTGGGCTGCTGCGCTACGGCATACCCGACTTCAAAATGGAGAAGAAGCACCTCGAGCTTCGGCTGGCGCAGATGACGGCCGAGGGAACTCGGTTCCGCGCCAACGTGAACATCGGTGTGGACATCACCTGGGACGACCTGCGGGCGCGTTACGACGCCGTCGTGGTGGCGACCGGCGCCATGGTGCCGCGTGACCTGCCGATTCCGGGGCGTGACCTGCCCGGCGTGCACTTCGCCATGGAATACCTGGTGCAGCAGAACAAAATCGGTGCCGGCGGCAGCATCGAGGCGCAGATCACCGCAGAGGGCAAGCACGTCGTGGTACTCGGCGGTGGCGACACCGGAGCCGACTGCATTGGTACCGCGCACCGCCAGCTGGCAGCATCCGTCACCAACCTGGCCATCGGCAAGCAGCCGGGTACGACCCGTCCTGAGCACCAGCCGTGGCCGATGTCGCCGACCCTGTTCGAGGTCTCCAGCGCCCACGAAGAGGGCGGAACCCGTCAATACCTCGCCTCGACGGTCGAATTTCTGCCCAATGAATTCGGTGAGGTACGTGCCATTCGCATCGCCGAAACCGAGTACCTCGACGGACGACGCGTACCGAAGGTGGGCTCGGAACGGGAGATTCCGGCCGATCTCGTGCTGCTCGCCATGGGTTTCACCGGTCCGGAATCCGAGGACCTCAGCCACCAGCTGAAGCTTCCGTTCGATGAGCGTGGAAACGTGGAACGCGACAGCGACTATCAGACCAGCCACGAGGGTGTGTTCGTCGCCGGCGATGCCGGCCGTGGCCAGTCCTTGATCGTGTGGGCTATCGCCGAAGGCCGTGCCGCCGCAGCGTCTGTCGACCAGTTTTTGGAAGGTCAGACGCAGTTGCCGTCTCCTGTTAAGCCCACGGACCGTTCTTTCGCCCTGTAATCCATTAGTCTTCCTGCACCACGTCGTTATGCGCTCGAAAAGCGCGGAAAATGGAGATCCATCAGAATGAGACGCGCAAAAATCGTCGCAACCCTCGGGCCGGCAGCTGCCAGCTATGAGCAGATCAGGGCGCTCATCGACGCGGGCGTTGACGTCTGCCGGATGAACCTGAGTCATGGCAACTACCAGGTGCACGAGGGTGTCTACGCCAACGTGCGTAAGGCCGCGAACGACTCCGGACGTGCCATCGCCGTCATGGTGGACCTGCAGGGCCCCAAGATCCGCCTCGGCAAGTTCGAGGGTGGGCCGTACGACCTCGCCGTGGACGATATTTTCAAGATCACCACCGAAGACGTGCTGGGTACCAAAGAGCTCTCCGGCACCACATTCAAGGGCCTGCCGCACGACGTGCACCCGGGTGACTTCCTCCTCATTGACGACGGCAAGGTCAAGGTGCAGGTCGTCGAAACGGATGGCGTCGTCGTGACGACCAAGGTCATCGTCGCCGGCCCGGTCTCCAATAACAAGGGCATCAACCTGCCCGGCGTGGCCGTCAACGTGCCCGCCTTGTCGGAGAAGGACGAGGCCGATCTGCGCTGGGGCCTCCGTCTCGGAACCGACCTCATCGCGCTGTCCTTTGTGCGTAGTGCCGACGACATCACTCGCGTGCACGAAATCATGGCCGAGGAAGGCCGCCGCGTTCCGGTGATCGCGAAGATTGAAAAGCCGCAGGCTGTGGACAACCTCGAAGGGATCGTCGATGCCTTCGACGCGATCATGGTTGCCCGCGGGGACCTCGGCGTAGAGCTGCCGCTGGAAGCCGTGCCGATCGTGCAGAAGCAGGCCGTCGAGATCGCGCGCCGCATGGCCAAACCGGTCATTGTCGCCACGCAGATGCTCGAATCCATGATCCTGAGCCCGGTGCCGACCCGCGCCGAGACCAGCGACGTTGCCAACGCCGTGCTCGACGGCGCGGATGCCGTCATGCTCAGCGGAGAGACCAGCGTCGGAGAATATCCCGTCGTCACGGTGCAGACAATGGCCCGCATCATCGAATCCACTGAGGTGCACGGGCTCGAACGCATCGGCAAGCTCACCAACCGTCCGCGTACCCAGGGCGGTGCCATCACCCTCGCGGCCATCGAGGTCGCCGAGTTCGTCGATGCCAAGTTCCTCTGCATCTTTACCGAGTCGGGCGACTCGGCCCGACGGATGTCCCGTCTGCGCTCCAAAATTCCCATGCTGGCCTTCACGCCGGAACCGGGTATCCGTCGCCGTCTGGCCCTCACCTGGGGCGTGCAGACCTATCTGGTCGACCGGGTGACCCACACCGACTCCATGTTCGGTCAGGTCGATGACATCCTCATCGGCGAAGGCCTCGCTCAAATCGGGGACAAGGTCGTCGTGATCTCCGGATCCCCTCCCGGGATCGTCGGCTCGACGAACGACATTCGCGTGCACCGAGTGGGCGACGCTCACAATGAGGTTGCGCCGGCGTACGTCAAAAACTAGACGCCACCAGAAAAGCCCCGCCCGAGATTTTCGGGCGGGGCTTTTCTCTTGTTGTTTGGTGCGCGTGTTGGTATGCGTGCCCGCTACTGGCCGGGCGGGACGCGGGTGTCGAGCCATTCCTGATGCTGGCGCAGAGCCGAACGGATGGCGTTTCGAATGACCAGATAGGCCAGCCAGAACCCGAGCGCCGCCAGCGCGGGATAAATCAACAACGCCAGATAGCCCCAGTACGAAATATTGTTCATCATCGGACGACCCTGACAGGTGTATTGGCACAACGACAAACTTGCGTGGGTCGCATTCCGATGCGGAATTCAGCTGCACACACGTGCAGGCCGGGTCGTCCACGGAAAAAGAGGCTTGTGATCAGGTATTTCGTATTCTTGAACTGGTACCGGTGGTGGGACTCGAACCCACACGTCCTTGCGAACAAAGCATTTTGAGTGCTCCGCGTCTGCCATTCCGCCACACCGGCTTACAACTACTTGATCAGAATACCGTAGGCTTTTGCTCGTGACCGACCAAGACAGCACCCCCACCCCTCCGCGCCGCGTTGTCGTCGCTGAGGACGAGTCCCTCATCCGCCTCGACATCGTCGAGATTCTGCGCGACAACGGCTTTGAAGTCGTCGGCGAAGCCGGTGACGGAGAAACTGCGGTCGCCTTGGCACGGGAGCTCCGCCCCGACCTGGTCATCATGGACGTCAAGATGCCCCAGCTCGACGGCATCAGCGCGGCTGAGCGCCTCTCCAAGGAGCACATTGCTCCGGTCGTACTGCTGACCGCCTTCAGCCAGAAAGAACTGGTTGAGCGCGCCACCGAAGCCGGTGCCCTCGCCTACGTGGTCAAGCCGTTCACCCCGAACGACCTGCTGCCCGCCATTGAGATCGCTCTGTCACGGTACAGCCAGATCATCACCCTGGAAGCCGAAGTAGCCGACCTGGTGGAGCGGTTCGAGACTCGCAAGCTCGTCGACCGGGCCAAGGGCCTGCTCAACGAAAAGATGGGGTTGACCGAGCCCGAAGCCTTCCGCTGGATTCAGAAAGCCTCCATGGACCGTCGCCTCACCATGCACGACGTGTCGCAGGCCATTATCGAACAGCTCAGCGCCAAGAAATAGCACGACCAGCACGCAGACTGCGTCAGAACGGCCCGGCAGACTTTGCCGGGCCGTTCTGCGTGCCGGACGCAGAAAAATGGTGAGAGTACATAGTCCGGTCGGGCATATTGCCCACGGAAATATTCCGGCGGGCAGGCCAGTGGGCGTGTCGGAGGCATCCGGTACGCTCGACACGACGAAGGGCGAGCACATGTTTCTGCTGGATGAGACCGTGGTGACGAGTGCCAGTGACCTGAGCGCGGCATCCGTCTGCGAATTTGCTTTTCTGCGCCGTATCGACGCCCGGCTTGGGCGCATTGAGGCTGTGCCAGACCCGGTCGATGCCATGCTTGAGCGCACGTCACGCCTCGGTGACGCCCACGAACACCGGGTGCTCGACGGCTACCGGCAGGCTCGTTCCGTCGTAGAGATCGAGCGGCCTGAACGGATCTCGCGGCCGGCGCTCATTGCCGCAGCCGAGCAGACCCGCGTGGCGTTCACCGCCGAGTGCGATGTCATTTTTCAGGCCACGTTCTTCGATCCGGCCTTCGGGCCGGAAGGCACGGGCAGTCCTGCCACTGCAAACGGTTCCGTCGGCACGGGCAACCGCAAGCCGATCGCTTTTCTCGGATTTGCCGACTTCATTGTGCGGCAGAGCGACGGCAGGTGGCTCGTTCAAGATACCAAGCTCGCCCGGCATGCCCGCGTCACGGCGTTGTTACAGCTCGCCGCCTACGCTGAGCAGCTCGAACGTATCGGCGTTCCCGCAGCCGCAACCGTCGAGTTGCTGCTCGGTGACGGCTCGGTGAGCGTGCATCGGCTCGCAGACATTGTGCCGGTCTACCGTAAACGCAAAGCGCGGCTCGTGCAGATCATCGCGGAGCGCCTGGTCGATGCTGCGGCCGTAGCCTGGGGAGACGCGCGATATACCGTCTGCGGACGGTGCGCCACCTGCGAGATCGAGGTGCAGGAGCATCGGGATCCCCTGCTCGTTGCCGGATTGCGGTTGTCACAGCGCGCCCGTCTGGCGGCGGCGGGCATCGACACCATCGACGACCTTGCTGCCTCCACCGGCAGCCTCACCGGACTAGCAGATTCCACGCTCGATGCGTTGCGGACGCAGGCGCGGTTGCAGTTGCAAGCCGTGTCCACCCTGCCGCCGCCGATCGACCTGTACAACCCGGGTGCGCTGGCCGTGCTGCCCGAACCGGATCCGGGTGATATCTTCTTCGATTTTGAGGGCGATCCGCTCTACACCGAGGGCGAGCCGACGGCCAGTGACGCGGCGGGTGACGCACAGGACTGGGGCCTCGACTACCTATTCGGTTTGGTCGATCGGGATGAAAGTTTTCGTGCGTTCTGGGCGCACACCTGGCGGGAGGAGAAGAAGGCGCTCACCGACTTTCTGGCCTATCTCGCCGAGCGCCGGGCACAGTTTCCGGGACTGCACGTGTACCACTACGCCGCCTACGAGCGCACCCACCTGCTCAGTCTCGCCGCACGTCACGGAGTCGGCGAAGATCAAATCGACCAACTCCTGCGCGAGAACGTACTGGTCGACCTGTATCCGCTCGTGCGCAAGACCATGCGCGTCGGATCGCGTTCCTACTCGATCAAGAAGCTCGAACCGCTCTATATGGGGGCCGAACTGCGCGGCGGCGAGGTCACCAACGCCGCCGACTCCATCACCGAATATGCCGCTGCCCGTGATTTGCACGCGCACGGCGACGTCAGCGAAGCCCAGCGCATGCTCGACTCTATTGCTGATTACAACCGGTACGACTGCGTGTCAACGGTGCGCCTGCGCAACTGGCTGCTCACGCTCGCCCGCACCGCCGGCATCCGGCCGACCGGCAGCGTGCTCGAAGCGGATGTCGGCACCGTCGAGCCCTCGCCCGTGCGCGACGCGCTGCTCGCTCTGGCTGCTCGATCACCGGCCGTCGCACACGCTCCGCGCAGCGCTGACCAGACCGCGGCGGCCTTCGCCGCCGCTGCGATCGACTATCACCAGCGCGAGCAGAAGAGCTTCTGGTGGGGGCATTATTTTCGCCTCGAGTATCCCATCGACGAGTGGCAAGACACTCGCGACGTACTCATTGTCGAACACGTTGATATTGAACGCGACTGGTTTCGTGAGGGCCAGCAGCGCGTTGACCGCCGCCATCTCTGGTTGCGCGGGCAGCTCGCCCCGGGAAGCAGCATCAAACCGGGGGACCAGGCCGGGCCTTACCTGCTCTACGAATACCCGGGACCGTTCGAAAATGTTGGCGCTGCAGCCGGCGCCCGCACCCACCGCAGCGTGAAAGTACTCGAGGCCACCGAGGGCGGCATCTTGGTCGAAGAAACGCTGCCCAAAGACATACCCCGCTACGGCCATCGGCCGAGCGCCCTCGCCCCGGCAGCACCGCCCCGGCCGATGCAGCAGAAACCCGCCATCGATGAATGGGCCGCAACCATCGTCGCCGCCCAGCCCGCGTGGCCGCTGGATGCGATGGTGGACATTCTGCGGCGCACGCCGCCACGCACGCGTGCCGGGCAGCTCGCACCGAGATCGGCCGACGGACAGACCATCGCCGCGGTGATCGCGACCCTGCGCGACCTCGACCACTCGTACCTGGCCGTGCAGGGGCCGCCCGGAACCGGCAAGACCTACCTGGGTGCCCACGTTATCACCACGCTCGTGCGCGAGTACGGCTGGAAGATCGGCGTTGTCGCCCAGTCCCACGCGGTCGTGGAGAATCTGCTGGGCGCCGTCGTCGCCGCCGGCCTGGAACCCGACCTAGTCGGGAAGGTAGCCAAAACCGGCACCGACCCGGCGCAGGTCACCCATACCGCGCTGCCCAAGGACGGCCAATTGCTCTTCGCCCAGGCGCACGCCGCGACCGGATTCGTCGTCGGCGGCACCGCGTGGGACTTCAGCAATGCGGCGCGCATTCCGCGGCACAGCCTCGACCTGCTCGTGGTCGACGAAGCCGGACAATTCTCGCTCGCCTCGACCATCTCATCGAGTGTGAGTGCCCACAACCTGTTGCTCCTCGGCGACCCGCAACAGCTGCCGCAGGTTAGCCAGGGCACGCACCCTGAGCCGATCGATCAGTCAGCGCTCGGTTGGGTTGCCGCGGGACGCGACGTCTTGTCGGCCGACGTCGGCTATTTCCTCGCTGAGAGCCGTCGGATGCATCCCGCCGTCACCGCACCCGTGTCGCACCTTTCCTATGGCGGCCTGCTGCGTTCAAATCCGATAACCGAGACCCGGCTGCTCGTCGGCGTCGAGCCCGGCGTGCACGCGGTCCCGGTCCGGCACGCCGGCAATGCGATCGCTTCGACCGAAGAGGCTCACGTCGTCGTCGCACTCGTGCGCGGCGCGCTCGGCCGGCTCTGGACCGACCCGACCACCGCTCGGGTGGCCGACCCCCTGACCGAAGCCGACATTATCGTCGTCACCCCGTACAACGCCCAGCTGACCCTGGTGCGGGAGATGCTCGTGGACGCTGGGTGCCGTCAGGTTCGGGTGGGGACGGTCGATAAATTTCAGGGCCAGGAGGCCGCGGTCGCCATTGTCACACTCGCCGCCTCCTCGGCCGATGACGTGCCGCGCGGCATGGCGTTCCTCATCATGAAAAACCGTTTGAACGTTGCCATCTCGCGGGCGAAATGGGCAGCCTACCTGGTCTACTCACCCGCACTCACCGAGTACCTGCCCGTCACTCCGGGCGGCGTGGCCGAGCTCAGCGCATTCATCAGCCTGGTTGAGCCAGACCGCTGACAGCGCCCTATTCTCGCGGCGGCAGGTCCTTGATCATGTTCGTGATGCGAATCGTCGAGCAGCGCCGTCCGGCATCGTCGGTGATTGCAATCTCGTGGGTGGTGAGCGTGCGGCCCAGGTGAATCGGGGTACAGACACCGGTGACGAAACCCGAGGTCGCCGAACGATTGTGGGAGGCGTTGATCTCGATACCCACGGCAAGCTTTCCCGGTCCGGCGTGCAGGTTCGCCGCCATCGAACCGAGCGACTCGCCAAGAACGACGTAGGCGCCACCGTGCATGAGCATGGCCGGTTGGGTGTTGCCGGCCACAGGCATCCGCGCCACGGCCCGGTCAATCGTGAACTCGAGGAACTCCAGCCCCATCTTGTCGGCCAGGTCTCCGCCACCGCGCTGCTGAACCCAGGCGAGTGCGTCGTCAGTCGTATTGAACATGATCACCTTTGTTCGCGCGAGCCCAGGCTGGAAGACACTTGTAGGCTGGGGGAGTGTTGGACTCCGAAAAGCCTACCCTGATGATCATCGACGGCCACTCCCTGGCATTCCGGGCGTTCTTCGCCCTGCCAGTGGACAGCTTCCAGACCCACGACGGACAGCATACGAATGCCATTCACGGCTTCCTGTCGATGCTGCTCAGCCTGCTGCGCAACGAGAAACCAACCCACCTTGCGGTTGCCTTCGACATTTCGCGTGCCTCATTTCGCACCCGGGAATACCCCGAGTACAAGGGCACACGCAACGCGACTCCGCCGGAATTCCTCGGCCAGATCCCGCTGCTGCAAGAAGCTCTCGCCGCGATGAACATCACCACCATCACCAAAGAAGACTTCGAGGCCGACGATATTCTCGCGACCCTGTCGGTTGAGGGCACCGCGGCCGGGTACAACGTGCTCGTCGTCTCCGGCGATCGCGACGCCATCCAGCTGGTCAATGAGACCGTCACCCTGCTCTATCCCTCCAGCCAGGGGGTGTCCGCACTCACCCGGTATGACCCGGCCCGGGTACGCGAACGCTACGGCGTCGAACCCGAACAGTACCCGGACGTCGCGGCCCTCGTCGGTGAAACCAGCGACAACCTCATCGGAATCAGTAAGGTCGGCGAGAAGACCGCCGTGAAATGGCTCGGCCTGTACGGCAGCCTCGACGGCATCCTCGAACACGCCGAGGAGATCAAGGGCGTTGTCGGTAATAACCTGCGCGAGCAGAAAGAGAACGCGATTCGCAATCGCCGGCTCAACCGTCTCGTGACCGATGTTGAGCTCCCCGTCGCCGTGGCCGCGCTGGAACGCGGTGCCATGAACGCCGACGCCGTGCGCGACATCTTCACGCGACTTGAATTCAAGACTCTGCTGGATCGAGTGCTCAAGCTCGCCGGCGAAGATCCCGCCGCCGCCGCCGCCGCCGCCGCGGCAGCGGCATCCGCTGCGGCCGTCATCGACGAAGAACCGACCGCCCAGGCTCCCGTCGCGCAGGACCTGCTCGACGAAGAACTGCAGTCGTGGCTGGACCGTGCGATCGTCGCCAACCCGGCCGGACTCGGCCTCACCGTCGAGGTGCAGGACGGCAAGGCGATCGGGTTCGGTCTGGCCAGCTCGACCGAGACCATCAACCTGCCGTGGCAGCCGGACCGCAAGGACTACGCGCCCCTCGAAGCGTGGCTCGCGAGTGGTGCTCCGAAAATAATGAACGACGCCAAACACCAGGTGAAGGCGCTGAGCCGCAGTGGTCTCGCCTTCAGCGGTCTGGCTTTCGACACCTTGGTGGGTGCCTGGCTCATTCGCCCGGGCGGTCCCGACAAGACCTTGGCCGATCTCGTGTCACGATACCTCGACGAAACTCTGGCCGTCGCCGATCCCAATCAGCTCGTGCCCGATGAAACTCAGCAGACCGGAGCTCCCGCCCAGGCCTGGTACACCCTCCGGGTTTTCGGCGCCGTCGAAACAACGCTCGACCCGGGCTCGCTCAAACTGCTGATCGACATCGAACTGCCGACCCTGCTGGCCCTGGCGGATATGGAACTGGCCGGAGTGAGCGTCTCGCACGAGCAACTCGCCGAGTTGTCCGCCGAGCTCGGTGCCAGCACGGCGAGCCTCGCCGCCGCCGCCTACGCCGAAATCGGGCGCGAGGTGAACCTCGGCTCACCCAAACAGCTACAAGACGTCTTGTTCGATCAGCTGGAGATGCCCAAGACCCGCGCCAATAAGACCGGTTTTTCAACGGATGCCGGCGCTCTCGCCGATCTGCAGGCCAGCAATCCGCATCCGTTTCTTGACCTGCTGCTGAAGCATCGTGACGCCACCAAGCTGCGCCAGATCGTAGAAACCCTCGACAAGGCCATCGATACGACCGGCCGCATCCACACGACGTACGTGCAGATCGGTACCACGACCGGCCGCATCTCCTCGAACGATCCCAACCTGCAAAATATCCCGGTGCGCACCGAGGAGGGCCGCCGCATTCGTGCTGCCTTCCAGGCCGGCGCGGGCAGCGAAAGCCTGCTCACCGCGGACTATTCCCAGATCGAGATGCGCATCATGGCGCACCTCTCTGAGGATGCCGGGCTGATCGAGGCCTTCAACGCCGGTGAAGACCTGCATCGTTTCGTCGGTTCACGGATCTTCGGCGTCGAACCCGCCGATGTGAGCGGTGAGATGCGCAGCAAGGTCAAGGCCATGAGCTACGGACTGGCCTACGGCCTCAGTGCCTTTGGACTGTCCCGTCAGCTGCGCATCGACACCAAAGAGGCCAAGCAGCTCATGACCGATTACTTCGAGCGGTTCGGCGCGGTGCGCGATTATCTCCGCAACGTCGTCGAGCAGGCCAAGGTCGACGGCTACACCGAGACCATCTTCGGTCGTCGCCGCCCGTTCCCCGACCTGGCCAGCCCGAAGCGCGTGCTGCGTGACAACGCAGAGCGAGCGGCCCTCAACGCGCCGATCCAGGGTTCAGCCGCCGACATCATGAAGATCGCGATGAACGGTATCGCCGCCGACCTGACGGATGCCACCATGGACTCGCGCATGCTGCTGCAGGTACACGACGAATTGATCTTCGATGTCGCTCCGGGGGAGTGGGATGCCTTGCGCCGGGTGGTCACTCACAACATGGAGTCCGCGGCAGACCTGCTGGTTCCACTCGAGGTGCAGGTCGGCCGCGGCCCCAACTGGGATGCCGCCGCGCACTAACCACGGTCCGGCGCGCTCCGGCGAGTGACCGCGAAGTTTCCCCAAATGGGGGTCCGGTTCGGCCGGTCGTGTCCTAGGCTCAGCTCATGACAAATGACATCCACCGCGCGCCCACGGCCATCGACCAGATCGCCGAAGAGTGGGTGGATACCCTCGTTGACCTTGACCCCACCGTGGGCACGTACATCGGTCGCACCGAGGGCGATGGCCGGTACGGCGATTACTCTCCGGCTGGCCATGAACACTACGTGCTGGAGGCCAAAAAGACGATTGCGCGGCTCGACGACGCTCGCCCGGTCGACAGCGTCGACGAAGTCACCCAAACCGACCTCCGCAGCGAGCTGTCGCTCAGTGTTGAGAGCTCCGACGCCCAGCTGCAGCTGCGTGACCTTAACGTCATCGCTTCGCCAGCTCAGGAGATCCGCGAAATCTTCGACCTGATGCCCACCAGTACCGTTGACGACTGGGCCAACATCTCCTCCCGGCTGGGCAATCTGCCCGCCGCCATCGACGGGTACATCGAGACGCTGCGTCTGGGCATGGAACGCGGGGTGACCCCCGCTCGCCGCCAGGTCCGTGAGGTGCTCGCCCAGGCTAAGCGCCACGCGGCCAAGGACGGATTCTTCGCCGAGTTCGCAGCCAACGCCACCCTTGACAACGGCTCACTGCCCGCCTCCCTGGCCAAAGATCTCGGCCTCGGCGCCCGCCGTTCAGCCGCCGCTTACGACAAGCTCGCATCCTTTTTCAGCGCTGAGCTCGAGGCTAAGGCCACCGAAGCCGACGCGATCGGGCGCGAGCTCTACTCCCTGGCCTCTCGCCGCTTTCTCGGCGCCACGATCGACCTCGACGAAACCTACGAGTGGGGCATTCAGGAACTCGCCCGCATGGTCGAGGAGCAAGAAAAGGTCGCCGACCAGATCAAGCCCGGCGCGAGCGTGCTGGAAGCCATCGCGTACCTCGATACCGACCCGAGCCGCAAGCTGCACGGCACCCAGGCCCTGCAAGAGTGGATGCAGCGAACCAGCGACAAGGCCGTGGCTGACCTCGCCGATACCCAGTTCGACATCCCCAATGAAATCAAAACCATCGAGTGCATGATCGCCCCCACCCAGGAGGGCGGCATCTACTACACCGGACCGACCGACGACTTCTCCCGGCCCGGCCGCATGTGGTGGTCCGTGCCGGTGGGCGTGACCGAATTCGACACCTGGCGCGAGCTCACCACCGTCTACCACGAGGGGGTTCCCGGCCATCACCTACAGATCGGCCAGGCCGTGTACAACCGGGCCAAGCTCAACACCTGGCGGCGCCAGCTCGCCGGAACCTCGGGCCATGCTGAGGGATGGGCACTGTACGCCGAGCGGTTAATGGAACAGCTCGGGTATCTCGACGACCCGGCCGACCGGCTGGGGATGCTGGACGGGCAGCGGATGCGTGCAGCCCGCGTCGTTCTCGACATCGGCGTGCATCTCGGCAAGATGCGACCCGACGGTTCGGGGCCCTGGACCGCAGATTACGCGTTTGAATTCCTCGGCCAGAACGTGAACATGAATGCCGGTTTCGTCAAATTCGAAGTCAACCGCTATCTCGGCTGGCCGGGGCAGGCGCCGTCCTACAAGGTCGGCCAGCGCATCTGGGAACAGCTCCGAGACGCAGCGCAGAAACGTCAGGGCGCGGACTTCTCGATCAAGGACTTCCACCGCGAGGCCCTCGATCTGGGTGGCGTCGGTCTCGATACCCTGCGGTCGGCCCTGCTGAAGTAAGGCATCCGCTGTCGGCCCAACACCCGCTATCCGGTCAAGTTGCCTGCGGGGGAGTCTGGTAGCTAGGATAGAGTGTCACATTTGTGGCGTCCTATCCGCTGCCATGCGCGGAGCGTTCCACGGTCCATTTGTACCGCGGAACATCCTCAACACCTGAACTGCCTTTCGCGTGTGGCCCGATTATGTCCATCCTGGAGCAACTACTACATGACAATCGCAACGACCGAACGGGCACCCAAGCAGGTCGCCATCAACGACATTGGATCTGCTGAAGACTTTCTTGCCGCGGTCGAAAAGACTCTGAAATTCTTCAACGACGGCGACCTCATCGAAGGCACCGTAGTGAAGATCGACCGCGACGAGGTTCTCCTCGACGTTGGGTACAAGACTGAGGGTGTCATTCCCTCCCGCGAACTTTCCATCAAGCACGACGTTGACCCTTCCGAGGTTGTCAAGGTCGGCGACCTGGTCGAGGCCCTTGTTCTTCAGAAAGAAGACAAAGAAGGCCGCCTCATCCTCTCTAAGAAGCGCGCTCAGTACGAGCGTGCATGGGGCGATGTTGAGAAGATCAAGGAGTCCGACGGTGTTGTCACCGGTTCGGTCATCGAGGTCGTCAAGGGTGGACTCATCGTTGACATCGGCCTGCGCGGCTTCCTGCCGGCATCGCTCATCGAGCTTCGTCGCGTTCGCGACCTGACCCCGTACCTGGGCCAGGAAATCGAAGCGAAGATCCTTGAGCTCGACAAGAACCGCAACAACGTCGTGCTGTCGCGTCGCGCCCTGCTGGAGCAGACGCAGAGCGAAAGCCGCACCACCTTCCTCAACAACCTCCAGAAGGGACAGGTCCGCAAGGGCGTCGTCTCCTCGATCGTCAACTTCGGTGCGTTCGTCGACCTCGGCGGCGTCGATGGTCTGGTTCACGTTTCCGAGCTCAGCTGGAAGCACATTGAGCACGCCAGCGAGGTCGTTGAAGTTGGCCAGGAAGTCACCGTCGAGATCCTCGAAGTTGACCTCGACCGCGAGCGCGTTTCGCTGTCCCTCAAGGCTACGCAGGAAGACCCGTGGCAGGTCTTCGCCCGCACCCACGCCATCGGCCAGGTTGCACCGGGTAAGGTCACCAAGCTGGTTCCGTTCGGCGCGTTCGTTCGCGTTGCCGAGGGCATCGAGGGCCTCGTGCACATCAGCGAACTCTCCGGCAAGCACGTTGAGCTCGCCGAGCAGGTTGTCTCGGTCGGCGACGAGGTCTTCGTCAAGGTCATCGATATCGACCTCGAGCGTCGTCGCATCTCGTTGAGCCTCAAGCAGGCCAACGACGGCGTCGATCCCGACGGTACCGAGTTCGACCCGGCGCTTTACGGAATGCTCACCGAGTACGATGACAAGGGCCAGTACAAGTACCCCGAGGGCTTCGACTCCGAGACCAACGAGTGGCGCGAAGGCTTCGACGAGCAGCGCGAAAAGTGGGAGCAGGACTACGCTGCAGCCCAGGCACGCTGGGAAGCCCACAAGAAGCAGGTTTCGACCGCGAACGACGAGATCGCTGCTCCCAGCGACGTTGCACCGGCCGGCTCCGCCTTCTCGAGCGAGTCGGCTGGCGCCGGCACGCTCGCCGACGACGAAGCACTCGCGGCTCTCCGCGAGAAGCTTTCCGGCGGCAACTAGCACCACAGCACCACAGCACCACAGCATGACGGCGTCGCAGTACGACGCCGAACGACGGGCCGCATCCTTTTGGATGCGGCCCGTTTTGTATATCTGCTTCTCGTCAGGTCCGAGGGCTGGCCCTGGCGCTCGTTCGTGCTATACCTGATCCTGAGGATTAATTCTCTTAGTGCTCCCGGTTTGATTTCTTTCGACCGGTGACGTCACGGAGTTTTCCACCGATGCACCCGAAGCTGGTTGGAATTCAAGCTCGAACCACTGTTGCTTGCATCACGGCCCCATCGGAGAATTTCATGAACAGTTTCCACCCCTCGGATGGCTCTGACACCACCGCCTCGTCCCTGAGCGTCGAAATGCTCAACGAACGCCTCCATGACCAGCAGTTCTACACCCGATCGCTGATCGAGTCCAATATCGATGCCTTGATGACGACCGACACGCAGGGCGTCATTACTGACGTCAACCAGCAGATGGTTGTACTCACCGGCCGCACCCGAGATGAGCTCATCGGTGCTCCCTCCCGTAATCTCTTCACGGATCCGACCCGCGCCGACACCGCGATCGCTCGGGTCCTCAACGAGGAACGGATCAAGGACTATGAGCTGACCGTGCGCGCTTTCGACGGGAGCGAAACCGTTGTCTCCTACAACGCCGCTATCCTGCGGGACCGTGAGCGCAACGTTCACGGTGTTTTTGCAGCCGGCCGAGACGTCACAGAACACAAGAGGCTGGAGCGTGCCCTGCTCGAAAAGACTTTCCGGATGGAGAAGGCCAACATTGCACGCGCCGAGTTTCTTGCGCGTGCGCAGCGGCACGTGCTGACGCCGTTCGAATCCATGATCTCCTCGTCCCGGGCATTGCAGCACGGTGCTGATGGAGCGTTGAACGAAGCGCAGCGGCAGCGCATTGACGGAATCTGCACGGAGAGCGACCGACTGTTGGCGTTGCTCACGGAGCTCATCAGGGTATCGACGGTGGAGACCGGCACCGTCGAGTTCAGCTACGAGGCCGTCGACGTGCACAGCTTGCTGCTCGCCAACGTCGCCCTCGTCGAGAACACGGGCGACCCGGCAGTTTCGGTCGTCGTGGACGGCGCTACCGATGTGGGCGCTTTTCCTCTCGACGTTACATACACGGCGCAGATCCTCGGAGTTCTGTTGAACAATGCCATCGTCGCCAGCACGGGCGGGACCGTCACCGTGCAGGCGCGCACCGTGCCTCGGAATGCCGTCGGCGAATTCAACGGACACCGTCCGCACTGGTCGATGCCACTCCCCTCATCCCGCTACACCGAATTTCTGGAGATTTACGTAGCGGATTCCGGAGTGGGCATCGCAGAGAACGATCTGCCCACGGTATTTCTTCCCCTCCGACACGATGAAATCGATTCCGATTGGGAGTCAGACGGTCATGGCGTGGGATTGACCATGGTCAGGCTGCTGGCCGGGCTTCACGACGGAACTGTCGGCGTGGCGGCTGCGCCGGGTGAGGGGGCAACCTTTGCGGTCTGGCTGCCACGTCGGGACCTCCCCGCGGCACCGGTGCGCACAACGGCCACGGTGAACAACCAGTCGGCTCTGTCAGAGACCGGTACCCCGCAAGCAGGCCCAACGGAGTCTCCTAAGCCTCCCGATCTTCAGGGTCTCGCCGTCGGCGTCGCGGGTCTCTCGGTTCCAAGCGGCACGTCAACGGCGCTCGTTGTTGAAGACGACCCGAAAGCCGCGAAGCTCGTTCGGCTGCTTTTGGAGGCGGAGGGATTTCACGTGCTCGTGGCGGGCAGCGGCGAGGAAGCGCTCGAACTCGCGCGCCGCGTACCACTTCGCTTGATCACTCTCGACGTGCAGCTTCCCGGAATGAACGGCTGGAAATTTCTGCTCCAGCTGCACGAGACCCCCGCTCTGGCGGCCATCCCCGTCGTGGTCATTGCGGGCCTGGCTGACGTCAGTCTGGCGCTGAATCGCGGCGCTGCGGCCGTGTTGGAGAAACCGTTGCAGCGCACGGAACTGCACAAATCGCTCACCCTGCTCGGGATGAACCCCGACCGATCGCACACACGCTGCATCCTCATCGTCGACGAAGACCGGGAAACCGTGGATGAGGTCACGTCGTATTTGGAACAACCGGCCTATCGCATCGAGTCATCCGCCACCGGAGCCGATGCCGTGACCGATGCGCTGAAGCTGACGCCGGACCTGATTCTGATCAATTTGATGATGGAGCAGCTGGGCGGTTTCACGACTATTCGCGCCCTGCAACAACACGTCAGTACCCAATGCATTCCCGTGGTCCTCTTATCGGCCGGCCAGATCACCGACGAGGAACAGAACACCATCGACAGCGACCCCGGCCAACCGGTTGTGGCGATGACTCGGCCGGATTTCAATCGCGAAGCACTTTTGGCTGAAATTAGGCGTGCTCTCGGGTGACTTTCCCCGGCCGACTATCGCACCGTCGGCGGCGACACACACGTCGGGAGACCACCCGATAGCATGGCGGAATGTATTTGATTGGGCTGACCGGCGGGATCGCATCCGGTAAGAGCACCGTGGCGAAGCGTTTGGCCTCCTGGGGTGCCGTGGGCATCGATGCTGACCAGCTGGCCCGGGAAGTAGTCGAACCCGGCACACCGGCTCTGGCGGCGATAGTCAACGAATTCGGTGACGACATTCTCCTGGCCGATGGCAGCCTTAATCGGCCGGCGCTGGGCGCCATCATCTTCACCGACCCGGCCAGCCGACAACTGTTGAACGCCATCACGCATCCGGCGGTGCGGCAACTGACCCGCGCTCGGGTTGCGGCCGCGGCAGCCGCCGACCCGCACGCCATCGTTGTATACGATGTTCCGTTGCTGGCGGAGGCGATCGCCGGCGGACTGGTGACCTTTGATCTGATCGTTGTGGTGCAAGCGGATGCCGACACCCGCATCCAGCGCATGGTTGAGTTGCGTGGCCTCACGCTGGAAGAAGCGACGCACCGTATCTCCGCACAGGCGAGCGATTCTGAGCGCCTCGCCCTCGCTGACGTGGTGATCGACAACAGCGGTACGCTCGACGCGACGCTGGCCCAGGTCGATGCGCTCTGGGAGCGGGCGCGCACGGCCGAAAGCCGAAAGAACGCCTGAACCGCGGCATCCACCCGCAGCACTGCAGCGCTGAGTGTCAGACCCCCTTTGTAGAATGGACGTATGGAACCCACGCGCTCTGTGAACCCGTTTGAAGTGGTCAGTGAGTACACGCCGAGCGGTGACCAGCCCGCCGCGATCGCCGACTTGACTGCACGCCTCAACGCCGGCGAGACCGACATCGTGCTGCTCGGGGCCACTGGTACCGGGAAGTCAGCCACGACCGCCTGGCTGATCGAGCAGGTCCAACGCCCGACGCTCGTGCTGGCGCACAATAAAACCCTCGCGGCCCAACTGGTCAATGAATTTCGCGAACTCATGCCGAACAACGCGGTCGAGTACTTTGTCTCGTACTACGACTACTACCAGCCTGAGGCGTACGTTCCGCAGACCGACACCTTTATCGAGAAGGACTCTTCGATTAATGAGGAGGTCGAACGACTGCGGCACTCCACCACAAACTCGCTGCTCAGCCGCCGCGACGTCATCGTGGTATCGACGGTGTCGTGCATCTATGGCCTCGGCACCCCCGAGGGGTACATGGAGGCCATGATCGCGCTGCAAATCGGGCAAAAGGTGAGCCGGGACTGGCTCGTACGTAAATTCGTGGCCATGCAGTACAAGCGCAACGACGTCGACTTCTCGCGTGGAAACTTCCGGGTGCGCGGCGACACCATCGAGATCATCCCCATGTACGAAGAGCTCGCCATCCGCATCGAAATGTTTGGTGACGAGATCGAAGGGCTGTATTCGCTGCATCCGCTCACGGGCGACATCGTCAAAAAGCTGGACTCCGTGTCGGTCTTTCCCGGCTCGCACTATGTGGCTAGCGACGACGTCATGCGCCGCGCGATCGGCACCATCGAGATTGAACTCGCCGATCGTCTGGCGGTACTTGAGCGTGAGGGCAAGCTGCTCGAAGCCCAACGGCTGCGCATGCGCACCACCTTCGACCTCGAGATGATGGAGCAAATCGGGTTCTGCTCCGGCATCGAGAACTACTCGCGCCACATCGACGCCCGCGAACCCGGTGAGGCTCCGCACTGCCTGCTGGACTACTTTCCCGACGATTTTCTCATGGTCATCGACGAGTCCCACGTGACCGTGCCGCAGATCGGTGCCATGTACGAGGGCGACTCCTCGCGCAAACGCACCCTCGTCGACCACGGTTTTCGGTTGCCGAGCGCCCTCGACAACCGGCCGCTCAAATTCAACGAGTTCAAAAACCGGGTCGGTCAGACCGTGTATCTGTCAGCCACTCCGGGTAAGTACGAGATGGGCATCGCCGATGGCATCGTCGAGCAGATTATTCGCCCGACCGGCCTGATCGACCCGCAGATCATCGTCAAGCCGAGCGCGGGGCAGATCGATGACCTGCTTGAAGAAATCAAGAAGCGCACCGAACGCAACGAACGTGTGCTGGTCACGACGCTCACCAAGAAAATGGCCGAGAACCTCACCGATTTTCTCACCGAGGCCGGGGTGCGGGTGCGCTACCTGCACTCCGACGTCGACACCCTGCGCCGGGTGGAACTGCTCACCGAACTGCGCGCGGGCATTTACGACGTGCTCGTCGGCATCAACCTGCTGCGTGAAGGACTCGACCTGCCCGAGGTGTCCCTGGTCGCCATCCTTGACGCCGACAAAGAAGGGTTTTTGCGTTCCGCCACATCGCTTATTCAGACCATCGGTCGTGCCGCCCGCAACGTGTCCGGTGAGGTGCACATGTATGCCGACCGGCTCACCGCCTCGATGGAGAAAGCCATTGACGAGACTGATCGGCGCCGGGAGAAGCAGGTCGCCTACAATACCCTGCACGGCATCGACCCGACGCCGTTGCGCAAACGGATCGGTGACATTACGGAGGCGCTCGCCCGCGAGGAGGCCGACACCGCCGAACTGCTCGCCGGCCGTGACGCCCGCCGCAAAGGCTCGACGCCCAACCGTCGGGTCGGCCTGGCCGCGAACGGTGCTAACGACCTCGAGTCCATCATCGCCGACCTCAACTCGCAGATGCTCGAGGCTGCCGGTGAGCTCAAGTTCGAGCTCGCCGCCCGCCTGCGAGATGAGCTCTCCGAGCTCAAGCGTGAACTGCGTCAGATGGAGAAGGCCGGCCACCTGCAGTAACCGCGCCTCCCCGCTCCTCCTCTTGCCGCACGGTCCCGCGCGGCACGTGTTTGCGAAGCTGGCACTGGTTCAAACACGCGCCAACTTCGCAATTCAGTGCCCCGAGAGGGAACGATACATCGGTGCCGGCAGAATCAGTCGAACGCGGCCCGATTACTGAAGCGGGTTCGGGTGCCGCCTGCGGTGAGAGCGGCGCCGGCGGCGACGAGTGCCGGCAAGGCCACCACGATCAGCGCCAGCTGCAGCCCCGGCGGGGTGAAGGGCAGCAACGAAGACCCCGACGTGTCGCGGGTGAGCGAGAGTGCGAACGACGGCACCAGGCCGAGCACCACTCCGATCACGCTGCCGAGGCCCACGATCACCACGGCCTGCCAGAAGCCGAAAGCCCGGCGTACCCGGGGCGATGCACCGAGCGAAGTGAGCACCGCATTGTCGCGGTGCCCGTCGGCGCGGGCCAGTCCGATCGTGATCGCGGCCGTGACCAGGGAGATGATGGCGGTGAGGGCGAGCAGCACCCAGGTCCAGGTTGCGCCGAAGACCTGCGGGCCTGACTCGACATTCAGGGGCATGTCCTGCGATACAGCAGCGAGTGAGCCCCGCGCGTGGTCCAATTCCGCCTGACTCGGGGCTGCGCCGAGGCTGCTGACCACCATCGATGGCCGGTAGTCCAGATGCAACGCGTCGGCCGTGGAATCGAGCATGAAGATGGCATAGGGCAGGGGATGCTCCGGCATCTGCAGGCTTCCATCGAGCGTCACGGTGCGGGCCGGCTCGATCGACGAGTTCAGCTCGGTGATCCAGTCGATCTGCACCGTGTCGTCGACGAGGTACTGCGGGTAGGTGCTCACGGCACCGCCGGCTGCAAGCGTCGCCTTCGACGTCTCGGACACGGGCTCGCCGAGGATGGCGGCGAAGTCATCGAGGCTGCCGACCCAGATATGGTCGCCGACACCCATCATCGTGTCGAGATAGTACGGGGTCGGGCAGCGGATGTCCGTGGGCATTTCCTGCAGGTTCTGGCCGCGCCTGCTCGCATCGCTCGGGCACACGGTATCCGGGTCGATGCGGGGGTACGCAAAAGTCGGCCCGTCAGTGCGGTTCGCGGCGGGCGCTTGCTGGTCCGTCTCTCCGCTGTCATTCGCAAAGCCCATTGGGGGAATCTCGACGCTGCTCAGCAGACGCGCCTGCGCGTCGGGGAAGGCGCTCTCCAAGGCAGCCGCAACCTCGGGCCCCTTGTCCGGCACGACCACTGTGGATGCCTCCACGCTGCGGGTTTTCAGGCTCACCCAGGCGGTGTTGAGCGGTGCTGCGAACGTGTAGTTCCTGGTCGAATTCAGTTGGAATGTGGCGACGAGGCTCATCGCGAACGTGGCCACGAAGACGCAGCTCATAATCGCGGCCAGGGCCGGAACGCTGCGCCCGGGGTTGCGTGCCACGTCGCGGGTTGCCAGCCTGGCGCCGGGTCCGAACTGTGAGGCGACCCGGGAGGCCCAACGCAGAATCAGGGGCGCGATGAAGACCGCGCCGATCTGCATGATCACCGGGCCGGCAACGATGAGTCCAATGCCGAGGTTGCTGAGCGCCTGATGGTAAACCGGCGTATAGGCGGCGAGCTCGACCAGTCCGCCGGTGACGGCGATGACGGCGCCCAGGATGAGCAAAATGGCCCCGGTTATCGGGCGTCGGCGAGAGACCTTCGGCGGGCGCTGGGCGCCGCGCAGGGCTGCCAACACGTCGACGCGGCCGGCCGCCCGGGCCGGCACCGCCGCTGCGCACCAGCCGGCTAGTATCGCGAAAGCCGCGATGGTTAGGAGTGACAACACATCGAGATGGAAGCCCGGGTACCGGCTGTCGTTGCCGTTTGCTGAGAACTGGATGAAGGCCCAGGCCGCGCCGAGGCCAAGCACGGTCCCCAGGGCCGCGCCGAACGCGCCGAGAATAACCCCGCCGAAGGACATAACCCGAAACAACATCCGCCGATCGCCACCGACGCTGGCGAGTGTCGCAAGGGTGCGCTGCTGCGTGCGGGCGCCGACGGTGAACGCGGCTCCGGCAAGCAGGGCCACTTCGAACAGTGCGAAGCCGCCGAGCAGAACGATGAACAGGTCGATGGGTCGACTCGAGGACCCGCCGCCGACGCTGAAGCTGCCCGCCGGCGGCGGATCGAGAAGAACGGTGCGGGACAGTACTGTCGCGCCGCGCGCGTTGAGATCCTCGATCTGACTCCAGGTGAGCGGGGTGTCGGGCAGATACCATGCCGTCGACCTGTCGTCATCCGGCAGCACATTGTCGAACGAACCGAAAGGCCCGTAGAACGCGACGGCCGTGTCGTCGAGGTTCGCACTGTGTATCGTTCCGACGATGGTGAGCGAGCGTTCCGGCGCGGTGAATGTTGCCTGCGATCCGATCTGGGCCCCGAGGCGATCAAGAGCGGCGGCGGTCACCATGATCTCAGAGTCGTTGCTTGGCGTCGACCCTCCCGTAACGTCCCATTTTCCGCTGAACATGGGATCCCACGATTGGCCCTGCACCGCCGTAAAAGAACCGAGTCCATCTTTCGTCTCCGCGACCACCTCCGTCGATCGAATCGGCAGCAGACGGGTGTCGGCCGGGAACAGAGATGCGGCGGCGACCGGCATCGGCTCAATCGACTGGGCGGCGTGGACATTGACGGCATCGTCACGGTACACCCAGGATAAGTCGTTGAGCGGATCCTGGGTCATCTTGGGGTCGGGCGCCGCGACGATTGTCACCCGGCCTTCGGTCGACCCGAGTTCGAGCACCGCACGTTCGGCGGGAGTGGGGTCACCGCTCGCGGACACCGTGGTGATTCCCACGAGCCCGAGCACTGGAATCGCCACGAGCAGCGCGATCAGCGTGCTGCGGCCCTTGGACTGCCCGGCCATGCGGCGGGCGATCCGAAAAGCTACGCGGGTGCTGCCCGAGCGTGCGCCGGCGAGCGAGCTTGATTCGTCGCCCGGGGCCGGCGCGCTGCCTCGGCTCATGCCGGCAGCCCGCTCAACAGGCTTGACACGGTGGATGGCTGCGACTCATCCACGATGCGCCCATCACGCAGAAAGACGATCCGGTCCGCCCACGCCGCATGCCGGGCATCGTGCGTGACCAGGATGCCGCCGGCACCCGCGTCGACCCGGGAACGGAGCATCCGCAGCACGAGCTCGCCGGTCATACTATCGAGGGCGCCGGTCGGCTCATCCGCCAGAATCAACGACCGGCCGCCGACGACGGCACGGGCGATGGCCACCCGTTGCTGCTGCCCGCCCGACAGGTCGGACGGAAAATGCTGGGCCCGGTCGGTCAGTTCGACGATGCCGAGGGCGTCGCGAGCTGGATGATGGGCCTTTTTCGACGACCACCCATCCAGTTCGAGCGGCAGACTGACGTTCTCCAGAGCCGTCAACGAGGGAATCAGATTGAAGTCCTGAAACACGAAGCCGAGGCTGCGCCGTCGCAGCGTGGCCAGCTCGCGTGCGGAGAGCTGGCTCAGCCAGTGCCCCTCCACGATGACCTCACCGGATGTCGGCGGGGTGAGCCCGCCCGCCACGGTGAGCAAGGTCGATTTTCCCGAACCGGATGCCCCCATCACCGCCACGAGCTCGCCCCGGCTCACCGACAGGTCCACCCCGGCGAGGGCCGTGATCGCGGTTTCGCCGTGGCCGTACTGCATCGATACCCCGTCGAGCTGCAACAGCACATCGCTGGCGGTCATGCGCCGGCCTGCACTGCCCTGGCCGGGCGGCCACGCTTGGGGACATCGGTGTTGAGCGGCAGGGGAGCGGCCAGGCCGGCGGCCCGGGAACGGGACAGCGTACTCTCCGAATGGTCGAGCCAGCGTGCTTCGGCCTCGGCGGCGAAGATGAGCGAGTCGATCACGAGCAGCCAGGCCAGCTGGTCGGACGATTCCGGGTCGGCGGTGGCATTCTTGGTACGCGTCAGCTCCTGCAGGGTGCGCATCGTCGCGGAGCGCTGCACCTGGATCACCCGGGCGATGTCCACGCCGGGCAGCGTCACGGCAATGGCAAGCTTGATGGCGAGTTCATCACGAGTGGCCATCGTGCGTACCACGGGGGAGCCGAGCCAGTCGGCGACTTCAGCACGGCCGGCCTCGGTGATCTCGACGTAGTTCTGGCCGTCGGCGTCGATATCGGCTTTCTGCACCAGGCCGTCGCGCTCGAGCCGGTCCAGGGTGTTGTAGATCTGGCCGACGTTGAGCGGCCAGGTCGATCCGGTGCGTCGGTCGAATTCGGCCCGCAACTGGTAGCCGTAGCACGGTCCCTGGTTCAGGATGGCGAGCAAACTCTGGCGAACGGACATACAACCTCCGGCACTGACACGACGAATCACGGCTAATAATTACCGAGTATATACATACTCCGAAACAATATCTCTGCAGCCGCCTGTTCGCTCAGGGCGGTAGTCGCTGTACGGCGGTGTCGGTGGTGTTGCATAGACTCGATGAGTGTCGATTACGAAGGTAGAAACCGGTCCAAAACTCAGTGTGCGCGGAGCGCGCGTGCACAACCTGCACAACGTTGATCTGGAGATTCCGCGCGATTCACTCGTGGTCTTTACCGGACTCTCCGGGTCAGGCAAGTCGTCGCTCGCCTTCGACACCATCTTCGCCGAGGGGCAGCGGCGCTACGTGGAGTCGCTCTCGGCCTATGCCCGGCAGTTTTTGGGTCAGGTTGACCGTCCCGACGTCGACTTCATCGAAGGCCTCAGCCCGGCGGTCTCGATTGACCAGAAGTCGACCAACCGCAACCCGCGGTCCACGGTGGGCACCATCACCGAAATCTACGACTACATGCGCCTGCTCTGGGCTCGGATCGGCGTGCCGCACTGCGCCATCTGCGGTGAGGTCATCCAGTCCCAGACCGTGCAACAGATCGCCGACCAGCTCATGGAGCTGAAGGCGGGCATCCGCTACCAGGTGGTCAGCCCGGTCGTTTCGCAGAAGAAGGGCGAGTTCGTCGACCTGTTCCAGGAACTCGCCGGCGGTGGCTACTCCCGGGCGATCGTCGACGGCACCCAGATTCAGCTGAGCGAGCCGCCCACGCTCAAGAAGCAGCAAAAGCACGATATCTCCGTAGTCGTCGACCGACTTGTGGCCGGTCCCGAGCTGCTCAGCCGGCTCACCGACTCCCTCGAAACGGCTCTCAAGCTCACCGACGGCCTCGTGCAGATCAACTTTCTCGACGAAGAGGGCGATAAGGCCTGGCAGAATTACTCCGAGAAGCTGTCCTGCCCGAACAACCACCCGGTGCAGCTGACCGAAATCGAACCGCGCACCTTCTCCTTCAACGCTCCGTTCGGTGCCTGCCCGGAGTGCTCCGGCCTCGGCACCCGCATGTCCGTCGACGAAGACCTGCTGCTCGGCGACCCCGACCTGAGCATCGCCGAGGGCGTCGTATTGCCCTGGACGACCCAGGGCAAGGGGCTGTTCCAGTATTACGAAAAGCTGCTCGACGGTCTCGCGCGCGACCTCGACTTCTCCCTCGATACCCCCTGGGGCGAGTTGACCACCGAGGTGCAGAACGCCGTCATGCGCGGCGACAACTTCGAGGTGCGGGTCAAGTGGAAAAACCGCTATGGCCGCGAGATGAGCTACACCTCCGGCTTCGAGGGCGTTGTGCCCTACATTGAACGCCAGTATTTGCAGGCCGAGAGCGACACCCAGCGGCAGCGCTGGTCCGAATACCTGCGGGAGGTCGACTGCCACGTCTGCCACGGCACCAGGCTCAAGCCCGAGGTGCTCGCCGTACTCGTACACGATGCAAGCATTGCGGATGTCTGCGCGCTCAGCTTGAGCGACGCCCGCGAATTCATGGACCAGCTGACCCTGACCGATCGCGAAGCCACCATCGCAGCCCAGGTGCTGCGTGAGATTCGTGCGCGCCTCGACTTTCTGATTCGGGTCGGGCTGAACTACCTCAACCTGGCCCGCGCCGCGGCGACGCTTTCGGGTGGTGAGGCCCAGCGCATCCGCCTGGCCACGCAAATCGGTTCCGGCCTCACCGGCGTGCTCTACGTGCTCGACGAACCGAGCATCGGCCTGCATCAGCGCGACAACCGACGCCTGATCGAGACGCTGGTCACCCTGCGCGATCTCGGCAATACGCTCATCGTGGTCGAACACGATGAAGACACCATCAAGACCGCCGACTGGATCGTTGACATTGGTCCCGGTGCCGGTGTCAACGGCGGACACGTTGTGCACTCCGGTTCCTACGACGGGCTGTTGGCCAACACCAAGTCGCTCACCGGCGACTACCTGGCCGGGCGCAAATCCATCGCCACTCCGCAGACCCGCCGCCCGATCGACCCGGAACGCCTCATCGGCGTGACCGGTGCCGAGGCCAACAACTTGCAGAAGGTCTCGGTGACCTTTCCGCTGGGCACCTTCACGGCCGTCACCGGCGTCAGCGGCTCGGGCAAATCGTCGCTCGTCAACGACATTCTGTATCGGGTGCTCGCCAACCGGCTCAACGGCGCCCGCAAGCTACCCGGCAAACACACCAGGGTCACCGGCCTGGAGCAGCTGGACAAGGTCATCCACGTTGACCAGGCCCCGATCGGCCGCACGCCGCGTTCCAACCCGGCCACGTACACCGGAGTGTTCGACAAGATCCGCACCCTGTTCTCCGAAACCATCGAGTCGAAAACCCGCGGCTACCTGCCCGGCCGATTCAGCTTCAACGTCAAGGGCGGGCGCTGCGAAGCCTGCTCCGGTGACGGCACGATCAAGATCGAGATGAACTTCCTGCCCGACGTCTACGTGGCCTGCGAGGTGTGCGGGGGAGCCCGGTACAACCGCGACACCCTCACCGTGCACTACAAGGGCAAGAACATCGCCGAGGTACTCGACATGCCGATCAGTGAAGCGGCCGACTTCTTCGAACCGATCTCATCGATCCATCGTTTTCTGAAAACTCTCGTCGAGGTGGGCCTCGGCTACGTGCGTCTCGGCCAGAGTGCCACCACCCTCTCCGGCGGCGAAGCGCAGCGGGTGAAGCTCGCTACCGAGCTGCAGCGTCGCTCCAACGGGCGCAGCGTGTACGTGCTCGACGAACCCACAACGGGCCTGCACTTCGAAGACGTGCGCAAATTGCTGCTCGTACTCAACAGCCTCGTCGACAAGGGCAACACCGTCATCGTGATCGAGCACAACCTCGATGTGATCAAGTCGGCCGACTGGGTCATCGACCTCGGCCCGGAGGGCGGGTCTGGCGGCGGAAAGGTGCTCGCCACCGGCACGCCGGAGCACATCGCCACCGTTAAGAAAAGCTTCACCGGTACCTTCCTGAAGGAGGTCCTGGCTGCCGGTTAGGCGGCCCGACGGCCATGTCTGATGCCCTGAGCTATCGCCCGAAAGCGGGCGAGATTCCCACCACCCCTGGGGTTTACCGGTTTCGCGACGCCACCGGCCGCATCCTCTACGTGGGTAAGGCCAAAAACCTGCGGGCTCGGCTGAGCAACTACTTCGCACCGCTCGGCAGCCTGCACGAGCGCACCCGGCGCATGGTGACCACCGCGACGGGCGTGGAGTGGACGATAGTCGGCACCGAGGTCGAGGCCCTGCAACTCGAGTGGATCTGGATCAACGAGTTTGATCCGCCCTTCAACGTGCAGTTCAAGGACGATAAGTCCTACCCGTACCTCGCGGTGACCCTGGCCGACGAGGCGCCCCGCGCTCTGGTCACGCGCACGGAGGGCATCAAGGGTGCCCGCTATTTCGGGCCGTATCCCAAGATCTGGGCCGTGCACGAAACCATCGAGCTCATGCTCAAGGCTTTTCCCATCCGCACCTGCAATAACGCCAATTACAAGCGGGCAATGCAGAGCGGCAAGCCGTGTTTCGCGGGTCAGATCGGGCGGTGCTTTGGCCCGTGCTCGGGTCTGGTGTCCATTGAAGATCACCGCACAATCGTGAATGAATTTGTCAGTTTCATGGGTAGTCACGATAAGAAACTCATCAATACCCTCACCCAGGAAATGAAAGATGCAGCGGCCGCCCAACAGTACGAAATCGCGGGCAAACGACGCGACCAGGTGCGGGCCCTGAACGCGGTCCTCGAAAAGAGTGCCGTTGTACTGCGCGACAGTGTCGACATCGACCTGTTCGCGGTCGAGCAAGACGAACTCGCCGCTGCCGTGCAGTTATTCATCGTGCGCGGCGGTCGTATTCGCGGTGTGCGGGGCTGGATGGTTGACAAAGAACTGGACGTCACCATGAGTGAACTGATCGACTCCATGATGCAGACGGCCTACAACCACGACACCCGACCGCCCCGGGAGATCGTGCTGCCGGAGCTGCCCGACGACGCCGAAGCTCTCGAAGCCGGACTGGCCGAGCTGGCCGGTCGCAAGGTGCGCCTGGTCGCGCCCCAGCGCGGGGAAAAAGCGGCCTTGCTCGTGACGGCCACCAACAATGCCAAGCAGGCGCTCATGTTGTATAAAACCCGGCGCAGCTCAGACTTCGTGGCCCGGTCCAAGGCGCTCGAAGACATTCAGGATGCCCTCGAGATGCCGGCAGCTCCACTACGGATGGAATGTTATGACGTCTCGCACCTCAGCGGCACCAATATCGTCGCGTCGATGGTGGTCTTCGAAGACGGTCTGCCTCGCAAAGACGAGTATCGACGGTTCAATATTCCGGAATCGACCGACGACACGGATTCGATCTACCAAATTCTGACCCGCCGCCTCGCCTACCTGAAACCGGAGTCTGATGCTGCGGAACTTGTGGAGGCCGCGGAACCAGCGCTCGCTCCGGCGGGCGGAGGCGAGCCACTGGACGTCGTTCAGGCCGAGCAGAAACGCGCCAAGTTCAGCTACCAGCCCAACCTGCTGATCGTCGACGGTGGGCAGCCGCAGGTTGCCGCCGCTAAACGCGCCTTGGCAGAATCCGGCGTCACCGGAATCCAACTGTGCGGAATCGCCAAACGGCTGGAAGAAATCTGGCTCCCCGACTCTGACTATCCGGTAATTCTGCCCCGGAACAGTGACGCCCTGTTTTTGATCCAGCGCATCCGCGACGAAGCACACCGGTTCGCCATTACCCACCAACGCATCCGACGGAAGAAGGACATTTCATCGATATTGGGTGAAATTTCCGGACTCGGCCCGGCCCGAGTGAAGGTATTGTTACAACATTTCGGATCGGTGGCGCGACTCAAGGTGGCCTCAGCGGCGGAAATAGCGGATGTCCGCGGCATCGGCCCGGTGCTGGCCGAGTCGATCCACGCCCATTTGCGCGCCTGAACGCCCCGGCGCTCGGTAGGCTTGATAATCCACCAACTTCTCATTAAGGCGCTTTCAACGAATGACAACGGACCCCGACAAGCAGGAAGTGCTGATCGTCACGGGAATGTCCGGGGCGGGCCGCTCGACCGTAGCTAACGCTTTGGAAGACCTCGACTGGTACGTCGTCGACAATCTCCCTCCGCAAATGCTGCGTCCCCTGGTCGATCTGGTCGAGCGGGCCGGTACCAACCTGCCCAAAATTGCGGCCGTCGTCGATATCCGCGGCCGCGACCTGTTCGGGGATTTTCTGGAAACCGTGCAGCAGCTGCGCGGTGGCACCCAGGTGCAGGTGATTTTTCTGGAAGCCCGAGACGATGCGCTCGTGCGTCGGTTTGAATCCGTGCGTCGGCCGCATCCGCTGCAGGGCGAGGGTACGCTCCTCGACGGCATTGCGGCGGAGCGCTCCCGGCTGCTCGCCGTACGGGAGTCCAGCGACCTCGTCATTGACACCTCCGATCTCAACGTGCACCAGCTCGCCACAACGATCACCGAGCGGTTTGCCGCCCTCGGCACCGCGGGCGTGCAGCTGACCATCATGAGTTTCGGTTTCAAGTACGGCTTGCCGACCGACGTCGATCTGGTCGCCGACGCGCGTTTTCTGCCCAACCCTTTCTGGATCCCCGAGCTTCGCGCGCACACCGGCGTCGACCCGGAGGTGAGAGACTTTGTACTTGCCCAACCGGGTGCCCTCGATTTCATCGACCACTACGCCGCGGCCATGGCTCCGGTTTTGGCCGGCTACCAGCGCGAAAACAAACGCCACGCCACCATCGGGATCGGGTGCACCGGCGGCAAGCACCGCTCCGTCGCCATGGCCAGAGAATTGGCCTCCCGGCTCGAAAATCTTCCCGGTGTCGCGGTCAACATCAAGCACCGCGACCTCGGACGCGAATAACAGAGGCCGGACGCAGCATGCGCTGCACCACTCGGCCGTCATCACTCAGACGCAACTGATCAACAGAATGGAAAAGCGATTGGCACTCACCGCCGACGTTAAAGATGAACTTTCGCGCGTGGAGGTCTCCAAGACCACCGTGCGCGCGGCCGAACTGGCCACAATCCTCCGATTTTCGGGCGGATTGCACATGATCAGCAGTCGAATTGCGATCGAATCAGAGCTAGACACGGCAATTTTGGCCCGGCGGGTGCGCAAGGACCTGGCCGAACTGTACGGGGTGCGTAGCGCCCTGCAGGTCATCGCCGCAACCGGCATCCGTCAGTCCAGCCATTACCTCGTGCAGGTTATTGAGGGCGGCGAGACTCTCGCTCGGCAGACCGGCCTGCTGGATGCCCGTCGCCGCCCGATTCGCGGGCTGCCGAACCGGCTGACGACCGGGTCCAGAGAAGAAATTGCCGCCGTCTGGCGCGGGGCCTTCCTGGCGCACGGCACGCTGACCGATCCGGGACGGTCGGCGGCACTCGAGGTCGTCTGCCCCGGGAACGAGTCCGCGATGGCCCTCGTGGGAGCGGCGGGACGCCTCGGTGTTGCTGCCAAAGCGCGTGAGGTACGCGGGGTGCACCGCGTCGTCATTCGAGATGGCGACGCCATCGGGGCGATGCTCGTGCACATGGGTGCAACAAATACCGTGCTGAACTGGGAAACGCTGCGTCAGCGCCGCGAGGTGCGCGCCACGGCGAACCGCCTGGTCAACTTCGACGACGCGAACCTGCGGCGTTCCGCCGAAGCGGCCGTCGCTGCCTGCGCCCGGGTACAGCGGGCAATGGATATCCTGGGCGAGGATATCCCCAAACATCTGCGCTATGCCGGGGATCTTCGCCTCAACTTTCGCGATTCCAGCCTCGACGAGCTCGGCCACCACGCCGACCCGCCAATGACCAAAGATGCCGTCGCCGGCCGTATTCGTCGACTGCTCGCCATGGCCGACAAGAAGGCGATCGAACTCGGCGTTGAAGGAACCGACGTCGAGTATCCGGTGCATTCCGACGACGCCTAGGGTCACAAATTCTGTGGCTCGCAACGCTCCCAGCTAGACTAAAACGTCGCAACAACAGGCCGCATCCGATGCCGGCACACCACACAAGGAGATAAGTAATGGCTGAATACACCCTGCCCGCACTTGACTACGACTATGCGGCTCTTGAGCCCAGCATCAGCGGCACCATCATGGAACTCCACCATGGAAAACATCACCAGGCCTACGTCACCGGCGCCAACACGGCCTTGGCCCAGCTCGCGGAGGCCCGCGACAGCGGAAACCTCGCCAACGTGAACAAGCTGGAGAAGGACCTCGCATTCAACCTGGGTGGCCACGTCAACCACTCCGTCTTCTGGACGAACCTCTCCCCGAACGGCGGCGACAAGCCGGTCGGTGAGCTCGCTGCGGCGATCGACGACAACTTCGGTTCGTTCGACAAGTTTCAGGCGCACTTCACCGCGGCCGCACTCGGCGTGCAGGGGTCCGGTTGGGCCGTTCTCGCCTGGGATTCCATCGGGCAGCGCCTGATCATCCAGCAGTTCTTCGACCAGCAGTCCAACTTCGCGGCCGGAACCGTACCGGTTCTTATGCTCGATGTTTGGGAGCACGCCTACTACCTCGACTACCGCAACGTGCGTGCCGACTACGTCAAGGCCTTCTGGAATATCGCAAACTGGGCCAACGTGCAGGAGCGTTTCACCGTCGCACGCGAGAAGACGAACGGCCTGCTGCTACTCTCGTAGCCTGCTGGTGCCCCTCGCAATAGGGGCACCACCGTTCTCGTCCCGCACTCTTTTCATCGCGCCTTTCGGCGCCTTTTCACAATCAGGAGCTATTCGTGTCCGTAAAGATCGGTATCAACGGGTTCGGCCGCATTGGCCGCAACTACTTCCGTGCAGCCCTCGCCAAGGGCAGCGACATTGAAATTGTCGCCGTCAACGACCTGAGCGACCCTGCCTCGCTCGCCCACCTGCTCAAGTACGACTCTGTCGGAGGCCGCCTGGACGCCACCGTCGAGGTCGACGGCGACAACATCATTGTCAACGGCAAGCCCATCAAGGTCCTCGCCGAGCGCGACCCGGCCAACCTGCCCTGGGGCGCCCTGGGCGTTGAAATCGTCATCGAATCCACCGGACGTTTCACCAAGGCCGTCGATGCCCAGAAGCACATCGACGCCGGTGCCAAGAAGGTCATCGTCTCCGCACCCGCAACGGGTGCTGACGTCGCGACTCTCGTACTCGGTGTGAACGAAGACACCTACGACGCCGCGGTGCACAACATCATCTCGAACGCTTCCTGCACCACGAACTGCCTCGCGCCGCTCGTCAAGGTGTTCCTCGACAACTTCGGTATCGAACGCGGCCTGATGACCACCATTCACGCGTACACCGCAGACCAGAACCTGCAGGATGGACCGCACAGCGACCTCCGTCGTGCCCGCGCCGCTGCGCTCAACATCATCCCGACGTCGACCGGTGCAGCCAAGGCCCTCGGCCTGGTCATCCCCGAGAGCGTCGGCAAGCTGGACGGCTACGCACTGCGCGTTCCGGTGCCGACCGGTTCGATCACCGACCTCACCATCACAGCCTCCCGTGCAGTAACGGTCGAAGAAGTGAACGCTGCCTACAAGGCCGCAGCAGAAGGTCCGCTCAAGGGCATCCTCAGCTACACCGAGGACCCGATCGTGTCCAGCGACATCGTTGGCGACCCGCACTCCTCGATCTTCGACGCCGGACTCACCAAGGTAATCGGCGACCAGGTCAAGGTTGCCTCGTGGTACGACAACGAGTGGGGTTACTCCAACCGCCTTGTTGACCTCACCGAGTTCGTCGCCGAGCGACTCTAACGGCCGCGCGGTGACGTTACGCACGATTGACTCGCTCGGACCGCTCGGCGGCAAGCGGGTTATCGTCCGCTTTGACCTGAACGTTCCGTTGAAGAACGGACAGATCACCGACGATGGACGGGTGCGGGCGTCACTGCCCACCCTCAACGCCCTCGTCGCTCAGGGTGCCCGCGTGGTGATTGTTTCTCACCTCGGGCGCCCCGACGGGGCCGTTGATCCTCAGTACAGCCTGAAGCCTGTTGCCGCTCGCTTGAGCGAATTGGTGAACCTCCCGGTTGCCTTTGCCACCGACACGGTCGGTGACTCGGCCACCGAGGCAGTGGCTGCGCTGCACGACGGCGACATCGTCGTTTTGGAAAACCTGCGATTCAACGCGGGGGAGACCAGCAAAGTGGATGCCGATCGCCTCGCGTTCGCCGAGCGGCTTGCGCTCCTCGGCGATGCATTCGTGTCCGACGGTTTCGGGGTCGTTCACCGCAAGCAGGCGAGCGTCTACGATTTGGCGTCGCTGCTGCCGAGTGCGGCCGGTCTGCTCATTGCCGCCGAACTCGACGTACTCGACCGCCTCACCGAGAAGCCCGAGGCCCCGTACACGGTCATCCTCGGCGGTTCCAAGGTGAGCGACAAGCTCGGCGTCATCGGGCATTTGCTGCCCCGCGTGAACTCCCTGCTGATCGGTGGCGGCATGCTGTTCACCTTTCTGGCCGCTCAGGGGCACAAAGTCGGTGCCAGCCTGCTGGAGAGCGACCAGATCGAGACGGTTCGCGGCTATCTGGCCGAAGCCGAACGTCTCGGCGTGAAGATTGTTCTCCCCACCGATGTGGTGGTCGCCTCAAAGTTCGGTGCCGATGCCGAGCACGTGATCACCCCGGCGGACAAAATTGAGGACACCCCGTTCGGCGCTGCCGGGCTGGGCCTGGACATCGGGCCGGATACGGCGGCGGCGTTCGCAGAAATCATCCGCGCGTCGAACACAGTGTTCTGGAACGGCCCCATGGGCGTATTTGAACTCGCACCCTTCGCGGAGGGCACCCGCACGGTTGCCGCCGCACTCACCGAGGTCAGCGGACTCAGCGTGGTCGGTGGCGGCGACTCGGCCGCGGCCGTGCGCATCCTCGGTTTCCACGACGACCAATTCGGTCATATTTCTACCGGCGGTGGCGCAAGCCTCGAATTCCTCGAGGGCAAGCGTCTACCAGGACTGGAGGTCCTCGGATGGCAATGAACACTAACCCTCGGCGTACTCCGCTAATTGCGGGCAACTGGAAGATGAACCTGGATCACCTCCAGGCCATCGCTTTCGTACAGAAGCTGGCCTGGAATCTCAAGGATGCCGGGCACGACTTCGCTGCGGTCGAGGTTGCAGTTTTTCCTCCATTCACCGACCTGCGCAGCGTGCAGACTCTGGTGTCGGCGGACAAGCTTCCGCTCGCCTTTGGTGCCCAGGACGTGTCGGCTCACGATTCCGGTGCGTACACGGGCGAGATCTCGGGTGCATTCCTGGCTCAATTGGAATGCCAGTACGTGATCATCGGGCACTCCGAACGCCGAACCCTGCACAACGAGAGCGATGAGCAGGTGGCCGCTAAGGTGTCCGCAGCCCTGAAACACAACCTGGTGCCGTTGATCTGCGTCGGCGAAAGCGCCGAAGACCTGGCCGTGCACGGTCCGAGCGCTGTTCCGGTCGCTCAGTTGCGCGCGGCACTCGCCGGTGTGACCAACGCCGCAGACATCGTGGTTGCCTACGAGCCCGTATGGGCGATCGGCTCCGGTCAGGCTGCAACTCCAGAGCAGGCCGAACAGGTCGCCGCCGCGCTGCGCGGCGTTCTCGTCGAGACGCTCGGTCAGGATGTGGCCGACAAGACCCGTATCCTATACGGTGGCTCGGTCAAGAGCGGCAACATCGCCGCATTCATGCGAGAGCCCAACGTTGACGGTGCCCTCGTTGGCGGCGCCAGCCTAGATATTCCGGAGTTCTCCAGCATTATTCGGTATCACAAGCACGTCGGTCTCTAATTCGACGTGTACCTCACGTGCAGGAGCGAGGTGGTTGCCCACGGGCAACCACCTCGCTCCTGTGTGAAGGGTATAATTACGAGGGTCTGGGCGCCAGAGTTGCGCCCTCCGTGTTTTGAAAGGTTTCGTGTGGAGATTCTCCAGGTCGTTATGCAGGTGCTCGTCGGTATTACGAGTCTCCTGCTCACCATGCTCATTTTGTTGCACAAGGGGCGGGGCGGTGGATTGTCCGACATGTTTGGTGGTGGCGTAACCTCCAATCTGGGTGCCTCGGGGGTTGCCGAGCGCAACCTCAACCGCATCACCATCATTCTTGGCTTGCTGTGGATCACCTGCATCGTGGTTCTCGGTTTGATTACCAAATTTGACACGGGGGCTTAACTTTTCGCCATGTGCGGAGTTACCCTAGCTCTTTGACCAGCACACTGAGTCACTAGCAGCACCACTAACAGCGGCACCAATAACTGCTCGAATCTGCAGCGCACAACTGCACGAGTCAACGGAGGAACAAGATGGCATCAGGCGGCAGCGCAATTCGTGGCTCGCGTGTAGGCGCAGGCCCCATGGGCGAGCAGGATCGCGGTTTTCACGCGGACCGCATCAAGGTCTCCTATTGGGATGCACTCGGCAATGAGACGGTGCGGTACTTTGCCGCGAGCCTTCCCGACGAGGAGATCCCGGTCACCATCGACTGCCCGTCGTCTGGATTGCCGGCCGGCCGTGACAAAGAGAACCCGCCGTCCGTGGTGAAACTTGAGCCCTACAAGACGCACCTCGCTTACGTCAAGGAACGTCGCACCGAGGAAGAAGCGGAATCGCTCTTGGAAGAGGCGCTCCACCAGCTGCGCGTTCGTCGCGGCAAGCTGTCGCCCACGAACTGAAGACTGAAACAAAAAACCGGCTCTCGAGAAAACGAGAGCCGGTTTTTTGCTGTTCGCCCGTGGCGTGCGGTTAGTAGGCGGGTGCGATGAGGTTCTCGGGAACCTGAGCAGCCGCATCGCTGTCGACGAAGTACATCGTGCGATAGCGTCCCTTGATCCCCGCAGCGGGAACTTCGTCACGGCTCGCGCCCGCCAGCGCGAGCCCGAGCGCTGACGCCTTGTCAGAGCCGGCCAGGACCAGCCAGACCCGGTCCGATGAGTTCAGCACGGGTCGCGTCAGCGACAAACGATCAGCCGGCGGCTTGGGGGAGTCGCGCACAGTGATGACGCTGGCCTCGTTCTCGCGAATTCCCGATCGGTGCGGAAACAATGATGCGATGTGCCCATCGGGTCCGACCCCGAGAAATGTCACGTCGAAACGCGGGTAGGGGGCACCCTCGGGTGCATGCGCGAGTAGTTCTGCCGTGTACCGGGCTGCTGCCGCCGCCAAAGCATCGGTGCCGCCCTCCGGGGCGGTCTCGGGGGAGTCATCCGAGGCTGCGAACGAGTGGATGTTCGCCGACGGGACGTTTATGTGGTCCAAGAGGGCCGCTCGAGCCTGCACTTCATTGCGCTCGGGATCGGCGCGAGCTACCCAACGTTCGTCTCCCCACCAAAAGTTGACTCGAGACCAGTCAATTGTGTCGCGGGCAGCTGAATCATTGATTGCGGCCAATACAGCGATGCCTACGGAGCCGCCGGTCAGCACGACATTCGCTTCGTCCTGCTCCTGCAGTACATCGACCATGTTCGTCAGAAAGCGGGCTGCTACCGAACTTGCCAGAGCTTGCGTGTTCTGGTGCACCAGCACCCGTCGATCATTGGTCACGGTCAGACTCCGCTCCTGTTATTCACCATGTCATCGAGTTGCGGCAAGCCGCGGGTGATGACCTCACCATACAGCTCGTCCGGATCGAGCCGGCGCAGTTCGTCGGCGAGACAATCGCGCAGGCTGCGTCGTTTGAGCGTCAGATCCTGAACCGGCTGCCCGGGTTGGCTCAGACGGGCAATATCGGGCATCTCGCGTTCGAGCGAGATGGTCCCCGATGCGCGAGTAAGGTGCACCCCGTGCAGGCCGTTGGCCTGGGGACCGGTGGTCAACTCGTAGTCGACCGGTACCTGCAGTTGCATTTGCAGCCACGCAGCCAACAGTGCAGTGGACGGGGAGGCTGCCGCGCCGGTGACTTGAATTCCGATGATGGGTTCGTAGGGGGGCTGGTCCAACACTGCGGCCAGCTGGGCGCGCCACAGCGTCAGGCGCGTCCAGGCGAAGTCGGTGTCCCCGGGACGATAGCTGCCACAGAGATGGTGCAGCGCGGCCTGCGGATCCGGCTGGGTCGAAGCATCCGTAATGCGACGGTAGGCGATGCGTCCCAGCGGGGACTCGCTGGGAACGGCCGGGGCCGTACCGGGCCACCAGGCCACGACGGGAGCGTCGGACAATAGCAAGCCGGTGACCAGACTCTCCGGGTCGCTTGCTGCCTCACCGTAGACCCGCAAAACGATGACCTCACTGGCTCCGGCATCGCCGCCCACTCGGATTTCAGCGTCGACCCGAGCGTCGGGTGTCGCCGTCGTCGAGGTCGTTTCCTGAGTGGAGACGACGATGACGCGCATCGGATGCTCACGGGAAGCATCGTTGGCGGCCTCAATCGCCTCTTCTTCGTGACCGACGGTCGAGGCAATAATCAGGGTGAGCACGCGGCCGAGAGCCACGGCGCCGCCCTCTTCCCGAATGCGCACAAGCGCTTTTGAGATCTTCGCGGTCGTGGTGTCGGGCAGATCGACGATCATGGTCGCCTCCAGGTGCGGCCATCGCGGGCCAGTAAGTCGTCAGCGGATGTGGGTCCCCAGGTACCGGGGCGGTACTGCTCCGGTTGTCCTTGCGTGGCCCAGTATTCTTCGATCGGGTCCAGAATCTTCCACGACAGTTCGACCTCTTCATGCCGGGGGAACAGGGGCGGGTCGCCGAGGAGTACGTCGAGGATGAGTCGCTCATAGGCTTCCGGGCTCGCCTCGGTGAAGGCGTGGCCGTATCCGAAGTCCATGGTCACGTCTCGTACCTGCATCACGACGCCGGGCACCTTCGATCCGAACCGGATCGTGACTCCCTCATCGGGCTGAACCCGAATCACCAGGGCATTGTGGCCCAGTTCGGCGGTCTGACCGGGCGCGAACAGATACTGCGGGGCGCGTTTGAAAACCACGGCGATCTCGGTGACTCGACGGCCGAGGCGTTTGCCGGCACGCAGATAAAACGGCACTCCAGCCCAGCGGCGCGTGTCGATCGTCAACCGCATGGCGGCATAGGTCTCGGTGACCGATTCCGGGTTCATACCGTCTTCATCGAGAAAACCGACGACCTTTTCGCCACCTTGCCAACCGCCGGCGTACTGGCCCCGCGCGGTCCCTTGTCCAAGATCGGCGGGGAGCCGCACGGAGGCGAGCACCTTCTCCTTTTCGGCGCGCAGGTCGGCGGCATCAAAGGAGATTGGCTCTTCCATTGCGGTAAGCGCCAGCAATTGCAGCAAGTGGTTCTGAATCACGTCGCGCGCGGCGCCGATGCCGTCGTAGTATCCGGCGCGCCCACCCACACCGATGTCCTCGGCCATGGTGATTTGCACGTGTTCAACGTGGTTGGCGTTCCACAACGGTTCAAACATTTCATTGGCGAAGCGCAGTGCCAAAATGTTCTGCACCGTCTCTTTGCCGAGGTAGTGATCGATCCGAAAGACGGAGTCGGGCGGAAACACCGACTCGACCACATCGTTGAGCTGCCGTGCAGTCTTCAGATCGCTGCCGAACGGCTTCTCGATGACGACCCGACGCCACTGGCCGTTTTCCTGCTCGGCCAGACCCGATCGCCGCAACTGCTCGGTAACCTGAGGGAAAGCCTTGGGCGGAATCGCGAGGTAGAACGCATGGTTGCCCATAGTTCCTCGCTCACGGTCCAGCTCGTCGATGGTCTGGGATAGACGGGTGAACGCTTCGTCGTCGTCAAAGGTGCCCGAAACAAAACGGATGCCCTCAGCCAACTGAGCCCAGACGTCTTCGTGAAACTCGGTGCGGGCATGCTGTTTGACGGCATCGTGCACAACCTGCATGAAGTCTTCGTTGTCCCAGTCGCGGCGGGCAAACCCGACCAGGGCAAAACCGGGCGGTAGTAGCCCGCGATTGGCCAAATCGTAGACGGCGGGCATGAGCTTCTTGCGCGCAAGGTCACCGGTGACACCGAAGATCACGAGGCTGGAAGGCCCGGCGATTCTATTCAAGCGATAGTCGGATGGTGACCTGAGCGGATTAAACTCCGGAGTTATTTCCACCGGGGACATGCAGCTCCTTTGACGGGACAGTGCAGAAAAATGGGGATGCAGCAGAGGATCCCGGCACACTTAAAGTGCGTGTGCCGGGGGTCCGCACGGGGTGCCCGTGAGGACCCCTCCCGACTAGACCAACGCCTGGAACAGGGTGGCGACGTTCTGCTGGGGTTGGGTCAGCGTCAGCGTCAAAACGGGGCGTCCGTGCTCGGCCAGCACGCTCGCATCGCCACTGGCTTGCGCTTGGATGAGTTCTCCAAAGGTGAACGGACGCTCGGGAATATCGAGGTCCTCCGCCGGTGTGGCCAGAATTTGCAGGTACACGGCGGTAGCCGGTCCGCCCTTGTGGAATTGTCCGGTGGAGTGCAGAAAGCGCGGTCCCCAGCCAAACGTGACCGGTCGCTTCGACAGCGTAGCGAGCTTGTTGCGGATCTCGGCCAGCTGCGGAAGCGCAAGGCGGTCGACGTAGGCCTGCACGGCGACGTATCCGTCGGAGCCCAGCTCCTCAAGCAGCGCATCGATCGCCGAGGCAAGGTCGCTGGCCGCACCGATGACGTGCGGGGTCCCCCGCACTTCGATGCCGTCCGTGATAAACGAGGCGGGCGCCGGCGTCGGGCGAGCATCCAACAGGCCGCGCGTGGCGATTTTTGCGGATTCGACATCGGGCTGGTCGAACGGGTTGATGCCCAGCAGGCGCCCGGCAACGACGGTCGCGTACTCCCACACCAGAAACTGTGCGCCGAGGGTTCCGCTGACGACAATCTCGTCGCCGGTCTCAGCAAACAGCTCGGTGCCGGCATCAGCGACGACCCGCACGAGCTGCAGGTCGGGCAACGCCTCGGTCAGCTCGGGAGCGTCCAGCTCCAGCACGACCGGCAAAATTCCGGTGCCGAGCTTGCCGGTCGATTCGGCGATGAGCTGTTCGACCCAGTCCGCAAAGCCCACGATGTGTGTGCCGTCGGAAACGATGGCGAGCTTGTCGCGCCGCGGGCTGGTGGCGGCGATCGCTGCACCGAGAACGAGCCCCGGGTTCTCGGGGGAGTCAACGGCCAATGCCAGCGAGATCGACTCTGCCTCGTCGAGGAGCTCGCCGATGTCCACGCCGGCCAGTCCCGAGGGCACGAGTCCGAACGCGGTCAGTGCCGAGTAGCGCCCACCCACGGTGGGATCCGCGTTGAAAACGCGGTAGCCCGCTTCACGTGCGGATGCTTCGAGCGGCGAACCGGGGTCGGTCACAACGATGATGCGCTCGGCAGGATCGATACCGATCTCGCGAAAGGCGCGTTCGAAAACCCGGCGCTGGCTGTCGGTTTCAACGGTGGAGCCGCTCTTGGAAGAGACGACCAGGGCCGTGCCGGCGAGGTTGTCTTTCAGCGCGGAGAGCACCTGCCCGGGGTCGGTTGCGTCGAGTACCGTGAGAGCGACGCCAGCGGTGCGGGTGATGACCTCAGGGGCCAACGATGACCCGCCCATACCGGCGAGGGCGATCTGGGTAACGCCGCGAGCCTGCAGAACGGAACGCAGTTCCGTGATTTCGGCCACGAGCGGGCGAGAAACCGCGACGGATTCGGTCCAGCCCAGACGCAGTGCTGCTTCAGCTTCGGCCTCGGGGCCCCAGAGGGCCGGGTCGAGGGCGGTGATGCCGGAGGCGACGAGGTCCGCGACGAGGGTGGGAACAGTGGCCAGTACCGCGTCTGCCGCGGCGCCACTCACCGAGATGCGAAAGCTCATCACACGGCCGCCGTGGTCGAGGCTGCAGTGAGGGCCGTCTGCACCGTGTCGAGCAATTCGTTCCAGGACACCTCGAATTTGGACAGGCCTTCTTCTTCGAGCAGCCGGGTGACGTCGTCGTACGAGACACCCTGAGCGGCCAGCGCGTCGAGCACGGCATTTGCTCCAGCGTAGGAGCCGGTGACCGAGTCCGCCGGGATGACGCCGTGGTCGGCAGTAGCCTGCATGGTCTTCTCTGGCATGGTGTTGACGACCTCGGGGGCGACCAGCTCGGTCACGTAGAGGGTGTCGGGCAGGCTGGCATCTTTGACGCCGGTCGAGGCCCAGAGTGGGCGCTGTTTGGTGGCGCCGGCCTTGATCAAGCCGAGCGCACGCTCACTGCTGAATGCCTGCTCGTAGACCTGGTACGCGAGCTGGGCATTGGCGACGCCGGCCTTGCTCTTGAGGGCGAGAGCTTCGGGAGTACCGAGCGTTTCAAGACGGATGTTGATTTCAGAGTCGACGCGCGAGACGAAGAATGAGGCGACCGAGTGAATCGTGGAGAGGTCGATTCCGGCGGCCTTGGCCTGCTCGAGTCCGGACAGGTACGCGTTGATGACCTGGCGGTGACGCTCCAGGCTGAAGATCAGGGTCACGTTGACGCTGATGCCGAGGGCGATGGTGGCCGTGATGGCTTCCAGACCCTCGACCGTCGCGGGAATCTTGATCATCGCGTTGGCTCGGTTGACTTTCTTCCAGAGCTGCTGGGCCTGGGTGATCGTACCGGAAGCGTCGCGAGCGAGACTCGGCTCAACCTCGATCGAGACGCGGCCGTCCTGACCATTGGTCGCGTCGTAAACCGGGCGAAAGATGTCACAGGCAGCGGCGACGTCATCGGTGGTGATGGCGAAGACGGCGTCGGTCACGTTGGTACCGTCGGCGGCCAGCGTCGCGACCTGTTCGCTGTATGCCTCGCCCTTGGCCAGGGCACCGGCGAAGATCGTCGGGTTCGTGGTGACGCCGACGACGTTGCTGTTCTTGATCAGATCCTGCAGTCCACCGGAGTTGATGCGTTCACGAGAAAGGTCGTCGAGCCAAATGCTAACGCCGGCAGCGGACAGCTGGGCGAGGGGGGTGGGGTTTGTCATAGTGAAATCTCCTGGTTGTGCTGCTTCAGGCAGCTGACTGTAGCGGTGTGGTGGAGAAGGGGGAGAACAGTATCCTGCACAGTATTACCGAATCGGTCCCCCGGGGGCACTCAGGCCGCGCTGATGGATTCCTTCGCGGCGGCGACAACGGCTTCGGTGGTGATGCCGAATTCCCGGAATAGCGTCTGGTAGTCGGCGGAAGCCCCGAAGTGCTCGATCGAGATGCTCCGACCGGCATCGCCGACGTAGCCACGCCAGGTCAGTGCGAGGCCGGCCTCGACCGACACGCGAGCGGTGACCGCGGCGGGAAGCACCGATTCGCGGTACTCGCTGCTCTGCTCCTCGAACCATTCGAGGCAGGGTGCGCTCACGACGCGGGCGTTGATGCCTTCCAGGGCGAGCTGAGCGCGGGCGTCAACGGCGAGCTGCACCTCGGAGCCGGTGCCGATCAGAATCACGTCGGGGATGCCGCCAGCCGCTTCGGCCAACACATACGCGCCACGGGCCACGTTCTTCGCCGAGGCGAAGGTCTCGGCGGATGCTGCGCCTTCGCCGCGTTCGTACACCGGGATGTTCTGGCGGGTCAGGGCGATTCCGGCCGGGCCGTTCCGGCGTTCCAGAATGGTCTTCCAGGCCCAGGCGGTTTCATTGGCATCGCCGGGACGGACAACGTCCAGTCCCGGAATGGCGCGCAGGGTTGCCAGTTGTTCGATCGGCTGATGGGTGGGGCCGTCTTCGCCGAGAGCAACCGAGTCGTGGGTCCAGACGAAAATCGACGGCGCCTTCATGAGAGCGGCGAGGCGAACGGCCGGGCGCATGTAGTCGCTGAAAATCAAGAAGGTGCCACCGAACGGGCGGGTGTTGCCGTGCAACACGATGCCGTTGAGGATGGCGGCCATGGCGTGTTCCCGAATACCGAAGTGCAGCACTCGGCCGTAGGAGTTACCGGTCCACTCGCCCGTGGAGTGTTCGCTCGGAATAAACGATGCGGCGCCACCGATGGTGGTGTTGTTGGATTCGGCGAGGTCAGCGGAACCGCCCCAGAGCTCGGGGATAACGCCGCCGAGAGCGGTCAGAACCTTGCCGGATGCCGCGCGGGTCGAGACGGGGGTGCCGCCAGCGAAGAGGGGAAGGGCCGTCTCGACGCCATCGGGCAGGTCGCCGGAAAGTACCCGGTCGAGCAGAACCTTGCGTTCGGGGTTTGCCGCGGCCCAAGCGTCGAACTGCACGGTCCACTCCGCGTGCTGGGCGGCTCCGCGATCCACCGCCAGTCGAGTGTGGGCAATGACCTCGGGAGCGACATCAAAGTTCTTCTCCGGGTCGAAGCCCAGAATGGTTTTAACGCCCGCGAGTTCCTCGGCGCCGAGGGCGGAGCCGTGGATCTTGCCGGTGTTCTGCTTCTTCGGGCTCGGCCAGCCGATGATGGTCTTGAGAATAATCAGGCTCGGCTTGCCGGTTTCGTTCTGGGCGGCTTCGATGGCCGCGTTCAGCTCGGCGACGTCCTCGACGTAGGAGCCGGTCTTTTTCCAGTCCACCGTCTGAACGTGCCAGTCATAGGCGGCGTAGCGAGCAGCGACATCCTCGGTGAAAGCGATGTTGGTGTCGTCCTCAATCGAGATCTGGTTGCTGTCGTAGATCGTGATGAGGTTGCCGAGCTGTTGATGGCCGGCGAGGGAGGATGCCTCGCTCGTGATGCCTTCCTGCAGGTCGCCATCGCCGGCGATGACGTAGACGAAGTGGTCGAACGGGCTGGATCCGATTGCGGCATCCGGGTCGAACAGCCCGCGCTCGAAGCGGGAGGCGTAGGCGAACCCGACAGCCGAGGCGAGTCCCTGACCCAGCGGGCCGGTGGTGATCTCAACGCCGTCGGTGTGGCCGTATTCCGGGTGTCCAGGGGTCTTGGATCCCCAGGTGCGCAGCGCCTTGAGGTCTTCGAGCTCAAGGCCATAGCCGCCCAGGTACAACTGCACGTACTGCGTCAGCGAGCTGTGGCCGACCGAGAGGATGAAACGGTCGCGACCGATCCACTCGTTGTCGACCGGGTCCCGGCGCATGATCTTCTGAAACAGAAGATACGCGGCGGGAGCGAGGCTCATCGCGGTGCCCGGATGCCCATTCCCAACCTTCTCGACGGCGTCAGCCGCCAGAATTCGCGCGGTGTCAACCGCTTTATTGTCGATGGAATCCCACTGCAATGCTGCCACGTTTTTTGGCCCTTCTATAAAGCGAAGAGGGCGAGTTGTTGTCAACCCGTCCTGAGATTGTCGTCACACGTATAGAGATCGAAACCTGATCGTTCTGTGTTTCCCGTCAGCCGCCACGAGACGGCACCTTAACTGGGCGGTAACGCGGAACCACGAGGTGGCGCGCCGAATCGCAGAGAGGGTGGGGGAACAATCCAAGTATACGGATCCGTGCCAAGGCGCACGGGTCATATGACGTTACATGGAGAAACAATCCGGTCAGGCGCCCGGTGGAGCGTCGGTCGAGGCGTGACCTAGACTGAGAAGACTTGCCTAGCGTTAGAGGAACAATGGACGTCGCCCTGAAGACCCCGGTCCTAAGCGGACCGCGCACACTAAAGCGCACCCTGAAGGCCTATCTTTCCCTGACCAAACCGCGAGTTGTCGAACTTTTGTTGGTCGTCACGGCGCCCACGATGCTGCTCGCCGAGCAGGGGATCCCCAGTCTCTGGCTGATTCTCGCCACGCTGGTCGGCGGTTCGCTCAGTGCCGGCTCCGCCGGGGCCTTCAACTGCTACCTCGATCGCGATATCGACCGCTTGATGAAGCGCACCAAGAATCGCCCGCTGGTCACCGGTGAACTCAGCGACCGAGAAGCACTGATTTTCGCCTGGGCTTTGGGTGCGGCATCCATTCTTTGGCTGGGCCTTCTGACCAACTGGCTCGCCGCAGCACTCTCGTTCGCCGCCATTTTGCTCTATGTCGTCTTCTATACGATCATTCTCAAACGTCGCACCCCGCAGAATATTGTTTGGGGCGGTATTGCCGGCTGCATGCCCGTACTCATCGGCTGGGCGGCCGTGACCGGGGACCTGTCCTGGCCGCCGTTCATTCTGTTCATGATTATTTTTCTGTGGACACCCCCGCACTACTGGCCGCTGTCGATGAAATATCGCAGCGACTACCAGGCCGCGGGCGTTCCAATGCTGGCCGTCGTGCGTGGTCGTGCGCAGGTGGGCCTGCAGGTCATCCTGTATGCCTGGGCTACGGTTGCTTGCTCGCTGCTGCTCATCCCGGTAGCGGGCATGGGCTTGCTCTACAGTTTTGTCGCTCTCGTCACGGGCGGCTGGTTCATCTACGAAACGCACCGGCTCTACAGCTTGGCCATTCGCCACGAGCATGTGTCCCCGATGCGCGTGTTCCACGGCTCGATCGCCTACCTGACCTTGCTCTTTGTGGCCGTCGGTGTAGACCCACTCCTGCCGTTCTAACCGGTCCTCTGGGCCTTTTACCAGGGGGAGACCTCATGTGGGCGTACGAGGGAACGGCCTGGCTCACCTATCTGGGACAGATAACGGGCATCCCGGCGTCGCGATTTTAGACCCGACGGGTGAGCCGGGTATCGATCTTGCCGACGTCGGCCGAATGAATCACAACCGTGACCACGCGTCCGGCCAGGGCCATCGCTGTCCCCGTGAAGTCGGACGCCGTCACGCTGATGGCGGTCAGGGCCATGCCGTCGACGATCAAATTCGAACGACGGGCCAGCGCGAGTTCGATCTCCGCCTGCTGCTGCGTATGCCGTTCGGCCCACAATTCTGACCCGAAATCGTACGGATTCTTGGCGTAGTTCATAACGATGTACTGCAGATGCTGGTTGAGCGCGTCACGGATAGGGTCGCCACCGCGATTGGTGGAGCCCGGCACATCCGTAAAAACGAATCCGCGCAGCTCGGCGATGCCAACCGGCCCGGCCGGGGAATCTTCGAACCAGAAATTGCCTGACGGGTCGGCGAGCCAATAGTGCGCCTGCGCTTCAAGCGTGCGGCCGTGATTGCCGTACCAACTCCAGCCGCGTTCCTGAATACGCTGTTGCGGCACGAACCCGAACACCGGGGGACCAAACAGGGCAAGGCGCGCCGCGTCGTCTGGCGGCTTCGATTTGGCTCCCGGAGCGAAATGCATGTCTGGAGAGTACACCGGCGACCAGCGTCGGGGGAGAGACGCGCGAGAATTCATGGCCCGTTCACGCCGCCGAACCCGGTCGGCACGGGGTCAGGAAAGCATTTTTGGGTGTTCCAGCACCGTCTTTCTGCCAGAATCAGCTACATCTGAGACGATCGGACCGAAGGGAAACCATGAAAACGCACCTTGTCGTTGGAGCCGGGCACATTGGTCGTCCGCTCGCCGAGCGCCTCGCGGAGCGCGGCGACTCGGTGACCATCGCGACCCGATCGGGCTCGAGCGCTGTCGGCACCACCGCCCGCATCCTTGATGCCCGCGACCCGGCCGCGTTCACCCAGGCCGCCGTGAACGCGTCAACCATCTTTCTTTGTACCAATCCGCCCTACACCGACTGGGCAGCGCAGTGGCCGCCGATCTTCGCTGCGGCGATTGCGGCGGCCATGGCGACCGGTGCCCGCATAGTCGCGATGGGGAACCTATATCCCTATGGTGCACCGACCGGCGCAATGACCGAGCAGTCACCCGAGACAACCATCGAAACGAAGGGACTGATTCGCCGCGCCGGATGGGCCGCGCTGCGCGCTGCGCACGACGCCGGTGACATTCGCGCCGTGGAGGTGCGGGCCAGCGACTACTTCGGGCCGGGAGCCACCGGCACCGCCCACCTCGGAGAGTCGTTTTTCACTGCCGTTCTGCGGTCGAAAACCGCTCACGTCGTCGGTAAACCGCAGGTCGAGCACAGTTGGAGCTACCTGCCCGATATCGTGGCAACTCTCATCGCTGCCGCAGACTTCACGGGGGACTGGGGACGAATCTGGCATGTTCCGAGCGGAACCTTCAGCCGCAGCGATATCGTCGCGCAGCTCAACGCGCACTACGGCACTCGGGGAAAAGTCTCCGGCTATCCGCAGTGGCTACTGCGTTCGCTCGGCCTGGCCAATCCGATGATGCACGAGGTGTGGGCCTCGAGCTACCAATTCGTGCTGCCGTTCATCATCGACTCGACCGAGACCGAACGTGCACTCGGCATCACCGCCACGCCGTGGAACGACGCACTCTTCGCCACCGCTCAGAGCTATCGCAACCTGAACTGATCGCCGGCTATCGGCTGCCGGCTTCGTTCGCCGCAGACAGCCGTGTGGCGTCAACCGCTGCTGCTGCCGGAGCCTTGAGCTTCAGCACAACGGCGGTCATCGTGGCGGCGAGCACGCAGGCGAGCACCATGTGCAGGCCCACGAGAACGGGCGGCAGACCCAAATTCGCCTGAAGCAGACCGACCGTGATCTGCACGATCTCGACGACCAGCAGTAGGGCAACGAATGCACGCACGGCCAGTTTGCCGCGAACGGCTGCCACGAGCAGCACGATCGTCAAGGCGAATGTTGCGTAGCCCGGCCAGGCATGCAGGTGCTCGAGCAGCTCGGCATTGAAGCCCGTGCGCCCCGCCGCGACATCGCCCGAGTGCGGTCCGGATGCGGTGGTCAGCACGCCCATCATCACGGTCAATGCCACGACGAAACTCGTGGCATGGGCCAGCCCGGCGAATCCGCTCGGCACGATGAGGGTGCGCACTCCCGGCGCCAGATAAACGCGGTACACGAGTACCGTTGCGATGCAGACCATGAGAAGCGACACCGTGAAGTGAAAGCCGACGATGAACGGGTTGAGGCCGGTCAACACGGTGACGCCGCCGACAAGTGCCTGCACAAGGACGCCGCCGCCGAGAATCACGGCGAGAACGAACAGGTCCTTACGTTCCGTGCGCAAACGCCAGAGCAGAACGACCGCCGCAATCGCAATGATGCCGATCAGCCCGGTCATCAGGCGGTTGCCGAACTCAATAATGCCGTGCACGCCCATCTCGTCGGTCGGTACCAGCGACCCGGCAACGCAGGTCGGCCAGGTTGGGCAGCCAAGTCCGGAGCCGGTCAGGCGAACAGCGCCGCCGGTTCCGACGATCAGGATTTCCGTTACGAGGGATAGCCAGGCGACCACCCGGATACGTCCGTCGATAGCGCGGGGCAACCATTGGTATATCGGATTCACCGGTTCTGCTCTCTATATCTTTTGAGGAGCGCGTGTCTTCAGATCGTGTCGTCTACAGATGTGAATCGACCGGCAAGCACGCGTATCATGCTGATCAACCTGTAGAATTGGTATCTCCATGGAGATCCTTCGTGCAGTCATGGTGATTGCACGATTTCAATCGGAACCGAACAGCGCCCTCGGGTGTTGGTCGGCTCGGGTTCATTTCGTTCCATGAATATTCTAGGTACGCAACGTAGCTGTCCACACAACCCGTTCCCGTGGTCTTCACTGAGGTCAGGGGAATGACCGGACTAATATCCGGGTTGTGCTGGGTAGAGAAGAGGTAATTATGTCGGATGTCCTGTTAGACCGTCCCGACCTTGAGGGGATTGGCACCTACGAATTTGGGTGGGCCGATTCCGACAAGGCTGGCGCATCCGCTCGTCGTGGTATTTCCCCCGAGGTTGTCACTGACATCTCCAACCTGAAGTCCGAGCCGGATTGGATGTTGCAGCGCCGCTTGAAGGCCCTGCAGCTGTTCGAACGCAAGCCCATGCCCACTTGGGGCGCCGATCTCTCCGAGATCGACTTCGATAACATCAAGTACTTCGTGCGTTCCACGGAGAAGCAGGCCCAGACTTGGGAAGACCTGCCCGATGACATCAAGAACACCTACGAGAAGCTCGGTATCCCCGAAGCTGAGCGTCAGCGCCTCGTCTCCGGTGTTGCAGCCCAGTACGAGTCCGAAGTGGTCTACCACCAGATCAATGAGGAACTCGAAGCCCAGGGCGTTATCTTCATGGACACCGACACGGCGCTCAAGGAGCACCCGGAGTTCTTCGAAGAGTACTTCGGCACGATCATCCCCTCGGGCGACAATAAGTTCGCCGCGCTCAACACGGCCGTCTGGTCGGGCGGATCGTTCGTCTATGTGCCGCCCGGCGTGCACGTTGAGATTCCGTTGCAGGCATATTTCCGCATCAACACGGAGAACATGGGCCAGTTTGAGCGCACGCTCATCATCGCCGACGAGGGCAGCTACGTGCACTACATCGAGGGCTGCACCGCCCCGATCTACAAGTCCGACTCGCTGCACTCCGCCGTGGTCGAGATCGTCGTCAAGAAGAACGCCCGTGTTCGCTACACGACCATCCAGAACTGGTCGAACAACGTCTACAACCTCGTCACCAAGCGGGCCACGGCCGGTGAAGGTGCCACGATGGAATGGATCGACGGCAACATCGGTTCCAAGGTCACCATGAAATACCCGTCCATTTACCTCATGGGTGAGCACGCCAAGGGTGAGACCCTGTCGGTCGCCTTTGCCGGACCCGGCCAGCACCAGGACGCCGGCGCCAAGATGATCCACATGGCCCCGTACACCCAGTCATCCATTGTGTCCAAGTCCATCGCACGCGGTGGCGGACGTAGCGGATACCGCGGTGAGGTTCGAGTGGATGCCGCCGCGCACCACGCGGCCAACACCGTGCGCTGTGATGCGCTCCTGGTCGACACCCAGTCACGCTCCGACACCTACCCGTCCATCGACATCCGCGTGGACGACGTGCAGCTCGGCCACGAGGCCACCGTCTCGCGCGTCAGTGAAGAACAACTGTTCTACCTGATGAGCCGCGGCATGCCCGAAGACGAGGCCATGGCCATGATCGTTCGTGGATTCATCGAACCGATCGCCCGGGAGCTCCCGATGGAGTACGCCCTCGAACTCAACAAGCTCATTGAAATGGGCATGGAAGGATCCGTCGGCTAAATGTCCGCCGCTTCAGCGCTTTCGAAGAGCGCTTCAAAAACTGTGCCCGCACCATCCACACCAGATGCTGGCTCGTCGGTCCTCCCGACCGGCCAGCACGGAATCAAAGAACACTCCGACGGACGTTTCGGCTACGTGCCGGTACAAACCCGCTCGGACCGCTTCAAGAGCGTCAACGTCGTCGACTTCGAGGCCGTCACCGGCCGCGAAGCCGTCTGGAAGCATTCGCCCGTCGCAAAGTTCACCGACCTCACCGCCGGCGACCTCGACGGCTCACGCTATGACGTCGAGTCCACCGAGGTGGCGGGGATCTCCGTCAACTGGGTACCCCGATCGGATGCCCGGATCGGCACCGCCGGTCTGCCGGAAGAACGCGCCGCCGCCAACGCCTGGGGTGCTTTCGACGAGGCTCTGGCCATCACGGTGTCCGGTGAGGAAGCCAAGGAGATCACGGTCACCCGATCGACCCTGGGCAACTCCGCTCGCGCCGCCCACACGATCATCGAGGCCAAGCCGTTCAGCCAGGCCACGGTCATCCTGCACAACACGGGTGACGCCCGGCTGAGCGAAAACGTTGAGATCATTCTCGGCGAGTCCGCCAACCTCACGGTCGTCACGCTGCAGGAATGGAACGACTCCGCGGTGCACCTGGCCAACCATTTCGCATCCGTTGGTCGTGACGCCCGCCTCAAGCACGTGGTTGTTTCCCTCGGTGGCAGCATCGTGCGGGTCAACCCCTCGGTACGTCTGGCCGGTCCCGGTTCTGACACCCTGCTTCTCGGGCTCTACTTCGCGGATGCCGGCCAGCACCTGGAACAGCAGGTGTATGTTTTCCACGACGCGCCGAAGAGCCGCAGCCGGGTCAACTACAAGGGCGCGCTGCAGGGTAAAGATGCGCACACGGTCTGGATCGGCGACGTGCTGATCGGCAGTAACGGTGCCGGTACCGACAGCTACGAACAGAACCGCAACCTCGTGCTGAGCGAGGGCACCCGCGCCGATTCCATCCCCAACCTGGAGATCGAAACCGGCGATATCGTCGGAGCCGGTCACGCCAGTGCCACGGGTCGATTCGATGATGAGCAACTGTTCTACCTGCAGGCTCGCGGTATCACCGAGGAAGAAGCGCGCCGTCTCGTCGTGCGCGGCTTTCTCACCGAGGTCGTGCAGCAGATTGGTTCCCCCGAACTTGAAGCGCGGTTGCAGCTCGCAATCGAAGCCGAACTTATTGGAACGGACGACAAGTAAGCATGGCCGCAACGAAGATCTGCGCTCTCGATGAGCTCGAAGTAAACCAGGCCGTCAAGGTCGAAATCGATGGCGTCGCCATCGCTCTCGTGCGTGACGCCGCCGGCGAGGTGTACGCCATCGGCGACACCTGCACGCACGGCGACATCTCGCTGTCGGAGGGATTCGTGGAAGGTCAGACGCTTGAGTGCTGGGCCCACGGCTCCATGTTCTCCCTCACCACCGGTAAGCCGCTGTCACTGCCGGCCTACGATCCGGTCCCGGTTTACCACGTTGAACTCATCGACGGTTTCGTCTTCGTCGATCCGTCCGTCACCGTCGCGGTCTAACCACCGCCCCACCAGCACCAGCTCCCATAGAGACTTGAGAAAGGGATCCGACATTCATGTCTGTTCTTGAAATTGTCGACCTGCACGTCAGCGTCGAAACCGACCAGGGCACCAAGCAAATTCTGCGCGGCGTCAACCTCACCATTAACGAGGGCGAAATTCACGCCATCATGGGCCCCAACGGCTCAGGCAAGTCCACCCTCGCCTACACGATCGCCGGCCACCCCAAGTATCACGTCGAGAGCGGTTCGATCCTGATCGACGGTGCCGATGTGCTCGCCATGACAGTGGATGCCCGCGCCCGCGCCGGCCTCTTCCTTGCCATGCAGTACCCGGTCGAGATTCCGGGTGTTACCGTCACCAACTTCCTCCGCACGGCTAAGACGGCCATTGAGGGTGAAGCCCCGCCCATCCGTACCTGGATCAAGGACGTTCGTCAGGCCATGACGAACCTGCGCATGGACAAGACCTTCGCCGAGCGCAACGTCAACGAGGGATTCTCCGGCGGCGAGAAGAAGCGCAACGAGATCTTGCAGCTTGAACTGCTCAAGCCCAAATTCGCCGTGCTCGACGAGACCGACTCCGGCCTCGACGTTGACGCGCTCAAGATCGTTGCGGAGGGCGTCAACCGTGCCAAGGCCAACACCGGCCTCGGACTGCTGCTGATCACGCACTACACGCGCATCCTGCGCTACATCCACCCCGACTTCGTACACGTGTTCGTCAACGGCAGAATCGCCGAACAGGGCGGCCCGGAGCTGGCCGATCGCCTCGAGGACGAAGGCTATGATCGCTTTCTTGTCCCGTCGAACGTAGGCTAGTCCTATGGCCTCAACACTCAGTCCGGCTCGCTTCGACGAAATCGAAGAAGCCCTTAAAGACGTCATGGACCCGGAACTCGGCATCAACGTCGTCGACCTGGGGCTCATTTATGACCTCGGCTGGGACGACGAGAACAACGCGCTCATCATCCACATGACCCTCACCTCGGCCGGCTGCCCACTGACCGACGTGCTTGAGGAACAGACGGCCGAGGCTCTTGATGGAGTCGTCGATCAGTTCCGCATCAACTGGGTCTGGATGCCGCCGTGGGGTCCGGAGAAGATCACCGACGATGGTCGCGACATGATGCGAGCCCTCGGCTTCGCCATGTAGCTCCAGTTCCATCTCGAAGGCCCCGCTTGCATCCGCAGGCGGGGCCTTCCTTCTTTGAGCGTGCCGAATCTCCGGTTGGTCGTGGCCGGTGGGCCGCGCCTGAGCATGGCAACCCGACTGCCCGCCCGATGCAGGTTGCAGGTCGCGGGTTGCCGCCAGCTTCCTTGCTGCCCTCAGCTGGGGCTTCCTTGAGGGACGGTTTCTAGAATGGTTGGGGGTCGGGGTTCTCGGCGTTGTCGGTGTCCCGGGCGGAGGTCCGGGCGGAGGTACAGTCGGAGGTCCACGGGTTGGGCGGGGGTGGTGCTGGTGCGTTGGGCGGGGGTGGTGCTGGTGCGGTGTGTTGCAGGTGGGGGCTGATTCGGGTGGCGGGGTCGGTGGCGTAGTGCTTGCCGGCGGGGCTGGTCCAGTGCAGGGTGCCGTCGGGGTCGGCGCTGGCTTTCCACTGGCTGAAGTGTTTCAGGTTGTGGTGTGCTGGGGAGAGGAAGTGCAGGTTGGTGGCGGTGGTGGGGCCGCCGAATTGTTTGTCGATGGTGTGGTCGAGGTCGCTGTGGCCGGCGGAGCGGTTGCAGCCG
>NZ_JASISY010000016.1 GCF_030063365.1 Cryobacterium sp. PH29-G1 | reverse complement strand
CATCCGGAACGATTCTGTGCACGACCCACCACACCGGCACCCGCCGGCGTCGTCGGAATCAATCATCTTCCCGACAGAAGCGTCAAAAACTAACTCCGGTGACTCCACACAGCTTGACATCGCGCGGCAGGGGAAGAGCGCGCAGCGAGAGGCCAGAGGCCAGAGGCCAGCGGCCAGAGGCCAGCGGCCAGAGGCCAGCGGCCAGCGGCCAGAGGCCAGAGGCCAGAGGCTAGAGGCTCGGCAGGGCCGACTCCTGCACCCAGCGGGTTACGAAGCCGGCGATCGCGCGGCTTCCGGTGTGCTCGGAGAAGAACTCCACGAAGTCGGGGGTGGAGACGTGGCCGTGCCGCCGGGCCGCGGTGTAAGCGCGCAGGGCCGCGAAGAAGGCGTCGTCACCGAGCGATTTGCGGATGGCGTGCAGCGCCAGCGCACCGCGCTTGTAGACGCGGTCATCGAACATGTCCTTTGGTCCGGGATCGCCCACCACAATGTCGCGCGGCAATGCCGCCACCTTGCTGCGGTGCAGCGCGGCGAGGGTGTCGGCGCTGCGTCCGCCGCGCTGCTCCTCCCAGAGCCATTCGGCGTAGCAGGCGAAGCCTTCCTGCAACCAGATGTCGTGCCAGCGAGCCACGGTGAGGCTGTTGCCGTACCACTGGTGCGCCAGTTCGTGGGCGATCAGCCGGTCACTGCCGTGCTCGCCGTCAACATGGTTGCTTCCGAACACGGCCAGGCCGTGCGCCTCGAGCGGAATCTCCAGCTCGTCCTCGGTGACCACCACCGAGTACGACGCAAACGGGTAGGGTCCGAACCGGTCGGTGAAGAACGCGATCATCTCGCTGAGGCGGGCAAAATCGGTGCCCACCCGGGTGGCCAGCTCGGCCGGAAAGAACAGGCTGTGCGCCACCGGAGCGGCCGCCAGGTCGCGGCGCCGGTAGCGACCGATCAGCACCGTGGCCAGGTAGGTGGCCATCGGTTCGCGCACATCGAAGGTGTACGAAGTGCGACCCGACCGGCTCGACCGCGCCGACAACACCCCGTTCGAGACCACCGTGTAGCCGGATTCGCAGGCGACCGTGATGCGATACGTGGCCTTGTTGCTCGGGTGATCGTTGCACGGAAACCACGACGGCGCCCCACACGGCTGCCCCGACACGAGCACGCCATCGTCGAGTTCTTCCCAGCCCACATCGCCCCAGGCACTACGCACCGGATGCGGCGCCCCGCGATAGCGCACCACCACCTCAAATTCCGCCCCGGCTTCAATGGTCGTGGCGAGGGTGATCACGAGTTTGCGAGCGCTGTGCGTGACCTTGGCCGGCCGCTGGCCGTTCACGGTGACCTTCTCCATGCTCAGCCCGGCAAAGTCCAGGCTGAACCGGTCGAGCCGCATCAGGGCCCGCATGGTGATGACCGCCGTGGCGTTCAACCGGTTGGTGGTGACCCGATAGTCCAGGTTGAGGTCGTAGTGCTCGGCGGTATAGCCGCCGTTACCGCCGGCCGCGTTATAAGGGTCCCCGGCGCTGGCCGAGCCGTAGGTGGTCTGCACAGTCTGAGGCACCGCTTAACTATTCCACGATTTTCACGACGAGGTTATTGGCCGGCCCACGGCGGCTGGTGCCACGGGGCGATCGGGTTGCCCGACCAGAGCGACCCGGTGGGCACCCGTTCGCCGCGCATTACCAGCGAGCCGGGCCCCACCGTGGCTCCCGCGTCGATGCGCGCCGCCGGCAGAATGACACCGTTCGGTCCGAGGGTGGCGCCGTCGGCGAGCACCACGGCATCTAACTGCATGATGCGGTCGTGAAACAGGTGCGTCTGCACCACACAGCCGCGGTTGACCGTGCTGCCCGCGCCCAGCTGCACGAGGTCGGCTTCGGGCAGCCAGTAGCTTTCGCACCAGACGCCGCGCCCCACCCGTGCGCCCAGGGTGCGCAGCCACACGGCGAGCGCCGGCGTGCCCGAGGCCTTCTCGGCAAACCAGGGCCGGGCCACCATCTCCACGAAGCTGTCCGACACCTCGTTGCGCCAAATGAACGACGACCAGAGCGGATGCTCCGACGCGTCAATGCGCCCCACCAAAGACCACTTGACCACCGTTGTCACCCCGGCCGCCACCGCACCGGCCACAAGCATCACCACGCCGGAGAGCGCGATCGCCGCGCCGAGGCCGAGCTGCAACCAGAGCAGATCGAGCAGCGCGAGCACGAGCAGGGCGATCCACGCGGTGGTGAAACCGGCCACGATGCGCAGGAGTTCCCACAGCGAGCGGGCGACCTTGAGCCGAACGGGAGGGTGGAAGGTGCGGGAGTCGTCGGCATCCGTTTGCCTGCGGCGCAGTCGCGCGGGCGGGTTGCCGAGCCAGCTCGAGCCGCGTTTGGCCTTGCGCGGGGTGGAGGAGAGCACCGCGACCAGACCGTTGCGCGGCACGGTACGGCCGGGGCCAGCCATGCCGCTGTTGCCCAGAAATGCCCGGCGGCCCACCTTGGCCGGGCCGATGTGCATCCAGCCGCCGCCGAGTTCGTAGCAGGCCACCATGGTGTCGTCGGCGAGAAATGCGGCCGGCGCGATGGTGGTGAGCGAGGGCAGCAGCAGCACGGTCGACGCCTCGACGTCGGCGCCCACCTTGGCCCCGAGCAGCCGCAGCCAGGTGGGGGTGAGCAGGCTCGCGTACACCGGAAACAACACGGTGCGGGCGCCGTCGAGAATGCGTTCGGTCATCCACACCTGCCAGCCGATGCGGCTGCGCACCGGGTAGTAGCCCTCGCGCAGGCCCACGCCGAGGGCGCGTACGGCCGCGATCACGAGCAGCGCATAGGCCAGGCCGCCGGCGATGACGGCCACCGGCATGATCAGGGCGGCGCGCAGCACGGCCACGCCGAGACTGTCGGTGTGACCCACCACGGCGCCCACGATGACCGCGCCGAGCAGCAGGGCCAGAGTGGGAATCATGGTCATGGCGACCGAGCCGGTGGCGAAGGCACTCAGCCAGCGACTGGCCCGCGGCGGGCGTTCGGCCGGCCACACCTGGCGGGTCGACCCCACTCGCCGGGCTGGAGAACCGGCCCAACGCTCCCCCGCCGGCACCCGCGACGACACCGCGGCACCGGGTTCAATCTCGGCGCCGTTGCCCACGTGGCAACCGCCGAGCAGGGTGCTGCGGCTGCCGATGCGGGCGTCGGCGCCCACGTGCACGTGGCCGATGCGCAGCACGTCGCCGTCGATCCAGTGCCCGGCCAGGTCTACCTCGGGCTCGACGGAGGCCTGCGCACCGATGCTGAGCATGCCGGTGACCGGCGGCAGCGAGTGCAGGTCAACGTCGGGGCCGATCTCGGCGCCGAGCGCGCGGGCGTAGTAGCTGATCCAGGGCGCGCCGGCCAGGCTCGCCGCGTCAACGAGCAGCGCAATCTGCTCGGCCAGCCACAACCGCAGGTGCACCGAGCCGCCGCGCGGATAGTTGCCGGGCACGACACCGCGCAGCAGCAGCCGGGCGGCCACGACGGCAATGAGCATTTTGCCCGGCGGGGTGACGAACACGGCAAACCCCAGCGCCACCCACCACCACGACAGCGTCGGCGCAAAGCTCGCGCCGGCCAGGCTCAGCAGGTTGTTGGCAATGGCCAGATAGACCAGCCAGCGGGCACCGCTGAGCACGTGCAGCGGAATGCCGAGCAGCGTCTGGGCGAGCTGGCTGCGCGCCGGCGTCGGCAGCACCGTGCGCAGCACCGGCGGGGTCACCGGCGTGCGGGCGTCGAGCTCGTCGGCGAGTGAGCCGATGCGCGGGTGGTCGTAGAGGTCGGCCACGGTGGTTTCGGGGTGCCGGGCGCGCACCGCCGACACAAACTGGGCCGCCGAGAGCGAGCCGCCGCCCTGGGCAAAGAAATCATCATCGGGCCCCGAGACCGGCACGCCCAAAATGGATGCCCACGCCTCGGCCAGCCACGCCGCCGTCGGCGTGAGGGTGGCCGCGCCCTCGGCCCCGTCCTCGGCCACGGCGGGCAGCGGCCAGGGCAGCGCGCCCCGGTCGACCTTGCCCGAGGTGCGGGTGGGCAGGCAATCGACGATGGCCAGCAGCGGCACCAGCGCGGCGGGCAGTTCTTCGCGCAGCCTGGCGATGGCGGCTTTACGGTCGAACGGCTGCGCCGGGTTCGTCAGGGCAATGTAGCCGACGAGCACGTGGTTGCCGGCCGGGGTGGTCTGTACCACGGCGGCGCCGCCGGCCACCTCGGAAAGAGCGTTGAGGGCGGCATCCACTTCGCCCAGCTCGATGCGGCGACCACCGAGTTTGACCTGGTCGTCGGCGCGGCCGGCGAAGACCAGACCGGCCGGGTCGAAGCGCACGAGGTCGCCGCTGCGGTAGGCGCGCGCCCAGCCGAGCTGCGGGTGCGGGGCATACTTCTCGGCGTCTTTTTCGGCGTCGAGGTAGCGGGCCAGGCCCACGCCGCCAATGATCAGTTCGCCGGTTTCGCCTGCGGCCACGCGCTCGCCTTGGGCGTCGACGACGGCGAGATTCCAGCCGTCGAGCGGCAAGCCGATGCGCATCTCTCCGATGCCGTCGACGAGGGCGCCGCAGGCCACGACGGTAGCCTCGGTGGGGCCGTAGGTGTTCCACACTTCGCGGCCACGGGTGTTGATGCGGGCCACCAGCTCGGGCGGGCAGGCCTCGCCGCCGAAGATGAGCAGGCGCACCGCTTCGAGCGATTCCTCGGGCCAGAGCGCGGCGAGGGTGGGCACGGTGGAGACCACGGTGATGCCGTGCTTGATGAGCCAGGGGCCGAGGTCGGCGCCGCTGCGCACGAGCGAGCGCGGGGCCGGTACCAGGCAGGCCCCGTTGCGCCAGGCCAGCCACATCTCTTCGCAGCTCGCGTCGAACGCCACCGAGAGCCCGGCCAGCACCCGGTCGTGAATGCCGATGGGCTCGTCGCGCAGAAACAGCTGGGCCTCGGCGTCGACGAAGGCCGCCGCCGAGCGGTGCGTGACGGCCACGCCCTTGGGCACCCCAGTGGAGCCCGAGGTGAAGATGACCCAGGCGTCATCGCCCGGGGCGGGAATGGTGGCGCCGGGAAAAACCAACGCCGGGTCGTCGTGGGCGGGCACCGGTCGAGCACGCAGCGCCTGCAGGTCGAGCTGCGCGCGCGGCGCGAACACGCTGTGCTCGCCGATGATGCCCACCACGTGCGCCTCGGCGAAGACCAGCCGGGCGCGTTCCTCGGGGTCGTCAGCGTCGACCGGCACGTAGGCGGCGCCCACGAACAGGGTGGCCAGAATTGACACGTAGAGGTCGCGGGTGCCCGAAGGAATGCGAATGCCCACGGTGTCGCCGCGGCGCACCCCGGCCAGGCTCAGCTCGTTGGCCTGCGCCTGCACCCGCCGCAGCAGGCCGCGGTAGCTGATGGTTCCGGCCGCGTCTTCGAGGGCGAGGGCATGCGGATGCTCGGCCGCGGTTTGCGCCAAAATGTCGGCCAGCGTGCGAGCCGGAGTAGCCAGGTGCCCCGCCGCCAGCACGCTCTGCGCGTGCGCCGTCTCGTCTACGTTGTGCTGCTGCTCACTCACACGACTCCCCATTCAGGTCGTGGCCGCCCGGCACGCCTACCAGCTCCCAGTCTAGAACTCGCCGGTTAAGCGCAGGTAAACAGCCCGAAGCGCACCACGCCTCTCGTTTCGTTGACGAACACCGTGACGGCCAAGTCGACGGGTGAAAGAGGCTGCATCTGGCCAGCATAGAGTTCTCCCCGAGTCTTCGACCGGGACGAACGGTCGAGCTCGTCGAGACCCGCCTCTACTCCCGCAGCACCCCGGCCTGCGCGCGGTACCACTCCACCGTCGACCGCAGCCCGTCTTCGAGCCCAATCGACGAGGTCCACCCGGCGTCGGCCAGCTTCGACACGTCGAGCAGCTTCTGCGGTGTGCCGTCGGGCTTGGACGTGTCCCACTCCGTTGTGCCCGTGAACCCGACCACCCGAGCAATGGTCTCCGCGATCTCGCGAATCGTCACATCCGACCCGGTACCCACGTTCACCTGCTCCGGCCCGTCATAGTGCTCCATCAGGTGCAAACAAGCGGATGCCATATCGTCCACGTGCAAAAACTCGCGTCGCGGCGTGCCGGTGCCCCAGTTCGTCACCGACGCAGCCCCAGAAGCCGCGGCTTCGTCGTAGCGTCGAATCAGCGCCGGCAGCACGTGCGAGCCCACCGGCGAGAAGTTGTCTCCCGGCCCATACAGATTGGTCGGCATTGCCGAGATCCACGCCAGCCCCAGCTGACGCCGCACGGCCTGCACCTGCAAAATGCCCGCGATCTTCGCGATCGCATAGGCGTCGTTGGTGGGCTCGAGATGCCCGGTGAGCAGCGAATCCTCCCGAATCGGCTGCTCGGCCAGCCGTGGGTAGATGCACGACGACCCGAGAAACAGCAGGCGTTCCACGCCGGCCGCCACGGCGGCATCGAGCACGTTCACCTGAATCTGCAGGTTCTCACTCAAAAAGTCGAGCGGATAGGTGTCGTTGGCCAAAATTCCGCCCACCTTGGCCGCGGCCAAGACCACGTAGCGTGGCTTGGTTTCGGCGAAGAACGCGAACACGGCCGCGCGATCCTTCAGGTCGAGCTCGGCCGAGGTGCGCCCGACCAGGTCGGTGAATCCTTCAGCCTCGAGCAGGCGCCAAATGGCCGATCCCACGAGGCCGCGGTGCCCGGCCACATAGAACGTTGACGTGCGGTCGAGAGGTGCCGGTACGAAGGTCACTGGGCGGCGACCAGCGCTGTGCCCCAGCTGGCGAGCTTGGGCTGGTCAATCCATTCGCCGCCGCGGTGCTTCAGCAGCTCAATGTCGGCGTCCACCATGATGCGCGCCAGTTCTGCGGTGTCGACCTCGGGAACCCAGCCCAGCACGTCAGCCGCCTTGGAGGCGTCGCCCACGAGAGCGTCAACCTCGGTGGGGCGCAGGTAGCGCTCATCGAAGCGCACGTGCTTCTCCCAGTCGAGGCCGGCGCGGGTGAACGAGGCTTCAACGAAGTCGCGCACGGTGAAGCTGCCGCCGGTCGCGAGCACGAAGTCTTCGGGCTCGTCGGCCTGCAGCATGCGCCACATGCCTTCCACGTATTCGGCGGCGTAGCCCCAGTCGCGAACGGAGTCGAGGTTGCCGAGGTACACGTGGTCTTGCTGGCCGGCCTGAATGGCGGCCACGGCGCGGGTGATCTTGCGCGTCACGAAGGTTTCACCGCGGCGCGGCGATTCGTGGTTGAACAGAATGCCGTTCACGGCAAACATGTCGTAGGCCTCGCGGTAGTTCTTGGTGATCCAGTAGCTGTAGACCTTCGCTGCGCCGTAGGGCGAGCGCGGGTAGAACGGGGTGTCTTCGTTCTGAGGCGGCGGGGTGGCGCCGAACATCTCCGAGCTCGACGCCTGGTAGAACCGGCACTGAATGCCGGCCATGCGCACGGCTTCAAGCAGGCGAATGGTGCCCATGCCCGTCGTATCCGCGGTGTGCTCGGGTTCGTCAAACGAGACGCGCACGTGCGACTGCGCGGCCAGGTTGTAAACCTCGTCGGGCTGAATCTTGGCAAGTAGGGTGACCAGTCGCGATCCGTCACTCAGGTCGCCGTAGTGCAGAAAGAGCTTCGCGCCCTCGTCGTGCGGGTCGACATAAAGGTGGTCGATGCGCGAGGTATTGAAAGTGGATGCCCGGCGAATCAGACCGTGCACCTCATACCCCTTGGCCAGCAGCAGCTCGGCCAAGTAGGAGCCGTCTTGCCCCGTGATACCTGTGATGAACGCGCGTTTTGCCATGACTCCCCCATTTTGATCAACTTGTATGATTCTAGACTCTTCGCTTTTGCAACAATTCCAAGAACAGACTGGAGAATTGATCAATAGCGGCTGCTTGACCTAACACGTCACGACGATATCGCAGCCCGTTTTCGGCGTACAAGGAGGCTTGCTGGGGATGGTCTCGCAATTCCATACACGCGTCGATGAGCAACTGTGGCTCACCTGATTGGATGACGAGGCCCCCCAAAGCCAAATTGATTTCTGCGGCCGTCACACCATGAGGATCGGTCGCTGCCAGAACGGGACGGCCGGCGCCAAAGTAAGACGTGAGCTTACTCGGCACCGACATCTCCGAAACTCCCGGCTTTTCGTTGACTAGAAGAATGTCAGCGCTAGCAAGAGCAGCCTGAAATAAGTCGTCGCCAAGCGAGTCTAGAAACTGCAGTCTTTCTATACCTTGAGCGTATTCTTCAAGTGCTTTCCTTTGGTTACCATTACCCAATAATACGAACCGGATCGGGAGTTTTTGCTCCTCTGCCAAGCGTGCTGCATCAACCACATTCTCAAGGCCCTGTTTTCCTCCCATGTTGCCAGCGTGAAGCACCACAGTCTCGTCGTGCGACCATCCGTGCCCAGCTCGAGCAGTCTTGATGTTCGGTTCAGGCGCAGCTGCGAGATGAGTCCAGTTGCGAATTACTTCGACTCGAGTTGGGTCAACCCCGAGCACATCAACAAGGTAAGTGGCAAACCGTGAGTGGATCACGACAACTTTGGTCGCCGACTTTAGCGTTTTTGATTCAACCCATTTCATCGCGAACTGAACCGCGATACCGCCCGCTCCCGTTTCCATGACCCCAAGGCTGTAAAGGTCTTGCACCCACACCACAACTGCCGGTTTCCTCAGACTGCACTTCGCCCGAAGCATCGCTATTGCTGTTGAGAACAGAGCCGGCGACACGAGCACAACAACATCGGCTGCGCCCCACCTAGCAAAAAGGAGACGTATCCCGAATGAGACTTCAGACAACAGCCGCATACTACTCGTGGGCATCCGAGGCAAAAAATGGCGCAGCCGCGTCACTTTAGCGCCACCAATCTCGTCTGTGCGTCGCCAGCGCCTGTAGCCGGCTCGAAAAACTCCATCGGGGTAGTGCGGTTGGCCGGTGAGAACGCGTACGTTGAAATTCTGATCTCTCAGCCCCTCCGTCAACGATCCTACGTACGGCGCATTCCCTGTGCTCTCCGGTGGGAAATGAAGGCTTAGGATTGAAATTAATGAATTGGGCCGCATTTTTCCAGACTATTGGATCATATGTAACCCAACACAAATCGGGGGCGGACTGTGCATGGCAAGCGAGCGAACGCCAAACAGGGATGACATCCCAGTAATTTCACTATCGGATGCTCCCGGAGAACGCGCAGCATGGGATCGTCCCAGGTCGGTCGTCTACCTCTGGGCTGTTGTCGAACTTCTTCTGGTGACCAATCCCTGGCAGATTAGTTCAATCGTGCGAGTGAAGGCCCTTCGAGCTTTCGGAGCCGAGATCGGCGATGGCGTGATCTTCCGTCCGCGCACTCGCGTAAAATTCCCGTGGAAACTTCATGTTGGGGACAATTCGTGGATCGGTGAAGGCGTATGGTTTCACAATCAAAATCATATTTACGTCGGGCACGACGTCGTCATCTCCCAGGAAACTTTTCTTACGACGGGTAGTCACGCACACAGGGCCGATATGAAGCTTCTCACCAAACCCATCGAAATTGATGCAGGCGCCTGGATCTCGTCCAGATGCGTAGTTCTCGGGGGCGTCAAGGTGGGACGGTCAGCGCTTGTAGGCCCGATGACAGTCATTGCCTCAGATATAAGTCCTAACACAATCGTTAAGCCGCGGCCATCCACTGAAACGGGGACGCGTTTTCGGTTCGGGCCTCCCGAGAAAGACACTCTATGCGAGTAATTCAAGTGGTGACGCTCATCTCGCCGGACGGGGCATATGGCGGGCCAGTCAGAGTAGCTGTCAACCAAGTACGAGCACTGCTCGATGCGGGCCACGATGCTGTTTTAGCCGCAGGTGCCGAGGGCTTCGGACCCGAGCTACCTACAACTTTTGACGGAGTCCCTGTGAAGTTGTTCCCGGCGAGGAGATTGATCAGCAGAACGGGGTTTGCGAGTCTCACTGCACCCGGTTTGCAGCGGTGGCTCCGAACGGAGCTCACTTCGACGGATGTTGTCCACGTCCATCTCGGACGAGACCTTGTCACGTTACCCTCAGCTGCGCTGGCAAGAAGGATGCGCGTACCATACGTACTACAAACGCACGGAATGGTCATGCCGTCGAAGAACCCCTTAGCTGGCCCATTGGATAGACTCCTGACTCGCAGAATACTGCGCTCTGCAAAGCGCGTCTTCTACCTCACACCTCGCGAACGCTTGGGGTTGATTGAAGTCGCGGGTGCTGGACTTCAAATTCTGGGCCTAAATAACGGAGTGCCGGTAGTCGCCCAGGTAACGCTAACCGAGGTGGAGATGCGGAAGAGGACTCAAGGTTTGGAGGTGCTATTTTTAGCTCGTTTGCACCCTAGAAAGCGACCACAGTCCTTTGCGCAAATGGCTCTGGCACTACGGAACGAGCATCCGACTGTCCGCTTCGCGATGGTGGGCCCGGACGAAGGAGAGGGGCAGGAGATCCGTCGGATACTTGAGGAGAGTAGTCGCGAGAGCCCGTCGGTGACGTGGGAAGGCGCTCTGTCGCCCGAAAAGACCACTGAAAGAATGTCACAATGCGACCTTTACGTACTCCCCTCAATCGACGAGCCTTACCCGATGTCCGTTCTAGAAGCCATGTCACTTGGGAAACCAGTAATCGTCACAGAATCATGTGGATTGGCTCCCATAGTAAAAGCGTACTCTGCGGGGTCGGTGGTGACCGAGGACCTCGACGCCCTGATCAAAGCAGTTGAAGCCTTCCTCCGGGACCCTCAGTCATTGGCAGCTGCCGGACAAAAAGCTAGGACTGCCTCCCTAAACGAATTCTCAATGAGCGCAGTGTTAGTTGCGCTAGTAAAGGAATACACAAGCGCGACTGCGACCCTCCCTCAAAACAGCAAGTAGTAACCCAGTTCGACAAATCAAACTGCCGAAAGATTGTTGTGTGGGACCTCGGTCTCCCGGTTCATACGGTACGGCCGATCTAAACAAGACATATCCAGCCTCGGGCGGCTCTGTCCTGACTTTGAGCACGTTAGTTCGAACGAGTATACTGTATCTCTGGCCCCGTCACCGGGCTGTTTCGCTGGCCGATATATGCTTCCTAGTCAAAAAGAATACCGTGACACTCTTATGTGGCTCTTCGCAATTGAGGGTGAAGTTGAGGTGCGCAGAACGGGCGCGTCGTTGGGCTGAAAGAGGTCGCGGCCTTCCCAAGATGGAAGTTCCAACACGACCCATCAGGAAGACCTCGACCTGTCCCAGGCTACTTTTGCGAACCCGGATTTGACCAACCTTTGCCGGCTGGATGAACTCGGCTTTCGCGCCTTCGGGCAGCACCTCGACAACGGTCGTGCGGTACTGGAGTGCCGCGTCGTCGAGCATGACGATTGGTGCCACCACTGTGGCTGCCAGGGGGCGCCACGAGACACGGTCATTCGTCGCCTCGCGCACGAACCGTTGGGGTGGCGGCCGACGACACTGCTCGTTCGGGTCCGCCGCTACCTGTGCACCGGGTGCGGGCGAACATGGCGGCAGGACACCGGGAAAGCGGCACCGCCGAGAGCAAAGATATCCCGCGGGGGCTGCGGTGCGCGTTGGCTGACATCGTCGTCAGCCACCTCTCCGTCAGCCGGGTCGCGGCTGGTCTCGGGGGCCTGGCACACCGCGAACAGCGCTGTGCTGGCCGACGGGAACGCGTGCTGATCAACGACCCGACACAGTTCGACAACCTCACGGTCATCGGCGTCGACGAGCATGTCTGGCGCCACACTCGCAAGGGCGACAAGTTCGTCACCGTGATCATCGACCTCACCCCGGTACGCACCAAAACCGGGCCATCCCGGCTGCTGGACATGGTTGAGGGCAGATCGAAGCAGGTGTTCAAGCAGTGGCTCGCTGATCGCCCACAGAAGTGGAAAGACCGCATCGACGTCGTCGCGATGGACGGCTTCACCGGCTACAAAACCGCCGCCAGCTAGGAAATCCCCGAGGCGGTTCCGGTGATGGATCCCTTTCACGTTCTGCGCCTCGCCGGCGACGCCTCGGACCGCTGCCGGCAACGAGTCCAACAACAGACACTCGGCCATCGCGGGAGATCCGCTCTATCGCGCCCGGCGGACCCTGCACACCGGTCGTGATCTGCTCACCGACAAGCAGCAAGACCGGCTGAACGCCCTGTTCGACAGCGACACGCACGTTGAGGTTCAGGCGACCTGGGGCATCTACCAGCGCATCGTCGCCGCCTACCGGACCAATGACAGGAAGACGGGAAAGGTCATGATGGAAGCGGTGATCGATGCGATCAGCCAAGACGTGCCGCCGCTCCTGACTGAGCGTTACCGACTCGGCCGGACCTTGAAACAGCGCGCCGCCGACATCCTCGACTTCTTCGACAGACCGGGATCCTCGAACGGACCGACCGAGTCCATCAACGGCCGACTCGAGCACCTTCGCGGTACGGCCTTGGGCTTTCGCAATCTGACGCACTACATCGCCCGGTCGCTCCTTGAAGCTGGCGGATTCCGACCCCTAATACACTCATGATTGCGAAGAGCCGGTTAATGCGGCGACAACGCCGCGATGGAGTCATTTTTCGCCTTGCTCCAGAAGAACGTCCTCGACCGGCAGCGGTGGTCAACCCGAGAAGAACTGCGGCTCGCGATGGTGGTCTGGATCGAGCGGACCTATCACCGCAAGCGCCGTCAACGCCGCCTCGGCAAGCTCACCCCGATCGAGTTTGAGACAATAAACATGGCCCTCAACGCCGCCTGAAACCCCTAACCCTTTGAGTCAACTGAACTCGGGGCAGTCCCTGATGTGCTGCGGGGACCGACCCTTTGGGTGGAGATGAGCGGTCCCGATAGCGTGTATCTCTTGGTCATTTCAGAAGCGACGGCAGTAAACATGAGAAGAAGTGTGAAGCCGAACCCATGGTCTTCTAACGGGGTTCCAAACGGAATACTCAAAAATAGGACGACAATCAGTCCGCGGACAGCCGTTTGAGCCGCAGAGTATCCGTGCAGCTGGCCCAACTTCTCGATGAGAACGACGGCCACGACCAAGAATACGAGCAAGGAAATCGTCCCAACGATGCCAAGTTTCACCACGGTTGCAAGGGGGGTATCGAGGGTCTGGCCGATTCCGTATCCCACTCCGTGACCGAAGAGGGGCCTTTGTTCGATCAGTCGAAGGGCAGTGGTGTTCTGCTGCTCCCGCAGCGCATAGGACTGATCCCCCGCCAAATTACCCGAAAACAGCTGCAATAAATAAGAAATGCGCTGCTGTATGAACTCAGGTCGACTTACGACTGCACTCACAACCAATGGGAAAAGAGACAACCCTGCTAGCAAACAAACAGAGACGAGCATAAACATGCGCCTCAAGGGGACGCGATACTTTGAGGTTGTACCAATAACACCAAGTACAGCAGCGAAAACGATCAGGTTCGTTCGTGTCCCAGTTACGAGTAGCGCGACAGGAATCACTACGAGCGGCACTACCCAAAGAACACGACGCCAAGCGCCCGCGGACAGCGTTGCCTGAACCAACGCTAATGAGAACGCAAAAGCAGGAAGGACCAGACTTGAGAGGACGAATTGACCCACATCAATCGATGACACGCCGCGGCGTGTCAACCAGTCCGTGGCGAATCCGACCGCTGCGATGAGGCCAACGCTCCAGACTACTGCATAGATCGTCTGCGGTTTCAAAGCGCTACCTGCGTCGATGCCGATCAGCGGTGCGGCGATGATTAGGAGATAAAAGATCGACTGGCGCACAACCGCCTCAAACGGCGTTCCGTCCTGAACGCCCAGTAGGGCCCCAATCACTAGTACGAGCATGAACGCAGCGCCTAGACCCAGAAGTGGGCGAAAAAAGGGCGCCCAAGCGGGCGGTGCCGTCATAATTCGGTACGCGGAAACTAAGGTGCTCAGCAGAACAATCACGGCATAGATAACTTTACTTGAGCCTATTTCAGACCCGCCGAGGACGACCATACCGCCACCAATAACTGCTACGGCCCGCGCCCATGACCTCGTCAGGATTGCATAGAGCAGGAGTGGCGAAAGGGTCACACCGATGCCGACGACCGGATCGATCACAACTGCGTAGACACATGCAATCGTGAATGCACCACCGATCGCGAGCAACACAAACGTCAGACCAATCGGTGGCAGCCGAACAATACCCAACAGTCTCCCCCTATGCGTCAACCTTCATCTTAGGTTGAAGGGCGGCCTCACCGTTGAAGACCTCAACCTGAAGAAACCTGAACCGTCCCTGATTTCCTGCCGCTTTCTTTCTAGTGAAAGGATTCGGTTATGCCCAAGAAATACCCAGATGAGGTTCGTGAGCGAGCGGTTCGTATGACGCTTGATCGTGTGCAGGATTACCCGTCGATGTGGGCCGCGTGCCGCGAACTGGCACCCAAGCTCAGTGTCGGCCCGGAGACGTTGCGGAAGTGGGTCAGGCAGGCGCAATCCGACGCGGGAGAACGGACCGGCCCAACGAGCGAAGAGCTCGAGGAGATCAAGCGCCTCAAGCGCGAAAACCGGGACTGCGCCCGTCAAGTTATTGAGACAATCTGATTGATTGGCCCTGACCCCGTCGAGTAGACACCTCACAAGAGAGAATGTTCACTATGGCAAGATCACGTCGGGGCTTCACCCCTGAGTACAAAGACGAGGCCGTGAAGCTGGTCATCACCACCGGCAGAGCGGTCGCGACCGTCGCCCGCGAGCTCGGTGTGAACGAGGCCACGCTGGGCCGGTGGGTGAGCGCGTTCAAGGCTCGCAACGAGACCGGGCAGACCGAGGTCACGGAGTCTGAACGGGCCAAATCGTCCACCACGGCCGGCTCCTCCAGTTCAGCGGCGAGTCCTACCGCGTGAAGCACGCCCTCATGAAATGACCTGGCACCAGCCCGGGCAACCCGTATCGCGGCCGCAGACGGCCACCCACCCTCAGCCTCACCTCAGCAGTCAGGACCATCGATGAACGTTTCAACACGTCCCGGGCAACCCCTCGCACCCACCAAAGAAGACCAGCAGATCGTCCCTACTGGCCATGAAACCGGCTGGTGGGACGACACCGGGCGACCGGCTCCCTGGCCAGACGACTTCCTCGATCCCGAGGCCGGATGGACCACCGGAACCACCGACGCCCCCGCCGCCGACGGCGACGGAAACACCCCAAAAACCCGCCGTTCTAACCACCTGCTCAAATGGCCGGAAACCGGCTCTTCGCAATCAGGGGTGTAGTTGAGGTCGAAATCCGCCAGCTTCGAGGAGCGACCGGGCGATGTAGTGCGTCAGGTTTCGGAAGCCCAAGGCCGTGCCGCGGAGGTGCTCGAGCCGTCCGTTGATGGCCTCGGTCGGTCCGTTCGAGGATCCAGGTCTGTCGAAGAAGGCGAGGATGTCAGCAGAGCGCTGTTTCAGGGTTCGGCCGAGACGGTGGAGCTCCGTTAGAAGCTTCGGGACGTCGTGATTGATCGAGTCGATCACCGCTTGCATCATGGCCTTGCCGTTCTTCCGGTCGTTGGTCCGGTAGGCGGCGATGATGCGCTGGTAGATGCCCCAGGTCGCCTGAACCTCGAGGTGCTCGTCGCCGTCGAACAGGGCGCTCAGCCGGTCTTGTTGCTTATCGGTGAGCAGATCACGACCGGTGTGCAGCGTCCGGCGGGCTCGATAGAGCGGATCTCCCACATGCCCACGATGGCCGAGAGTGTGTTGTTGAACCCGTTGCCGACAGCGGTCCAACGCGTCGCCGGCGAGGCGCACGACGTGGAAGGGATCCATCACCGGAACGGCTTCTGGGAGTTCCTCGCTGGCGGCGGTTGTGTAGCCGGTGAAGCCGTCCATCGCGACGACGTCGATGCGGTCTTTCCACTTCTGTGGGCGATCAGCGAGCCACTGCTTGAATGCCTGTTTCGACCGGCCCTCGACCATGTCCAGCAGCCGGGATGGCCCGGTTTTGGTGCGCACCGGGGTGAGGTCGATGATCACGGTGACGAACTTGTCGCCCTTGCGGGTGTGGCGCCAGACGTGCTCGTCGACGCCGATGACCGTGACGTTGTCGAACCGGGCCGGGTCGTTGATCAGGACCCGTTTCCCCTCGGCCAGAATGGCGCTGTTCGCGGTGTGCCAGGCCACCCCGAGGCCGGTCGCGACGCGGCTGACGGAGAGGTGGTTGATGACGATTCCGGCCAGCGCCCACCGCAGTCCGCCGCGGGAAATCTTGGCTTTCGGTGGGGCGGCTTTCCCGGTGTCTTGCCGCCATGTTCGCCCGCACCCTGTGCACAGGTAGCGGCGCACCCGCACGAGCAGTGTCGTCGGCCGCCACCCCAACGGTTCGTGGGCGAGGCGACGAATGACCGTGTCGCGAGGGATGCCCTGACAGCCGCAGTGGTGGCACCAATCGTCACGCTCGACGACGCGGCACTCCAGCACCGCACGACCGTGCTCGAGGCGCTGTCCGACGGCGCGCAGGCCGAGCTCATCCAGCCGGCAAAAGGTGGTCAAATCCGGGTTCGCAAAAGTAGTCTGGGACATGTCGAGGTCTTCCTGATGGGCAGTGTTGGAACTTCCATCTTGGGAAGGCCTCGACCTCTTTCAGCCCAACGACGCGCCCTATTTCGCGCACCTCAACTACACCCTCAATTGCGAAGAGCCACTTTGGCCCACCCGGGCCCGCGCGATCCAAGGCGTCGCGGAGTGGATCGAGGACCGCTACAACCGCCGCCAGCGGCACTCCTCGATCGGGCATGTCACGCCAGTTCGAGGTGCAATACTCGTCACAGGCCTCTGAGATCCAACTCGCCGCTTAACCCGTGTCCACTCTCCGGGGTCAAGGCCACATCCACCTCGCGTCCCGAGGTTATCCACGCGCCGTGAATAACCTCGCCGTCGCCGCTTTGATCGCGACCTACGCCGCCGACAAAGCAATCGTCGACCTGACCGCGGCACAATCGGCGATCACCGAGAACAGCGAGTAAGCCCGAGTCACGAGTCACGAGTCACGAGTGACGACGACCACGTCACCCTGACGATGACGCCGCCATCGTCAAATAACGCGACGGACAACACTCGTGATGATTTACCCCAACCGAATCAACCCACACCTCTAACCAATTCCCGACACTTACACAAAAGACTTTACAGGCTCTCTTTGAGCTCCTGGGTGAAACGCCTACGCGCTGCGGTCCTGCCGATCTCTACTACCGGTACACCTCAATTTATGAGGGCCCACTGTCCGAGATATTCCCGGCAGCTAAATACAAGGTTGACATATATGGCGTTGACGAAGGTGAGCCCCGTACGGTCACCCTCAGCGAGCACGCACCAAGGACGGTATAACTCAGATATCAGACACGCTACTGAGCAACACCGCAGGTATTCCCACCGCCACAGCTCCCGACGGGACGTCAATCGTAACCACAGCATTAGCACCTATTGAAGCACCGTTGCCTATATGCACGCCGCCAAGTAACTTCGCTCCAGCACCTATCACAACGTCATCGCCGACCCTCGGATAAAGATGAGGGCCCGAGCCAACTGCGTATTTTTCACCGAGAGTGACATGTTGGAGTACGGTGCACCCCTTTCCCAAGATCGCTCCTCCTCCGATAACGATCCCGCTCGGATGGTGCATGAGAAGCCCCGGGCCAACCTCACATCCCGGAACAAAATCTGCCCCCGTAAAGAAGTAGCCGATGGACCTACAGATAGAGGCAAGTCCTGTTCGGCCGGATTTGACCTGCCCTTGTTGGGCTCTCAAGAAAAAACATGCCTGTAGGCCAGGAGCGGTCAGCAAAGCACGCACAAACCCACTAACGGTGGGTGTCTCATCGGGACGAAACCTCAAAAAATCTTCTTTCAGCGATTCACCAAAAATCCACATGTGTCTGCATTTCTCTTTGAAGTCTCATTTATTATTGCTCGGGTGAGTCCCTCATGGTCCGTTTAGAAGACCGAAGGACGCGCCCACTGGCACTATAGTCATCGCTCAACCATCAAACTTGTCTACCCGCCGGCAACGTAAAGGTCTGCAATCACCCCCCCCAAGAGTCCCAGCAGAATTACAACCCCGACACTCCTTGTCACCCTTCCGCTCCCGTGTAGCAGCCCGCCTAACAGCAAAGACAAGAAGGACTGTCAAGATAGACTGGGTCGTAACCAAGGCTACCGCGGCGCCGGTGGCACCTAAAGCCGGAGCAAGAACCAGCACTAGCGACAGCTGCGTCATAATGGCCAAAGTGTTTAACCGAGCGACTAGCGCATCACTGCCTCTCGACTGCAGCACCATCGCAAGTGGCTGATTTACAATCATGGGAATGGTCGCGAGAGCGAGGAACTGAAGCACAGGAACGGAATTCGCATAGGCTCTGCCGAGGAATATCTCGACGATGAACGGTGCCGTGAGAATTAACACGACAGAACCAACCATGGCCAGAATCGGTAGCCATATTGCCTTGGTCAAATGCCCCCACGCTTGGCCCCACGATTCGGACCTCGAAATGAAGGGTACGGCCGCAGACGAGAAGGCACTCGTCAGGAGGCTAAGCGGTTGCGTCCATTTGTTCACAGCCCCGTAGATCCCCGAGGCCACTGGGCCGGCCACAGCGGTTAAAATTGGCAGATCAAGATTCGCGGAGCTGACTCCGAGAGTGAATAGTCCGTAGTTTCCGGACGACTTCCAGGGGTTCGTGCGTACATTGAAACGAAGTTTTGGTTTAGCTTGCGCGGGTGTGAGGCACCAGCTCAAACATGCGGCTATGAGTGACCCTGCCGTCAAGGAAATCCACAAGGCTGTCGTGGGGGAGGTCCCGATTAAAGTGAGCACAATATATATGCTCAGTACGGCCAAACGGTCGCAGAAAATCGACAGAGAAACCGTTTCCGCCCTCGCAATACCTCTTAACGCGACTTGATTAGACTGATTCACCAAAAGGGCGAACCCTATGGGTGCAGCCACCCAAAAACCGCTCGTGGGAAAAGCTATCAACGTAACGACTGCCCATGCAGCAAGCACGACCCCAGCGATTAAGACCTTGGAAACGTACCGCCGCCCGAATTCATAATTAGTCAAATTTCGCTTCGAGATCTCACGCACCCACAGTGAATTCGTTCCGAAATCGATGAATCCGACGAACGTTATGCCAAGCGCGATAGCCGTAGTCACATATCCGAACTCGGCCACGGCGGACTGCCGTGCTGTGAGGATATAGACAACGGCAATCATTACTTGCCCAGAGCCCGTCGCTATTGCGAGTGATAGCGCCTGGGTCGCAAGGCCTCGCTCACGCGGGGGAGTTAGGGTCTTCACAGAAGCGTCTCACAAAACTGAGACGTCCCGTAAGTCATTGACTGACTTGGTCGCTTCATTTGGCTAGATTCAAGAATCGCAGCTCCTAACTTCGCTTCGTCAAGGGGTACCCAATTCGCTAATTCGGGCATTTTTAGGCTGTCCAACCGCAATGACTCTGCTCCTGCCGCAAGAACCCGGGTACCCACCGCGGCAGCTTTACCCATGATTCCGCTCGGACTTTCGTTTGAATGCGCCAAGATGACACAGTCCACAGCGGCAATCGTGGAGTCCAACTCAATCTCAGTGAGTAACCTGTCAACGACGCGGACTTGGATTCCCAATAATCGCAACTGAGCCAAGTCAGGACTTAAAGACTCGAGTACGCCGGGATCGAACTTGCCCGCCAGAACCAGGCCCGCCCTCGCTCCACTGAGACGAATAGTTTGAGCCACCATGGACACATTCTTTCGAAACGAAATCGCTCCTACTATGGCAAACCAATACTGGTCCCCGGTCAGTTTCAGATCCACTCTCGCGGCCTCCAGACTCTCCGATGTCATGGAGATAGATACGGGATCGACGGCTATTCCGGTCATGTCACCAGCGCCCATGGAACCCTTGAGCCGGGAGAGCTTCACTGTCTTGAATCGTTCAACCCTCCTTATGAGGCGGCTTTTAATACGATGCTTCATCCAAGCAGTCGCTCGAAACCTCGACGGTTGCGGCGAATCTCTCATAATGAGGAGGGAAAGTCGTCCGCTTCCACGCCAGCCTCGAGTCAGCGCAAGACGAAGTGCTATTCGGTCTGCATCAGGTACGACCGTCAGGTCTGCGTTCACCTTTTCCGATAGGGCCCGCATGGCCGAGAGACGATCTTCGTCGTAGACGAGGAAAGTAACGTCTTTGTCCAAACTGACGAGATGCAACTTGTATTCCGCGCTGCTTGCAACCTCTGCCGAGATTCCAATACTGACCCTGTCACCTTTCGCAAGCGCGCCGTCGGCAAGAATACGAACGTACGCTAATCGGTGACCGGAAGGATTGTCTTCGAGCAGGAGCAGCGAACGTCGACCAGGGGTGATCCAAGTCTCAAGCGTCCGCGCGCCACTCAAGCTTTGCCCTCGCAAAGTAGGACCTCAGTCGACGAAACCGCTGCAGCGTCAAGAAATACTCGCGCAAAAACTTCGGGCGTATATCGAAGAATCTCCGGCTCAAGTAGCCGAGAATGCCATGCTGCGCGCGAGCAGGTCATGGCGTCGGCGACAGAAGCAATGTCGGTGCCTGAAACAAACACACCTTCCATATGACACACTGAGGCCGAAACACCACACACGTCGCTGACGACCACGTGGAGTCCAGCGGCAAGGGCCTCATTTACAGCCAATCCCCACACTTCGCTCGTGGATGCCAAAACTAACGTTTCACAACGCGCGACGAGCTCGGGAAGTTCCACATAAGCTACTGCCCCTAAAAAGGAAACAACTTGCTCAATTCCTAACTCTACCGAAAGAACGCTCAATACTTTTCTGTCCGGTCCCGCTCCGACAATCGTGAGAGTATCCCCCGTTTCAGCGATACGCGCAAAAGCCTCCAAGATGGTACTTACGTTCTTCAGGGCAATTAGCCGCCCTACGAAGAGGAATCGATGGCCAACGCCGTCATCTGTAGGTGCACTTGCTGCCGCTGATCGAAAGGATTCGACGTCTACTGCATTGAAGCCGACGAAGGTTTTATCGCCTTGAACGCCCATTGATTCTATTGCGCGTCGAGCAGACTCACCCGGAACAACGACGGCGTCTAAAGAATTAAAAAAGACACTTCGTGCTTTGGCAATTAGGCCTTTGCCGTGACCTTGTGATGCCAGCGTTGACTCGTAGAACCCGATCAATCGTGGACGCCGACGCGTCAGTTTTACGAAAAGCAGAATCTGCCAGTAGGACGGGGATTCCCAACCGCCTAAAATGACGACATCAGCATTCTTTAGAACCTGCCGAATTCCGCCCCATTTAATCCAATATAACGTCGTTTCGCCACGGCGCACCCTCTCAGTAGGTACCTCGCAAAGAGTATAGTTCGTCGCTTCTCGCCCAAACCAGTCGCTGGCCCTGTCTGCGTTATCCGATGCTGCGAATCGTCCCTGTGACTCGAGGAGGAATACTTCCAAATGAATTTCGTTCGCTATAGCTGCCCAAACGGGTATTCTATATGGTGCGGCGAAGTTCGTTACCCAAGCGATGCGCGGAGTCTCGCTTCTCGCTGCAAAAACAGATGATCCCACTTGTACACCCCAACTCTCAAAAGTACGTTCATGGCACAATGCTTGAAATTCACAAAGTCAACTACTTATATACGGGGTGCTCGCAATGCAATCTCATCGCTTCCGGGACGTCCTCGCCCGATAAAAAGGGCACCCCAGGTGTTCACGGCGGACTGGCCCGCTTTCCGGTGCGTGACCAGTTCTCGACTCATAGATATCGACAGGGGCATCGCTCTTCCTCGGTAATCTCGTAGCTTCGGTAATTCGCGAACTTTGAGGTCCTAAACGATTCTACTTCCTCTAATTTTAGCGTCAGGTTACTGACGCAGCAAGAATCCTGAACTGAACGCATGAACATTGGAGGCACCTTCCACTAATGCGCTTCTGCGCCGGGTTGAAACACCGCTTTGAACGTGCGCCAAAGAATCACAAGATCTCCAGTTATCGACCAGTTCTCAACGTAATACAGGTCCAACCGAATACTGTCTTCCCACGATAGGTTTGATCGTCCGCTTACCTGCCAGAGGCCACTCATCCCCGGCTTCAACAAGAGGCGGCGGTGGGCAGCACTGTCATAAAGTGCGACCTCGCCATCTCGTTGTGGCCTTGGCCCAACCAAGCTCATGTCTCCCTTGAGAACGTTTAGAAGCTGGGGAAACTCATCGAGCGAGTATTTTCGAAGCACACGTCCAACCGCAGTGATCCGAGGGTCGTTGTGCACTTTGAAGAGCGGTTTATCACTTTTACCCTGAGCCTCCAGCAGCCGTGCCAGGTCGGCGTCGGCATCCATTCGCATGGATCGAAACTTGAGCATGTTGAAATGGTCACCGTTGAGGCCAACCCGCTCCTGCCGGTACAGAACGTCTCCCGGGCCGCCAAACTTCACGAGAATAGCCAGAAGGGCTAGGAGTGGAGAAAGCAGAAGCAGGAGCATGCCTGAGCCCAGAATGTCGAAGGTGCGCTTAGCAAAGTGCTTGCTGCCCTCGTAGCGGGGGGTTTCAACGTGAATGAGAGGCAGACCGGCAACCGGCCTGGTATGAATGCGCGGACCGCCCACGTCGGTGAGACGAGGAACGACGACCATGTGGTACCGGCCCGGCTCAAGGCTCCAGCTCAATTCGCGCATGCGCCTGGCGGTCATATCGCTGCTACTGGTGATGGCGATAGTGTCGGCGTTCATTGTCTCTAAGGCCTCGTGCACACTATCGAGGCCGCCAAGCACGGGCACGTCGGTGTCGGTGAGCGTGTCGGCGCTCGGGCCGGTCGTGACAACGGCACCAACCACGCGGTAGCCGGCACCCGGAGCGCGCCGTAGCTCGCGGGCGATGCGGGCGGATGAGGCCAGCGTGCCAACGAGGATTACGCGAGCGGTGAAACGGCCGTGTGCACGATTTGCCACGAGCCACTGACGCCAGAGCCAACGCGAGAAGAAGAGCATGACGAGGCCCAGGGGGAAGGCCAACAGAATATAGCCGCGAGCAATGTCTATCTTGAACAGGAACGAGATGATGGCGATAATACCGAACAGGCGGATGGTGGCGTTGCCAATGAGTTTGTACTCGTTGCTACCGGTGCCGAGTACCCGGTGGGCTCGGGTAGCGAAGACACTGAGCAGCGCCATCCAGCTGGCAATGAGAATGACGGAGAACGAGGTATAGCTGATAACTAGCTTGTTTAGGTCTGCAGGAAAGGCCACATCCGCGGTGTCGAAACCGAACCACGCAATTTGAACTCCGAAGACAACCCAAATCAGTACCAGTAAGTCGGTAACGCGCAGTCGTGTGGCGAAAGTGTCGCGCCAGTCGCGAGTGCGCGGGTGGTGTGTCGGCGTTTGTGTTGCGGTCGACATTGCGCTCCCCCCGAGCTGGTGACCAAATGTCACCTAAGTATTAGTTTACATACCGGCGGGGAGAGCCCGTTTAGGGGGTCCCCGTTTGGGGCCGGGGCGTGGGGCTGATGCGTGGGCCCGACGGGGTGATCGGCGCTGGGGTCGACCAACGCGCCCTGCGTTGGCCGAGGTTGGCGAGGCCGTAAGTGGCGCTCTCGCCAAGCTCGACCAACGGGCTGGGGTTGAGGTTGGGCTGGAGCGCTAGCGGTAGAGGGCCGCGGCGTCTTCTATTTGGGCCAGCACGGCGGTGGTCGGGGCCTCGATGGCCATTCGCGTGGTGCCGCCGTTGATTCCGAGAATCTTGTAGGCGGCCTTCATGCGGCCCATGTTGCCGGCGATGGCGTCAACCACGGCGTCAACCGCGGTCTGGGCTGCCGAAATCTCGGCGGCATCCTGACCGGCGTGAGCGGCGGCCAGGGCGCGAAACGGCTTGGGGAACACCGACGAAACTCCCGAGATTACGCCCTGCGCTCCATACGCTTCGGCCCGGCCCAGGTCGCGGTCCGATCCGGTGTAGAGCAGAAACTCGGCGGGAACGACCGCGCGGTACGCGGCAACCTGCTCGAGCGTTTCGTCACTGATCTTGGCCCCGACCACGTTGGGCAGCTGCGCCAGTGTGGCCATGAGATCGGCCGAGACGAAGTTGCCGCTGACGGCGCGAAAGACGTAGATATACATGTCGAGGCCATCGGCCGCGTTCGAGACGGCGGTGAAGTATTCGAGCAGCGCGGCATCCGTTGCTTTGAGGTAGTACGGGGTGAGCACTGCTATCTCGGTGGCGCCGGCCGCTTTGGCCTGCGCCACGCACTGCAGCGCCTGATAGGTGCTGGCCGAACCCACGTGCACGATCACACGCATGTGCGGCGACAGTTCTTCGATGCTGGCCTCAACGAGGGCGCTGCGCTCTTCGAACGACAGCGACGGAAACTCGCCCGTGGTGCCCAGCACGAGGGCGCCTTCGTTGCCCGACTGGGCGACAAAGCGCAAAATTTCGCGCGATCCGGCCAGATCGAGCGCACCATCGGGGTGGAACGCAACGGGAACGGCGGTCAGAATCTCTCGGGTTTTCATGGTTCCTTATTTCTTAGAAGCGGATGGTGCGTCATCGGGCGTGCGCGCCTGGGCGGCATCCCGATCTAACAGGGCCTCGGCCAGGGTGGTGCTGCGTTCGGCCCTGGCCTGGCGGTGGCGCCGAATGATGGGCAATACCAGTGACAGGAGCGAGAGCAGCAGAAGGGCGATGGTGATGGGGCTGATCACGTCGATGAAGGGCTTGGTGGGCAGAATCGTGAGGGTGCGCGCCAGGTTCTCTTCGGCGAGCGGGCCGAGCAGCAGGCCGAGCACGACCGGTCCGGCGGGAAACCCGGTGCGTTTCATCAGCACGCCGATAACGCCGAAGACCATCATGGTGCCCACCGTGTAGAGGCTGTTGGTGGTGGCGTAGGTGCCGATAATGCAGAAGATGAGAATGGCGCTCCACAAGTAGTGGTGCGGCAGGTCGAGCAGCTTCACCATGCCCTTCATGCGCACCAGGCTCAGCCCGAGCGAGAGCACGGTGGCGATCAGCATGATTCCGGTGATGCTCACCACCAGGTCGGGGCGTCGGGTGAACAGGTCGGGCCCGGGGGCGATGCCCCAGATCATCATCGACCCGATCATGATGGCCATCACCGAGTCGCCGGGCACACCCAGCGCCATGGTCGTGGTGAGCGACCCGCCGAGGGTGGCGCTCGAGGCGGTGTCGGAGGCGGTGATGCCCTCGATGGAGCCCTTGCCGAATTCCTCCGGATGCTTGGAGATGCGTTTGGCGCGGTCCCAACCGATGAGACCGGCGATGTCGCCGCCGGCGGCCGGGATGAGGCCAACACCGAGACCGACCAGACCGCTGACGCCGAGCGGGCGGCGAATCTGCTTGAGCTCGGCCTTGTTCGGCCACCACCGGCCGAGGCTGGAGATGGGGCGAATCTTGCTCTTGTGGTGGGTGAGCAGCTGATCGAACAGCTCGGCGATGCCGAACAATCCGATAATGACCGCGATGAAGTTGAAGCCCTCCCAGAGATCGAGGCTGCCGAAGGTGAGCCGTTGGTCGCCGGTGGCCGGAAACACGCCCACTGTGCCGAGCGCCAGGCCGAAGAGCCCGGCGAGCACACCCTTAAGAATGGACTTCGACGAAATGCTGATCATGACGGTGAGGCCGAACACCACGAGGGCAAACAGTTCGGGAGATTTGAAATAGTCCCGGGCGATGGTGGCGATGGGGATGGCCGCTGCGGCGAACACCACCAGACTTGCCAGGATGCCGATGGCCGACACGATCGCCGAGATGGTGAGCGCCAGCCCGGCCCGGCCCTGCTTGGCCATCGGGTAGCCGTCGAGGGTGGTGGCGATCGAGGCGGGCGTGCCGGGGGTGTTGACCAGAATGGCCGGCACCCGGTCACCGAAGTTGGCCGCGACATAGATGGTGAGCAGAACGGCCAGACCCTGCACGGGTTCCAGGGTGAGCGTGAAACCCGAGGCGAGGGCCACGGCCATGGTGGCGGTGATGCCGGGAAACGCACCCACGAGAAATCCGAGGCCGAGGCCCATGATCATGCCGATGAGTACCTGAATATCAAGGAGCGACGCGATGCCGTCGGTGAGAGCGTTCACAGCGGGATCCTTAGCAGCATGCCGAAGAGGAGGTAGATGAAGGCGGTAGAAACGAGGGGAAAGAACACGAGGGCCTTCCACGATCGTGCGCCGTAGATGAGCAGCAGCCCGAGCAACAACAGCGGGGTGATGAAGACGAAGAGATTAAAGTTGTAGCCGAACATGACGAACGTGCGCAGCTCCCAGATGGCCATGTAGCCCACGACCAGGGCAAGGCTCGCCAGCAGACGCGTAACACCGCCCACCTGCAGCCGCTCGAGGTCATCGCGTTCGTCGGGGGTCTGAGTGAGCGCCACGATGAGCCGCCACAGAGCGATGGTGAGGCCGAGGCCGCCGAGCACGGTCGGCCAGAAGCGGGCGTCCATTTGGCCGGCATCCGCTTCGCGTCGCAGGTCGATCTGCAGCACGAGCACGAGAAAAGTGGTCATGACCACGACCGCAACGGATGCCGCGATGATCTCCAGTTTTCGAGACGGTTGCGCCGCGTCATGCCCGCCGCTGGGCGTGGGGGCGTCGTCGGCATCGGGCAGGGCCGGGACCGCCCCGGGCGGCACGACGTCATTCTGGTGGCTCATGATCACCACGGCTGCTTTCTCGCTGGCCGCGTAGGGTGCGAAGCGTTTCGGCTTCGCACCCTATGCGGCATACTGACCGGTTGGACTAACCGAGGAGTTTCTGGAACAGGGTGAACTGCTCGTTGACGAAGTCGGTGAACTCGGCCGAGTCGCGGTAGACCACCATGTTGCCGGACTGCTTCTGGAAGGCCTGGTAGGTGTCGGTCTCGACAGCCTGCGCGATGGCATCTTCAAGAATGGAGTGCACGTCGTCTGGCAGACCGGCCGGAGCGTAGATGCCACCCCAGCCGCCGTAGACCGCGGCGGTGCCGATGGCTTCTTCGGCCGTGGGCACGTCGGGCAGGTTGAAGTACGTCTCGTCGTTCAGCACGGCCAGAACGCGCACGGCGCCCTTCTGAGCCAGCGCCTCGCCGGCACCCGACACAGCGGCAACGGCCTCGCCGGATGCTGCGGCAGCAACGGCAGTGGCTCCGCCGTCATAGGCCACGGTGGTGAACTGAGCGCCGGTTTCTTCGGCCAGTCCGAGCGTTGCGGCCTCCCAGATGGAGCCGGCGCCGGAGTTGGCCACGGTGAGCGCCGAGTCCTTGGAGGCGTCGATCAGGTCTTGCAGGGTTTCGTAGGGGCTGTCTGCGCCCACCGAGATAACGCCGGGGGCGAGCATGATCTGGCCGAGCAGGTCGTAGTTTTCGGGCAGAACGTTGGCGTTCTGCGTGGTGTTCAACATGGCGATCTCGGAGGGACCGAAGCCGATGACGTAGCCGTCGGCCGGCTGCTGCGCCACGAACTCCATGGCCAGGGCGCCGGAGGCTCCGGGCATGTTCTCGGGGATGACGCTTACGCCGAGAATCTTCTCGAGCTCCGAGGCGAGCGCACGGCTCGACAGGTCGGAGCCGCCACCGGGGTTGGCCTGAATGATGAGGCGGATGTCTTTGTCGGGGAACGTAGACGCGGCCGCGGTCTCACCGGGCTCGGCAACTTCGGAGACCGGGCTGCAGCCCACCAGCGCAATGGCTGCTCCGAGTACGCCGGCCATCAGTCCTAAGGATTTTTTGCTCTTCACAGGCTCCGTCAACTTCCTTGTTTAGGCCTTTTGACCCGTCATCATTGATGTGTCTATCTCGAATACTCGACTCGCCTTCGCGACAAGTAATCGATTTCAGGATGCTACGAGAGAACGTGGGGCATTGTCAAGTTTGTGGGGTTGTAGCGGCGTGCCGCGGGGAGTGCGGCAGGGCGTGCTGCCCGACGTGCGCCGGAGAGTACGGCCCGAGGTCAGTCGGCGAAGGCGGTGATGACGCCGGCCGAGAGCTCGACGATTTCGCGATCGCGCTGGGGCTGCTCCATGCGCTTGAGCAGCAACCGCGCGGCCTCCGAGCCCATCCGCATGCTGGCGTGGTCCAGCACGAGCAGCGGGTATCGCCTCGAGGTGCTCCACGGCACGGGATCGAAGCTGGCCAACGAAATCGATGACGGATCGACGTGGCTTTCGGTCAATGCTCGGATGGCGCCCAGGGTCATGGCGTTGTTGGCGACCATGATGGCATCCGCTTTTTCGGGCAACGCCAGGATTTGCCGCGCGGCGCGGTAGCCGCCCGCTTCGGAGTAGTCGGCCCCGACGATGAGGCTCTCGTGCACGGGCAGCCCCGCCGCTTGCAGGGCATTGCGATAGCCGGTGCGGCGGGCATTGGCGGTGAAGGTGCGTTCCGGCCCGGCGATGTGGGCGATGTGCGTGCGGCCCTGGCGAATGAGCTTGGCCGTGAGGCTGCTGGATCCGCCAACGTTGTCGAAGATCACGGAGTCGAACTCCCCCGTCTCGGTGAGCCGGTCAATAACCACCGTGGGGATGCCCGCCGAGCGCAGGTCACTCAGATCACTCTTGGCCGAGTCGGCCGGAGCCACGATAACACCACTCACCTGTTGGGCGGCGAGGAGGCTCAGGTAGGTGGCCTCCACGGTGGCGTTCTCGTCGCTGTTGCAGAGCATGAGCAGGTAGCCGTCGTCGCGGAGGGCGTCGCCGATGCCGCGCACGACCTCGGTGAAGAACGGGTTGGAAATATCGGGAATGACCACCCCGACCACGCTGTTTTTCTGCAGGCGCAGGCTGCGGGCCACGTTGTTCATGCGGTAGCCGAGGGCTGACACAGCCGCGTGAACGCGCGCGGCCATGACCGGGTCGACCGTGGCGCTGTTGTTCAAAACTCGGGACACGGTCGCCGTTGAAACGCCGGCGTGCCTTGCGACATCGACCACCTTTGGTCGTGGCGATACTGCCATGTGCATACTCCTGGCTGAAAAAATTGGTTATGCCCAGCCGTTTCGCGGGTGGCTGTTGTGATGATAGCTGCCTTGCGGGCCGTGCTTGAACTGCCACAAGGTTGCCGGGGTCGCCGCGCGGCGCTGCAGCCCCGGTGAATACCCCACTGGCGGACTTGACTCAGTAATCGATTTCTAGCATGCTTGCGACTGCTGCTCAACCGCGGCCGTTCAACATTTGACCGCAATCAAGGAGGATTCGTGGCTTCCAGAATCTATACACTTCCGGCCCCGCTGACCAAGCCCACACTGCAGCCGCGCACTGCCTGGCTCGTCTCCAGCGGCGACCTTCGGCTTTCGGCCAACCTCGACGGATGGCCCACCCAAGCCGCCATGGAGGCCAAGATTGGTGAGGCATTTGCCGAACTCGATTGGAACATCGTGCGTGCCCACGCCGTCAACGACGCCACGGGCCACGGATTCATCGACAGCCAGCGCATGGGGCTCGAGGTGTTCAAGGGTATTCCCGTAGATGCCCCGCTCATCGTTGCCGAGTCGGTATGGCAGTACAGCCATCACGTTCTCGCCGGGTTGCGCACCCACCAAGGGCCGATCCTCACGGTGGCCAACTTTGCCGGCGACAAGCCGGGCCTGGTGGGTCTGCTCGGCCTGAACGCCGGCCTCACCAAAATGAACGTGGCTTATTCCACCATCTGGAGTGTGGACTTCACCGACGACTGGTTTCGGGCCGGTCTGGCTTCGTGGATCGCCACCGGCACGATCGAGCACGACGACTCGCACGTGCGACCGTTTCCCCCTGCCGCCGAAAACCCCGAATCAATTCTGGGCACCACCCTGGCCACGCAACTGCTCGACGAGAAGGCCATCATCGGCGTGTTCGATGAGGGCTGCATGGGCATGTACAACGCCATCTTCGACGATGAGCTGTTGAACCCGATCGGCATCTATAAGGAGCGGCTCTCGCAGAGCGCGCTCTACGCCGAGATGCTCACCGTGCCCGAGAACGAAGCCGCCGACGTTCTCACGTGGGTGCGCGACGCCGGTATGACCTTTGTGCTCGGCACCGACGAGGCCACCGAGCTCACCGAGGGCCAGCTGATCTGGCAGGCCAAGATGTATATCGCCGCGCTGCGCATTAGCGACGATTACGGAGTCGCGGCCATCGGCATCCAGTATCAGCAGGGTCTTAAAGATCTTGTTCCCGCCAGCGACCTTATCGAGGGCCTGCTCAACAACGTGCAGCGGCCCCCCGTGACGAGCCGCGACGGTAGCCGAGTGCTGTGGCAGGGCGAAGCGCTGCCCCACTTCAACGAGGCCGACGAGGGTGTCGCCGTCGACGCTCTGGTCACCAACCGCATCTGGACGGCGATGGGTCTCGACCCGGCCACGACGCTGCACGATGTGCGTTGGGGAGAAGACTACGACGGCCAGTTCGTTTGGGTGTTTGAAATTTCCGGTTCGGTCCCGCCCTCCCACCTGCACGGCGGCTACGCCGGTGCGGTCGGTTGGCGTCAGAATCCGGTATATTTTCCGCTCGGCGGCAGCACGATCAAGGGCATCGCCAAGGCTGGCGAGTTTGTGTGGTCGCGCCTGTATATCGCCCAGGGCGAGCTGCACTTCGATATTGGGCGCGGCACCGCGCTCGCGCTGCCGGCTGAAGAAACCGAGCGACGGTGGCAGGCCACAAACCCGGAATGGCCGATCATGCACGCCGTACTGCACGGCGCCACGCGCGACCAGTTCATGGCCCGGCACAAGGCCAACCACTTGCAGGTGGCCTACGCGCCCGATGCCGAATCGGCCGATCATGCGCTGGCTGCCAAAGCCACCATGTTCGACCGCCTCGGTGTGATCGTGCACCTCATCGGTGACGTCGCGATCTAGGCGAATGACGACTCCCACCGGGCTGATTCTCGGCCTCGACATTGGAACTTCCAGCACCAAGGGTGTGCTCGTCGACCTCGGCGGTCACATTGTTGCGACGGCCACGCGAGCGCATGAGCCCAGCCGGCCACACCCGGGCCAGGTTGAAATGGATGCCGACGTCTGGTGGCGCGAATTCGGCGAGATTGCGCGTGAGCTGACGGAGTCGGCATCCGCTGCTATTCTCGCTGTCGGTGTGAGCGGCATGGGCCCGTGCGTGCTGCTCACCGACGAGGAGTTTCACCCGCTACGCCCGGCGATTTTGTACGGCGTTGATACCCGGGCCGGCCAGCAGATTGAGCGGTTGAACGAGAAGCTTGGTGCCGAGGCCATTTTGCAGCGCTGCGGTTCGATGCTCTCCAGCCAGGCGGCCGGCCCCAAGCTGGCTTGGATTGCCGAACACGAACCGCAGGTTTGGGAACGTGCGCGGCATCTCTTTATGCCCGCTTCCTGGCTGGCCTTCAATCTCACGGGCGCCTACGTTCTGGATCACCAGTCGGCGAGCCAGACGACGCCGCTCTACGACACGCTGGCGCTGGACTGGTACGCGCCGTGGGCCGATCAGCTGCGCGGGTCGATCGAATTGCCGACGCTGAAATGGCCGGGCGACGCTGCCGGAACCGTGACCCGTGCGGCCGCGGCTGAGACCGGTCTGCCCGAGGGAATTCCGGTGATCGTCGGCACGATCGATGCCTGGACCGAGGCCGTCAGCGTGGGGGCGCAGCACCCGGGCGACCTCATGCTGATGTACGGAACGACGCTCTTTCTCGTGAACACGAGCGCAACGCGCTGCCTGCACCCGGCACTCTGGGGCACCGTTGGAGCATTCGAGGGCACCTATAACTTTGCCGCGGGCATGGCCACCTCGGGCGCCATCACGGCGTGGCTCAAGAACCTGTTCGGCGACGTCGACTACCCCGTGCTGTTGGCCGAGGCCGCCGCATCCCCGCCGGGTGCGAACGGGCTGCTCATGCTCCCCTACTTTGCCGGCGAGCGCACTCCCATCAACGATCCCGATGCCCGCGGCGTCATTGTGGGCCTCACGCTCAGCCACACGCGCGGCGACCTGTACCGTGCGGCGCTCGAGGCCACTGCCTTCGGCATTCGGCACAATATCGAGCAGATGCGTGCGGCCGGCGCGACCATTGACCGTATTGTTGCCGTCGGCGGCGGCACCCAGGGCGGCTTGTGGACTCAGATCGTTTCGGATGTCACCGGGCTCGTGCAGGAGATCACCACGACGTCGATCGGGGCCAGCTTCGGCGCGGCTTTTCTGGCCGCAGGGTTGGTGGGCGCGACGCCGCTGGGCGGGACGCCGCTGGGCGCGACCAGTATCGAGGCGTGGAACCCGGTGTCGCACCGGATTACCCCGAATGCGCTGACGACGGAGCGCTACGACGCATTGTTTGCGAGCTACCTGCAGCTGTATCCGCAGACGAAAGCGCTGGCGCATGAGCTCGCCGAGGTGCAGCGCGGGAGCTGACCGGGCGCGGGCAGCCACTCGGCCAAGCACCACAGGCGTCGCGCGGGAGTTACGCCAGTACGCGGGACTTACGCCAGCCCAGGCAACCACTCGGCCAAGCACCGCAGGCCTCGCGCGGGACTTGCGCCAGTACGCGGGAGCTGCGCCAGCCCCGGCAACCACTCGGCCAAGCACCACAGGCCTCGCGCGGGAGTTACGCCAGTACGCGGGACTTACGCCAGCCCCGGCAACCACTCGGCCAAGCACCACAGGCCTCGCGCGGGAGTTACGCCAGTACGCGGGACTTACGCCAGCCCCGGCAACCACTCGGCCAAGCACCACAGGCCTCGCGCGGGACTTACGCCAGTACGCGGGACTTACGCCAGCCCCGGCAACCACTCGGCCAAGCACCACAGGCCTCACGCGGGAGTTACGCCAGTGCGCGGGAGTTATACCTCCCGCGCACTGGCGCAAGTCCCGCGCGACGCGTTCGCGGTGCTCGACGAGGCGGGACGGGGCGGTGCGGGACGGTGCGGGACGGTGCGGGACGGTGCGGGCTAGTCCTCGGGGTCGAGGGGGTCGAGGGGCGCGTGGTGGTCGAGATTGTCGATGCCGCGCTTCCAATAGCCGCTGAGCTGGGCCTGGTCTCGGCCTAGCCCGCGCTCGGAGCGCAGGTGACGCCGCACGGCAATGAGCAGCCGGGCCTCCCCCGCCGCCCAGACGAATGTTCCGTCGTCTATCGCTTGGGCCCGAACCGTATCGAGCAGCGCGTGGTCGTCAACGACGTGGATGCTGGTCGCCGGGTGCTCGCGGTGGAGGTCGGCGGCCCAATCACCAGGCTTGTCGGTAGGCTCGTCGCCAGGCGCGTCGGCGGGCAGGCCATCCGCGAGGTAGGCAACGAGGTCGGCGATGGCCACGTTTCCACTGGCCACGTCGCCGCCGGCGATCACCACGGTCACGGCTACCTCGGCGGGTAGGGCTTGGAGCCAGCGGGCGGTGGCGGGGAGGGCGGTGGCATCCGCTATTAGCAGCGCAGAGCGGATGCCAGCCGGCACCAGCCGAGACCCGCGCGGCCCGCCGATCTCGATGGTGTCGCCGATCGCGGCGCGGCTGGCCCAACCGGTGGCGGGGGCAGCGTCGGCGTGCAGCACGAAGTCGATGTCGAGTTCGCCGCCGCTACCGTCGGCGGCCGGGCGATACTCACGCGGGGTGAAGTCGCGCGCGGCGGTTTCGCGCTGGGTGCCCGGCTGGTCGTCGCGCTGGGTGCCCGGCTGGTCGCCGCGCTGGGTGCCCGGCTGGTCGTCGCGCTGGGTGCCAGACTGGGCGCCCGACTGCTGGCCAGACTGGGTGCCCGACTGGTCGCCGCGCTGGGTGCCCGGCTGGTCGCCGCGCTGGGTGCCAGACTGGGCGCCCGACTGCTGGCCAGACTGGGCGCCCGGCTGGTCGTCGCGCTGGGTGCCCGGCTGGTCGCCAGACTGGGCGCCAGACTGGGTGCCAGACTGGGCGCCAGACTGGGCGCCAGACTGCTGGCCCGGCCGACCGGACGGGTTGCCGCCAGGATGCTGGCCCAGGGGAAAGAAGATCTTGATGTGGTCGTCGGGGCCAGTGGCGGTGAATCCCGCAAGGTCGGCTCCCACGAGGGTGATGCGCCGCAGGGTGGGCGAGAGGTCGCGCACGGCGGCGACCTCCAGCAGGCGGCGCACGAGCGGATGACGAATGAGCTCACGGGTGGCAAAGTCGGTGGGGTTCATGGGTGCCTTTCGTTGAGTCGCACCGGAGTGCAGAACAGGTGTGCAGAACAGGGGTGCAGAATAGGAGTGCAAGGCAGCGGGCGCCGAACAGGGGTGCAGGGCAGGGGCGCGGAACAGGAGCGCCGAACCGGAGTGCAGAACAGGTGTGCAGAACAGGGGCGCCGAACAGGAGTGCAGAATGGGGGGGCGGACCGGAGTGCAGAACAGCGCAGAGCACCGGGCCGCCGAACATCAGGCGTAGTAGACGCCGATGCGGTGGCCGTCGATGAGGTGCACGCCCACGTCGATGCCGAAGATGTCGTGCAGCGGGCCCTGGTCGATGACCTGGGCCGGTGACCCCTGATGCACAACCTTGCCGTCTTTCATGCCGATGATGTGGTCGCTGTGGGTGGACGCAAAGTTGATGTCGTGCACGACCATCACGATGGTCTTGCCCAGCTCGTCGGCCGCCCGCAGCAGCAGGCGCATCATGGCGGCGGCGTGGCTCATGTCAAGGTTGTTCAGCGGTTCATCGAGCAAGACGTAGTCGGTGTCCTGGCAGAGCACCATCGCTACGAAGGCGCGTTGGCGCTGACCGCCCGAGAGCTCGTCGAGGTAACGTTCGGTGAGGGCTCCGAGATCCAGGTAGTCAATGGCCCGGTCGATCTGATCGCGGTCCACCACCGTGAGCCGGCCGCGCGAGTGCGGGTAACGACCGAACGCCACGAGGTCGGCCACGGTGAGCCGGGCCGCAAGGTGGTTCTCCTGCCGCAAAATGGCGAGGTGTTTGGCCAGCTCGCCGCTCTTCGTTGCCGCGACGACCCGACCGTCGACCGTGATCGTGCCGGCGTCGGGCGTGAGCAGCCGGGCCACCATCGAGAGCAGGGTGGACTTGCCGGCGCCGTTGGCACCGATGATCGATGTGATGCCGCCGCGCTCGATCACCAGGTCGACGGCATCCACTACCGCGGTCGTGCCGTAGCTCTTGGTCAGGCCCACGATTTCGATCATGGCCGGGCCGCCCGAGTGACGAGAAAGATGAACACGATTCCTCCGATAAATTCGATGATGACGCTGAGCACGGTGGCCAGCCCGAAGACGTGCTCGAGAATGGTCTGCCCACCCACGAGGGCGATGACGGCGAGCACCACGGCCACCGGCAGGTTGGCCGCATGCCGGTGGCTGCCGGTGAGTTGGTAGGCGAGGCTCGCCACGAGCAGCCCGAAGAACGTGATCGGCCCCACCAGAGCGGTCGAGACCGATACCAGCACCGAAACGATCATCAGCAGTCGCAGCACCAGTCCGCGATGGTCGGCGCCCAGCACGGTAGCCAGATCGCGGCCGAGCGCGAGCACATCGAGGTCGCGGCGCAGGCGCCAGAGGCAGTAGCTCGCACCGGCCAGCAGCACGGCGGCGATGAGCAACAGGTCGGAATCGACGGCATTGAAGCTGGCAAACAGGCGGTCCTGCAGCACCACGAATTCGTTGGGGTCAATAATGCGCTGAAAGAAGCTGGCGACGCTGCGAAACAGCACCCCGCAGACGATGCCCACGAGCACCAGAATGTGCAGGCTGCGCCGCTTGCCACCAAATAGCCAGCGAAAGAGCAGGGTGGACAGCGCCACCATGAGCACCACCTCGCCCACAAACTGGGCCACCGGGGGGATGGTGGCCAGTGCCGCGGAGCCCACGACGAACACCAGCACGGTTTGGATCAGCACGAACAGGGCGTCGAAACCGAGAATAGACGGGGTGAGAATGCGATTCTCGGTGATGGTGTGAAACACCACCGTCGAGACGGCAATGGCGAATCCCACCATGGCCAGGGCCGCGAGGCGCCGACCGCGTAGTTCGAGCACGAAGCCCCAGTCACCCCGGGCTCCCACCGTGAGAAAGGTGACGATGGTCACGGCCAGCAGCGGCAGCAGTACCCAGGCGAGCAGGCGCATCCGCTTGGCGTGGGCTGAGACGGGCGCGAAAATGTGCGCCACCACGCGCGCCTCAGCCAACGCGGGCCCGCTTTCTCAGCAGCAAAAAGAGAAACAGTGCGGCGCCGACGACGCCCACCACGACCCCAATGGGAATTTCGTAGGGAAAGCGGATGACGCGCCCCACGATGTCGCACACCAACACGAATCCGGCCCCCAGCACCGCCACCCACGGCAAAGACCGGCGGAGGTTGTCGCCCATGGCGAGGCTGACGACGTTGGGCACGACCAGGCCGAGGAAGGGCAGGGCGCCGACCACCACGACCACCACGGAGGTGACGATCGACACCAGGATGAGCCCGATCGCGAGGGTGCGCCGGTAGTTCAGCCCGAGGTTGGTGGTGAATTGTTCGCCAAGGCCGGCCACCGTGAAGCGGTCGCCGGCGATATAGATGGCCACGGTGAGGGCGGCGACGATCCAGAGCAGTTCGTAGCGCCCGGCGATGACGCCGGAGAAGTCGCCGGTCAGCCACGCCGAGAGGGTCTGCATGAGGTCGTGGTCGAAGGCGACATAGGTGGAGACCGAGGCGATGACGCCGGAGAGCATCAGGCCGACGACCGGAACCAACACCACCGAGCGCAGCGGCAGCGCGCGCAGGATGCGCACGAACACCAGCGTCGAGGCGAGCGCGAAGACCGATGCGACGAGCATTTTGCCGATCAGGGGCATGCCGGGCGCCAGAATCGTCACGGTGAGCAGGCCCAGGCCGGCGGCCTCGGTGGTGCCGATCGTGGAGGGTTCCACGAAGCGGTTGCGCACGAGCATCTGCATGACGAGCCCGCAGATGGCCATCGCCGATCCGGCGAGCACGATGGCCACGGTGCGCGGCACCCGGCTCAGGAGGAACACCTGCAGGGCGTGACTGTCGGTATCCGCTTGAAACAGGCTCAGCGGGGTGACATCGCTGACTCCCACGAAGAGACTCACCGCGGCGAGCGCCAGCACGGCGCCAATCGCTGCGGCGAGCGCGACGCGGCGCCGACCGGGGTGCGGGGTGGCGGCGGGCGATGGGGGTGCGTTCGTCGCCACCCGTGCGGATGCTTTCGCTTGCGTGGCCGAAGTCATCGCTGTTTTCACCGCCGCCGAGCCTGTCGCGGTCACGGAGCCAGTGCGGTGGCGACCTCGTCGGTCATGTTCTGCAGGTTGCTGAGGCCACCGTTGACGATGTACCAGGCCACTGGGTCGACGTAGACGATCTGGTCGTTCTGCCACGCGGAGGTCTCGTGCACGATGGCGTTGTCGAGAACCTCGTGGGCGTTACCGGTGCCGCTGGCGATCGCGGAGTCACGGTCAACGACGAACAGCCAGTCGGGGTCGGTCTCCAGCAAGAACTCGAAGGAGACGGCCTCGCCATGGGTGGCGGCCTCAACATCGGCGACGGCGGGGGTCACCCCGAGGCTGTCGTGCAGAAAACCAAAGCGCGACCCGGGGCCGAAGGCGCTGATCTCACCGGCATTGGTCATCACGATGAGGGCGGTGCCGGCGTCTTTAGCCAGGGCGGTGACCTCGGCAACGGAGGCGTCGAGCGAATCGACCATCGCGGCCACCTCCGCCTCCTTGTCGAAGATCGTGCCAAGCGTCTCTGCCCCGGCGATGACGGAGGCCGCAAAGTCAGCCGCGTCGTTGGAGAGGTCAATCGTGGGCGCGATTTTGCTCAGCTCGGGATAGACCGCGGCGGAGCGCCCGGCCACGATGATGAGGTCGGGATTGGCGGCGTTGACGGCTTCGTAGTCGGGCTCGAACAGGGTGCCGATGTTCTCGTACGCGTCGGTGTTGAACTTCTCGAGCTCGCCGGGCAGGTTGGCTTTGGGTACTCCGAGTACGTCCACTCCGAGGGCATCGAGCGTGGTCAGGGCGGCGATGTCGAAGGTCAGCACCCGGGTCGGGTTGACCGGTACGGTGGTCTCCCCCTGGGCGTGAGACACGGTGACCTCGGCGGTTTCTACCGCTGCGGGTGCCGGCTCGGCCGAGGTGCATCCCGAAACGAGGAGGGCCAGGGTGGCGGCTGCGGCCACGGCAAAGGCGGATCGCTTCGCGATTTTAGGGTTCTGTGTACGTGGTGCGGGGACTGACACGGTGCTCCGTTCAAGGAGGGAAGGGTGGGCTTACTTAGGATAGCCATACCTAATAGCTGAGAGCAAACTGTGAACGACATTGCGCCGGCGGCCCGCCAGCAGAGCCCTCTGGAGCGGTATCGGGGGTTCGGTAGGCCGGGGCCTTGTGGCGGGGAGCGGTGTCGGAGTAGGCATCCGTTTCGATACGCAAACTCGGACATTTCTGCAACACGCCGCAATTGGCAGCGCCGAAACACGGAGTGTCGTAAATTCCGCCGAGGTTACGTGCACCGATCCATCGCGTAGCGTGAGGCTCATGTCTCCACACCGCACAGCCACAATCACATCTGCGCGGATAACTGTATTTCTCGTTGCCGTCGGGGGTGGAACGACGCTGGTCATACTGCTGGCGCATTGGATGACCAACTCCTGGGCTGTCGGCGCTACCGCTGGTGCAATCGCCGCTGTGCTGTCGGCGACGATGTACCCGATCGTTTTTCGGAAACGCGGAGTACGGGTGAGTGCTCGAGCTCGAAGCGAACAGCCCGATACGGCTCATACCCCGACGCGGCCGCAAATGTACCTATACCTCGCGCTTTACGCGTTCGCGCTCGTTGGGCTTGAGCTGGTGCTTCTTGCCGTCGAACCGGTACTCGGAATTCGCGCAGATAGTCTGCTCGCGCAGATCGTGCACTGGTCGCTCACTATCTTTGTCTGGGCGGGCGGTGCAATCGGCTTAACGGCGTGGGCGCGGCGGCGTACCGATTTCAAGCTGCGCGCTGATTCAGAAGCCCCAATCGGCGCCGCACGATGGTCGACTGTTGCCACCCTGGTTATCGTCACGTTGGTCGCCCAATGGGTGCTTCGGGGAGGCGTGCTTCCCCCCTTCGCAGAGCACACTACACTCGCGGAACGCTTCGGCGACGCGGGGACAGTGGCTTGGCTGGTGCAAGTCGCCTACTACTTCGCCGAACTAGTCGTCATTGTCTTGATCATTGGATTTGGACAGCGGGCGGGCGACCGGTGGTTTCAACCGGAGTGGATCCCCTGGGGCGGGATCATGCTGGCCATGACTTGGGGCCTGGTTCACTTCCTCACCCAGGACCCCTCTACTGGGATCTACGGCGTCGCTCTGTCCCTGGTCATGGGAACGATTTATGTTCTCACCGGCAAAAGTCTCCTCATTACCTACCCCATCCTGCTTGTGATATTTATCCTCTGACCACGTCAAACAGTCGGTAGCCATCAGATCGAACTTCTCATCGCCGCTGTGGGGACGTCTCGCACGGCCGGCCTGAGCCGAGCCGCGGCATCCGTTTCGATACTCAAACTCGGACATTTCTGCAACACGCCGCAATTGGCAGCGCCGAAACACGGAGTGTCGTAAATTTCGCCGAGGTTACGTGCACCGATCCGTCCGCGCGGACCAGTAGCGCGCGGGTTAGAGCTGGGCGACGAGGGCGCTCAGGGTGGCGGCCGTGTAGGTCGGGGCTTCGAAGTAGGGCGGATACGTCTCATTCAGGCGGTTCAACCAGCCGGTGCGCAGGCCCGCCTGGGCGGCACCGTGAATATCCCAGGGGTGCACGGCGATCAGCAGCATGTCGGCGGGCCGCACGCCGCAGGCATCCGCCGCGTATTCGTACGCCGCGCGCACCGGTTTCCAACCGGGAGCGTCCTCCACCGTGAGCAAAGCCTCGAACTCCCCCACAAGGCCTGCCCGGGTGAGCAGGGTGCGCGCCACCTCGGCAGACCCGTTAGAGAGAGTCACCGGGCGAATTTTCGCCTCTTTCAACAAGCGGATGCCGTCGGCGATATCCGGGTGCAGGTCCAGCGCCGCGAAGCCCGCCATAATATGGTTCACGGCATCGTCGAGGCTGCCAGTGAGCTCCCCGGCAGGCAGCATCTGTCGCAACAGGTGCGGGCCGATCACCGAGAATTTCGCGGCCCCACCGGCGGCAGCGAGCGCGAAACCATCCCGCAGCAGCGCAGCGAACCAGGCCTGAGCCAGGGTGGCCGGGGCGCCGACCTCGACGAAACGCTCCCTCAGGGGCGACATATCGGAGAGGGTCTCGTTGACGTCGAAAACGATCACGGTCGGGGTGCGATTGGTCATTGCCGGTCCTCTGCGGTGGGTGGGATCACCAGGGTGGCCAGCTTGGCACGAAAGGTGACGTCACGGTAAGTGACGATACGGGCCGGCGATCATGCCGTCTTTCGGGCAACCTCGTGCAGGGCTGCGGTGTCCTGAATGATGATGCGGCCCCGACCCTGCCGAATCAGACTGCGGGCGGCGAAGTCGGCCATCGTTTTGCTGGTCGATTCCCGGGTGGCGCCGAGCAGTCCGGCCAGCTGCTCGTGGGTGAGCCGCACGACGAAGGCATGACCGAACCGGGGCGGAGGCGCCGCTTCGGCGAGCTTGAGCAGGGTACTGGCCACCCGTGCCGCCAGGGGACGGAGCGCCAAGTCGGTGAGGCGTTCCTCGAGCCGGGCCACCTGGTCACCGAGCAGCCGCGAGATACGCACGGCGATGCGCGGGTCGGAGAGAAAATACTGCTCCACCTCGGCGACGCTGAGCTGGCAGATCGCGGCGTCTTCGATGGCCTCGGCGTAGTTGTCATACATCCGCTGCCCGACCAGGAGCATCTCACCAAATACCGCGCCGGGTTCCAGAATGGCCATGGTGAGGGCTTTGCCGTCTTCGGTCACGCGAAAGACGCGCACCCGGCCGGATTTGAGAATAAACAGCGCCGTCACCGGCTGGCTTTGGCTGAAGACAAACTCCCCGGCCCGAAACAGGTGGGCCGGGGTCATCAGATCCATCGCCGCGATCTCAGCCGGCGAGAGGTCCGCAAACAGTTCCACCTCGGTGAGGCAGCTAAACGGTTCGGCGGGTGTGGCTGTCAACGGGTTGACCTCTCGTACGTGCGGCGACCACGGGCGAGTGTCCCCGGTCGGGGCCGCGCTGAGCGTGTCACCGCAATCGTCACGCACGGCCCTTGAGCACGCGCACGGCGACTAGTCCCAGAATAACCCCGAAGATCAGGTGTCCCATCAGCGACAACACGGTGGTCATATCCATGCTGAAGACGGGCATGCCGAGCATCAGGGGCATCATCACGAGCGGTCCGAGAACCCACCAGATGGCGCCGTAAACCATGCCAACGAGGGCGCCGCGGCCGTAGCTGGTGAGCAGGCTATTGCCAAACAGCACGGTGAGCCCCAGGCCGATCATGATGGAGATCATGAGGTGCATGGCGAAGCCCACCATGGCAGAAGTTGAGCCGGCCATCGACGCGATGGTGGTCAGCATCCCCATCATCGCCATCATCATTCCAAAGACCACGCCGCCAGCTAATCCACCCACAACTCCGGCGAGGATGCGCCGGCCGATCGTGGCCGAGGTGGCGGTGGGGTGGTGCGCAATTGCGTGTGCAGTGGACATGAGCGTGAGCCTTTCGTCAGGGGAATGTGCTTAGTACCTGAAGGTATTCCGCGGGCCAACAACAGTTCTGCGATCTGGAATACACAACGTCGGAAAGGTTGTCGTTTCATTTTTCGGCCGAACCGCACGACGAAGGAGGAGTATGGAAGGATGACTGCACAGCCCGCTCTGCAGCCGCCCGGCGGAGTACTGCGGCGGTTATTTCACCTGCCCGTGTACCTCTTTCACGCCCGCCTGGGTTTTCTCTTCGGGCACCGATTTCTCATGCTGGTGCACCGGGGACGCAAATCAGGGAAGACCTACGAGACTCCCCTGGAAGTCGTGCACTATGACCGAGCGTCACGGGAGGCCATCGTCGTGGCCGGGTGGGGTGCCAAATCACAATGGCTGCACAATGTTGAAGCCGGGCTGGCGCAGGAGATTTGGATCGGGACCGCCCGGTATGTTCCTTCCATGCGCCAACTCGGGCTGCATGAGGCCGAGGTGGTGTTCGAACACTATGAAAAGCACAGCGGTATCCCCCGTCGCATCGTGCAGCGGGTGCTCAGCCGACTCCTCGGCTGGCAGTACGACGGCTCTCCCGAAGGGCGCCGCCGAGTCGTACAAGAGCTGCCACTGATCGGCTTTCGCCCGCAGGAAGCCAGCGCCGACGACCGGTAGTCGAGCAACCCGGTCAGAGACCCAGGGTCAGTAGATCGGCGGGCGGTGTCTCGCCGGCGGCATCGGCGAACGCCCGAAAGGCGTGTTCGACCGCGGCCTGTTGCTGCGCGGTCAGGGCCGCGAGAATCTCGGAGATCTTTTCGCGGCGCCGCTCGGTAACCTCGTCGACCAGCCGCCGGCCGCTCGGCGTAAGCTCGAGCAGCACCTCGCGCCGGCTGCCCGGACTCGAAGCGCGTTGCACCCATCCCCCGGCCACCATGCGATCGATGAACCGGCTGAAAGTGGAGGGCAGCGCGCCCATCCGTTCGGCGATCGCGCCCATGCGGGTCGGCCCAGCCGTGCTGAGCACGACGAGCACCCGAAACTGCGGCAGGGTGACCACTTCCAGGGCCGTCACAACCGAGCGGGCCACCACTCCGAGCAGGGCGCGCGAAGCGTCGAGAGTGGCGTCGGCGGCGCGCGTTTTAGCGCTGGCAGCAGCATCCATTGGTCGAGCTCCGTTCCTGACGGGTGATAGCCTAACTCTTGCATAAATGCAACAGTTGCAACATTACACATTTTGGAGCCCTGATGGCGCAGCCCACTCCGCCTTCACCGGGACGAGTGTTTGTCTGGCTGCAGTCAGCCCGAGAGTTCGTCGATCGCGCCACTCACGGCTCCGGTCGGCTACTCATTATGGCGGTCGTGGTCGGTGCCGGCGTCGGTCTGGCCGCGGTGGCTTTTCGCTGGCTGGTGGCCACCGCTACGGTGATCTTTACCGGAACAACCGACTACTCGGCTACGGAGGGGCATCCGGCTCACCCCTGGCTGCCCTGGCTCGGTGGTGCGTTCGTTATTCTCGCCCCGGCGGTCGGCGGGTTGCTCTACGGGCCGCTCGTGCACAAATTCGCCCCCGAGGCCCGCGGCCACGGTGTGCCCGAGGTCATGTACGCCATCACCAAACGCGGGGGTCGCATTCCGGGCAAGGTCGCCATCGTCAAGTCACTCGCCTCGGCCATCACCATCGGCTCGGGTGGGTCGGTCGGCCGCGAAGGGCCAATCGTGCAGATCGGTTCCGCGCTCGGCTCCACCCTGGGCCGCTTCGTGCGGATGCCGGAATCACAGTTGCGCACGCTCGTCGCCTGTGGCGCGGCCGGCGCCATTGCCGCCACCTTCAACGCGCCGATCGCCGGGGTCTTCTTCGCCCTCGAACTGCTGCTGCGCGATTTCGCCGCGCGGTCGTTCGGTGTGGTCGTGCTCTCCTCGGTCACCGCCTCGATCGTGGGCCGGTCCATTTTGGGCGATCACCCGTTTCTCACCCTGCCCACGTTCAGCATCGTTGACCCGTCACAGTTCGCCCTGTTCGCGGTGCTCGGGCTGCTGGCCGGGCTCACCGGAGTGGGCTTCACCAAGGTGCTCTACGCCGTCGAAGACCTGTGCAACTGGGCCTGGCACGGGCCGGAATGGTTGCGCCCGGTGGTCGGCGGCCTCTTTCTCGGCCTGCTGCTGTTCGCCCTGCCGCAGATGTACGGGGTGGGCTACCCGGTGCTGGAAAAGGGAGTTCAGGGTGGGTACGTCTTCGGCTTCTTGCTGCTGCTGTTGGTGGGCAAGGTCGTGGCCACGAGCCTCACCATCGGCATCGGCGGATCGGGCGGCGTGTTCGCGCCCTCCCTGTTTATTGGCGCCATGCTCGGCGCGGCCTTCGGCCAGGCTGCCGGAGCCCTGTTTCCCGTCTACGCCGGGCAGACCGGAACCTTTGCACTGGTCGGCATGGGAGCGGTTTTCGCCGGTGCGACCCGGGCGCCGATCACGGCCACCATCATCCTGTTCGAGCTCACCGGCGAATACTCCATCATCCTGCCGCTGCTGCTGGCCATCGTCATCTCGACGGGCGTCTCGCGGGTGCTCAGCAAGGACACGATCTATACCCTCAAGCTGCGCCGCCGCGGGGTGAGCGTCGATGGCGGGCCGGGCGGCATCCTCTTGCATTCAACGCTGGTGCGCGAGGTCATGAGCGATGCACCCGACCCGGTCAGTTCGCGGCTTGCTGCCGCCGAGGGCGCACGGATGCTGCTCGCCACCGGCAAGCGTGCCCTGCCGGTGGTGCATCAGAGCGGGGAATTCATCGGGATTGTCACGGTCTCTGCTATCTCGGACGCGCTCGGCAACGACGATGACGCCGCGAGCATCACACTGAGCAATCTGATCGAGGTGCCGGTGGTGGCGCACCCCGAGGTCACGCTCGATACCGTGCTGGATGCGGTGCTGGCCGCGACCGAGAGCGACGGCATCCCCGTCGTCGATGCCGAGGGGAAACTGGCGGGCTGGCTCACCCCCGATGCGGTGCTTCGCCGGCTCACCGATAAGCCCGTCGGCCAACGCGCCTAGCTCATCCGCTTTGAATGTTGATGCGCACGGTGCTGCCACACACGTTTTCTGCCCTCAGCCTGCGACCCGTTGGTGGTCCCGCCAACCATCCTCACCAGCCAGGTGTAGCCGGCCATCTGGTTGGTGACACTCGCTGGCGCGGGGCGGAGGTGCGGTTGACGCGTTCGACCTGCCGGTAGGCCGGGCAGTGCGGCTGCTCGCGCGGGCGAGATGCCGCATTCGGCCCCATGATCTTCGCGAGATGCCGCATTCGGCCCCATGATCTTCGCGAGATGCCGCATTCGGCCCCATGAACCAGTCTCAAGGGGCCGAAGCTGCCCCCTCGCGTTCGGGCGGGCCGCCCCATGGGGCCGAAGATGTCCTCTCGCGTGTTCCCCGATCCATGAAGATCGCGCCCTGGCCCGGATAGCTTGGTCGTTGAGGCGAGCTTCGCCCTCAGCACGGTAGTGGCGCACCCACCGATCGGCACACTGCCGGGAGATTCCGAGTTGCTTGCCGGGTACAGCTAGACGATAGCGTCGGCGTGGTGCGTCTCCGGCTTCATTTCGATGAGCTGGATGAGGTTGCCGCAGGTGTCGTCAAAGACCGCAACGACGGCGGTGCCCACATCGGTGGGCGGCAGCGTGAACACCACGCCCCGGCTGGTCAGTCTGGCGTGCTCCACCGTGAGGTCATCGACGGCGAATTGGGCTAGCGGAATGCCGTCTCTCATGAGCGCGTCCCGATAGGGCTTCACAGCAGGGTGCCCCGCCGGTTCGAGCAACAGCTCGGGACCATCCAACGATTCGGGCGAGACGACGGTGAGCCAGAAATCGTCGCCGAGGGCAATTTGCTGCCGCTTCTTAAAACCGAGCACCTCGGTATAGAAGGCGAGGGCTGCGAGCTGGTCGGTGACGAAGACACTCGTCAGGGCAATTCTCATCGTTCGCTCCTTTCTTATGGGCAATTGATCTCGGCTGGGTCACAGCGGATGCCGTCACCCTCGCTTGTGACGCACGCTTCTCAACCGGATCGACGAGTAGGCAAACAGTGCGCCCAGGCCGGCGTAGACGGGCGCAATGGCGATGAACGCCCCCACGTCGGTCCGTGGTGCGGCGGTGAACGCGAGGGATACGGCCTGCCCGAGAAAGAGCGCTGAAAACACGAAACCCGAAGTTGGTTGGGCGGTCATGCGCCACCAGGCCCTCGGCGCGGCAACGGGCTCGCCCTCGCCCCGAAAAGTACGCACCGCAAAGCCAACCACTGCGAGGAGCAACATTACGGTCGCCGCTGCCGCCAGAGGCGGCCCTGCCACCAAGGCTACGAAGAGAACGATCAAGGGACCGACTACATACGCGGCGACGACGTAGCCGATCTTCGTTGACGTGCTGGTGATGCGAAGTGACATACGTTCCCCAAACTCGGCTACGCGGCCATCGGACAGGCTGCCCCGGGAGCCTGATTTCCCGATCCTTGGCAGGAGTCTATCCGGGGTGACGGGCAGACGGAGAGTGCGGGTATCCGCGTCGCGTGTACAGCGCTTAGGGCGTTGCTACCAGAACCAGAACAGCCAAGAGGAGCGGGATGACGGCCGCGGCGAAGAACAGGTACGACAGCACTAAGCCAACGGTCGAGGCGCGCTCCCGACCTTCCCGGTGTCGCGCCACATGACCCACGATGATGCCGACGATCGGCACGAGATAATCCAAAACGGTCGCGAGGCCGATCACGAACACATTGCCGGGCAGCACCCAGGCCACGAGAATCCACCCCAACACATAGCTCACCGTGGCGAGAACGCCCAGCCAGAACGCCGCGCGACTGAGGGAGCGGGTCGCGCTTGGCGTACTTCGGTTCGACAACGTTTCAGAAGATGCGCCCATGACCCAACCCTACAAGGCGCAATTTCGCGACGGCAAGCCGGATGCGCCTGCGCGAGCACCGTCAAGCGGTCCCCAATAAGTCATCTTTCGCCCGCGTAGGCTTCCCGGCTACCGTGGAAGAATGGCACGAACCAACGGGGACGGGATGTGGTCAAGATGTTCATGGGCGGCGGAAACGGTCAGTGGGTACGCACCCGCAACAAAGAAGGCGCGAAGGCCTTCCTGCAGGAACGAAAGATGGAGTCCGAACGTCGTCAGGCCGCCCGCACTCGATCCCGCGCGTTCTGGAGCGCGGCGCGTCGCCGCATCCGCTCTATCTGGCGGCGGCTGCGCGGCTAGTCCTCTCCACGAGGAGGTCGCCGAAACGTCCCCGCTGGGCGGCGACGCCGTCACGGCGGTCGAGCGCAGTGGATGCGGAGCCCTACCGCCGTTTGCGGCGTTTAGCCGATCAGAGATGAATTTTAATCGCGCTCAGTCGGATACGTTCGATAGATGAAAGCAATTGTGATCCGCGAACCAGGTGACCCTTCCGTACTTGAACTAGCCAACGTTGACCAGCCCACAATGGGGCGTCGCGACATAGTCGTAGATGTCCATGCGGCAGCCGTGAATCGTGCTGATGTCAGCCAGCGACGGGGCACCTACCCGCCGCCGCCAGGTGCCCCGCTGTGGCCCGGGCTGGAAATCTCTGGAATCGTCAGCGAAGTAGGAAATGATGTCACCCTGTTCTCCGTCGGCGACAGGGTGTGTGCGCTGCTGGCTGGAGGCGGATACGCCGAACGAGCCGTCGTCGATGAGCGTCATGCGCTTCCCGTACCGGCTGGAGTTGATCTCCTGGATGCGGCGGGACTGATCGAGGCGATCACCACGGTTTGGCACAACGTCTTTATGTTGGGCGAACTCAAACGCGATGATGTTCTCCTCGTTCACGGCGGCTCTAGCGGCATCGGCACGATGGCGATTCAGTTGGCTGGCGCCTTCGGTGCGCGTGCGGTCGTCACCGTCGGGTCGGCCGAGAAAGCGGATGCCTGCCGCAGCCTCGGAGCCGATCTGGCGATCGAGTACCGCGAGGAGGCCTTTGAGTCGCGGGTCGTTGAGGAGTACGGCGGCGCAGATGTCATTCTCGACTCGATTGGAGGAGGGTATCTGTCCCGCAATCTCACAGCCCTCCGCACGGACGGTCGCATCATGAATATCGGCAACCTCAGCGGCGAAGAAGGCACCCTCAACTTTGGGGCACTGATGCGAAAACGGGCAACGATCCGGTCAACCACCCTCCGTTCGAGAAGCATCGAAGACAAGGCCAACATCGTCGCAAGCGTGCGCAAATCTGTTTGGCCGCTCGTGGAGAGCGGCGAGATTCGCCCCGTGATCTTCGCGCGCTTCCCCTTGAATGAGGCCGCGGCGGCGCATCGTCTGCTGGAAAGTTCCGGCCACATCGGAAAGCTCCTGCTGATCGTCGAACGCTAAACGGCAAGACGACCGCAGCCCCACGACAAGTGGGGCTGCGGTCGTCTTGGCTTTATTGACGGCTGTGCGCATACTCACCGCCGGACTTAGAACGCCACGCAGCTAAGGCCCCATTCTCGGTCGTCGCACGCAGACCTCAGGAATCGATATCGACTGACTCGGCCGGAATCACCGGTGCTGTTTTCTTACGACGTTTCAGCCGCGTACCCAGCACCTTGTAGAGGATGCCCAGGGCGATCGCGCCGAAAATTAGGGCTGCGGCTGGATCCGTCACGAAGATCTCGAGACTTCCACCCGAGATGAGCATGGACTGACGGAAGGACTTTTCCAAGATCGGTCCGAGCACGAAAGCCAGCACGAGCGGGCCGGGATCAAAGCCTGTTTTGTTCATGAGCCATCCCAGCACACCGAATCCTAGGACAACCCACATATCGAACGGGCTGTTGTTGATCGAAAAGACACCGATCATCACGATCAGCAGCGCAAACGCAATCAGAATGCCGGTACGAACGCGGAGCATCTGAACGAAGACGCCCACCAACGGGATATTCAAGACCAGAAGCATCAGATTGCCGATGTACATGGAGGCGATGATGCCCCAGAACAGGTTGGGTTGCTCGGCTATCAGCTGCGGTCCCGGGGTCATCCCGTGCATCAATAGCGCTCCGAAGATAAGGGCCAGCACCACGTTGGAGGGAATGCCCAGAACGAGCAGCGGAATAAACGCCGAAGTCGAAGAGGCATTGTTGGCCGTCTCCGGACCGGCCACTCCCTCGATCGCTCCCTTGCCGAATCGCGACGGGTCTTTTGCACGCTTCTTTTCCATGGCGTAGGAAGCCAGCGAGGAAATAACGCCACCACCGCCCGGCAGCACACCGATAAAGAACCCCAGCACAGATCCGCGAGCGATGGCACCCGAGGATTCCTTCATGTCTTTGCGTGATGGCCAGATGTTCTTGATCTTCACCTTGATGGCCTGGCCGTGTTCGCTCTTCTCCAAGCTGTGGAGCAGTTCGCCCACACCGAAGAGGCCCATGGCCACCGCCACAAAATCGAATCCGCTCAGCAGCCCAACGCTGCCGAACGTGAAACGGCTAGAGCCGTCAATCGGATCCTGGCCAACTGTCGAGAGGGCCAGTCCGAGTCCGGCCATGCAGAGGCTCTTGATCGTGGAACCTGTACCGATCGACGTCACGAGAAACAACCCAAGCACCATCAGCGCAACGTACGCTGCGGGACCCATCGCGAGCGCAACGTTTGCCAGCATCGGGGCAAGAAAAGTCAGGCCAATGATCGACACCGTGCCGCCGATAAACGAACCAATAGCCGCAATACCGAGCGCCGTACCAGCTCGGCCCTGCTTCGTCATTTGGTAACCGTCGATCGCAGTCACGACGGAGGCCGCTTCGCCGGGCAAACGCAACAGAACCGAGGTGATGGTGCCGCCGTACATCGAGCCGTAGTAGATGCCGGCCAGCATGATGATCGACGTCGTGGCATCCATCGTGTAGGTGATGGGTAGCAACAATGCGATGGTCGCCGTCGGCCCCAGCCCCGGAAGAACACCAATAGCGGTGCCGATGACGACGCCAATGAGCACGAAGAGAAGGTTCGTCGGTTCGAAGGCTACCGAAAATCCCAGAGTCAAACTATCTAACGTATCCATATCAAATTCCAATCCAGGACAGCGCATTCAGCACGATGTCCTGGGGGAAGGGCACACCGAGCAACTCAGCAAAAAGTAGGTAGGACGTAGCGGAGCCAACAATCGAAAGAATGATGGTGGGGATCCACCTCTCTCCGCCGAAAACCTTGAGCCAAAGCACAAGCATCAGAATCGCCGGGATGATGAAGCCGATGGTCTCGAACAGGATGATGAACACGCCCAGGCTCACTATGCCCCCGATGACCCCCAAACTTCGGCGGTTCCATGCCTCGAGCGGTATCTGCTCGGGAAAGAGCGTCAAGATGCCGCCCGTCAGCGCGATGACGAACGACACGACGAAGGGCCAGAGACCCGGTTGCGGGTGCTGGAGCGAACCCACCGAGAGGTTCCACGCGCCGATCATTGCGGCGACACCGACGATGAACAAGACGAGCGCGGGCAGGCGGTTGAGACCTGCCCTACGCGGCAACGTCTCGTCTTCGCTTCGCTCCAGGCGTTGGCCCGCTTCCAAGATTGAAGTAACCATGAAGATCTAACCTTCTGTTGAGTGTTTGGCCCAAGAACCATCCAACGGTTATTAGCCGACGAGCGGCTCGTAGCGGGTCTGCATGTCAGCAAAGACTGCCGCGGTTTCCTCGGCGTTAGAGAACGTGTCCGGCACAAAACGCTCACCGATCTGATCGATGACCTCCTGGTCCTGTGTGCAGGCCTCAATGCCGGATTCCAGCGTGGCGACGATGGCGTCCGGGAGACCCTTCGGGCCGAAGAGCCCATAAACGGAATCCGTGAAGAAGCCCTCGTATCCGAGTTCCTCCATGGTCGGTAGGTCCGCGTAGGTCTTCGATCGTTCCTGGCTTGCGGCGGCGAGGGGCACGAACCCACCGTCCTTGACATGCGCCGCGACGTCCTTGTGGTCGTTGATGAAGACCGCGTCAATATGTCCACCAAGGAGGTTGGTGATCAGTTCCGCGCTACCGGAAGTCGGTACAACCGCGAATTCAATATCGAAGTCCTGTTGGAGCTTCTTCAGCTCGATTGCCAGGGAACTCGTGGCGCCGGGGACACCCATGGAAATGGTGCCCGGATTCTCCTGAGCAGCCTGAAAGAGCGACTCCGCATCCTTGAAGGGCGAGTCCTTTCCGACGGCAAACATGGTGGGGATCTTCGCCATGGTGCCGATAGCGGTGAAATCGTCCATGCTGTACGGCAGCTCGTTGAACATAGGGTTCAACACCATGGGGCCATTGGTACTCAGGCCGACGGTGTATCCGTCCGGTTTCGCGCTGGCCAGCTGCTGCATGGCGACGGCACCGGCACCGCTGGACTGGTTTTCCACCACGAAGGTACCCCCCAGACCTTGACTCAGGCACTGGGCCATCGCCCGCGACGTCACGTCGGAGGGGCCGCCGGCAGCGTAGGGCATCAAAAACTTGACCGTCTTCGCGGGGTAGCCCGCATCGACGGCTTCAGCAGTACCCGCGGCTCCGCATCCCGTCAGGGACACTGCCACACCGACGCTGAGGATTACTGCGGCGGATGTAAAAAATGTGCTTTTCAAGTTGAACCTCATTGTTCTCGATGATTTTGATAGTTCAATCCGTATGGATTGGACTATCAGTAAATCATAACTGTGATTCCTGACACAACCGGGTTTGGCTGATCTATGAAACGGTTTTGACGGGTTGCAGGGTTGCCTCACGGGCTGATTCGGCGCACTCGGATTCCCATACCCGAACCTGCCTGGCACTGCGCGGTTTCATGTACGCATCCCACAACCTGCCCGTGGAAAGGAAGCGGAAGGTGTCAACGAATGCGAGCGCGCCGGGGATGTAGACAGTGCGATCACGGCGGATGATCGCCGCAACCAGCCGAGCGGCGCACGCGTCCACATCCGTCACCACGTTGAACGGCCACGGCAGGGATCCACTCGTTCCCGATCGGGTCGAGCTCCCCGCGATCATCCCCGTCGCGATCCACCCCGGATGGGCAACGCCGACAGTGACACCCTTATGCGCGACTTCCAGCCGCAGGGCGCCACCCAAAGCCGCGACCCCCGCCTTTGCAGCGGCGTACGCATTCGCCCGGGGTAGATTCTTGAATACCGCTGCGGAACTCATCAGCAGGAAATGTCCTCGACTCGCCGCGACCGCCTCCAAGGTGGCCTTTATGGTTCTCATGACGCCGGTGAGGTTCACGTCAATGATCCGCGCCAGTCGTTCGATGTCCGAAGCAAGAACCGTCGACGCGCTGCCGATACCCGCATTGACGACGACGACGTCGATGCCCCCGAAGCGCGCGATGGCCAGTTCCACAGCAACGTTTAGAGAATCGCTGTCGGTGACGTCGGCGGTAACCCCCAAGTGCGATGGCCCGAGCTCGCTCATGAATTCAGCCAACGCCGCCCGGTCGCTGTCGACGATAACAAGCGATGCGCCCCCGGCGGCGAATCGCCGAGCCGTTGCCGCCCCGATACCTTGACTTCCACCGGTAATAAAAACCGTTCGGCCGGTGCAATCCGTGACCGCGCTACGCGTACGCGCTGCCTGCCATTTGGATGCCCAGCTTCTAACCCATATAAGAGCCGCCGTTGACATCCAGGGTCACCCCCGTTACAAAATCGCTGCTCGAGTCCGCCAGATAGAGAACGGCCCCGGCCACATCGGTTGCGGTGCCGAGGCGGCCGGTGGGTATGCGCGTGGCATATTCTTGGTTGACTTCGTCGGAAACGGAGGAGGCCATTCCGGCGTCGATTCTGCCCGGCGCCACCGCGTTGACGGTGATGCCAAAGGGTGCCAGTTCGCGGGCGAAGCTCCGCGTGAGTCCGAGCAGGCCAGTTTTGGTCGCCGCGTAGTGAACACCCCCGAGCCGACCGCCGTCACGTGCCGCAAGCGAGGACATGTTCACGATTCGGCCGTAGCCCAATTTCTTCATACCCGGTGCCACAGCCTGGATACCTAGAAATGGCCCCGTGAGGTTGACGGCAAGGACCTTGTCCCATTCATCCCGGTCGATCTGGTCCCCCGGCACTTTTGCGCCGTTACGTTTTGGCGATATACCCGCATTGTTAATAAGGACGCCGACTGGCCGTCCGAATTTCTCGGCCGCCGTAATGACGTGGAGCCAACTTTCGGTGCGGCTGACATCCGCGACGATTCCGACAAGCCGGCCCCGTCCCTGCCCTGCGGTGTCAGTATCGGCCGCCATGACGGCGTCGCTCATGTCGACGGCTACGACGTCGTCACCGCGGGCCAAAAATGAGGTGACAATTTCGTTCCCAATGCCTCCGGCTGCTCCGGTAACAATCACGGTTCTCGGTGAATTTACGGCGAGGTTCATAGAATTCCTTTCACGATTATCATTTTGGGCGCACCACAGACCCCTGCGGTGCGCCTCCTGGTTTGACTAGCGAACTTCTGACAGGGCGGCCGCGTCGGTGTGCCGACGTGCCAATTCGAAGGGTGCGGGATCGAAGACGCCGTTCTCCTGTCGGAAGCTGTACGCCGGGTCGGGCCACAGAGTGGTCAGCCGCCCATTCCGGGCATCGACGTACCAGCTCTTGCAGCCACCCTCCAGCCAAACGGTACCCTCCGCCAGCCGCTCGACACGATCCATGAACTTCTCTTCGGCAGCTCCGTCAATCTCGAGAACGGCAAGCTGATTCGTATCCATGTATTTCAGGGCAGCATCAATGTACTCAATCTGAGATTCAGCGATGTAGACGGCGGAATTATGTCCGAGACCCGTATTAGGTCCGTTCAAGATCCACATGTTCGGGAAGCCTGTTACCGCCATGGTCGCGAAGGCCTGCATGCCGTTGGCCCACTGCTCGCTCAGGGAGCGGCCGCTATTTCCAAAGACACGATAAGCAATGGGGAGGTCCGTCGCCTCGAATCCGGTGCAGAAGATCAGCACGTCGAGTTCGTGCGATTCGCCGCCATGCGACCGAACGATGCCGTTGGCGATGCTCTCCACACCGCCCACGTCCAGGGTCACATGATCCGCGTTGAAGGTTGGATAGTAGTCGTTCGACTTCAGAACGCGCTTGCAGCCGAAGGTGTAGTCCGGTGTCAGCTTGGCCACCAACGCAGGGTCCTGAATCTGTTTGTGTAAGTGGTCGATGGCCACCTTGGCGGCAGGATTCACCAGGCTCGGCGTGCCGCGGCGCTGCGCGTAGCGGTCCTCATTCGCCCAAAACATCTCGGAACGCACCTCCTCCATGGTTTCGGGAAGCCGTCGGTACATGCCCTTCTCGGCATCCGTATAGGCGCGGTCGGGACGGGGGGTGACGTAGGGCGCTGACCGCTGAAACACCACCAGCTCGGACGCCTCCTTGGCGACCTCCGGGACCACCTGAATTGCCGTGGCGCCCGAACCGACCACGCCGACGCGCTTACCCGCGAGGTCGACATCTCGATTCCACTGAGCGGAGTGAAACATGTCACCGGTAAAGGTCTCCATGCCCGGTATCTGCGGCAGCTTCGGCTCGGACAAATGCCCGACGGCGGTGACTAAGTTGGTGGCCGTGAATACGCCTTTGGGCGTGAGGACCACCCAGCGAGTCAGCTCCACGTCCCAGCGAGCTTCAATCAGTTCGGCACCGAAGTGGATGTGCGGCAGCAATCCTTCCTCGCGGGCGACGTCGCTGAGATAGCCGAGAATCTCGGCCTGCGGGGCAAAAGTGCGCGACCATTCCGGATTGAGGCGGAAGGAGTACGAGTACAGGTGGGAAGGGACGTCGCAAGCCGCTCCGGGGTAGTCGTTGTCCCGCCATGTTCCGCCAACCTCAGTCGCGCGTTCCAGGATGACGAAGGACTTTTCGCCTTCGCGGGCCAGACGCGTGCCCATGCCCAAGCCACCAAATCCCGCACCGACGATGATGACATCGACGGCCTCGTGAACGTCTTGCTCAGAATTGTTTTGAGTATTCATATTCGCTACGTGTTCCTTCGTGCTACGTGAAATATTCGGTTTCAAACGGAGATACTGGCCAACGTTGTGCCTGGCCGCACGGCTTGCGGGGAAACCACGAAGCCGTCAATGAGTTGGAAAAGCTGTGCGGGACGCTCCATCGGCGCTGCGTGACCGCTGGGAACTTCGGCGAGCCGGGCATCGGGTATCGCTCCAAAAAGCAGCCTGCTGTGCTTGATCGGAACCATGTGGTCGTAGGTGCAGCCGACGATCAACGTCGGAGCGCAGATACCGCCAATCTTGTCGAGAATGTTAATGTTTCGGTTGAGCTTCATCTGCTCTTCAATGCCGGGCGGGAAGCTGCGTGCCGCGACCAAGGCCGCGACTTCGGTTTCGGAGAGGGAACCCAGAAACGGATGGCCATAGGCCTCGAAGGTCGTAAATTCGCGGAGGGCGTCGCGATCACCGTGGAAGAGCCGGTGCCAGATCGAGTTCCGCAGTGCCTGCTGCTGGTCGGTCTTGGCCCATCCGGCGATAAGCGTCAAGGTATTGACCAGCTCCGGGCGGTCCGCGGCGATCGTGGCCGAGACGGCCGCGCCCAAGGAATAGCCGACGAGGTGAGCTCCGGTGTCAGCGGCACGATCTTCGAGGACGGCGATGACCTGTGCCGCGAGGTCCTCGATCCTGAGCTCCCGAGTCAGGTTTTCTAGATGGGAGAAGTTAATCGCTAGAACGCGGTGACGCGCCGCGAGCATCGGATACAGGATTCGAAAGTGAGATGTTGCTGACCCCCCGGTTCCGTGGATCAGAACGACCGGTGTCCGGCCATCTCCCGGCGTGCCGGTGTCGTAGTAGGTAACGTCAGAATCCTCGACACGGACTTGGCCCTCAACAGCATCTGGATGAATCTTCAACTCTTTGCCTCTCAGTTCAGCGGTGAATGGTCAGCGAGTGACCCGTGTGGCATCGGCCCCAAACGGAGGGTTCGAAGCTACTTGCCAGCATCTTGATAGTCCACTCCGTACGGATTACACTCTCATATAATCACAGTGATGGTCTCAACACAACGGGCAAGGATGGGATGGCAATGAAAATCAAAGGTGCAGTTCTCACAGAAATAGGTCGCCTGCGTCCGTACGTCGATTCCCAACCGCTGTCGGTTGTGGAACTCGAATTGGATGATCCCGGCCCCGACGAAGTACTCGTGCGGATTGAGGCTGCGGGACTGTGCCATTCGGATTTGTCGGTCGTCAACGGCAACCGCCCTCGCCCCGTCCCCATGCTGTTGGGCCACGAGGCCGCAGGCGTCGTCGTCGCCGTCGGTTCTAACGTGGACGACGTCGAACTCGGACAGCGCGTGGTGACGGTGTTCTTGCCGCGGTGCGGATCGTGCGGAAACTGCGCGACCGGTGGAAAACTCCCCTGCGTCGTCGGCAGTGAGGCCAATGCTGCCGGCGTGCTGCTGGGTAATGAACTGCGTCTACACCGCGACGGCGAAAGCGTTAATCACCATTTGGGCGTCTCAGCCTTCGCCACACACGCCGTAGTGAACCGCAAATCAATTGTCCCCGTGGACTCCGACATTCCTCCGCAGGTCGCCGCCGTTCTAGGATGCGCGGTCCTTACTGGAGGCGGTGCCGTGATCAACGCCGCAAAACCACAAGAAGGCGACACCATCATGATCGTTGGTCTTGGCGGAGTAGGCATGGCCGCACTCCTGACGGCATTATCTGTCACCTCGGCATGGAGCGAGACCGGAACCGTCATCGGCGTGGATTCCAATCCCGACAAGCTACGCCGCGCTATGGATTTAGGCTCTTCCGCGACATACTCCCCCGATGAGGTCGTAGCCCTCGGCATCAAGGCCTCAATCGTCATCGAGGCAGCGGGCCATCCACGAGCCTTTGAAACCGCTGTTTCCGCCACAGCGGCAGGCGGAACCACCGTGACAGTAGGGCTGCCAGCTCCCGGGGCCACAGCCGCCATAGAGCCACTGAGTATCACCGCCGAGGCCCGAACGATCATCGGGTCGTATCTAGGTTCGGCCGTCCCCAGCCGAGACATTCCCATCTACGTTAAGATGTGGCGCGAGGGACGGCTTCCCCTAGAGGAACTCATCTCGTCGGTCATCGAACTGGACGAGATCAACCTCGCACTGGATGAGCTCGCCGACGGCAAAGCCATCCGACAGGTCGTAGTGTTCAATTGAATCAACCAAGGAATAAATCAGGCCTTGCGGCCCGATTGAGGAGCCCGTTGTTATGAAATCTCAGCTCGGATACCGGGAACCCCAGCCGGGTAATCGACTGGGCCTTCGGGACAGGACACGTTTGCAACGCTTTGCCGACATTCGCAGTGCGGCGGAACGGCTACTGCGGGAAAAGAGCTTTGACGACATCACCACCAAGGAAGTCGCGGAGCTGGCTGGCGTCGGAGAAGCAACGCTGTTCCGCTATATCTCCAACAAGCGCGAGCTCTTACTCCTGGTGCTAGGCCACCAAGTGGACAGCCTGATCGATAGGATCATGGCCAGCGACGCGGTCAGCGCGCCCGGAGACCAGACGGGCGCGGGACACATCGGGCGTGTCAAGAGGATCTATGAGGCGCGTGCAGAATTCTACGTGACCGATCCAGAGACCGTCACCAGCTACCTCGAATATGGCTTCAAAGCCGGAAGCCAGCTGGGTGCCGAGAGCATCATCCAGGGCGACCGCATTATTGGGCTGACGGAGTCCATCCTGCGTCGCGGTCAAGAACTCAAGGTCCTCATGCCCGATGTTGATGCGCGAACGGTTGCCCAGAACTGCAACAGCATCTACATCCACGAGATCTTCCGAACCTCGGTGCGCAATTTTACACCGGAGACGTTATCGTCGAGAGTCGCAAGTCGCCTATCGGCACAGCTAGTTCCGCTCGTCTTGGATCGACGCTCCTGACTTAAGTACTGGCTGGCGCGAACCCGTTCCATCCGGTCCGCTCCAGCGGATGCCAGGTATACCGTTAAACGGCAGGGCCCACCGGAAGCACAGTGCGCTTGAAGGTGGAGTTGGCCACGACGGCGAACGAGGCGTACCACGCGAGGAAGGCCGTGAGCAGGCCCACCCAACCGCCAATCCTGGTCATCACGACCGTGCCGGCATACGCACCGATCGATAGAAACAGGAACGTGACGGTCAGCGCGACGAAAACAAAGAAGACTGATTTGTTGGTTTTGCGTGCCGCGACGGTCATATAAAGGGTGAAGATGCCCCAGGCGAAGAGCCAAACCCCCACGCCTTTTCCAGCGTCGGCGCCAGCGGCTGACAAATCGGTTGATGTCGTTAGAAACCAGAACGACATCCAGAAGGCACCGAACGAGGTGAAGGCTGTCGCACCAAAGGTGTTGCCCTTCGCGAATTCCCACATGCCGGCAGCGAACTGCGCGATTCCACCGTAGAAGAGAGCCAGACTGAAGACCACCGGCTCAACGGTTGCGGGTAGCAGGCCCGCATTGACGCAACTGAGCACGAACGTTGTCAGGGCGAATGCGGCGAGACCCAGCCCGGCCGGATCGGCGAATGATGCGGGACCGCTCACGGCGGTTGTCGCTACAGGATCGGTTTGAGCCGCTTGAGATCGGAAGGTTTTTTCATTGGTCATCAGTGAACCCCTTTAGTTCTCCCCTGGCGCCAACGCTGACGCCGCATTCAAGCTACACCCCTGCAGCAAAGGCCGCCAAACCCGCATGCCTTGTCAATACATGACCACCGTAACCTGCTCTGATCAGGTCTTATGTTCTGTCAAAGTCGCTGGCTCGGTGTGCTCTGGCAGGCGCGAGCGGCGGTTCCGGCGTCAGCTCTTTGTCCATCAGGTACTTCGTGGCAAATTCGTCCATGTGCGCCCCAACAACCTGCCGCACCGACGCCAGGTCCCCACTGGCGATCGCATCGGCAATGACCACGTGCTCCGCATAACGCATTCGATTGGCAGCGACAAGAGGCCCTGCTGCGACAATCATCATTTCGATCTGACCGATGAGTTGCTGCCACGCACGACGCAAAGTATTGTTCCCGGTCAACTGGCACAAGACCTCGTGAAAACGGAGGTCGGCTTCGATTTGGGTCGCGAAGTCGAGTGTCTCGTCCCGCAGCGGCTCAAGTACGGCCCGGAGCTGATCCGACGTGTCGCCACGGTCACTGCGAGCGGCAAGCAAAGTGGCCGCGAGCGTCTCCAGCGCACCCCGCACCTCAAAAACTTCCCGAATTTCCGCCGCAGTCATGTCGCGAACGAGCATGTGTCCGCGGCCATCGTCCACCAGTAGGCCCTCGATCTCCAGCGGCCTTAGGGCTTCCCTTAGGGTTCCTCGACTTACACCGAGGTCTACGGCGAGGCGGGTCTCGATGAGGTGCTCGCCCGGCCGCATTCCGCCCATGATGATGAGGTCGCGTACGTGCGTCGTGCACCGCTGGCGCAGCGTGCGCTTATCGAACGGGGCGATGTCCCTGGCCATTGAGTCTCCAAAGGTCTAACTGATAGATGTTGACATTTCTATGCTAGAACGCCGCGGTCATGCTCGTGTGCGGTTATCAACGCAACCTTCTCTGCGGAAGCCGATGCGCTATCGAAGCGATATGACAACCATTCGCGTACCAAGCGGCGCGCCAGCTCAATACCGACGACCCGTTGCCCCAGGCACAAGACCTGCGCGTCGTTCGACAACACGGCACGCTCGACCGAGAAGGAGTCGTGCGCGGTCACGGCTCGCACCCCCTTAACCTTGTTGGCCGCGATTGCGACTCCGAGTCCGGTTCCGCAGATCAAGAGCGCCCGGTCGGCGTAACCGGCCGCCACCGCGTCTCCGGCGGCAACCGCGATGACTGGATACGCCGTGTGACCGCTGGCATCCACGCCAACATCGATGACGATCTCGACTAGGGGGTTAGCTTCAAGGTCGGCTTTGAGAATCTCTTTGTACTGAAAACCGGCGTCGTCACAGCCGATGATAATGCGCAGCGGGCTTAGGATCGTCATTTTTACTCCTTGGTGCTGGCGTCTGAGGGTGTGGTGAGTCGTTGCGTGACTGCGGAAATTATCATGGCGATCGAGGTGGCCCCGGCATCCGGCGTGCCGACACTCCGCTCAGCGAGCGGACGGGCCCGGCCTATTTTGGGCACCAGGTTCCGAGTTCGGGCGGCTGCGTCGCGAGAGAGTTCAGCCGCCGCGAGCCACCCCTCGGGAGTTAGCGCCTCGCTCGAGCGCAGCCGCTCCAATTCCTCGGCGTAGGGAATGAGCACGTCCATCATGGTCTTGTCGCCCAGCTGTGCCCCGCCGAGCCGAGTGAGGGCTGTGCGAGCGTCGCCGATGCCGAGAACGAGTTGGGCGGCGGTGATGCTGCTCTCGTCGCCGAGACGATCACCGATTGCTTGCAGCCCCGCTCCCCAGAGAGCGCCGGAGGTACCTCCCGCGATGTCAGCCCAGCGCTCTCCGGCCAGGCGCAACACCGTGCCGGCACCGGAGGATTGCAACGCCGCTTTCTCTGCCGCGTCGAGGGCCGCGCGCGAGCCTCGTTCCATGCCAATTCCGTGGTCCCCGTCCCCCGCGACGGCATCGATTCTGCCGAGTTCATCGGCGGCGTCAATGACGGTGTTCGTGAGAGCGTCGAGCCCCAACAGCACCTTCTGGGCTCCACGACGCGATTCGGGTGTGCCGAATGTCGCGTCAACTTCGTCTGCTACGACGCGCTCTTGCACTCGATCGCGCTCGAGCGTCGTGAGAACGCGGGCCTGTGACGCACGTCCCTTGAGGTAGGCGGGCGTCGTGGCGGGGGCCGCCCACAGGCGTTCGAGTTCGTCGTCAAGCCAGAAGAGCGTGAGCGAGACGCCCGCCATATCCAGGCTCGTGCACAGCTCACCGATGTCCGGGGCGACAATCTGGAGTCCGGCATCCGCGAGCAGCTGAGCCACGGTGCGGTAAACGACGAACAGCTCTTCGTATTTAACCGTACCCAGGCCGTTCAGGAGCACGGCAACTCGACCGTCAGCCCCGTTGGGACGCTCAGCGAGAGTCCGCTCCACGAGCAACTCTGCGAGTCCAGCCGCGCTGGGTATGGGCACGTCACTAATTCCCGGTTCGCCGTGGATGCCCAGCCCCAGGGACATCATCCCGTCGGGCACTGTGAACAGCGGCGCGGTAGCTCCCGGCAGCGTGCAGCCCGCGAACGCAACGCCGAAGCTTCGCGTTCGATCGTTGGCGTGCTGGCCGACGCGGATGGTGTCGGCAAAGTCATAGCCAGCCTCGGCGGCGGCTCCCAGGATTTTGAAGACGGTTAGATTACCGGCTATCCCACGTCGTTTGTGCTTCTCCTCGGGCGACGCGCTGGCAATGTCGTCGGTGACCAGGACAACGTCGGCGGCTATGCCATCCCGTCGAAGCCGGTCGACCGCCTCACCGAAGTGCATCACATCGCCGGCGTAATTTCCGAAAGTGAAGATCACTCCGTGCCCGCGTTCCGCGGCTCGCGCAACCGAATAGGCCTGCTGCGCAGACGGGGATGAGAAGAGATTTCCCATGGCCGCACCATGAGCGAGGCCGCCGCCGACCAGCCCGCAGAACATCGGGTAGTGACCCGTGCCGCCGCCGACGATGACAGCAACGTCGTCATGCTCCGTTGCGCGCACGACCCCACCGGGAACCGCCATCACAAGCTCGGGATAAGCAGCGACGAATCCCTCGATAAGTTCCTGAGGAAAATCGGTGGGATTGTTGAAAATTCGGGTCATGAGTGACCTCCGTGGCTAGTTGATGCGTCAGCGAGCAGAGCAGAGAGGTACTCACCGGCGCGAAGGGCCTCCCCGGCACGATCGGCGTCGGCCGTGTCTCGTGTTTCAAGCTCCAGGGCCAGGACACCCTCGTAGCCGAGCTCGGCGAGTGCGGCGACTAAATCGACGAAGTTGACGACGCCGCGCCCGATCGAGTGATGGATGTAGCCGGGTTCAGCATCCCGGATGTGAACGTGACGCGTTCGCCCGCCAAAGCGATTCAGGAATTCCCTCGGAGTCGACCCGCTGGCCGTGATGTGGCTCACGTCGCAGACGACGCCGATACGCTCCGGTAACCGCGAGAGGAGCGCCGCCGTGCGCTCCAAATCGAAAGCCAGGCGGAACCAGTGGGGTGCCTCGACCCAGAGCTGAATCCCGCGATCGCTCCCTCTCTCGTCGATGCGGCGCAGCTCGCCAGCAACCGTATCGAGGTCCTCGTTGAGGCTGCCCAGTGGCTCCGGCGACTGCCGACCATTGGGCAACACCAACGCCGTGGCGCCAACGGCAACGCACAGATCGAGCAACCGATCTACGTGGTGCGCCCGCGCAGCGGCGTCGGATTCATCGAGCAATGCGTTGAGGTCACCGACGTCGGCATTGATCGAGCGCACGCGCAATCCCGAGTCGATGACCGTACGCGCGACCTCCGCGACGGCCTTCTCGTCGAGAACGTATGGCACATGATCGCACACCCCCGGAAGGGCCCCGAGATCAATCTCGGCAAAGCCCGCCGATGTGATCGCCTGAAGGGCTCCGCGAAGCGGAAGATGGCGAAGGGTGATGGTGCTGCAGGTCACCCGGCTGTCAATGGTCATCGATGGGTCCTAGAATCCCTCAACGGCGTGCGGCAGGTAGTGCGCGGCGAGCCGAGCCGCTTCGTCATCGGACAGAGTCAGGTCGACGGCGCCCACGGCATCATCGAGATGCTTGAGCTTCGTTGCGCCAATGAGGGGAGAGGCGACGACGGGCTGGCGCATGACCCAGGCCAGCGCGACCTGTGCCTGGTTAACGCCCCGGTCGAGCGCGATTGCGGCGACCGTCTCGACGATTTTGCGGTCGTTCTCTTCATTCTGCAGATACAGGGTGGGAGCCAGGGGGTCGTTGGCAAATCGATCCGAGGCGGCATCCCAGGAGCGCGTCAGTTTGCCGCGAGCGAGGGGGCTCCACGGCAGGGCGCCCACGCCCTGGTCGAGGCAGAACGGATAGAGCTCCCGCTCGTCTTCCCGGGTCAGCAGGTTGTACTGCGCCTGCATCGAAACGAACTCGGTCCAACCGTGCTGCCGGGCCGTGAACTGCGCTTTCGCGAACTGCCAGCCGTACATCGACGATGCTCCCAGATAGCGAACCTTGCCCATTTTGACGAGGTCGTGCAAAGCCTCAAGGGTCTCTTCGATCTGCACCGTCGGGTCCCAACGGTGAATTTGATACAGATCGATATAGTCGGTGTCCAGGCGACGCAGACTGGCATCGACCTGCTCCATGATGTGTCCCCGGGAGAGTCCGCCACCGTTTGGGCCCGGCCGCATCCGCCCGTGTACCTTTGTGGCGATGACAACCTCTTCACGGCGAGCGAAGTCGCGAAGGGCGCGGCCGAGGATTTCCTCGCTGTTGCCCAGCGAGTAGATGTTTGCAGTATCGAAGGAGGTGATACCGAGCTCGAGGGCCCGGCTGATGAACGGTCGACTTTCATCTTCGGGCAAGGTCCAACCGTGTGCTCCGCGGCCCGGTGTTCCGTAGCTCATGCAGCCCAGGGTGACGGCCGATACTTCCAGGCCGCTGGTGCCGATTCTGTTGTACTTCATGGTTCTCCTAGATTCGTGTTGCAGGTGTGAGGTTGGCGGTGTGGGTGGCGGCCGCGGCAGCCGCGACCACCCACCCAGTTTTACGAGCGGAGCCGCGCACGCTCCGCAACGATTGGCGCAGTTTCGCGAACGTATATTGCGGCGACGGTCGAGATAACCCCGAGCAGTGCGAGAAGAATCGCGGGGCCGGTCCAGCCGACCCATCCGTAGAGCGCTACGGCGATGAAAGGCAGCACGCCGGCCACTGCGGATGCGCCGTTGTAGCCGATCGAGATACCCGACGAGCGAACGTCTCGGGGAAAAAGCTCAGAAAACCAGCTCGATTCGACGGCGAAGATGGGGTCGTGGCTCAAGGTCAGGCTAAGAACGACAGCGACCATGATCATGATCACGGCACCGGTATTAATCATGAGGAACATGGGGAAGGCAAACAGGATGGTAAAGATGGCACCGATCAGGAATACCTTCTTGCGGCCTATCCGGTCGGACAAAGCACCGAACGCCATCAGAGTGAACACCCCCAGGATCGATCCGCCGATAGTGCCGTAGAGAACGTTCTGTTTATCGGTGATCCCCGACAGCACGACATAAGAAAGCACGAAGCTTGTCGTGATGTAGTAGCCACCCGTCTCAGCCATCCGGAGCGCGATGATCCGCACCACGCTGCGCCAGTCATTCTTGAGCACTTTGAGGACAGGATGCCGGTGGATCTCTCCGGCCGCCTTCATCGCGTCGAACGCCGGCGATTCAGAGACACCCAGTCGAATCCACATGCCGATCGCGACCATGACAATGGCCAGCAGGAACGGCACCCGCCAAATCCAGTCGCCCTCGAAGAAATATGCGGAGAGCAAGAAGGTGACGTTGGCGAGAACGAGGCCGACCGGAATGCCGATTTGCGGCACGGCACCGAAGAAACCGCGCCGCTTTTCCGGGGCGTGTTCGACCGCCATGAGCACGGCCCCACCCCATTCGGCGCCGAAGCCAATACCTTGGATTGCTCGCAGCAGGATCAGGAGCGCGGGAGCGAGAGCGCCCACCATGGCGTACGTCGGCAGGAAGCCGATCAGGAACGTTGCAATTCCCATCACCAACAGCGACGAAATGAGCACCGTTCGGCGACCGAGCCGATCGCCGTAGTGCCCCGCGAGGTAGCCGCCCAGCGGCCGGAACAGGAAACCGACCGCCAGAGTAGCAAACGACGCCAAAACACCAATGAACGCGTTGTCAGTGTGGAAGAACGTGGTTCCGAAGTATGCCGCAGCAGCGGTGCCGTAAATAAAGAAGTCGTAGGCCTCGACGGCGGTTCCGATCATCGAGGCGAAAGAAACCTTCGCGGGGTTGTCCCGTTTCAAAGGCATTTCGAGTTGCGCAGGTGCGGTCACGTGTTCCTCCTTGAACATTCGACGACGGCGGTACGACCGTCTAGTCGAATAGAACCACAGACGACATTTATTTGTCAACATTTTCTTAGCAGAGCGTGCATAAATGTTGACAAATATACATTCATGTTTCTACTCTGTAGTTGTGCAGCAAAGGGGCCAGGCCGTTCTTGGCTCCATCGACAGAGGCCCTGTAGGCCGATTCTCTTGGAGGCTTGAAATGAAGGTTGGATTTGTCGGCGTCGGAGCCATTGGAATGCCAATGGCCGAACGTCTCCTGGCACATCACGATGTGACCGTCTATGATGTCACAGCTTCGCAGGTGGCATTGCTGGCCGCCAAGGGCGCGACCGCAGCGTCTAGCGCTGCGGAAGCCGCGCAGGGTGCGGATGCCACCATCGTCATGGTCGCGACTCCTGCACAGTTGAACAGCGCCCTATTCGGGGCGGGCGGCGTCGCAGAAGGCGCAGTGGCCGGCAGCACGGTCATCATTATGAGCTCCGTCGGCATCGACTCCGTTGTGCGGGCCGCCGAAAAGCTAGACCAGCTCGGCATTCTCGTGCTGGATGCACCGGTAACGGGCGGCGTTGTTCGAGCCGACACGGGGGAACTGACATTACTCATCGGCGGAGACTCAGCACTCGTCGCAGCGATGAAACCCGTACTGAGCTTGCTCGGTACAACGCTGGCGCAATGCGGCGACCGGGTGGGCGATGGGCAGGCGGTCAAGCTGGTCAACCAGCTCCTATGCTCTGTGCACCTGGCGGTGGCCGGCGAAGCGCTCACGCTGGCCGACTCACTCGGGCTTGATCCCCAGGCCGTGCTGGACATCATCGGTTCCGGCGCTGCGTCGTCCTTCATGCTGAATGATCGCGGCCCACGAATGCTGCAAAACAACCCGTCAGTCCTGTCTGCCATTGACATTTTTGTCAAGGATTCGACTTTAGTGCAGGATGCCGCAGCCATCAGCGGAGCCGCCACGCCGATCTTGGATGCGGCTGCTGCGCGGTTTACCCAGGCGCAGTTGGCGGGACTCGGTCGCAGTGACGACTCCGCCGTCATCCAGACGTATGGATTCACGGTTTCTTCTTTGACTCGAACCACCGGTCCCGAGGTGATCGCCGTCGGCTGACTATTCGATCAGGAGCGTTACCGTCTCGGCGATACAGGCCGGACGCGGCGAATCCTCAACTTCGATCCGATGCCGGATGATCACCTGGCTCCCCCGCGCGGTCGGGGTTACCGCGAGGAGAGTTAGCCGGTTGCGCACCCGGGAGTCCACGGGAACCGGGCTGGGAAAGCGCACCTTGTTCAGGCCATAGTTGACGACCATTTTCACGCCGACGACCCGGTAGACCTGCCCGGCAAAGAACGGAATCATCGACAGAGTGAGGTAGCCGTGGGCAACCGGGCCGCCAAACGGGCCCGCCGCTGCCCGAACGGGATCGACGTGAATCCACTGCTGGTCCCCCGTAGCGTCCGCAAAGCCCTGCACCTGATGCTGCTCCACCCGATGCCAGTCGCTAACCCCGAGCTCGGTGTCGACGAGGGTGCTCAACTCGCCTAATCCCTGAATCTCACGCATGACTCAGGAGCGAACCCTCGACGGGGCTTTGGTGAGGTCTCCACTCAACGCAGGCATGACCACGGGGGTTTTGATCAGGTAGCACAGCGCGATGCTCACGACGAGCAGGCCCGCTCCGGAGGCGGTACTGGTGGTGCCCGGCAGCATGACCAACACACCGGCTGCACCGCCGACCAGGCGGGCGATTATGGGCATCCGTTTCTCAAACCCAATCAACCAGCCTTCAAAGGAGCACGCGAGGATGTATACACCGATGACGCTTCCAACCAAGGCAAGCAGAACCTGGGGCAGCGGCGCTTGGGCGACGAGCGCCGGATTGAGGGCGAAGCAGAACGGAATGATGTACTTGACGGCGCCCAGTTTCATTGCGCTCAAGCTGGTCGCCATTGGTGGCGCCTTGGCAATGCTCGCTGCGGCAAAGGACGCCAGCGCAACCGGCGGCGTGATGTAGGACACGGAGGCCCAGTAAATGACGAACAGGTGGGCGGCAATTACGTTGACTCCCAGTGCGGTCAAAGCCGGGGCCATCACAATCGCCAGGAAAACGTACACTGCCGAGATCGTCATGCCCATTCCCAGCACGAATGAAGTGACCGCACCCGCAATCAGGATGAGAAGCACATTATCCCCAACAAGGGCGACCAATTCTCCGGCCAACGAAAGAGAAACGCCAGTCATCGACAGCCCGCCAATGATCAGGCCAACGCCAGCAATGATGCCAAAGATCTCAGCAAGAGTCTGTCCGCCGCTCACCAACAGTTCGAAGAATCTGCGCGGAGTGAGACGATCTGTCTTCTTCAGAGCACTGACGAGCAAAAGGAAAGCAATCACCCAATACGGAGCTTGGGATTCATTCTTCTGTACGACCAGAAGAAGAATTAGCCCAACCAGTGCGCCCAGGTACGGCCAACCCACGGCCAGTACAGCACCGATGCGGGGAAGCTCCGACTTTGGCAGTCCCTTGAGCCCTTTCTTCGCTGAGTATCCATCAATCTGCAAAAAGATTCCCAGGAAGTAGAGAAATGCCGGGATCGCCGCCGCCAGAGCGATTTGGGCATATGGCACCCCGACGAATGAGACCATTAAGAACGCTGCGGCGCCCATGATCGGAGGGGTGATCGAGCCGCCCGAAGACGCAGTTGCCTCGACTCCGCCGGCATATCGTGCGCTGAAACCGGCCTTTTTCATGGCAGGAATTGTTAGGGGCCCGGTCGTCAAGACGTTGGACAGCGCGCTTCCACTGAGCATTCCAAGGGAAGCGGAGCTGACCATAGATACCTTTGCCGAACCACCACGGGCCCGCCCGAAGAGGGACTGCGCCATGTCGTAGAAGAACGTCGCCCCCCCGGTCTTCTGGAGTACCACGCCAAACAGCAAGAACCCAATCAGGATGCCACCGGCGGCCTGCAAGGGGAGCCCCAGAATACTATCCAGGCCCATTGCATGCTGCTGCGCTGTCGACATGAAGTCGCTTTGAATTCCCCGCAGGAACCCGACGGGAATATTTCCCGCAAACATCGGATAGATGGAGAAGATCAGGGCGATGATCGTTACGACCAGCCCGGCCGCTCGGCGCAAGGCCTCGAGCACGACGGCCCACAGAATCAGGCTGGATACCTGAGCCGCCAGCGGTGCTGTGAAGTCCCAACCCAGGTTCACGATGTTCTCAGCGTTGATGCCGAAATACGCGCAAACAACAGTTGTGAGAAGGAACAGCGTGACGTCGTACCACGAAGGCCGCTTTTGCTTTGCCTTCTTATGGGCTGGCAAAGTCAAAAATACGAGCGGGAGGAAGCACGCCAGAATGAAGTAGAGATAGCCGTTGCGAAGCAGCGAAAAGCCAAAGGGGTTCCAGAAGAACGCCTGGTTCATGGCCACAAGGACCCCGACAACGGTAAATCCGGCTACAACGTATTTCCAGAACGTGTTCAATCGATCATTCAAGTTTCTATCCTCACGGGTTCGGCTGGGAGCGGGTCGCACCGCAACCGGCGCAGGGTGGCACGGCCACATCAACGCATGATGAGACCAACGGATCTAGGCGAGATCACGGCCCGTTACAGGGTGCTCAGATTCGTTTCTTTCCAGGTGGCCCATTCTTCAGCGAGGTTCGTCTTGTCCGCTGAACCGATGAAGTCTTCCCAACCTGCGCGCAGCTTTTCGCCGCGCTCGATGAGTTCCTTATTCTTCTTGTCGGCTTCATCGCTCCAGGCGTTGTTTTCCTTAAGGAACTTGACTGTCCCGGCGTGGAACGGAACCTTCGTCGGCACCGTGTTCGCCAGCTCCAGAGACCAGTTCTGCGTCGTTGCTGTTGAATCCTTGAACTCGTCGTAGTTGTCTTGGATGGCTTTCGCCGTCTCGTACACGGACGATTCGCTAGCACCCGCATAGGTAACGAGCGGAAGAGTATAGATCAAGCCGCGTGCGGATTCACCATCTTCTTGGCCGGCTGCGCCGGTGAAATCACCGATCGCAGCGTATGGTGCACTCTCGGCAACGGCCGCGACCCTCTTCGGTGAGTCATCGTCCATGCTCAGCCAGCGGACAGGAAAGGCGCTCTCAAGCTCATAGAGCGAAGCTCCATAGACCTGCTGAAAGAGAACATCGAGTTGACCCGATTTAACGGCATCCGCCTGCTCGCTGTACGAAATCTCGACCGGCTCCACATCGTCCCAGGTAAGCCCACCGTATGCGAGCATCGCCGTGAGGCTGTTATTCACCGAAGGATTTGCCGTAATGTGCGGGAAGCTAACTCCCCTGAGGTCATCGTACGACTTGATCTCGGAGGAGTCCCGAACCATCAGGCCATGGGGAGCAACAGGCGCCCATACCAATTGAAGGTCCTGAGGGCCCCAGTCTTCACTGGCGAATTCGAAGTCCGCCTCGAATGCGTAGATGTATTCGTTTCCAGTGCGAGCCATATCGGACTTGCCCTGCTTTAACGGACCGAGGCGTCCGATGGCAGTGTCGGCTGTGATAATCCGAGCCGTGTGGTCGGTGCCGCTCGTTATGGCCCCGGTGACAGCGGCAACATCGGCATAGGTGGAGGTACCCAGGCCGTACGTACTCCAGACCAGTTGCTGGGGCAGGCCTTCAACTACTTCGCTTTCACCGGTCGCGGCACAGGCGGTCAGGCTCAGCCCAACGGCCACGCCGAGGGCAACGGTACGTAGCATTTTTCGCATAATCTCTCCTTTGAGTTTTTGTGACACCATCCCCGCCCAAAGAATGCGTCGCGCATCGGCGTGTATCGACGTAATTCAGACTTGTATGGGGTGGTTGTAGAACGCGTAATGAGCATCACGCCGGGTGTTCTCATTTAGCCTGTCAGCCGCACACCAATTGAGTCCAATACTCAATTGAAACAATAGTCATTGAAATTTCCTATCAATCAGCCGCCGAGGAGCGCATGTCGCTCCGGAGCGGGAAGCACCCGCTCCGCAATTTCGAGCACAGCCAGCACAGCCGGAGACACGTTGTCTTTGCGCCAAGCAAGGACGGCTACAAGTTCTGCTACGTTTCCGCCAAGTTCCCGAAACACCACACCGGGGGTATCAATATGCTGAACGGACGAGACCGTGATCGTGACTCCAACCCCAGCCGATACAAGACCTAATATCGTATACGAATCAGGCGCCTCCTGCATGATTCTCGGGTTGAAACCGGCATCCATCGTGACGCGCATGAAAGCATCCCGAACGGCCGACCCCTGGGTGCCGGGAAAAGACACGAACGGCTCGAGAGCCAAATCCGCGATATCAATGACCGTTCTCTCCGCGAGCCGATGGTCCGAAGGCAAGGCCACCACGAGTCGTTCGTATCCATAGATCCGGGTGGCTATTGCCGTATCCATAACCGGCAATCGGCAAAACCCGATGTCGATGTTCCGCCCGTTGATGCCGGTCAGCGCCCCGCCAGAATACGTCTGCCCTTGAAGGACCATCTCAATGCCGGGTTGCTCGGCCCGGACGGCGCGGGCAAGTTTGGGCAGCGCATTGTGACTACTCGCCCCGGCGAAACTGATGACCACCCGGCCGACGATCTCCGACTCACCCAAGACCGCAGCACGTTTGGCGATGTCAACATCGGCCAAAACCTGACGGGCCGGCTGGAGGAGCGCGTACCCGGCTTCGCTCAACGTCACCGAGCGTGTGTTTCGATGAAACAGCTCCACCCCCAACTGCTTTTCCAATTGCCGAATCTGCTGACTGAGCGCCGGTTGCGCCATGTGCAGGCGTGCGGCGGCGCGCCCAAAATGGAGTTCCTCTGCGATAGCAATGAACCCCACGAGATGTTTGAACTCCAAAATGCCCTCCAGCAACGACGTCACTTATAACGAATTCTTCTCACAGAAGTCTACTTTATGTATTGGACACGCATAGATCCACGATGTCACTATGAAGTGAATCGTGTTCAATGATGAGGAAGGCTTCATACCAATGACCAGCAAAGAGGCCAGTCTGCACGACGCGATTGCTGAGTTTGTCGCAGATGGCGATGTCGTCGCCCTGGAGGGGTTCACGCATCTGATCCCTTTCGCGGCCGGTCATGAAATCATTCGGCAGCGCAAGCGCGACTTGACCTTGGTGCGCATGACGCCGGATATCATCGCCGACCAGCTCGTGGGTGCGGGTTGCGTAAGTAAGCTCATATTCGCCTTCATGGGCAACAGCTCCGTCGGGTCGCTGTATGCCGTGCGCCGTGCGATCGAAGCCGGCAGCGTCTCCCCCATCGACATCGAGGAATACAGCCACTACGGCCTGTTGGCCCGGTACCAAGCCGGTGCCTCAGGGATCCCCTTTATGCCCATCCGCTCCTACGCGGGCAGCGCTCTCACGGACATCAATCCGAATATCAAGAAGATCACGTCACCCTTCGATGACGAGAGTGAAATCTACGTTGTTCCCCCACTCAACCCTGATGTTGCCATCATCCACGCCCAAAGGGCAGACCGTAGTGGCAACATTCAAAGTTGGGGAATTCTCGGGCCACAGCAAGAAGTGGCGTTTGCCGCGAGAAAAACAATCGCCATTGTCGAGGAAATCGTCGACGATGATGTCATCCGCTCAGATCCCAATAGAACAATCATCCCCGGCTTCGTCGTGGACGCCGTCGTGGAAAGCAAGTACGGCGCCCATCCTTCATTTGCTCAGGGTTATTACGATCGCGATAACGACTTCTATCGGTCATGGTCGGCGATCAGCCGCGACCCCGAAAAACTCCGGCAGTGGATTCAAGAATGGATCTTTGACACCGAAGGACACGCGGGATATCTCAACAAGCTGGGCGAAGGCTACTTTGAGCCTTTGATTCCCGTTCCGCATATGTCCACTCCCGTCAACTATGGAAGCGTTCGATGATCACCGCGATACAAACCGACAACACGACCACCGCGACACCAGCCGCCTATACCGCGAGTGAACTTCTCACCGTCGTTAGCTGCCGTCTCCTTCAGGGCAAGCGTCGAGTTTTCGCCGGCATCGGATTGCCGACACTGGCCGTCGCTCTGGCCCAAAAATCGTCGTCTCCCGATATCGAGCAGGTCTATGAGTCCGGTGTGTGTGGCGCTCATCCCCCACGGCTTCCCGAAACCATCGCCGACGCCTCATTGGCAACGGGAGCCGAAGCAATACTCACCATGCCCGTTCTCTTCGGCTACGTATTGCAGGGGGGATGGATAGACGTCGGCTTCTTGGGCGCCGCACAAATAGACCGTTTTGGAAGCCTCAACACGAGCGTGATTGGACCGTGGGAGGAACCAATTGTTCGGTTGCCCGGATCCGGGGGCGCCGTGGAAGTCATGTCCAATTCTCACGAAGTCTTCGTCGTATTGCGTCGGCATAACCTCACCTCTTTTGTGAATGAGCTCGATTTCTGTACCAGCCCCTCGCTCAGAGCGGCACGGCTGGCCGCGCCAAAAGTACCAACACGTGGCCTCGGCGTCTCGACCGTCATTACCGATCTCGGCGTGCTCAAAGCGGATAACACGGGCGAACTCTGCCTGGCATCCGTGCACGAAGGGGTCACCGTTGAGCAGGTTCAGGCCGCAACTGGATGGCCGCTGAAACTTATGGAGCACATCACGGTAACCGCCGCTCCGACCGCGGAGGAACTTCGTCTCCTCCGGGAGGATATCGACCCGACCAGAGTGTATTTACGCTAACCACATCAGGAGCAACTGACTTTATGCACACAATGTTAAACTCCAATACTTTTCATGGCCAAACCGCACTCGTCACTGGTGGCAGCAGCGGAATCGGACTCTCAATCGCCCTCGGTCTCGCAGAGATGGGCGCTAATGTCGCCATTCTCGGGCGAAACCAGGAGCGTTTAGACAGCGCCGTGGACCAGCTCACCGCGCTTGGCCACACCGTCCGCGGTTACAGCGTGGACGTGCGCGACAACGTCGAAATCCAATCCACCATCGAAAAAATCGGCCAAGACCTCGGCCAGATCAATTTGCTCGTCAATAATGCCGCCGGTAACTTTCGCGTGGATCCGCTGGAACTGAGCCCCAACGGATGGCGAAGCGTCGTCGAAATCGTACTCACCGGCACTTGGAATGTCACCCAGGCAGTGGCCCGAGTGGCCATTGAAACCGGTGGACCACTATCCGTGGTCAATATTGGAACGACCGCGGCCGCTACGGGCAGCGCAAGCACGGTGCATTCGGCCAGCGCAAAAAGCGGTGTAATAACGATGACCAAGTCTCTCGCTGCGGCTTGGGCCCACCACGGCATCCGCTTAAATATCGTCTCCCCTGGACTCACCAAAGACACCGGCGGGGTTGATGCGTTGTACGGTTCTCCCGACGAGTTGGCCGGGCATCTGAAAGCCATCCCCATGGGCAGGCTCGCTGAGAAGCAAGAGATTGCCAATGCTTGTGCATATCTATTGAGCGACTACGCCGCCTACGTCACGGGAACCAACCTGATCATCGACGGCGGCCGTCAACTCGGGACGCATTAGGGGCCAGCACGAGCCTCGTTCCGCAAAACACTGTCCCGATACGAAACGCACTGAGCAAAGGAGAATTCGCATGGCTGAGGCCTTTTTGGTGGGAGGGGTTCGCACCCCGGTTGGTCGCTACGGCGGAGCGCTGTCGGGTGTGCGGCCCGATGATTTGGCGGCGCTGGTACTTAAGGAGACCGTCTCGCGGGCCGGTCTTGAGCCCGCGCTAATCGAAGAAATCATCCTGGGCAATGCCAATGGCGGCGGCGAAGAGAACCGCAATGTGGCGCGGATGGCCACGTTACTGGCTGCCTTCCCCGATTCCATTCCGGGAATCACGGTCAACCGGCTCTGTGCCTCGGGCCTGTCGGCCATCATCATGGCCTCGCACATGGTGAAGTCCGGTGCAGCCGACATCGTCGTCGCGGGCGGAGTGGAATCGATGAGCCGCGCCCCCTGGGTGATGGCAAAGCCGGAGAAGGCCTTCGCTAAGCCCGGGGAGGTCTTCGATACTTCGATCGGCTGGCGCTTCATCAACCCGGTATTCAGCTCTCAGGACAAGACGACGTATTCAATGCCGGAGACCGCGGAGGAAGTTGCCACGGTCGAAGGAATCACCCGCGAAGATGCCGATGCCTTCGCACTGCGCTCACATCAACGCGCCATCGACGCCATCGACGCGGGACGGCTGGCGCCGGAGATTATTGGCGTCGAGACAAAGAAGGGCCTCGTCGAGGTCGATGAAGGCCCCCGCCGGGACACGTCGATGGAGTCATTGTCTAGGCTCCGGTCGGTCGTGAAGCCCGGCGGTATTGTCACCGCAGGCAACGCCAGCTCGCTCAACGACGGCGCCTCGGCGATCATCATTGCCAGCGAGGCCGCGATCGAAAGACTCGGCTTAACGGCCCGCGCTAGGATCCTCGATGGCGCTTCTACCGGGGTTGCGCCGGAAGTGATGGGTCTGGGCCCGGTTTCGGCAACCAAGAAGGTTCTCGCCCGCACCGGGTTGTCCGTGAACGACCTCGGCGCCGTCGAACTGAACGAAGCCTTCGCGACCCAATCTTTGGGCGTGATGCGCCGTTTGGGATTAGATGAGGAGATCGTCAACCGCGACGGCGGCGCAATAGCCACCGGCCATCCGTTGGGATCATCGGGCTCGCGCATCGTGATCACGCTGTTGGGCCGGATGGAACGCGAGAACGCCAAGATCGGCTTGGCCACGCTGTGCGTCGGCGTCGGTCAGGGAACATCTTTGTTAATCGAGCGCGTCTAGTGGGCCGCGACACGGCACAGCGCCCCACCCCATCATTCGACGACACCAATTTCACGGCCCTACTGGTCAATGAGCAGCACGACCGAATCCACGTCCAGCTATACAGACCGCATGTCCGCAACGCGATCGACCAAACGATGATCGACGAGCTGCACGCAGTTTGTGCCGTGCTCGAGGCGGATCCCAGGACATTGATCCTTTCCGGGTCCGGGGGCATCTTTGCTTCCGGCGCGGATATCCGGCAGTTGCGAGAACGACGCCGAGACGATGCTCTGGCCGGCATCAACTCCACCCTCTTTTCCCGGATCGCAAAACTGCCGATGCCGGTCATCGCCGCTCTCGACGGCTACGCCCTCGGTGGCGGCGCCGAACTCGCCTATGCCGCGGACTTTCGAATCGGAACTCCATCGGTGAAGATCGGCAACCCGGAAACGGGCCTCGGCATCCTCGCCGCAGCCGGCGCATCCTGGCGGCTAAAAGAACTCGTCGGCGAGCCGGTGGCCAAGGAAATTTTGCTCACCGGACGAATCCTGAGTGCCGGCGAGGCGCTCGCCGTGAATTTGATCACCGAAATACACGAACCGGATGCCCTTATGGATGCCGCCAACGCACTGGCCGACCGAATCAGCAAGCAGGACCCGCTGGCGACCCGAATCACTAAATCTGTATTCACCGCCCCGGCCGAATCCCACCCGATGATTGACCAGTTGGCTCAGGCAGTGCTCTTCGAGTCGGAGGCCAAGTTTGATCGCATGCAGAAGTTTCTGGACAGGAAGAAGAAATCATGACTGAATCGGTTCCGGAGACTTCCGGCCCCTCTGTTCCCGCACGCGTCGGCGTACTTGGCGGCGGGCGTATGGGAGCAGGCATCGCCCACGCTTTCTGCACGGCCGGCAGCATTGTCGTCGTCGTCGAACGGGATGACTTCGCCGCCCAAGCTGCCATCGAACGCTTGGACGCGTCGCTGGCCAAAAGCGTGGAAAGAGGCACGACGACGGAGTCTCTAGAAGCTCTTCGGGCCCGAATATCGGTTTCTACTGACTATGCGTCCTTCGCCACGATGGGGCTTGTCGTCGAGGCCGTCCCCGAGGATTTCACGTTGAAAGCCGAGGCACTGACCCGGGTCGAGGCACAGCTGCCGACAGATGCCTACCTCGCCACGAATACCTCCTCGCTATCCGTGGACAAGTTGGCGGAAAAACTCGCAAGACCCGGCCAGTTCTGCGGGCTGCACTTCTTCAATCCGGTCCCCGCGTCCTTGTTGATCGAAGTTGTTCTCGGGAAGATGACCTCGCCCGAACTGGCGGCAGCATCCACGGGTTGGGTCTCGGCGCTGAACAAGACTCCCGTCGTCGTGCATGACGCACCAGGATTCGCCTCTTCCCGACTCGGAGTGATGATTGCGCTTGAGGCGATGCGCATGGTCGAAGACGGAGTCGCCTCGGCAGAAGACATTGACGCCGCAATGACGCTCGGCTACAAACACCCGATCGGTCCGTTGAGAACCACGGATATCGTAGGACTCGACGTGCGGCTCGGCATCGCCGAATACCTCGCCTCCACGCTCGGGGAGCGCTTCACCCCGCCGCAGATTCTGCGCGACATGGTGGCCAACGGCGAGCTCGGACGCAAGTCAGGTCAGGGCTTCTTCACCTGGTAACGATGGTGCCCGCGCGATAGGTGTGGCACTTCGGATCGCGCAAACGGCCGCCCGCCGCTTTCCATCTTTGTCTCTGACCGGTGACGGTACAGAAGTCAAGACGGGAAAGCGGCGGGTGGCCGACTTGTTCGAGCGAATGCCGGGATGCTTGCGGTACTGCTGGCTAACTGCTGAAGGCTGATATGCCGGTGATCTCTCGACCCACGATCAGTGACTGAATGGAATCGGTCCCCTCATAGGTGTGGACAACTTCCATATCCGTTAGGTGGCGAGCCACCTGGTATTCCAGCAAGAGGCCGTTGCCCCCCAAGACGTCCCTAGCTTCGGCACAGATCCATCTGCCTTTCTGAGCGGTGTGCATCTTCGCCATGGAGGACATCGGTCCGGTGAGACGGCCTTGTTCCTGAAGCTCGGTGATGCGGAAGCAGATGAGTTGCATGGCCGTGAGCTCTGAAAGCATGTTGGCGAGCTTGTTCTGCACGAGCTGGTAGCTGGCAATGGGCTTGCCGAACTGGATTCTTTCCTTGGCATAGCTCGCTGCTGCCTCGTAGGCGGCCATCGCATGGCCCAGTGACTCCCAGGATGCGTTTCCGCGCGTCGCCATGAGAACTCGCCCGACATCTTTAAAGCCCGATGATTCGGCAAGACGGTTATCGGCGGGGATCCGAAGGTTCTTTATGTAGACGTCCGGTTGCATGATGGCACGCTTCCCGATCTTGCCCGTGATCAAATCGGTGGTGTAACCATCTGGATATGTTCCGTCAGAATTTTTCTCCATCACAAAGCCTTTGACCTTGTTATCGGCCTCGTCACGAGCCCAAATGACAACGATGTCGGCGAAATTAGCGTTGCCAATCCACCGCTTGCTCCCATTGAGCACCCAATAGTCCCCGTCCCTGCGGGCGGTGGTCTCCAAAGCGACGGAGTCGGATCCATGGTTGGGTTCCGTCAACGCAAAAGAGCCGATTTTGTCCAGAGATGCCATGTCGGGGAGCCAACGATTCTTCTGGTCCTCGTCACCCAACAGAGCAATAGAGCCCATTGTCAAGCCAGACTGAACGCTCAAGAACGTGTTGACGCTGCCGTCGACTCGAGACATTTCCATTGAGACCAGGGCCGAAGCCAGCCGGCTCATTCCGGGGCAGCCGTATCCTTCGATGGTGGTACCGATGATGCCCAGCTGAGCGATCTTGGGCACCAGCTCAAAGGGAAACGCCGCACGGTCCCAATAGTCGTTGATGATCGGGAGAACCTCCCGGTTGGCGAACTCACGCACACGGTTTTGCACGGTGCGTTGTTCATCGTTCAACGCACCTTCAAGCAAATAGAAGTCTGTCGAAACGGTCATTTTTCTCCACTGGATTCTCTGATAGTTGTACGGCCGAAAGCAGGCCAGCTCACGCTGATTCGTGTCTGCTTAGGAACGCCCATCCCTAGGCGGGCTAATGAGGTATTTGTTCAGATAGTTGAGTTCCGTCTCGACAAGAGTGCGGGCCTTCCCTGCGTTGGAGTCGAACGGGACAACGACGGTACTTGCGCGGAATACGATGTTAGATTCCTGCGAGGCAGTGTAAGAGATGGTGAATGAGCGGTTCCCGATGCGGCTGATTGCCATCTCCACGGTCAGCTCCAGTCCGTGGAATATCGGTTTGAGGTACTCGACGTTGAGCGCGGCAATGAGTTTTGGGGCCGTGAAATTATCTATTCCCTCAGCGACGGCGTGTTGGTTGAGCCATTGGATACGCGCCTCCTCCATCAGGGTCACGACCCTGGCGTTGTTCACATGTCCGTTGACGTCCTGGTCTGACCATCTGATCGGGATCACGCACTTGAAGCCAGGTGCAGCGGTGTTGAGGGCTGGCGCAGGGCTGTCGACCTGCGGCGCGGGGGATGTCATTTTTATAGGTGCCTTCCATCGGTAAGGTCCAAAACGGTGCCAGTCAGGTAAGTGAATACCGCTGGTCTAGCTGCCCGTGAAGACTGCAGTGCGTCGCTCTTTAGAGGCGGCTTTTCCCTCCGCGAAGTCGTCGGAGAAGTAGAGAACGGGCTGCGCTCGTTGTTCAGCACCGAACACGTGGTCCAGATCCGCTGGCCCCCCCGCGCAGATTGACTTCAAAGCCGAAACCGCTAGGGGCGCGCGCTCGGCCAGCATTTCCGCTTTGGTCAAAACGGCGCCGTTGATTTCGTTCCGGGGGAACACGGAGTCCGCCAGCCCAATACGCACGGCCTCATCAGCGGCGATGGTCTGCCCTTCAAGCAGCACTTGTCTGGCCTTGGCGTGGCCAGTTCTTGCCGCGAGGCTGTGAACGACGCCACCGTCGGGCATAAGGCCAAGGCGCGTGAACGGGAACAGGAAGCGACCTTGCTCCGTCACGAATACGTAGTCACACGCGCAGGCCAGGCTCGCGCCCAACCCCACCGCGAACCCGTCGACAACCGCTATGGTCGCTTTGGGAGATTCCGTCAGCAACCGGATCATGAGCTCGACGCGTTTGAGCCGGTTTACGGCATCAGCTTCATCCGAGGGGGGCATGGCTCCCAAATCTCCACCCGAGCAGAACGTATCGTCGGCACCTATGACCACAATGACGCGGATCGCAGCGTTGGCGTTAGCGCTGTCGAGAGCCGCTATCAGTTCGTTGCGCATCAGTGTGCCCACGGCATTGCGGGAGACAGGATCATTCAAGGTTAGAACGAGCGTTTGACCGCGCTTTTCTTGCACCACAAACGCCATAGTTTCCTCCTGCTCTCGTTCACCGTCGAACGCTTAGACGCGCAAGAACGAAGAACTTCTTTGTACTTGCACCCACTCTTCCAGATCTACTTAGATCTATCCAATACTCATTTGGCACACTATTGATTGGATTTTCTTCCCAATCGTCACGCGACTGTAGCGGCTGAGGTCGGCACTCATCCGCCCAACCGAGCTGCTACGCCGGGTTGGATTGGGGTGTCACGATTGGATCAGTCGGTTGCAGAGCAATAGGCAGGGGTAGGCGGCAATGACGATGAAGACAACGTACGGTAAATTTCCGCGCACGATCGCGAGATTGTTTACCCCATAGCGGCCATTGATATAAATCAACAGGCCGGACAGCGGACCCACGACAACTGAGCAGCCCCACCCGATTATCGCCGCCATCACAAAGAGCGTCGGATCCGGATCCATTTGCGCAACCACGGCAGCCAAGGCGGCAATCGAAACGACGGGATGCACGCCGATTAGCGCCAACGCCACCATAACCACGACGCAAAGCCATGCTTCCAGAACCCCAAAGTTGCTAAAGGGAAGTGTTACAGCCGTCACAGAGAGGAATGCTTTCAGCCCCACCGCCAGAAGCCCGGCAGCGGCGAAAAGCGTCAGTTCACCCTGATATTTCGGGATGTGACGCGCTGCGTGATTTGCAAGCTTCCGAGTGGCACCAGCAAAATCTTGCACGTAGAGAACGACCGCAGTGATCGCGACCGAGCACACCAAAACGAGTTTCGCGACAGCAAGGCCGGGCGCCAGGAAGTGGATCACAACGATCAGCACCACCATCACCACCGGAACCTGCAAGACCTGACGGGTCAGCGCGAAACCTTGGTAGCCACGCAATTCACTGCCCAACAGCCTGGCCGTTGATTCCGAGCTGAACGCAATCGCGAGGAAGGCGAGCGCGGCGCCACATACGAACACCACGGGGATCCGGGCCTCCGGCGCATAGACCAGAGCCGCGGCAGACGCCGCCCAGAACGGGGACCAGAAGGCACCGCTGGAGAACGCCCGAGAAATCAACAGCGCATCGGAGGTGGAAAGTACTTTGCTACGTGAGAGATGATCGCCCGCGGAGCTGATCACTGTCATGTTGATCACGGATCCAAGCAGATGCACAGCGCCCGTGGTTCGCCAAACAGCGGCCCGCCCCGAGAGCCTCGGTTGCGCTGAGCTTTCCGGCGGGGTGATGAGTTGCAAGAACGACACCGCGGCAATCATCCCGATCAGCGTCTGATTCACCGACAGTATTTCGCCCGGGGCATAGGAATAGCCGCGGGCAAGCGCAATGGCAAACGCAGTGGCACCGACGCCGATCAGAGTGCCAGCAACCCATCTCAGGGACACTGGAACTATGGTGATGCCCACGACGGCTCCGCCGAGCATGAACATTCCTGCAACGTTGCTCGCCTCGGGAACGAAAAGCGAAACGCCCACAGCGACGAGCAACAGATTGAGTAATAAACCGAAAATACGACGACGAATAGCCGTGATGTCCCCCTAACGTAAGATCGCCTCAAACCCGGGTTCGTAGTCACTGGATAAGTGGCGAGTTGAACTCCCACGTGGTCTGATGAGTATTGCATCTCGGATATTGAGGCGCGCGGCCGTGCGCGTCATCAGCGCATGAATGCCCTCCGGCGGCGATCGTTGCCGCTGTGGAGATCACGATTGAGTCGACGGTCGCCGTGGTACAGAAGCGATTCCCAGTCGACCTCATCGAGCTCCTTGGCAACAATCACCGGACGCGCGGCCTTGGGCTTGCGCGGCGCCACGAAGAGCCAGCTGAGCGTACCGAGGAAGATGTCTACGATCGAGTTACCCACCCCGATATAGGCCCGAATGGCACTCGCCGCGAGCACCGCGTTCAGAACCGCGAACGCCACATTGCCCCAGCTTTCTTGCTGCACGTTTCGCCAGACGGTGAGGATGGAGAAGGCCACGATCAGGTATGGCACGAACACATAGAGCGCGGGTGCGGCGGTGCGGTTTTTCACCTTCGGTGTGCGCACGAACGGGATTTTCTCGCCGGTGATCGCCTGTTGCAGCGACTTCAGCACGCCCGCAAGGTTGACCGGGAGGAGCACCAGGTTGAAACCGTAGATGCGAAAGATGTCACTAAACCGATGCCCTGAATCGCGCAGGTCGCTGCCCATCGCCAAAAAGTACGGCAGCGCGGCGATGAAGACCACCGGGCTGAGCAGCCGGCTGTCGTACGGGTAGGCGAGAAGGAAGAGCAGGCCGAAACTGGCCCAGGCGATCGACGCCATGTAGTTCACTCGGAGTAGCACCTCGCGCACGGGAATACGCTCGCGCTTGAAACGACGCTGCACCAGCTGGTTCCACAGCTTGGGCAGAATGAGCAGCCCACCATTGGCCCAGCGTCGGCGCTGCACGACGAGCGAACCGAAGTCCGGCGGGGTCGCGCTGTAGCTCAGACGCTCCGGGTAGTTGGACAGCTTCCAGCCGTGCGCACCCAGGTCGATGCTGGACTCCGTATCTTCGATGACGGTGCGGTCCTGGATGTACGTGCGCACCTCGAAACCGCCGACGGTTTCCACCTCGACAATGTCCTCGAGCGCGGTCTTGCGAATAATGGCGTTCGCTCCGACCCAGAATGTCGCGCCGTAGTAGGTCATCCCCTGGTGCAACAGGTGCTGAATATCGGTGGTGGCACCCGCGACGCGTTCGATCCGGGTCGGGGCACCACGGAACGACGAATACGGGGTCTGGGTGACGGCCACGCGCTCATTGCCCGCGGATTCCAGAAAGTAGACCAGACGCAGGCAATAGTCGCGCAGTAGCAGCGAGTCCGCATCAAGGGTCAGGAGGTACGTCGTGTCAGGGGCGACGAGATCGTCGGGGTGTTCCTCCTCAGTAATTCTGAGCACGACCTGGCCGGCCGTGGCTTCACGGTGCCAGCGGTGGCCCATCAGCGAGATATAGGCGTTGAGGTTCATCGCCTTGTTCGCCTCGTGGGACAGGCTGGCGTACTTCTTACGTTCGAAGGTTTCGAGCCTGACGTTGAAGATCCAGGTTAGGCGCTGGTAGAGCTCGGAAAGCCGGCGCTCATCGGGCGCTACACCCTGGGCGAACGCCGCATTCAGGGCGAGGAGGGTCAACCGCAGCTCGCGGGCAAGCCCCATAATCACGCGGTCGACGAAAAATTCGTCGACGTGGTCCTCGACGACCTCGGCTTCGGCCATGTCTTCCAGCCAGGTTGCGGCTGCCTCGTATTCGGCGGAGAGTCGGATCACCTGCGACGCCGCGTCAATGTGCGGCGTTCGGTGAAATTCTTCGAGCGCCGCGTTGAAACGGGCAGCGGGCACGGCCAGCGACGCCGCGATGTCATCCGTCAGCGCCCGGGTCTCCTCCAGCCGGGACAGCACTGCCGGGTCGGTTGGTGCCGGTGGGTCGTCGACGAGTAGAACGATCTTGAGATCAGGAAATTCTTGCAGGGCGGCGGACCACAGGGTACCCCGGACCACAACCGGCTCTTCGGCATAGGAGGGAACGAGAACGGTGATGCCCTCGGAATAGTCGTGGAAGTGCCGATCGAGCTCGCCTCTGGGCACCCGCCGATGTTCCCGAAACCGGTAGAGCGCGCCTTGCCTGGCCACCAGATACATCAGGGCGGAAAAGGTGAGGAACGTGACAACGATCAGGTAGGAGAATGTCTCGAACTGAAAACGGAAGCCGGCGTTTGGGTTGTCGGCCAGCTGTTTGAAAATTGTCGAGACGACGTAGAGCATCCAGGCCAAGATTGTTGTGACGATCGCCAGCCGGCCAAGCGTGATTTTGCGCTTGGACGGAATCGGGTGCACGATGGGCAGCGGCTCTGAGCGCTTCTCCGACCCCCATTGGCGACGCCGCGTGGGCGCTGCCGGCGCAGTTGCGTTCGAGTTGACGTCACGATCCGATACTTGTACCTGGTCTGGCACGATCCCCCACCCACTCGAATCCGGGGGAATAATTTCCAGCCCGATTCTGTAGTTCCGGTCGCCTAACCCCTAAAGATCGGCGATAATTTTCTAATGGCCTTCATGATAGTCGGTGGAGAGCCTTTTTCCTGCGGGGAACGCCTCGCGATCCTCGGTCCTGCAACGAGCATTCGTTCGAGGCCGCCACTCTAAAAGCGATCAGTCCACTTGGGGGATTTTTTGTCAAAGCACTTTCCCGGTCGTCGGCTGTCCGCTGTTCGCGTGATCTCGCTCGCGGTCATCCTCGCGCTGGTGGGCACGGGCGGCGCCCTCGGGTGGAACCAATTCCAGGATGCCAGCGCCGCTTCGGAAGGCACGCCCTTCTTCGCCGGCTACGTCGACGTAACCGCGACGCCGTCGTACTCGTTCGAATCGGCGGCGACCTTGACCGGCAAGAGCGTGGTGCTCTCGTTCATTGTCTCCAACCCCGACGAGCCTTGCGAGCCATCGTGGGGCGGCGTCTACGGTCTCGACGATGCCCAGACGACTCTCGACCTCGACCGGCGGATTGCCCGATTCGTGCAGAACAGCGGCGACGTGTCCGTCTCGTTCGGAGGACAGGCCAATAGCGAGCTCGCCACCGAGTGCACGGATGCCGACGACCTCAAGAGCGCCTATGAAGCAGTGATCAACCGCTACCACCTCACCTCCATCGACCTCGATATCGAGGGCGATAGCCTGGCCGACACCGAGGCGGGCCTGCGCCGGGCTACAGCAATCGCGTCGATCCAGGCCGATCGCAAGGCCGCCGACAAAGCGCTCAACGTCTGGCTCACCCTCCCGGTGTCAACCACTGGCCTGACCAGCGTCGGGATCACGGCCGTTGACCAGTTTTTGGCCGCCAACGTTAACCTCGCGGGGGTCAACGCCATGACTATGGACTTCGGCGACACGCTCGGCTCATCGGGCAGCGTGCTCGAGGCTGCTACAGCAGCAGCGGAGGCCACCCACGCCCAGTTGGACAACAGCTACGAGAAGCACGGCACGCCCCTCGGCCCCCAGACGCTGTGGAGCAAGATCGGCCTCACCCCGATGATCGGCCAGAGCGACATCGTTGGCGAATCCTTCGGGCTCGACGACGCCGTCGGTTTGAACGCTTTCGCTCTCGACAAGGGCGTTGGCCGCATGTCCATGTGGTCATTGAACCGCGACGCGGGCTGCGGCACCAACTATCCCGATGTCACCCGGGTCTCCGACAACTGCAGCGGGGTCGTGCAGGGGGATTCCACTTTTGCGCAGATTCTCGCTCAGGGCCTCACGGGACAAATAGATGCCGTTGTGACCTCCGCCACTGCGACCCCGCGGGTGAGCAGCACCCCGGTGCCCGACGACCCCAAGACCAGCCCGTACCCGATCTGGTCGAAAGATGCGACCTACGTCGATGGAGATCGCACGGTTTGGTACGGCAACGTTTACGCGGCGAAGTGGTGGACATCGGGCGACCAGCCGGACACCCCCTTCTCCGACGACTCGAGCGCACCGTGGGAGTTGATCGGACCGGTGCTCCCCGGCGACAAGCCGATTCCCGTCACCGTCGTACCCGACGGGACCTATCCGGATTGGGTAGCGACGACCATCTACGAAAAGGGCGACCGCGTGCTCTTCGGTGGGCGGATCCTCGAAACGAAATGGTGGAACCAGGGCGAGAGCCCCCAAGCCGCCCTCGACGGTTCGAGCACTGCGGCGTGGGTCTTGCTCGCGGAGGATGAGGTCAAGCAGATCCTGGCCAAAGCGGAAGCCGACTCCTCTGCCGTGCCAACCGCGGAACCCGTGGCAGGGTAGCAAGCCCGCTCCATTCAACACTAGGCAGCCTGAGCAGCGCGAGTGTTTACGGCTAAAGGTACGTGTATACACTTCGGTACAACCTGGCGTCGCAAGCTCGCCCTCACAGACATCTGCCTCGAATCGTTTGACAACCAACTGGCCTCCGTGATCCATTCCGTGGATCCGGTTTTCACCGGCACCGTGGGCGACGATGACATTGGGGGCCCGTCAACTCAGCTCTGGCATATACGCTGAAGTTAAATCCGCATGGGGAACCGTATGCGGGACACTGTCCAGATTGCGGAGGCGAACTCGACGTCCGCGATCGCCTAGTAGGCGCCGTCGTGCGGGGATGCGTTCGACTGTAACTGTTAGCGCTTTGTGGCGGCATTCTGTGATCGCTTTTCGACGCCACCTTCCGCGTCCGACCGGTTGAGGGCCGCCATTTCCTTCTCTCTAGCCTTGTTCGGTTGTGGATCGTCGCGATTCCGCACATGGGAATATAGATCTCGGAACTGGCCTGTACGTCCCTGGGCTCGCGTCTCTGAAAAGTACCTAGGTTTCGAATTCGCAGTCCTCAACCCTTGGGAAACTGCGCAAGGGCTGAGGACTGAGGAAGCTGCTCTGGGTGCTGTTTTCTGGGTGCGTCGTTCCCCGCAGCCATGCCCTCATAGAAGGATCAGGAAAGAGTTGCCCACCTTACTACGCTAGGTCTCGCAAGGCGTCGATCCTTCCCAGAAGAGTTCCAAGGTCACCTTCAGGTTCTGGATCGAACCATATGGCGAGCACCCCGCTCACCAGGGTGACATATGCGGTGACAAGCAGCACTACTAGCGCGGTCAACACCCACCAGAGCTTTCTGGATGAAGACGGGGTGTTTGACATGCCTCAACTCTACTGAAACAGCCGTCCGCCAGATCCCAATGTCGCGATCGGTTTGGTTAGGCCGGGTGCGGAGGCGTCGCGAACATCCCGATCGTCACCCATGGCGAACCCGCACAGTCGGGCGGCACGAGCGGGATGGAGTCCAAACAGGTCAAAAACTCTGACCGAACATGCATCCAGGATCGAAGGCACCTTGAGCCGCGGGCCCCGCATGCCGGTACGGTTGAAGAATTCAATGGGGGAATTCATGAAAAAAGCCAAACAGACCTATGTCCTTTCGAGCCTCATTTTGGCGGCGGCTCTTGTTGGCGGGGTGTCGGTGCCCGCTTCAGCTGCAGTATCAGATGACGTCGACGTCACGAAGATTGCTTTCGCATTGGACGGCGCAGCTTCAGGCGACGTGGACGGGATCGACGACTCAGACGTGCTTGCTCGCACTGTGAATCAGCCTGTCGATGAGTCCGGCGAGGTCGCAATTAATGTGACTACCGGCGACGTCGCAGTTTTGGTCCCGGCGTCTGCGTCGCTCAGTCCAAGTAGGAGTTGGGAGTGAAGCGATTCTCATTGACCGCCCGTTTGCTGAAACCGCAGAGACTGCCGTCGAAATCCAGCCAGGAGTCGTCGCGAACGGCAATAGCAACGGAACTACGACCGTTACGGCGGTCAAAGATGACGGGGCCGTTCAGATCGCAACAATTCTCGATGGAGTAGAGAGTCCTGAGCGATTCGAATATGAGCTCGGTCTGCCAGTCGGCTCTCGGCTGGAAGCCAAGGACGGACTGATTTTCATCTTCTCAAGTGACGACACCCTGATTGGTGGCTTCACTCCGGCTTGGGCGCGTGACGCCAATGGTGTCGACGTTCCGACCCATTACGAGCTTGATGGAACCACGATTACCCAGGTTGTTGAACATCGCGCAATGGACAGCACGGTCTACCCTGTTGTGGCTGATCCCGCATATGCCCGTGGGATGATCAGCCAAGTCAAGTGGGAGCGTTGGGCGAACGGCGGCTACGAACTGCGCCTAACCGTCACGGCACTGGCGCGTGCTACACAGCGGGTGAATCCAGGCTTCGTATACAAGGCGGGTCTGGACGATCTGCGTGAGCACCACCCAAACTCCATGCAGTATAAAACCATGGCTCAGCAATGGGACTGTCACGTGGTTGGTCTGCCCGGAACCATCAATATCGACTTGGAAAGCTACAGAAGGAGCTGGGACGGTTGGCGAGCAGGCATCTTGCCGGCTCTCATCCAGAAGAATCCTGCTGCGGCGTGCAACTGGTAACAACTTGAGATAGAAACGAGGGCAGGACTATGGTCCTGCCCTCGTTTTGTTACGCGTGTACGTCGCGGGCGTCGCCCCTACGCATCCATGCTGACTGCGCCCAGGTTTAGCACCAGGAATGATTGGTGCGATACTGCCATCCTTGCGCCATGAAGAGTCTCATGAAAGTAAAGCTTTTCGAGGCACGCGAAGCCTCCCTCGAGCCGCGGGAAGAAGTGGCGGGATTCCGGGACGCAATTTGTCCGTCCCGATCGAGGGCGTGATCTGCGCAAGATGCTCGGTCAGCAAAATCGAGGCGCCTTGGGCGAGCCGGCATCGGAGTGATGAATCAGCTGGTTCAGCCCGATGGTGTGGCCTTGCCGCTCGCGTTCCCACAACGCCATGCGTGTTGACGTTCTCGTAGTGCGAGCGTGTCACGAAGCGACGACAGATCGACGGAGATTTTCCAAGCGATCTCCATGTAGATCTTCCTTTTCTGAATGGACTACTGGATGGGCGTTCGAGGCGGCGGCAGGCGCAGGACCCTACGGAGGTAGCGGTCGTATTCGTCGAGGTCGATCGGATTGAACAGGCGCATGACCACGATAAGGACGAGCACGAGTCCCACGAGGACGAAGTACGTGGTCGTCACCTCAACGACGCCGTGCTGCAGTGAGCTGGCCTGCACACCGGAGGGCAGCCGGTTCACGTACGTCGGATCCACGGCGCGGCCAGTGAACACAGCGTGGACACCGAGGACGCCCCACAGGATCGCGACCAGCGTGAAGACGATGAAGCTCCACACGTCCGACGCCCTGCTTCGCGGCACCCGCACCTTGCGCAACGTGAGTTGGTATTGGAACCCGTCATTGACGCTCAGGAGCTGGAACATCCACGCCCACATGATGAGAAAGAGCAGGTTGATGTAGTCGAAGGTGCCCCTCCCCAACTGGGCGATGGCCGGCGGGATGTACAAGCCGGCATCGCTGGAGATGCCCAGAAGAACGAATGCCCCTCCAGCCACAACCACGGTAACGGCGAGGAACAACCAACTCTGCACGTGGCTGTTTCTCCGCAGGCGCGCGCCGTCAGCGGACTCCGCCCACATCCCAGCCCCCCGCCTGAATGGGTCCGGCTTGCGAGAGAACCTCTGCCGACCGAACGGGACCTAGCGTAGCCCCACTTTTACGCAGCGCGATAGGCCGTTGGGCGTGTCTCACGGATGACACCCGGGGTGAAATCCGTCACTGCGCCACCGCCGGTCGAGACGCGGCGCGGACAGTTCAGGCATCAAAGGCGACAATCGTGCGCGATGCGGCCAATTCCCCGTCATCCGTCAATTTCACAATGCTTCCCCAGCCAGATTTGAGTGGGTCCAGCGCTTCAAGCGGTGCCCGCAAGCCGGACGCCCACCGGGCGCGTTGAAGCGTGATTCCTCAAGTCGATTCGCTGAGCGAGTTGCCCGTATGGGGAACCTTCTGCGCGACGGGTCTGGTATCTCGGAGTCCCTTTGGAACACGGGAGCGGTGATCACCGGAACTCCGGACCGGCCCGGCCTTCGTTAGGATCAACACAATGTTCAGTTTTATCGTCGCCTTCAACTAACGGTCCTGCGACCGCCCCTCGCAGCTCTCACGCACCGACCTGGGCAGGTCCTGTCGCGCCGTTCTCCGGCGCCTGACCCCGATTTATCTCCCTCCCCGCTGAGCTGACGGCATCGCCTCGCTCGCAGAAAAACCTCTTTTGGAGACGTTGTGTCTGCTGCTAAACCCTCATACTGGAACGCCCTCACCCACCCCCACATCGCTCGCTCGTTTGCCCCCAGCCTCCTCGGTCGACTCTCGCTGGCTATGTCTGGACTCTCGCTTGTGCTCCTCCTGGAACGAGAGACCGGGTCGTTCGCGACTGCCGGAGCCGTCACCGCCGTCTTGGGCGTCGCAAACGTCATCGCCACACCGTGGCGGGCTCGCCTGATCGATCGATACGGTCAAGCGCGCGTGCTTGCACCCCTCGGCGTGATCCACGGTATCGCCCTGCTCCTGTTCATCGTCAGCGCATCAATACCCGTGCCCACGCTGCTCGCGCTCAGCGTCGTCGCCGGCGCATTCTCACCCCCGATGGGAGCCACAATGCGGGTGATCTGGGGACAAGCACTGGCGCATGGACCGCACCGCAAGCGCGGATTCAGCCTCGACGCGGTCAGTGAAGAAGTGATGTTCACCGCTGGCCCCCTCGTCGCCGCAGTTCTTGCTGCAATCTTCACTCCGGCCGTGTCCCTGGCCATGGCGGCCGCCGCCGTCATCATCGGAACCGTCACATTCGTGTCCAGCCCCCTCTCCCGCCAGCAACGCGGCCATCGCATGTCGCGTCACACGCCGCAGCCGGAGCCCGCGGTCGTCACGCCCATGCGCATCCCCGGATTCCCGATCATCGCGCTCGCCCTGGTCGTGCCGGGCATCATGTTGGGAGCAGTAGAGATCGCCGCCCCCGCCATCGGGGCAAACGAAGGCAGCATCATCCTCGCCGGAGTTCTGCTCGCCCTCTTCGCCGGGGGAAGCGCCGTCGGAGGACTCGCCTTCGGCCGCCTCGAGATCACGCTCTCACTTCGCAAACAGATCCTCGTGTTGGCTGTCGCGATGCTCACACTGAGCATGTTCGTGGGCCTTATCCCCGGTCAGGCTGTCCTGCTGATCGGGTTCGCGCTGATGGGCGCGCTCCTGGCTCCGCTAATGATCTCCGGATACCTCGCCGCCGACGAACTCGTCGACCGGCGCGCTCAGACCGAGGCCAGCAGCTGGGTCAACACCGCCATCAACACCGGTGCAGCGCTCGGATCCGGACTCATGGGAGTCTCGGCAGATATCCTGCCGTCCAGCGGCGCCCTGACCGTCTGCGTCACCGCCGGGGCCGCAGTGCTCGTGGTCTGCCTCCCGAAACTAGTCAAGGGGTGACCCACGCACGGAACAACACAGAATCGTGCTTGGCCGCACCCACTCGATGAACCTTCTGCGGTATGGCCTCGTCAGTCGATCACTGCAGCGACGGCTTCGATCTCGACGAGCTGATCGGTATACCCGAGGACGGTAACACCCAAGAGCGTGCTCGGTGCGTCATGCGTGCCAAAGGCCTCGCGAATGACTGCCCAGGCCATGACGAGGTCGCTCTGATTAGAGGAGGCGACGAGAACTCGTGTGCTCAGCACATCATCAAGTCGGGCGCCCGCTGCATGCAGGGCAATAACGAGATTTTCCATGGCCTTGCTGGCCGGCGCTGAGTAGTCTCCCACTCCTGCAGTGCTGCCATCCAAATTGAGCGGGCAGGCGCCGGCCAAAAAGATGAGGCGCGCCTCAGCGGGAGCCGTTGCCGCGTAGGCATACGGAGCCACATTGGAAAGCTCAGCAGAACGGATCAAAACAACATTTTGGGACATGCCCTCACTGTAAAGGAGAGCCACTCCTGCCCGTCCCCGCTCTGCCCTCGTAAGCTGTCCGTGCAACCGGACGGCTCGACCTGGAAGAATTGAGAGATGACCGTAACCCTTCAGCGAATCCTCACCAGCGATTTCCCAACGTGGATTGACCAAAGCTGTGCCGAGTACGTCGGTGATTTGCTTACCCAGGGCGGATCACACGAGGAAGCTCGGCGCATAGCGGTCGAGAGCATGGCTCGTTCGTTCCCGGATGGTACTCAGAGCCCTGGCAATGAGGTCTTTCACATCATGAACGAGCCTGATGAGGCAGTCGGATATCTGTGGATCGGGCAGGATGTCACCACTGATCCGGGGGCGTGGTGGGTCTGGGACGTTCTCATCAACGCTGACCAGCGTGGCCAGGGCTATGGGAGAACGGCGATGCTACTCGGCGAGGAATATGCACGCACACAGGGTGCGCACTCTCTCGGCCTAAGCGTCTTCGGATTCAACACTCGGGCTAGGGAACTTTACGTTTCCCTCGGCTACGAGACAACTTCGGTGAAAATGCTCAAGAAGCTCGACTGAGCCTTTTCTTCGCTATCGCTGGTTGGCGTCGCCGCAGGGCAAGGCCGAGATGGACGCCCGCAAGCGGAACCCTGAGCGGAGCACGGTGCAACCGACAGTTCATTCAGGCGCATACCTAGCGTGCGCTTCAGGATTCAAACATCCCTGACCGGGCGGTGCGCTTCCGCTGCGATCAAGAACTGCACTTCGGCAGTGCTCAATGTCGCTTGCTAACGCGATCGATCGATGCGAGCGTAGCAAGCAAGCCACTCGGGGGAGAGAAACGTGAAGCGTTGGATCATAGCTGCGGCCAGCACACTCGGTTTGAGCATTGCCGCGTTGGTGGGGGTCGTCGCTTACACGGCGATCGGCAGGGCTCGTGGTGAAAACTGGAGCAGCCTGAACGGTCCTGAACCAGTGTGGCCCGCGGTCGTCGGCTATGGAGCGATGTACGTCATCCCGATAAGCGCACTCGTATTAGTCGCCCTCGTTGTCGGTGCCATCGTGCGCGCATATATGCCCAGATCGGCTGACCGCACCTAACGTTGAGGGGCGTAGAGCCGCGCCTGATCCGCAAGCCTTGCATCACACGGGACATCAATTGTCCACAGTTCAAGGTCTCAACTGGAAACTAGTCCACCGGCCATCTGGAGCCTGCGAGACCGCTTTCACGGAACTGCTTGAAGCGTGCCTCTCCGCATAGGAAATCAATACTGCGGCAGCAATCGCCGCCACGACCGCCAGCACGAAAGCAATCCCGACGATGACCACCATCCAGGAGGCGGATCCTTGCACCGAATCCACTATTCCTGCAAGGGATCCCAACAGCATGGTTCCCGCGGCTGCCCCTACGGCGGCCAACGAAACGCGCATGCTTGGCCGTCTCTCAAATCACCGGTCGAATAGCGCTACCGAGGCCCAACGGCTTACGGGACGACCCCAGTCCACGAAATACCCAGCCCCAGCACTTACGCCCTTGACGTGAAGTACACATCTACTGTCTAATTTTCATAGAAGGGGAGTAATCCTCGCTTCGCATCGTCAATACGTTCCCGCCGTGGGTTCCGGTGCGCAGGGCCGCAAGGCAGATGAGACCTTCACGAACATTTCGTGGAGGTCTTTGTCATGACTGTCCCCTTGTGGGCGTGGTTTGCTGTCTTGGGTGTGATCTTGCTGATGCTCGCCGTCGACTTGGTCGCCCACCGTAAGGCCCACGTAATCGGCGTGCGTGAAGCCGCCGTCTGGTCCATCGTGTGGGTGACTCTCGGCATCGCGTTCGGAGTGCTGGTCTGGACGCTGTGGGGGGCGGAATTCGGGCAGCAGTACTTCGCTGGCTACCTGATCGAGAAATCGCTCGCGGTAGACAACGTGTTCGTGTGGGCGATCATCTTTGCAGCGTTCGCCGTCCCTCGCGAGTACCAGCACCGTGTGCTGTTCCTCGGCGTCCTGGGCGCCCTGATCTTCCGCGGGATCTTCATCGCCGCTGGCGCGGCGCTGATTGAGAACTACTCCTGGATCCTGTACCTATTCGCCGCGTTCCTGATCTACACCGGATGGCGGATGTTCCGCTCCCGCAACGACCACGTACACCCTGAGAAATCCCGCATTCTCAAGGTATTTCGCCGGTTCGTGCCGATGACTGACGCCTACCACGGGCAGAAGTTCCTGATCCGAAAGGCAGGAATCGTGGTGGCGACTCCGCTGCTGGCTGTGCTGGTGCTGGTGGAAATCACCGACATCATCTTTGCCGTCGACTCGATCCCGGCTATCTTCGCCGTCACGAGCGAACCGTTCCTGGTCTTCACGGCGAACGCGTTTGCCATCCTGGGGCTTCGAGCTATGTACTTCCTGCTCGCGGACCTGATCCATCGCTTCATTTACCTCAAGATCGGACTCGCGTTCGTCCTGATCTGGGTAGGTATCAAGATGCTGCTCCTGGATGTCTTCTACATCCCCACCACGATCAGCCTGGCAGTAGTCGCGGCCATCATCACGGTATCCATCGTGACCAGCCTCCGCTCTACCCGCGGTCAAGGCCGACGCGAAGTGCAAACCGAGGCTGCAGGGGCATTCCGGATCGCCACCCACGAGGAACTTGCCGCGGTCGAGTCGGTCTTCCGCCGCCGCAGACGAGTGCCCGCCGGTAGGGGGAAGGATCGCTCCGATGAGTGACCTGAACCCCTCGGTGGCGCCGGCCTCTGATCCCCAGACAGTGCGGAGAGACCTTCGAGTCTCATCGGCGACGGTGTTTGCGGTGCCTCTGCTCGCGCTGGCCGGCATTCTGGTCGTCGCGTGGACCGCAGGTGTCGAGGACACTTGCGGAGGCCCGGTGCCGGGATGCAGCAGCCTCCGCAATGCAGGAGACATCCCGGTAACGGTCCGGGCCGTCATCGATAAATCCGATACCGAGACTCTGGTCGAGGGAGGGGAACGGGTGCTGCTGGGTGACTGGCGAAACGGCGTGAGAGTGGATCACGAGCAGTGCCTGGTCGTCGAGGGCGGCCCATTCTGGGACGCCCTCACGGTAATCGACCGCACCACTGAGACGACCGGGGTATGGCATCCGGTCGATGACTGGGGGGCCCGGCTGCATCTGCACGACGGGGCCTGCCCGGAACCGAGCTGACCCGCATGCGATTTGTCCGAGACGCCGCTCGTTCCTGCAAGCAACGACGAGAGTGTCGCGCCCAGAATCCGTGCCGGTTGGGATTCGTCATCCCGCTCGGCACCATTCCGTCGGCGCCCCGTGCGCCCACCACCGAGCTGCCGGTGTAGACCCGGCCCCGCACAGAATGGAGACCCCGATGGGGACGACGCCCCGGCCGGAATCCGGCCTGACCTTCACTTTCACCGCAGAGCTGCAGGTGTACCCGGACCATTCGTGGTACTTCGTCACGGTGCCGACGGAACAGTCCGAGGACATCCGCCACCTCACGAACGGCCGACGGGGTGGCTTCGGATCGGTGAAAATCGCGGCGGCCATCAACGAATCGCACTGGGCGACATCGCTTTTCTTCAACAGCGACGATGGTTCGTTCATCCTCTTCGTGAAGAAGGCGATCCGTCAGGCCGAGGGGGTCGGCGCCGGAGACCCGGTCACGATCGTGTTAGAGCTCCTGCTCTGAGCTCAGCCCCAGACCGGGCCCGGACGGGCCGATGGCCGGCCACCGACATCCGTCGACGACCGGTCAGGGTTGCGCTTTCGGAAGGCTCAGTCAAGCTTTTTGAGCATCTTCACCGAAGGGGTACGAATGTACGCGGCACAAGACCAAATCGAGTGGAGTCTGACTACCCGCTCTGAGCCAACGACGGCGACCAGATCGATGCGCCAACTAGCGATCACAGCATGCCGCCACATAGCGCTGAAAGTCACAAACTGGCGGCCCAGTGCACCGATGTTGTGTCATAGGGGAACGTCTTACGGTGCGGTCGAGGGGGCCGGGGCCGGGGTTCAAGAGCTACGGTGCAAAATTCGAGGAGCGGTCCCCGTAACGATCACCTACCGTCTCCGTGTGGAGTTAGTCTTCGCCCATAGAATCTGTCTATGAGTCCGAATCGACTGGTGCTGATCGCGGTTGCCGTAGCAGTCGGCCTGTGTGGGTGCACAGTGGAGCCATCGATAGTAATTCCGGCGGGGGCTGCAACAACCGCATATCCTGGTGCGCCGACGCCTCTGCCGAGTGGTCAGGTCGACCCTTTTGCGGGTTACGCAACAGTTGTCGATGGGCGGTTGGCGGTTGTCTTGTCCGGCAGCTCAAGTTGTCCGCCGCACGCGGACTCAGCGGATCTAGCGACGATGACGTTCGATTTCTCGATCGAAACTGAAGGCCCGTGCACGGCGGATTTATCCCCCACGACGTTCGAGTTCTACGTGCCATCAACTGAGAATTTGCCGACGTTCATCACGATAAACTTTACGGCCGGCGATACGGCCAGCTCTCAGCTGCCGGTTCTGCGCTAGGCATCGATCGCGCACAGCCGTGCCAGCCACCCGCCAACGCTGTCTAATGGCGTGACCGCATGAGAACGTGGCGACTTACGATGCTGCTGCTTAACGAGGCCGCTCTTTGCCGTCGGTATTCGCCGCGAAATTATCTTGCATGACGACTGCCACAAGACAACGTCCTGGTCGCCGCGCAAGGGGAACCCTTTGCGGGACGGGCTACGCCTCGCGGTCGACTCACTGATAGTGATCAGCGGCCACCCAATGGCATTGACGCTTCTTGGCTGAAAACGGTGTCACCTTCTGGTTCCCGGTAGTCCACGACGATTCAGTCCGATTCGTCGCTGCCGTCCAAAGTCCTGGGAGGGTTGTCACCAGGAGGAGCTCGGAAGCGATACGCGAATCTCCCCTTCCGGCCCCGTCACGCGCATGAGGTAGCTTGAAGGAATGACGAACAGGCCGGGCCGAGCAGCAACTTGTGGCGCGTTGGCCACAATCGTTGCAATCTCTGTCGTCGGATGCGCGCCTGGCACTTATGACGGCGTGCTGTGGCGCCAGGTCGCAGCCTTCAAAGATCCACTCGGTGACCGCCTCGCCAGCGCAGTAGGCACGCAGAGCAGTTCGTTCGCGGCCGCCCTCACGAGCAACGGAGACACGCTCCCTGGCACCTACTGGGATGGTGCCACTGATCCGGCCTTACTCGGCCTCGCCAATGGCGGCCTTGCCTTTTCAAACGTCCGAGAGAACGCCGACAGCGTCATCTTCGACGCCCTCATTAGTTCTGGCACCCGCAACCCAGGCGGCGACAGATTCGCCGACACAGAGGATTATTTTGGGCCGTCTTCGATCTACACGTGCTTCAGTGTGGTCGTCGAATCTGCTTCTGAAGCGATTATTGAGTGGACCTACGTGAACGCTGAATGCGCATCGGATCTTGTCGCTACCCTTACCGATGGGGCGAAGCTCTATCCACTGGCTGAATTTAACGGATGACAGTGGCCTGCTAAATCCGAACAACGCAGCGAAAATTGGGGTCGGCTTCACACACCTAGCCGATTGACGTCACTCAATCCTGTTCCGGAACAGGAAGGCTTAGCGGGAAGTCGACGACGGCGACGCGAGCGTCTCACGGAGCTCTTTCGGTGATGCCAGTGTCTTCCACGACCGGACGGCGACGATCCCGGCGAGCACGGCGATGCCCGCCAGTATGAGGGCGGTTGGGGCGAGTCCGAGCGTCGCGCCGAGGATCCCGGCGAGCGGGTAGGTGATGATGAAGCAGGCGTGGGACAGCGAAAACTGGGCCGCGAAGACCGCAGGCCGGTTGGTTTCGTCGGAGTAGCGTCGCAGGAGCCGGGCCGAGGGTGTGAGGATCAGCGCCGTCGCGGCGCCGAGGACGAACCAGACCGTGAGCACGGCGGTCCAGGCCAACGGCGCGGCTGGGGCCAGGACCAGTAGCGCGACGGTGACGAGCCCGACCGGGAGGATGGCGCATCCGGTCAGCATCACGCGTCGATCGGGATACCGGTCCAGCACCTTCGGCAGGGCGAGGGCGACGAGCATGGAGCCCAGTCCGTAGCAGGCGAGGGTGATCGCGAAGTCGACCTGGCTGCGGCCGAGGGTGTTTTGCACGAGGATGATGGTGTTGACGATGACCATTGCGGTGGACGCGGCGACGACGAGGTTCATCGCCAGAAGTGCCCGAAGCGGCGGGGTGCGCCAGAACACGCGCACGCCCCTGGTCAGCCGGTCGAGGAAAGGTGTGACAGCGGTGGCCCGCATCGCCGGGAGGGTGGTGGACAGCACGAGCGCGGCCGAGCCGACGAAGCCGAGCGCTGTTCCCACGAACAGGGAGTGGTATGTGATCACGGTCAGCAGGGCGGCGGCGAGGATGGGACTGAGCAGTGACTCCAGGTCGTACGCCAGGCGGGACAGCGACAGTGCCCGCGTGTATTCGCTCTCCTTAGGCAGAACATCCGGGATCAGCGCCTGGAAGGCGGGGGTGAAGGTGGCGGACGCGGCCTGCAGCACGAAGATGAGCACGTAGATCTGCCACGCCTCGGTGACGAACGGGAGCGAGATCGCCACCCCGGCCCGGAGGACATCCGCAGAGACCAGCAGGACTTTGCGGGGGAAGTGGCTGGTGAGCGCGGACACGACCGGGGCGATGCCGACGTAGGCGAGCATCTTGATCGTCAGCGCGACGCCCAGGACGATGCCGGCGTCCCCGCCGGCCAGGTCGAAGGCCAGCAACCCGAGTGCGACGGTGAGCAGGCCGGTGCCGACCAGCGCCACGACCTGGGCGCTGAACAGTTTTCGGTAGGCGGTATTCCGCAGGACCTCAAGCATGTGCGTCCACCTCCCGCTCGGTGC
>NZ_JASISY010000015.1 GCF_030063365.1 Cryobacterium sp. PH29-G1 | reverse complement strand
GGCTGCTCGCCGACGCCTTCGGCATCCCGACCGCGGTGGCCGTGGTCGCGGCGCTGACCGCGGCATCCGGGCTCGTCGTTGCCGTGCGCATGCGCGGAGACGACCACCCCTGAGTAGGCATCACCTGAGCACGAGCGTGACGCTCGTGCTCAGGTGATTATCACGTGGCCGAAATCGATTCCGCTCCCCATGAACTGGGCCGGCCTAAGGTGGTGCAGTGAGCGGACGCCCACCGGGCGCGTTGAAGCGTGATTCCTCAAGTCGATTCGCTGAGCGAGTTGCCCGTATGGGGACCCCCCCTACGGGACAGCTACTTTCCGGTAGCGGACCCTCTTACGGGTTCAGTTCTAGTGCGGCTCATCCCGACCGAGACGCACGGGTTATCCGGGTGCCATAGTGTCGGACCATGGATCTCTTTGAATCGCCCCCGCTCTCGGGATCGCTCGTAACCCTTGAGCCCCTGTCATTCGATCACGTCGCCGAGCTCCGTGGCGCTGCGAACGACGGCCAACTCTGGCGTGCGTGGTACACCTCTATTCCGCACCCCGACGCGATGACCTCGGAGGTGGAACGCCGGCTTAGCCTCCATGAGCAAGGAAAAATGCTGCCGTGGGCCACTCGGCTCGCGTCAACTGGACGGATCGTCGGAATGACAACCTTTATGAACCCGAGCACCGATGCCCCGCGATTAGAAATTGGCTCGACTTGGCTGGCGAAAAGCGCTCAAGGCACGGGCGCGAACCGAGAGGCCAAGCTCCTCCAACTGGGGTACGCCTTCGACGCTCTGGACTGCATTGCCGTCGAGTTTCGCACTCACTGGCACAACCGCCAATCACGAAAGGCGATAGCCGCTTTGGGCGCAAAGGAAGATGGAGTGCTGCGCAGCCACTCAGTTGGACCGGACGGCGCTCTGCGCGACACGGTTGTATTTTCCATCACTGCGAGTGAATGGCCAGCCGTGCGCCTTGGCCTTCGGCATTCCTTAGCAACGAAGGAATTCTCCCTCCGGTAGTTTCCTCGCATCGCCGGCCTGGTCGCCCGATTTCAGAACGACGTGACTCCGTAAGGGGAACCCCTATCGGACTCGTAGGAATTGGAAGATCACACGGATATATTGACACCATGACTGGCAGACGGATGCTTTTGTGGATCGGCAGGCACCAGGTCGGGCTCAGCCTCGCAATGGTCGTGCTTTGGCTTGCAAACGCAACGATCCAGATAATTGCGATCGCGAGCGGAGACACGGGAACCAACGGAGGGCATGTTTTTAGTCTGGTTCTCGCTCTGCTGCTAGCCGTCCTCTCAGCTGCTAGCGCGGTCATCGCTTTGATTGCCAAGAAGAAAAAGACCGCGGAGGATCAGACGCATCGAATTGACCCGTAAGCCGAACGTGCCGCGCGACAAATTCGTTCGCCTGTGCGGGATCCCCGCCCGCACAAATAAATGATCCCGCGCGGGCGGGAATTCATGACAGCTTCGGAGGGCGGCGCTGCCCCCTGCGCCGGTCACAGCATTGCGGTCAGTACTCCACCGTCAGCGCGCACGGCAGCTCCGTTCGTTGCAGAGGAGAGCGGGCTGGAGAGATACACGGCGAGGTTCGCGATTTCGTCAGGCTCAATGAAGCGCTCGAGGAGAGACGTCTGGTTCCCGCCAATGATGACCGCCTTCAGATCATCCGTCGAGAGTCGTTGCGCCTCGGCGATGTCGCGGATGGTATCGGCGACGCCGTCTGAGTAAGTCGGGCCGCCGAGAATTGTGTTGACAGTCACGCCGGTACCGCGGGTGAGCTTGGCGAGGCCGTTACTCAACGCGAGCATCCCTGCTTTGGTCACACCATAGTGCGTCATGTCAGCGGGTATGGCTACACCTGATTCGCTCCCAATGAAGATGATCCGGCCCCATCCTTCGTCGATCATCCCCGGCAGCAGCGCTCGGGATAGGCGGACTCCGCTCATCACGTTCACGTCGAAATAGCGCGACCAGTCGTCGTCGGGTATTTCGGCGAAAGGCTGCACCTCGAAGAGGCCGACGTTGTTGACGAGGATGTCGACGCCGCCGAGCGAATCGAGGAGCCGCCGCACGTCTGCGGCGTCCGCGAAGTCCGCCGCAATACCCGTCACGTTCCCGCCAGGCACTTCGGCTTCGAGGTTCTTCACCGACTGCTGGAGCCGGCTGTCGTCACGGCCATTGATCACCACCGCAACGCCCTCCCGGAGAAGAGCCTTCGCGATCGAATACCCGATCCCTTGCGTTGAGCCGCTTACAAAAGCGCGTTTGTTTGCCAGCTGCATGTCCATGATTGTACGAACCCCTCAATTTTTACTTGCTCAGTCAAGTAAAAACTAATCTTATTTGATTGCCCAGTCAAGTAACTTGTATTCTGTAAGTATGAGTGATTCCAGCGACCCGAACCGTCTCACAGGAGATGACCTCGCGACGTGGGCGGCCCTTGCGACAGTGCTGGAATGGTTGCCGCCGGCCCTCGACGCCCCTCTCATTCGTAGTTTCGATCTCACGCATTTTGAGTACGGCATCCTGTTTGCTTTGGCTGACGCACCGGACCGCGCGCTGAGGATGACTGTTCTGGCTGACTATGCCAACAGCTCGCTCTCGCGGCTGTCTCGAGCAGTGTCGCGGATTGAGGGCCGGGGCTGGGTACAGCGCACCCGAGACCCCGTGGACGGGCGGTCAACCCTGACCACCCTGACCGACGCCGGGCTAAAGATGCTCGACACGGCCACTCCGGTGCAAGCCCTCTCGGTCAAGGAATTAGTCCTCGATCCCCTCACAAGCGCCCAACGAGGTCAGCTGGGCGAGATCAGTCGGCGGATCCAACGAGCAATCCGAAAGCAGGAGGGATGGCAGCCGCCACAACCATCCGCCTCAGACAATGACTAGCGGGCGGAGCCTGATTCAGCCCGCAAGATGGCAGCTGGATGAACCCTGCGGGCTGGGTGGATAAAAGCGAGTTTTCCCGACCATGTTGACGCACTGGATGTCGTCCGGTGGATCATTTTTGTTCCCGCAAGCCGGACGTCGAGCGCGACAGATCTGGCGCCGAACCAGCTGGCGGCCGAGTACGCCGACGTTGTGTCACAGGGGAACGTCTACTGGGCACCTGCACGCGCGGTGCAATTAATGAGGTGATTCGTGCGGCTAAACCGATTCGAGCCCAAGGAACTCACGTAGCTGAGGCACGCCCGTGACGCGGAACTCCTGATCGGATCTGTTGAGCGTTTCGGTAGTCAATGTCAGTTGTTGGCTCAAAGCCATCTCACCTTCGCGCCGCCGGCGGCGAACCAGGCCGTTCTCTCGGTAGCCGACTTTTCTCGACACGGCAAGCGATGCTGGGTTGTCGGTGAACGCTGCGGACGTGACCTCAGCTGCATCTAGATGGTCGAACATGAATGCACAGAGAGTTTGGCGCATTAGCGTGCCGATGCCCCGTCCGTGATGCTTCGCCCCGAGCCACGATCCTGTCTCGCCGGTTCTCGTCACGAGATAGTCACTGGTCGAAATTCCTTGGCAACCAACGATTTCTCCCTCGAAACGGACTGTGGATTCAAGTTGCCACGATGCTGGCGTCATGGCAGAACGTCGCCCCCAGTGGAACTGCAGGAGCCTTAATCGAACTTCGTCGGGGGTCCCGGCCGTCCATGGAAAATCAAATGGCATCGCAGCGGAGTCGTGAATCCCTTCGTGTGCGAGTGCCACAAGGTCGGGCAAATCGGAATCTCGAACGGGAGACAGAGAGAGTGACCCGCATTCGATCAGCAATCCAAACGGCGGCCAGAGCTGTTCAAGTGCATGCGACATGCCCCCAACCCTATTTGTGTCAACGCCGACCCCCGACCCGTTTCCAGTGGAACGACAAATGAATCAAGTCCGGCAGCTAGCCTGAGCACGCGCGTCTGCGCGGCCGGCACGAGTCGAGGAGCCACTCATCAATGAGTATCGAACTGCACATCGAGCTGGACCGCATCTTCGCGGCTCGCGACCGAGACAATATGGGCCCAACGCTTGCCGCCCTTCTCCATGTCTACGAGATGCACCCGCGTGACCCCCGAGTCCTCTACGAAGTAGGCGGTGCGTACGACACCGCGGGCGAGGAGACGACCGCCCTGGGGTTCTACGAGCGAGCGATGACCGAAGGGCTCGACGGGGACGTGCGTCGCCGGTGCTACCTCCAATACGGGAGCACCCTCCGCAACCTTGGCCGCATAGATGAGTCGGTCACGGTGTTCGCGCAAGCGCGCAGGGAGTTTCCGGACTCTGTTGCCCTCGGCGCATTCGAATCTCTGAGCCTGCATGCGGCCGGCCGTGTCAACACCGCTCTCGGCAGCCTTCTCAGTCTGCTTGCCGACCATGTGCATTCGGAAGAGATTGACCGGTACAAGCCCGCCATGCGCGGCAACGCAGAGTACCTGACATCGCTCGACTTTTCGGCCACTTCCGAAAGCGCCCGATAGACGGACGTCCAGCGCGACGATTATTGACCCGCTCACCGCAAAGCGGAACAGTTTCGCCATGAATGGATTACTAATTGGATACGCACGCGTTTCCACAGAGGAACAAGATCTCACCGCCCAACAAAACGCCCTGGAACGACTGGGCGTTAGATCGTCACTGATCTACACCGATCATGGTCTCACCGGAACGAACCGAGCTCGACCCGGGCTTCGCGAAGCCTTGGCCGCCTGCCGTGCTGGAGATACCCTCGTCGTCGCCAAACTCGACAGACTCGCACGGTCACTCAGGGATGCGAAAGACATCATCGACGAGCTGACGGTCAAAGATGTGAAGCTGAGTATCGGCGGAGCGGTGCATGATCCGAACGACCCGGTCGGGCGCCTCCTCTTCAACGTCCTGGCGATGGTCGCTGAATTCGAGTCGGATCTGATTCGCGCCAGAACGCGCGAAGGAATGCAGGTGGCCAAAGCGAAAGGGCACCTTCGCGGTAAGCAGCCCAAACTGTCGGGACCACAGCAGAAACACTTGATCGAAGTCCACAACGCTGGCCTTCACTCCAGCGCGGAACTTGCGGAGCTCTTCAACGTCGCGCGGTCGACCGTTTACCGCACTATTCAACGTCAGTTCGAATCGGGCCAGTGATCGGGGCCCTCAACCAAAGTCTCGTTGCCGGACTCGCTGGTCCGGCAACGGGAACCCCGCGCGAGAGGCCATTTGTACATTTAAAGATCTCTTGTACATCTGGGAAGTGGAATGTACGCTTGAAACATGTCAACCACGGTCCCCGTCAGCGTTTCTGATGCACGCGACCAGCTCGCATCGATCATCGACCGCGCTCGTACCGAGCACGAGCCGGTCTTCTTGTCTCGCCGCGGGCGGCGAGTCGCGGCTGTTATCGACGTCGACGATTTGGAGCGTCTCATTGAATTGGCCGAAGACATGGCCGATATTCGTGCCGCTGAGGAATCCCGTGAAGAGATGCGTCGCACGAAAAACGAACCTACTCCTTGGGAACAGGTGAAAGCAGACCTCGGCCTCGCATGACTTACTCGGTGAAGATCGCACCAGCAGCTGAACGGCAACTACGCAAGTTCGATCCGCAGGTCCGCCGGAGAGTTCAAGCAGCGATCGACCTCTTGGCAGACAATCCGCGGCCGCCCAAGGCGATCCAACTCGTAGGAGGCTCTGGCGAATGGCGGGTCCGAACGGGTGACTACCGCATCATTTACGAGATTCACGACGACCTGTTAATCGTGCTCATCCTCCGACTCGGACATCGACGCGAGATATACGAATCCCGATAGGTGATCCCGCAAAGGGAACGCTAAACGGCTCAGGCAGCGGACAAGACCTTTCGGGACACCTCGGTCAGGTTAGATGCCGGAGGTACCGCTGCGGATCCTCTAAGAATGATCGCCAGTTCCGAACCAGGTCGAGGTCGCCCCAGGCGCAGGGACGGTATCCCCACGGTCCGACTTCGTAGATCTCCGCACCTGGAATCGAGGCCAGGATCGGTGAGTGCGTGGACAGAATCACTTGAGACCCTCCGGCGGCAAGGATGTCCCGAAGATCGCATAGTAGGGCGAGCGATCCCGTAAACGAGAGTGCTGATTCCGGTTCGTCGAGGATCCACAAGCCAGGGTAACGAGCCCGGGCGGCCACGAGGTCGAGGAAGGATTCACCGTGCGAACGCTCGTGGAACACCGGGTCGTTACCGCCCGGGTTGTCCTCGAGATAGGTGAAGAATCCGTGCATCGTCTCCGCTCGAAGGAAGAAGCCACCCCGGCGGGCGCCGAGTCCTCGGCTTAGTTGCAGGTGATCGGCGAGGGTGGACTCAGACCTACGGGTGGTGTGCCGCGACCCAGTCGATCCGCCTTCTGGTCCCATTCCGTATGCACCCGCGATGGCCTCGACGAGCGTCGATTTCCCGACGCCGTTGTCGCCGACGAAAACGGTTACTGGGCCGAGTTCGAGACCGTTCTTGAGGAGCTGCGCGATCGGGGCAAGTGTCGCGGGCCAGACGTCCTTGGGCAGAACGGGCGCGTTTGGGTCCTGGCCCACCGACCGAAGTGGAGTCACGTTTCTCGCCATACGATCATTCTGCCGGAATCGGAGTTCGAGACCGCTCGACCAACCTTCAGAGCACAACACTGGCAGTGATGAGCGCACCTGTCACACCCGCGACAGCTATAAAGAGAAGAATCGCACGATTGATTCTCCGCCGACTGAGCGTTCCCTTGCGAAATGACGACCTTGAGAGTCGATCGAATCCGGGCAGCAGTGTCTGCAAAGGTGGATCCTCCGGTGCCGAACGGATGGGTTCCAGGCTTGGGCGGTCATCATCCTCGATTTGTGCCATGGCTCGATCGTACTCACCTAGGGTAAACGCATCCCGTCACACAAAGCCTTTTGCGGGCAGCACCGCCCGCTTGACGTCCACGATCACGACAGTCAGCGCACGCGCCAAAGACGAACGCACGTTCAACCATTGATGCCCTGCCCGGACTTGTCGTGCGATCCCTCTGTGGCGGCCCGTAAGCGGGACGCCCACCGGGCGCGTTGAAGCGTGATTCCTCAAGTCGATTCGCTGAGCGAGTTGCCCGTATGGGGAACCTCCTACGGGACACTGAAAACGGTGGAGCGGTCCCGCTCATCGAGCGCTCAATACGGTGGACTAGTATCGCTCAAAATGGTATCTTTGAAACGCTCAAAATGGTGTACTAGTCGAAGTGCGTGGAAGGGTCATCACAATGAACGGGTATCAGAGACGGATCATCGACGACACGCTCGACGAGTTGTTCCCTTCCTTCGCGGCGATCTCTATCGACGGGGCTCGCGCGATCGGCAAGACCTCCACCGGGCGGCAGCGAGCGAAGACCATACTCGACTTGGACCTCCCCGAAATGCGGGAGTTGATCAGTGCGGATCCGAAATACTTGGGCCGAGTAGACACCCCCGTCCTCATCGATGAATGGCAACATGTCCCCGAGGTCTGGGACCGTGTTCGTCGCCTCGTCGACAGTGACTCGGCCGGCGAACGGTTCATCTTGGCCGGCAGTGCCGCACCCGTTGGCGACCACCTCCACTCCGGAGCTGGTCGCATCATCAGATTCCGGATGCGACCACTCTCCATCGCGGAACGCAGCCTGGCGACGCCCACGGTCCGCGTCCGCGATCTGCTCAGCGCGGATATCTCGGACATCCACGGTTCCAGTGATGTCGAGCTGCGTGACTACGTCCGCGAAATCACCGCCTCGGGATTTCCACAACCCCGGCAGATGACCGATCGTGCCCGCGCAGTGTGGCTCGATGACTACATCGAGCGAGTAATCACTCACGACTTCACCGAACAGGGACACCGCATCCGCCAGCCGGAACTATTGCGCGGCTGGTTGCGCGGTTACGCCTCGGCCACTGCCTCCGCAACCACGTTCGCGAAGATCGGTGCCAGTCTCGACCCCGGTGAACCAACAGGACCGACAAAGAAGACGTCGATCACCTACCGGGACGTCCTGAGCAGCCTCTACCTGCTTGACCAAGTCGACGCCTGGTCGCCCAGTCAGAAACTCCTGTCACGGGCGGCCCTCGCGCCGAAGCATTTTCTCGCGGATCCGGCACTTTCCACGCGCCTGCTGGGCCTCAACGAGGCCAAACTGATGTCAGCCACTGCGCCCGCGACCAACACCGGCGACCGGGCTCGCCTCGGCGATTTCTTCGAGGCACTCGTAGCCCTCAGCCTCCAGACCTATGCCGCAGCGAACGACGCGAAGGTGTCACACTTCCGCGACTATGACGGGCGGCACGAGATTGATTTCATCATCCACCGAGGAGACGCGGAAGCCGTCGGCATTGAAGTCAAGCTCAAATCCGCGATCACCGACCACGACGTTCGCCACCTGCTCTGGCTGAAGAAGTCGCTCCCCGACCACATCGTCGACCTCGTCGTCATCAACACGGGTACCCATGCGTATCGTCGACAAGATGGCGTGGCGGTCATCCCGCTCGCCTTGCTCACCGCCTAACGGACGATGCGCGCGCCAGAACGACTCAAGCAGCTCACGGTACGTCACTCACACAAAGCGTCCGTAAGCGGAACCGTCAGCGGGAACGGGAACCGTCGCAGTCAGTGGTTTGCTGTGACAGTCAGGCGATGGTTGTGAACGGTGTTTACGGCCAGTGTGACGAGAACAACGCCGACGACAACGATCATGCTCCATGTTCCATGGGCATTTGTGAGTGCGACCCCGCCGAAGACAAGGAGTCCTGCGCCAATGCTCCGCATCGCGATGAATCCAGCCGGGGTGACCGGAGGATTCCGGCTGAAGGGGATTCTCGTGTCGGGGTTGGCCCGAATTGTGCGGATCAAGGACGCGATGAAGAGCACGGCTCCCACGGCTCCCACGACTGCCGCAATCCACCCAAACACATCCATGCCGCTAACCATACTGATGCGGCCCTGCGGATTTTTCAGCTCGGGTTGCTCTGGCTCCTCAACCTCCCGTTGCTCGTCAGCGAACACGCACTGGCGAGCTAACCCCCGTGACGACCTATTGCGAGTCCCTCATCCGCAGGCACGGGCCGCACGAGCCGAAGCGGGCCATCCGATCTCAAAGGCAGGACCATCCGGCGTGGGAACGCCGCGGCCGAAGCCGCCCAGCGTTCCCTCATTGACTAGACAGGTGCGGATACTCTCGACGCCGCGGTGACGATCACCCGCGGCAGCCGTCGGCTCGAAGCTGTTGGGTTGGCCTACGTGGCCTGGAAAATTCGGACGACGGCTGTGCCGAACTCCAAAGTGCGTCAGGTCGCCTCTACCCACGGGATAACGCGGTCACAGTTGATTCGGGATGCGGTACTGAGCTACGTCCACGCCCTTGCCTTAGACGCTCCGTTCACCGATGGGTGACGTTCACTGCTCCTCAGTCGTTCCATTCGATTTTTCGGCGAGGCCATCCCAACACACACAGCTACGGCTCATTTTGACAAGACCCCGTGACAAGCACGCATAGCGCGACAACGCACCAGCTCCGCGCAACAATGGCTTTAGACACGTGTCCGAACTGTCGAGGAGATGATGATTTTGGTCAATAGAGACGAGATTGAAGACGATGGCCGCCACCCTGGCTGGCAGTTCGAGTTGCACAAGCCAAATAGGACGCACCGCGCAGAAATACCGGCTGCGGACATCCAACGACTCGAACGACTGTGGGAATTAGTTAGGTATGAGGAACGCATCCCCGACACCACGGGCGTGGAGATTGATGCATTGATTGAGTATTGGGGCCGAGAGGGGTGCTCAGCCGATCAGATCGCCGTCGCGATACAACTACCGCTTGAAACGGTCACTGAATTGCAAAAGAACCCGGGAGTCGCCGCCCTATTCAATTCCCGACAGCGGTTACAGAACGTGCCTCAAAGTCAATCTTGAATACCCCCCGAACTTGAGGCAAGGGTGGAAGCACGAACAGTCCACGCATAGAGATTGGGGATCAATATGAAAATTGGATTCAAGCGCATAATCAGTAGCGCGGCCGGCCTTCTGATACTTGGGTCGGTCGTGATGGCGGCGCCTGCCCAAGCCGCAACAGCAGAACCCGCCCCGGCACCGGCACCGAACGTTTCTGAAGAATTTCTTCAGCAGAACGATGTCCAAGGCAAGGTCACTAACATCTAAACCGATGCCAACGGAGCTGAGTTCTACCTATACGACTCGGGCGACTGGGTTCTCCAGCTGCCCTCCGACGCCGCGCCGGGCAACGTGAGTGCGCAATACGAAGCGGGAATCTGCGCTGGCACATTCGTTGACATCACCAAACTCGGCGACGAGCTCTACTGGGGTGGTCAAGAATCGTGCTCCAGCGCGCCGGCCGACGCGATCTATCCGCACTCTCTCCGAATGGTGCTCCGTAGCACGTGCAATGGATTCCCCTGTGGAATCATGACCGAGCAACGCGAGTTCACATCAACAGATAGTCCCTACAACGCAGTGCAAACGGTCAACGGATTCGAAGGATGCGTGACCGGGACTACGTACGACTACGACCAGATCGCCTACCCGACCGTCCGAGGCACCCACTACGGCCCGTTTGTTGACGGTCCGGTAGCCGCGGTCGACTGCAACATCAACCCGGATTAGCTGACCGAGATCAAAACATAAGGGGTTGCGCAGATGTGCGCAGCCCCTTATTCGTCTGGGGTGCGCTCCGTTAGCACCACAATCGAAGTTGAGTCGGGTGCCTGACGGGGGAACGTCTTGCGGGCAGTTACAACGTACCGGCGGTGGGCCCCCTAACGAGTAAGCTGCGTCGCGGCTTGGGCGATGGGCTAGCGTGGGGTCATGACGCGCGTGTGGCTGACGGAATGGGAATGGGCGTGCTGCGGCGATGCTTTTGCCACCGGCGATGAGATCGACTTCGGTATCGAGACGCGAACGCCGCATGCTGCTCTCGCTGACATGCTCGGACCGGAACTATTCGCCACGGTGGAAGCGATGGAGTCGCACCATGAGGAAGAATTCACCGATCGAGTGCGCGGCCGGGTAGTCGCGGTACACGAGGTCACGCAAGACGTCATCGAGCGTTGGTCCCTACGTCGTCCCGGCCACGGTGCGCCGCCGGAATCGATCAAAGCAGCGGACGGCGACGAGCGGGCGGTGGTCGGCCGCGAATTCGGCAATGGAGCGTTCCTCGCCCGTTCGCCCTCTCAATACATGATCGAGATCGAGCCAGTTGCGAATACAGCGAGGTTAACCCCGGCTCAGGGAGTTCGGCATCGCATCGATGACGACGACGAACCGCTGCCTCGCGTCGAAGAGTCTGCTGTGCCACCGCCCGAGCACGGCCGACGCTCGCTCAAGGGCTGGCTCGTCGACGTCCAGGAGCACGCATAGAGCGTCCGCTCGCGGAACGCGAAACGCGAAAGTTCACAGGGGCCCAAGTACGTCCTTGACCGCAGCTCGCAATTCGAGGCCTTCCAGCACGACGAGGAGTTGTCTCTCTTCGTATCGGAAGTGGTTCTCCATTATCGCGGCCACTCCTTCAAGATGAAGCTCAAGTTCGTCAGGTGGTGCCGCACGCTCTACCGCGGAGCCCAGCGACTGTAGGAGGTTTGCGAGCATCGAGTGATCCCTTTCCAGCGAACGCAAGACCGGCGCAAGGTGCGGGTGAGCTGCTTCGATCGCGGGAAACAGAGCGCGATCTTCACCTCGGTGATGCCCATCTAGTGCCGCGCAGAACCCGCGACAATAGATCAGCAGCTCGCGCGTCGCAGGCGCTCCCGATTGTCCGACGCGTACAGCCTGTTGGGTAACTTGCAGGGCTTCACGCATCTTGGAGTGCACGCGGCGAAGCTCATGGCTCCAGGCGACAAGCCTGGTCCTCTCGCGATCAGTCACGCGAGCTTGAGGGGTGAGACGAGAATATGGTCAGCTCATTCGCTTGGGCGAATACTCGCGCTTCCATTCCAGATTGCCTAGAGGTAGGGCCGGGTGATGAGTTCTAACGCGTGGCCGGCAGGGTCCTTGAAGTAGACCCCGCGCCCTCCGTGTTCGGTGTTTGTCTCGCCCGGGCGGGTCATCTGAGGGTCGGCCCAATGGGTGACATCCCAGTCGACCAACCGCGAGTAAGCGCGATCAAAGAGCTCGTCGTCGACCAGGAAGGCATAGTGGTGCATCTGGATCTCGACCGGCGGTTCCGCGAACTGCAACATCACCCCTCCGTCGAGTAGGACGTTAACGAACGGGCCCCAGGAAGGAGCTTCCGACGCTTCGATGAGATCCCGGTAGAAGGCCGCGGATTCGTTGCGGTCTTTCGAGGGGATGATGGTGTGGTTGAACGTAGCTGAAATGATGCTCTCCTGTTTCTCTAGTCGTCTGGCGAATGCGCGAACACCGTCGGATGCGTGGGCATGAGAACGGCACACCCGATTCGGGGGTCCCCGCGAGCGGCGAGACGACTGCTCAAGCAAAGACAACGGATGCCCCGGTCGCGACGACCGCAGAAACCTCAGAGAACTACCGGTTTGCCAACCTGTGCATGGCTTTGAGCCGATCCGGTAATCATTTCCTCAAAATATCACAGCAATGACCGTAAGCCGGACGATCAGCGGACGACTTTTCCCGTGCTCACCAGAGCGCGGTCGAGGCCCTATTGCAACAGGCAGGGCCGCCCGCAAGCGGAACCCTCTGCGGGACGCTGACTGCAGTCATGGACTTTAGGCGAGTCAGGCGGCTGTCAGCGCATGCGCCCATCGCTGAGTACAAGAGCGGAGCCGAGAAGAGCCTGCTTGCAGCGTCTGCAAAAACAGCGAGGACCCCTTCCTTGCCTGTGACAACGACCTGTGGCACCCGCAGAGCGGAAGCTGTGCAAGTTAAATCCATTCCAAATGCCAGGCCACGGCGGCGGTCAACGGCGCCGTGTAGTTGTCGTCACCGGTGCCGATGGAAGCGGGACCAAGACAGAGTACGTCGGCGGAAGATCAACTGCGGCGGGGTTCACCTCGTGACTCGGAGTGCTCATGGCGCCGTGTCCACCACGGTCGTCTCAATCGCAGTCAGCGACATTTCCTCGTTGACTCCCCACCCGAAGAGAGTGGCACCGCTCATGGCTCGTTCACCGATGACGAGTCCGGTGTCGGGATCGATGATGATTTCTTGGCGTTCCCCGGCTCTGAGCATCTCGTTTCGGCCGATCGCGATTCCTGTCACGCCGTCGAGATTCGCGACGTTGTCGGTCGCCGTAACTCCGGGAATACGGGAAAGCGCGTTGAGGAGAGCTGCGCGCTGTGGCGCCGGAACGAGACCGGACCGGAGGATGTCAGTGATGCGCACAAAGTTGTCCTCGTTACGGGATGCCGATCCGCCGTTGTACTGGGCGCTGATCCACTCGTACGCTGCTGCGCCGTCGAGTGGAATGTCTGTAAAGACGACATTCACCCATAAATCCGGGCCATAGAATTGCCCGTCGACCGCTCGGGTTGTCTCGATCGATTCGCCGGTGAGCACGCCCCGCATGTTGCCCCAATCGCGGTAGAGCACCCATTCCGCGTCGGGATCGGCGGGCATGTACACGTCCAGGATCTGATCGTTCGGCTCGCATCCGGTGTCATCGCAGACTCCCCAGCGAGCGTGCGTGTGCGAACGAAGGTACTGATCGGAGCCAGCCACAAGATCTGCATATTGGATGGTCTGGGTGGCTGCAGAGCGCAGCACGTCACTCGCGTAGGCGAACTGCGCGTTCAGAGTGATGTTGCCCGCCACAAGGACGCCCGTCATTGCGGCGGCCACTCCGGCAGCAGCCCAGGTCAGCCGCGGCATCCAGCGCCGCTTCTTGTGACGCTGCGCTCCCGCATGAGTCGCGTCGCCATCCGCAATGCGGCCGAGAAGCGCTGCCCGCCCCGCGGTCAACGCCGTCGGGCTCGGTTCGCGAGAGTCGTCACGCGTGTTGCGGAGCAGTGTCAGTTCGTCCATGGTCCGTCTCCTGTTCGAGGGTTTCGATGCCTGCGGCGCGGCGCAGTTGGCGCCGTGCCCGATTCAGTCGTGAGCGCACTGTTCCGACCGGTACTTCCATCGCTGTCGCGATCGCGGCGTAGTCGAGGTTGCCCCACGCGTAGAGCAGTAACGTGTCGCGATCGATCTCCGGCAGTCGCCGCAGCGCCTTCGCCAACCTCTGGGTGAGGCGGTGAGCGTCAATACGTGCGCCGGCCAGGTCGATGAGGTCGGGGACGATCTGCGCCGCGAGGTCCGCTGTCATCCCCTTCCACGCCGTCGCCTCCAAGCGGACATACTTCCGCATCAGTCGCGTGGCAATACCCAGCAACCACGGGCGCGCATCGACCACCGTCAAGTCGTAGGCCGACCTCCGCTCGAATGCCACCAGGAACGTCTCCGACATCACATCGTCCGCAGCGTGGTCGCCTAGCCGCTGTGCGGCATACCGGAAAACTGATGGCGCGTGACGGTCGTACAACGTTGCGAACACGGCCGGGTCACGCGCCGACTGCTCTATTACGTCGTTATCAGGGCTCATATTCGTATTGCTCGATTCAATCGATTGGGTTCACACCAATCTTGCTGGGTGCGAGTGTCGACGACCGGAGGTGTTCTCCGGCGAGCTCGTCCAAGCATCGCTGAACTCGATGCTGTCCCACTGGAGGTACTGCACCCCTCGGCTCATGGGCGCGCACAACCGCAGGCCCAATTGCACCACAGAGCGGGGACAATGGTCCGCCGGCCGACTGGAGGTGCCTGCGGATCTTCCAGAGTGTCCCACGGGTTTTGAGAAACTCAGGTTCCAAAACAGTTCTTTTCCTTGGGCGATGCGATCTGATAGCACCGCCCAACGCCGACGTTCGGTGCCCGCAAGCCGAACCTGAAACGGGACGGTTCATAGCGATCGGTGCGTCGAGCAACTTCGTCGGTCGAGGCTGCGGCTGGACCGGCAAGGGGCCGACTGCCATACTGGGCTCGGCGGGGAGGGGACCTGATGCCACGACTGACGACATCCGTTCTGGGGAGCATCGCTCTGGTGCTCGGACTGGTGGCCTGCTCGCCCGCGACGACCGAGACTCCGCCGGTCGGCACGACGATCCAAACGGATTCCCCGGCCCCACCCGACGACGCGGCCGACGTCGTCGTCCCCGACGGTGTCATCGGCACGGCCGAGCTCACGTCGACCTCGGAGGACGACACCATCTCCGGAACCGTCGTGATCACTGCGGGAGACGGCGGGTTCGACGTCGCGCTGAAGGACTTCAAGTCGGACGTTCCCGGAGGCGTGCAACTGTTCTTCAGTCCCTGGTCGGAGACCACGACCTGCCTGGCCGACATGTACAACTTCTCATTCGGTAACCTCTCCACGGACGCCGATCAGCCAGGGCTGACCCTGGGCGACAGAGACTCCTACCGAGGCGACCCCAGTTACTATTTGACCGCCGTCATCATCACCGCGAGCTCCCCGGGCACGATCGATCCTGACAGCTGCGTGCTCACTCCCCAGGCGGTCGGAACGATCACCTGGGACGTTCCGGACACCCGCCCCGGGCTGCTCGCCGTCGATACCGGCGCTCGGTTCGGCGCTGGAGGCGCCACCGCCACAGCCACTGGTTCCCCCATCTCCTACCGCGCGGTCGCCGGCGACACACTCAACGACATCGCCGATCGCTTCGGCATCACGCTTGACGACCTCGGCTTCCTCAACCCGCTCACCAGCCGCCAGCTCCAGGCCGGCGACGACCTGAACCTCAGGGTGGCGCTGCGCGGCGGCGCCTCGGTCCCGCCGCCCTGGGCCTGAACGCCATTCCAGGGCATGAACCTCCACCGTCGCCCCGATAGGGGAACCCTACCGGGCGGCGGACAGGGTCCAACGTTCGTCGTTGTCGCATCGCCACGTCTGGTGGGCTGGACCGTCCCTGGTGACTTCGGTGAGCCAATAGGTTTGGTCCGGGTCCCAGCCGGCTAGCACGGTCATCAGATTGTCTTAGACAGTGACAGCCTGTCCGGCCGTGGTCAGGTAGCCGGCCACGGTGAGGTGGACCGCATCGAAATCCTCCCCGACTCCATGGAGACCAGCACGACGGTCGCGAGCCCCGCGATAAACGGGCGCGCCTTCGGTCGGGCCTTCACCAGGCGCACTAGCCGGATCGTGTCGAACGTCAAGACAACCCACACCACGGCATAGGACACCATCACGACGGCGATGATCCACAAACCGATCGAGTTAGTGGTCACGGTGAGCAGCATCTCCGGATTCATCGCATATGCGGCGCCGGTCACTACGACAAGGGCGAGGAAACTCAGCGTGGCGCGGAGGCCAAACCAGCCCAGTGCCCGACTACCGACGAGCACCTGAGCGGAGCCGGGGATGAAGATATTGAGGACAACGAGCCACCAGGCCCGCCGAGTCAGGCAAGTTAGGGATCCGGTATTCGGGTACCAGATCGGACTCCGGGCGTTGCTCATCGCTTCACTTGACGTGCCGTGTACTACAGCTCCATCTGAACGCCGAAGTGGGAGGTCTCGCCTTGCATGCAGACGAAGTTGCCACCTGCGATCATGAACTGCATATTGTCGCTCCAGACGCGGAAGAAGCCAGCTGGGATCGCACTTCGCGAAGGTCGCCCTCTGCGCGCGCCGGGCGCGCGTCCGGGGCTCTGCGGGGAGCCTCACTAACAGTAGAAAGCGCGGGTCGTTTCGGGCGACACGATCCTGCTCACGACTCCTCCGGGTTGCATGAGGGCAACGCCTCCATAGGCGTTGTCCTCTCCCCACGGCGAGGCGTCGGCTACCTTGTCGTAGACGAAGGGCCCAGAGTTGTCGGCGTTCTCGTCGAATGCCTGCTCTGCGGGAAGAGCATCAAAGAAGGCTTGGGCGTTGTCGCCGACACCGAAGTCTCCACTGCTCTGCAGCGCGATGCCATTGAAGCTGGGGTCGCCGAAGGTGACCACGAAACCGGCCGGCTCCCAGACGTCGAGCACGAGTGCGGTGCCGCCCCAGGAATAGCGGGCCGTGACGTTACTGCACGCATCGATCTCGCTCTCGAGGAACTGCTCGGGCGCTGTCCCGAGTGCGGCCGTGAGAAAGGCGACGGAGGCTTCCGTGCCGTCGGCGAAGTTAACAGTCGAGACCGGCTGCTCGGTGGCCGTCTCGCTCATCAGTTGTGAACCGCTCATGACGATGGTCGACACTACCGGTGCAGGAATTGGCGCAGCTGGAGTTGATGTCACGGCGGGAAGCGTTTGGGTTGCGCTCGCTTCCGGGGCTTCGGGCGTCGAGGAAGCGCACCCAGAAACCATTAGGCCGACCGCAGCGGCCAAGACAAGTATCCGCAGGCCACGCAGCGACTGGGTAATACGTCTGGGATTACTGAGAATCATTGAGCCCCCGCTCGTTGGGGAGATCACGACGTGAAACTCCCTGTTTTTTTCCGAGTCTAGTCAAGTCGCGCCCATGTATTGTCACGTCCAGAATGACCAATTTCATCGAGGGCCAGCGACGTCGGCGTGTCACCGGGTCGATACGCGCCGTAGACGGTGCCGGCTGTCGAGCTGGTCGAGACACGACAGCGATTGGATCGAGCTTGTCGAAATCAGAGGACCGCGACCAGAGAGCACGTCTTCTTTGCCATCCGCCGAGGGATTGATTTCAACAACATCGTCCGCAGAGACCGGACCATCAGCGGACGGGTTTTCAGGTGCTCAGGAGAGCGCGGTCGAGGCGCTATTTCGACAGGCCGGGCCGCCCGTAACCGGAACCCTTTTCGCCAGGATACGGACCCGCTTAGGGAGAAAAGTAGTCGGCCCAGTGATCACTGTTACAGCGGCCGGGGACACACGTCCCGAGGTAGAGGAGCATAGTTGGACCCATGAAACTTCTTGGCACCATGTTCCTCGCTGCGATAGCGACCACCGTAATCCTGTCCGGTTGCTCCAGCGCCCCCGGTGGCGGCTCCAACCCGACCACTTCCACCAACGAAGCGACCACTTCCTCCGCGCCGTCTAAAACGGCTGGAGCGGCGCCGTCAACTACCGAATCCAGCTCCGACGCGGAAGCAACATCCGCGACGTTGCCTACAGACCCACTCGATCCAGTCATGGTCTATGCACTCTGCAAGGCCCAGACGATCAGCTATGTCTCGAAAAGCTACAACGCAACGTGGGCACCATTTGAGGAAGCGATCACCGCCGTCAGGGACGACGGCGTGATCGGCATCTACATCGAGACAATCGACAAGGAGACAGCAAACGAAATGGCCAGCGTATGTCAGATAGGTGGCACAATTGGTGCCCCCGAGTGGGCCTCGTACGGTGTAGACAGCCGGATCTCCGATCGTGATTTCATCGTGGCTGACCTCACCTCGCACGCACAGGCATGATGTCGGTCAGCGCGGACTGTCACAACGTGGCATCTGTGCGGACCCGTCCGAGGAAGTAGACGGGTGCCTCCAGCGACGTGAAAGCTTAAGGACAATGGAATGTCTTGACAAGGGCCGTCACCTGCGGGCAGGTTACATGCCAAAGGAATTCCGCCTTGAAGGGGCACTTCGAGGCTGATCGGATTTCGCAATGAACCCGAACTGTAAGGAGCGCCGTAAGAGGGACGGCCACCGGACCGAATTTGAGGGCCCTGTCAGAGATCGAAAACAGGTGCATTTCGTCTTCGCGGGGTGCCCGCAAGCGGAACCGTCAGCGGGACATCGGTGCGTACGGCTAGGGATCCTCCGGCGGACGTTAGCTACGCAGCGCCGAGCCCCTCAGCCGACATCGCGGGGGTAGCCGCGCCGCGTGAGTTCTTCGAGGACGGGGCGCAGCCGCTGTTCTCGCTCGGCTTCTGCATCGTTACGTTTTGCGATGATTGCATCTACGCCAGGTACGAACTTGACCACGAATTCGGGAATCTCCTCAGGCTCCACAGAGCTGACCACCCAGCCGCCCCTCGCTACGTAGGCTGGGGCGCCAGCTTCCTCGAACATCTGACGCATATCGTCGCTGTACGAGCGCACGGCCTCGCGATCGATCTGCACCTGCACCTGCACCTGCACTGCGTACTGCCTGGGACCGTGGGCGTCCCCGATCATCCCAATTCGCAACCACGACGGTAGAACTGGCGGAGTCGCCGCGATTACTCGAGCTCGGAATTCGTCCTCCGCTTGCTGTTCTTCAGCGCGTTCGGAGGCAACCGTCGCGCGTCGAGCCAAGACGGCGGATTCCGCACCAGCAAGAGCTATCTCGATGCGAGTCATAGCAGTAGCAAAGTCACCCTCGATCTCAGTAATGACGAGTTCGCCATCCTCGTGGATCAAGAACCGGCGGTGGCCCGGCCATGGCCCGTTAAGTTCCTCGGAAATCGCGTCAGCCCATTCGTTGTATTCCGACGGCGACGGCACATCTTCAAGGGTGAGGGTAACCGTCGTGCGGTCGCCGGTCAGCTCGGCCCGATAGCCGCGAATTTTAGCGTGAGCCTCGTCGAATCGCCGCTCGTGCCGTCGCGCCTTGTTTCGGCGGCGTCGCCGATCCTCCTGCCGAGCAGCTGGGCTTGCCTCAACGGCTGTGGCGAAGGTGAAGACGAACACGAGGGCACGCTGCACTTCCTCAAGAATGAGCAGCTCGGGACGCTGTTTTGCTTCGAGGAACCATATTGCCTCGCTCGGTTCCGGGGCGATGGCAGTCAGCAGCGCGACCTCTTGAAGCGCGACCACTTTGGGGTCGTCGCCGCCAATGGACCCGAACCCTGGCTCATAGCGAGCGTGACGGGGTGCCAACTTTGAGTTAGACGACACCACGAAGCTGCCCCAAATCCCAGCGACAACGTCGTAAGCCTTGACAACCGCGGCCATCGCAGCGACCGAGTCGCTGCTCCGCATGAGCGCCTCCGCAAAATCGAGATGCTCCCGGATCTTTTCGTCTTCGACCGCGCTCGAGTAAAGCACGTCATCGAGATCAACGCCATAGGCGAACGTCACGACACTGGCGATTACCCGCTCGGTGGCGATGACCCATTGCGGAAGTTCGTCGCGGTCGACACCGGTGCCGGCGTGCTGGACCACGTTGCGAACTCGGTGCAGCCGCCGCCGGGACGTTTCAACACCGGCATCAGGTATCCAGCCATGACCGCGGAGAGCTTGCAAGGGCTTCTCGACAAGATCGCGGTCGGTGAAGGTTCCAAGAAGGTACTCGGCCGCGGTGAATACGGTGCGCTCAATGGCAGCGTCAAGGAGAATCACCGCCGCTTGACGGTGCACCGCTCCGGGCGCTCTGGCTTGACCGGCTGCGAGATCTCGAAGTGATCGGATAGCGACTAAGTTCGCTAGGTCGTTCGGCGTCAACGGCATGACTCCATCATGCCGGGTCACGGCAATCGGCCGGCTGTTGTGTTGCAGCGTGCTGTCCGTCAGGCCATCCCCTTGTGAACAGATCCCGCCCGAGCGCCGGTGTAGGAATTCGCTATCACTTGCGGAATCCGTGCTCGAAATCGACGCCAAGCGCCGTGGAGTCGTGGAGTCGTAGACGATCTTCGCCATCTCGGCCTGGACCATACACCCCTATGTCGAGCCAGAACATACGTCTAGGACGTAGGCGCCGCCCCAGCGGGGTCGAGCATTTCGCCGGCCGCTACAGATGCGTCGATCTGGCCGCGGATGTCGCGCACCAGGCCGGCGGCGTCGATGCACCAATCCCAGATGACGTGATCGGCCATCGCCGACCCCGTGCTGCGCCGCTGCCATCTGTCCCAGTCTCCGTGCAGCAATCCGCCATAGAGATCGTCAAACGCCAGGTCACCGAATCCTCGCTCTCGGCCTTCGGGCGTCGTCACACGCCAGGGCGAGCCGTGCGTACGCTGGTAGGCCACGTCATCAAGACGCGCCGCCTTCCACCGATCGAACGCCGGGGGGCGCCCGGTGAGGCACGCCTCAACTGCGCCGATGACCTTGCCGAGTGCGAGCTCATCGTCGGGACTGTAGTACTTCCGCAGCACCATTGCGTGCAAAATCGAAGTCCAACGCGCCGAGGGCTCCGCGCGGTGGATGAGACTAACCTTCTCGGGACGGGGCATGGCCGTCACAAGGTCTTCATATTCGTCGACCGAGGCGAGAAATAGGCGGAGCCGAGCCAACTCGGTGGGCGGTCGACGGCTCACTTCGTCGCGCTCACGAGGCCGCACTCATGGCATGCTCGGCGCAGGGAGCCGCCGTCGACGTCAAGCTGCATCGGCACGAGGTCGCGCGGGCAGTTAGCCGGGGCCTTCCAGGCGAGGTCATCATCGCTCATGCACTCTCAGTCGCCGCGTCCGCCTCATCCGCTGGCTCTGCGTTTGCGTCAGGGACTCGCAAGTATTTGAGCCAATCGCCGATATCCCCGGGTGCCTTCTTGGGATCGTTGACCCAGCCTTCGACCCAGAACGAAAGCATCTTGGTCGCGGTTATCGCCGCCGTGATGCGCAATTCGGGGGGCTTCGTCGCGATGTCCTCTAAAGCAGCTCGAGCCGCGACCATGTAGCGATCTGCGCCTTCAGAGTCGAGCAGCCGGGCGCGGGTCTGAATATCGTTGCCGCGGTCGATCCACTCGAGGTCTGTGAGCATCGCGGCTTCCACCCCGGCCGCCATGTAAATCGTCCCGGCATCAAGCCAGACGCTGTACTCGTGCGCCCACTGGGCGCGCCCTGCGCGTGCTTCGCGGCGAGTCGCCGCACGAGCGGCGCCGACCGTGAGAACTATGGCCACGACAGCGATGGCCGTGCTGGCGACAGCCCCAAGAGCCGACACCCAGAACCCTGCTACCTCAGTCCACGAGGGGTCAGCGGGCACGGGTATGGGTATGGGTGGCGGCGTTATCACACTGCCCATCTTGGCCTGTCGTGATCGTGTTGCGGGCAGTGGAGGACCCCGTCACCGTTCCACTGGGCGATGGGGCTGCCGCCGACGGGGCAAGCCAGCGGGGTCCGACGGCGCTTGCAACGTGTAGGGGCGCCGCGAGGGTCTGGGTCGAGTGGTCACCTCTTCGAGCTCGTCGAGATGCCCGGTGAGGGGACCTCGGCCGCGACGGTACGACCCGCGGTTGTGTTCCGCGGAGGGCCATGTGAAGGCTCAGATATTGATTCCCGTAAGACCCGCCGAATAAAATGCCCGGTGAAGGGGGGCTAACAGGGGCAGAAACGATCGCTCCTAATTCGTTGCCTAGGGCTTCGATCTGTGCCGCTTGGATGACGGCCGTCGGGAGCGGCCACGCGTAGCTCGAGGCACTTCGACCGATACCTACTCCGATAGGTCAGACGCGGGTTCCATCAGATCTGTTCCAGTCAGCGGGTCCGTCGAGCTGCGGCGCGGCCGCGAGCTGGGCGGCGTGGTTGCCGGGGTCGATGTTTGGACCGATCCAGATGCCACGGGCGTCGAAACACGGGTAGGAGACCAACCGTGGGCGCTCTCCCAAGGGCTATGAAATGCGCAGCGTGCCCTTCCCTGCCTTTCTCGGGGCGCTGCTGACCGAACAGATCGCGGGCAACCAACGCAACCAGCTCGTGTTTGGCGATGGCAACATCTACCTGGCCACGCCGACCCACGGCGACGGCTGGTTCGCGGGAGCCCGAAAACGCGCACGACTCACCGATTCGTCCATTCCTGTCGGGCTGACACTGCATGACTTGCGGCACACCGCAGCATCCCTGGCGATCTCGGCCGGCGCGAACGTGAAGGCGGTGCAGCGCATGCTGGGGCACGCCTCAGCTGCGATGACCCTGGATGCCTATGCGGACCTGTTCGACGATGACCTTGACGCCGTACCTGTCGCGCTGGATACTGCAAAGATCAGGTCGGACGCGCTGCCGTGACGATTCACCGCCCGCTAGGTGAACTTTCCACCTCGCGACGCGGCCTCGCAGGCCACTCACCCGGCGTCCCCGTGGCAGGCGGAAAGGCCAAAATTGGGCCGTTACAGCTGCTCCAAATCACATCGAAATTTTTTGAAGTGTGGGCAAAATGTGGGCAAAGGGCCATTCCTGAGAATGGCGAAAACCCTACAGCCCAGTGTTTACAAGGGATGCAGGGCCCTAATGCGTGGTGCCCCTGGAGGGATTCGAACCCCCAACCGTTTCCTTAGGACGGAACTGCTCTTCCGTTGAGCTACAGAGGCTGGCTTGCAAAGTTTAGCCGCTACGGGCCGGCGGCTGCGCCGCGACGGTACGGCGGTCGATGAAGAGCACCACCTTCGGCGCGAGCGCTGTGCGGGACGGCACACTCAAGCAGCCGGGGCCAGGTAGGCGCCCCACTCCTGATCGGGGCGTTCAACGCCACGTACGATCCAGGTCGTACCCTGCGGCATCCGTGGGGTGAAGCGCAACTCCCAACCCATTTCGGCCGGGGTGTGGTCGCTCTTGAGGTTGTTGCAGCGCAGGCAGCAGGCCGCCAGGTTGTCCCAGGTATCGCGGCCACCGCGCGAACGCGGCAGCACGTGGTCGATGGTGGCCGCAGATTTGCCGCAGTAGCAGCAACGGTTGTTGTCGCGTCGCAGCACCCCGCGGCGGCTCACCGGCACCAGGCGGGACATGGGGATACGCACGTACCGTGTGAGCAGGATGACGCTCGGGCGGTCCCATGCGCCGGAAGCCGCGAAAACGGGGTGGTTGTGATCGGACTGCACGACCGTGGCTTTCTGGTTCATCACCAGAATGAGCGCTCGCTTGAACGAGACGACGGCGAGGGGCTCATAGCCCGCATTGAGTACCAGTGTGCGCATGCGCTCCCTTTCGAAGGAGGCTGGACGGCTTCCAGCCATTCGAACTACGTCCGATGCGTACAGTGCAGGAGCGTGGCGGGGCGAAAAAGAGTACAAAAAAAGGCGCCGTCACCATGACAACGCCTTCTGACCGCTCACGCAGTTCTTCTCGCTCTGACAACTATGCCGAAAGCACTCGCGACCGCGCACATCCATGGTGTGGATAGTGCGTCGCTCATGCATGGGCTCTCCTCAAAGACCTACAACTACATCAGGGCACTAGGTTAACCCACAAATGGCGCAACAGGTGAACCTGTATGCGCCATTTGAGTGAGCTGTTACCTAGTGTTCACTGCAGAGGATATTTAGATGCCGATCCGCACGATGTAGTAATCGCTGGTCCAGATGGGCTGAATCCGCACGTTCTGACCGGTGTACGGCGCGTGCAGGATGTTTCCGTTGCCGGCGTAGAAGCCGTCGTGGCCGTCCATGATCACGAGGTCGCCGGGTACGGCATCCTCAATTGAAATGCGAGTTCCGGCCGCGCCCTGACCCACCGAGGAGTGCGGCAGGCTAATGCCGAACTGCGCGTAGACATACATGATGAAGCCGGAGCAGTCGAAACCGGCCGGGGTGGCACCACCGAAGACGTACGGAACACCCTGGTACTGCGACGCGACATTGAAAACGGATGCGAGATCAACATTCGGGTAGGCCGGGTTAGCCAAGTAGTCGGCGGCGCTCGGGCCGGAGTAGCTCGCGGCGTACGTGGTCATCTGCGCGGCAACTTCAACGCGGCGAACTTCTGCGGCAGCGGCGGCAGCAGACGCGGCAGCGGCGGCAGCGAGTTCTTCGGGGGTGGTGGCGGTGAATCCTTCGCGAGCGACGCTCACGGTTGCCGCCTGCGCATCAACCTCAACGGCCTGCGCCTGAGCCTTGGACATCTCTGTGGATTCGCTGGCTTTGAAGGAGGCATCTTTCGAACCGGGAGCGAAGGCATACGCCGGGAGAGCCATTGTGGCGACCAGACCGGTCGCGAGGGTCATGACGACGATGTTGGCGATGCCGCCGCGGCGCTTCTTCGGGGAAGCACGGGGGGATCGGTGGCTGTGTGCCGGCGATTCCACTGTTGCCAGGGAATCGGATGCTCGGCTCAGCTCGCGCCGGGACCTTCTCGTTCCTAATGCAGCCAAAGTTTTAACCTCCGGCGCCTCGACAACACTAGGTTGCTGTCCCGTCACTTCGCTAATAGCGGATGTGTTCTTAAGTCAAGAGACGGGGGTAAGCAGGCGTCCTGACTCGAGTCCATCGACCGTTTCTGGTCTGTGGGACATCCTCGAGGCTACAAGAACGACGCCCATTTGTCACCCTGGAGCGGCACTTTTCTAACGGATTGGTAACGGACCCGCCGGCAAGTCGAGACGACTGGCTCGCTTGAGCCCCCGCGAAATTGGCGCAATGTCAGTGAGCGACCGGCACGTAGTCGGTCGGCGTGGTGATAAATATGTGACCGGCGACCTCGTTGGGCAGTTCCAGCCCGGCACCGAAACCTTCGACTTGTACTAGAACGTACGAGCCTGCCGCAGAGAATGTTCCCGTCGCACCCGGCATCACGCCGCTCTGCTTGAGCTGCAGCAGCAGCTCGGGATCGAACTGCACCGGCTCACCGAGACGACGGATGACCGCCGCCACCGGCACGGCCGAACTCGCGACCACAGACAAGACGTTCGTCACGCCGGCCATGAAAGCGACGGCCGGAGAATCGCCCAGTTCATCCAGACCCGGAATCGGATTGCCGTAGGGCGACTCGGTCGGGTGCCCGAGCATCTCCAAAATCTTGCGCTCGACCTGCTCGCTCATCACGTGCTCCCAGCGGCACGCTTCGTCGTGCACGAATTCCCACTCGAGTCCGATCACGTCGCTGAGCAGGCGCTCGGCCAAACGGTGCTTGCGCATGACATGCACCGCCTTGCTGCGACCAGCCGGGGTCAATTCCAGGTGCCGATCCCCGGACACGATGACGAGACCGTCGCGTTCCATGCGGGCGACCGTCTGCGAGACCGTCGGACCGGAGTGACCGAGGCGTTCGGAGATACGCGCGCGCAGCGGCACGATCTGCTCTTCCTCCAGGTCAAGGATCGTGCGGAGATACATTTCCGTGGTGTCGATCAGATCGCTCATCCGCAGCCCTTCATTCAGCTCGTGCGTGCACCGGTCATCGGGTGACCGAAAGGTGCTCCATCAGCGGCCTCGGCAATGGCCCGCACAGCGTCACAAGCCTACCCGCCCGTGGCAGGGCAACTAGAATCGGCGTATGGCCGACATACTAATACCCACCGATCTGCTCCCCCTCGACGGACGATTCGGCTGCGGCCCATCGAAAATCCGGCGTGAACAGCTCGACCACCTCATGGGATTTGGCACCGGAGTGCTTGGCACGTCGCACCGCCAGCCGCCCGTAAAAGACCTCGTCGGCCGCGTGCGCGCCGGCCTGGGCGAACTCTTTCGCATCCCCGACGGCTACGAAGTTGTGCTCGGTAACGGCGGTTCGACCGCGTTCTGGGACGCCGCTGCCTTCTCGCTCATCGAAAAGCGCGCCCAGAACCTCGTCTTCGGCGAATTCGGCGGTAAGTTCGCCAAGGCCGCCGGCGCCCCGTGGCTCGAAGCCCCCGATGTGATCAAGGCCGACACCGGCTCACGCAGCGACTTCGTCGTTCGCGACGGCATCGACGTTTACGCCTGGCCCCAGAACGAGACCTCGACCGGCGTCATGGCCCCGGTCACCCGCGTTGACGGCGATGCCGGTGCCCTCACCGTGATCGACGCAACAAGCGCGGCCGCCGGTATCGATTTCGACGCGAGCCAAGCGGATGTTTACTACTTCGCCCCGCAGAAGAACCTCGCCTCCGATGGTGGCCTGTGGATCGCACTGTTCTCCCCCGCTGCCCTCGAGCGCGTCGAACGCATCGCCGCGAGCGGCCGGTACATTCCCGAGTTCCTCAGCCTCAAGAACGCCGTCGACAATTCGCGCCTGAACCAGACGTTGAACACGCCGGCCCTCAGCACGCTGCTGCTGATGGAGAACCAGATCGACTGGATCAACCAGAGCGGCGGTCTCGAATGGGCGTCCGCTCGTACGCAGGCGTCGTCATCCGTTCTGTATGACTGGGCGGCCGGCGTCGACTACGCGACCCCCTTCGTGGCCGACCCGACGCACCGCTCGCAGGTTGTCGTCACGATCGACTTTGACGACGCCATCGACGCGTCCGCGATCAGCAAAACCCTGCGCGCCAACGGCATCCTCGATACCGAACCGTATCGCAAGCTCGGCCGCAACCAGCTGCGCGTTGCGACCTTCACCGCGATCGATCCCGAAGACGTCAAGAAGCTCGTCGCATCGATCGAGCACGTCGTCGGTCACCTCGGCAACTAACAACGACGAGCAAAGGATCGGGTCATGCGTTTCTGGTTGAAAGACAGCGAACGACGGCCCGATCCGCTGCCCGCACGAACGGATGCCCGCAAGGCCCTGTTCGTGGGCACCCTGCTCTGGCTGGTCGCTCTCGGCGCCGCCCTCGTTGTCACGTGGACGGCGCCGTCAGAGTCAGAGCTAGGGGCGGCGAGCGCGCCGGGAACGGGTTGGTGGCTGTGGTGCACCGTGATCGGTGTGGGCCTCGGCCTCGGCGGTCTCGCCTGGGTTAAGTTCCGCCGCCGCTAGCGCCTCGTCAAAGTCAATACCGTCGAGGGCATCGAGCGAGTCTTCCGCGTCGTCCTCAACGGAGTCTGCTTCGTCGCCTGGGTCGTCGCCTGACTCGTCATCTGAGTCTTCGGACTCCTCGTCTGCGTCGTCGTCGGAGTCATCATCGGCGTCGTCGCCGTCATCGCCGTCATCGTCGCCGTCGTCGCTGTCATCGTCGATCAGACGGTCAGACCACGGCACCCACTCGGGCGCCAGCAGCGAATCGTCGCCGGGCGTGAGCTCGGTTTCGAGCACCTTCGGCTCGGAATTCTCGTCGACCCGCGCCAGGCTGACGGTCCAGCGCCAGCCCGGGTATCCGGTCATCAGGCAATCGAAGAGCAGCGACACCACGAGGTCGCCCTCGTCAATGTGACCGATGACGTCACCGATGGTGTCGTCGCTCGTGATTTCCAGCAGGGCCGTACGGGCCAGATCGACGGCCGCGAGCAGGGTGGCGTCGGTCGGTCGCAGAATGGCTTGCGGGGTCGTCTCAGGCATCCAGTTCCTCGGCGACCTTGCGCAGCATCGCCGCGATCTTCTTGCTGTGGCTCGACTCGGGGTAGCGTCCGCGCTTGAGGTTGGTGCCGATGCCGTCGAGAAGCTTCACGAGATCTTCCACGATGATGGCCATGTCATCGGCGGGCTTGCGATTGAATTTGCTCAGGCTCGGCGGCGTTTCAATCACACGCACCGAAAGCGCCTGCGCTCCGCGCTTACCGTCGGCGATGCCGAATTCGAGCTTCGCGCCGGCCTTGACGGTAACGCCGGAGGGCAGGGCGGAAGCATGGAGGAAAACTTCGTGGCCATCATCGCTCGTGATGAAGCCGAAGCCTTTCTCCTCGTCGTAAAACTTGACCTTGCCGGTGGGCATCTGAACCTCACTGAGTTTCGGGCGCACAGAAGCGCGCGGGGTGTGAACCCAGCATATTCGGTTGCGGCACCGGCGTGCCCGTATCCTTAGTCTGTGACCAATCAAACTCCACAACCCGTCAGCCGGCTTGAACGCGTTCTCGCCTACATGGTGGCGAGCGTGGTCGGGTTGTCGATCCTCGCGTTCCTCGCGGTCATCATCGCCACGGCGATGGGCGTGGGTGATAACGACGGATTCAGCCGCGGCGTCTGGCCGCCGATCTTCATTCTGCCGCTCTATGGCCTGCCCACCGGCTTCGTGCTCATCATCGCGCTGATGATCTCTGTGGGAGCTCGCCGCAGTCGCGAAGCTCGTCGAGACCGCGAGTAATGCTCGGCCTCGCATCGAGACTTCGGGCCATGCCCGATGCCGAGCTGCGGCACGTCATCGCGGTGCGCGGCGTTACCGCGAACGGCATCCACGATTTCTTCGATTTAGCCGAGGCCTTGCTTGAACCGAGCAATGTGCAGCTGGCGCTCAGCCACCTGGACCGCCCGACGCTGGCCGTTCTGGCCGTTGCGGGACAACTCACCAGCAGCGGATCCGTTCCCACGCTGAACGCCGTGACCAGCCAGCTGTCCGAGCTGGGTTCCGCCGACGTCGCCCTGGCCGAGGTGACTCGCCGAGTCGATACCCTGCATGTTCTCCTCCTCGCCGAGCACAACGACGGATGCTGCATCCCCTACGCCGCCGTCGCGGCTCACCTGGCGCGCTGGCCGGCCCAGGGCCTTCCCGGTGCAGGCGACCTCGCCATCACGCTCCCCCCGGCCGCCATCACTGCCGTTCCCGGCAGTGAGATTGCCTTCATCGACCAGTTGGCCGCCGAACGTGCCTTCGCGGTCGTGTCGTCGATCTCTGAGCTGATCAATGAGTTGAGCCGCGAGCCTGCCCGGCAACTCAGCCGGGGCGGACTCGGCCTCCCCGATACCAAACGTCTTGCCGCCGTCATGACCGTCGAAGTCGATCTGGTCACCTCCGTCCTTGCCGTGGCGGCGCGAGCCGATTTGCTCGCCCTGTCCGACGGCTACTGGATGGAGACCGAGGCCGGCGAAGCCTGGCTGCTCGAACGCACGACCGACCGGTGGGCGGCCCTGGCCGCAGCGTGGCAGGCGGCGCTCCCGCCCATCGTGGCCGACAGCCTGCCACGACAGGTTGGTCTGCTCTGGGGTGATGGCCTCACGACTTTCATCGCCTGGCTCTACCCCGCCGGCGGCGAGTGGATGCTGTCGCAGCTCACCGAGTTCGCCCGTGACGCCGAGGTGCTCGGCATCACGGCCCACGACACCACCAGCACGGCCGGTTCCAGCGTGCTTCGCGGCGACCCCGAGGCCGCTATCGCCACGATGGCGAATGCCCTGCCGGCCGAGGTCGGCGCCGTGTATCTGCAGCACGACCTCTCCGTCGTCGCCCCCGGTCCGCTATCACCGGCGATCGATTCCCGCCTGCGCGGGATGGCCGACGTGGAAAGCCGAGAGCTGGCGTCGAGTTATCGCATCACCGCGGCATCCGTCAATCGCGCCCTAGCCGCGGGTGAAGACGCCGAGTCGCTCCTCGCTTTCCTCGCCTCGATTTCACTCACCGGAATTCCGCAGCCGGTCGAGTACCTCGTCAATGAGTCCGCGGCTCGCTACGGCCGGGTGCGCGTGGGCCGGCTCACCGCGGGGCCGACCGCGCAGACAACGCCGGCGGCAGCGACCGGCGCCGAGACGGTCTATCTCAGCTATGTCTCCTCGGCCGATGCCGCTCTTCTCGGCACGATCGCCGTCGACCAGACCCTGGCCGCACTCGCGCTCGTGCGCAGCAGCGACGACGAGCATCTGCTCAGCCGATTCGCCGGCGATGCCGTGTTTTGGGCGCTGCGTGACGCCCGCTATCCGGTTGCCGCCGAAAACGAGCAGGGCGAGATCGTGCACCTGCGCCGACACCCGATCGCCCGCGTCACCGTTGCTCCCCGCACCGATCCGGCACGAAATCTGGTCGAGAAGCTGCGGGTCGTCGCCGACAACGGCACTTCGGTAGCGGATGCCTGGCTCGCCCGCCAGCTCGACACCGCCATCAAGGCCAAGCAGACCATCCTGGTGAGCATTGCGATGCCGGGCGGCGCGGTGGTGGACTACCTGCTTGAACCGGCCAGCGTCAGCAACGGTCGTTTCCGGGCTCGCGACCGGCGCGCCGATATTGAGCGCACGCTGCCGCTCAAAAGCATCCGGAGCATCACCCCGGCCCCCTGACCGAGGGTGCTGGTCGGCCCGGCCGGGGGCCGGTGCGAAGGGGGACTCGTGACGAGAGTAGGATTGGGCGCTATGTCTGATGGCCCCCTGATTGTGCAAAGTGACCGCACGGTGTTGCTCGAAGTAGCCCACCCCCTCGCCGAGGATGCTCGTCACGATCTCGCTGTGTTCGCGGAGCTGGAACGCGCTCCCGAGCACATCCACACCTATCGCATTACGCGACTCGGACTGTGGAATGCGCGTGCTGCCGGACACGACGCCTCAGACATGCTCGCGACCCTCGAGAAGTATTCCAAATTCGCCATACCTCAGACGGTCAGCGTGGATATCACCGAGACGGTCGGACGCTACGGCCGATTGGTCATCGAGCGTGATTCCGAGGGCGCCCTCGTGCTGCACAGTACCGACCAGGCCGTGCTCACCGAAATCGCCGGGGCGAAGCGTATCGCGCCGCTGCTGATCGGGCATCCGTCGCCGGAAACATACCTCGTTGAGCCGTGGGCGCGCGGCCAGCTCAAGCAGGAGCTGGTCAAGCTCGGCTGGCCGGCTGAGGACCTCGCCGGGTACACACCGGGCACCCCGCACGACATCGCACTCAAGGAAGACGGCTGGGCGCTGCGCGACTATCAGAACAAGGCGGTCGCCAGCTTCTTCGACGGCGGAAGCGGCGTGGTCGTATTGCCCTGTGGCGCGGGCAAGACCCTCGTCGGTGCCGGCGCCATGGCCACCGCAAAAACCAACACGCTGATTTTGGTCACCAATACCGTCTCGGCCCGGCAGTGGCGAGACGAGCTGCTCAAGCGCACCACGCTGACACCGGAAGAGATCGGCGAGTACTCGGGCCAGGTCAAAGAGGTCAAGCCGGTCACCATCGCGACCTATCAAATTCTCACCGCCAAGCGTAAGGGCGAGTACGCGCACCTGGAACTGCTCGATGCCATGGACTGGGGCCTGGTGATCTACGACGAGGTGCACCTGCTTCCCGCACCCGTGTTCAAGCTCACCGCCGAGCTGCAGGCCCGCCGCCGACTCGGCCTCACCGCCACGCTCGTGCGCGAAGACGGTCGCGAGGGCGACGTGTTCAGCCTGATCGGGCCGAAACGGTTCGACGCCCCGTGGAAGGAGATCGAGGCCCAGGGCTTCATCTCCCCGGCCAACTGCTACGAGGTACGCATCGACCTGCCGCAGTCGGAGCGGCTCAGCTACGCCGCGGCAGCCGACGACGAGCGCTATCGTCTGGCCGCCACCGCCCCGGCCAAGCTTGATGTGGTGCAGGCGCTGATCGCCAAGCACGAGGGCGAACGCATTCTCGTGATCGGGCAGTATCTAGACCAGATCGAGGAGCTCGCCGAGGTGTTGAACGCCCCGCAGCTCACCGGAGCCACCCCGATCGACGAACGCGAACGGCTCTACCAGGCGTTCCGGGTGGGCGAGGTGAAGGTGCTCGTGGTGTCGAAGGTCGCGAACTTCTCGGTGGACCTGCCGGAGGCGACCGTGGCCATTCAGGTCTCGGGGTCGTACGGCTCACGCCAGGAGGAGGCCCAGCGCCTCGGACGGTTGCTGCGCCCCAAGGAGTCGGGGCTGTCAGCGAATTTCTACACCCTGGTCTCCCGCGACACGGTTGACCAGGACTTCGCGCAGAACCGCCAGCGGTTTCTCGCCGAGCAGGGCTACAGCTACACGATTCTCGATTCCCAGAGCCTCGAGGCCGCGTAGCCCCGGAGTTCGCACACCGACGTGTCAGTTTTGGCGCCGAAAACGTCAGAAACCCGTTCAAACTCACGCGTCGGCGACGAAAATCAGGAGTTCTCGCGGCGCGCGTAGCGCAGAAACAGCATGTCGTCGGCGGGCAGAGCGTGCAGCAGGCTCATCGGCCGGCTGGTTTGGGCTCCACCACTCGCGATGCGGCCGGCCGAGCCGCCCTCGAGCAGGGGGCTCAGGGTGAGGCACAGTTCGTCGACGCAGTCCGCCGCGATCAGGGCGCCGAACAGGTGGGGGCCTCCCTCGCAGAGAATCTGCGGCATCCCGCGCACCGCGAGCGCGAGTACCATCGCGAGCGGATCGATCGCAGTCTCGCCGCAGACCAGCACGTCGGCGACCAGGGAGAGCGCCGCGAGCCGGTCGGCCGGTGCCGCCGCATGCGTCACAATCAGGGGCCGCACTCCGGAGCCCGTGAACACGCCGTGTGCCGGGTCGAGGTCCAGCCGGCCCGAGACGATCGCAACCCGCGGCTGAGGCGACCAGCCCTGCGCGCTGCGCCACGCCGCATCCGCTTCGGTTAAGCGGATGCCGCCATACCCTTCGGCGCGCACGGTTCCAGCCCCCACCAAAATGACGTCGGTGAGCACCCGCAGGGTGTCGAAAACGAGCTTGTCGTCGGCATTGCCGAGGGCGCCGCTCACCCCGTCGTGGGTCGCCGCGCCATCCAGGCTGCACACGAAGTTCATGCGCACCCTCGGCTCGGTGCGGTCGTCGATCGAATACTTCTTGATGAGTTCGTCCCGGTTGAGCACGGGCAGCCTCCGCTAGTCGTTGTGGTGCCTGGATTGATGCGGCTTAGAGGTTGTGCCGCTCGTAGGCCGGCTCGCGAAACCCGAGGATGGCCTCGGTCATGCGCACGGCATCGACGGCGGCGCGCACGTTGTGCATGCGCACGATGCGGGCGCCCTGCAGAATGCAGAACACCGCGGCGGCCAGCGACCCCTCGACCCGTTCGCCGCGCTCCCGACCGAGCGACTCCCCCACGAAGTCCTTGTTCGAAACGGCCACGAGGGTGGGTAGGCCGAGCCCGGTGATTTCGCCCAGCCGCCGGGTCAGTTCGAGCGAGTGTCGGGTGGTCTTGTTGAGGTCGTGCCCCGGGTCGATGATGATGCGCTCCCGCGGCACCCCGTGTGAGACGGCACGGTCAACTCTCGCCAGCAGAAACTCGCTCACCTCGGCGACGACGTCGTTGTACTGCGGTGTCGGGTAAGGCATTCGCGGCGCCGCCAGGCTGTGCGTGATCACCAGGGTGGCGTCGCTGTCGGCGACCACGTCGGCCATGGCCGGGTCGTGCACCCCCGTGGTGTCGTTGATCACGTGAGCGCCCGCAGCGATGCTCGCTGCGGCCACGGCCGGATGAAAGGTGTCCACCGAGATGACGACATTCGCGCCGCGCAACGCCTCAACCACCGGCACCACCCGGTCAATCTCCTGCTCGATCGGCACCGCCGGACCGGGCGCGAACTTGGCGCCGCCGATGTCGATCCAGTCGGCGCCGTCGGCGATCGCCTGCTGTGCCGCCACAACGGATGCGTCGAGCGCGAACGTTGCGCCCTGGTCGTAGAACGAGTCGGGCGTGCGGTTGATGATGGCCATCACGGCCACCTCACGGTCGAAGTCGAAGGTGCGGCCGCCGATCAGCCGGCGCGGGGCATCCATCTCGGGAGACGCCCGGGTCATACCGGAGCCGAATCTCGTGTGGGTCATAACGGTCCTCCCCGGGGAACAAGTCGAGTGCTGCCTCCCATCATGTCGGTAATCCGGCCGCACCGGGCGTCGACGCGCAATCGCTGCGCACACCGTTCACTCTCAGGAAAGCTCCAGCTAACGCGCAGATACTGGGGACATGACTGACGGCCCCCGCATCCTTATCGTCGATGACGAACCCAATATCCGCGACCTCCTCACCACCAGCCTCCGTTTCGCCGGCTTCGCCGTGCGTGCCGTTGGCAACGGTGCGCAGGCAATCTCTGCCGTGCTCGAGGAGGAACCCGATCTCATCATCCTCGACGTCATGCTCCCCGACATGAACGGTTTCGGCGTCACCAAGCGCCTGCGTTCGGCCGGGTACACCGCACCGATCCTCTTTCTCACCGCCAAGGACGACACCGAAGACAAGATCACCGGCCTCACCGTCGGCGGCGATGACTACGTGACCAAGCCGTTCAGCCTCGACGAGATCGTGGCGCGCATCAAGGCCATCCTGCGTCGCACCATGCACGCTGATGAAGACGCCGTGATCCGCGCCGGCGAGCTCACCATGGATCAGGACACGCACGAGGTTCTCGTGGGCACCGAAGCCATTGAGCTGAGCCCCACGGAATTCAAGCTGCTGCGCTACCTCATGCTCAACCCCAACCGGGTGCTGTCGAAGGCGCAGATTCTGGACCACGTCTGGGAGTACGACTTCAACGGTGACGCGGGAATCGTCGAGAGCTATATCTCGTACCTGCGCCGCAAGGTTGATGTGCACTCGAGCGAGCCGCTGATTCAGACCAAGCGTGGCTTCGGCTACATGCTCAAGGCTGCCAAGGCCTAGTCACAGCACTCCGTATACACAGACAGCTTTCGTAGACTAAAGCCACTTATGCACGAATCCCTGTCCAGACGGTGGAGCAGCATCTCCCTCCGTTCCAAGATCACCGGTGTCACGGTGCTGATGCTCACGCTCGGCCTGCTCGTTTCGGGCATCGGCACCATGGCCATGCTCAAGCAGTATGTGGTGACCCAGGTGGACACACAGCTGCAGGTGGATATGCAAACCGCGCTCAGCGGATACTCGTCGAGCGTGTTCTCGCAGGGTGACACCGAGGGCGTCGCGTCGGATTACTTTGTGGCCCTGTACGACCAGGACGGCGCGCTGATCACCCGCACCTGGCAGGAACGCGACAATGCGGACCTGCCAGTGGTGGGAATGCCGCTCGACCTGAAGCGGGTCTCGCAGCTCGACGGACAGACCCAGATCCTGTGGAATGCGGCCCACGACACCGAGTTTCACGCCATCATGGTTCCCGTCGTGATCACCCCGACCGGCACCTACGGCACGCTCGTGATGGCGGTCTCATTGCGGCCGACCGAGAACACCATGGCCACCTACCTCACGATCTTTCTGGGCTTCGGAGCCGGCGTCGTACTGATCGGGGCCATGCTCACCCGGGTGCTCGTCACGACCACCTTCGTTCCGCTGCGCGAGGCCGAGCAGACCGCCGCCGCGATCGCCGACGGCGATTTCAGCCAGCGGCTCGGCGGCGCGACCCCGAACACCGAGGTCGGCCGCCTCAATCGGTCGCTCAACATCATGCTCAGCCGCATCGACCGGGCGTTCAAAGACCGGGCACGCACAATCGACCAGATGCGTCGCTTCGTCGGCGATGCCAGCCATGAGCTGCGCACCCCGCTCGTCTCGGTGCGCGGCTACGCCGAGCTCTACCGCATGGGCGCGCTGCAAACACCGGAAGATGTCGCCCAGGCCATGGAACGCATCGAGAAAGAGGCGATTCGCATGGGCGGGCTGGTCGAAGACCTGCTCGAACTCGCCCGTCTCGACGAGACCAAGCCGCTGGCCCTCACACCGGTCGACCTCGTTCCCCTGGCCCGGGATGCCGCCCTCGACGCCATGGCAAGTTCCCCGGGCCGCAAGGTCACCGTGCTCACTCCCCCGCCACTCTTCGGGCCGCTCGATGCCGATCTCGAGCACGACGCGCCACTCGACGGCGACACCGGAGAAATCCTGCCGCTCGAGACGGGCGCGGCCGACGTCACGACCGGCGCCATCACTCGGCCGTCGGGCACGGGCACACCCACCGGCGCCATTGCCTTCGCTGGAGCGACTCTGGCCCGGTTGCGCACCCGCAAGCCCCGCCGCGGAACGGCCGTACTGCCCGACAGCGAGCTGACCGTGCTGCCGGTCGAGCCACAACTGCCCCCGGTCGTCATGGCCGAGGAGAACAAGATTCGTCAGGTCATCACCAACCTAATGGGCAACGCGATGCGTTTCACCGGACCGGAGAGCCCGATCGAGCTCGAAGTCATGGTCGACCCGCGCACGCAACGAGCATCCATCGCCGTGGTCGACCACGGCGAAGGCATCCCGCCGCAGATTCGCGAGAAGATCTTTCAACGCTTCTGGCGGGCCGACTCGTCTCGCGCCCGAGAAACCGGTGGTAGCGGCCTCGGGCTGGCCATCGTCGCGGCGATCGTGGCCAGCCACAACGGCACAGTCGATGTCGTCGAGACGCCGGGCGGCGGCGCCACGTTCCGCGTCTCGCTCCCCCTCGCCGGAACGCCCAGCGCGCCGCAGCACGCGCAGCCCATCATCCCGTAAGGCGGCTGCCCGAGGCCCTGGCCGAGCGCCGCACGGCTGCCGCTGAGTTACCTCGGGGCTGCGGGGTTGCTCGCCGGTCCTGCACCGGCGGGGGTGAGCCGCATCCGCTCACAGATGCGCGCCCAACCGGTGGATGCCGACCCCCCGCCTTCTACGCTCACAGTCACCAACCACACTGTTACGTAGCAGAAAGGCACACCATGACGAGCTTCCAGGTCGACAGCGACGCGGTGCAGAGCACCGCCAGCACCGCCCGCGGCACGATTGCGCGGGTGCAGGCGGATGTCGGCGACCTCAACGCCCAGTTAACCAGCCTCGAAGGGTTCTGGACCGGTCAGGCCTCGGCCGCCTTTCAGGGGGCGTTCGCGGAGTGGCGCGGCATGCACCAGCAGCTGGAGGAGAGCCTCACCGTGCTCAACCAGGCCCTCACCATGGCCGGGCAGCAGTACGCGGAGACCGAGCAGGCCAACACCCGCCTCTTCGCCCGCTGACCGGCATCCGCTTCGCTGACGCCAGCACAGGTTCGACCCGATGTGCGCGCGAAAAAATGGCGCGCAACTCACCGTCGGTGGTGGGACACAAAAAAGTGGGCGCCTCCCGAGGGAGACGCCCACTTTGTGGTGCAGGTGCTAGCTGGCGGGGACTTAGAAGTCCATGCCACCCGAGGGGTCGCCGGCCGGAGCCGAGTTCTTCTCGGGCTTGTCAGCAACGACGGCCTCGGTGGTGAGGAACAGTCCGGCGATCGACGATGCATTCAGCAGCGCGGAGCGGGTGACCTTCACCGGGTCATTGATTCCGGCAGCGATCATGTCGACGTACTCGCCGGTGGCGGCGTTGAGGCCCCATCCGACGGGCAGGTTGCGCACCTTGTCGGCGACAACACCCGGCTCCATGCCGGCGTTCAGCGCGATCTGCTTGAGCGGGGCGTCGATGGCGACGCGCACGATGTTCGCACCCGTTGCCTCGTCGCCAACGAGGTCAAGAATTGCCTTGCCCTCGAATGCGGTCTTGCCGGCCTGGATCAGTGCAACGCCACCACCGGCGACGATGCCCTCTTCGACGGCAGCCTTGGCGTTACGCACGGCGTCTTCGATGCGGTGCTTGCGCTCCTTGAGCTCAACCTCCGTTGCGGCGCCGGCCTTGATGACAGCAACGCCGCCAGCAAGCTTGGCGAGACGCTCCTGGAGCTTCTCGCGGTCGTAGTCGCTGTCGGTGTTCTCGATCTCGGCACGGATCTGCGAAACGCGACCGGCGATGGCGTCAGCGTCGCCGGCACCCTCAACGATCGTGGTCTCGTCCTTGGTGATGACGACCTTGCGGGCGTTACCAAGCAGGTCGAGCGTGACGTTCTCGAGCTTGAGGCCGACCTCTTCCGAGATGACCTGTCCACCGGTGAGAATGGCGATGTCCTGGAGCTGAGCCTTGCGACGGTCGCCGAAGCCCGGAGCCTTGACGGCAACGGACTTGAAGATGCCACGGATCTTGTTCACAACGAGCGTGGCCAGAGCCTCGCCGTCGACGTCTTCCGCGATGATGAGGAGCTGCTTGCCGGTCTGGATGACCTTGTCCACGATGGGGAGCAGGTCCTTGATGTTGGAGACCTTGGAGTTGACGATCAGGATGTAAGCGTCTTCGAAGACGGCTTCCTGACGGTCGGGGTCGGTGACGAAGTACGCCGACAGGAAGCCCTTGTCGAAGCGCATGCCCTCGGTCAGTTCAAGCTCGGTGCCGAAGGTGTTCGACTCCTCAACGGTGACAACACCTTCCTTGCCGACCTTGTCGATGGCCTCGGCGATGATCGCGCCGATTTCGGGGTCGCCCGCAGAAATGGATGCGGTGGCCGCGATCTCTTCCTTGGTTTCGATCTCCTTGGCGCTGGCGACGAGCTCAGCGATGACCGCGGCCGTAGCCTTCTCGATGCCGCGCTTCAGGCTGATCGGGTCGGCGCCGGCTGCGACGTTGCGCAGGCCTTCGCGGACCAGGGCCTGGGCGAGAACGGTTGCGGTGGTCGTGCCGTCGCCGGCAACGTCATCCGTCTTCTTGGCGACCTCTTTGACGAGTTCCGCACCGATCTTCTCGTACGGGTCGTCGAGCTCGATCTCCTTGGCGATGGACACGCCGTCGTTGGTGATCGTGGGGGCGCCCCACTTCTTCTCCAGAACGACGTTGCGGCCGCGCGGGCCGAGGGTGACCTTGACGGTGTCGGCGAGAATGTTCAGGCCGCGCTCAAGCCCACGACGGGCCTCTTCATTGAATGCAATGATTTTTGCCATATGTGTAACTCGTCCCTCCCGGACGTTCCAAAATGATGATGGGGGTTAGCACTCAGGTGACGAGAGTGCTAAAACGATTCTGGCACTCTGGGGTCGAGAGTGCAAGCGAGCGTCGGGGCTGATCGGCGGCTCTCTGCCGACAGTCAGGGAACGAGATCGGTTGCGCCGGTGCCATTGGGCACGAACTGAAACCAGGTATTGCCCGGTGCCAGCCGAATTGTCACTCCGTTGGCGTCGACGAGGCGGATCGGCGCCGTCTGCGACTCCTTGCTCCAGGTGGCCGGAAGAGTCTTACCTCCGCTGGAAACCGTTGCGTCACCCGAGGCGATGAGCTCGGTTTTGGGGATGCTTTGGTCAACCGTGACGTTCACCCGCATCACGGCAACGTTGGTCGCAGCCAACTGGGTGCCCTCAGCCGTCAGGTCGGGAGCGCCGTCCTGGGCGCGCAGATAGGTGCCGGACTCGGCGTTCCAGGTCCAGCTGCGAACACTCGAGGTGGAGAACCGGTTGTTGATCACCGATATCGGGGCACCATCGACCGCAGCGGATGCCCCGGCGGGCGTAGCCGCATAGGCATACTGCTGTGTGGGTGGGGCGACGGACGCGTTGCGGTTGACGAATTCCGTTGCCGCGAGAATCACGTTGTGCGGGGCCGCGGTGGCGCTGGACCGGGAAAACAAGCCGGTCGTATCGTAGTCGAAGATGGCGCTGACCTGCCCGGTGGCGTTCATGGCATCAACGAAGCGCTGCTGCCCCCCGGAGAAGGCGACGAGGCCGCCGAACGGGGCAATGATGTCGGGATCCATCGGGCGGATAGACCGCACCGGCCCGACCTGGTCGGGAATGTCGGACTGCCACACCGCGACATACCGCGTGATTCCACCCTCAACCAGCTCTTCAAAGACCAGGTCGGTGCGATCGATCCCGATCTGCGGACGGGCGGCAATATGATTGTCGATCTTGGCCGCCAGCGACGGGCTGGCCGCCGAGTCCCCAGCGACGGTCATCCCGGTCAGCGGTGCGATCTGGGTGGCGGCAGGGTCGACATAGTCCGAGTTCCAGGCGGTTCCGCTGGGCGAGGCGGAGGGCCCGGGAGTACTGCCGGAACACGCGCTCAGCAGCAGTGCCGGTACGACCAAGGCGAGCAGTGCAGCACTCTTGACGGGTCGAGCGGTGCTGGCTGTTTTTTTCTTGATCACCGGTAAACACTAACGCCGCCCGTTGCAGCGGGCGGCGTTAGGTGGGGGACCGACCCCGAATGTGGGGTGGGTCAGGCGGGTCGAACCGACTCGGCCTGGGGGCCTTTCGCTCCGGCACCGACCTCGAAGACAACCTGCTGGCCTTCTTCGAGAACCTTGTAACCGGTCATGTCAATGGCCGAGTAGTGGACGAAAACGTCTTGGCCTCCCCCATCGACAGTGATGAAGCCGAAACCCTTTTCAGCGTTGAACCACTTTACGGTTCCGTTCGCCATGTGTTACTCCTTGCTCAATTTCGACGGCAACGGCCCATTGGCTGTTCCGGGCCCTGCCGCAGAGACTGCGTACATTCTGTGCGAGCAGCAAATCCCCGAGAGCAAGTCGTCTGTTGCAAGTTACCTGATAGTGCAAGTTACCTTGGGCGAGCGTTCCTGATCCGGGCGGGTATTGCCCGAACAAAATGTGTGACCAAGACCAGATATTACTGAAGCCACAGCGAAAGGAAAGGGCTTGACGAATGGAACAATGCCCACTAAGTCGCGGAGTGTTCTAGCCCGCGTCGTCAGCCCGCTGGTGCGACGTAGTCGTTGCCAACGACCACGGTCAGGTCGGCTCCCGAATCGACAAAATTGGTGGAGATGACGATCTTCGATCCCGGCAGCGAGGCGGCGAGGCCCCGCGCGGCGCCTTCCGTGGTCGCCTCGGCGTAGTAGATCACGGTGGTCGGTTCCGTATTGACACTCGCGTTTCCGGTGTCAACGACGTCCCAGCCGGCGGCCGTGAGGGTGTCACTGACGGATGCTGCCACACCGTTGTTCTCCGAGCCGTTCAGCACGCTGACCGACAGCGCCGGGTCAACGGTGGGTTCGGCGGTGGGAATGACGGTCTCGGTGGGCGTTGGCGTGGCACTGGCCGAGGCGAGACCGGGAATGTTGGAAAAGTCGAGCCGATTGTTGATGGCGAAAATTCCGATGACGCCCACGACGATCAGCAGCACCGTGGCGCCAAGCGCCCACCAGAACGCGACCCAGTGGCGACCTTTCTTACCCGGTGCCCGGTGCGCACCGACGCGGTCCAGAGCGTGGGCGTGAGTATCGAAACGGTCTTTCGCAAATTTTCGCGCCATGTTGGTTGGATCCTTGGTTGGTCGGCCGGGCCGAATCGAGTTGCGGCCGTGGTCGGTGTGCTGGCGGAAAACGGTTCGGGCTAGTCGTGGTTGAGCAGCGAACGAGTCGCGCGCGCCTCGGCACGGGCGGAACGCATCCGCTGCAACCGTTTCACGAGCATGGGGTCAAAAGCCAGCGCCAGCGGTGAATCGACCAGAGCTCCCAACAATTGATAGTACCGGGCAGCGGACAGGCCGAAGGTGTCGCGAATGGCCTCCTCCTTGGCGCCAACGTGCCGCCACCACTGTCGTTCGAAGGAGAGCACGGCTTCATCACGCTCACTCAGCTGCGCCGGAACCTCGGCGGGTGGCGTCGTGTTTGGTAGTTCCTCGCTCATAATGTTTCTCCCCCGAGACAGTTGCAACGGCTACTCCGTTGGGCCAATCCTATTTGTGGGCGGCTGTATGTTGCCCCGGCACGCCCGGCGTCGGCGCAGTGGCCGACTCGCGCGTGCCGTGTAAACGCTGCGAAACCCTCGGGTGCGGAATGCACGTGTGGGCGGGCGAGTTTAGGCTGGGTAGACGCTGTTCGGTGACCCGGACGGCCGGAACGAAGGGATATCCACCATGGACTATGCAATCAACAAGTCAAGCAGCGAGTGGCGCTCCGAGCTCGGCCCCGAGAAATTCGCGGTGCTGCGCGAGGCCGGCACCGAACGCCCAGGAACCGGCGAGTTGCTCGATGAGGGTCGGGCCGGCGTTTACACCTGTGGCGCCTGCAACGCGGAGCTATTTCAGAGTGGAACCAAGTTTGATTCCGGCTGCGGCTGGCCCAGTTTCTACGAGTCGGTACGGCCCGAAGCGGTCGAGCTGCTCGAAGACCGCTCGCTCGGCAGCGTGCGCACCGAGGTGCGCTGCGCGAACTGTGGCTCGCACCTCGGGCACGTTTTTCCCGACGGGTTCGGAACCCCGACCGGGGACCGGTACTGCATGAACTCCATCTCGCTCAACTTCACGCCCGCCGAGTAGATGGTCGAGTCACGCCCGCTGGTCGCGCCAGATCCGTCGGTCGAGCTTGTCGCGTCCGCACCGGCGGGCCACGATGTGGTCGCACCCAGCTCGACCACCGCGCCCAGCCCGGTTCTGGCGGCAGTGCAGCAGCGGCGCAGCTACTCCAAGGTGACCATGGTCGCGCCCACCCGCGCCGAACTACTTCCCCTCGTGGCCGCCGCGGCGCGAGTGGCCGATCACGGTGCATTGCGGCCCTGGCGGCTGCTCGAACTGCGCGGCGCGGCCCGGGAGCAGTTGGGGGCGGCGTTTGTGGCGGCATCCGCTTGTGTCGGCGACGAGGCCACCAAGCTCGCGGGCAAGCCGTTGCGTGCCCCGCTGCTGATTGCCCTCGTCGCGGCGCGTCGAGTGAGCTTCAAGGTGGCCGATTGGGAGCAGGACGCCACGGCGGCGGGTGTCGCGCACCTGCTCACCCTGCTGCTCGACGACGCCGGCTGGGGCGCGATGTGGCGCACCGGCCCGCTCGTGCGGAGCGATGCGGTGCGCACCCTGCATGACCTGGCCGACACCGAAGAGCTGCTCGGCTGGCTGTATGTCGGTGGTGTTCCGGAGGATGCAAAGCCGGGCGTGCGGCTGTCGATCGACCCCGAGGAGTTTGTGACGGCGCTCTAGCCGGCTTCGACTCGAGTCGACGAGCCGCCGACGGTCAGCGGGCGTGGCCTGGACGGCGCCAGCGCACCGCGGCGATAACGACGGCCGCGAGGGCCAGGGCGGTGCCGGCCACGGTCGTCATGCCGAGCGGATGCCCCGCCGAGGGCACGAGCACGTCCAGCACCAGGGCACAGATCAGCTGGCCGGCCACGATGCTCAGGCCGAGCATGAGCACCCCGGTCGTGCGCACGACGAGCGCGGCCCCGGCGATGAAGATGCAGCCGATCAGCCCGCCGGTGTAGAGCCACGGATTGCTCGGCAGGTCCAGCGCGAAACCGGCCAGAAGCCCGTGCACGATCGCGGCGAGCACGAGGGCGGCGGTGCCGGTGAGAAAGTTCAGAAAAGTCGCCGTGAGCGCACTCTGTGCGGTGACCCGCACCTGGCCGTTGACGGCCTGCTGCCAGCCTTGGCCGATTCCGGCCAGCAACGGAAGCGCGAGCAACCAGAGCGCGTCGCTGCCGTGCAGTTCAGTGCTCACCGTGAAACCAACGGCCACCAGGGCCAGCAGCGCGCCGATGATTTTTGACGTGTGCAACGGGCGGCGGCCGCCCGGACCGATGCCGAAGCGGTCCATCAGCACGCCGCTCACGGTCTGGCCGGCCACGACGGCGACGGTGAACAGGGCGAGGCCGAGCGGCGCGGCGACGAGGCCCTGCGACAGCACGAACAGGGCTCCGGCGACCCCGCCGAACAGGTGCCACCACGACAGGTTCTTCGCGTTGACGGCGCGCGCAACGAGTTGCAGGCCGCGGCGACCGCGACGAAAGGCCACGAGACCGAGGCCGAGGATGACCAGGCCGGAGCCGAAGGAGATGACGGCGGCGGTGAACCCATCGCCGATTTGGTGCCCGAGTTCGCCGTTCACCCGGGATTGAACGGCATAGAGCGCACCGATCAGCACCGAGAAGACGAGAGCGAGCCAGACCGGCACAGCGGATGCGGCGGGCGCGGCGGAAGCATCCGTTCGGGTGTCGGCGCGCATCTGTGTCACGTGGCAATAATACGAGACGGGACATGGGGCCTTGCACCGCGCGGGGGTGCTTCCGCTCCTGATCTCGCCCGGCTGTTTCGCCCGGGCCCACCTTACGCAACCGGGCCCATGATCTATCGCGGGCCCAGTTTCCGGGCCCGGGCCCGGACACCACGACGGGACGCGCGAACGAGAGCGGCGGCATCCGTTCGAAAACGACCACACCCAGACTGCCCGCCTCCGGGCCCACCCTGTGCAACCGGGCCCATGATCTATCACGGGCCCAGTTGCCGGGCCCGGGCCCGGGCACAAGTACGGCGGGACGGCTAGGCGGCGCGGACCTCGATCTGGCCGGGGGCCGCTCCTTCGCTGCCGAAGACGAGGCGACGGTTGGCGATCTTATCGGTGAAGAACCGGTCGTGGCTCACGACCACGACGGCACCGGGAAAGTGCACGAGGGCGCGTTCCATCACCTGGGTGCTCGACATGTCGAGGTGGTTGGTCGGTTCGTCGAGCAGCAGAACCGAAGCGCCCGAGAGCAGGCACTGGGCCATGGCAACGCGGGCGCGCTGGCCGCCCGAGAGAGCCCCGATCTTCTGTTTGAGATCGGCCTCACTGAATTGGAACATGGTTAGAAAACGGTTGACCGACTTCTTCGTGGCCGTGAGGGCGAGGCTGCCGGGCATGGCGTTGACGGCGTGGCTGACGGTATCGGTCTCGTCGAGTTCGGCCAGAATTTGGTTGTACGACACGACGCCGGCGCCGCTGGCCCAGGCCACGTCGCCATGGTCGGCCATTTCCTCGCCCGTGAGCACCCGCAGCAGGGTAGTTTTGCCGCTGCCGTTGCTGCCGAGCACGACGATGCGGTTGCCGCGACGCACCTCGAAGCTGAGGTTTTCGAACAAGATCTTGTCGCCGTAGCTCTTGGCCAGACCGTCGACCCGGCAGAGAACATCCTTAACGTGCAGGTTGCCGTAGATCTCGGTGATGATCTGGTCGACCGGGCGCGGCGTGCGGGACTTCTTGATGTGCGCCAGCTGGTTGCCGAGCTGCCGGCTCTCCGCCTTGGCAGCCTCGCGGCGATCGGCGATACCCTCGGCTTCGAAGGCGAGCAGCTCGGATTCATGCACAAACTGTGCCGCGAGGGTCTTGAGCCGAAACTGCTTCTGCACAATGTACTCGCCGAAATTACCGGGGTACTCGTGCAGGTGAAAGTTTTCGACCTCGATGATGCGGGTGACGACGGCGTCGAGAAACTTGCGGTCGTGCGAGACCACGATGGCGGCACCCTTGAAGCTCTTGAACCACGCTTCGAGCCACTCGACACCGGCCACATCGAGGTAGTTGGTGGGCTCGTCAAGCAGCAAAACGTCGGGGGCCTCGAGCACGATCTTGGCCAGGGCGGCACGGTTGCGCCAGCCGCCGGACAGCTCGTCGATGGCGCACACACGGTGTGCCTCGTTGAATCCGAGGGTGGTCAAGGCGGTGTCGATGTGGCGTTTGTAGTCCCAGCCGTCCAGGCGATCCATCTCCTCGAACAGCTCGCCCTGGCGGGTGATCAGCCGGTCGAGCTCGGCGCTGGCCGAAGAGTCGAGAGCGATTGCGGCGTCGATCGCGGCCAGTTCGGCCTCAACCGCTTTCACGGCCACGAACAGTTCGTCGAGCACCTCGGTGATGGTCTGCGCGCCGTTGAGCTCGGAAAACTGGGAGAAGTAGCCAACGCTGATGCCGTCGTCGAGGGTGACCTCGCCGGTGTCGGGAGAGACTTGATCGAGGATGAGCTTGAGCATGGTGGACTTGCCGGAGCCGTTCTTGCCGATCAGGCCGACCCGGTCTCCGGGTTCCAGACGAAAGAACGCTTCCCGCAGAATCTGCGTGTTCTCAAAGCGGATGCTGACATCGTTCAGCCGGATCAGGCTCATGCGTGTGTCCTCTCGTGGCGCGACCTACGCGCGTGAGCGGCATCCGCTCGTTAAACCCCAGCAATCAGTGTACGTGGCGGGGACATCGTGGCGGGTGCGATCGGGCCGTGCGTCAGCCAGTGCCAGAGTCCAAGCGACCCCGGTCACGTGCGAAACTCTGGACCTACCAGTTGTCCTAAGTCGTAGAGGAAAAGAGTATGCCCCGAGAACGCGGGGGACGTTCTCGAGGCATACAGGATTTGGGTCTTTGATCTATGATCGTAGACCCGCTCTGACTCATCGTCAGAGTCTGATCGGTCACCGCGCGATCGTGACGAAGTGACCCGGTTTTCGAGCGACGGAGTTTGACGCGGCGGTGGCCTACTTGTGAGGAGCCACCACCGCGTCAACGTCGGGCAACGGCGCTGCTACGCGGTCCCGTTGCTGTCAATTGTGACGTGGCGGCGGCGAGCGATGAGCATCACTCCGCCCGCAACCAGGAGGAGGATCGCGGTTCCACCGATCCACAGCGTCAGCGTGACTCCCGTCATCGCAAGTCCACTCTGGACCGGGGTGACGGGCGCGGCCTCGGTGAAGCCATGCCAGTCATCCGCGTCGTCGATTGCGGTACCAGAATGCAGGCCGGTCGCTGTCACCGTGGCACGGTCGCTGTGCGACTGGGCCGGTACAAGCGCGGACAGGGTGCCCGTGCACTCGAATTGCGAGCCAACGGTGAGAGGACCATCCCACGTCGTACCCGTTGACCCATCGGTGAACGTACAGACAAGATCCTGGATCTCACCGTTCCCGTCGGTCAGCTCATCACTGACAACGATGCCGATGAGGTCCTCATTGCCATCGTTAGAGATGGTGAAGTGGATCTGCGACTTATCGCCGGCCTTAAGCTTCTTGCCTGGGGCTGTGTCGAAGTCGCCGTCGTAGCCGTCGTTCGTGAGAGCGCCGGACTCGTCATAGGCGGGGGCTTCGCCCTGATCGTTCCATTTCTCGATATCGACGCTCGGCGTCGGAACGTACGCGTTCCATGCATCCTCGTCAGCTACGTCGCCGCGTGACGTGACTCCAACTCCGGTGACCTGCGCCAGATCGGCGTGGGTGTCGCCTGTCTGAAGCGCCGGCAGGGTGCCGGTGCACGCGAATTGGGTACCGATCAGGAAGGGGCCAGCCCATTCGGTGCCGGTTGACGCGTCAGGGAAGGTACAGGTGAGATCTTGGATCTCACCCTTGCCAGCCTCGAGTTCGTCGCTCACGACCACATCGACCAGGTTCTCGCGACCGCTGTTGGAGATCGTGAAGTTGATCGGCAGGGCCTCGTCGGCCTTCAACGGCTTTCCGGGTGCTGTGTCGAAGTCGCCGTCGTAGCCGTCGTTCGTCAGAGCGCCGGACTCGTCATAGGCGGGGGCTTCGCCCTCATCGTTCCACTTCTCGATATCGATGCTCGGGTCGCCGACCGGGGTGATGACCGCGTCTGAGCCCGCGATGGTGTTCACGATTGCGCCGGAAGCGTCGTTGGCGCGTACAGCGAAGTACGTCACGATTCGTCCCTGGTTCGGGTTCAGGCTCGTCCCGTTTTGCTGACGGATCGTCACTACGCCGTCGGCATAGGAGGCGATCACGTTGCCGTTAATATCGACGGCGTCGCTGCTCAAGCTGTCCAGGTTCGGGACACCGTTCTGATCGAGACCGACAAAGCCGAGGAAATCGACAGAATCGGGGAGCACGTCTTCGCGGGGGAAGATCGACACCGGGAACGCTTCGCCGTAGTTGCCGCGCGGGATGAGCTCGATGGAGTAGATAAACCGGTCGTCCACGAAGACACCGTCTTGGATCGCAGCATCTCGAGCAGAGGTCCATTCACCGGTCGCGGTGTCGTAGACCCGTTTGCGCAGTTCCGCTTCGTCACCGTAGGACGTCGCCTCAGAGTCCTCATCGCTCCAGTAGTCCCAGTCGGAGTCGTCACTTTGCAACGTGGCCCGGTTGTAGATCTCATACGTCTTCTTACCCTCGAAGAGGATCGTCGTGAAGACGATGTTGATGACCCACTTCTGCCCCTCCGGCAGGCTTCCAACGAGCGTTTTGCCTGCTGTGCTGAGTTCGATGACAAGTCGGCCGTCATCGTTGGTGCTCAATGCGAAGTGCTCACGGGTGAGCGCCTGACCACCGTAGGAACCCGTTACCGGGATCGAATCGAGATCGGAGATGTCGAAGATGTCGGTGTTCAGTTCGTCGATGATCCGGCTAGTCAGTGGATCCACGTTCGCCTTGCTCGTGTCAATATCGAAGCGGTAGGGCACCTGGGCGCTCTCGCCCGGGGTCACCCGAACTTCGGCATCCTGCGCCGTCTTGTTGAATGCCGCGGAGTCGTTGACGCCACTCTCGTAGTCTGCGGGCAGCACGACCACACCGGCGTTATGGTCGCGGTTCACCGGATCACCATCGCGGTAGTGGAACTGCGCGCGGTTGTTCCACGGGTAGTACATCCCGTCAATGACAGTGGTGTTGTCGCTGCCGGTGAGACCATCGATCGTGTTGAGCTGCGCCTTGACCTGGATGCTCACGTCAGTCGTGTTGTCCTTACCGACATTCACAAACAACGTCTGGCCGACAAGAGCGTACTGGCCAACATATTCGTCGGAAGCGAACTGCGCAGCCGTTCCATCGAACCCGGTCGCCTCCGTAAGAGAGGAGATAGGCCCGGAACCGCTGACGCTAATAAAATCTGCACCCGTGTTCCACGCAGCCTGATCGATGAGCGTGTCGCTCACGACAACGTTCTGCCCGAGAACGAAATTGGCGTTGCGCCCGTCCCAGGGGGTGAGATTCGCGCGGAGCGTGTACGTCATCTCCGCGGCAGGCTGCAGCGTCCCGCCCTCGTTGGTGACCACATCGCGCAGAGTCCAGTTACCCGTCTTCGCGAAGTTCGTACCGATGCCAACACCAGGGATGTTGCCGCGGAGACGCACGCTGACGGAGCGCTCCTGCTCCCCGCCGAAGACCGCGTCGTTGGGCAGCGTGATCTCATAGTTGCCCGGGGAATCGTTACGGGCTTCGAACTGTGCCTGAAGCAAGGCTTCCAGTGCCGCGATATCGGTCACCTGCACCTGGTACGTGATGCGCAGTGTTGATTGGGCGGGAACCTCAACCGTGCCTGAGAAGGAGTTGCCGGTCACCGTCGGCTCGAAAGTGAAGGGAATCGTACCGTCGGCCGTGGTGAGCTGGGCCGCGAACGAGCCGGTCACGAAGCCGAGACCGGCTGCGAGTTCATCGGTGAGCGAGTATCCGCTGCGTGCCTCGGCAGAGGAAAGCACGAGTGTGTACGTCAGCACCTGATCAGCGATCTCAGGTTTGAGGCCTTCGAACGTGTAGTCGGGAGTTCCGCTGGTCACCACGAACCCGTCCAAATTGTTCGGATTCACAGCCTTGTTGTAGCTATCGGTGATTTCGACTGGCGGTGTGACCTTGTCTTCAACAATGATCGTGACGCCGCCGTCGTCATCACCGGTATTCCAGATAATCGGGGATTCGGTGTCGCCGTCGACCTGTCCGGCCTTCAGCTGGATCGCGAAAGCACCCTCGGTGATTCCATCCGGGATCGGATCCTTAAACGTAACCGTGAAGGTGCCATCCCCGTTTTCCACCGCAGACTCGATCGCGTCATTGCTCGGCAAACCGCCGGCGACAGTGATGCCGGCGGGCAGCGTGATCGTGATCTGTTTCCCAGCGATATCCGCAGCCGCGTCGTACTGGACGCGCAAGGTGATGTCGTCTCCTTCCGGGATCACCGCGTCGTCCCCGACCACGGTGCCGTTGTGCAAAACGGCGATATCGATACCCGGTGTGGCAGCCTGTGACGCCGAAGCGGTCAGACCGACAAATCCAAAGCTCAGCGCGACGACCGCAAGCACGGCGACAACGCGATGCGCGAGACTGGCGTCCCGACTTCTCTGCTGTTTCCAGCCCCTCCATCGTGTATTCACACGGTTCTCCTCTTTCTCAATGAGCTGTTGACTACGCCGAAAGCGCGTCGCGGCCGCACGCATCAGAACCGATGCGGCGGCGCAGAAAATACCTGGCAGATAAACGTTCGCCCTCACCATTGAAAGGCACGCACGGGTGCGTCCAGCGCAAAGGCTCGTGGTTTTTCACCCTGACTTTCACCATCGAGGCCCTGGTAACGCCGGTCGAAAATAGGGCCAGGTATGCCGACAGTTTTGCTTGCAGGATGATTGGCTGTGTCGATCGGGCCTTCCAAGAATTGGTGCCTGAAACGCGTTTGGTCAGTCGAGAATTCCTAGCACGGCGGCGCGCGTGAGCGCTGCATCTCGCGAGGAGACGCCCATCTTGCGGTAGATGGAGGCCAATTGGGACTTCACAGTGTTGCGCGAGACGAACAAGCGATCAGCAATCTCATCAAGTGCGGGCGTTTCATCGAGGAGCTCCAGCACCGTTTGTTCCCGAGAGGTGAGATGCGTCGCCCGCGTGGATATAGAGTCGCCAGCGGTTATCTCGGAGCCGATCAGTGAAACGGTGGCTCGATCGACGCCTGCGCGAATGAGAGCGGCGGTAAGCGCGTCTTGATCTTGCGGAGCAATAAAACGCAACGTGGACCGTAACTCGGTTTCGGTGAGACGTTCGGCGACCCGTTCCGCGATGCCGCGAACCTCGTCTTCAAACTCGTTGCGTGACGCAACGCATAAGAGGACAAGATCAGCTTCCAAATGGCTGCGGGGCGCGGAGAGCGGGTCTTTGACCACTCGTTGCGCTTGCCGTGCTGCCGAGGAGGACCGCCCGAGTGCCAGCTCCGCCCACGCGAGCACCACCCGACAGGTGTCGCTGTGCTTCGCTGAACGTGCTGCGACACGTCGCGCCGCATCGAGATCTCCTGTACTGAGCAGCAGCTCTGCTTCGGCAGCGTCGAGAAAGCTTCGTGATAGCGCGGTTCCCGGTGCAGGGCCTCGTGTTTTGCGGAGTTGTTTCAGTCGCAAGAGGCCGAGATCAGCCTCTCCTGCCGGCTGATCGCGCCGTGAGCGCACCCACGCGAACAGGGTCCAATGCTCGATGACATCTTCGATCGGACCTGCAGCGCGAATGTACGCGTCTGCGCTGTGGGTATCACCCTCTTCGAGGGCGAGAATCGCCCTACCCAAATTAAAAAAATCTGCCGGGCTCGAGGTTCGCCATCCGGCGGGCCACGTCGCGCGATCAGCTTCGTCGAGCAGTCGTCGCGCGGTTGGTAACTCTCCGCTCAACGCGGCAAGGCCACCGCGCAGCGCCAACGGATCGACACGGTCATTCCTGCCAGCTTCCGTGTGTCTAGCCTCAGCGAGCTCGAAGCACTGCCGGGCGAGCGCATAGTTGCGAAGATAAAACGCGCTGATGCCCAGATGCACTTGCAACGCTGGGCCTAACCGCCCCAGTTTCTCCATGTCTTCGTCGCTCAGCTCGGCAAGCTCATCGAACGCTCGACGAACACGCGGAAGCACTGACGTCGCCAACGGCGTGAGCCGCAACGCCGCAACCTCAAAGATCTGGTAGGCGACTCGCTCTCGATGCGTACCACGGCCCGGCTGCAACCTTTGGAACAGTGACTCCGAAGCGAGGAGTTGGACCGCGCGCGGCCTCGTTTGTGGGTCCATGTGCGACAGCAAGACAAGCATTATCGTCAGCACAGGGTGGCCCCGAAGCTGGGACGCAGGAAGGCTCGTGAATACCCTGTACGTGGTATCGCGTGATTCAAGAAGTTCGATCATGTTCTGGAATACGACTTCAGTCGCCAATTCCAAGTCCTGAATCAGAAATGCTGCCCGCAAGGCAGAAAGTGGGTCTCTCTCGAGAAGGGAGGATCGCACAGCCACATCGAGCAACCGGCGTCGTTCTTCAGCTGAGAGCATCTTCTCAGCGTCCTCAAACAGCACCCCGCGAACATACGGGTGCAGTACCAGCCAGTCATCGTCCCAGTCAGCAATCCCGATCTGTTCAAGTTCAATGAGGAGTCGTGGCGGCAGTACCCAGGCGTCCATGATCCGCTGATCGACTCGCGGCAGTAGTGTTAGTTTCAACGCGCTTGCGTACCATCCTTGATGCGCGCTCAGGTCCTCCTGCAGTCGGGTCCGAAAGCGCGCTCGCGCCCCGGAGAATCCCCGGCTGGCGGGCCTCAACCTCTTCCCGCACCGCAACCGCGAGCCCTCCAGACTTACGCAGTAGTTCTTCCCGTTCAGCGTCACCCGACAGCACCCCCGCGTCGCGCAACTCATCGAGAGAGAACGCGAGCTCGTGCGCCGTGATCACGTCGATTGCTGCGTGCGTGGCTGAAGAGAGCCGTAGGAATGTTTGTCGAGTTCTCGTGGAGATCACGACCCGGAGCTTCGGTGAGTTGTTGATCAACATCCCCAGGCGCGCGCATTCGCCCTCATCCATCTGTTCAGCCTGATCGATCACGAGCACCCCCGGCCCGTTCGCCGCTACCCGTTTTATTGCAGCAAAGGGCAATTGCCCGTGTTCTGGTTCGCACCACAACAGCGGGGAGGCCACAGATTCCGCCCACACAGCGATGAGTGTCGTTTTTCCGGAGCCAGTTGGCCCACACACAACGATCACGTCGTCCCAGGCATGCAGTCGATCTACCAGACGCGGTCGCGCGAGCATTCCGCGCGGAATCCGCTGACCGCCTCGGGAGCCGCGAACATCTCCAGTCTGCGCTACCCGATCCACGTCGAACCCTTCTCAAATACTGCAGTGCTTGGAGACGATGATCCACAACGCTTAGGCCGCAGCTAAGCAGAACGGCGCGCAACGGTCAAAACGACGTGGACCGTGATCGAGCAAGGAGACAGATCGCCAGCCCGGCCAGGACGGGCGCCAGCCAGGTCGTTCCTGTGCAAACGTACGGCTACCCCCGGGTCTGTCGCCGCTTCAGACGCAGTCCAGAAAGCCTGCGATCCCAGTGTTTACAAGGGTTGTGGGGCCGGCCACGGGACTTGAACCCGTAACCCCCACTTTACAAGAGTGGTGCGCTACCAATTGCGCCAGGCCGGCATGAGGCATAAGCCTCAAGTGTCCATCCTAAATGATTTCAGCGCCACCACGGGCACTACCGAAAGCGGATGCCCGCGGCAAGCCCGGCACAGTGCGCTTTCGTACGGACCGAGCCAACTAAGCCGCGGGAGTCGGTGTGGGGGTTGGCGTGGGCGTTGACGTTGAATAGGTTTCGCCGAGGGCCTGCTGCACGAAGGTCGCGAACTCTTTCGGGTCTTCGAGGGATCCGGTGTACGGCTTGCCGTTGACCAAAATAGTGGGGGTTCCGATGATGGATTTCATCGAGGAGTTGGGGATCGGGCCGTCGAGCGAACGATCGGTCGCGGCCTTGACCCACGACTCGTAGCTGCCCTCATCGATGCAGGTATTGATGCTGGAACGCGCCGTACTCACGCCGGCATCCTTCACGACGGCCTTGATCTCGTCGTTGCTGCGGCCGAGCGAGGTCTCTTCCGGCTGGTCAACGAACAGGGCGGAGCTGAACGCGAAAAAATCGTCGGGTGAATAGTTGGCGACGCAGGCCGCCGCGTTCGCTGCCCGCAGGGAATACTTGGTTCCGGACGATTTGCTCGTGAGGATGGCCACCGGATGAATCTCGACGGTCGCCGCCCCGGTGTCCACCCACTGGGCGATCTGCTCGTTGTTGGCCGCCTCGAAGTCGCCGCAGAGCGGGCACAGGTAGTCGACGTAAATGCGGATATTCGCCACGGCGCCCGTAGTATCCGGCTCGGACGGCCGCGGTTTGGCATCGGGCTGCAGCGCGGGGGTCACGGCGGTGATCAGGCCTTCACCGATGAGAGCGCCGTCGCTCGCCATGTTTTTGGGGCCCGGACCGGCTGGTTTGATCGAATTCACGATAACTACGGCGACCAAAACGACAATGGCGATGGCCGCGACGCCGAGGCCACCCTGCACAAAGACTTTGTTGCGGCGGTCCTTCTTTTTTTGACTGACCCGGAGCTGTTTGGCCTTCACTCGGGCAGCGTCACGCCGTCGGTGTTTTGAAGGACTGCTGTCGCTGGGTCCGTCAATAGTCATAAAGGATCGCTTTCGGGAAATAGGGGCGCGTGTGGGGGCACCTTCCGAATAGTAGATCCCCTGACTGGGAAACGACCAAACGGGGCGTAGCTGTGAATACCCGCACTGGCGGCATCCTTCATGTAATAATAAAAAAGTCGTGTGCTGATTTCTGGTCAGTTCTCGACGGACAAATCCTATTCACAACGGATCGTCCGGCACGTTCCTGCCGGTGAAGGAGTAAAACAATCATGGCTTCAGTGACCTTTGACAAAGCAACCCGGCTCTACCCGGGTTCCACTCGACCGGCTGTTGACCAGCTCGACCTGCAGGTCGCCGATGGCGAATTCCTGGTTTTGGTCGGCCCGTCCGGCTGTGGCAAGTCCACTTCGCTGCGTATGCTCGCCGGCCTCGAAGAAGTCAACGATGGCAACATTCTCATCGGTGACCGCAACGTGACCGACGTACCGCCGAAAGACCGCGACATCGCCATGGTGTTTCAGAACTACGCGCTGTACCCGCACATGACCGTCGCCGAGAACATGGGCTTCGCGCTCAAGATCGCCGGCATCAACAAAGACGAACGTGCCGCCCGCGTGCTCGAAGCCGCCAAGCTGCTCGACCTGGAACCGTACCTCAGCCGCAAGCCGAAGGCGCTCTCCGGTGGTCAGCGTCAGCGCGTTGCCATGGGCCGTGCGATCGTGCGCCAGCCGCAGGTATTCCTCATGGATGAGCCGCTCTCCAACCTCGACGCCAAGCTGCGCGTGCAGACGCGTACGCAGATCGCGTCGCTGCAGCGTCGCCTCGGCGTCACGACCGTTTACGTGACTCACGACCAGACCGAGGCGCTCACCATGGGTGACCGCATCGCGGTGCTGAAGGACGGCATCCTGCAGCAGGTCGGCTCACCGCGCGACCTGTACGCGAAGCCGCAGAACGTGTTCGTGGCCGGCTTCATCGGCAGCCCCGCGATGAACCTGTTCCTCGCTGAGACCGTCGACGGCGGCATCAAGTTCGGAACCGCGACCGTTCCCGTGCAGCGGGACACGCTGGCCGGCGCGAGTGGCAAAAAGGTGACTATCGGCATCCGTCCCGAGGACATCCAGATGTCGTCCACCGCGGGCGAGGGCCTGCAGATCGAGGTCGACCTCGTCGAGGAGCTCGGCGCCGACGGCTACCTCTACGGTCACTCCACCATCGAGGGCAAGCGCACCGACATCGTCGCGCGCGTCGACGGCCGGTCGCACCCGAACGCCGGCGAAACGGTGTACCTAACGGCTACGCCGAACCACCTGCACGTGTTCGACGCCGAAAGCGGCCTGCGCCTTGGTGGCGCCGTAACCGACTAATCGGCTCTCTAAACGGCTGGAGGGAGTTCTCCCTCCAGCCGTTTTTTCGTAAGTTAGGCGCACAATAATGAGCGGTTCCCTCAATATCATCTCGGCCACGGCCGACCCTGCCCTGCTTGATCTGCCGTGGCAGCTCCCCCTCGACGCGTGGCCGAACGAGAACATCGCTTCACTGCCCAAGGGCATCTCGCGCCACCTCGTGCGGTTCGCCCATCTGAGCGGACGGGTGGTGGCCATCAAAGAGACCACGAGCGAGATGGCCAAGCGCGAGTACGACATGCTGCGCACCCTCGATCACCTCGAGATTCCGTGCGTCGAGCCGGTCGCTGTTATCACGAATAGAACGGATGCCGACCTCGAGCCGCTCAATTCGGTTCTCGTCACCCGGCATCTCAAGTTCTCGCTCCCCTATCGCGCCCTGTACTCGCACGCCTTGCGGCCGGACACCGCGACCCGGCTGGTCGACGCCCTCGCCGTGCTGCTGGTGCGGCTGCACATGATCGGATTCTTCTGGGGCGATGTGTCGCTCTCGAATACCCTGTTTCGCCGTGACGCCGGCGCATTCGCTGCCTACCTCGTCGACGCCGAAACCGGGCAATTGTATTCGGGCGGGCTCTCCAACGGTCAACGCGAGAACGACCTGGAAATCGCCCGGGTGAATATTGCCGGCGAGCTGATGGATTTGGAAGCCGGCGGACGCGTCGCCGACGAGCTGGATCCGATTCGGGTCAGCAATGGAATCGTCGCCGCGTACCGCCTGCTCTGGAAGGAGCTGACCGGGTCGGAGTCGTTCTCCAACTCCGAGCGCTGGCGCATCGCCCAGCGCGTGCAACGTCTCAACGACCTCGGCTTCGATATCGAGGAGCTGACCATTAAGACCGACAGCCTCGGTACGAGCGTGCGCATTCAGCCGAAGGTTGTCGATGCCGGGCACCATCAGCGTCGGTTGCTGCGCCTGACCGGCCTGGACGCCGAAGAGAATCAGGCCCGCCGCCTGCTGAACGACCTGGACTCCTACCGGGCCGCCTACGGCGTGGCCGGTGCCGACGAAGAAATGGTCGCGCACGAATGGCTCGTGCGCGTGTTCGAACCGGTGGTACGGGCGATTCCGGAGGAGCTCCAGGGCAAGCTCGATCGGGCACAGGTGTTTCACCAGTTGCTCGATCACCGGTGGTACATGGCGCAGAACCAGTCCAGGGATATCCCGCTGGCCGAGGCCGTGACCTCCTACGTGCAGGACGTGCTGCGGTTCCGCCGCGACGAAGCGACCGTGATCGACCCGCTCACCGGTGCCATCACACTGCCGATTCGTACACAGCTCGGCGACGACACCTCGGCTGATCCCGACGATTCCGACGACTGGATGCTCAAGGTGTAGCCCGCCCTCCCCCGCCCTTATTGCCCCGTCCTTATTGCCCGGGCCCGGGCCCGGAAACTGGGCCCATGCTAGATCATGGGCCCAGTTGCATAAGGTGGGCCCAGCTGGAGGGGCAGCGCGGGGGTCACGCATCCGCTGCCCGTTTTAGGCTCGTGGAACGTCGTGCTCGACCAGGAAATCGCAGAATCGGCGGGGCGAATAAGCCGTGTCCCAGTCCCAGCGATCGAAGCTTTGAGCCAGCGGGCGCAGCAAGTTCTCGCGATTCTTTTCAGCGATGACGACGTCGGATGGATCGCGGTCGCCGAGCACCGCGCCTCGGGTGTACTTGAGTGCGCCGTCGAATTCGCCCATCTTGCCCACGCTGCGCCAGTAGAAGTCCACCCAATAGTCACGCCCGTGCACGACGAAGCGAACCTGCAGTTCGGGCACTTGAAAGCCCAACTCGGCGATCCGCACTCGGCTCAACGACTCACCAGGGTTGGCCGAGAGCGCATCCGCGAAGTCGATGACGCGGCGCACCCGCACACTCCCGGTTCGCGGATGCACCGCCGCAAGTTCGGTATACAGGTCGTTTTTGCCGAGAGCGGGGGCGCTGAGGCGGCCCCGGCGGCGTTCCTCCTGCGCCCGTTCCTGCTCGACACGCAGGGCATGGTCCATCATGGTGACGCCGACGAGAAAGCTTGAGGTCGCCGCCACGTCGATCAGGGTGCGCGCGAGGCTGGTGGCAGCGCATCCGCTCACCGCAACAGGCTCGGGTTCAACCACGCTGCGGTGACTCGTCGTGAAGCGGGCGCTGCTGCCCCCGGCGGCGTCATTGTTGATCGCGTGTACGACCTTCGGCCACGGTCCGATGATGGGCAGGTGGTACAGCGCCGCCGCGGACAGGTGTGACAGCAGCAGCGGTTGTTCCGCCGCGAGCACGGTGGCGTGAATGAATAGTCGATAGCGATCGTCGTGGGGTGCCGCGCGCCACGCCGACCCGATGGCGTAGATTCCGCGACGGATGCGTACCAGCTCGCCGCTGGCCAGCAGCGCGCGCACGGCGTAGGTCGTGAGGCCAGAGGAACGCAGGGACTCGGCGAGGATGAGGCCGTCGTTGCGGGCACTCGGCACATTCAGGATGTCAAGCATGGACGCAGTCTCACCCGATACCGGTGGCTGCGGCGGGACGCGGCGAGATCTGTGGTTCGGGGGCGATGGCATCCGCTGTGGAGGACGCGCGCGCACGCCGCCCGGCCCACCACGCGCCGGGCCCACCACGCGCCGGGCCCACCTTATGCAAGTGGGCCCATGATCTAGCATGGGCCCACTTTCCGGGCCCGGGCCCGGGCAATAGAAATAAGGGACTAGAGCTTGGCGGCCTTGGCCTTCTTGATTTCAGCTCGGAGGCGAGACACCTCGTACAGGGTCACACCGGCGGCGATTCCGGCGTTGAGCGACTCGGTCGCAGCGCTGATCGGAATCGAGACGATCGCGTCGCAGGTTTCGGTGACGAGGCGGGACAGCCCCTTACCTTCGCTGCCGACGACGATCACGATCGGGCGTTCGGCGAAACCGATGCCGAGGTCGGGCAGCGACACATCGCCGCCACCGTCGAGTCCGAGCACGAACACGCCCTGCGCTTTGAGCGCCTTGAGCGTCTGGGTGAGGTTGCTCGCCATGGCGACGGGCGTGCGGGCCGCGGCGCCGGCGCTGGTCTTCCAGGCTGAAGCCGTGACACCGACCGAGCGTCGCTGCGGCACGATGATGCCATGGCCGCCGAACGCAGCGGTCGAGCGGATGATCGCGCCCAGGTTGCGCGGGTCGGTGATGCCATCCAGAGCCACGAACAACGGCTTGTGGCCGCGGCTGATGGTGAGTTCCAGCAGCTCCATCGGGTGGGCGTATTCGTAGGCGGGGACCTTGAGCGCGAGGCCCTGGTGCACGGCGTCGCGTCCGGCGAGACGGTCCAACTCGGGGCGCATGACCTCGAGAATGGGGATGTTGCGGCTCGTCGCCATGAGCAGCACCTCCTTGACCCGCTCATCCATTTCGATGCGCGCCGCGATGTAGAGCGTCAGCGCCGGAATCTTCGCGCGCAACGCCTCCAGCACCGAGTTACGACCGGTGACGATCTCGTGCTCATCGATCTGCTTGGCCCGACGCGTCGAGGATCCGCCGCCGCCGGTGTTGCCGGTGCCGCGCTGGGGTGCACCCTGCGATGATCCGCGTGCGCCGCCCCGGGGCGCGCTACCGCGAGGTGCGGTGCCACGGTTGCTGCCGGCATCCGCAGCGGGGCGCGAGTTGAAACCGCCGGCCGCGGTGAAACGGTCGGCAGCGGCTTTGCGCTTGCCGGCGGGGTGGTACGGACGGTCTTCGGCCTTGGGCGTGGGCTTCTTGCCCTCGAGCGCCTGACGGCCCTGGCCGCCGGAGCCGACCTGGGCTCCGCGGCTGCCCTTGCGCACCGCTCCGGTACGCGATTTGCGGTCTAAGTTCTTCATCAGTCAAAGCTCCAATGGGCACCCGACGGGGTGTCTTCGATGGTGATTCCGGCGGCGACGAGTTCGTCCCGGATTCGGTCTGCGGCCGCATAGTCGCGGTTTTCCCTGGCGAGGTTGCGGTCGCCGAGCAGTCGCTCGACCAACGCGCTCAGGGCCACCATGGCCGGTTCGTCCGTCGCCACGGCCCAGCCGGGCGACAAAGGGTTGATTCCCAGTACTTCGCTCATCGCGAGTACTTCACTGCGAGCGGATGCTGCAGCGTGCAGGTCTTCGGCGTCCAGCGCCGCGTTTCCGGCCCGCACGGTGTCGTGGAGCACACCGAGGGCCTGCGGAACGGCGAGGTCGTCGTCCATGGCCGCGGCGAAGTCGTCGGGAACGACCTCGACGCCACTGCCGGCGAACCGGGTACCGGCCAGCCGACGGTCGGCGCGGTCCAGAAAACTTTCAACGCGTTCCAGCGCCGCTTCGGCTTCGGCCAACGAACCATCGTTGTAGTCGATGGTGGATCGGTAGTGGGCGGCGCCCAGAAAATAGCGCACCACGATGGCGCGGGCTTGATCGAGCAGTTCGGCCGCGTAGACCGAGTTGCCGAGCGACTTGGACATCTTCTGCCCGTTCACGTGCACCAGGCCGTTGTGCACCCAGTAGTTCGCGAAGTCCCGGCCGGCCGCGTTGGATTGGGCCATTTCGTTCTCGTGGTGCGGAAACCGCAGGTCGATACCGCCGCCGTGAATGTCGAATTGGTCGCCGAGGTACCGGGCCGCCATGGCCGAGCATTCGATGTGCCAGCCCGGACGGCCCGTACCCCACGCCGACGCCCAGCCGGCCGAAGCCGGCTCGCCCGTCTTGTAGCCCTTCCACAGGGCGAAGTCACGCACATCGCGCTTGGCGCGCGGGGAGGCATCCGCGGCCGGCTCCATATTTGCCGGCGACTGGTGGGTGAGAGAACCGTAGGCGGGCCAGCTCGCGCTGTCGAAGTAGACGTCGCCGGACTCGTCGGGGGCGACATAGGCATGGCCGCGCTCGATCAGGGTGGCGATCAGGGTCTGCATCTCGGAGATGCTCGCGGTGGCACGCGGCTCGTAGGTCGGAGCAAGAATGCCCAGGCGCTGGTAGCCGGCGGTGAATTCGAGCTCGTAGCGGTAGGCGAGAGCCCACCACTGCTCGTTGGAGCCCTGAGCGTTGATCAAAATCTTGTCGTCAATATCGGTGACGTTGCGCACAAACGTGACGTTCAGGCCGCGATAGCTGAGCCAGCGGCGCAGCTGGTCGTAGACCAGGGCGCTGCGCAGGTGGCCGATGTGCGGGCTGGATTGCACGGTGGGTCCACAGACGTAGATCGAGACCTGACCCGCGACGAGGGGGACAAAGTCACGCAAGGCTTGAGCCTTCGAATCGTACAGTTGCATGGTCACGCCTCCCAGTTTAGGTCAGGGGTCTGGGGCTGCTGCGGCGGGCGGGCAGACGCACCCACCGACCCGGCCTGCGGCGCCGGGTAGAGCAGCGCGGTCGCCGTGGCCGCAATGCCTTCGCCTCGGCCCGTGAAGCCGAGCGCATCCGTCGTAGTGGCGGCAATATTGACCGGTGCCGAGAGGATGCCGGCCAGTTGCGTTTCGGCTTCGGCACGACGCGGCGCGAACCGGGGGCGATTGCCGATGATCTGCACCGAGACGTTACCGACGAGGTAGCCGGCGGCGGCGACCAGACGCACGGTTTCGGTGAGGAAAACGTGCCCGTGCGCACCATCGAAGCGGGGATCGGCGGTGCCGAAGATGCTGCCGATATCGCCGAGTCCGGCCGCGCCGAGCAGGGCATCACAGATGGCGTGCGCGGCGACATCGCCGTCGCTGTGGCCGCTGAGGCCACGCTCCCCCGGCCAGTGCAGGCCGGCCAGCCAGAGCTCAGCCTCATCGTTTTCGCTCGCGAAGGCGTGCACGTCGAGGCCGGTGCCGATGCGCGGCCGGAGCACGGCCGGAGTCGGGGCGACGGACCCCAAAATCTGGTCGGCCCGCTCCAGGTCTTCCGGCGTGGTGATCTTGAAGGCGAGCGGATGCCCGGCAATCACGTTCACCGGGTGTCCGGCGTCGGCCACGAGCGCGGCGTCGTCGGTGAGCGCCTCGAACCGGCCGTTTTGCACGGCCCAGGCCCGAGCGGCCGTGAGCATGTCTCGGGGAAAACCCTGCGGGGTCTGCACCGCAGACAGCTCGGAGCGATCGACGGTGCCGAGGATCGCCCCGGACGCGGCCACGCGTTTAATGGTGTCGACCACCGGAAGGCCGGGAACGATGCCGTGCCCGGTGGCGCGCACCGCGGCGACCACCTCGTCGCACAGGGCTGCCGGGGTCAGGGCACGGGCGGCGTCGTGCACGAGCACGATCTCAACGGTCGGCCACAGAGCGTTCAGGCCCTGGTCGACGGACTCCTGCCGGGTGCGTCCGCCGGCGACGATGCTCAGCGCTCGGGCGGGCCTCGCGTGACGGGCGCCGGCCTGCGTGGCGATGGCGCGGGCATCCGCTGCCCGGTCGCCGGGAGCGACCACGATGATCTGCACCGATTCGTTCATGCCGAGAATGGAATCTAAGGCGTGACCGAGCAGAGTGCGCATATGCAGCACAACGAATGCTTTGGGTTCGGCATGGCCGAGGCGGGTTCCGCTGCCGGCGGCGACCACGATAACGGCGACCGTGGGCGCAGCGGCGGCGGAAACGGGTTCAGCCCCGGCATCCGGTAGCGGCGCGGCCGGTGAAGCGAAAGGAACAGTCATATCTGGAGGGTATCTATCTGGGGGTTGGGCGGAAAGGCAGCGTAGACGAGTTAAATCGAACGCGCACAAATCGAACATGCAAAAGGCGGCGCCGGTCGGCGCCGCCTCTTACGAAGCAAAAATAAGAAAACTAGGAGGCGAGGACCTCGTCGAGAACGGTGGAGGCCTTCTCCTCGTCGGTCTTTTCGGCCAAGGCCAACTCGCTGATGAGAATTTGGCGAGCCTTGGCCAACATGCGCTTTTCCCCGGCAGACAGACCACGGTCCTGGTCGCGCCGCCACAGGTCACGTACAACCTCGGACACCTTGATCACATCACCACTGGCAAGCTTTTCAAGATTGGCCTTATACCGGCGGGACCAGTTTGTGGGCTCTTCGGTAAACGGTGCGCGCAGCACTTCGAAGACTCGGTCGAGGCCTTCTTGGCCGATCACATCGCGCACGCCGACCAGATCGACGTTTTCGGCGGGAACCTCAATGGTGAGATTGCCCTGAGTGACATTCAGCTTGAGATACAGCTTTTCTTCACCCTTGATGATGCGGGTCTTCACCTCGGTGATCATCGCTGCGCCGTGGTGGGGATAAACGACGGTTTCGCCAACCTCAAACAGCATGGATGTGATCCCTTCAGCAACTTACAGGATACCACAGCTAAAGGTGCTACAGTACGCGCGCTCCCGCGAGGCGCGGCCGACGACATTTGTGCGCCCACACACGCCGCTAAGCTAGTGACAAAGCGAATTCTGCAGCATCGGCTCACCGTCGAATGCTGCTTCAGTAGTGGAGGTCTTGTGAGAGCGCGCATCGCTGCATCCGTTGTATTGGCGGCTGGCATTCTGTTGGGCACGAGTGCGTGTGGGTTTTTCGCACCGCAAGCCACCCTTCTTCACTACAACGCGAGTGACGGGGTGAGCGGGGACGTGGGCGAGATCCACATTCGCAACGCCCTGCTGCTGTCGACCGACGGCGAATTGGCCAACCTGGTTGTCTCCGTCGTGAACCCGACCGACACCGTGCAGAGCCTGCTCGTGCAGTACGAGTCGAACACCGGAAAGGTGTCCCAGCAGGTTCCCGTTGAGGCGAACACCACGGTGACATTCGGCACCGACGGTGCCCCCTCGGTGATTCTGGAGAACATGAACAGCCAGCCCGGCTCGCTGTTCCCGGTGTATTTTCAGTACGCTGACGAGACCGGCATCGAGCTGCTCCTACCGGTACTGGACGGCATGCAGGGCGAATATTCCACCCTGCTGCCCACGGTCGCACCCACCGAAACACCGGCGCAGTCGCCGGTCCCGTCGGAGGTTCCCACGCCGACAGCCACGCCCGCCGCGTAGCACCGCAGATCAGGCACAGATCAGGCACAGATCAGGCCGCCATCCCCTCGGGGACGGCGGCCTGATCTGTGTCAGGGCTACGCTTCGAAGCGGTAGCCGAGACCGCGCACGGTGACGAGCATGATCGGGTCAGACGGCGCCGCCTCAATGCGTGAGCGGATGCGTTTGATGTGCACGTCAAGCGTTTTGGTGTCGCCGAAGTAGTCGGTCCCCCAAACCCGGTCGATGAGCTGGCCGCGCGTGAGCACGCGCCCGGCATTGCGCAGCAGAAACTCGAGCAGTTCAAACTCTTTCAGCGGCATGTTCACGAGTTCGCCGGAGACCGTCACGGCGTGACGTTCCACGTCCATGCGCACCGTGCCGGCCGTGAGCATGGTGTCGACGTCGGTCTCGCTCTGATCTTCGTGACGACGCAGCACCGCACGAATTCGAGCGACCAGTTCGCGGGTTGAATAGGGCTTGGTGACGTAGTCGTCGGCGCCGAGCTCCAGCCCCACCACGATGTCGATCTCGGAATCCTTCGCCGTGAGCATGATGATCGGCACCGTCGAACGGGTGCGAATCTCTCGGCAGACCTCGGTGCCGGGGATGCCCGGCAGCATGAGGTCGAGCAGAATGAGGTCGGCGCCGTTCTGATCGAATTCGCTGAGCGCGCTCGGTCCGTCTTCGGCCACAACGACCTCATACCCCTCACGTTCGAGCAGAAAGCTCAACGGTTCACTCAGGGCGCTCTCGTCTTCAACCAAGAGGATGCGTGTCATAGTGTGTCTCCTGCGGCCGCACGGGCGACCGGTCGCGATTTGCTCGGGCGTGGTTCGATGATGGGCTGTGCCGCCTCGGGGAGGCGGATGGTGAAGGTGGATCCGCTGCCGGGCTGCGACCAGACGCGGATGTCGCCGCCGTGGTTCTGCACGACGTGTTTAACGATGGACAGGCCCAAGCCCGTACCGCCGGTGTGGCGGGAGCGGGCCTGGTCGACGCGGAAGAAGCGCTCAAATACCCGGTCCAGGTCGGCTTCGGCGATGCCGACCCCCTGGTCGGTCACGGTGATCTCGACGATGCCCTTCTGCAGCCGCACGCCGACGCCGACCCGAGACCCCTCGGCGGAGTAGTTCACGGCGTTGGCGACGAGGTTATGCACGGCCACGGTGAGCAGGGCTTCATCGCCGTAGACGCGAGCACCGGATTTCTTGCCGATGACGATCGTGATACGTTCAGCGTCAGCCACGACCCGGCTTTGGTCGACCGCGGCCGCCACGATGTCGTCGACATTGAGATTCTCCGGTTCGGCCAGGGCGTCCTGCGCCTGCAGCCGGGACAGTTCGATGATCTCCTGGGTGAGACGACCCAGTCGGGCCGACTCCGTCGTGAGCCGGTTGGCGAAGCGGCGAACCTGCTCCGGTTCATCCGCTGCCTTGTCGAGCGCTTCGGCGAGCAGACCAACGGAGGCGATGGGGGTTTTCAGTTCGTGGCTGATGTTGGCCACGAAGTCGCGGCGCACCTCGTCGAGCCGAAAAGCTTCGGTGCGGTCTTCGGCCAGCAGCAACACGTAGCGGGTGCCGAGCCGGGCCAGGCGCACGCGAAAGCGCATGCTCGCGTCACCGAACGGGCCGCGGGAGAGTACCAGGTCTTCGGAGATCGGCTCACCGGTGCGGCGCACCGTGCGGGCGAGCTCGAGCAGTTCGGGGTGCACGAGCTGCTGGTTCCAGACCAGGCCGAGGGTGAGGGCACCGGGGCTGGTCTTAATGACGTTGTTCGACGGGTCGAGTACCACCCCGGCGGTCTCGAGGGCATCGAGCACCTGGTCGATACCGTCGGGTACGGCGGGGTTGACCACCTCGGACGCTCGGCGTCCGTGCCGCTCGGCCACGTGCAGCAACGACACGAACCCGGCACCGACACCCAATCCGAGTGCCAGCGACAGCAACACGAGCCACGTCGATTCCATCTATACAGATTACTGACAGTCTTCGGGGCTCGTTCGCAACCAACGCTGCCGCGGCCCTGTACTTTAGAAAGTGTTCAAGTGCACGGCACCTGCCGTTAACCTGAATTCGACATCATAAACCGGTGGCCAAAGCAGGCCACACCGATCGTGCGTGTTCGCGCGGCAAGGAAGGATCACCCCATGCGCGATGTATTCCAACAGGAACTTGCCGAAGTTCAACAGCGTCTCGTTGATATTTCGCGCCTCGTCGCGATTTCGATGGACAAAGCCACCCGCGCCTTCAACGAGAGCGATGTGAGCCTCGCCGAAGAGGCCATCACCGAAGACGAGAAGATTGACGAGCTCTCGGTCGAGCTCGACGAACTCGCCATCACCATTCTGGCGCGCCAGCAGCCGGTGGCTCGCGACCTGCGCATCGTGGTCAGCGCCCTGCGCATCAGCGCTTCCCTCGAGCGGATGGGCGATCTCGCCACGCACATCGCCCAGCTGGCCCGGTACCGCTTTCCGGACAAGGTCATTCCGAAGAGCCTGCGGGGCACATTCGCCGAGATGGGCGCGCTCGACGTGGGGATTGCCAACATGCTCACCGAGCTGCTCACCACCCAGGATTTGCACCTCGCTGAAACGATTCGCAACGAAGACGACAAGGTCGACGCCCTACACCTGAGCGTGTTCGACGCGGTGCTCGGTGAAACCTGGAAGGGACTCGCGGCCGATACCGTGGACGCCACCCTGGCCAGCCGGTACCACGAACGGTTCGCCGACCACGCCGTCTCGATCGCCAAGAAGGTGCAGTACCTGGGCACCGGCGACTGGCACCAGGACGACAACGACTGACTTTTCTCCACGGAAAAGGCCCCGGAGCACCTGCTCACGGGGCCTTTTTCATGGGTCCACCGCTGCTGAGCATCCGCTCTCAGGGCCTTTTCCGTGGGTTCGCCGGGCTGCTGAGCATCCGCTCTCAGCGCCTTTTCCGTGGGTTCGCCGCGGCCGATGCGCATAACTCCTGCAATTTGTACGCCGCCTACAGACGGCCCGCGGAATTGCGCGGAATCTGCTGACACGGCCCAGAATTTGCAGGAGTTATGCGCGGGGACCGGGCGGCTCCGGGCCGGGACCTGACCGGGCCGGGCGGGACCGGGCCGGACGTGGCCGGGCCGGGCGGGACCAAGCCGGACCGGGCCGGGCCGGGCGGGACCGAGCTGCTGGGGCTGGGGCTACTTCTTGTTGCCCTGGGCTGCCACTGCGGCCGCGCCGGCCGCTGCCGCTTCGGGGTCGAGGTATTCGCCGGGGGCGAGCGGCATCAGGTCTTCGCCCAGCTGGTAAACCAGCGGGATTCCGGTGGGGATGTTCAGCTCGGCGATGTCAGCGTCGCTGATGCCGTCGAGGTGTTTCACCAGCGCGCGCAGGGAGTTACCGTGCGCCGTGACCAGTACGGTCTTGTTGGCGCGCAGGTCGGGCGCGATATCGGAGTGCCAGTAGGGCAGCATCCGCTCGACAACGTCCTTGAGGCATTCGGTGCGGGGCAGGTCGGTGCCGAGATCGGCGTAGCGCGGGTCGTGCGCCTGTGAGAACTCGCTGGAGTCGTCGAGCACGGGCGGCGGGGTGTCGTAGGAGCGGCGCCACAGCATGAACTGTTCCTGACCGAACTTGGCCTGGGTCGCCGCCTTGTCCAGGCCCTGCAACCCACCGTAGTGACGCTCGTTGAGGCGCCACGAGCGCTTCACCGGGATCCACATGCGGTCGGCTTCTTCGAGCGCGAGGTTCGCGGTCTGGATGGCCCGGGAGAGCAGGCTGGTGTGCTGCACGTCGGGCAACAGGCCGGCATCCTTGAGCAGCACGCCGGCGCGCGCGGCCTCGGTGGCGCCTTGTTCGCTCAGGCGCACGTCCACCCAACCGGTGAACAGGTTCTGCTGGTTCCACGTGCTTTGGCCGTGGCGGAGAAGGACGAGTGTGTATGGGGCAGACATACGCCAACTCTATCGAGCAAGCGGGCGAATTTCATGACGGGCATTTTCACAGCGGATGCCGACTGAGCGTGCACAAATCGGTGCGGCGGGCAGTCCAACCGGCGTGCCAGCATTCCCACTCGAACGGGGGTGACGCCGACCGGAATGCGTGTTGTAACCTTCAAGCGAATTCTTGTCAGGAGCAGTGCAGAGTGGAATCGGGTCTCGTGCGACGGTGGCTAACCAGACCCGATGTGCTCATGGTGGCCGCGACGGCCCCGACCTACGTGGCCACCCGCCAGGCACTCACGGCGCTGTCCCCACAGGACCTCACCGCCGTGCGATTTCTCGCCGGCGCGGCGATCATCGGGCTCTACCTGTTTGTCACCCGGCAGCGTCTCACCCTGCGACGCCACGACCTGGGGCGCATGCTCGCCGTCGGCCTCTGCGGCTACGCCGGCTACGGCCTGCTGCTGAACCTCGGGCAGGCCACCGTGCCGGCGGGCACCACGAGCCTGCTGCTGAACATTTCACCGGTTTTCGCGTTCATCCTGGGCTACTTCGTGCTCGTGGAACGCACCACCCGCCTCGGCTACCTCGGCATGATCATTGCCGTCGCCGGGGTTGTCGTGATTACCCTCGGCGGAGGCAGCACCAGCGGATTCAACGGCAACTCCCTACTCATCGTCGGTGCCGCCCTGCTCCTGTCGGTCTTTCTCATCGTGCAGCAGCCGCTGTTCGCGCGGGTTGCGCCGGTCGAAACGGTGTTCTGGGGCTGTACCATCGGCGGTGTCGCAACCCTGCCAATGGCCCGGTTCGATGTCGATTCAACCCGGCTGACAGCATCCTTCTGGCTGGCGATCGCGATACTCGTGCTCGTCAGCACCGTGCTCGCCTACTGCCTGTGGAACATCACCCTCGCCCGCACGAGCGTGGCCGAGGGGGGCTCGTTGCTGCTCATCGTGCCCATCTTTTCGCTGTTGCTGGGCTGGATTTTGCTCGGTGAGGTGCCCACGGTGACCGCGCTGATCGGCGGCGGCGCAGCCCTGGCCGGTGTCGTCATGCTGTCCCGGGCCACGTCGCGGCGCGGGCAGGCCGGGCTGGGACTGCTCACCGGGGCGATTCCGGTCGTCGGAGTGCTCACCGGCGCGGTTCCCATCATCGGGTTGCCGCGCGTGCACGAGGAGGTCGCCGAGCTGACCGTGCCGCCCGATCTGGCGACCGCAATGGGCGAGATCGCCACCGAGGCAGCGGATGCCGTCGGCGCCCAGTTGGTCACCATCTCGCTCTGGCGGCCGGAATTCTTCGACCTGGTTCGGGTGTATTCGAGCCGGCCGCACGTGTACCAGGTGGGTGGCATCTCCGCCGATCTAGGATCCGACTGGGTCGAGCAGTGTGCCGTTGAGCGGCGTTCCCTGCTCGCCGCGGATGAGTCCGGTGCCAACACGGATGCTTTCGGGTACCAGAACGCGCTCGCGGCGCTCAACCTCACCGCCGCCATCAACGCGGTCATCGCCGACGGGTCGGAGTTTCTGGGTTGCCTGAACTTTCTCGACTCCTCGGGCGTGTACACCGAGGCGAGCGTCGCGCAGGCCGACGTCTTCGCTGCCCGGCTAGCGCCGCTGCTGCGCCGCGTGGTGGCCTCACTCGCTCGAAGCTGAGGTGGTATCGGGGGCGCACGTCGGGCGGCGCCTCCCCCGATATTATTTTCTGACGGCACCCGCACTGGGGCAGCCTGCCCACCGCTGTGCCCGGGCGCGCCGGGTTAGGGTTAAACATCGGGTCTCCGATGTGGTTTCGGAGTTGTGCTCGTGGGGGGCGAAACCGTTCAGCCTACGAACGGATGCTCCGTGCCAGTTCCCCTGCCCTCCGCCGCACCCCGGCCTACTTCGCCGAAGCGTCGCCGCTCGCTTCGTTCCGCCGCGATGGCGGTGGTCACCGCGCTGGCCGTCACCGTGGGCGCCGGCCTCATCGCCGGCGCGCCGGCTGCCGCCTCGGCCGCCGAAGCCGCCGTGCCGACAACGCTCGGCTCGGAGTTTTTCGTGACCTTCGATGACAACACAATCGACGGCCCGCCAACCCTGCTGCTCTACCTGTCGGGCCCGAACGACTCCACGGTCAGCATCCTCTGGCCCGACGGCGCGTCTTCGACCGAGAGTGTTCTGGCGAACACCGTCACCACGGTGGATGCCACGGCACACTTCGCGGCCTTTCAGAACACCGCTGTTGAATCCCAGACCGGCCGGGCTGCGCATATCACCGCGACAAGTCCGGTCACCATTTATGGCCTGAACCTGAGCACCTATACCAGCGACGCCTTCGTTTCTCTTCCGGTTGAATCACTTGGTATCGCCTACCGCGCCCTGACCTTCGGGTCCTCGGGGTCTCGCCTGTCGGTGGTGGCGACCGGTGCCGGCACGACAACCGTGACCGTGACATCGCAGACTGCGTTGAACGCTCACCCAGCCGGCACGCCGTACGACATCACGCTGGCTCAGGGCGAGGTGTACACGGTCACCGGCACCGGCACCGATGTGAGCGGAACGCTGATCACCGCCGACAAGAAAATCGGCGTCACCGGCAGCACCTTCTGCGTCAACATCGGTTTCAGCGCCTGCGATCACGTGGTCGAGGTCATGCCGCCCATCACTGCATGGGGGATGGATTTTCTGCTTCCCGACTCCATTAACTCGCAGTATCGGGACTCCTACCGCGTGCTCGCCAATGAAGACGGAACCGTTCTCACCCTCGGCGATACCGTGATCGCCACGCTGAACGCCGGCGAGGTGCACACCTTCGGCGGCGCACGCGAGGGCAGCCCGCTCGTGCAGGTACTCACTTCAAACAAGCCGGTACTCGTACTTAACGGCTTCGGTGGCGGCGACTACGCCGGCCAGACCGGCGACCCGGCAACGACCCTGGTGGCACCGACGCGGCAGCTCCTCAAGTCGTACACGGTCGCCACGCCGGCATCCGGTTTCGCCGTGAACACCCTGACCGTTATCGCGAAAACTGACAATGTCGGTACGGTAACACTCAACAACGTAGCCATTGACGCGGCCGAGTTCACGCCCGTCGCCTCCACCGCGTATTCGGTGGCCCGACTGCTGGTTGCACCGGGCAGTTACGCCATCTCGGCGCAGTCGGGCGTGGCCGTTTACGTGGAGGGGTTCAACTCGAACAATTCCTACGCCTATTCCGGCGGGTACGCCAACGTCAACCTGATCGACAACCCGGGCGGCTCCAATCCATTGACCAGCGCCACGATCACCGGCGACCCGGTCGTTGGGCAGATCCTGACCGCCGTCGTCGACGAGGCGCTCCCGCTGACCGACCCGAGCTACATCTGGATGCGTGATGGCGTAGCCATCGACGGCGCCACCAGCGCGGACTACACGCTCGTCGGAGCCGACCTCAACAAGGTCATCTCGGTGGCGGTCACCGGAACGAACGCGCAGTCAGAGCCGGAAACCGCGACGAGCCCGGGCACAGCGGCGATCGTCGCAGGCCCGTTCAGATCGACGGCCGTGCCGACCGTGACCGGCCATGCCGTGGTCAACCAGACGCTGACCGCCTCGGTGCCGGACTGGTCCCCCGTGGCCAGCGAGGTCACCGTGCAGTGGATGCGCGACGGCGTCGCCATCGATGGCGCCACCGCACTGAGCTACCTGCTCGTCGCCGAGGATGAAGGCACCACGATCAGCGTCGCCGTCACCGGCTCCAGCACCGGCTACGTCACCGCGACCACGGTCAGCGCCATGTCCATCGCCGTGACGCCGGCAGCGAGCAACACGACACCGGCGCAAACCCTCACCGCCGGCGACGGCGGCATGATCGCCGTGTCCGGAGTTGACTTCGTCCCCGGCGAAACCGTGGAAGTGTGGCTGCACTCCACGCCGGTTCTGCTGGGCACCCTCGTGGCCGCTGCTGACGGAACCGTCACCGGCAGCTTCGCCCTCCCCGCCGCAACACCGGCCGGCGTTCACCACATCGTGCTCATCGGGCTGCTCTCCGGCAGCGTCACCTCGGCCGACATCACCGTGACCGCGCCCGCCGTCGTGGCGACGAGTTCGCTGGACACCGCGCTGCCCACGACCGGCATCAACGCCGGCCTCACCGGCTGGGTCGCCTTGCTGCTCGCGCTCAGCGGACTCGCACTCGTCTTGGCCCGCCGACGCCGGGTGCGCGCGCGCAACTAAAGCGGTCCCCCCGGGGAAAGCTGATCAGAACGGATGCTGCCACCCGCGTGTTTGCGCGGGTGGCAGCATCCGCTTAATAAGAGGGACTGCTGCGGGCTTGGACGAGGATCTTCGCGGTTGTGACCGGCGACCGTGGCAGTTCGCCCGGCGCTCTAGTGGCCGGGGGTGCGGATGCCGAGGCGGGGCAGGCGCGGGATGTCGGCGACGGATCCGGCCGACTGCGGCACGATGATCTCCTGGCTGGCGGAGATACTGATTCCTTCGGACTCGACGTAGAGCGTGGACCCGGCCGGAATGGTGCGCTTGATCACGGCGAGCGCAATCGGCCCCAGCTCGTAGTGGATGGCACTGGACGTGATCGTGCCGACGGTGACCCGCTCGGGTTGCGTCTCGGGACGAACACGGTCGGCCTGCACCGGGTCGCCCGGCGCCGGCAGTACGCCCTCGGATCCATCGAGGTGCAGCATGACCAGACGGCGCGGCGGGTGTCCGAGGTTGTGCACCTTGGCCACCGTTTCCTGCCCGCGATAGCAGCCCTTATTCAGGTGCACGGCGGTGCGCAGCCAGTCCAGCTCGTGCGGGATGCTCTTCTCGTCGACCTCGCGGGCGCGGCGCGGGCGCCAGGCAGCGATGCGCAGCGCTTCGAGCGCGAGCAGACCGGCGGGGGTGACGATCACAGGTGCTGGCGTGTTCGTTCCAACGGTGGCCGCTGTTGCGGGTTCAGCCGATGCTGCGGCGTCGACGGGCGCGTTCGCCGCGGCTGGAGTGGCGGTCGTGGCGGTCGTTCCGGTGGAGGCGGTCGTTCCGGTGGAGACGGTCGAGGCGGTCGTTCCGGTCGTAGCGGTCAGCGTTCCGGCGGCGAGGGCGTCGCGCAGGGCGGGCAGGCTGGCGCGGGGCATGAGAGTTTCGGTGTAGGTCCAGCGGGTTCCGGGGTGCTCGGGGGTTTCCGCGTACTGGTACCCGCCGCGGGCGACCGCGGACCACGGGTCGACCCAGGTGAGTGGTACGTCGTTCGGGGCGGCGGCGGTGATCCCAACGGAGGCCGGGGCATCCGTCATCGCACCGATTGTGGCGTAGGCGAGGGTGTGGTCGACGATCTGCACGCGCAGCATGAACTTCATGCGGTCGAGGAACTTCTGCAGGCCGGGCAGTTCGGCGGCCTCGACGAGCAGCCAGGTTTCGACGCCGTCGTCGAGCACGCGGATGGCGTATTCGAGGTGGCCCGTGGGGTCGAGCAGCAGCATCTCGGTGGATTCGCCGGCGGCGAGCGAGCGCAGCTCCTGACTGGCGATCGAGTTGAGCCAGGTCAGCCGGTCGGGGCCGGAGATGCCGAGCACTCCGCGGTGCGAAAGGTCGACGATGGCGCGACCGGCGACGAGCGACCGCTGTTCGATCATGGGGTTGCCGTAGTGGGCGGCGACGCCGGCGTCGATGCCTTCGGCCTGAACCGCGCCGGGCACGCCGAGCAGCGGGGAGGCGGGGGCCAACGGTGCGGAGGGCACTGTGGTGGCTGCCGGGTCAGTCATGTCGCTCAATTCTGCCGACCCGGGTTGAGTTGAGGGGCGGCGATCGTGCAGGTGGGGTGTGCTCGAGGCACTACGTCTCTACCTCTGTCAACAGTACGGCCAGACGTTTTATTCGCGCTGTGTGACGATCTGCGAGAGCGGATGCACCGCGCGGCCCTCTGCGCGCGCGGCCGGGCCCACCTTACGCAACCGGGCCCATGATCTATCCTGGGCCCAGTTTCCGGGCCCGGGCCCGGAAAGACGAAAAGGCGCGCGCGCGGTGCCGGAGCGGATGCGCGCAGGCCCCGAGCGGCCCGCCGGGACACGCACCGCACACGGACGCATACAGGCGCCGGGCCCACCTTATGCAACTGGGCCCATGATCTATCCTGGGCCCAGTTCCCGGGCCCGGGCCCGGGCAGAAAAAGAGGGGGCTACTCTACTCGGGCCAGGCGGCCGGAGGCGTGCGTGCGCAGGTCCTGGCCGAGAGCGGCGATGTCCCAGGCCCAGAGCAGGTGATTGTCCACCAGGCCGTACATGCGGGTCGCGGCCGCGTAGGGTTTGGCGCCCGCGGTGCGCAGCACGGCGTCCGTCGCGAGATCGATGCGCGGGCCCTTGACCTGGCCGAGGTAGAGCTCGGCCACGCCGCCGGGGTGCACGAGGGTAGCCTCAATGTCGAAGCCGCCATCACGGTTGCGCAGCGTTTCCACCGCCGCGGCCGAGGTGAACGGACGCTCGCCGGTTCCGGGCAGCATGCCGGGGCCCGGGTCGCCGTCGCCCTGATGCCGGCTGAGCCGCCAGTAACCGGTTTCGGTGACCAACGGTGTTCTCTCGTCGGATAGCAACTCGGGCGGCAGGATCGACGCGGACCGCGCGGGGGGTGCCGCAGCGGGCGTTTCCGCGGACGAGGCGGCGAGCGCGGCGGCATCCGCTGTCGCATCCGGCGAAGTGACAGCGGACGAGGCGGCGAGCGCGGCAGCATCCGCTTCGGAGGCGAGGCCGGCAGTATCCGTTGTGGCGGGCGTTTCGGGCTCGAGCCAGGTGTACGAGCTGTAGTTCAGGTGCGGCAGGCCGTCGTGGCTGAAGCTGATGCGGTGACCGAAGGTACGGCTGACCGATTCTTCGCCGATCTTGTATTCGAGCACGCCGGAACCTTCCCAGACTCCGATCAACCAGGAGAGGGGAACGAGTTCGGACGGCAAGCCGACCGGGAGGTCAAACATGCGGACTTACCGCTGCCCCCGGAACAGTTTGAAGACGACCATGCCTGATACCCAGGCGATCGACAAGCTGGCCAACCCGAGCAGGCCCAGGAAGAAAAGTTCAAGCGCTAACAGATCCATGCTGCGAGTCTAGTGCGAGCGGTCAGAGCGCAGCGACGACGACGGTCGCGACCACGAGAATAACGATGGCTCCCGTGATGCTCACGGTGACCCGCAAGACGTAGCCCTCTTTGCTGCCGGTGGCAATCTGCAAGGCCAGCGTGACGAGGGTACACACGGCCAGGGTGAGTCCGATCCAGCCGATGGCGGAGGCCGGCGTGGCGAGAATTATGGTGAGGATTGCGCCCACAATCGCCAGTACCCACACGGTCGCGATCGTTTTCCAATGCCAGTTCACGTTTCTATTGTGCCTGACCGCCTTGGTTCCATGGCACGCTAGAATGAAATTCGAGATACTTGGAGGGCGCGAGTGGCGCAGTTGTTGATCCTGACCTCGGCGGCCAACAATGACGTGCTCCCCGCCCTGGCGCTGCTATCGCACAGCGCAAAGCTTATTCCCGCTCAGGCGGACCAGCTCATCAATGCGCCCGATTCGGACCTCATTCTGGTCGATGCGCGCAGCAACCTCGTCGCGGCCAAGGCACTGTGCCAGATTCTGCACACCATGGGCAGTTCCACGCCCCTCCTCCTCGTGATCACCGAGGGCGGCTTGGCCGCCGTCAGTCCCGACTGGGGTGTCGACGACGTCATTCTCGACACGGCCGGTCCAGCCGAGGTGGATGCCCGCATCCGTTTGACTGCCGGGCGCGTGGCCCGCAGCGAACCGTCGAACACGATTCGCGCGGCCGGCGTCATCATCGACGAGGCGAGCTACTCGGCGAAGGTGCACGGCAAGCCGCTGGACCTCACCTATAAGGAGTTCGAGCTGCTGCGATTCCTGGCGGCGCATCCGTCGCGAGTGTTCACCCGGGAGCAGCTGTTGAGCGAGGTTTGGGGCTACGACTACTTCGGCGGCACCCGCACCGTCGACGTGCACGTGCGGCGCCTGCGGGCGAAGTTGGGCGACCAGGAGTCGCTCATCGGCACGGTGCGCAACGTGGGTTATCGCTTCAATGTGCACGAAGAGAACGATGAACGGGTTCCAAATTCTACGCGCGCTTAGTACAGCGGATGCTGCGGGGCTGGCCGATTTTCATCGGGTCGCCGCGGCCGCTCGCGCGTTCGACGGCTACGCGCCGTTCAACGAGCAGGCGCTCTACGACCTGCAGGACGGCCTCCGCACCGCCTATCTGGTGTGCGTCGCCGAGTCCGCTGACTCGGCAGACTCGCCGAACGCACCCGGCATCGGCGAGGCAGACTCGACCGACGGTGACGGTGCAGCTACCCCCGGCGAGGCAGACTCGACCGACGGTGACGGTGCAGCTACCCCCGGCGTGGCAGACTCGACCGACGGTGACGGTGACGGTGACGGTGCAGCGGCAGCGGCAGCGGCAGCGCACACCGTCGTTGTCGGCGCCGCGCTCGGCGGACGCGGCGAGATTGACTTTGTTATTGCGCCGGACTACCGGCGACGCGGGTATGGGCGGGCGGCGGCACGTGAACTCGCCGACACCGAACCCAACGGAGTGACCGCTTGGTCACACGGCGATCATCCCGCCGCCCGTGCCCTCGCGAGCGAACTGCGCTTCGTTGCCGCGCGCACCTTGTTGGAGTTGCGCAAGCCTCTGACGGGGACGGGGACGGGGACGGGGACGGGGACGGGGACGGCGACGGGCACGGCGACGGCGACGGCGACGGGCACGGCGACGGAGACCGGGACCGCGGCGGGGACGGAGACCGCGGTGGCGGCATCCGCTCTACTGGACGGCGCCGAGATCACGTCGTTCCGGCCGGGGATCGACGACGCCGAATGGGTGGCGCTGAATGCGCTCGTCTTTGCGACGCACCCGGAACAGGGCGCGATCACCGAAGCTGACCTCGCGGCCCGGCAGGGCGAGGGCTGGTTCAATCCCGATGACTTTCTGATTCTGCGCGACAGCTCCGACCGCATGATCGGCTACAACTGGCTCAAAGTGGAGGGTAGCCTCGGCGAAATTTATGTGATCGGGGTGCATCCGGACGCCGCCGGTCGCGGGTTCGGCCGCGGGCTCATGCAGGCCGGGTTGCAGCGCTTCGTCGACGCCGGGTGCACCACCGCCGCGCTCTACGTAGAGGCCGACAGCCTCGGCCCCGTGCACCTGTACCGCGCGCTCGGTTTCGTGGACTATACCGTCGACGTGCAGTACCGCCGCCTCACCGCCTGACGTTGACCGCCTGACGTTGACCGCCTGACCGCCTGACCGCCTGACCGCAGCAGGCTCCATGCCCGCCAGTCGTCGCGCGCATAACTCCTGCAAATTCTTCGACGCCCGAGCGCACCCCCCGCAATTACGCGAATCGCAGCTGCTCCGCGCGCAAATTGCAGGAGTTATGCGCAGAGGGAGCTGGAGAGGATAAAGCGAGGGCCGGGCGAGGGCGAGGGTTGCGGGCGAGGGGCAGGGGCGAGGGGCGAGGGGCGAGAGCTGCGAGCGAAGGGCGGCGGGCGAAGGGCGGCGGGCGAAGGGCAGGGGGCGGCGAGGCAGGGACGGCGCGGCAGGCCGAAATGTCAACGGGTCCCGGAATAATTTCGCACGACGTTCACTCACTTCGTCGCGGTGGCGCCACCAAGGGTGTCAGGATGGACCAATGGACGGCGAAATCACCCAAGCAGACTCGGGTCTTACAGACTTTGACGACGACTTTGACCCACTTTTCGAAAAAGTTGATCCGGCGCTGCCCGACGACCGGTACCTCGACCGCGAACTGAGCTGGCTCGCCTTCAACCAGCGCGTGCTGGAACTGGCCGAGGACGAGACCCTTCCGGTGCTGGAACGCACCAACTTTCTCGCCATTTTCGCCAGCAACCTCGACGAATTCTTCATGGTGCGCGTCGCCGGCCTGAAGCGCCGCATTCTCACCGGTCTCGCAGTGCCGACCAACGTCGGCCGCGCCCCGCAAGACGTGCTCAGCGATATTTCAGCCGCCGCCCACGCCCTGCAGGATCGCCACGCACTCGCCTTCCAGAATCTCGTGCGCCCCGCCTTGGCCGCGGCCGGCGTCGACGCCGTCGACTGGCAGAGCCTCGGCGACGCCGACCGTCGATCGCTGCGCACGTATTTTTCCAACCAGATCTTTCCGGTGCTAATGCCCCTCGCGGTCGACCCGGCGCATCCGTTCCCTTATATTTCGGGCCTGTCCCTCAACCTGGCGGTGCGGGTGCGCAACACCAAGACCGGCAAGCAGGAGTTTGCCCGGCTCAAGGTACCCCCCATGCTGCCGCGTTTCGTGCGCGTGGATCGCAGCGAGTCGGTGGAGCGCATCCGCTATATCGCGTTGGAAGACCTCATCGCCAACCAGCTCGGCGACCTGTTTCCGGGCATGGAAATTTTGGAACACCACGTTTTTCGCGTCACCCGCAACGAAGACGTGGAGATTGACGAAGACGAAACCGAGAACCTGATCAAGGCCCTCGAGAAGGAGCTGCTGCGCCGCCGGTTCGGCCCGCCGATTCGTCTGGAGATCACCGAGGATATGGACGAGGTCACCCTCGGCCTGCTCGTGCGCGAACTCGACGTGACCGAACAGGAGGTCTACCGCCTGCCGGCGCCGCTCGACCTCGGCGGCTTGTTCGACCTGCGCATCGACCGCCCCGACCTGCACTTCGTCAAGCACGTGCCCACGACTGCGGTGCAGCTGCTGCCGAGCGAGCCGAACGCCGAGCAGGACATCTTCTCGGCAGTCGCACGCCGCGACGTGCTGTTGCACCACCCCTACGAGTCGTTTGCCACGAGCGTGCAGGCGTTTCTGGAGCAGGCCGCCGCCGACCCGAACGTGCTCGCCATCAAGCAGACGCTCTACCGCACCTCGGGAGACAGCCCCATCGTCGAGGCCCTCATCGCCGCTGCCGACAGCGGCAAGCAGGTGCTGGCCCTGGTCGAGATCAAGGCCCGCTTCGACGAGCAGGCGAACATCACCTGGGCGCGCAAGCTGGAGAAGGCCGGCGTGCACGTGGTCTACGGGCTGGTCGGCCTGAAAACCCACTGCAAGCTCGCCCTCGTGGTGCGCTACGAGAAGGGCGTGCTGCGGCACTACAGCCACATCGGAACCGGAAACTACAACCCGAAAACCAGCCGCATCTACGAAGACCTCGGCCTGCTGACAGCGGATGCCCAGGTCGGCAAAGACCTCACCCGGCTGTTCAACGAGTTGTCGGGTTACGCCATTGAGAAGAAGTTCAAGCGCCTGCTGGTGGCTCCGCTGCACCTGCGCAAGGCCCTACTCAAAAACATCGCCAATGAAACCGACAACGCCCTCGCCGGCAAGACCAGCGGCATCCGCATCAAGGTCAACTCCATGGTGGACGAGGACATCATCGACGCGCTGTACCGCGCCAGCCAGGCCGGCGTGCACGTGGACATCTGGGTGCGCGGCATCTGCAGCCTCAAGCCGGGCGTCGTGGGCATGAGCGAGAACATCCGGGTGCGGTCGATTCTCGGCCGCTACCTCGAGCACTCCCGCATCTTCTCCTTTCATAACCTCGGCGAGACCCAGGTATACATCGGCAGCGCCGACATGATGCACCGCAACCTGGACCGCCGGGTCGAGGCGCTCGTGCGCCTGGTCGACCCGGAACATCTGGTCGAGATCGAGGGACTGTTCGAACAGGCGATGGATGCGCAAACCTCCAGCTGGTGGCTCGATGAAACCGGCCATTGGACCCGCCACGACGTCAACGAGCACGGCGTTCACCTCGATGATATGCAGAACAAACTGATGCTGCAGATCGGTGCACGCAAGCGGTCGGCGGGGCGTCGCTGATGGCGACCAAGACCGTGGACTCCGCCGTGTACGCTGCCGGAGCCGTCTGCTGGCGTCTGATCGACGGGCGCATGCACGTGCTCCTCATTCACCGCACGGTGCACGGCGACGTGACCATTCCCAAGGGCAAGGTCGATCCGGGCGAGACGCTGCCGCGCACGGCCGTGCGTGAGGTTGAGGAAGAGACCGGCCTGGCCGTGGCGCTGGGTGTTCCGCTCGGGATATCGCACTACGACATGCCCGACGGCCGCACCAAGATCGTGCACTATTGGGCCGCCGAGATCACCCCCGAGGCCATCGCACGCTCAACCTTCGTGCCGAACGGCGAGGTCGCCGCGATCGAATGGGTCACCATTAAAAAGGCCCGCAGCTATCTGAGCTACGCGGCCGACGTCGCCATTCTCGAGACGTTCTCGGCCCTCGTTGATGCCGGCGTGACCCGCACGTTCGCTCTCATCGCGCTGCGGCACGGCAAGGCGGCGCCACGCAACGGCGTGGGTCCAGACGCACGTCGTCCCCTCACCGCGCGTGGGGTGTCGCAGGCGGCCAGCCTGGTCGACACGGTCACCGCTTGGCGTCCGCTCCGCATCATTTCCAGCACCGCAACGCGCTGCGTCACGACCGTGGCTCCGCTGGCCGCCGCCACGGGCATCCCGATCAAACAGACCGATCTGATCAGCCAGGACGCCCTCGAAAACGGTGAAGCGGATGTGCGCACCGTCATCGGCAAACGGGTGCGAGCCCGCAAAACGGTCGTGCTGTGCAGCCACGGGCCGGTGCTCCCGGAGATTCTGCGCGAAATCGCGCTGGCCACCGGCACGCAGACGACGTCGGCCCTGTTCGACGCCGCGGATTTGGACACCGGCGGGTTCTCGATCGTGCACCTGTCGTCGGAGAACCCGGCCGCCGGCATCCTCGCCATAGAGACGTACCCCGCCACGGCGTAGGACGCTCCCCGCGCGCGTCCGTGCGAGGCGCGGGAACGGCGGCACCGTTATCGCTCGTTCACCATCTGTTTACCCGAAGGTTGGTCGGTGGTTACTTCACCTGTTTAGCCTCGTTCTGGGCCAGCACCGGCCCGCGTACGAAAAAACACAGTCTTGCCAACCCCTCGAAAGGGATACACGTGAACTTCAAGCGTTTCGGCCGCCCTCTGGTCATTGCCATTGCAGCAGGCCTCGCACTCTCCTCCTGTGCAGCAAACGAAGGGGACGTTGCCACCACGGGCGATTCCCCGGCCAGCACGCTCACCGGTACCCTCAACGGCGGCGGCGCCTCCTCGATGGACGCGGCGCAGAAAGCGTGGATCGCTGCCTTCCAGACCGCCAACACCGGCGTCACCATCAACTACGAGCCCTCCGGCTCCGGTGCCGGTCGCAAGGCCTTCGCCTCGGGCGGATCCGACTTCGCCGGCAGCGACTCCTACATGAGCACCGAGGAGCTCGCCGGCGAGTTCGCCACCTGCGCTGCCGGCAGCAAGGCCGTCGACCTGCCGGTCTACATCTCCCCCATCGCCGTGATCTTCAACGTTGAGGGTGTCACCGACCTCAACGTGGATGCCGACACACTCGCCAAGATCTTCGCCGGCGAGATCACCACCTGGGACGACGCCGCACTCGTGGCCCTGAACCCCGACGCGACGCTGCCGTCGGCTACGATCAACGCCGTGCACCGCTCGGACGACTCGGGCACCACCAAGAACTTCTCCGACTACCTGGGCCAGACGGCACCGGATGTCTGGACCGAGAAGGCGTCCGACACGTTCCCGTTCCAGAGCGGCGAAGGCGCGCAGGGCACCTCCGGTGTCGTTTCCGCCGTCACCAACGGCACGAACATGATCGGTTACGCTGACGCGTCGCAGGCCGGCGAGCTCAGCACCGCCAAGCTGCAGGTCGGCACCGACTTCGTCGCTTACACCCCCGAGGCCGCGGCCGAGGTTGTCGCCGGATCGCCCCTCGTGGCCGACCGCGCTGCCGACGACCTCGCGCTGGACCTGAACCGCAAGACCACCAACGCGGCGGAGTACCCGCTGGTTCTGGTGAGCTACGCGATCGTCTGCAACGAGTACGCCGATGCCGCCCAGGGCGAGCTCGTGAAGGCCTACATCGAGTTCATCGCCAGCGCCGAGGGACAGACTGTCGCCGAGGAAGCTGCCGGAGTTGCACCGCTGACGACCGAGCTTGAAGCCGACGTCGCCGCGGTTCTCGCGACTGTCAAGTAGCACCTGAACACCGCTGCCCGGTCCTTTCTCGCACAATCGCGGGACAGGATCGGGCAGACTGGGGTGAACGGCCAATTGCGTCCAACCACCTGGCACCTCGCGTTTCACCATAATTTCACTAGCCTGACGCTACTTAGGAGATCGGCATGACCACAGCTGCCGCTACGACCATTAAGGCCAGGCAACGCCCCGGCGACCGCATCTTCTCGTCGGCCACCGTCATTGCCGGCAGCCTGATCCTGGCCGTGCTCGCGGCCGTGGCCATCTTTCTGCTCGTCGAGAGCCTGCCGGCGTTCGTCGCCGCGCCCGACGAGTTCAGCGGAGATGTCACCAACTTCTGGTCTTACGTTGGGCCTCTGGTCTTCGGCACGATCTATTCGGCCATCCTGGCGCTGCTCATGGCCGTTCCGGTCGCCATCGGCATCGCACTGTTCATCTCGCACTTTGCGCCGCGTCGGCTCGCGCAGGGCCTCGGCTACCTGGTTGACCTGCTGGCGGCTGTTCCCTCGGTGGTCTTCGGCCTCTGGGGTATCGGCGTGCTGGCCCCCATGGTGCAGCCGTTCTACACCACCCTGGTGGATTGGTTCGGCTGGTTCACGTTGTTTGAAGGCCCCGTCTCCGGCACGGGCCGCACCATCTTCACCGTCTCGATCGTGCTCGCCGTGATGATCCTGCCGATCATCACCGCCATCTGCCGGGAGATTTTTCTGCAAACCCCGCTGCTGCACGAAGAAGCCGCTCTGGCTCTCGGTGCCACCCGCTGGGAAATGATCCGGATGGCCGTGCTGCCGTTCGGTTTGCCCGGCATCATTTCGGCGTCGATGCTCGGACTTGGCCGTGCCCTCGGCGAGACCATGGCCGTGGCCATGGTGCTCTCCCCCAGCCCGCAGGTGATCTTTCAGCTGCTCACCTCGCAGAACTCCACCACGATCGCCGCGAATATCGCGCTGAATTTTCCCGAGTCGCACGGTGTCGGTGTGAACATCCTGCTCGCTACCGGCCTGGTCTTGTTCGTCGTGACCCTGCTCGTGAACATGCTGGCCCGGGTCATTATCAACAGCCGTAAGGCATTCTCGGGAGCCAACTGATGACATCCGTTATGCAAGCTACCCCGCTGACCAACTCGCTGACCGCGGGCAAGCTGCCCCGGCGCTCCCCGCTCTGGGTGCTGCTGGCCAGCTGGGCCGTGTCAGCCGCCTTCTTCACCATGCTCTTTCTGTCGGGAGCCGTTGACGGCTTCAACATTGTGGGCACGGTCGTATTCGGCACGGCGCTGTACTGCGTTGCCATCTACGTGCTCTCGCGTCTGGTCGAAGGCTCCCGCAAGGCGCTGGACCGGTTGATGACGGCGCTGGTCACCGCCGCGTTCGTGATCGCCATGCTGCCGCTCGTGTCGATCGTGTACACGACCGTGGTCAACGGACTGCCCGCGTTTCTGACGCCGACCTTCTTCACCGAGTCGCAGCGCAACGTGGTCGGAGCGGGAGGCGGCGTGCTGCACGCCGTCATGGGAACGCTCATGGTGACCGGCGTCGCGACGCTGATCTCCGTGCCGATCGGGCTGCTCGCCTCGATCTACCTCGTGGAATACGGTCGCGGCAAGCTGGCGCGGGCCATCACCTTCTTCGTCGACGTGATGACCGGCATCCCCTCGATCGTCGCCGGACTGTTCGCGTTCGCCCTGTTCGCTCTGTTGTTCGACGACCCGGGTGTGCGCTTTGGTTTCGGCGGGTCGATCGCGCTGTCGGTGCTGATGATTCCCGTGGTGGTGCGCTCGAGCGAGGAAATGCTCAAGCTCGTGCCGAACGAACTGCGCGAGGCGGCCTTTGCACTTGGGGTTCCGAAATGGTTGACCATTCTTAAGGTGGTGCTGCCGACATCCATTGCGGGAATCGTGACCGGAGTCATGCTGTCGATCGCTCGCGTGATCGGTGAGACGGCGCCGCTGTTGATCATCGCCGGGTTCACCTCGAGCATGAACTACGACCTGTTCAGCGAGCGGATGATGACACTGCCGGTGTTTGTGTACACCCAGTATGCCAACCAGGGCGCCGACGCGCAGGCCTACGTCGACCGAGCCTGGGCCGGGGCGCTCACCCTGATTCTGATCGTGATGCTGCTCAACGGTCTCGCTCGCCTCATCGCCCACTGGTTCTCGCCCAAACTGGGCCGCTAGCTCTTATCTAGAAAGGGACTTATGTCCAAGCGCATCGAAGTCAACGACCTCAACGTGTATTACAGCAACTTTTTGGCTGTTGAGGGCGTCTCCATTGTTATTGAGCCGCGCACGGTGACTGCGTTCATCGGGCCCAGCGGTTGCGGCAAGAGCACGTTCATTCGCACGCTCAACCGCATGCACGAGGTCATCCCCGGCGCCCGCGTTGAGGGTGAAGTGCTGATCGACGGCAACAACCTGTACGGCCCCGGCGTGGACCCGGTGCTCGTGCGCCGCCAGGTGGGCATGGTCTTTCAGCGGCCCAACCCGTTTCCGACCATGTCCATTCAGGACAACGTGCTGGCCGGCGTGAAGCTCAACAACCGTCGCATGTCGAAAACGGATGCCGACGACCTCACCGAGAAGGCCCTGCGCGGCGCGAATCTGTGGAATGAAGTGAAGGATCGCCTCGCGCGACCCGGTTCAGGCCTCTCCGGCGGGCAGCAGCAGCGACTGTGTATCGCCCGCGCCATTGCCGTTGAGCCCGACGTTATTCTGATGGACGAGCCCTGCTCGGCGCTCGACCCGATCTCGACTCTGGCCATTGAGGACCTCATCGAGGAGATGAAGAGCGAGTACACGATCGTGATCGTGACGCACAATATGCAGCAGGCTTCGCGGGTGTCCGACCGCACCGCATTCTTCAACATTGCCGGCACCGGCAAGCCCGGCAAGCTCATCGAATATGACGACACGACGACGATCTTCTCTAACCCGAGCGTGCAGGCCACCGAAGACTACGTGTCGGGTCGGTTCGGGTAAGGATTTTTGGGCTTTCGTCGCCGAGGTGGGGGTCGGTGGCGTCGAGGCGTGAGTTTGCGGCACCGAGCCGTGAGTTTCAGGCGATTTGAGCGACTAAATGGGCCGAAGCTCACGGGTCGACGCAGGAGGGGCGCGGTCTCGAGACGCCGGCCACACGCACGCCAGCTCCTCGACCAGCGGGGGCGGGCCTGCTCCTCGACCAACGGGGGCGGGCCGGCTCCTCGACCAACGGGGGCGTGCCGGCTCCTCGACCAGCGGGGGCGGGCCGGTCGAGGAGCGCGCATGTCGGTTGTTGAGCCTGTCGAAACACGCGCGCGTCTCGAGGCCACGGGCGTGGGCGGGGAGCGGTGCGGGTCAGGGGGCCAGCAGAGCCGCGCCGTGGGTGGCGCGACCGGCCAGGAGGGTCGCGGCCACGGGCATCCGCTCGAAGGTGGCATCGGAGACCGTGAGCGGGTCGCCGTCGAGCACGGCGATGTCGGCCACGTCGCCGACCCGGAGGCGGGTGCGTCCGCGGGCTGATGCGGCCAGTGCCTGCTGCCGGGTGATGACCTGGTCGGGGCGCCACGGGCCGCGGCCGTCGCTGCGGGCGCGCGATGATGCGGCGCTCATGGCGGTGAACGGGTCGAGGGGCGCGACGGGGGCGTCGGATCCGAAGGCCAGAGTGGCCCCGGCATCGAGCAGTGAGCGCAGCGCGAACGCACGGGCTGCACCGGCAGCCCAGTTGAGTTCCACCGCGTCGCGGTCGTCGAGCGCGTGCTCGGGCTGCACGCTCGCCGTGACGCCGAGGCGAGCAAAGCGGGCGAAGTCCTCGGTGCGCAGAAACTGAGCGTGCTCGATGCGCCCGACGACGGCGCGCGAGTGCAGGGCGGCGTCGGCGCGTGCGAAGTCCTCGGGCTGCAGAAACTGGGCGTGTTCGGCGGCACCGCGGGCGGTGGGGGTGCGGGCGTCGGCGTCACGCTCGAAGGCGATCGCGGCACGCTCGAAGGCATTGAGGGCGACGGTGTTGGCGGCATCGCCGATGGCATGCACGGCGGGCAGCAGGGCGGCCCGCTTGGCGGCGAGCAGAATCGCGGTGAGCTCGTCTTCACTCACGGTGAGCATTCCGTGACCGCCCACCGGGTATTCATCGACGCAGAACGCGGTGCGGGTGTTCAACGAGCCGTCGATGAGCAGTTTGAGCGGCCCGACCGTGAGCAGGCCGTGGGTGTCTGCGATGCGGTCGCCGGTGTGCATCCGCTCGGCGATGGCACGATCAAGATCGGCCAGGTAGATGCCCGCGTCGACTCTGAGGGCGTTGAACCCGTGGCTGATGCGGCGCTGCCAGACGTCGCGGTTCCAGGTCATTTCGAAGTCGACGATGCCGACTACCCCACGCGCGGCGGCCCGGGTTCCGGCCTGCGCGGCGAGGGCATCGACCTCGGCGTCGGGCAGCTGGCCGAGTGCAATGGTCAGGGCGAATGCCGCCTGTTCACGCAGCAGGCCGGACGCATCAACCGGCACCCCGAACCGCTCAGCGGCGGCGCTGTTGAGCCAGACACAGTGCAGGTCGTGGCTGATCAGGGCGGTCGGATGCCCCTGCGTCACCTCGTCCAGATCGTGCAGGGTGGGCGCGTCGGCCCAGATCGCGTCGCGAAACCGCACGCCGATCAGCGGGGTCGCCGGTGCGTCCGCGATGATCTGCGCGCGCACCAGCTCGAGAGCCTCCCGAGCGGATGCTGCGGCCGAGAGATCGAATCGGGCCCCGGCGAGCGCCCACTGGGTCATGTGCACGTGTTCATCCCAGAGCCCCGGAATGACGGTGCGTCCGGCGAGGTCGACGATGCGGGCGTGGGTGGGGCGGGGGCGGGTGGGGCCGTCGTGGTCGGGGCCGTCGTGGTCGGGGCCGTCGTGCGCGGGGCCGTCGTGCGCGGGGCCGTCGTGGTCGGGGCCGTCGTGGTCGGGGCCGTCGTGCGCGGGGCGGTGTCGGTCGGTGGCGCGGGCATCCATTGTGGTGCCGGCGGGCACGATGTGCGTGACGACGCCGTCGGTAATGTACAGGTCGGAGACGGTCGCGTCGCCGGGCTGCCTGACAGAGCGCAGAACGAGATCGGGCATGGTGTGTCTTTCGATCGGGGGGGTGCTGCTGCCACCCTACCGGCGGCGGTTCGGGGCGACGGGCTCCGGCGGCGGTTCGGGGCGACGGGCTCCGGCGGCGGTTCGGGGCGACGGGCTCCGGCGGCGGTTCGGGGCGACGGGCTCCGGCGGCGGTTCGGGGCTCGAGTGCCCGCAGACCGTTCCGGGCCCGGGCCCGGAAACTGGGCCCAGGTTAGAAAGCGGTCCACGGCTCCGGAGGTACGCCCGCGATCACGCGGCGCCGGGCAGGGGCAGAGACGAACACCCCGAGCACGGGCTTTTACCGTTTGGAGAACCGCGCGCAACGACGATGACTCCTCACACCCCACCTTTTTGCCTGGCGCGGGACTTACGTCAGTGCGCGGGAGGCGCAACTCGAGCGCAGCAGCGCAAGTCCCGCGGAACGCGTTGCGCGGGACTTGCGACCAGACCAGAACTCCCGCGCACCGGCGCAACACCCGCGCAGCTTGGCCGGCGCCACCAGAGTGGATGCCCCGCACCTCACGGTACGTCAACCTCGCGCCCGCCCGGCGGCCGACCTCAGGCCGCGCGCACCAGCGTGATGGCGGAGACGGTGCTACTGCCGCAGTCCGCCACATAGGCCGTCGTGCCGTCGGGGCTGACCGCCACCGCCACCGGGCGGCTGCCCGCAGCGATGGTGTCGCCGACCGTGTTGGTGGCCACGTCAATCATCGAGACCGTGTCGTCGTTCTGGTTCGTGACGTAAATGGTGCTGCCGTCGGGGCTGACAGCCATTCCGCAGGCGCCGCTGCCGACCCCGATCACCGTGTCAACGGTGTTCGACGCCACGTTGATGGCCGACACCTTGCCGCCGCCGTGCGCCACATAGGCCCACTCCGCGGTCGGAGTGAACGCAATCGCACTGGCAAATCCGGAGCTCAAGGTGATCGTGGCGCTGACCGTACCGGAAGTAACGTCAACGACCGACACCGTTCCGGCACGAAAATTTGCCACGTAAGCCAGGGCGCCGTCGGGGCTGAACGCCAGATCGCGCGGTTCTTCGCCCACGGCAATGACGTCGCCGAGCACCCGGCCGGCCGGGACATCAACCACCGAGACGCTGTTGTCGCCGGCGTTCGAGACATACGCGATGGCCCCATCGGAACGAAACACCACCGAGTGCGGAAACCTGCCGACAACGAGCGGGTCCCGCAGCCGGCCGGTCGCGAGATCGATGACCGCCACCCGGCCCTGCGTGGGCAGGGTCACATAGGCGAGAGCGCCGTCCGGGCTGACCGCGATCGTGCGCGGCGACTCCCGAAACGCGATGGTGTCAATGACCTGCCCGGCAGCCACATCAATGACCGACACATTCTTCGTGACGGAATTCGGCACGTACGCCGTGCTGCCATCCGGACTGACCGCAACATCACACGGCAGCGTACCCACCGTTATGCAGGTGACCGGCGCGATCGCCGAGCGGGCGACAAAAGCGGATGCTCCAAACGTGACGGCCGCGGCCGCCAGGCTGAAAAGTGTCTTCCGCATCGGGCGAACCTAGAGTTCCGCAGTCAACAACGCGGTCGCGGGCCGGACCGACGCCGCGATGCAGACGGTTGTTCTTTTCATGTGGGCTACAGATCTTTCCGCTGGAATCTGGCCATACCGCGAGTATGTAGTACCAACACTGTCTGCACACCCTCAGGATTCACCACAGAAATCACTGCCCGATGCGCAAGATTTCGTCAGTTCCGAGACCGCCGGGTCGTTAGGCTACGACTGGGGAGGAAGAAGACCATGGCACGACACTACGAGGGCTATGCCCGCTCCCTGGCGGAGTTTCAAGTCGTAGTGTTTATCGCGTCCGCGGTGGTGGACACGGCGCTGGTGCTGGCGCGTCCCCACAACCTGGACCCGCTTCTGTACGGGCTCGGCGCAGCAATGATCGTGCTCGCAACGATCGCCACCCTCATCTGGCGCCACAACGTGCTGTTCCAGAAGTTCTCGTTGCTGCTGCCGCTGGTGGACATCGTGGGCATCCGCTTAACCGCGTTGTCTGATGACACCATGCTGTCGGGTGCGGGGCTGGTGCTCATGTTGCCGATCATCTGGATCGCCTACTCGTTCGGACCGTGGGGCTTCGTCGCCTGCCTCGCACTCGTCGCCGCGACCAGCCCGCGCAGCTTCTTGATCGGGTACGCCAACTTTGATGCCAATGATTTCACCCGCCTGGTCGCCTTTCCGCTGACGATGATCATCATGGCGATGGCGGCGGGGGTGTCGGGTACGCGCATCCGTCGTAAAAGGGCGGAACTGGCCGTGCAGACGGCGCTCACCGAGAAAGCGGTGCGAGCCCGCGATGATCTGATCGACGCCGTCACCCACGAGCTGCGCACGCCGCTCACCTCGATTCTGGGCAATGCCGAGCTGATGCAACGCACCAGCGAGCAGCCGCAGGCGGTGGAACGTCGAGCCGGTGTGATTGTGCGCAACGCCGAGCAAATGGAGACGATTCTCGCCGACCTGCTGCTGGCGCGCAGCACCGGCACGGTGCAACTGTCGCTGCAGTGCACGGCCACCGATCTGCGGGCGCTCATCGAGAATTGTCTGGCGGCGAGCCGAGCGGCGGCCGATGCGCACGGGGTCAGCGTCGAGGTGCACGCGTCGGCCGAGCTGTGGGCCGAGGTCGATCCGCACCGCATTCGGCAGGTGCTCGACAACCTGCTGACCAACGCCATCAAATACAACCGCGTCGGCGGCACCGTAACGGTGAGCGAGACACACTCGGCGCAGCGCGTGACGCTCGCCATCACCGACACCGGCGCAGGAATCGCTGATGCAGAGCGGATGCGCGTGTTCGAGCCGTACTACCGCACCGAGTCGGCCCTCCATTCGAGCCAGGGCGGCACCGGCCTGGGCCTGGGCATCAGCCGCGATATCGCCCAGCGGCATGGCGGCGATCTGCTGCTGGTCGACTCGTCGGCCGCGGGCAGCCGCTTCGAACTCACCCTGCCGCTCACCCCGACACCGGCGGTGGCCCGAACAGCCTCGGGCGCAGCATGACTGAGACCACTGAGCGTGTGGCCGTGGTCATCGAAGACGACCCCGATATTCAAGAGGTGCTCGAGGCGATTCTCATCGAGGCCGGGTTCGTGGTGCATCTGGCCGGCACCGGCGCCGAGGGCGTGGCGCTGATGCAGGAGCTGCACCCCACCCTCACGACGCTAGACGTGAATATGCCCGGCATGGACGGCTTCGAAACCCTCAAACGCCTGCGCCGGCTCAGCACGAGCAGCATTATCATGATCTCGGCCCGCTTCGACGAGATCGACGTGGTGCACGGGCTCAGCGCCGGCGCCGACGATTTCGTGGCCAAGCCGTTTCGCACCGCCGAGCTGCGGGCTCGCATCGATGCCGCGCTGCGGCGAGCGCCGCTTGCGGCCCCGACCGACCCAAAAGAAAGCGGATGGTTGCAGCACGACGGACTGCGCCTGCACGTCGACCGCCGCCTGGTGCAGGTGAACGGCACGGCGCTCTTGCTCACCCGCAGCGAGTTCGATCTGCTCGCGAGCCTGTTTCAGCCCGAGAACCGGGTGCACACCAAACATGAGCTGGTGCTGCAGGTGCGCAGCGACAACTTCGCCACGAGTGGCCTCGTGACCGATTCCGACCGGCGTTCCCTCGAGGTGCACGTGGCCAACCTGCGCAAAAAGATCGGCCGCAGCGCCGACGGCGCCGACCGCATCGAAACCGTGCGCGGCGTCGGCTACCGGCTGGCGCCGGCGCGCTCGTAGCCCGCCGCTACCCCAGCAGACCCTCCTCGACGACGACATGGCGGTAATCGACCCTCGCGGCGGAGTCATTCGAACGGACGAAGCCGTGCTGGGAGCCATCGGCCTGGCTACGGCAGACGGCGCCGCCGTTGTGAACGGATGCAGCGTGCGCGAGATCATCCATCACGCCGACTCCGACGCCGTCGAAGTAGTCTCCGACAACGGCAGACAGTTTTTCGAGCAGGTCGTCGTGACCAGCGGCGCGTGGTCGACTCCGTTGGTCGAGGAGCGCGCATGCCCTTCGCGCGCGTCTCGAGACCTCGGAACCCTCAAGGGGTCTCGAGACGCCGGCGAAAAGCGTTCCGGCTCCTCGACCAGCGGGAGGCCGACTCCTCGACCAACGGGAGGCCGACTCCTCGACCAGCGGGGAGGATGCAAATGGTTTGCGTTACTGGTGGAGTTAAGTGATACTTATTTTCACTGACAAGGTTGTCTGGCCTTGCGACAATTCTCGAGGGGACACTATGAAGAAGCGTTACCTGCCGATTGCGATGTTCGCAATTGCTGCACTGGGCCTCACCGCCTGCTCCGACGGCGCCGCCGACACGGCCGACACGGCCGAGGGCGACACCCTGAACGTCTGGATCATGCAGGGCACCAACCCTGACACCGAAGCATTCTTTGACACCGTCGGCGATGCCTTCACCGAGAAGACCGGCGCCACGCTCAACGTGGACTTCGTGCAGTGGGCCGACGCCCACGACCGGTTCGTCACCGCCATCGCCGGCGGCACCACACCGGATGTCGCCGAAACCGGCACCACCTGGACCGCCGAGTTCGCCGACGCCGGTGCGCTCGCCCCGATCGGCGACTATGTGACCGAAGCGGGCCTGGACGACGACCTGGTTGAGGGCCTCGTTGACAGCGGCACCTACGACGGTGACCTCTACGGCATGCCCTGGTATGCCGGCGTGCGCTCGATCATCTACCGCACCGATGTATTCGACGAGCTCGGCCTGGCCGCACCGACCACCTGGCAGGAACTCGTTGACGCGGCCACGGTGATCAAGGCCCAGCGCCCCGACCTCACCCCGTTCCCGGTGGCCGGCGACGCCGAAATGCTCACCTACCCATGGGTCTGGGGCGCCGGCGGCGAGGTGGCCACCCTCGAGGGTGACCAGTGGGTCTCCGGGCTCGACTCGGCGAAATCGCGCGACGGCATCGCCTTCTACACCGGCCTGGCCACCGAGCACGACTTCTCCACGGCCGGCGCCACCACCTGGAAAGAGACCGACATTCTCGACAACTTTGCCCAGGGCACGGTAGCCATGGCCATTTCGGGGTCATGGACCCCGGCGGCCCTGCTAGAGAAGGCCCCCGACCTCGAGGGCAAGCTCGGCGCCATCCCGATTCCCGGCCAGACCGGCGGCATCAGCCCCTCGGTGCTCGGCGGTTCGCACCTGAGCATGTTCAACACCTCGAAGAACAAGGATCTCGCCTGGGAGTTCATGCAGCTCATGACCACCGGCGACTTCGCGCAGCAGTGGGCCGACCAGACCGGATACTTTCCCGGCAACACCAAGCTGCTGCAGACCGCCATCGAATCCGACGATGCTCTCGTGCAGCCGTTCGCCGAACAGATGGTCGATGGCGGCGGAGCTCTGCCGGTGACCCCCAAGTTCGGTGCGGTACAAGCGAAGAAGACCACCAACGCCATGATCCAGGCCATCCTGTCGGGTCAGAAAACCGTCGACGAGGCCACAGCGGATGCCGCGGCTGAGATGAACGACATCATGAACGGCAACTAGACCGGTGTCGTCCCTCCTCGAACGAGAGGCCACGGCCACCGGCACGACCGGTGGCCGCCCGCCGCAGCGACGCCGGCGGCAGTCCCGCGCCCAGCTGATTGTGCGCACCCGGCCCTGGCTGCTGCTCGCGCCCGCGCTCATCCTTTTGGGTGGCCTGCTGATCTGGCCTCTCGTTCGAGTATTTCTGTTCTCGCTGCAGGACTACGGCCTGCGCGAAATCGTCACCGGCGAGAGCAATTACATCGGCTTCGGCAATTACGCCGAGATCTTCGCCAACCCGCTGCTGTGGACGGTTGTGCTGCCCAACACCATTGGCTTCGCCGTGGTTTCGGTGTCGGCCACGGTGATCTTCGGCACCCTCGTGGCGATGCTGATGGCCTCGCTCGGTTCGGTCTGGCGCACCATCGTGGGCAGCGCCATCATGGTGGCCTGGGCCATGCCCGCCGTCACCGGCACCTACGTGTGGATCTGGATCTTCGACGCCGACCAGGGCCTCGTGAACGAGACCCTGAAAAACCTCGGGCTGATGAACGAATCGTTCAACTGGTTCACCAACCCCTTCACCTTTTATGCCATCGTCGCGCTGAACATTGTGCACCACGGGTTTCCGTTCGTGGCCATCACCGTGCTGGCCGGCCTGCTCGGCGTCTCGAAAGAGATGATTGAAGCCGCCGAAATGGATGGTGCCGGCCCGATTCGCCGGTTCTTCGCGATTATCTTTCCCACGCTCAAACCGGTGTTCTCGGTGGTGATCATCCTCTCCACCATTTGGGACTTCAAGGTGTTCGCCCAGATCTACCTGATGCCCGGCGGCGCCGGCTCCAACCGGGAGGTGCTCAACCTCGGCGTGTGGTCGTATGTGGAGTCGTTCGGTCAAAACCGCTACGGCTTCGGCGCGGCCATCGCCGTGCTGCTCACCGTGCTGCTGCTCGTGATCACCGCGATCTACGTGCGCACCCTGTTCAAGGAGGAGAAAGAATGAGGCGCAACTTTGGGCCCCGCACGGTAATCAAGGGTCTCGTCGTTGCCGCGCTGCTGATCTTCACCCTGTTTCCGGCGTACTGGATGATCTCCAGCTCGTTCGACGCCCGCGCGTCCAGCGGCGGGCAGTCGCTGCTGCCGCAGGAATTCACTTGGGACAACTACATCTTCGTGTTCGAGGAGGGCGGCTTCGGCACCTTCCTGCGCAACTCCTTCGTGGTCGCGTTCTTCACCGTGCTGATCTCCGGCATCCTGGCCCTGCTGGCCTCGGTGGCCGTGGCCCGGTTCAAGTTCAAATTTCGCACCTCGGTACTCATTCTGATTCTCACCGTGCAGATGGTGCCGCTCGAGGCACTCGTCATTCCGCTGTTCGTGCAGGTGCGCGACCTGCAGCTGTTGAACAGCCTGATCGGACTGGTCGTGGTCTACCTGGCCTTCTCGCTGCCGTTCGCCATCTGGATGCTGCGCGGCTTCGTCGCCGCGGTGCCGGTGGAACTCGAAGAGGCCGCCTACCTCGACGGCGCCAGCTGGGGTCGCATGTTTCGCTCGGTGATGCTGCCGCTGGTGGCTCCCGGGCTGGTGGCCACGAGCATCTTCTCGTTCATCGTGGCCTGGAATGAGTTCATTTTCGCCATGACCCTGCTCGGCGGCGCCTCGGAGAAGTTCACGGTGGCGATCGGGCTCAAGCAATTCTTCGGCCTGCACTCCAACGACTGGGGCCCGGTGATGGCGGCCTCGACCATCATCACCATTCCCGTGATGATCTTCTTCATCATCGTGCAGCGTCGCCTCAGCGGCGGGCTCGTCTCCGGGGCGGTCAAGGGATGACCGTCGATGCGGGTCTGGTGCGCCTGGTCAATGCGGTGCTCTGGCCCGGGTTCTCCGGCACCACGGTGCCGTCCTGGCTCGGGCACGCCCTCGATACGGGCCTGGCCGGTGTCGTCTACTTCGGGCAAAACATTGACCAGACGGATGCCGCCCAGCCGGCGCGACTGTCGGGCGCGCTGCGCGGCATCCGCTCGGACGTATTAATAGGTAGCGATGAAGAGGGCGGCAATGTGACCCGTCTGGATGCCTCGCGCGGGTCACCGCATGCCGGTCATGCCCAGCTCGGCTTCGTCGACGATGTGGCGGCAACCCGCTGGGTGGGCCGCTCCCTCGGCGCCGACGCGGTGGCGGCCGGGGTGAACGTGGTGCTCGGGCCGGTCGCCGATGTGACGACCCAGCTCGCCAACCCGGTGATCGGGGTGCGCTCGTTCGGCAGCGACCCGGCGCTCGTGAGCCGGCACGTTGCCGCGATGATCGACGGGGTGCAGAGCGTGGGGGTGGCGGCCTGTGTCAAGCATTTTCCGGGCCACGGCGACACCCACACCGACTCCCATCTGGCACTGCCGCGCCTGGATCTGTCGTGGGCGGAGATTGAACGGGTGCACCTACCGCCGTTTCTGGCCGCGATCGAGGCCGGCGTGCGCGCCGTGATGACGGCGCACATCGTGGTGCCCGAGCTGGGGCCGGCTCCGGCCACGCTGAACGCCCGGGTGCTCGGCGCGCTGCGCTCGCACGGCTTCACCGGCACGATCGTGACCGACGCGCTGGACATGGCCGCGATTCGCGAAACCGTGGGCGCCGGGCCGGGTGCCGTGCAGGCGCTGCTGGCCGGGGCGGAACTGCTCTGCATCGGCAACCCGGCGAATGTGGCCGGCCGGGTCGACGTAGACGACTTTCTCGAGGTGCAGGGCGCGCTGCTTGCGGCGGTGGCCGACGGGGTGCTCGGCGTGGACGTGCTGGAGCGGGCGGGGGCTTCGGTGGCGCGGTTGGCGGGTTCGGGTTCGGTTGCGGCGGCATCCGTTGATGCGGCATCGTTTGAGTCGGTGCCGCTCGTGCGGGCCGGCATCACGGTGCACGGCACCGTGGCCCTGCCGCAGGGCGACCTGACCATTCTCGACGTGCGGTCGCGGCCGACGATGGCGGTGTCCTCACAGCTCGACGCCTTCTCCGACGAACTCGCGCGGTCGTTCACCGTGGATCGCCTGCTGATCGGGCCCGCGGCGAGCGCCGCCGGTTCCGCCGCGGAGGCCGTCGCCGTCGAGCACGGCATCGTCGTGCTCGCCGATCGCATGGCCACGGCGGGTGACCAGCGTGCGGCCGTGCAGGCGATCGTCAACGTGCGCTCAACCGCGGTGGTCATCAACGCGGGTCTCACCGCCCCGATGCCCGGGCCCTGGGCCGAGATCGACGCGCGCGGGGCCTCCCGGGTGACCGCGCGGGTCGTGCGCGCCCTCGTGAGCGGGGTGAGCGCATGAGAATCGTGTCGTTGCAGTCGGGCACCTCGGCCGATGGAATCGATGTGGCCGTCGTGGACGTGACCGCGGATGCCGACGGCGCCGTCCTACGTTCGCGCACTGATTTTCCGGGCCCGGGCCCGGAAAGCGCCGGCGATCCCAGCCAGCCCTGGCTCACCCTGAGCTGCGCGCTCGCCCGCACCGTGCCTTGGCCTCCCGCGCTGCGCCAGCGCATTCTCGCCGCGGCCGGCGACGCGTCCGTCACGGCCGAGGAGATCTGCCAGCTCGACGCCCTGCTCGGCCAGCAGTTTGCGCAGGCCGCGGCCGACGCGCTCGGCGAACTGGCCGACGCCGGCGGAGCATCCGCTGATCTGCTCGTCTCACACGGGCAGACCGTGCATCACTGGGTCGCCGACGGCCACGCCCGTGGCACCCTGCAGCTCGGCGAAGCCTCCTGGATCGCCGAAGCTACCCGGGCGCCGGTGCTCTGCAACCTGCGTGCCGCCGACATCGCGGCCGGCGGCGAGGGCGCTCCGTTCATGGGCGTGTTCGACGCCGCCTGGCTCGGCTCGGCCGCGCGCGAGCTGGGCCGGCCGCTCGCCACGCTCAACCTCGGCGGAATCGCCAACCTCTCGGTGGTCTCCCCCGACGGTTCGGTGCGCGCCTGGGACACCGGCCCGGCCAACGCTCTCGTCGACGCCGTGCTGGCGCGCGCAACCGACGGCGTCACCAGCTTCGATGACGGCGGACGCCTCGCCGCTACCGGCACGGTGCACGAGACCCTGCTGCGCGACCTGCTGCGCCACCCCTATCTGGCCCGCTCGGCGCCGAAATCGACCGGGCGGGAGACGTTCGGACTCGCCGTCGTCGACGCGCATCCGCTCGATCTGCCGCTGGCCGATCTTGTCGCCACGCTCACCCGCTTCACGGCGGAATCGGTCGTGGCCAGCCTGCGGGCGGAATGCCCCGAACTGCCCGAACGCGTGATCGTGTCGGGCGGCGGCGTGCACAACACCACCCTGATGGCCCATCTGCGCACCCTGCTGCAAACGGATGCCGTCACCGTCGACACCAGCGCCGCCCACGGCATCGACCCGAACGCGAAGGAATCGCTGCTGTTTGCGCTGCTCGGCTTTCTGACCTGGCACGGCCTCCCCTGCACCCTGCCGGGTACCGTGCCGGGCGGCGCCCGGTTGGCCGGCCAGCTGGTCTTCGGGCCGGCTGCGGTGCGACTGCCCGCACCGCTGACCGCCATTCGCGGGCTGTCGGTTGTGCCCGCCGGCGGCACGGTGCCCGCATGAGGGACACCGTGACCCTGGCCATCGACCTCGGCAAGACGTCCTGCCGGGCGCGCATCACCGCGGGCGCGAGCGTGCTCAGCGAGTTCCATAGCGCCGGAGCGCCCGGCGTCGCCGATGACGACGGCGCACGGCTGGCCCTGGCGGCGATTGCAACCGCGGTGAGCGGTCTGGAGACGGGGGCGCTCGCATCCGTTCAGCAGCTGGGGGTGGGTGCCGCCGGAGCGGAGGCCGCACCCGACGCCGCCCGCATCCTGGTGCGACTGCTGGGTGAGCGCTTCGATCTGCCGGTCGCGCTGCTCAGCGACGGACTGGCCGCGCACGTCGGTGCGTTCGGCGGCGGACCGGGAACCGTGCTCATCGCCGGCACCGGATCCGTGGTGTTCTCGGTGACCGAGCGCGGGGTGCGGCAGGTTGACGGAAACGGTCCGTGGCTCGGCGATGACGGCAGCGGCCGGTATCTCGGGCAGCAGGGCCTGCGCGCGGTGCTGCGCGCCCACGACGGGCGCGGCGACGCAACCGTGCTCACCGCTCAGGCGTTGCTGCTGGTCGACCGCGTCACCGACCTGCCCGGCTGGGTGAGCGCCGACGGAACGCCCGCCCGCACCCTCGCCTCGTTTGCCCCGCACGTGCTCGATGCTGCCGCGCTCGGCGACGCCGTGGCGCTGGCCTTGGTCGACGACGCCTGCCGGCTGCTGGCCGAGAGCTGCGCGGCGACGGGATCCTCGACGGTGTGTGCGGTCGGCGGGCTCACCCAGCATCCGTTTTTTCTGACGCGTCTGGCCGCATGGCTGACGTTGGTCCCTCCTCTCGGGGACGCCCTCAGCGGGGCCGCGCTCATCGCCGGCCGCCGCGATCTACTGCACGAAGAGAGGACCACTCGTGGTTAATTCGATCGACACCGCGCCCGCCGCACTGCGCGACCAGCTCGCCGGGCTGGCCACGGAGCGGGTGAACGAAACCTACCCCAACCTGGATCTGCTCTCGACCCGCGAGCTCGTCGCGGCGATGAACCAGGAAGATGCCACCGTGGCCGGGGCGGTCGGCGCCGCCGGCCCGGCGATCAGCGCCGCCATTGACGGGATCGTCACCCAGCTGCGCGCCGGCGGTCGTCTGATCTACCTCGGGGCCGGCACGGCCGGGCGGCTCGGCATTCTCGACGCCAGTGAGACTCCCCCGACCTTTGGCACCGACCCGTCCCTCGTGGTCGGGGTGATCGCCGGCGGACCCAACGCCGTGCACACCGCCGTGGAAAACGCCGAAGACAACGCGGAGGCCGGCGCCGCTGATTTGCGTGCCCTGCAGCTGAGCGCGAGCGATGCGGTCGTGGGGGTGTCGGCATCCGGTCGCACGCCGTATGTGCTCGGAGCGCTCGCCTACGCGCGGTCGCTCGGCGCGTTCACCGCGGGGCTCTCCTGCAACGCGGATTCGCCGCTCGGCCGAGCCGGCGATGTGGCCATTGAAGTGGAGGTGGGGCCGGAGATCCTCACTGGATCCACCCGGCTGAAGGCCGGCACCGCGCAGAAGATGGTGCTGAACATGCTCAGCACCATCGCCATGGTGCAGCTCGGCAAGACCTACCGCAACCTCATGGTGGACATGCGCGCCACCAACGAGAAACTGCGGGCGCGGGCGGAACGAACCGTTATGCTGGCGACGGATGCCGATGCGGCGAGCGCCGTGCAGGCGCTGCGTACGGCGCACGGCTCTGTGAAGGTGGCGATTCTGACGCTCATGACCGGTGTGACCGAGCAGGCGGCGATCGACCTGCTGCAGCAGCAGCACGGCAATTTGCGTGCCGCGATCGCGCCGGTGGCCGCTACTACTGAGGGCGAGCACGCGCATGGCTAATGCCCTGCTCACCCTGCGCCAGGCGCTGCCCGGCCTCAGCGCCGCGGAATCGCGCGTTGCCCGCGCCGTCATCAACGACCCCGCGCTCGTGGTGGACCGCACGATCACCGAGCTCGCGACCATCTGCGACACCTCGGCCGGCACGGTAGCCCGGTTCTGCCAAAAGCTCGGCTTCAGCGGATTTCGGGAGTTTCGGGTGGAGGTGGCAGCGGCTGCGAGCCGGGAGCAGTCCGAGCGGGACCGGTTTGAGGTCGCCGACGGCGAGATCACCCGCACCGACTCGGCCGAAGATGTCGTGGCGAAAATCGCCTATCAAGAGGTACTCGCGATCGAAGAGACCGCCAAATCCCTCGACCTTGTGACGCTGGACCGGGTCGTCGCGGTCATCGCCGGCGCCAGCCGCATCGACATCTACGGACTGGGATCGAGCGGCCTCACCGCGCAGGACCTACAGCAGAAGCTGTATCGGATCGGTCTGGGCGCCACCTACTTTGCTGACCCGCACCTGGCGCTGGCATCCGCTGCCCTGCAACGGCCCGGCGGAGTCGCGATTGGTATCTCGCATTCCGGGCAGACCAGTGAGACCGGGCGTGCGCTTGAAGTGGCCAGGCTCGCCGGTGCGACGACCGTGGGAGTGACCAACTTTCCGGATTCGCCGCTCGCGGCGCACTGCGACTTTCTGCTCACCACGCAGGCCCGCGAGAACCGGTTTCGTTCCGGCGCCATGTCAAGTCGCATCGCGCAGCTGGCGCTGGTGGACTTTCTGTTCGTGCGCATCGCGCAGTCGATGAGCGACGACGCCGCCGAGGCGCTGCGGCGCACCTACGAGGCCGTGCAGGGCTAGCGCCCCCGCCTGCCCCATCGCCAAAGTTGCCAGCGTCGAGCCGTGAGTATTGAGCGCCGAGCCGTGAGTCTCGACCCTGAATCGGCGGTGCAAACGTTCAATACTCACGGTTCGGCGGGGTGGGGCAGCGAGGGCGTCAGAGCGGAGGGTCCGCTGCCGGGGGCTGGGGTGCGGCCCGCGAGCTCAACGACGGAAGGTCGGCGAGCCTCCCCTCGATCAGGGCGAGGCGCTTGGCACGATTCCAACCCTGGATCTGTTTCTCGCGCGCGTAGGCATCCGCTATGCGAGGAGATTCCTCAACGTAGACGAGCTTAACCGGGCGGCGGCGCTTGGTGTACACGGCGCCCTCGCCAGCGTTGTGCTGCCAGAGGCGACGGTCGATGTCCCAGGTGCTGCCCACGTAAAAGGAGCCATCGGCGCACTGGAGAATGTATGTGTAGGGCATGTGGCGATAGTGGCACGGGACGGTGAGCTCGCGGCGTTATCCACAGGGGAATCCGCTGGTCGAGGAAGCACGCGGCACCCGCTGGTCGAGGAGCGCGCATGCCGGTTGTTGAGCCTGTCGAAACACGCGCGCGTCTCGAGACCACGGCTATCGGCACCCTAGAGGGGTCTCGAGACGCCGGCGAAAAGCGTGCCGGCTCCTCGACCAGCGGGTGCC
>NZ_JASISY010000014.1 GCF_030063365.1 Cryobacterium sp. PH29-G1 | reverse complement strand
CGAGCCACGCTGTTCGATGTAGCCGAGCACCTTCTCGGGCGACTGTTCACCTCGTCGACGGTCGCCTACCCGCCACTCAGTATCGGAAATAGCGAGCACTTCCAAGTCTTCCAGAGTGCACGGCTCATGTTGATTCAACGTTGACTCTCCTTTGTGACGTGGCACGGTTCGTCCTCCGCGGATCGTGGAGGTGGCCATCTGTCGTTCGTGGTGAAATCACTGTCAACCACATTAGCCATGGTTGGTGCCAAGTGGTCGGCAGTGTTTGACCGTGGGTCGGGCGCCGTGCACGTGGAAGGTTACGGTCTCATCGTGTTCATTGAGGCCGGTGCGCGTGCTCTGTTGAGGTCAGCGTTCCCTCTCGTCGGCCACGCCGCTGGACGCCGTACCGAGCGAGCACAGTCGTGGGCCCCACCCTGTCGGGGAATCAATTAGCATGATGCGCCCCTCAGATTGGCCATCAACTAGGCGCGGTCGAGGCATGCTTCCCGGGTGAGCCGGACGGTTTAGTCCGTGTTCTTGTTGGCTGGTGTGTGGAGAGGGTAGAGCGCGGCCTCGCTCAGTGCAGAAATGTGGCAGTGCGGGCAGTACCAATAGGGGTGCGCGGTCGTGCCAGCGATTTCGAGACCGTGAAGACAGGTTTTGCAGGTGGGCGCTCCGGTGGACTCTCGCATCAGGTCAGTCTGTACCCATCCGCGACGAATGCGCCAGAAATGTTGGTGACCCGTCCCGGGTTTCAGGCCGCCGATGTGTTGGCGGCTCCGATTTTTAGCGGGCCGTGTGTTTCATCGAAGTAGGTGCGTCACACCGACGGCACCGCGCCGACCAGATCATCACGCTCATCCCTGGCCGGGGTGGCGCCGTTCCATGATGTTCCCATTTGGGCGTTAACAGATTTGTCGATTAGTCGGACATCTCTATATTGAGCCTCACATCCACGTTACGAATGGCGTGGATTTCAGTCTGGCCCCTGGGCGATCATCCGATGCCACCCCGGTTTCGGTGACAGCACCCCCGGATCATCAACGACTGGGGGTAATAATCATGCAGGACCGGACGGGCCACCATCCTCAGAGACTCACACCATCCGACGGCATGAACAGGGTGACAGGGATGATCTGGGGTGCTCTGACCGGAACGGCGTCGAGCGCAGAGTATTCGCTCCCAGCTCTTGCGGACGTCAGCCGATGTAGCAGGTCTCGTCCCAGTCGTAATCTGTGAACGCAATAGTGTCCGAAAAAGCAAAGTCGGGAACCTTCGAAGCTGCTTCCGTCAGGACGTGTAGGGATTCGACTGTGTCCGACAGGTCAGGTGTTGGCCACGGGGAGTGTTCCGGGACGCTGATCAGGCCGTTGAACGGGCCGACGACCATGCTCACGAGCACCAGCTGCCCATCATCGTTCAGGGCCGGGATCTCGATGACGGGGGACGCCTGTTCGCGACCCAGGGTTGAGACCAGGTTCGCCAATGCATCTGCCACTTGGTGTGTGGTCAGAAAGGATCCACCACAATACGACACGCGTCTCATCTTCTAAGGGTTGCGCTGCCGACCAGGCCACGCAAGATCTTGCGCATTGTATCCTTGCATGCTATAGCGACCGACCACTACGTGACCTCCGTGTCAATGTTGTAAAAAACATCGAGATCGTTCCAAATAATGTTGCGGTGGACGGTTCAGGATTGTGCAAGGAAGCCATCAAGAGAACGCGCCGCTCACCTCTTCTTGACCACCACCCTTCGCCCTCCTAATCTTGCGAGGGCTGCTGTTGAGCGTCTCCGGAGCATCGCTGAAACAGGTCGCCCTCAGCCCGCGGCGATCCTCTGGTGGTCCCACCTCAGCACGGTCTTCGCCTCGATCGCTGCCGCAGTGACCTCGGCGGTGGCGGCCCGCCGTGCGGCCAACCGCACCTCCAGGAGCACATGCGTACTCTGGCACGCCGTGCACTGTGACCGGAGTGACCGGAACTGCCAGCCCGCCCATTCCGTGCCGAGACCGTCGCGGACAACACGGCGCCCCCCCGGCCGCAATCGACCACCGCAATCGGGGCACGTCACGCGCCCGACCCGTAGGTCCAACTCCACAGAAACAAGATCATGACTTGCCGTGAGCCTCAGTGCGGCCTTAGCGTTAGAACGGCTCGGCGTGATCTTGCAAGATTGCACGCCGGGCCATTCGTCTATCCAGACATCATCAGCCTGACGGTGCCCCGCACGGCGCCGTTGAGCGGAATGTAGACTCGCGGTTAGGCGGGGGTATGGGGTGATTATCGGTGTCGCGATGGCGCTCGTGCTGACCAGCTGCGCGTCCGCCGGGGGCGTGGAGTCAACACCAGCGGTCTCTGATGTACCTTCTGCAGTGCCCTCACCGGTTGGTGAGGCTTACCGGTCCAGCCGCCGGCCCGTCACCGGCTGGAGCGCCCTCCGTCGGCTGCCCGGCGAATGCTGTGCCTGTTCCAGCTGACGTGGTCCTGGCCACGATTCAGGACATCGATCGCGACGGGCTTCCAGATAGTGAGTTCTACTCGGAGGAGGATGGTTTTTACTACGGTATCCGGACTGCGTCCGGGGCCGCGATGCTGCTCAAGGATGACCTCGCCGGACCGAACACGCGCAGTGGATGGACATCGGTTCGCGAGAGGGCCATAGTCACCGTTCTTGACGATGGTCGTGCGGCGACACTGCACGCTTTCATTGATTGTGCGTTCGTCACAACGACCGGTGCAGGTGGGACTCCATACGGGTTCGGGATCAACGGGTTCAGCGACTATGGGACCGGCGTGCAGCGCACGGATCGGAATGGCGGCGTACTTCTGTACGGCGTCTTGGCTTCGCGCCAAAGCGATGGACTGTACGACATCACCCGAACGCAGATCATCCTCGACGACGGTGGTCGTGTTGCACGTGGCTCTTCGCATGACTGGGTTGTGGCCCAAGGTCTGCCCAAGGACGACGAACAAGTCGCCCTCGCGATGAGATCAACGTGCGGGCAAACTCCCATCGTCAAGACCTCCGGTCGATAGCAGCGAAAGTTCCCGGCGCACTGGTGCCGACCGACATGCGGATTTGCAACCGTCAAATCTAGCTGCGGCACTATCCGCGCTTTTGGCCACAAGCCGTCTGCACGGAGGGGTCCCGAGTTCGGCGTCAGTCGGTGCCCATGTTGAGGTACCGGTAGACGGTGGCACGGCTGGTTCCGATGATCTTCCCAATGTCAGCGGGTTTCAGGCCTTGGGTCTTCAGGTCGTGGGCGCGTTTGACGTTGCCATGGTCGGCTGTGATTTCACGTCGTCCGGCTGTGTGTCCGTGGGAGGCGGCGATGGCCATGCCGGCGCGGGTGCGTTCGGAGAGTTGGTCGCGTTCTAGCTGTGCGAACGCGGACGGGTGCTTTGCCGACCATTTCCATCATGCGTGCGTGAGATTTACTACGGTCTTGAGCCCTAGATCTTCGCGAGGCCGTAGACGATCCGCCGCACGACGTCGTCGGGCCAGCGGAATTCCGGGGTGGCGGGGCGGACGGAGGCGTAACCGTGGATGCCAACCCAGAGGGCGGCCGCATCGGCATAGGTGTCGGTGCTGGTCGATGACCCCTCGCTCACGCACCGATCGAGGGCTGAGACAAACATTCCGAAGACGTCTTGCCCGAGGGTCTCTACCTCATCACCGACGGCCGGTGATGACTTCGCCCGAGACGCGTCCCACACTCCGCCGAACAGGATGCGGTAGCGGCGGGGCCGCTCCAGAGCAAACGAGAGGTACGCGTCGCACAGTGCTGAAAGGCTGTCGACCGCCGACCCCTCGACCGTTGAGCCCTCGGCGGGGAGGGTCGCTCGGCTGAGATGGGTGCCGAGTTCGGTGAACGCGTTCTTCACGACCTCGAGCAGGATCGTGTCGCGGTCGGGGAAGTGCGCGTAGATCGACTGGGCGGCGATGCCGACTTGACGGGCTACAGCGCGAAGGGAGATGCCGTCTTCGTTGACGCCCTCGTCCAACAGATCGGCGGCCGCCTGCACGATCTCATCGCGCAGGCGGCTTCCCTCGCCGCGACGGTTGCGGGGTCGCTGATCGGCGCTGTTTGACTGCATGGATGCATGGTACCAGATAACTTGACACCGTGAGATGACGCATGTAAGGTCACGTATGTTAACTCATCTGAGTCAGTGAACGCCGCGACTCGTTGGGAACATCGACTCGAAAGAAGCGTCTTCATGACCAGCAACACCGTCTCCCCCTCTCCCTCCGTCTCGCGACGCGCCGACCTCGTCGGACGGAGTCTGATGGGCCTGAACGTGCTCCTCACCCTCGCGGCGTTCGTCAACGGGGTCGCGCTGACCGTTGCTGCTGCCGCCGACGACGTCATCGTGCAGGCCTGGCAGATGTTCGGGTTCGCGATCTTCGCCGGCATGTGGACCTTGGTGGCCCTCTGGCCGCGCCGCATCCCGGGCATCTGGGAGTTGCTCATCGCTCACAAGCTCGCCGTCACGATCTTTTGCCTCGTGAACATCTCGCAGCCCGACGCGGCAGTGACTGGGGTGATTGACGGCTTCATCATGATTACCACGGTTATCGCCTACGTCCTATGCCGAGGCTGGCGCTCGTGGAACGGCTTCGACCCCAGACGTGCTCTGGCCGTCTGATCCTCGACTCGCTCGCATGAGTCGAACCTGTAGACCACATCTAATCGATCAACACCGTATCTATCCCTCGAAAGGTAAAAGGGCATGATCTTCCACATCAACCGCCTCAGCTTCAAAACCGACGTGAGTGAGAACGACAAGCGTCGAGGCCTCGAGCTACTCCGCCGACAAGGTGAGTCCATTCCCGCTGTGACCTCGTTCGTGGTCGGCCCCGAACTCGGCGGGGACTTCGAGTACGGCGCCGTCTTCGTGATCGACGACCTCGACGGCTATTGGGAGTACCTGACCCATCCCGCGCATTTCGAGTCAGAAAAGTCCGGACTGCACCTCGTGGAGCGTTTCGCTGCGTTCGACACCACCGACTCCGACGCCCCGGACTACGGCGAGAAGATCGCCGCCCTCCACGCCCGCAGCTACCGGGAAAGTCCCGAACTGGCGAAGCTGGTGTCTGAGGTGCCGTCATTCGTCGTCCAAAGCGGTTCAGGACCCACGACGTAACCGCCGACGCGGGTGTCCCGCGACCCTGGTACTGCGGACAGCCGCTCCCCTCCGCCTGCCCTCCGGGCTTTCGTGGTGTTTCACTTCGGAGCCGATCAATGGCCAGTCGCAGCAATTTGCTCTTGACGGCATCGCCGTCACAGCTTCAGAGTGATATCACTCTGATATCTCCCGGGCCGCGCAGCGGCTCAAGTACCACGGGCTCTCATCAGGTGGCAACCGACGTGACATCGTGATCGAGTTCGTAGACGATGACATGCCCGTTCGAGTCATAATTCTCGAATTGAAGGCCTCCTCGTCGTCGCAGTATTTGAGCTCAGGATTCCTCCAATTGCTCGGATACCTCCGGTGCAGACCAAGCCTAACAAGTGTGCCCGCGTCACGGTGGCTCGTTGCGCCGCTACAGGATGACTTCGTCAATAAACCTGCCGACAAGCGGTCTCTTTGGCTTGTGGCCGCTCAAAACGTCGCCAAGACCGTAACGTCAACGGCAACCAACTGACGCGGCGGATAACCATTCAGGTTGGGCCAAGTCGAGAGATTCACCGATACAGTATCGCCCGTGAGATCTTCAGAGCCTTCGCGGCCTTCGCGACTGGTTCTCCGTGCCCGACAAGAACCGCAGCATTGCGGATCTGGATATCCGTGAATGTCTCTCGGCGCCCGCCGAGATCTTTGAGTATTTGATGCTTTGAGAGCCACCCGATCGTGCGGTCCAGAGCCAGCGATCGTGCGGAAGAGAGCCACCAGTGGTGGTGTGGTTGGGAGCCACTAGCTCTCGGCCCGATCGTTATGCGCTGGTGATGGCGGTCTGCTCCCTCCTGTTGTAGGTGCCGATCTCGACCCAGACGGTGTTGTGGATGATGCGGTCCATGACCGCGTCGGCGTGAACACCGGAGCCGGGGCATTTTCGGTGGCGAACACTCCCTCAAGGCCGAAGGCCAGCTCGGCGAAACGCTTGCTGATGCGGTGATGTGTTGTCGCGTCCGGGTGGAGCTGGTCGGGCAGTGGCAGCTCGGCGGAGTCTGCGGCGCCGTAGAGGTCGAGGCCGTCGAGGTAAAAGAGGTTCGGATCGTCGACCGCCCGCTGCTGCACGATCTGGGACAGTTCCGTTCTGATCACTGTGAGGGTCAGTTTCCCGGCAGCGACCTCGGCCGGGTTGCCGGTGGCCGTGAACTGCAGGCGCCCGTCGGCGAGGGCGCTGAGGTCGAAGGCGCTGGGTCCAGGTGTGTCCTCGTGGATCGGACAGAAGAGAGGAGAGATGACGAGGAGCGGCGTCGTGGGATGGCCCTCCCTGATGGTGTCGAGGAAGCCGTGTACCGCGGGCGTGAAGGCGCGTAGCCGCATCAAGTCCGTATTGACGATGTTGATGCCGATCTTGAGGCTGATCAGGTCGCCGGGGGTATCACGCATGGTGCGGGCCGTGAAAGGGTCGAGAAGGGCGCTGCCTCCGAAACCGAGGTTGACCAGTTCGACGCTCCCGCGGGAGGCAGCGAGTGCCGGCCAGGTCCCCGTCGGGCTCTCGGCGTTGGAGCCGTGACTGATTGAGCTTCCGTGGTGCAGCCAGACCCGGCGGTCTCGAGCGGGTGCCTGTTCGATGAGGGCGTCTGTGCGCAGGGCGACGAGTTCGGTTTTCTCGTTGTGGGGCAACCAGATCTCGACATCCTTCGCGTGGTCGGGCAGGCCGGTGAAACGAATGGTGCTCGACGGGCCGAGGTGGGTTGTGGTTGCGCCGGTGGCCATGTTGACGGTGACAGTGATGCCGGTCGTCGCGGTGGCCTGGTCGGTCAGCTGGCCGTCGATGAGTAGGTCGAAGACGCCGTCCGGGCGGGGCGGGCCTCCGAGGTAGACGAATTTGGTGGGCAGCACGTCGAGCTCGATCGCGGTTGCCCGGGTGCGGAACGCGATCCGTATTCCGGACGGCTGGGACTCCGCGTTCGCCAACTGCGGGTCCGCGTACTGCGTCCTGGCCCAGGCGGGCAGGCGGTGGGGGAGTAGGCCGTGTTCGGTGCGTTCCAAGTCAAGGGCGCCGAGGAGGTGGCCCGGTGCGAGGGGTGTTGTGATCCAGTCGTGCCGGGTGGACATGATGTCAGCCTTCTGATCGGGAATATCGGACTGTGTGGGGTGTGTGTGGGGTGCTATTTGGGCGTTGGCCAGTTGCGCAGGAGGGCGTCGAGGGCGTCGAGGGCTCGGGACCAGGACTCCTGGGAGGCTGGGAGGCTGTGGCTGAAGCCGCCCTCCATCTCCAAGGTCGCAAAGCCGTGGAAGACGCTGCCGAGCAGCCGGACCGCGTGGGTCTGGTCCGGCTCGGACAGCTGATAGCCGCGCAGGATCGCCCGGGTCAGCTGGGAGTGCTTGACGCCGGCGCTCGCGTTTGCCGTCTCTGGGTCGAGCCGGAAATGCATGGCGGCATAGCGGCCGGGGTGCTTGCGGGCGTAGTCACGGTAGACGTTTCCGAGGGCAATGAGGGCGTCTTTTTCTGCACGGCCGGCCAGGGCCTCCGCTGCCCGGTCGGCGAGTTCTTGGAGGGCGAGCAGTGTGATTCTGGTTTTGAGATCCTGGGAGCTTGTGACGTGGGCGTACAGGCTTGCGACCTTGACCTCGAACCGCCTCGCGAGTGCAGAGAGGGTGATGTGGTCGAAGCCGACCTCGTCGGCGAGCTCGGCGCCCGCCTGAGTGAGTCGTTCCGTGGTCAGTCCTGCACGTGCCATTCTCATCCTCCAAAACTAATGTAAGTAGGCATTTGCCTAATATTATTAGGTTTTGGCCGAGAAGTGAAACTGAGACAGCGCTCGTGACCGGGGAGTTGGGATCGTGCTGTTCCACTTCCTTGGTAGTGGAACGTCCCGCATCGGTTCTTGAAGTTTTGCGCTTTGCTGCTTTTTTGTATTTCACAAGTCAGGTTCAGAAAGGTGTTTCGTAGAACGGGTACGGATATGACTTCCGGTACGTTTGGATGATGGATATCGGTTATGCGCGCGTCTCAACGGCAAAACAAGATCTTGATCGGCAGCTCGACGCCCTGGGCGCGATTGGAATCCCGCCGGGCCGGATTTATGTTGACAAGAAATCCGGAGCCACGACGAAGCGCCCGGGGCTCACCGCTGCGCTCGACTATGCCCGCGACGGGGACGTCATCGTCGTGCACACCCTGGATCGTCTGGGACGGACTGTGCGGGACACGCTGAACATGATCCACGAGCTGAAGGAGCGAGGTGTGGGGGTTCGGAACCTGGCGGATCCGATCCGGGTGGACTCGGCCAACCCGGAGGATCCTATGTCGCAACTCGCGGTGGTGATGCTTGCGCTGTTCGGTCAGATGGAACGCACCTATGCGATTGAACGTGCCGCTCATGCTCGCGCCGTCGCCGTCAGTAAAGGCCGGCAGATCGGTCGGCCTTCGGTCGTTGACCCGAGCAAGCTCGCCTATGCGGCGCATCTGCGAGATACCGGCTTGACGATGACGGAGATCGTGGCCAAGTCCGGCATCACCCGGTCAAGCCTGTACCGCTACCTGCCACCGCGCTCGGTAGACCAGCTCACGGCTGGTCTCGACGAGGGTGATACGGAACGCGACGAGCGAATCCGACAGGGAGAATGAAGGACATGGCCACGGATACTGCTCTTACCCTTCCAGAGGGATACGCCGACTTTCTCAACGGTCTAAAGACACGGGTCCGGGACGCCCAGATCCAGGCGCAACGTGTCGTCAACACCCAACTCATCGAACTGTATTGGGGGATTGGGAGCGAGATTTTGTCGCGGCAGACGAAGGGCAGCTGGGGGAGCGGCGTCATCCGCCGGCTCTCAGAAGACCTGCGAATCGAATTCGCCGAACTGACTGGCCTGTCGTACCGGAACCTGCAGTACATGCGGGCCTTTGCCCTTGCGTGGCCGAGCGAGCAAATTGTGCAGCAGCCTGTTGCACAATTGCCGTGGGGCCACATCCTGGTCCTTCTCGACAAGCTCGACGACCCCACCACGCGCAATTGGTACGTCGCGGCCGCCGTCCAGCACGGGTGGTCGCGGAACGTGTTGATGAACCAGATCATGAACCGCACCCACGAACGCATCGGATCCGGTCCCACCAACTTCACCCGACAACTCCCCGCTGCCGAGTCGGAGCTCGCGCAGCAGATCGCGAAAGACCCCTACGTCTTCGACTTCCTCGAGCTGACCGACCAGGCCGCCGAGCGGGACCTGGAACAGTCGTTGATGGATCGCATCGTCGAAACCCTGCGGGAACTCGGCGCCGGCTTCGCGTTCGTCGGCCGGCAGGTGCACTTCGACGTGGGCGGGGACGACTTCTACCTGGATCTGTTGTTCTTCCACGTCGTCCAGCTCCGCTACGTGGTTGTCGAGCTCAAGACCGGAAAATTCCAGCCCGAGTACGCCGGCAAGCTCGGCTTCTATATTGCCGTCGTCGACGACAAGCTCCGGCTCGCTACCCACAATCCAACGGTCGGGATACTCATCTGCGGCAGCCGCAACGACCACACCGTCCGGTACGCCCTCGGGCAGACCGATGCCCCGATGGCCGTGTCGACCTATACCTACGACACGCTACCGGCGGCGGAGCGCAACGCGCTACCCGATGAGGACAAGCTCACCGCAGCCCTCGACTCTCTTCTGGACGCGGAGAATCCTCACGGTTGATACGTTAAATCCCTCCGTCTCATCAAAGAGCTCCTCCCGCCGGCACTGAGAATCTCCAAGTGAGACACGTTGTTCAGGCTCTCGAGTGCACGGATGTTCATGGCGCAGCCGCCGTGACGAAGTCTTGGCTACTGGTCCAGTCAAAGGAACCTTTGCTGAGATGCCCGCTGGGAATCGGTGTACACGACTTCTGACATTTGTGCAGTCGACTTCTGAAAATGACTGCGGGCCTGTGCGGGTAATTGCCGCCGCGGTCAGTTGACCAGCTGACGGTCGGGCTCGACGAGGTCTATATCTCGTCAACCCCAGTTTCGCGGCTGAGGCGGTGTTGAGGTGCCGGTAGATACTGCGGGAACGGGGCGGCCGAGGAAGCAGCCCGTGCTCACGTTGCGCCGGGCCGCGTGAGGTTTGAGCTCTTGGTCTGGAGGTGTGCCGTGGCCCGGACGCCACTCGGGCATTCGTCGAGTCGGGGTTCAGCTAATTTGAAGTGGATCGTCGCCTCTCGTCCAGCCAGTTGGGGATCTGGTCTGGGGGCAGTGGGCGGGACCAGAGGTATCCCTGGGCCAGCCGGGCGCCGATCCGGCGCAACTCGGCTAGCTGTCCGGGGGTTTCCACGCCTTCTGCGATGACGTCGAGGTCCAGCGCGCGGGCGAGACTAACGATCGCATCGACGATTGATGTTGCCTTGGGGTGATCGCTGTTGAGACCGTCGACAAAGGAACGGTCTATTTTGATTGTCTGCACGGGCAAGCTGCTCAGGTAGTCGAGCGCGGCATGCCCCGTGCCGAAGTCGTCAATGGACAGGCTCACTCCGAGCGTGCGCAGCGCGTGCAGGGTGTCAACTGCCACATTGACGTCACTCATCATCATCGTTTCCGTGACTTCGAGATGCAAAGCTACTGGGTCCAGTCCGCTCGCCGAGAGCGCGTCGGCTACGACCTCGACAAATCCGGGATCCTGTAATTGCAATGCCGATACATTGACGGAGATCGACAGGTTCTCTGCACTGGTGATTTCCGTGCGCCACTGTGTCACCTGTTCCAGAGCCTGGCGCAGTACCCATTCACCGATGGGAACGATCAGGCCGATTTCCTCGGCGACTGGGATGAACTCAAGCGGTGAAATCAACCCGCGTTCGCTGTGCACCCACCGTACGAGGGCTTCAAAACTGACGACCTTTTCGGTGGAGACCTCCACGATGGGCTGATAGTAAACGCGCAGTTCGTTCTTGTCCAGTGCGCGCACCAGTTGAGATTCGAGGTCCAGTCGATTCGATGCTTTGCGGTACATTTCCTCGCTGAACACCATCGCTTGCGCCCGGTCATGGTTTTTTGACTGGTAGTTGGCTGTGTCCGAGCTGCGCAGCACCGCCACGGCGTCCTCCTCACCTGATGCGAGTACGAAACCCACACTCACCGAAGCGAATATCTCCTGCCCCCCGAGCAGGAACGGTTGTTTCGTCGATTCGCTTATGCGCTCGACCAAACGTTCCGCGCTCTCGCGAGTCATGTTCTCACAGACGATAACGAACTCGTCACCGCCAAGTCGGGCCAACGTGTCGGTGAGGCGCACCATGGACTGTAAACGCTTGGCCATTTGAACGAGCAGCAGGTCACCGATCGTGTGCCCAAGTCCATCGGTGATGTTTTTGAACGGGTCGACGTCGAGGAAGAACACACTGACCTCGGCCCCGGTATCCCGTGCAACGGCGAGCGAACGGTTGAGGGTTTCGGTCAGCATAAGACGATTGGCTAGGCCGGTTAATGGGTCGTGGAAGGACTGGCGGACTAGTTCAGTCTCGGCCCGCTTCCGGGAGGTAATGTCCTGCAACTGCACGAATGCATACGCTGGCCTCCCATCGCGGCTAGGCACGGTTGACACGGTTTCCTGCACCCACACCACGTCACCATCAGGCTGCTGGTATTGCCGGTCGACGTGCGCGGGACGCGACTTGACCGCTCGATCAAGCTCGAATGCCTCTAGTTGGCTCGCAGTGTCTTCAGGGTGCCGAAAGGCTTGGAGCTGTTTGCCGAGAATTTTATCCGTTGTGCGTCCGAGGATCTCGCACACTGCGGGGTTCACCTGGGTAAGCAGTCCGGTGAGAGTGGCTATCGCGGTGCCGATGGGAGAAAGGTCAAAACCTATCTGGAAGTTGGTCTCGGCCTCCCGGCGTTGGGTATGTGCCAGATGTAGATCCGTTACGTCCATTGTCGTGCCAAGGATTCGGGCGGGGGATCCGTCCTCGGCAAATTCGGCATTCGCGCGGGAGTGAACCCATCGGACGTGGCCCGAAGGACTCACGACGCGGTAAATGAGGTCGGCCGGCGCACCGGAGTAAAGACTCGTCACGGTGTTTTCCACGGTTTCACGGTCGTCGGGGTGAACACTGGTCAGCATTAGCTCCAACGATGCCTTCTCGGCTACATCGACCCCGAGAATTCGCCAAAACTCGTCGGACCACCACCGTTCCCCGGTAGTCAGATCGAGTTCGAAACTACCAACACCCGCTGTGTATTGTGTGGTGGCGAGGCGGGTCCGATCAAGATCCGACTCCGCTCGACGAAGATTCGCTTCACTGACGTCGCGGGCGATGAAGGAGGCGCCCATCTTCACGTTCTGGGCGTCGTGCATGAAGGACACGCTGAGCGAAATCTCGACGGTCGATCCGTCTTTTCGGTGTCCAACTGTCTCCAGCGACCGAACCCGGGTGCCTGCGTCCACTTGTGTGTCAATGACGTGACCAGCCGTCCCGAGCATGAGCGATGCGGGCCGCCCCACCGCCTCCACTACGGAGTACCCGAACGTAGACTCTGCCGCTGCGTTCCAGGTCGTGATCAGGTGGTCGGTGCCACAACTAAAGATAGCGTCGCTCGATGCTTCAACTTGTGCCGAGAGCATCCGCAGGGATGCCTCGGTGCGTTTGCGCTCGGTGACATCGCGGATGGCGCTGGAGAAGAGCACCCCCCGATCAGTTTTCAGGGGGCTGAGAGAGATCTCCGCCGGGAACTCCGACCCGTCTCGGCGAAGGCCGACAAGCTCGACGTTCGAGCCCATGGCTCGGGTGCTCGGGCATTCAGCGAAGCGGGCCAGATGAATGGCATGCCCGGTACGGAATCGTTCGGGGAGGAGAACTTCAAGTCCCTGGCTGAGCAACTCAGCACGGGGATAGCCGAAAAGTCGTTCCGCCTGAGCGTTGACAAGCACGATCTCGCTGTCCGCATTCACAATTACCATGGCATCCGGCGCCGCTTCGAGAAGCTCCCGGTACTCAAAATCGGATTGTAGTTGAGTAGCCGACCGAACGATCAAGTTTGGATTCGTACCGTTGTCTTCCATGGATCTTTCCGTTGGAGCGTTGTGTCACTTGTATGGCCGCTCCAACATGATTGGACGCTAACGCTAACGCTCCGATTCCGGACACGTTTGTGTCGCAGGCCTCGCCACCAAGGCCGGATCAGCACGGGCAAAGCTCCAACCGATTGCGCCCGGGCTCCCGCGTGTTCGCAGCGGCGTTAGGTGCTCGGTTGTGTCCATCCCGAGAATCGGAGAGAGCACTCTCGGCCACGGCAAGAGCAACTTGTTGCGGCAGAGTGTGGCGAATGTTGCGCTATGCGCGACCAGTACGGTGAGAATTTCTACGGTGACCAAGAGAGCGACGCTGGCAGCCGATAGCGGTGGTCGGGTAAGTATGATGTCAGCGCTAATGTTTGGTATCGGTGCAGCCATAACTGAACTCATCAAAGGGGAATCCTTTCCTGCCCTATACCGCATTATGCGGGACGTTCCCGGTGCCTTATAGAAGGTCGATTCAGAGCGCTTTCGCGGAATTTTACGGTTTCATGTGAGTTCCTGTAGAACGTGAATACACCGCTGTCCGGGGAGGAGAGCCGTATTGGCCAGCTCGAGCACGAGCATGCGATTCTGAGATCCGAGCTACGTGGAATGACCCGGGCACTCCGTGTAGCTACCGGGTTACTTATAAAGGAAACACTTGACGCTGGATCCTCATTCTGACCGCGATGATTTATCGGCCAAGTGCTTGCCGTAGTCGGCGATGATGGTGTCGGCTCGAATTGTCCTTGAGTGCGCCCGGATAATCTCCAGATCCGACAACAATGCGGCAATGGTCTTGCTCGTCATCGACGTTCCCCGGTCGGCGTGGACGACCTGCGAGGTGCAATGCAGGGCGAAGGTTTCCGTGATTATTTCCGTCTCCAACACCGCGGATTCGGACGCGCGGACGGCGCAGCCGACGATGTAGCCGGAGTAGATGTCGATCATCACGTAAGCATCGAAGTACTTGCCCGTGACCGGCCCGGGTAGCTTGGAGATGTCCCACGAATCATGCCGACGTCGATTCAACACGACATCACGTCGCCGGGTTTGGTCGCGACAAGTTCCGGGATGACGCGCGCCGAATGCCGCGCTAGGTGTACTGGGTCATGAGGTTGGTAGATGGTGGAGATCGACGCCAGATAACGGTTGGCGGCCATGACACCGGTCCGAGTTTGTTGTGAGCCGGTAGCGTTATTGGCTGGGCGCTCTCTTTTTAGCACCGTCGTGGGTGGGGCGTTTATTCCACCACAGGATCAGGGCTGCTACGAGCAGCAGAAGGAGGCCGCCTCCGAGAGCGAACCAGAGCGGGTTGAGAGGCTGGTCGGGTTGCACTGTTTGGTTTTGGCCTGCTGGGGGAAAAGTTAATTCTGCGGTGGCGGTCACGGTGATGAGTCCGCTGGTGACGTTCAGGGTGGCCTCCCAGGGGCCAGCGGGTAGAAGCGGGTCTAGGACCACCGCGGTATCAGCGCTGGTGCCCGGGGCTATGGAGGTGCCTCGGGTGATGGGGAAAGGGCCAGCCGAAATGCCCCCGGGCCCGTTGGCTAGGGTAAGGGCGCCGGTGATGTCCAGGGCGCGCCCGCCGGTGTTGGTCACTTGGGCTGTCACTTCTGGGTTGCCGTCACTGTCACTGCTGGCGGTGATCGAATCGATGCGGAACGCTGTCGGCGCCCCGTTACCCGGTCCCGTGGCCAGGTACACCCGGATCCCGACCCGGCTCACTTCGGTGGCCCCGCCGCTGACCGGTGCGGGGCCGCGTACCTCGGCCCAGATCACCGCATACTGCTCCGTTTCCGGGGCGTCCTGAGGGACTTTGATAGTTACCACTGCCTCGGCCAGCTGTCCAGGACTCAAGTCCAGGTACGACGGGCTGAGGGACGTCCAGGTTGTTAGCTCGTTTTTCGCTGCACCATCTTCGATTTTGAAGCCGCCCTGATCGATATGCGCGGCGCCCGCATACAACCGTATCGGTTGGCTGGTGTTGGTCTTGTTCTGGATTTCGATGCGACGTTCAATGGTCACGCCGGGATTGAGGTGGTCAACAATGTAACTCTGTGCCCTGGGATTGTTTTGGGCGGCAACGGGAACGTCGACCAGGCGAATACCGATCCCTCCTTCAGGGGTTCCCGTAGGAGGGGCTGCAACCAGAGTGCTGCTAGTCGCCCCCGCGTCCGCCGGTGATGCTGCCGCAGACCCAGGGGCGACTGGCACGACGGCAAAAAAGAGTAGACACAAAAACGCTGTGAGTAGACGCAACTGTTCTGGCTTCCGTGATCGGCGAATGCCCCTTACGCGGACACGCTACGCCCGACGGGGTCCGGGGCGGGTCAAAGGGCCACCCCGAATCCCGTGATGAAACTCAGGCCACTGAGTGTGTGAAAGTCGCTGTGTAGTCTGTAGCGGCCAAGGCGTCGGCCGGAACAGTGATGACGATGGTGGGGCTCCAGGTCGCGGTGTTGTTCCCGCTGACGGCGGTGGCGGTCTGAACTGCTGTGGCCGCGGCAACCGACGTGGGGCTGGTAGCGGTGACCGTGACGGTACCCGTTTTCGTCGCTGCCGGGGCGGTGTAGGCGACGGCGGTGGCCGGGATGCTGGCCGGGGTTATACCGTCACTTTTCATGGTAGCTGTACTCGTGAAATCGGTGACCGCGGCGGAGGCGACCCAGCCCGCGGTGCCTGCGCGGGTATCATTGACAACCATGTCCCCCAGGGCCACGCTGGTCGTGGACGCTCCCGGGATGGCCGCACCCAGGGGGACCGATACTGTCGGGACGGTGATGTCAAGACTGCCGCCGGTGACCGTTGTGGTAGCCGGGGTGTCTCCTGTTGGTGCGGCAGATGCTGGCAGCGCCATGGCGCTGAAAAGTACAGCGGTAGTTCCGATGAGGGCAATGGCTCGAGTTGATTTACGCACGGTAGTTCTTTCTCTCGGTAGTAATGAGACCGAGGCTCAAGAGGGCTCCGGGCATCGAGCGTTTTAGCTCGTGATAGCAACCCTACTAACCTTCCGCACGATCACGGTACGGAAGCTGTCCGCGATGGCCTCGCGTCGGCCGTCGCACGCTGCGCCGGGATCTTTGGTGACTTATGTAATTCTTTCCGATCCGTTGACATGACCATGATTTTCATAATCTTTCATTAATGTCCGCAACTGCGCCCGTACTTGGATTTGAGAGGTTAGGAGAATCATGTTTCATGACGAATCATCGTAAGTTCAATGCCGAGTGCCGGGCCAGGGGGAGCAGAGGACGGGGTCCGTTCCTAAGCTCAAAATCAGTCGTGAAACTCCCTATCAATATTTGAAAGCAGACCCCGTCGCTCCGGAATCGTTACTCGTCTAGAGTCACCCGGGACGCCGGCGACGGATGCCTCGGACCCGGGTTTGTCTGTTTAGGGGGCTACGGGAGGTGCGATTGGCTCATCGCATCCGCGTGTTCCCGGAGGTATTCGCGCAGATGCGGGACCGCGAAGTCGATCAGTCCACGGCCGGCGTCAACGATGACCCCGGCATCCAGTAAGCGGCGGCGGTACACGCCGGCATATTTGGTGGTTTCGCCCAGCCGGTGTGCGATGTCAGCGATTCGGGAGGGTCCTTCGTCTTCGGACATCTTCAGGAGGACGGTCCGGTCGACCGGGGAGAGGTCGGCCAATGCCGCTTGGAGCACTGTCGCGCCCAGGCGGCGGCGTGCTGCGTCGACGCCGGCGGTCAGAGACTTGTCTGTCACGGTGCCTTCGACGGCGCGGCGCCACACGTGGTAGCCCACGAGTTGGATCAGAAATGGATATCCACCGGTGGCTTCTGCTGCCAGGTCGACCTGTGCCGGTTCGATTGTGACGCCCGTGTCTGCGAAGGTCCGGGCGAGGGCTTCGCGGACATCCTGCAGGGGAACTCCGGTGAGGTCGATCCGGTCCGCGCGTCGGAGAAAAGTGGAGACGTCTTCGTTGAGCAAGTCGGCGACTGCTTTGGGAATGCCGGCCATGAGTAGGCCGATCGGGAGGTCTTCACGGATGAGGTGCTGCACGATTGCGGCGAGTTCTGTGAGGTCTTCGCGGTCAACAGCGTGGATCTCATCGACCGTGATCAGAAGTCCGGTGTCGTGGCCGGCAAGGCGGGAGAGTAGCGCTGTGGCTCGCTCACGTAAACCGGTGGGACGAATAGGCGGCAGCTGGGTAGTGACTCCGAACCCGGCGGCGGCAACGGCCGTGACGAGGCGGGAGGGTTTGCCGTCGCCGAGTTCCTCCAGGTGGACTTGGATGGAGTCGGCCAGCCGGCTGATGAGGCCTTTGGTGGCTGTTTCGGAGATAACGACCCAGCCCTGTTCGCGCGCCAGGGCTTCGGCTTCGGTCAGCATGACCGTCTTGCCCACACCTCGGGGTCCCGTGAAAATGGTCAGTAGGCCAGGCGAGCCAGGGCCGTCGACAAGCCCTTCGCGGAAGCTATCCAAAGCGTCATTGCGGCCAACAAGCAGGGGCGGTCTTGCCCCGGCTGTCGGTTTGAACGGGTTCTTCAAAGCCTCTCCTTTATCCTCGTTTAGTTTCTTTATCTTTTATAGCTAGTGTACAAGGCGGACGATGACGAAGTTCGGTTTAGTCACGTTTATCTTCTTTATCCATAACGACAGATAGCCAGCCAGCACAACCACTGCAAGGTCGAATGGGTACTTCCCCCGGACATTTGGTGCGGTCTTACCGTCGCGGGGAGTGGTCGTCGCCCAGACGGAGCCGCGCGTTCACGGTCGCAGCGGCTTCGCGCGCTTGTTTCCAGCACCAGGGCAGTTGCAGTTGGCTGACAGCTCGTTGGCCGGTTGCAGAGTGGCTGTCCCATGCCTGCGAAATAGCAGTCCCATTTGTCGTCACGATTCACACACGCCGGGCCCGGTCGGCGTGACAGAGTATCGGCTACTCGTCCCGATAAAGGAACCTTTATTGAGATGCCCGCAGTAATCCCTGCAGACGACTTCGGCGTGTGGTCGATCGGCTTTTAACAGGGCAGCAATGAGCCGCTCGTGGGCGTCTCGCAACTCACTGCGTGTTCCCGAAACAGGCTCACAACTTACGAAGCATGGTTGCGAGTATCGCTGATACGGGCAGTGCGGCGGCGAATTGTTGCGCGGGCTCGGCGGCGATAAGACGTTTCACAACCCATGGGTTGCAAGACGGGTAGGGCTCCGTGAAGAATTTGTCAGTTCGGACACCGTCCTGCTCTACCAGCGATCATATAGTGGGCCGCAGCACCACAACCCCAAGCGCTCATCAGGCCATTCAGTCCGCTGTAGCCTCAAAGCACTTCTCGGCCCAAGCATGTAGAGCTTGGAGAGTTCGCTTGCGCTCTGATTTGAGCTGAATTGGCCGCTGTCTTGATTCGTGTAAGCCAAGAATATGTTCGGCTACCGCAACAGGGCCGGGCATGAATTCGCTATTCGCTAACGCCCACGCGTTCAATCGACCCTTGATAGGGCCGGTACCAGCGATCGCTTCAGTCGACACTTTTGAACTACTAAAGAAGTCATTGAGAGTTTCGACGTAGAAATCCTCGTGCAAAAAGTCTTCAAGTGCCTCTTCCGAAGGAAGCGACCGAATCCGATTCGCGGGAATCGAAGCCTCCAAGAGTTGATTGTTCCAAGCCTTCCCCCCGCGGTCACCGTCCACGAGAAAGACCACCTTAGCCGCGAGAGTGTCTAGCACTCCCATATCGTCTTTACTCGCCGCTGCTATGCCCGGCGCAACCTGATAAGGAAGCTCCTTTTTGCCGGTCGCGAGCTGGATGAGCGTGGGCATCAGGAGCATGTCAGCGGCGCCCTCAACAACCATTGCGCTCCGTAATCCGGAGAAGGCCGCTGCCGCGGCCCCCATGACGATCAGCAAAGGATTGAATCCAACGTGGTCGGACGCCTTGATGGACCAAAAATCGTGCCGGATCCTCGAGCCCCCTCCGGCTAAAGGCTCAACGAAACGTACGCCGTTCCCCAGGTCCGCAGGAAGGCAGCCCGGTGAGTGAGTTGTATAAATGACTTGCTGAATCTGCTCCAGCCCCTGCAACATACGAACGAGGTCGGCTTGAGCATTTATGTGAAGATGTTGCTCGGCTTCGTCAATCAGCAATACGGGAGGTCGCTCGACACCCTCGGCGTGAAGAAACGTCGCCAGCGCAACAAACGTTCTCAGGCCATCACTGCGTTCGGAAATGTTGAGCCAACCGACAGATCCCTCTCTTAGATCCTTCACGTGTACACGCAAGATATCACCATCGATGTGCAGGCCCACTGCAATCGACTCTTGGCTCCACCGTGCTAAAAAGAACGCCGCGAGCCGTTCCCGCGCGTCGTCAACTAGTTGAGCCACATACGCGGTGTCAGCTCTGTGCTCTCGAACGCGGTTCAGGTCGAGCCCCGCCACCTGCAATAAATTGCGCAGAGCAATTGAGGTATCGGTAGCTGGATCACTCAGCGAGTATTCCGAACGAATATCACGCTCCTGAGCACCAAACATAACGAACTGCGTTTCAACTATTTCCATTTGATTCCGCATGAGAAGAGGCAGGTCCACTGATGGCAACGCGAAACGGATGTAGCGATCGAACGCAGCGGAAGCTTCCCGTGAATACCGGTTTGTCAGATTGACTCTGTCTACAATTAAGGATTGAGTTCTGAAAAATGCGCCTTCATCAGGCGCCGCGCCGTTGAAGTGATCAGCGATTAGACGGAGGTCCTCGCGTTGGGACGCCGCCGCTTCAGGGTCGGATGCCTCAACTGTCGAGATGTGCTCGTCGACATATTTCGCCAGTGTGGGAACCAAGGAATGTGCGTCCGTCAGTAACTCGTCTTTGAGCTGTGGTGCTGGCGAGAGCGAATACTCAATCGATCCGTCGACCTTCTTATGCCGGCGGTAGTGGGTAGGCAAAACCTGGACTGGCAGTTCGCCCAGCAGCGCAATCTGCGCCGCGGTGACCGCGAAATCAAGCCTGACGACATCGGCGTTCGGGGTCCAGCTCTCTTCTCGTTTGGAACGGGAGCGGGACAATGGGGAAACGGGATCGGTGTTGTTGAAGAGCAGCAAGGCAGCGAGAACCGAGGACTTCCCAGCCTCATTCGGGCCGACTAGCGCGACAGTCTTCCGACCGACGTAGGCAGATGCCCTAACCAGCCGTCGGAATTCAAATATCTCGAAATGATCTAACAACACGTTAACTCCTATCGGGAACTAGCTGACCCGTGATCTCGTCGAGCTCACAGTTAACGTTGCACATCGAGGCACCCTCTAAGTTCGTTCTAGTCAGACACAGCAAGCTTACGATCCTGATAAGAACTGCTCAGGCGTCGGATCAACGGAGAGTGAAGGGCGATGTGATTGAAAAAAGCGCCGTCGTCATAGTCTGATATAAATCAGACTATGCACAAGGCGCAGCGCCGCTTGATCCGCCCCGCTGAAAAAGGCCGTTCCAGTGTCGGTTGCACTCGCGCGAGGCCTCCACAACGGCAGTGGCCGAAACTGAAGCACACTCGTCATCCCGAGCGTCACCGCCGCCAGCCATTCATCCCGATGGATTCAGCTCTAGCGAGCAAGAAAGCTGCGTCACCGTAGCGTCCTAGCGGGCAGAAGACAGGAGAAGTGTCTCGCAACCTCAGTGCCTCGAAACCCATAGCCTGCGAGACGGCGGCCTGGGATCGACGACTGCAGAGTTCCGGAAAATTCACGCGCGTCACCCGCAACTAACGGTGATCCGCGCAGTGAAGGAGCCGGACAGTCCTCTACCACTGATGCCCCCACGCGAGCGAGACGTTGCCCCGTGAATCTCTTCAGAGTCCTTACTCGGCGCCCTCACCGAAGAGGTAGCGCATCCATGCTTGCCCAAGTGATTCCACTCGGGAGCGGTGGATCGAATAACGCACGCCGCGCCCCTGGCGCTGACCGGGCGGTAGATCGGCGATGATGACGCCGTATTCTTCCAGCGCGCGCAAGTGACGGTGAAGGGTGCTGTCGCGAATCCCGACACGGTCGCGGAGATCTCCGTAGGTCATCTGCTCTTCCGCCGCGAGCACTCGAATGATGTCGTTGCGGGCGCGATTTCCGAAAATCTGCTCGATCGCCGTCATGTCATTGCTCCATTCGGGAGCTGACGATTGATTGACGGGATCCACCTGTCCATTGTGGCCCACTGCGACGCAACATCTGTGCGCCAGCCGTGAGGTCATTGACCTCAATCGCTAAGCTCTCATAATATGGCAGTATACTTTCAAATACTGAGCGAACGAGGGAGGCGCAGTGAGGTCACACCGTGAGGCTACGCATCGAGTGCGTCAGCCACGGCCCGCGCCGACTCGCCCCACGGGAGCGACAGTGGCAGCCGATACAGTACCCCTAAACGGGTTACGCCAACCCGCCGACGTAAATAGAAGAGCGGGAGCGACCAGCAATAACGGGGGAGTCTCGGATCGTTGCTCGGCGCTGCCGCCCTCGACCGGGAGGCACTGACATGGCACAACGAGGGCGCGTCCCGCTGACGGACCATCAGCGCCAAGTACGCAAAACGATCTTGATCAGCGCAGCAGGTGCCACCGTACTGGTGAGCGTCGTCGGCTTGGTGGGGGCTCTCCTATCGCAGCCGGATGAGGGCAACCAGTCACAGCCAGCACCGGCCGCGACACCGTCGAGCACGCAGGAGCCGGCAGAACCCGGGTCCGTGGTTGACGCATCCGTTGCCGAATTGGGCTGGTCGCCCGAGCCGATCACCACTGACGCGCGGGCCTACGGGGTCGCCGCCGCGATCGCCGGATCGACGTATGACACCACGCTCGCCACCCGAAATCAATTCCGTGACAACCTCGCGACCTGGCATACCCTCGACCCGCGCTACGACCTGGACGCCGACCAACAGGATGCCCTCGACGGCAAGCTTGACGAACTCAACCGTCGGGTCGTCGTTCCTGTGTCGACGTGGGATACCCAGGCCGCGAGCAATATCGCCGTGACCGCCGCAGTGGACGGTGATGTCTTGGTCGACTACGACCACCTAAGCCCGCAGCCGGGATCCTTGGACGTCCTGATCGCCGATGGTTACCACCTCGTCACCACGGACATTCTCGCGACCTACACGGGCCGCGACGACGTCAGCTACGAGGAGCGCTACACCGTCAGCGTGCAGGTCAACTGCGGAAGCTCGACCCCCGCCGCCGACTCCGGACAGGTCCCGGCCGACTGCAAGCTCATCCGCTTCTTCCCCGAAACGCGAAAGTAGCCATGGCCGCGCCCCTTGCTATCGCCGTCAAAGTGCTGGGGCCGCGGCGCATTCTCAAGGCAGCGCTCTTCCTGCTACTGCTCATCAGTGCGCCCCTCGTGGCGACGATTGGGCTGCCCGTCGCGATGGCGGCCACGTTGGGGTCTGTGTCGCCCGTCCCACCCGCGGCCGGCGTGCCCCCGCCTATTGCGAGCGATGGGTGGACGTTCCCGGTGGCCGGCTACACGATCACCGACAGTTTCGGGCCCCGCGACGCGCCCTGTGCATATTGCTCCACCGTGCATTGGGGAATGGACCTGGCAAGCGGATGCGGCGAGCCCATCTTCGCGGCCAGCTCCGGAACCGTCTCACAAGTCGGCGAGGAGGGCACCTACGGTTTTCGCATCATGATCGACCATCCGGGCGGCTTTCAATCCCTCTACGCGCACCTGACGCGGGGGAGCGCGACGGTTGCGCCCGGAGACCCGGTTGCCGTCGGCGACGTGATCGCGAAGGAAGGCACCACCGGCCAATCGACCGGCTGCCACCTGCACTTTGAAACACGCGTCGACGGGCAACGTATCAATCCCATCCCGTTCTTCCTCGAGCGCGGTCTCACGCTCTGACCCATCGCACCAACCGAAAGGCACACCTTGCACCTGCCCCTCTGGACCGCGTTCAGCGCAGCCCCCTCCGCCGTGGATGTCCCCGACATCACCCCGGACTGGAATGCCCCCTTCATCTCCGGCCTGACCAACATCGGCTCCTTCATCCTGGCGGGGGCGCTCATCTTCGTCCTGATTATGCTGATCATCGCCTTCGTCGGGGTGATCTCCAAGGGCGGCGGTTCCGAACGCTTCCAGTCCTGGTCCGGCGAATGGATCCTCAAAATCCTCGCCGTCGCGGCCGGCCTCGGCGCGGTCAACGCGATCTTCGCCTTCGCCGTCGGTTTCGACTTCGGTTTCTAACATGCAGGTTTCTGCCCGGCGCTGGGTTCTCGGCGTCAGCGCCGCTCTCATCCTCGTCGGGACACTCGGCATCATCGGCGCAGCGCCCGCACAGGCCGTCCCACCCCAGCCCATGGCGGTGTCCTCGGCCACGGTCGAGGGAGAAACCTGGAGTGGGCCATCCTTTCCGGTCACGTGCACGGGGAGCTCGGCGCGCATCTCCTGCATGCCCGAGAACGTCACCGACAGCACCTCCGAGCGCTGCTTCGCCGAGATCCCTCATGGCGGAGCGAGCGTCACCGTCTGCACGCAGACGGAAGACAACGTCGGTGCATTGACGGATGCCGGCGGCACAGAGCTCAAACTCGAGTACAGCTGCGGACCCGTCGACGCCGTCTGCACCGTGGGCGAGATGATTTCCCGCGGTCTGGCATCCGTCATAACCGGCGGCATCGCGTCGGTGATCGACAACACCTCGTTCAACACCAGCTCCAGCTTGTGGAGCGCCGCGATCAGCGAGTGGGCCTGGTGGAGCTGGGTCGTGCTGCTGGTCATCTTGATCGCCGGCATTGTCGCGATCGTCTCGGCGCTCTGGTCACGGGACGGCGCCGAACTGACCGCCGCCATTATTCGGTTCCTCCTCGCCGTTCCGCTCTCCGCCGGCTCCCTCTGGCTGGTCGGCAACATCGTCAACGTTGTCGACCAACTGGTCGACCCCCTGCTCACGCGCGGTGGCCAGGGCGAAGGCCTGTACCGGACGGTCGAGAACATCATTTTCGGCGGGGGAGGCGGCAACATCTTCTTGGCGCAGATCGTGCTGACATTCCTCACCATCGGCGTCATCGTGCTCGTCTTCGTATTCAGCTTCCGCAACCTCGCCCTCGCCGCACTGGTCGCGCTCGGCCCGGTCGCGTTCATGCTTTTTCCGATGAAGATCGGTGTGCAGTGGGTGGTGCGCTGGTTCTCCGCGGTGATCGCCCTCATACTGACCACCCCGCTCACCCTCGGATTTCTGATGCTTGTGCTCCGCGGTTTCGCCGAGGTCGACAGCATGTGGAGTATCCAGGCCATCCCGCTGGCTCTCGGAATGATCATGATCGCCTTCGCACCCATCGCCGTGTTTGGCCTGTTCTCCTTCATCGGCGCGGGAGCGACCTCCGCAATCGACAACATCGCCTCGCGGGGCGGAGCCACAGCCAAGCAGACTGGTGGTCGCGCGGCAAGGAGCCTGAGCTCCGCCGTCGCCAGCCGCACCGCAGCCGTGCGCCGACGCACCCCGTCAGCGCCGAGCGGGGGCGGTCCAACTCCGCGCACGTCGCCAGGACAGAGCCCATCCGCGACCAAACCGACGCCCTCAGCCAGTAAGCCCACCGGGCAACCGGCCGCGTCGTCCGGACCGTCTCCGACGCCGGCACCCTCGAAGTCCGCTGCACCGTCTTCCGCCCGATAGGCACGAAAGGATCTCATGAGCACCCATTCCACTGATCGCCCCATCCGCTTAGCCCGAAAGAACACCCAGGGCATCATCGCCGGCCTGGACATGTGGAACCTCGTCACCCTCGCGGCGGCGGCGGGAATCGCAATCGTCTCGATCAACCGTTGGGGATTCCCCGCATTCTTCGTCTCGATGCCGATCTGGTTGACGCTGGCCGTCGCCGGTCTGGCCCAGTATCACGGGGTCGCGTTCCCACGCATTGCCGCGCAGTGGGTCTCCCTGCAGGTGCGTCGAGCGCTCGGCGGCACGACAACCAGGTTCCGGCCCGAACGCCCACAGATCGCCGGCACCCTGAACCTGCCCGGCCGGCTCGCGAGCATCCAGGTGTGGGATGCGGACGGGCAGGCCGTCGCGTACAACCCGTTCTCCAAGACGATCTCGATCACCGCGGAGCTTGAGGTGCAGGGGTTCCTGATGCTCGAAATGCCCGAACGCAACGAGCTCGCCCGGAACTGGGGCCAGGTGCTGGCCGGGTTCACCCAGCGCGACGGCATCACCCGCGTCTCACTGCAGGAACGCACGGTGCCCACCACGATCCTGCCGGCCCGCCAGTTCTACGCCGAGACCGTCACCCGTCGCGGTCTAGACCCCGAGTCGGCGGTCGCCCGTAACTACGGAGACGTCCTCGACCAGTCCGAATCCTTCGCGGTGTCGCACAAGAACTACGTCACGCTGACCTTCGATCTGGTCAAGCTGCAAGGCCAGATCAAGAACCTCGGCGGCGGCAAGTCGGGCATTCTCGCGCTGGCCCGCATCGAGACCGCCAACGTGACGGATGCCCTCCGCTCGGCCCGGTTCGACGTGCGCAAGTGGCTCAGCGTGCGAGAGTGGGCAGCGCTGGGACGCACCGCGTTCGACCCCGAATACCTTTCCGCCACGCAAAGCCGGCTCCAGGACGATGCCGGGGTCGACCTGGCCGCGATCGGGCCGATGGCCCTCGACGAACCTGCCGGGAAGAACGGCATCGTTCGCTCCGATTCCGGCTGGCACTCCACTATGTGGATCCATGAATGGCCGCGCACCGAAACCCACGTCGGGTTCATCGAACCGTTGGTCTTCGCCCGGCACCCGAACTCCGGCGAGGCCGTCACCCACATCTTCTCCCTGGTCCTCACCCCGGTGAAGACCAGATCCGCGCTTAAGCGCATCGACGATGAAAAACGAACCTGGCGCACTAACCAACGAGTCAAGGCCAAACGCAACCAGCAGGACAGTGCGGCCGACAACGCCGACTGGGATGCCCTGATCGATCAGGAGCAGAGCATCGTCGCGGGGGAGGGCGAGTACCGGTACGGCGCCTACTTGACCGTGTCGGCTACCAGTGAGGAGAAGCTGAACTCGTCGCTTGCCGGGATGCGCAACGCGCTCACCCGTGCCGGAATGGAACCGCAGATTTTGTACTGCCAGCAGGCCGAAGCGCTCATGGTCAGTGCTCTCCCGCTCGGACAGGGGATGAAGTAATGACCCAGCAAGTCTTTAACGTCACCCCGCCCGGGAAGCTGACCCGTCGCCAGCGCAAGGAGCTGCGTCAGCAGGTCGCCCGACTCCGACAGGCCCGTGACGGGCAAGACACCGCAGACCGGGATACCCGATTTCCTGCGGCCGCCGCTGGTCCGCTCGGCCCGGGTATCTCCACGGGGGAGTACTGGAACTGGATGCAACTGGCCCAGCCGCCACACCAAGCCACAAGCCATAACCTCGCCGGCATCTATCCGTTCGTCGCCGACGACGGCCTCGGGCATGAAGGCCCCCTGCTCGGCGTCGATCTGAACGCCGACGTGCTGTGGCACTTCTCGCCGTGGGATCTGTATATGAACACCACCGCGAAAGCCGCTCTGTCGACGAATATCCTCGTCATCGGTGCGTACCGTTCCGGCAAGTCCGGCACGATCAAACAGCTGTGCACCCGGTCGCTCGCGTTCGGCCACCAGGTCGTAGTCCCGTCGGATTCCAAGGGGGAGTGGGTGATCGTGGCCGAAGCCGTCGGCGGCCAGGTCATCGCGATTGGCGGAGAGAACACGACCGCACGGTTGAACCCGCTCGATCGAGGCCCTCGTCAGACCGGAGTATCCGACGACGTTGACGAGATCATGGTTCGGGATCGTCGTCGGGCCACCCTCACGAGCGTCATCGAAGCCACCATCCAGGGGCAAGCGAAACTTTCTCCGATGGAACATACGTCCATTAACTGGGCCCTCGAGCATGCGATCACCGTCACCCATGACCGGCCCACCATCACCCACGTCTGGCAGGCGCTGGTGTCCCCAGATCAGGAGGCCCCGGGCTACCGGCCCGAGATGGCCAGCAACGGCGAACGAGCCCGACATGTTCTGGAACGGTTCGTCGCCGGCGACTTGCAGGGTTTGTTCGAAGGGGAGAGCACGGTCGCGTTCGATCCAGACGCGCCCATGGTCGTCGTGGACACCTCGGCGTTGTTTGACCGCAGCGAGTTGGCAGCACAACTCACCCAGATCTGCACGTCCTCCTGGATTCAGGCCGTCATTTCGGACCGCTCGGCCAAACGCACGCGCTACCTCGTCCGCGAGGAAGGCTGGCGGGACATGGCCACCGAACAGGCCCTTCGGACCTACCAGCAGTGGCTGAAACTGTCCCGGCACTACGGGGTGTCCAACATCGTCATCCTGCACAAGATGAGCGACTTCGACGCCGTCGGAGAAGAGGGTTCCAAGGAACGCACCCTCGCGTATTCGATCGCCGGGGACATGGAAAACAAGTTCATCTTCCGTCAGAACACCCAGGAAGAGCACAACCTCACCGCAAGGCTCAAGCTCTCGCCCGCACACGCCCGTCTCGCGCTCACGCTGCAGTCGGGCGTGTTCCTCGCCTACGTCGGCCGGTTCTCCTACATCGTCGACGCCTTCGCCACCTCAACGCAGTGGGAACGCGACCTCTTCAGCACCGACGAGGCCGTCGAGGCTGGCTCCGCGAGCGATCAGCCGGTCCCCGCCCTCGTCCCGGATAGCGACGAGCCCCTTTTCGATGAATCGGCGCTGGACAGGCTCTGGCCCACCGGCGACCACCAGTTGGTACAACAGATAGGACACCGCGAATGAGCATCACCACCACCGTTCCTCTTCCCGAGGTGCGCGCCGTCGTCACCGACATGACCGTGGAGCTGAACGTTCTCGGCAACCCCGAGACACTCACCGCGTCAACCTCTGCCGAGCTGCGCACCAAGATCATGAGCCGCGTAGTTAAGCTCGCCAGCGGCCTCGGCACGGACGTGCGCCTTGAGGTGCACGACCACACCGGTCGGTGGCGTCTCGTGGCGAGCCCCGACGGCCACCTTCGAGAAGACGAACCTCTTCCGCCGGCGGAGGAAACTGCACCGGTCTCCCAGAAGATCCAGCCGCCCTCCCTTCCGGCGGAGCAGCTGTCCGCCCACCTCTCCGAGCCGGCTGCGGCTGCGGCCGTTTCGTCCCTCCACGACGCTCCTACCGCGGAGGCGAGTGAGACCGCGGAAGACTCGGGGGAGGAGCTGCCGACCCGCAAGGCGGCACGCGCATCCTTCATTATCGATGAGCGCCGCGAGCCGGCGGCGACCAACGGATGGCGTGGGTTGCTCGCACGCACGACCGGGCTGCAGGTGCCGGCATCCGTTCTGGAACGCGAACGTCGTCGACACGTGCAGGCCGTCAGCCAGCATTGGCCCGGGCCGCGCAAGATTTCCGTGGTCAACGGCAAGGGCGGTGTCGGTAAGACGCTCACGACGGCCATGCTCACGGCGGTCTTCGCCCGGCACGGTGGTGCCGGTGTGCTGGCGTGGGACAACAACGACACCCGTGGAACCCTGGGTTGGCGCACCGAGAAGGGCCCCCACGACGCCACCGTGCAGGATCTCCTCCCGGACACCGTGAGGTTGCTGTCGCCCTCCGCGCAGATTTCCGATCTGGCACGGTTCGTGCACCACCAGACCAGCGACAAGTACGACGTGCTGCGCTCGAACCCTGAGCTGCTGGCGACAAAGCAGCGCATCACCCAGGACGACTTCGATGCTCTGCACGAGGTGGCCGCGAAGTATTTTCGTCTGGTGTTCTTCGATTCCGGCAACGATGAGTCCGCGCCTCGGTGGCTACGGATGATCGACCACACCGACCAGCTCGTCGTGGCCACCACCGCCTTGGGGGAGTCCGCCGAATCCGGTGCGCTCCTGCTGGAGGCGCTGTCGGAGCGCGATGAGCATTCGGCCGCCTTGGCCCGCAATGCCGTTGTGGTCGTGCTGCAATCGGAACGCAACAGCACAATTGCCGATGCGAAACGGGTCGCCGACGATTTCACCGGGCTGGCCCGGATGGCGGTGACGATCCCGTTCGATCGGGCGCTGCACGGGGGTGCGCTTCGCTATGACGCGGTGCGGCCGGCGACGCGCGCCGCGTGGCTTCGCGCCAGTGCGGCCGTCGCCGACGGGCTCTGATGATGGCCCGCTCTGGTCAGCAGAACCAGCCGCCGTGGCCGTTGCTCGGCATCATCCTGGCAATGGTCCTGATCGTGCACCTCTCTTTCCTTTGCGCCGGGACCGGGATCGGGGCGCTCCGCCTCGACCAAACCCTGCAGGCGCTGGTCATGACCATGACCGGGAACGACGATGGCTTCCGTCAGCGCGGGCTGACCGCGCCCGACCTGAAGCTTCTCGGCATCTGGGTCGGAGCCTGGACGGTTCTGATCGGCATAGTTCTCGGCGGTTCTTTCATCCTGTGGGACCGCCGGAAGACAGTTCAGAAGGCCGAGCTCTCGACCGGCGCTGAGCTGCGGAAGCGCGTCACCGGTCACGGCGTTCCCGCGGTCGCCCCGTTCGCCCACCTCGACGGGAAGCCCGTCACCATCCGCGAAGAAGACACGTCCTGCACGATCGCCCCGCCGCGCGCCGGCAAGAGCGCGTACCTCGCGATCGGGCGCATCGTCGACGCGGCCGGCGCGGTCGTGGCCACCTCGACGAAGGCGGATGTCTTCCGAGTCACCGTGAAGAAGCGCAGCGAGCTCGGTCATGTCTTCGTGTTCGACTTCGACGGCATCACCCGCTGGCCGGACAAGGCCCGTTGGGATATGGTCGCCGGCTGCGATCGGCCCGACGCCGCCCAGTCCCGGGCGGCCGCGATCGTCAACGCCCGGCCCGCCGGATCCGCCGGGATGAAGGACTCCGCTCACTTCGTCGAAGGGGTGAAGATCATCCTCCGGTCGCTCCTGCACGCCGCCGCACTGATCCCTGGCGGAGACATGCGCGACGTCGTGCGGTGGGCACAGGATTTCAACGATCACGAACCGTCCGCGATTCTCCGCGACCTCTCGCCTAACGGGGCAATCTGGGCCCGCGAACTGGATCAGTGGTGCCGAGAAGATGCCCCCGAAACCATCGGCAACACCAAAACCACCCTCTCCCGCATCACCGCATCGTTGACGGATGCCCGTGTGCTCGACCTGCTCTGCCCGGCCCGGCCCACGGACGACGGCGACGACACGGAACCCGTGGCCCCGTTCCGGGCGCAGGACTTCGTGCTCTCCACCGACACCGTCTACTGCCTGGTCGATGATTCCCGCGAATCCTCGACCGCGCCGATCATCACCGCGCTGGTCTCCGCGATCATCGAGGAGGCCAAGACCGTGTCCCAGCACACAACAAGCGGCCGTCTGCCCACGGCCATGACTCTCGTGCTCGATGAGGTCGCTAACGTGTCGCCGTTGCCGCAGCTACCGAACCTGATGAGCGACGGCGGCGGCCGCGGCCTGCACACCTGGATCTTCGCCCAGTCGATGTCCCAGCTCGTCGGCAAGTGGGGCCCCGAAGCGGCCACCACGATCTTCGAATCGTCGGCCGCGAAAATCATCTTCGGTGGCCTCGCCGACGAGTCATTCCTGGAGAAAATCTCCCGGCTGATCGGCACCCACCACACCGTGCAGACCAGCACGTCCGTGCAGCGCGGCACCGGACGGGATACGTCTTCCACGTCTACCAGCGAACGTGAGGAACGACGGATGAAGGTGGAAGACATCCGCAAGATACCCGAAGGGAAAGCGCTCTTGCTTTATCGGGAGAAGGAAGCTGTCGTGCAGCTCACCCCCTGGTGGACCCGCCCGGATGCCGACGAGCTGCGCGAGTCGCAGAACTGGTCGCTGCGCCTTGAGGGGATTACCGCATGAGCGAGGATGAGCTCGACCCGATGAGCATCGAGGGTCTCGACGCCCGGCTGGTGAACGTCGAGACGATCCTGCCGGATCTGTTCGACATGTACGAGCTCCGCGCCGCCGGTGGTCCCTACTATTGGGCGACGCTGCCGCGCGATCAGGCTGTGAAGCTCTGGGAGGAGCTCGGGAAGTTTGTGACCTGGCTCGACGGCCGGTATCTCACCAATCTGGCCGATCCCAGCTATCGACTGCCGGCCTGCTGGTATCGGCATCCAATCGCCGTCGAGGAGCTGACCGCCCTCATGGTCGCGCACCGCGCGGCCTATGACACTCGGTCGGCCAAAGCATCCTCTGCCCTGGTCGACTGGCACCAGCGCGCCCTCTGGCCTACCCTCGACTCCCTGAAACTCCGCGCCGGGATGGCGGGCTGCCGCGACCGCGACGACCACCGCGAACCCCATGCCGGCCCCGGCACATTCAGTGTGACCGACGAGTACCTGCGATGCGTCGATTTGAATGCTTGAAGTGACAGCCCTGGATGACGTCGCGCACCGTCGGCGAGTTGCCGCACATCCACGATCACGATGCTGGCGCTAACGTTTAGGTCCTCGTCAACGCTTCCGCACTCTATCTCGACCGGGGCGCGCGCCCATTATTCTCGCGCGCGGCACGCACGCCCTAGCCTGCGTTTCGATGGAACAGCTTGTCCATCGAGTAAACGTTTGTGGCGTCGGTGTTGGTAATGTCCTCAGCGCGCACGATTCCAATCAGCGCGCTCAATATCCAAACGAGTCTGAGTGCACCGTGAATGAGTACCAAGAGTGCTAGCTCGAAGAATGAGGGCGCCAACCACGGAACGCCGACTACGCTGAGCACGGCCGCGGTAAGGCCAAGGACGACTGCTTCAAATCCTGACAGCGTGCTTGCGACCCATGTCCGTGTCAGTGCCGGGCCAGCATCCGCGCGAAATTTTTGGAATCGGTCCCCATTTGCAGTCAGGCCAAACACGACGACAACGCCCGCAAAGCCTGCGACGATGGCAGCAGGACCAAGCAGAGCAAGATATAGCGCCTGAACTGGACCCTGATCTGCTCTGTCGATCAAACCCGAACCAATGTTGGGAATGTAGCCAAGGAGGGTGGCCGCGAATTGTGCGGCCACGATTACCGTCAGGATTGCGTCTACCCAGAACGGTTGATCACGAACAAAGGCCCAGAAATGCCTCGGCTTCACTGCGACCTCCCAAGCTACAGTTCTTGTCGAAATTCGCGAATCGCCTCGAACATTGCATCCAGCACAACAGTTGGTGTTGGTTCTTCATCCGCGTCCGCGCCAATTTGCTGTCGCACCGTTATCCGGTCCCTCAAGAAGTCGATCTTGTCTCGAACGAGTTCGCCCTCTTCGTTCTCAACGATAACCGTCGCTTCGGCTTTCCTGAAGGTTGTTGAAGCGTTTAACAGTTCCTTGACGTCTCGAATGAGTTCTTGCCCTCCGGCATCGTCAGGTTCAACGTTCCCGTAGCTGATGGTCATGTCTACCGACACAGAGCCGTAGGAAACGCTCTGCGCTTCCTTGAGAGCTTTTCCAAACCGTCCTTGAGGTTCCTCACTCTGCATGGCCCCCGGCAGGATCTTGATGTGCAGCTTCGTTGCGGACTGGGCCTTGCCCAGGCGAGCCATCTGGTCTCCCCGGGTTACAGCACGAAGTTCGAGGCGATCACCGACTTTCTCTAGATCGAGAACGATGTTAAGCCAACGGGCGATAGCTGAGGTTGTAGGTCCTGCTGATGACCTCATCATTGCAAAATAGGGAGTGCTACTGACCGGGAGCAGATAAGCAGGTTCGTGTAGCGAAGCTACGACTCCCTTCGAGGCCAGAGTCCCGTGTGCGCCATCGGTTCCTTTGGCATCGGGCCAATCCTGGCCTGGCCGTCGGCGATCGAGGTAAAAGTAGTCGGTAGCTGGACTGATCTCCGTTCTGGCTTCTCCCTCGATATCTCGACCAAAAAAGATAACCTGACGCTTCTTCTCGGTTAGTCCGGCAACGAGCGAATGGAGATCGGTCCAGAAGGCCGTAGGTAAGGTCTTCACCTTCTCGTTCTGGTCGATCATGATTGGTTCATAGAAATAAACCGTGCGAAACTTCGTTCCCGCCAAAACATCTCCCTGGTCGAACACGCCATATTATGTGTCTAAATTTGAGTCTAGGCAGCAACGTTCCTTCGAATCTTCGGGCTGGTACGCCCCAAAGGGGGATGTCTCTTACGATCCGCAACCGGAGCGGTTGGACGCTTGCAGCTGCTGTCACTTTTAACCGTTGTTTTACAACCCTTGGTCCTGCCTCCGGCTCGTTGCGTTGTGCGCCAAACAGACCGTTGATCGCGTAGTCCCACGTTCACATTTTGGGCCGATGGTCGCGACCGTGGTTGAGGGGACTGTGAGCCTCGGGCTGCTGATCCGGCGAGTCGATTGCTCGGGCGCGAATCCGCCGGACACGTTCGGCGAGGCCACCGGCACCTGCTGCATCGCTCGTTCCGGACAGACGTTGGCGAAGCTCCGCGGTTCGATGCCTTGCCTCGGTTGCCGACTGGTCCTCCGTCACGCGAAGGCGCTCGAGGGATACCGCCGCCGCCGCATAGGCATCGTCGTCGGGACGAATGGCACCAAGCGGCGACTCGGTATCCGTGATCTGGTTCAGGTCGCGGAAGGCGAGCACGTTGCCGAGGTCACGCCGCCACGCTCTCTGCAAGGAGGCATCATCGGGCTGGGGTCGAAGTGTCGCACTCCACGGTTCCGGCGCCGCTGCCACAGCGTCGACGAGCGCCGTCGTTCGATCCCGGATTAGATCGGCCTGGGCGTGCAGCCAGTCGTGGACCTGGCGGTTGTCACCGGCTGCTCCGGCAGTCGGCGGGGCCACCCATGTCGGCAACGCGCTTTCGCCCGTCGCAGCCACGGGCGCTCCGATGCGGTGATGGTAGATCATCGCGAACGATTCGATGCTCGAGTCGAGCCCGGTGTCCTCGGCCCGAACGGCCGCGGCCAGCCGCGCGCGCACGTCGGCGCCGCGAGCCTCGTGTACCGCGAGCCGTCTCGCAAGGTGCGTCCACGCCTCGTCGTTGACGACGCGATCGGCGATGCCCGCGTCGAGCACATTGCGGACGACCGCTTCCATCCGCCCGATCTGGTCCGGATCGTAGACCCGCGCGAGAGCATCCTCGTAGGCAGGCAGCAATGTCGAGAGGCTCGCTGCGGCATCCTGTTCCCGTTGGATCTCCTCGGTCGCGGACCGCTCGGTGCCCTCGCGCGCGAGCACCGCGGTGAGCGCATCGATGATCGAGGTGCGCAGGTGGTCGGGAGCGTGCGCATCCACCTCAAGGGTCTCCTCCACGACCGCATACATCCGGTTGGACTCACGCCCGCGGGTCGCCGCCACGTACAGCTGCTCCCGTGACGTCGACTGCGGGTCCACAAGAATGTGGGACGTGTCCACGGTCATGCCCTGCACCCGATTGATCGTGGCTGCATAGCCGAGCTCCACGTGCGCGGCCACGTATTCGGCCGGCAGGGTCAGCACTCCCCCGTGCCGAAGGCTCTTCACCTTCAGGTCGCCGCCCTCGTCGCCCAGGATCGTCCAGAGGTCACCGTTCGCGACAAAGTCCTTGCCCTGGTTGGAGCGCAGCTTGCGGTCGTTCTGCCGCGTCACGATCACGTCGTTCAGGCCGGCCTTGTTCCCGTCGTGCAGCAACGCCCCGCTCTTCCCGACAGCACCCTGGCCGATCAGGTCCAGGCGGGCACGCGCGTTCAGCGCGGCAACCTCTTCGTTGGTTCCCGCGACCATGATCGAGTGCCGGTGATCGGCGCGATCCGCGGCCCACGCCACATAGATCTCTTCCAGCATGCTCTGGCGGATGCCGCCCCGCGTGCGATCCGCTGTGACATAGAAGTCCAGGGAACTGCTGGCTCCATCACGCAGCAGCAGGGACACCGCCGCTTCCTCGGTGTCGAGGAAGCGGTGCACCTGGTCGAGGTAGCTGGCGCCCACGCGCTGCTGGATCAGGCGCAGGGCTCCCCCGGACTCGACCGCGGCCAGTTGCGCCGGATCCCCGAGGAGGCGAATCGCGGCCCCGTGCAGCTGGGCGAGCTCCAACACGTCTGCCAGCAACGGAGTCGAGGCCATACCGGCCTCATCGATGAGAAGTACCGTGCTGCTGTCGATCCGGTACTGATCCGACTCCTGCTGCTCCGGCGACCCATTTCGGTGCACGTCGACGAGCTTGTGCGCCGTCTCCGCTTCCACCTTGATTTCTTCGGCTAGCACCGTCGACGCAGCCGCCGTCGGTGCCAACGCCAAAACTCGGCCACCGCCCGCTTCCACGGCACGCGCGAACGCGCGCATCGCGGTGGTCTTGCCGGTCCCTGCCGGTCCGATCCCGACCTCGAGGAGACGGCCGCCGGATGCGAAACGGCGGGCCAGCTCCACCTGCGAAGCATCCAACGGGTACGAGCTCGCGGCGTTCAGAGTCTCCACCGTGGTGGCGAAGATGGCCGGCTCGACGGCGAAGCCAGCGACGGTGCGGGCCGCGTCGATCAGGCTGTCCTCAATCGCGAGGATCCGCTCCGAGGTGAACCGTTCCGTCCCGTGCACACGGTAAACGGACTCGCCGTCTTGGCGCTGCAAAGCCTCGGGGACCGGGTTGAGTGTCGTCGCGGTGACGGCAATCACGCGCGCCATAACGGCCTGCGCGACACCCTCTGCGATCTGCTGCGCGTCGACGCCAGGGCTCACGTTCGCGAAGGTCCGGGCGATGCGTTGCGCCTCCGCTGCAACATGCGACCGCCGCCAGATTGCCCGGCTGTCTTCGACCGTGTGCAGCACCCGATCGGCGAGCTCGTCGATACTCAACGCTGCAAGGGTCTGGTCCTGCGCCGACAGCTGCTGTCGTTGCCGGACCGTAGTTCCGATCGTGTCTACGGCGACCTCGCCGATGATCCTGACCGCGGCCAGCCGCCACTCCGCGCGCTGCCGCGTCAGGCTCTTCGGAGCGCTCTTACCCTCGCGGGTTTCCAAGGTTGCACGCTGCGCGAGGCTCAACTGCACCGACTTCGGCGGGGTGCGGCCATGCTTGGCCACGTACTCCTGCACCAGGGTTTCGTAGGCATCTTCAATGGCCGCGCGACGGGAGGAGAACGAGTCACGCAGCTCCCGGCTGATGCCGGCGATCTCGCGCACGCTGCGCTTGTTCCGGCCGCGCGTCTCGTCCACGAAAGTCACTCCGAGGCGGTTCCGGACCTCCTGCTCAACAAGGGTGTTGTAACGTTCGGATGCCGCAACGCCGAGCGCGTGCAGCACCCGTCCGTCCAACGAACGCCACTTCCCATCGAGGCCCTGCACCTTCGTCGACACGGCAACGTGGGTGTGCAGGTTGGGGTCACCAGTGCGGGAATCGCGGTGTTCGAACGCGGTGGCAACGAACCCGTGGGTGTCGACCTGCGCGACCCCGCCGGCACCAACGCGCGTAACACCGGCCTCGGTTTCGAGCCAGGAAACGGTGGCCTGCCAGGCGGCGTTGTGGGCCTCGCGCACCTGCTCCGAGGTGTCCAGATCGCCGAGTGCCCAGAGCACAGACACGCTTTTCACCGGCGTGAACACTAGGTCGTATCCGGCGACGGGCTGCCTGGGCGCCTTGCCCATTTGTGAGAGATGGGTGGCCACTTCGGCATCCGTTGCCGCCCGTTTCAACGTGGCTGCTACCCGGTCGGCAGCGATGTTCCAGCGGATCAGATCCCGCTCGACGCCGGGTTCGGGACTGCGCCCGTTCGTGGCCGTGAACTCGGTGTACGCGTCGGCGACGGCGTCATCCCAGCCGTCCGCGATCGCTTGGATGCGCGGGAACCGGCGGCCCAGCCGGGATGCCTGCACGGCGTCTTCCGGGGTCGCTCCCCCGGCGACGGCGGCCCGACTGGCGGACTCTGCATCGGGGTGCAAACCGTCGCCGAACAGCGCCTGCATCTGCTCTTCAGAGACCGCGCCAGAGACGCCAAGGTTGACCAGGCCCGAGCCGACCCATTGCCCGACCGGGTTGCCCTCGGCGGTGTAATACTCGGTGAGATCCTCACCGCGGCGCACGGAATGGTCCCCCGCCGCGACCTGGCGGGTCAGGTAGGTGTACCCATCGCCGGCGTGAAGAACGTGCACGGTCATCATGGCGAAATCACCTCCCTCCAGACAGGTTAATGCCTGAATCTTCTCCAGACACTATTAGTGCAAGAGGTGTGTCTACTTGCTTTGGGTTTTGGCGTGTCGTTTTGGAGCTGGTGAGATCTGTGAAAAGTTTGATGAACGTGACGTTCGATGGGAGTGTTTGGTATGGCAATTGGACAGACTGGCAAGAAGATTGACGCTCGTGAGCGAGCGCGCCTCGCCCGCACTCGGGTTGATCAGGTGCGCGCGGAGCGCGACAACAAGATCGAAGCCACGCTCGCGGAGTTCTTCACCGCCGGCGATGAGCGCGACGCTCTGATCGCGCAACTGGCCACTCTGGAGATCACTATGGGTGCCCGCGTGACGAGCCTTTTCGAGCTGGGTGAGACTGTGACGCGAATCGCGGATCTGGTTGCGCTGGCCCCCAAGGAGCTCAAGCGATTGCGGGGGCTTGTCACTCCCGTGCCGGCGGTAAGTTCTGTTCCTGACGTTGACTGAACTCCAAGGTCCGAACTCACGGGCTGCCCAAAAAGCTCCGCACTCGGCGCCAGGGCTGCACTTTGGTGCGACTGCTGGCTGTACGCCTGTTACTTAATTACTCATCAGTAACGCCGACCACTGCTGGTGCGTGGGGTCCCATTGCCCTTCCATGAGGTCCCCGCTGAGGGCGGGCTGCAGCATCGCGTTGACAACAGAAATTGCGTCGTCCGGGTTAAGAAGGTCGATAAGAAGAGGGACTGTTCGGGCGACTTTGCTATACCCATCAGTCATCGATCGCGGCACCACGATCGACGTGAATGTTGGCAGGTGCCGGTGCAGCGCTTCGGTATGAACGCTGACGCGAAGTTGCTTGGCGCTGATGGGCATAGTTCGGGCGAGGATAGCCAGATCGACGAGATCTTTCGATCGGGTAGAGGACTGACCGCCAAACATCGAGAGGGTGGCGCAGACTTTGTCAGCGATCTGGTCCTCCACAGCGATTGCTTGATAGTCGACGACGGGGCCGAGGCGAGACATATCGAGCCGGAACGCCGGGGTGATCTTCTCCAGCGGGGCCGCAGGCGTGCGTTTGTGAATAGCCAGGTCTACGTTGAGGGGGTTCTGGGTTCCGGCGCCACGCACTGTGACGCTGAAGGCGACTGCGGCGGCCTGCAATTCGGGTTGATTACGCCCGCCGGTGTCACGATGGCGGAGATATCGAAACTCCAAATGATCCCCCAGGTCGATGCTGACCGCCGCGCGAAGTTGGGTGATGGCCGCGTCAATAGTCATCTCCGGCGTCTCCAGATCAAGGTCCGTTGTCCGCCGAGCTCCCGGAAGCCGTGCAAGCATGTTTGTGCCCCCTTTTAGAGCAAACGGAGAGTCCGGGGCGGAAAACACCCTGCAGAGAAAGCGGTCGAAAATTGCCAGTTCGATGAGGCTCTGAACGGATGTTCCCAGCCCGCTGCGATGCGCCGAGACCGCCTTCTCTTTAATGGCGGAGAGCACAGCTCGCCCATTCGGGTACGGCTGGTCGTTACTCATCGGTCTCCTCTGCTTCATCGGACTGTTCGTGGTCGCTCATCGTGTCCGTGTCGGGAATCTCGCGTCCAAGACTGCGGGGTTGCATAGCTGCGGGCACGGCAGGTGACGCGAACGACAGTTTCCAGGTATCCGCGGGGAAATTCATGACTGGCATTGTGGGCCTCGGCACCGTGATGGTTGGTAGCTGCGATGCGATGGTCTTCGCTATCTGATTCATCTGCTCTCGATACTGTCGAAGGACGGGCTCCAGCACCGCGTCCGCCGTCTCGGAAATGAGACGACTCTGCTCCTGCATGGGCGCGAGCATCAGCCTCATCTGTTCGCCAAGCTGCGCATACCCGCCCAGCTGGAATTGAGCTTGCTCGGCGATGACCCGAAGCTGTCCAGCAACTTCTTGGCTTATGACGTTGGCAAGGGCAGCGCCCACCGCGGGACGCTGCACCAGTGCCCGAGCAACAGCAACATCGTCGATGCCCGCACTCCGGCGGAGCTGCTCGACAAGTGCCGACCCATCCCCTCGAGCATGCCCGTACCGGGCTGCGTATGGTGCCAGCAGCCGGGCCAGGCTCTGCAGGTCAACGACGCGATCCCCCCGGGTCGCGTCGGCGAGCACGTCACCAACTAGGGAGAGATCCCCGACGTCATCGACGAGATCAGCGACGGTGCGCTCGATGCTCGTCACCGGAAGTCCCTCCACAACGACAACATCGTCCGGATCCAGCAGACGCTGCCAGTACCCAATATCCGGCCGTTGAGTTTGCCTGCGGTCGCGAGAAATCAGTCGGTACGGTGCCGGTTCAATATCGCCGCACCCATGCACGAGTGCCGCCGCTGCGCCGCCAACGACGATCTCCGGAGCGTCGACCCGTTCCCAGGCCAGCTTCTCTGGCACCGTCGACATCCATGCCGCTCGAAGCTCGTCCAGGGGTGCCGCCGGCACCCCGCCCAGCCGGTACACGCCGTGCGCGAGACGCACGAGACGCCCATCTCGTTCCCGATGGGACAGATTCGCACGGCTCACAAGCCGCACTCGCGCCTGAGCAGCCGTGAACAGGCCCCACTGCCCGGAAGCTAGATCCTCAAGGATCGGCTCAACAACCACACTCATACTTGAAAAGTATAGTCTGGATATCCTTTTCAAGCAATCTTTGTACCTGTGCCGTTAGGAACCGACCAACCCACACTGTCGGTACGGTGGAGTCTCAAACACGCAGGCCCTCAGCGTGCAACGGGAACAACCCACGGAGAGACAGGTCGCTACACCCGTGGCTGGTGCGATATTGGCCTGACGCTCGGCGCCGGATCCACATCGCCGTGATGCTCGTCGGCTCTTGCACGGGCGCGCGCGGCGAGCTCCTTGACCCGATCGCGCGCAGCCACGGCGGCACCGTCAGCACCCGGCGCATCCGTCGTCTCAGCAGCCGGCTTCTGCTCGCTGGCCATGGCCGCGAGACCGGCCACCACCCTCGCCTGCCGCTCCTGCGCTTCGCGTAGCTCATCACCATGCTTGAACGGGTCACCAACACGCGCGTCCACCTCGGTGATCGTCGTCTCGGCGTCGACGCGTTTCTGCTGGGTCTCAGTGATCAGCTTGGGCAACGACGAGGCCCGGTTCTCGAGCTGCCGCACTAGACCCACCCCCGCCTCGGCGAACTGGTTCCGCGGCACGGTCACGCTCGCCCCGGGCACCCCGCGCAGCTCCGCCACAATGTGCACCTGGCCGAGCGACGTGCGTGAAGCCACGTCGATCGGGAACCCACCAACCTGGCCCAGCTCCCCCAACTTCCGATCGGCATTCGTGGGCAGATACCGCACGCCGTTGCGCGCCGCCCACTCCCCGATCGCGATTCCAGCATCAGCGCGTTTGCCGTACTGCCGGCCGGCCACCGTCATCCGGAACAGGTCATCGCTCGTGTCCACGACGCGCGGAAGCGCGGCCGTCAGCAGGCCGATGTCGCGGTCCAGTGCCCCGACCTGACTGCTCGCGTTCACGCGCATGCTCGCCAGGTTGGTCTGGTTGCGCTGCCAGGCCCGCTCGAGTCGTTGCAGCCTCGACACGTCATTGTTCACGACGGACTGTTCCATCAGAAGCGGGTTTCCCGACGACAGGGCCTTCGTCTCCGCGGCGCCGAGGGCGACATCGCCGATGTCCTCGATCTCGCGCATGTCGAGCCGGCCGCGCATGATCTGGGAGATGAACTTCGCCTTCCGCTCCACGGTCTGCCACATGTAGCTGTCGAAACTGCGCTCGACGACGTACCGGTACAGCCCGATCTCGGCATTCTGGTTGCCCTGCCGCACGATGCGCCCGTCGCGCTGCTCAATGTCGGCCGGCCGCCACGGGCAGTCCATATGGTGCAGCGCAATCGCGCGCGCCTGCACGTTCGTCCCGACGCCCATCTTCGCCGTCGACCCGACGAGTACGGCCACATGGCCGGCGCGCGCGGCCGCGAACAGCCGCGCCTTGTCGGGATCGGTTTTCGCCTCGTGAATATAACGGATGGCCTCGGCCGGCACCCCACCATCGACCAACTTCAGTCGCAGCTCGTCATACGCATTCCATCGGTCGGGTTTCGGTGTGCCCAGGTCGCTAAACACCAGCTGCAGCGCGCCCGGCGTGGGCGATGGCTCCTTCGTCACGTCATCGAGGTAGGAGAGGTCTTTCGTCTCGTTCCAGATTCGCAGCACCTGGTGCGCGACAGCGTCGATCTTCGTCGGCCCGTTCGGGCGGTCTCCGCCGACCATCCGCACGTCCAGCGCGGCCTTGCGGCCATCCGTGGAGATCTTGAGCATGTTGTCCTCTTCGGGGCGCACCGACTTGTTGGCCACCCGCTCGGCACGCTCGCCGATGTCGGCGATGTAGGCCTCGAGCTCCGGGCCCGGTTGCAGCACTAGATTCTCGGGCACCCGCTGCCCATCGGAGCGTTCCCGCAGCAACGGCGTGGGCAGTTTGAGATCTTCGGCGGTTTTCACGTCGGCGAAGACGTGCCACATCCGGAGCATTTCGGGCACATTCTGGAACTTCGCGAACCGGGTCTTCAGCCGAAAGTTGCCGCCGCCGGTGGGCGCCATCTCCATCTCGGTGACCGTCTGCCCGAACGTCGCCGCCCAGGCGTCGAAGTGACCAATGCCGGCGTTCTCGAGCAGATCGGGGCGCAGGTAGCGCTGCATCACGTAGGCCTCGGTGATGCTGTTGGCCAGGGGTGTCGCCGTGGCCACGGTCACGACGCGGTCACCGTGCCGGGAGCGCAGGTATTCGAGCTTCATATGCAGATCCGTGGCCCGGCCCGCACCTGCGATCCGGGCATCCTGAATGCTCGACTCGGTGGCGAGGTTCTTATAGTCGTGCATCTCGTCGACGACGACATAGTCGATCCCCGTCGACTCGAAGGTGATGCCAGGATCGCGGGGCTTGTCCGTGAGGTCCTTGTAGGTCTGCTCCAGTGACAGCAGCTTCTTTTCGATGCGCTTGACGCTCATCGCGTCCTCGCCGGTCGCCTCCTCGAACACCGCACGCAGGGTTTCGAGTTCCCGGCTGATGTAACCGGCTTCGGCGACCGGCGACAGCGGGATGCGTTGAAACGCGGTGCGCGTCATGATGATGGCGTCCCAGTCGTTCGCGGCCGCGCGGGCGACGAACAGGCGGCGCTTGTCACCGGCGAGGTCGTCACTCGACGAGGCCAGGATGCGTGCCTGCGGGTAGATCTGCAGCCACTCGCGGGCGAACTGCTCGAGCATATGGTTGGGCACCACGACCACCGGCTTGGTGACCAGGCCCATCCGGCCCAGCTCCATGGTGCCCATCACCATTTCCGCGGTCTTGCCCGCTCCGACCTGGTGGAACAACCCCACGGCAGGCTCGGAGAGCATCCGCGCCACCGCGGCACGCTGGTGCGGTCGCGGCACGAAGTTCAACGCCACCCCGGGCAACGTCAGGTAGTCGCCTTCATGGCTGTAGTCGCGCAGCGCGATGGAGTTGAAGCGGCGGTTGTACCCATCGGTGAGGCGTTCCGCCCGCTCCGGGTTTTCCCAGACCCACTCGCCGAACCGCTCCTGCAGCTGGTCGGCTTTCTCCTGCGCGGCCGTGGTCTCCAAGGCGTTCACGACCCGCTTCTTCGTGCCCATCTCTTCGTACTCGTCATAGACGGTGATCGGCTTCTGCTCCATCAGCGCCTGAGTGAGCATGGTCGCCGGGCGGCGCACGGTGCCCCACTCGCTGGTGGCGCGCAACGTCTGCCGGTTACCGCGCACCTCCCACATTCCCGGCATCGGGTTTTCCACCCGGATGCTGCGATCACGCAGAAGCTCCCGGAGGAATTGCTGGTGCGTGTCGGCGTCGACCCACACGGCGCCGAGCCGTGCCTGGATCTGCTCCATGGTGAGCTTCTCCGGCAGGGCCGTCTGCAGTGCCGCCACGTTCACGGCGAACCGGTCGGGTTGGGTCTCAGCGGCGGCCTGCGCGGCGTCGAGCTTGATCCGTACGTCCCCGGAGAGGTACTCGGGAGCGTGGATCAGGTTTCCGGTGGTGGGGTCGTCGTAGACCATCTCGCCAAGGCCGGCCCGGGCATCCACTTCGGTCTGACCGAGCAGGTGCGCGATTGTGTCGAGGTCGATGCGGCCGGTGCGATCCAGGCTCAGAGTGATCGCCTCGGCGGGGGTATCGGCGCCCTGGGTGATGGGGCGCTGGGCGACGACACGCTGTTTGAGCATCGCAGCCGGCGACGCGGTCTGCCGTTCCTCGTCGAAGCGTTCCAAGGCCATCACGAGGGGCCCGAACGGATCGGCGCGCAGCAGACGAGCCGGAGTGGGCGTAATGCGGGCCGTCCCCGCTTCGCCCGTGTCCGGGTCGTCGCGGCCGGTGGAGCGCAGCGTGAAGCGGTTGAGTGGGCCGTAGCGGGTCTGGTAGTCGTCATACCGGGCGGACAGGATGGCGCGGGTGTCGACGATCTCATCGGTGTCATCGACCGTCGCCGCTTCCAAGGCCAGCAGGGCTGTGGTGCCATCGCGAAGGCCGAGCAGCGCGGTCAGTTCGGTGGCCGCGTTCTTCGGAACCTTGAGTGCTGTGTGGACGCCGGCGCGCACGACGGTGAAGGTGCCGTCGTGCTGGTCAACGATGGTGCCGTCCCACTGGGTCGGTTCCGCGGGCCGGTAGGTTGCCAGCGCGCGCTCCGAGTGAGCGCTGCGCGCGGTCATCCGTTGGCCAGCTGCGGTCGCATCGGCGACGACACCACTGAGGGCCGTGCGGAGGTCGACCGGGGTGTTTACGAGGTCGGCGGCTGTCACGGTGAGGGAGCCATTGCCATACATTCCAGTGCCGACACGCACGTCGCCGAGGATGTTTTCGGGACGCTGGTCGAAATAGGAATTGATCTTCACCATGCGCTCATCGACCTGCTGTGCGGTGACGGTTTCCCAGAGTTGGGACGCCGCGGGCTCGCCGATCTCCCGGCGGCGGAAGACCAGCAGGTCGGTCACGACGTCGGTTCCCGCGGCGCGGCGGTGCGCCCCTGAGGGCAGCCGCACGGCACCGACGAGATCGGCCATCGCGTTCATCTCGCGGCGGGCGGACGGGTTCTGCGCGTCGAGCGTGTAGTGGCTGGTGAGCACGGCGACCAGCCCGCCGGGACGGGTGAGCGCCAGGGCCTTGATGATGAAGTGGTTGTGGATCGAGTGCCGGCCGGCGTTGTGCGCCGGGTCGTGCAGGCGCACGTCCGCGAACGGCACGTTGCCGACCGCGGCATCGAAGTATCCGCCCGGGAACCGGCTGTCGGCGAAGGACTCGGCGCGAATCTCCGCCTGCGGGTAGAGGCCGCTCGCGATCAGGGCCGTCGTGCTGTCCAGTTCGATTCCGGTCATCCGGACGCCTTCGGGCGCCAAGCCAATGAAGGTGCCGGATCCCGCACCGGGCTCCAGCACCTGGCCGCCGTCAAAGCCGAGGTCGGTGAGGGCCGCCCAAATTTCGCGTACGTAGGCCGGGTCGGTGTAGTGGGCGTTAATCGTGGTGCGGCGCGCTTCGGCGTAGGCGTCGTCGCTGAGCAGAGATTTCAGTTCGGTGCGTTCGCTCGACCAGCTGTCTTTGGATTCGTCGAAGACGTCGGGCACGGCGCCCCAGCTCGACCACCGGGCGAGCACCTGGTGCTCGTCGCCGGTGGCGGGCCGGCCTTCGGCGCGCAGCTGCTGGGAGAGCCGAATCGCGGCGACGTTTGCGCCGAAACGCGCTTTCGCTCCCGAGGGGGCGAGGCTCTCCTGACTCCCCGGGGTAAAACTCGGTGCGGCTACTCCGGGTGCGCCTGGGCGATCTTCTCGTAGCGGATATCCGCCGCCCGCTTCATCGTGTCGGCGTTCTCGGTCAAGAACCGGCTCGGGTTCGCCGCCGCGAGCAGCTGCTGGATGAAGGTCACCGGCACGGCCCACTCCTCCGCCGCCAGTTCCTCCTCGTAGGTCGAGGTCGCCCCCTCCGGGCTGTCCTGCACGCTGTCCGCCCATCGTGCCAGTGCCGAGTCCATCGGCCGGGTGGCTTCCCACTCTTCCCGTTCCTGGCTCGGCGACAGCTCCGGGGTGATCCACACCAGATCGGCCAGCACGATCTCCTCGGCCTGCTTCTGTGCCATCGTGAGTCGGCCCGCCTTCTCCAGGTAGTTCTCCCCCGCCGGGTCCGGTCCGGCGATCGTCTGGCTCAGGGCGTCGACCTGGCTCAGCACCTGCTCGCCTAGTTCCTCGAAGAACTGCTCCGGGTTCGGCAACGCCACGTACCGGCTCGGGGCCATCTTGACCCAGTGATCCCTGGCCTGCGCCCCGTACTTGTTCATCGGTCCCACCATCCTGTTCATTCCAAAAGTCATCAAAACTCAGCTGGCCACTGACTAGGGCAACCTCAACCGGCGACGGCTCAGCGGTTCGTACAGCCTCGAGGTGCGCATCCGCACTGCTCTCATCGACACCCCACAAGTCGAACTCGATTTGAGCGGTTGAAACTTTCCTCTTTGAGCCCTTGCCAGCCATAAGACACTCCCCTGCACCCCAAATGGGCGCTTCGAGGAGGTTAACAGCGTTGGCAACAACTCAACAATTCGAGAGCACTCAAGACCCGCGAGATTCCGCGGGCACGCAGCGCCCATGATCATGCCCCCGATTTCGAAGGCTCGACAATGGCGTCTATGGCCTCTGCCTCCCGGCGGGTGTGCCGTTCAACTGCCCGGTACACACTGCTCCGCGAGATGTTAAACATCGTCGCAATTTCCGAAATATCTGTCTTCGGGTCAGCGAAGTGAAGCGCAACAGCGGCATCCTGTTTCGGCGTGAGCTTCGGCTGTCTCCCCCGCAATTTCCTCCGAACGCTCGGCCTGGCCATGGCCTCCTTTGTGCGGAGACTAATCCACCCGCCCTCAGCCTCGGCAACGGAAGCAAGCATGGTGAAGATCATCTTCGCCATGGGGTCCTTCGGGTCATAAACCATGCCGTTATTGCTCAAGATAACTTCGCGCTCACCAAGCTCCTTAATAATCTCCAACGTGTCGAGCGCGTTGCGTGCGAGTCGATCGAGGCTAGGAACAATAAGCGTGTCGCCGGCGCGACAGGCAGCCAGTGCCTTTTCCAACCCATCACGAGTCATGTTCTTGCCGGTGAAGCCCTTGTCGGTATAGATCCGTTTCGGGTCGACACCAAGCGCAGTGAGCTTTCCGATCTGCGTCTCAAGATCCTGCATCACCGTGGATACACGGGCATAACCAACCAACACGGTGCGCTCACCTAGCTTTCTTTGCTCGCTCTCCTGAGAGAGTATCAGATAGGCACCCCTCTACGGGATTTTTAAAGGACAGCCTTACTGAACCGCATGAAGGCCCGTGTTTCCGGAGCTGGCGCAAACAACTTGTGGCATTCGTTGAACGATCCCCATGCGGGACGACAGCTAGGGTCGATGCCTGTCCGCGAAGGTCGTAGGCGTAGGGCACTATGAGGAGAGGACTTTGAGCAAGGGGACCGAGTGACAGAAGAGGAAGCCGCAACTCTTGCGAGCGGTCTGATTGCAACGAACGCCAATGCTCTCACGCTGAATGCGCTGCAAGGCTATCTGGCTGCCGCGGCCGACCTCCTTCGAGGATCGATCGACCAGGCCGATTTCAAGGCGTACATCTTCCCGATGATGTTTTTCAAACGGATAAGCGACGTTTATATGGAGGAGTTCGCCGAGGCGCTGGAGGAATCCGGTGGCGACCACGAGTTCGCGGCCTTCGCCGAGAACCATCGGTTCGCGATCCCCGAGGGCAACCTGTGGGCCGACGTGCGCAACCGCACCGAGAATATTGGCACCGCGCTCCAGACCGCTTTCCGAGAGATTGAGAAGGCCAACCCCGAGACGCTCTACGGCATCTTCGGCAACGCTAATTGGACCAACAAGGATAAGTTGCCCGACCGCATGCTCGCCGACCTGATCGAGCATTTCTCGACCAAGACGCTTTCCAACGCAGCAGTCGCACCGGATGTCTTCGGCAACGCGTATGAGTACCTCATCAAACGCTTTGCCGACCAGTCGAACAAAAAGGCGGGCGAGTACTACACCCCGCGCTCGGTGATCGGACTGCTCATCAACATCCTCAACCCGGTCGAAAGCGAAAGTATTTATGACCCGGCCTGCGGCACCGGAGGCATGTTGATCGAGGTTATCGAGCATGTGAAGGCCGCAGGTGGCAGCCCCAAGACTCTGTGGGGCAAGCTGTACGGCCAGGAGAAGGTTCTCGCGACTTCTGCGATCGCTCGCATGAACCTGCTGCTTCACGGCGTCGAGGACTTCAGGGTCCTCCGCGAGGACACCCTGCGAAACCCTTGCTTCTACACGGGCAACCATCTTGCCCAGTTCGACTGTGTCGTCGCTAATCCGCCGTTCTCGTTGAAGAACTGGGGTGTGGCCGAGTGGGCGTCTGACAAATGGGGCCGCAACGCTCTCGGGGGCGTCCCACCTAAGGGTTACGCCGACTGGGCGTGGGTTCAGCACATGCTCACGTCGGCTCGTCCGAAGACGGGCCGAGTCGCAGTCGTCCTGCCCCAAGGTGCGCTGTTCAGGCCGGGCACCGAAGCAAAGATCCGCACTAACATCCTCCAGTCCGATGTGGTGGACGCTGTGATCGGACTGGCACCCAACCTGTTCTATGGCACTGGCCTCGCGGCGTGCGTGCTGATCCTTCGGCTCGGCAAGTCCACTGAGAAGAAGGGCAAGGTGCTTTTCATCAACGGCGAGTCCCTGTTCAAGCGTGGCCGTAACCAGAACACCTTTGAGCCGGAGCACGCCCGGCAGCTGCTCGACGCGTATGAAACGTTCGGCTATATCGACGGCTTGGCGCGCGTCGTCGACCTCGACGACATCGCTGGTAACCACTACAACCTCAACATCCCGCTCTACGTCGCACCTGCCGACACTGGCGAGAAAGCGACTCTTGCCGACGCCCTGGCAAACCTCGAAGTCGCCCACGCACAGTCCACGAGAACCCGCGCCGGCTTGGAAGCTGAACTGGCGAAGTGGGACATTGGACAGGACATAACCGTATGAGCGAACGCATCAGCCAGCGCGAGTTGGAGGACTACCTGTGGGGAGCTGCCGTCATCCTGCGCGGCCTCATCGATGCCGGGGACTATAAGCAATACATTTTTCCGCTCGTCTTTCTGAAGCGGATTTCGGACGTATACGACGAAGAGCACGCAACCGCGATGGAAATCTACGCCGACACAGAACTCGCCGACCTTCCGGAGAACCACCGTTTCGCCATTCCCGCGGCCTGCCACTGGGGCGACATCAGGGCCCTTACCAGCGAAATCGGCGCCACAGCCCTCAATGCGATGCGCGCCATCGAGGCTGCCAACCCAGACACCCTTCCTGGCGTGTTCGGGGACGGCGAATGGGGAAACAAGAACCTGCTGCCCGACTCAACCCTTGCTGACTTGATCGAGCACTTCTCGACGGAGACCCTGTCGCTCGCGAATTTGCCGGAGGACGAGCTCGGCAACGGATACGAGTTCTTGATCAAGAAATTCGCCGACGACTCGGGTCACACGGCCCAGGAGTTCTACACCAACCGCACCCTCGTGCACCTGATGACACTAATGCTGGAGCCGCAGCCGAGCGAATCGGTCTACGACCCCACGTGCGGCACAGGCGGGATGCTGATATCCACGGCCGCCGAGGTGAAGCGTCAGGGAAAGGAGTGGCGCAATCTGCGCCTCTACGGCCAGGAACTCAATTACGGAACGTCCGCGATCGCACGGATGAATCTGTTCCTGCACGGTGTCACCGATGGACACATCGCTCACGGCGACACCCTCGCCCGGCCGGCGTTTCACGACGCCAAGGGCCAGCTCCAGACCTTCGACGTGGTGCTGGCGAACCCGCCGTACTCCATCAAGGCGTGGAACCGAGACGCGTTTTCCAACGACCCCTACGGACGCAACACATGGGGTGTCCCGCCACAGGGTCGCGCCGACTACGCCTTTTTTCAGCACATCGCCAAGAGCCTCGATCCCAAGACGGGGAGAGCCGCGATCCTCTTTCCACATGGCGTGCTCTTCCGCCGGGAGGAAGCAGCACTGCGCGAGGCACTCGTGAAGTCAGATCTGATCGAGTGTGTCCTCGGCCTCGGCGCAGGCCTGTTCTATAACTCGCCGATGGAAGCAGTTGTCATCACCTTGCGTGCCACCAAACCAGCCCAGAACAAGGGCAAAGTGCTGTTCATCAACGCGATCAACGAGGTCGCGCGCGAGCAGGCGCAGTCGTTTCTGCGCGAAACGCACAAGGCGAAGATTCTCGACGCGTACCAAAGCTTCGCCGACGTAGACCTGTTCGCGACAGTCGCAACGACCGACCAGATCGCCGACAAGTCCTACAGCCTCGCGATACCGCTATACGTTGCAGGAGCCAAGGCCGCCGACTCGGATGAGCATGTCGATGTCATCGATGCGGCCGCGGATTGGCGGGCTGCGGCCGATAACTCTGATGCTGTCATCGGTGCTGTCTTCACGCTGCTTCGATCGGAGATGTCGGCATGAGTCTCAAATTCGACAAGTCCTTCTGGAAGCACGTTGCCTTCGGTGATGTCGTCCGCAATGCGAACGAGACCCTCCGTGACCCTGAGTCTGCTGGAATCAACCGTGTTATCGCCATGGAACATCTGGACCCTGGTGAGCTGAGGATCCAACGCTGGGGATCACTCGACGAAGGCACCACCTTTACTCGCCGCGTGAAGCCAGGACAGACGCTCTTTGGCAAGCGCCGTACCTACCAACGGAAGGCCGCGTATGCCGAGTTCGACGCGATCTGCTCTGGTGACATTCTCACTTTCGAGACGGATGAGACTCAGATGCTCGCGGAATTCCTGCCGTTTCTCGTCCAATCCAACGAGTTCTTCGACCACGCCCTGGGCACTTCTGCTGGTTCGCTGTCTCCCCGCACCAACTGGCGTGACCTCTCTAAATTCGAGTTCGACCTGCCATCCCTCAACGAGCAGAGGCGTATCGTCAAACCCCTCTGGGCAGCAGGCCAGCACCGGCTGGCGATCGCCACCGAGTTGCGGAGCATGTTCGAGGCTCGGGACCGGTGGATCGAATCCGCGCTTCCACGCGAAGCCGCCGAGACTTCACTGGGCGAAGCTGCGAGCATCGCCTCTGGTGTCACCGTTGGCCCCGCCCGCCGAGCGATGTCCACCGCAGCGCCCTACCTTCGAGTGGCGAACGTCCATCGGGGCTCGCTTGAGCTTTCCGAGATCAAGGAAATCGGGGCGACAGAAGCTGAGATCGCAACAAAGGGACTCGAGCGTGGCGATGTCCTAGTGGTCGAAGGTCACGCCTCCGTGAGTGAGATCGGGCGTGCCGCGATTTGGAGTCGGGACGATTCTCTCCTGTTTCAGAACCATCTCTTCCGGGTTCGGGCGAATGCAGATTTCCGTCCGGAGTTTATCCTGGAGTGGGTCAACAGTCAGCGTGGTCGCGCCTACATTCGAACCGTCGCCAAGAGTACAAGCGGTTTGAACACAATCAACAGCACGGTGCTAAAGGCCATGCCCGTGCCGGCAATTAACCTGGCTCAACAGGATGCAATGCTCAAGGGGCTTGCTGTCATTGACGAGGGCATCGCGTCGCTCGACGCGGAAGTGGCCGCTGTTCAGGTTCTTCATGCATCTATGCTCGCTGACATCTTTGGAGGCAACTGATGACTCAGTTCGATGAGGCTGGCTCGGTGCGCGACTTCGTGCGCGACCTTGCGAAGTCATTCGACGTCACGTTCGTGCCCGGACACGAGCTGCCCCGACGAACCGACGAAGTGATGCTCGAGGGGGTGGTCAAGGGCGCCCTTATTCGGTTGAACCCGGAGATCGCGGCCGACCCGGACAAGGCCGATGAGGTCACGTACCTTCTCCGAGCCATCCTTATAGCTGCTCGCACCAGCCCGCACCCGGTGGTGGCGAACGAGGCGTTTATGGCGTGGCTCACCGGTCAGAAGTCGATGCCATTTGGTCGGAACGGCGAGCACACGACAGTCCGGCTAATCGACTTCGACAATCTTGACGATGACTCCGCGAACGAGTGGATGATTTCGACTGAGGTCACGTTTAGGCAGGGCCGGGTTGAGAAGCGGTTCGATCTAGTGCTTTGGTGCAACGGGTTCCCGCTTGTGGTCGGCGAGGCGAAGTCGGCTACCCGTCCGGCGTATACGTGGATCGACGGCGCGGCGCAGGTCCACGATGATTACGAGCAGAGCGTGCCACAGTTCTTCGTGCCGAACGTGTTTTCGTTCGCGACGGAGGGCAAGGACTTCCGCTACGGCACAGTCGGCATGCCGGTGGAGTTGTGGGGTCCGTGGCGTGAGGAGTCCACAGGCGACGACGCTCCGGTCAAGATCGGCTTGATCGCAGTACAGGAGGCCGTCGAGGGCGTATTGAACCCGGCTGCAGTCTTAGAGTTCCTGCGGTTCTTCACGATCTACGCGACCGACCGGAAGCATCGCAAGATCAAGATCATCGCTCGGTTCCAGCAGTTCCAAGCGACCAACCTGATCGTCGAACGCGTCCTGCTTGGCAAGATCAAGCAGGGCCTCATCTGGCACTTCCAGGGCTCCGGCAAGTCGCTGCTCATGGTGTTCACAGCATTGAAACTGCGAGCTATGGCAGAACTTACCAACCCGACGATCCTCATCGTGGTCGACCGCATCGACCTCGACACGCAGATCACCGGCACGTTCAACGCATCGGACGTCCCCGGGTTGGTATCGACCGATTCGCGGGCTCAGCTGCAAACACTCTTGAGTCAGGGTGCGCGAAAGGTCATCATCACGACGATCCACAAGTTCGGGGAGGCGCCTGGCGTCCTCGACGCACGTGACAATATCATCGCGATGGTCGACGAGGCTCACCGTTCGCAGGAGGGTGATTACGGGCAGAAGATGCGCGAGGCCCTACCTAACGCGTTCCTCTTCGGATTGACGGGCACACCGATCAACAAGAGGGACCGCAACACGTTCATGTGGTTCGGCTCGCCCGAGGACGAAAGCGGCTATCTGTCGCGTTATTCGTTCCAGGAGTCGATCCGCGACGGCGCGACATTGCCACTGCACTTCGAACCACGCCTGTCCGAGATTCACATCGACCAGCAGGCCATCGATGCCGCCTTTGCGGAGCTCTCGGTCGATCGGGATCTGTCCGAGCGGGAGAGGATCACGCTCACGAAGAGGGCAGCTTCGATCGAGGTGTTGATAAAGACCCCGTCACGGATCGCGAAAATTGCGGCCGACATTGCCAACCACTTCCGTGCCAAGGTCGAGCCAGAGGGGTTCAAAGCTCAGGTAGTCGCTTACGACAAGGCGTCTTGTGTCGCTTACAAGGAGGAGCTCGACAAGCACCTTGGTTCCGATGCCTCGACGATCGTGATGTCGAAGTCCCGCGGTGACTCGGCAGCCTGGTCCCAATGGACTCCTGGCGCCGAAGGGCTGGAACAGGTCGTGGCCCGTTTCAATGACCCAGCGGACCCGCTCAAGATCATCATCGTCACCGCCAAGCTGCTCACCGGCTTCGATGCGCCGATCCTCTACTGTCAGTATCTCGACAGGCCGCTTAAGGAGCACACGCTTCTGCAAGCGATCACCCGCACAAATCGTGTGTATCCGCCGAACAAGACGCACGGTCTGATCGTCGACTACCTAGGCGTCTTCGATGACGTCGCCAAATCGCTGGCGTTCGATGAAAAGTCGGTGCTGCAGGTGATCTCGAACATCGAGGAGCTCAAGGAGCAGCTCGCACCGGCTATCGTCGCCGCACTCGTGTTCTTCCCAGGAATCGACCGGACCGTCGGCGGTTACGAGGGTCTCGTCCAAGCGCAGTCGGCCATTGCCGACGAAGTCACAAAGGATGCGTTCGGGCTCGCCTACAGCATCGTCTCCCAGCTCTGGGAGACGCTCAGCCCTGACCCGATGCTGTCGCCGTATCGCGACGACTACCGTTGGCTGACCGACGTCTACGAGTCGGTTCGCCCGTCGGACATCATCGGCAGGCTCGTCTGGCACGCGCTGGGAGCCAAGACCATCGATCTAATCAACGAGCACGTCCAGGTCGAGATCCCGCAGAGCTCCGACACGATTGTTCTCGATGCCCAGACCATCGAAGATCTGATGGTAGGTAAGAGAACAGACATACCGGCCAAGGACATCGAAAGGCAGATCACCGCCCGCATCGCCCGCCACCTGAACAACCCAATATTTGTGGATCTTGGGCAGCGTTTGAACGCCCTTCGTGAGAAATATGCTGACATCCAGCAGTCCAGCCTCAACTTTCTGCGAGACCTCCTGGATCTGGCCCGGGATACTGTGGCGGCCGAGAAGGCTGTCAACGAGGTGCCGCGCGAAGAGCAGGGCAAGGCCGCGCTGACCGAGCTTTTCGAGGCCCTCAAGACGGACGAGACCCCGATCATCGTAGACAACATCGTCAACCGGATCGACGAGGTGGTGAGGGGAGTCCGCTTCGAGGGCTGGCAGTCCACGATCCGCGGCGACCAGGAAGTTCGACAAGCCCTGCGCAAGACGCTCTACATCCAGTTCAAGATCCGTGACAACGACGTCTTTGAGAAGGCCCTCAGTTACGTCTGCGAGTACTACTGAGCTAGTTGTACTCGGAGGCTTCGCGTTCGGCAACTTCTTTGGAGAGCACCGCAACCAAATACTCCTCGTGCGACCAGCCCGCGTCCCGGGCCTGGTCGCCCAGGCGGCGGCACGCTTCACTGATCCGCGGCGCCCGCAGCGCGCGGGCGCTCCTATCCGGTCTAGTGGTGCTTTCATCTCCCCCACTCCGTGAGGACCTTTAGTCTGCCGGGCTCAGGTGCAGCCGGAGAGCTTCAGCGACCAAGGCAGACCTCGAAGGGGCTCCGAGAGTGAGAACCTTGGCATCGAGCCATTCGCGCTGCTCGGCGCTCAGGCGAAGGTTCATCTGGATGCCCGCGGTCCCGCGTCGACGGCGAGCCCGCGTCGGCATCGCCTTGCCCTGCACGAGCGGCTCGACGGGCGCGAACTCGACGACGAGCCGGGCGTCAGTGACGTAGTCAAATGCCTCCACGAGCAGATCGGTGTAGGTGATGCGGCGGGCCAGGGAGACCTCCCGTGCGCGCTCGAGCGTTAGCGGTGCCAGATACACGCCGATGGTGGCCACCCCTCCCCCGCTTGCGCTCAAGGTGACGGGCCGAGTGACGGTCAATGCCTGCGGCACAGGCGCCACGGCTGGAGCCGGAGCTGCATCCGCTACGGCTGCAGCCTCGACCGAAGGCTCGGCCACCACGGGCGCCGGCGGGCGCGGCGGCAGGAGTCCCACCAAGCCGGCGGCCCGTTTCTTTGGCTCTCCCCCGCCGGTCTTTGGGGTCGTGAAGCTGGTGCCGACGCTCGAGCGCTTGATCATGCCGTTCATGCGGTCACGACCTCGTTTTGGATCTGACTCAGCGCCGTGAGAATCTCACGGGTCAAGTTCTCGTAGTCCTCCGCCAGACCGCTCGCATCGCGCACGAACAATCCATCGGCCGGCTTCTCCTTGGCCTTGAGCGCGGTGAGCCTGGCCGTGCGGTCGTCCCGTGCAGCTTGCTCCAGCTCGTGGATGAGCAACCCGCGGCTGCGCGCGTCGACGGCAGCACTGTCGAGGTGACGGATGCGAGTCTCGAATACGGGCGCGACCCCACCGAGCAGGTCCGTGAGCGCCGCGCGCACATCGCGCTCGAGTCGAACGGAACGGGAGCCGACCGCGAACAGGACGACGCCGGCGAGACGCAGGTGCGGGTTTCGGGCGGCCACGTTTTGGAACCGCTCCGCAACTCGGGCGACGCCGTCGATGCTGGCCTCGTCGGAGCGCGTCGGAATGACGACGGATGTCGCCACGGCCAGCGCGCCCTCGGCGATCACCCGGTCCCCTGGGGGCGTGTCGAGCAGGATGAGGTCGTACTCCCCCGCGATTGCGCCAAGCGTGCGCTCGAGCTGAACCCCGAAGTCGCCGGCGCCTCGTTGCTGCCAGGAAAAGTTCAGGCCGGCGATGTCGCCGACTGCCGGGCCTCCGGGCACGACATCGAGGTTGGGACGGACGTCTTTGAGCACGGGCAGACTACCCCCGGTGGCGAACGCATTGAAGAGGTCCTGCCCGTCGGACGGCGCGAATCCGAGGTCCCGCGCGATGTTGCCCTGGGGGTCGAGATCCACGATCAGGGTGCGCACGCCAGCTGCCGCGGCCAGGCCGCCGACGTTGGCCACGAGGCTGGTCTTTCCGACTCCGCCTTTACCCTGCTCAACAGCAACAGTGCGTGCAATAGCCATAATGGACTCCCTTATTGTGCAAACTGCAATAACAATTGCTATTAGCATAGCTGACCCGATAGCCCTACGCGCAGCTATAGTTTCACCCTTTAGGACTGCAATATTTAGTGCTATAACACGTACCATACGTATTGCTATAAGTGTTTAGTTCCGTTTCGTATTCAGTTACGTTCTGTTGTTTTGTATTCCGTTCTGTTACACTGACGCTATGAGCGACCAGGAGCAGACGCAGACCGAACAGCGCACGTGCCGATTCCCGGGCTGCGACCGCCCAGCGATCGCCGCCGAAGCTGGCACCGGCCGGCCGCCCGAATATTGCAATGACGAGGGCCACAATCGGGCCGCGGCATGGCGTGCCCGACGCAAGCTCACCGCCGAGCCCACCCGCAACCTCGACGACGACAAGCGCCCGGTCGACGCTGCACGCCAACGCGCAAGCGAGATCCGCGGCCAGGTCGCTGGGATGGTCGAGCATCTCGGTGTGCAGCTCAATGCCCTGGTCGAGGAGCTTCGAACCGTGGCCGACCCCGATGCCGCCGCGGCGCAGATCGAGTCCGTCACTGCGGATGCTGCGGAACAGGTGGCGGCCGCATCCGCTCGAGCGAGCCGGGCTGAACAGGCCCAACGCAAGGCAGAATCCGAACGGGTTGAGGCAGATGCTGCCGCCGTGGAAGCTTCAGAGTTTGCCGACCAGCAGAAGGCGAGTCTCGCCGGGGCCATCGAGCAGCTCGAGACTCAGGGGGAGGTCTTGAACCGAGTCACCGCTGAACTCGCTGCGACCCGGACCGCGGGGGAGACCCGCGATCTGAAGGCTCAGGCCGACCTGGCCGAGCTGCGTGAGCAGCTCACATTCACTCAAACACGCCTCACCGAAACGGAACAGGCCCGCGAGGCCGCACTGGCGCGTGCCGAGTCCGCGGCCACGGCACGCGCGGAAGCCGATGAGCGGGCCCGCGGAGCCGTTGACCGCGCAAATGCGGAAGCCGAGCGCGCGCACCGAGCCGAGGCCGACGCGGTCGGTGTGCGGGAGGAGCTCGAGAAAGCGCGTGCACAACGCGACGAACTCAGAGAAGAAACCAGCGCCCTCCGCAGCCATGTCGCCACTGTCACAGTCGAGCGCGACGCGGCCCGGGCAGACGCCGAACGGGAGACAGCGCACGGCGACCAGCGCGTCGCCGACCTGCGCCTGACTCAGGATCAGCAGCTTACCCAGCTGCGGGCCGAGCTGGCGGAAGCAAGACAGGATGCGCGTGCACAGCGCACGCGCGCCGACAAGGCCGAGGCTCAGCCCATCGAGCTGGCTGACACCGCGACGAAACCTGCCAAGTCTGTCGACCCAAAGAAGTGATGACAACTCATTTCAAGCCCCCGCATTCGGACAGCTCTGCGCCGCGTTTGTACTAGGGGTCTGAGCAGCAATGGAACGGAAACGTGCGCTAACAACAACTGGGCCGACCCGGAAACTCTAAGCGTGTTATTTATTCCGTTTCGTGAGCTGACCCAAAAATGCCCGCTATCGTCGGATATTTCACTTTTTCACAAGCCACCACTGATAGACGGTTGAACGCGTTGAAGGTCGCCGAATTGAAAGCTGGGAGGTCAGTCGCCAGGACTGGTCGTAGCGGAAATTTACGCGACAGAGAGCTGCCAGCGGTTCTCCGGATACAGCACACCCTCATCGACATAACCACGGGCCTCACGGTGGTTGGCCCGGCCGTCGCTCGAGCGTGGGTACCGGGGCCACACCCGCTCACCGGGCGCACTGGCCTCAAACAACGCCCGGCTCAACACGTGTGGCCGACGCGGTCGCTGTCTGGGCATGCTGGTCATCGTGGCACATTCAGCTAGCCACCACGCCCACACCACCCGCTCCGCCCGATACAACGCACGCCGGGCCTCCAAAACGCCAGCCACGCCGAGGACACGTGCCGCCTGGGCGCGGAGGTCCCGCCGTGACCTGGCCCACCCCTGGGGGTGTCTGATAACGAGGCGGTGTCGCTGTAGTCGGCTCAGGATCGTGGTGGTGTAGCGGGAGGAAACACCCAGTAGCCGAGCAGCAGAGTCAATCGTCAGGGCGGTATGCTCGCGCAGCAGCGCGTAGACCCTGCCCGTGAGATGACCCAGACCGGCACGAGTGAAAAGGTCATGCTGTTGGTCAGTCAGATCGTTCTCGATGGTTCGCACGAGCGAGGCTCGCAGAGAGAAAATTTCGGGAGGGGGGCGGGGGTTATTAATTAGTTGTGACCGGACTGTACGAGGGGCTGTGGAAAACTTCGGGATTAACTCCCATTCGGCGGCATTTCCGCCGTCCGAATTGCGCACCTGCTGGATGAATCCAGCATCCAGCAGAGCATGGAGGGCGTCTGCTGCGGTCGTGCGGCCCAGGCCCGACATCAGGGCCAGATCACGGATCGAGGCCGCTACAGCGTGCTTCCCGGTCTGGAGAGTCAGATAAGCCAGAGCAATCAGGACTGTGCGCTGGGAAACGGCCGACTCCTTACGACCCCAACGGCCTACATTTACCCGCAGACGAGTCAGGAGGTCATCGACGTCGGTGACGATCTGAGCCAACTCGGTTAGGTCGGCGGGCTCGTGCACGGCAGCAAGCGGTCGCTGAAGCGCCGCATACTGCTGCGCCTTGGTCCACTGGCGAGCCAACCGGTCACGGGCCTCGCCCGCACTGCGGGGGCGGCGGGTTCCACGCCCGGTGTTCTTCGTGCGGTAATGCTCCATGCCTGGGGCCGTTTTTGCAGCGTGCTCGACGTCGCCGAGCGTCCACCCGGCACTGGTCGCGGTCAACAGGCACATGAAGCCCGTCCAAGACGGGTTGCTCCCCCCGTCGACGGTCGCCATGTGGCCTTCACCGGTGGCGCTCAGGGCCCGGTGGGTGCGGTGCAAACCATCGACCGGGCCAGACGGCCGCGTGTCCACGTGGCGGAGGGCCGGTTTCCGCTCACGGAGCACCACGGCGAGCCGTTCCAGGTCGCCGGGCGTCGTCAGGGGGACGGTGAGCGCGTCGAGCCGGCCGCGGAGCACCGTCGAGGTGCTGCCGTCCCGGTGCGGCGCACCGGGCGGCCGCGCGGCGCCCTCGGCGGCATTCAGGAGCATGCCATGGTCCAGGGTTCCGTACGTAGCATGGGCCTCGCTCGCGACAGAGGCGACGATAGCGGGGGAAGCCCCACCGGCCACGCCAATCCAGACGTGACGGCCACCACCAGCCGACGACTGGCAGACCACGTGAGCAATCCCGAGCTCATCCAGGACGCCAGAAAGGGCGTCACAATCGTCGACGGCGTTCTCTACTACGTCGGGAGTCTTCGCGTCAAAGTCGAAGCACAACAACCGGAACTGATGCGCGGCATCGGCCAGACGAATGCACCACGGCGTCGTCGGTGCTACCTGCCCGACCCGGTGCAGCCTCGGGTACTGATTGATGTGTAACTGGCCGTCAGCCTCACGCACCATGGCACGCACATGGTCACGCGGACTGATGTGGCGCGTCAAATCCCAGGGGGTCCACTCAGACGTAGACACGCCGAACACCAATTCAGGTGCATCGAGCGTCACTTGCGCTATGCTCTGTTGCATAGAGAAACCTCCCGTGAGGGCTGTTGATCTGGATTAGCTCTTACCTCAGGGGCCGGGAAGCTGCAGAGGGTTTGAGCTACGAAACTTATGAAGCCCGTCGCGAAAGCGACGGGCTCTTTCGTTTAAGCGACCTGACTGATGGGCAGCTCCTCATCGTGACGAATAGATGCCTGGGGCACGAGCGCGGACAAGCCGACGTCTCGCGCGAGAACTGAAGCGATGTAATCGCTCAGAGTCATTCCTCGCTCTTCAGCGCAGTCGCGGACTGCGTCCGCGATCGGCGACGGAACACGGGAAAGCAGTGGTTGGCGATCGCCTTTGCTCTTGCGCCCGCCGTAAGTCCGTTGAGGTGGCATGACCCGACCATATCGGCTCCCTGAAACAGAAACTCCGAAGGTGGGTCGGCGTGTCGCAATGAAACGCCTGATGCCCTGTCTTTCAGCCTGCTTTATCGATGCGGATGCCGAGCACACAGCCGCGGGGGAGACGTGGATGAAGGGAGAAGCCAGCATCCGTCACCGCCCCAAAACGTAGTCGACGTGCGCCGTTGCCGCAGCGACTAGCACCGCATTGTTCAGCACGTACGTGGCCTCGGCGCTCCGGTCGCTGCGCACCTCGTCGACGAAGTCACATTCCCTCAACACGGCAAGGTCGCGGCTCACCGCACTTTCCACTGCGCGTGTCGACGACGTCAACTCACCACACGTCAACGGACCTTTCAGCGCCAAGGATCGAACGATGTTCGCGACCGAGCGTCGGGCAATAAGTTCACTCATCCGCACGTCACTTTCTACGATTCTTGAGCAGCTGGGCATGCCTAACACTCTAGGCACGTCTAGCTAGGCATGTCCAGCTGAGGTAAAATTGAGTGTGCACGTCGCGGTGACCGGGTACACGATGGGTCGGTCGCGTGAATTGTCCCAACGAGCGAGAAGGCCAGATTGACTGAACAGCGTCCCGATGACCATGAGTCCCCAGACGAACACGCCAGGTATACCCTGGCGAGCAAGCTGAACTTGCTTCTGGATGCTGTCACTGCTGAACGAGGTCAGCCTCTGACCTATCGTGAGATCGCCGCCGCTCTAGACGATCGCGGGGTGAGTCTGTCCCGTGCCCGGTGGTCGTACATGCTCAGCGGCAGCGGATACCTGGTCACCGACGAAACCCTCCTGCGCGGTTTGGCGGCGTACTTTGAGGTCAACGCCGACTATCTCCTCGGCGGTGCCGATGTCGCCGAACCCGATCGAATCGCGGCGGTGAACGAGCTGATTGCGGCCATGCGTGCGGCCAAGGTGCGCACTTTTGCCGCTCGAACGCTGGGCGAGGTTTCACCACCCACTCTGCGAGCGATAACGGAGATTCTGAACCAGGTAATCGATGGACCGGCCAGTGAAAAAAAGAACTGACGCGTCGGCTCCCGGGGATAGCCGCACCCCTCGAAAACGAGCCACTGCCGCATTTACGGCATTGGCCCTCCCCGATCGGGTGTCGATCTCGAGCATCGTGTCCCTCGTTGAGGAATCGAGAAAGACGCACATCTCGATCACAACCTCGCCGCTGCTCAACGGAACCGAAATCTGCGGGCTCTGGCTGCCCCGCGAAAATGACGATCTGATCTTCCACGCCGAAACCGATTCGGAACACCACCGGCAGCAAATCGTCTGCCACGAGCTGTCCCATATGATCTTGCGCCACGACGAGGTCGCCGGCCCGACCCTGCACGGTGTCTTGCTCGAAGCGGATGGCCCGGTGAGCGCATTCGGCCGTTCGGATTTTCGTGATGAATTCGAGTTGGCCGCCGAAGCGCTGGCCGATCTCCTGGCCAGCGCGATCCGCACCAGCACCAAAGAGCCCGAGGGCTTCGAGGGAGTCTTCGGATAATGCAACTGATCATCGCCCTGGCCCTCTGGGGACTCGTGGGCGCGCTGGCAATAGGCACCCGCCGACGCACTGATCAGAGTATTCTCTATGCCGCCGTCATGATTGCGGTCTCGCTGACTCTGAATATCGATGCTGTGTACTTCGCGACAGACGGGCTCCTCGGGGGCCGCAACTATGCGGACCTGCCCGCCAACCTCTTGCTTCTCCTGGGCGTCTACTTCCTCTCCCGGGCCATCCTGCGGGCGTCGTCACCCAGCCGCGCGCGCGCGGCGGACAGGCCGTTTCGCATCGGGGCCATCGTCACAGCCAGCCTCATGGTGACGGCCTTTGTTTTCATCGACGCGCCCGAGACCTCGGGCTCGTTCATGCAGGACTACGGCCACCAGCCGGCAGCGGCCGCCTACTCCCTAATCCAATTCACCTACCTGGGCATCGTCGTCGCTCTGACGGGAACGATCTGCCTGCGCTTTGCAGGGCGAATGAGCACCCCCGCTCGTCGGCTCGGGTTCCGCATCGTGGGCGCTGGCTGCGGCGGCGCCGTTCTCACCGTGCTCAGCGTGGTGGGCATGGACCTCGCGCACGTCTTCGGGGCGATGCCCCTCGTGGCACTGTTCGCAAGTGCCTACAACGTGCTGAATATGGCCGCGATCCTGCTCCTCTGCCTCGGGCTGTCCCTCCCACCGATTCTGGGGTGGGTCAGCAAGAGGATCGACCGGCGGAAACTGCAGGATGTTCTCCCCGACCTCACCCGAATCTGGAACGACGTGTCTGCCCAGCACGTCGAGTTGGGTGACGAGACTCACCGAAACACCCCAGGCATGGCGTCACGCGACGTCGACACCGTTGTGCACCGCACGTTGGTCGAAATCCGTGACGCTCTCCTATTCGACCCGAGCGTTCGCGATCGGCTCACCGATGAGGATCTCGCGTTGCTCACGGCGACCGAGACGCACATCGGCGCGCAGAGCGCATCCGCGTGAAATTCGGCTACGTCCTGACCGCGGGCGCTCTCGCCGTCGGCGGCATCGCTGTTGCGAACCTGGCCGTCGTCAAACAGATCGTGGGAACGGATGCGCCGAGGCGCGAACCACTCCGCGTGATCGCGGTCGACGATGCCTCCGTACCTCGCACCGTGACTCTGCCGTCAAACGAGGCGACGCGGGCGCCCGGCCACTACGCGATCTGGTTCGACTCCGGCCGCGGCTACGCGCAGCTCGGTCGGGTCATCGCCGTCGATGAACGCGCCTTCCTCGTCACGCGCGAGGTAGTCAGCTCCCGCGGTACTCCGCTTCGAGCAGGCCAACCGGCCAGGTGGAGCGGTGTCGTGCCGTCTCAAGCAACGGATGTTGGCCTGCCGTTCACCGCCGTCACCATCCCGACCGCTCTCGGTCCGGCTCCGGCCTACCGTTTCGATGCGCCTACCGACCAGCCGCCGTCCTCGACCTGGGCAATCCATATCCACGGTCAGGGCGCGACCCGGGCTGGCCCGTTGCGCGGCGTTCCGGTCGCCCACCGTGCCGGCCTCTCGTCGCTTGTGGTCTCGTACCGGAACGACCACGAGGCCCCGAGCTCGCGCGATAGAAAGTCGATGCTGGGCCAGACCGAGTGGCGCGATGTGGACGCGGCCCTCGACTACGCCATGGCCCACGGCGCCGAAAACATCATCCTCGTCGGCTGGTCAATGGGCGCGATGATCGCGCTGCAGCTCACCCGGTCATCCCGGCATCGGGAGCGAATCGCCGGGCTGTGCCTCATCGCCCCGGTCACGGATTGGCGGTCGACGATCCTCGCCGCCAGCCGTCGAGCGCGCGTGCCAGCATTCGTGACGCACTTGGCGATGCGGGCGCTACGCAGCCCGTTGTGGAGTCGGGCAACCGGCCTACAGGAGCATGTAGACCTCTCTCAACTCGACTGGATCGACGGCGACGACCTTCTCGTCCCAACCCTGGTGCTGCACAGCTCCGGCGACCGGTCCGTTCCGATCGCCCTGTCAAAGGCGTTCGCCCATGCCCACAAAGGTCTGGTCAAGCTCGTCGAGCTACCGCCAGCACCGCACACGCTCGAATGGAACAGAAGCCCCGAGCTCTGGGGGACCACCTTCTCAGGATGGCTACACCGTCTACCGTTTCAAGAAGAAGCTGGGGGTTGGGTGTCTCGCAACTAACGATGAGTACGCCAACCCGGCCAGACACTTACGAGATATAGATGTGAGAATCTCCGGCCCGCGAATTTCCGCGACACAGAGACGTGCCGTCATCGCGACAGCGCGACGCGTCGTATTCCTAGGGTTATGCGACAACTGCAAGAGTGATTGTCTGCTCGCTTCGTGCGCGGAATCAGTCGGTCGTAGGCGCTAGGTTGAACGGAAGGTTGTTCTCTAGTCGAGGGTCGTGTTGATGTCAGCGTTCCAAGAGCTGACCGAGTCGGGCGTGGTTGGACCGGAAACGGTCGATCTACTGATTCGCCTCGTGGGCCAGACGGGCCGAACCAAATCGTTTCCCCCTCCACTTGGGCATGGAAGCTGGTCGGATCAGGCCGTTCTCGATTACGTCGGGAGCATCCTTTCTAGTGCGCGCGGGTCCGGCATGGCAGTCGGGTGCGTGGTGTTAGCGACGGACGACCGCTCATTAGAACGGTTATTGCTCACGTCCATCCGGCGGTTCATGATCGACGAGGCGAAGGCGACCCCGGTCGGAAAACTTCGGCTACGGTTGCGAGGTCTGCTCGGAAAGGACGAGCGTTTCGTGAGTGCGACCAAGCTGCTCGCCGGCGAAGAGGCATGGACGATTCCGACGAACGGTTCCACGGTGTGGAGCGAGGACATCGCCGAGTTGGAGCGCGTGACGGCATCCGTGCAGGTGACGCCGATCCATCGCCTCAACCGCTCCGGCCCTACACCGAGTCCAGTGCGCGAGTCTCTTCTCACCATGAGTCATGAGGCCTTAATTCGGACTGCTGGCGCGATACGCGCTCAGCTCCTCGCCCGCTTCCTCTATCGCCGCTTCGATCTGGATGCCGCAGAACCAACGTCTCCTGGATCGGCGAGTAATCCGCGGCCGACGTTGTCCCTTGACCCGGCTTACGAGGTCTCGGTGCTGGCGCGGACGATCTACGATGACTTGTCTGATGTAGACATCCGTATCCTAAGTAACGCAGGAACTGCCGCAGACCTGTCAAAGTCAGACCCGGCCCGTGACTCGCTTTTCGAACGTCTCCGTATCTACGCCGGCAGCGAAGTCGGGCGTGATGCAGTGAGCCTGGCCATCCGATGGTGTTCGTCCTCCGGCATGGTTGCAAGTTAGGTCGTCAGTTCAGATGAGATCACCAATTACCGAGAGGGCGTCGTCATGGTTGACCTACCTCCTCTGACCCGCGCCGACCTTGTTGAGCTGGGCCGGAGGATCAGAATCCCCCAACCGATCGAGGCAGTCGCGCCCGACCCGGGCCAAGTCTGGCGGGCCCTCTGGGATGAAACTGCTGCGCTTGTTGTAATCCTTGAGGTCAACGAGATCTTGATTCGTGTTGCTCCGTTCTTCTTCGACTTCGATGACCTGGTCTTCGGGGACGAGGACCATGTCGCCCTCGCGGGGCGGCCTGCCGTCGTTCTGTGGCGCCACGCTCGGAAGATCGCACCGCTCACCCTTGATGTCATGCTCGGCTCTGTTCCTCTGGCAGGACGTCAGACAATGGGGCCGATCATCGATCAGGTTCTTGAATCGCAGATGACCGAACCTGTCGATTTGCTCGCGGCGTGGACCAGAAAGAGCGAAGGTGACGGCACTCTGAGCAAGCGTCTCCTGGAACTCCAGGTTTCTCCGCGGCAGATCGCGGACGCGCTCGGCACGCCGCTTGCCGTTGGCGCCAATATTCTCCGAAACGTGCGACCCGTTACTTCCGAGGAAGCGGAGGCCCTCGCGAGCACGGTGCCTCTGACCGCGAACGAGATCCTCTCTGCCAACCCGATCCTGCCGCAGCAGTGGCAGGAAGAGCTGCAGTCCGCCGCCTACCGCAGTCCGGTGCGCGACCTGGCGCGTCAGCGCCACAGGTCCGACTCGGAGACATGGCGATCCGTGGCCTATGGTGCCTACGCGCTTGCTGCGCGGCAAGGCAACAATCGTGAGGCCGCGAGTGTGCGTGCGCGAATCCTGAGCTACTTGCAGTCCGAGCTGGAGCGTGATGCCTGACGTCAGCCGCTCCGCCCGGATCCGCGCGCGACTCGATGCTCCGGGCCATGTCCGCCGCATAATTGCGTCTTTGCAGGCTCGAGGCGACATCTCGTTGGAGGAAATCCGTCAAGACCCCATCCGCTGGCTGAGTGAGTGGAACGAGGTCGAGGTCTTCGACTTCGAGCCCTCAAGAACGGACTCGGATTCGCGATGCGACGTCGCCGGGCTGTACCGAGGTGAGGAAACACCGCCTCGGATCGGTATTGCGTTCTCTGAAACTCGGCAGCGGATGAACTTCACGGCTCTGCATGAGCTTGGGCACCACCTCCAAATGACCGACGAGGATCTTGTCAACTCGCTCTTGGACCGTCCGGATGGAGGAACTGCGCTTGAGGAAGAGGCCTGCGACACATTCGCAGCAGCGATCCTGATCCCGGAGTCGACTGCGTCCAGAATGTTGGGCGCAGGGACGCCCTCTGCCGAGTCTGTCGTTCAGCTCTGGCGAACGCTCGGTACGGTGTCTCGCTCCGCGGTCGCGATGCGAGCTCGTCGCCAGATTGACGGCGACGGTCATGTTGTTGTTCTCAATGCCGAAGGCGCGGTCACGTTTGCGACGTCGACGACCGCGATACGCCCAGGAAGCCGAAGCGACCAAACGGCCACGCCGATCTGGTCAGCAATCCAGCGTGCTCACGCGAACGCGACAGTTACGGCGCGAGGACAGCTCGCGTATGGGACCGAGCTTGCAGGCGACACCTATTTCATGCAGGCCACGCCTGCCGGCACCAGCTTCGTCATCGTCGCGGCGATCGAACGAGTGCCGTGGACACTGTCCATCGCTCGACGCGAGAACGTTCCGTACGGTCGCTGGTACGTGTGCCCCCACCTCGCTTGCGTCGCGGAGTTTATGGCGGGACCGAAAGACCTTTGCTCCGTCTGTCATCAGCCGACCTGCACCGAGTGCGGTCGCTGCGCCTGTTCTATCGCGGCCCCATCCGAGTTTCTCTGCACCGAATGCTTCATGTTGAAGGGGTCCGCGGAGGCATCCTCGACCGCAGGCATCTGCTCCGACTGCGCCGCCTGACGAAGCCTCAGAGTTACATCGTCTGTTCCCTGTGAGGGCTCATCCTGGGCCCGGTCAGGAGACCAATGAACAACTCGGCCCGCCCGCTTTCCGCGACAATCACCATCGACAACATCACCTTCCAGCTCGAGCACGGCGACGTCACCGGTCAGGAACTACGGGAACTCACCACTCCTGCAGCCACCGAACTGTGGCTCGACCTCCCGGACGCACAGGACGTCCCGGTCTTGCCGAATTCCACCATCACCGTCAGCGGCGACCTGCGCTTCTTCACGAACACGCCCATCACCATCTACATCGATTCGGCGCCCTTCCGGGTCCCGGCCGGTGCTGTGACGGAGCAGAAGCTGCGCGAGCTCACTTCCCCGGCGATTCCGGAGGACCACCGCATCTGGAAGGACATCTACGACGACCTCGACGACCCCATCACCGAGGACGAGATCATCATCATCAAGAACGGCGACCGCTTCTTCACGAAGGCACCCGAACCGACCACCTTCGAGATCCGAGTCAACACCGCCAAGCACACCGTCTCTGGCTCGGTCGTGTCCTTCGAGACAATCGTCGCGCTCGCGTTCCCTGCGCCGCCCACCGGCTCTCAGCTCATCTTCACGGTCGGTTACACACGCGGCGCCGGCCCGCGCCCCACTGGAACGCTGCGCGCCGGCGAGACCGTCACGATCAAGAACGGAACCATCTTCAATGTCACAGCAACTGATAAGTCGTAGCGCCGACCTGCAAAAGCTGCGTGACCAGGGCTACGAGGTGTCCGTCATCGACGGACACCTCGTCCTCTCCCACGTTCCCTACGTCACCGCAGCTCGCCAGGTCACCTACGGCTCCCTCGTCTCCACGCTCACCCTCAGCGGCGATACCACCACCACTCCGGACACTCACGTCGTCTACTTCGTCGGCGAAACGCCGTGCAGCGCAAACGGTGCCAAGCTCGACAACCTGATCAACTCGGTCGTCGATATCCAGCTAACGCTGAATCTCGCCGTGAACTTTATGTTTTCGCACAAGCCGGTCCCGTCCGGTATATACCCGGACTACTTCGCGAAGATGAGCACGTACGCGACGATCCTGCTTCAAGAAGCCCAGGCTCTGGACCCGGACGCGATCGCCCAGACCTTCGCGCCCATAACCGACGAGGACGACACCAGCGTCTTCAACTATCTCGACACCGCATCCAGCCGTGCAGGGATCGCGACGGTCGCCAGCAAGCTCCAGATTGGCAAGGTCGCGATCATCGGACTCGGCGGTACCGGCGCCTACATCCTCGATCTCCTGGCCAAGACACCCATCGGTGAACTCGACCTCTTCGACGGAGATCGCTTCCTGCAGCACAATGCGTTCCGCGCCCCCGGAGCCCCCACCCTCGATGAACTCCGCTACACGCCATACAAGGTCGACCACCTGGCTGGGCGGTACGCCGCAATGAGGAAGGGAATCATCCCGCACGCGGTCAACATCGACACCACTAATCTGAGCGAGCTCGACGGAACCGACTTTGCGTTCCTCGCGATCGACGACGGCCCGGCCAAGAAAATCATCATCGCGCACCTCGAGTCGGTCGGCATCGACTTCATCGACGTAGGCATGGGCATCTATGAGACCAACGGGTCGCTCGGCGGGCTAGTCAGAACGACCCTCAGCCGGAACGACCCGCGGAGCCGTGCCGATGCGCGCAGCCGAATATCGTTCGGCGACGACAGCACGAACGAGTACACGCAGAACATCCAGATCGCCGATCTCAATGCGTTAAACGCTGCCCTCGCCGTCATCAGGTTCAAGAAGCATCTCGGGTTCTTCCACGACCTTGACGTCACCGATACCTCCATCTACATGATCGACAGCAACGCCGTCGCAAACGAGGACGCGGCATGAAAACCCACTCGTTCGACTGTGAGTTCATCGACGAGTTCCCACCCGTGCTGGTGGAGAGGATGCTCTACGTTTCAACGCTTTACGCCAGCGCACTCCACCTCTGCGCATGCGGATGCGGGATCAAGGTGGTCACCCCACTATCACCAGACAACTGGTCCATCATCTTTAACGGCGTCTCCATCAGCCTGACACCATCCATTGGGAACTGGAGCTTTCCATGTCAGTCGCACTACTGGATCCGGCGCGGCGACGTCATCTGGTCGGATCGATGGTCGGACCAAAAGATCGAAGCCAACCGCGAAGCCGACCACGCACGGAGAGAACGGCACTCCACCGCTGCATACCAAACGGCGCCCACCGTCTCGACGCCGCGCAAGCGCTTCGCGCTCTGGTTCAGGAAGCTACGACCGTAGCGGCGAAGGCCTCAGACAATTCCGATTTCTCTCAACTTCAGAACTCTTGTCTTAACTGTGGAGTTTCTCAAAGACGTTGAGGCCTGTCTCGTAACCAAACCGTCTCGTAACCCATCGGTTACGAAACAGTTAGGTTACGAGACACGCTTCATCGGAGGCTGCACTGATCGTGCGCAATGCCTGCGAAGAATCGCCATACGCCCCGGCTTAAGACTGGCGCATGTTGACGCGAAGCTCGTTGCCCTGTTCCGTCACAGAGCTGACGATGGCCAACTCACGTAGCCGTTCCACAAGCGCGCGGTCGGCAGCGGTGTTGGGGATATGTGGGTGCTTGCCGTTCGGTTCGGTTAAGTTTGGGTACCGGCCGCCCAAAGTGCGCAGTACGGGCGCGAGTTCGGCCGCAGTGAGTGCTGCCAGATGGGGGTTGAGAAGTGCAACAACGAGGCTTGACGACGCGCGTTCGCTGGCCAACCGTGCGACCTGGTCGAAGGCGAGCGTGATTCCCCGCCCCTGCGCGTACCGGGCAACGGCCGTCAACGCCCCCTGCGCAGCGCCGACTGTAAACTCCGCGAAACTTTCCGCTATTACGTCCTTCACCTCGTCGGGCACGATGCTGCTGCCGATTAGTGCCGCAATGTTCGTAGGAGTCACCTGCGTCGTGGAGATGAAGCTCAGAAAGGCATCCGACTGACGGATAGCGAAAGCAAGGCCTTCGATATCCGTCGGGGGGATCGCCGCAAAGGTTTCTGGCGTGTCAGCGACGATCTCCTGCTTGATTAGGTGTCCGATGAGTTCGCCAGGTTCCGTAGGGATTGATGAGATCGGGATTGGGTCCGCCAGTGAGAGCGTGCCCGTGAGGTTCACGCGCGACGCAGCAGAGGGGAGTTCATCGTTGGCTCGCAGGATCGTCAGCGCGACCTCCACCTTGACGGGTTCTTCTGGACCATCGGAAATGTCGAACTCGTGCGCTTCCTCAAGGAGCTTCACGATCGCCTGGTCAGTGCCGATCTCCTCGATGAGGTAGGTGTACACGTTTGCGAATCTCGCCGGGAACCGCTGACCTTTGGCAAGTGCCGGCCAAGATGCCGACGGGACCCGTGCTAGATCGTCGACACGGCATGTTGCGTCGGTGCGGGCGATAACCGCTCCGAGATGTGCCTCGTCGGCGTTGGCCACGTCCTTGATCACCGTCTCGAACGCGGCACTGTCTTCGACCGTGACCTCACCGTCGTGGAGTGCGGCAAGATATTCGGCGAGATCACCGAGAACTCGAGCATGGACCGCGGCGTTGGCCTCGGCGATCGCGTCGAGGCTGAGGCTATGTACGGGATTTCCGAGCGCAATGAACAGATTCTCGCGGTTCAGCGCATAGCTGCCACCGCTCACGACAGCAGGAAGGACGTGCGCGCCAAGCGAAATCAGCGCCGGCAGTCTCGCGCCGATCTGCTTGAGCAACTTGGCAAGGAGTGCAGCTTGCGAATCTGAGGTCTCGTCGGACGTGAAGGCGGCGAGTTCGGCGAAGTCTTGGAGGAGGCAGTCGCGGAGGGCGTCGTTCGTGGCGTAATCGATCGACTCGTTCAGATTCTGGAGAGCGACGTCGATCAGTCGCCGCCCGCTTGAAGCGTCAAGTTTGGCGTCGGCCAAGGCGACCAGCACTCGTGGCCACCGATTGGCGAGGTCGCAGACGAGCGCGTCTCTCTCCGACCCGTCCTCGAGGTACGTCAGTAGGAACTCTTGCTCCTCGTTGCCGTACGTCATGATCTTGTTCGCAATGACCACAGCGGACTCGGGCGCATTCAACAGAAGGCGATTCAGGAGACTGACGTTGTACCCGGAGCGCTCCCGAAGCACCGCATCGCCCTTCTCCCGCACGATGTCGTCCACGTCCTTCTCTTTGAGCGGGAAGAACATGTCAGTGATGTTCGGGTCGACGTTCTTCAGGATGTAGTTGGTTGCGTTGGCGCTGATGCGTTCGCCATAGAAAGTCGAGGTGTACATGGTGAAGTTGCGGTCGACGTACTTGCCCGAGAGCAGCTGAACAGCAAGCTCGGATTTGAGCCGATCCTTCGTCAGTTCCGCGAACGACAAGTCGTTGCCGTCGCGCGACAGCGTGAATTCGGGTCGGCCAACAAGCGCGTCCATGTCGGCGTGAGTGAGGAACTCTCGGTGTGATCGAGCTTGAGCGATAATTTTCTCGAGGCGAGCATGTTCGGCGTCGGCCCACGCAGAGCTGCTGATCGGTTGCCCAAGCGCATCCTCGATCTCCACTCGAGTGAGGTTCAACGCCGTCCGGTTACCACGGGACGGGACGACGTAGGTGATTGCCAGCGTCCCGTCGCTCGAAGCGAGTGTCTCCCAGAACGCCGATGTGTGAAGCTCGGCTTCCTCGATGGCGTCGTTGTTGAGGGTGAACGCCTGCATATTGACGCCGTTGAGGTCGAACAGGGTGATCTTGATGTGATCGAGAAGCTGCTTCCCCAGCGCCGTGCTGTGGTCGGCAGTGATTGTCACGCGGGACAGTGCAGCCCTGGCAGTCCTCACCGTCGCGTTCTGGGTGCTCACGTTCGCGAGGACGAGGGCGCGGCCGTCCCTATAGAGTTCGTCGAGGTTGCTTTTGCCGAGTTTGATGAGTTCGAAGTCGGACAGGTGCGTGCTCTTGTAGAGCATCATGGCGAACAACTTGTCCTGATCGAGATCGAGGTCACCGTTGTCGATGACCAGACGTTTGAAGATCGCGAACTCATTGCGGACGTTCTTGATCAGTCGCATATCGGCGACATGGCGCGCGGCGAGGTCGATGAGTTCATCGGTGACCTCGTGGTCGAGATCATTCATCGTCTCGATGATGAGGTCGCGAGCGCTGCGATGCGTGATGAACGGGACGACGGGAATGACCAAGTCGAAGAACTTCGTCCGGTTCGCGCGCGCAACCTCTGCCACCGCCGCGTCATCGTCGCCGGGAGCGGCGGGCTTCTTCTCGGCGTCGTCGAGTTCTTGGGCTGCAGCTCGGGCGCCTAGCTCGTCGAAAATGCTGTCCTTGATCGCATACACGAACCGGATGCGGCGACGCCGGGTCTGTTTGGCGCCGTTCAGGATGCTGTTAAGCGAGCGGAGCGTCTCGAAGATGTGCGCGTCGTCGAACCGGTCGATGTCCTCAAAGATGACGATGTCGCGGCGGATCATCTCGAAGAAGTACACGATTTCGTCTAGGTACTCGTCGAAGTACGTGGCTGACGGCGCCGACAACGAAATCGTCGCGGAGCCAGCCGAAATCTTGTCGATCTGAATCCGGTTGTGGAACGCGACGCGGAACCCGAGGATGAGCAGTACAAGGCCGGCGATCACAATGCCATGGATGAGTAGGTGCCACTCGTCAGGGAGTGGGACGAGCTTGGCCAGCGAGGCGCTCCAACCAGTCAGATAGAAGATGACCGTGATCGGAGTCGCAAGTAGTGCCGCGAATCCGAGCTCGCGCCAGAACCGAAAGCGGGTCATTCGCCGGAAGCGGGACCCTGGCATCTTCACCGGGTCCTCGCCGTAAAGGAGATGCTTAACGATCTCCTTCTGGATCTGGTTCGTCTTCGTTGAGGCTTCGTCACCCTTTCCCCGCGCCGGTTTGTCAGCGAACCCGAGCGTAGATAGCGAGATCGAGATGACCTTGCGCTTGTGTCGGCGCGTCACCTCCTGCAGGATGCTGCTCTTTCCGACGCCGTAGCTACCGGTGAGGGCGATGTTGAGTACCGGCTTCTTACCCTTCTTCAGGGCCTTCTCGAGTGCACCGAAGTAAACCCAGTGCTTCTCAGGGTCATACTCTGGGGTCAGCGGTAGCAACGTCGGCGCGTCGTCCCGCTTCCGCAGTTCTCGAATCCAGCGCCACGCCTTCGCCGCTATTCCTCGGAGCCAGCCGGCCGCGATGGTCAGCGTGCGAAGGACGGTCGCCCTTGCCTTATTCAGCTTTTCGTTGTTCTCAAGGTCACCCATACTGCGCCTGATTATGACAGCGTCCGGGGACGGGTTCAGCACGACCGGGTTAGCAGGTGTTGCGAACCTGCTTCGGGGTGAAGCGTAATCGGTCACAGCGGGGTGCGACACGAGCTTCGCGTAATGAACGCAGGTTGGACAGCAATATTCAATACACCCCGACGCCACGTGTCTGTGCACCTCTCCGCACCCCCGTATGAACTCGCTTCGTCTCCGTCATCCAGATACCCGTGGCTGGATCAGCCCGGCACAGATGCCCTCAAGATGCCTAATTGCAAGGCGGTTTACGTCTCGCAACTCTACGGATACGAGACAAGGTGTTGGCGGTGGCCTGCGCTAGCGTTCTTACGTGCTGAAGAATTTTCTCTATCTAAACGAATCCACTCTGAACGGGTATTTGAGCGCCTTGGAGGATGGTCTGCGCAGCGCAGCAGAACATCGAACGACGCTAACCAAGTCGTTTTCAGGTAAAGCCGGCGTCGGGGGCTTCGGCGCGCAGGGCGAAAGGGAATCCGACACAGAGTTGTCTCACTCGTACGCGGACACAAGCGAAGCGCGTTTTGAACGCTTCATAGCTTTGTCGGCCGCCAACCCAGAGCGATCTGGATGGATCGACATCGTCAATAGCGACGATGATTTCCCAGCCGCTTCCCCTGGGACAATCCTCGAGTTTGATTGTGAAATCTTCGTACCTCCCATGATCCGATCTCTTTCCTCTTCGAGTGGAATCGGACAAGCCATGGCCATGCTTAAATCGATATCGCCTTTGATGAAGGTTCTGGGACCCGCATCCGCAGCTCTGCCGCCAGACGAACAAATTCAGGCCGTGACTGCCTTGACCTCTCTTATGGGCGACGACCTGGCGGTCGTCGGTGAGAGAGATGACACCGATTGGCGAATCGCAGGCCGGCTCCTTGCAACGAGTATTCGGGATAGCGAGCTCGACGGCGCGGCCAGAGTCGTCGGCAAGGTATCGAGCATTCTTCGGCCTGGAGATCACAAATCGTTGCTCGCCCTCCCCGGAATGAACCTGATGACTCGAGAGCAAAGACGTGCGCAAGCAAAATCCGGACCGAACCCGGGTGAGGAAGCGAACTGGCTTACGGGACCTGCGGTGATGCTAGACGTTCTTGCGGTCTACAGGTAGAAAATGCGGCGACAGACCGGCATGTTTCGGGACACAGCCGTTGAGTCCCTGACGCTGTCGATTGAACTCTTCAACCGGCCGTCCACCGTTGCACGAGAACATGCCGTCATCATGATGCTCGCTCACTCGTTCGAGATGCTCCTGAAAGCAGCGATTTTCGAACGAAGAGGCACGGTCCGGGATAAGGGGGCTGAGGTTTCCCATAGCTTGAAGAGGTGCGTCGCCATAGCCGTGAACGAGCTGGCGCTTGTGACAGAAGACGATCGGACTCTCCTCGCCGCCATCAAGCAGGATCGCGACTGCGCCACGCACGACACGATCAGCATGAGCGAGGAGATGCTTTGGCTGCATATGAGAGGAGGCATCACAATCTTCAACCGGGTGCTCCAGCAGGCATTCGCCCAGTCCCTCGACGAACTTCTTCCGAATCGGGTTATCCCAGTATCCGTGAGCCCGCCGGAAGATCTTGGCTTTCTCGTCGAGGCCGAAGTGAAGGCAGTTCTCCTGCTGCTCGCACCCAAGACCCGAAAAACTGCAGAGGCTAGAGCTCGCCTCCGACCGCTCCTTAGCCTCGATGGCGCATCGACTGGGCGGCTCGATCAGCCGACGGAGGCTGAAGTAAATCGTGCGGAAAAGGCGCTAAAAACGGGGACTGCGTGGGAATCTGTTCTACCGGGGCTCGCAGCACTTCAGATTGCACCCGTGGCTCCGGGGGCGAACGTGCAGGAGCTTGCACTACGAATGAGTCGTGAGGCTGATGGCGTCCCGGTCCGAAGAGCTACTCCCGGCGAGTCAGCCCTCGTTTACCGCGATTCCAACCCATTCGACGACTTTGGTCTCACGCTAAGTGCTTTCGGCAGAAAGCTGGGCCTCACGCAATTTGAGGGCTTCGCCTTGATCCACCATTTGGATCTGAAAAACGACGATCGAGCGTATTTCATTCGTCGGACTTCGAAGGGTGCCGTCAAGTTTCAGGGGTTCAGCGCCCGAGCTCTCGAACTGGCGAAACAAGAAATGTCAAAGCCTGAGTTCGATCTCGACAATGTGAAACGCACGTATTCCCAGCGCCATAAGTCCTGACTACCCAATTCCGCTAATACCGTCTCGCAACCTGACCGTCTCGTAACCGCCCATGGGATGCGAGACCACACTGACGGTCGTGCGGCCATCAGATCCGCAGGTGTGCAGACGACTTCTGACACTTCGTGCAGCCGAGTAGGGAAGTGACATAGACGATCTTCACAAACCCTGGCTCACAAACGATCATTTCTGACCAGATCGGTACGATCGACGCCGTCTCTTGGTTTTCTGCAGGCCAGTAACTGTTCAAAACTCTTTGCCGAAATGAAAGCTGCCGAAACCTGGCCATCGAGGTTTTCCGCCAATCTTCATCGACAGGAAATTCACTTTGAAGAAACCCTCGGGACTGGACCCCAGTGCAGAGGTGGGTGCCGATTTGGGGTAGACCCGACCCCGACAGGCACTGTTGCGGGCCTACCCACGGTCAGGTTGCCCGTGCGCCGATTGCGAAGGATTCGATTGCAGAATTCAAGTGGGGAAAGGTGACGTGACGGCCGGGGGTATCGACGTTGAGGACGTCAAAGGTCGAGCCACGCTGTTCGATGTAGCCGAGCACCTTCTCGGGCGACTGTTCACCTCGTCGACGGTCGCCTACCCGCCACTCAGTATCGGAAATAGCGAGCACTTCCAAGTCTTCCAGAGTGCACGGCTCATGTTGATTCAACGTTGACTCTCCTTTGTGACGTGGCACGGTTCGTCCTCCGCGGATCGTGGAGGTGGCCATTTGTCGTTCGTGGTGAAATCACTGTCAACCACATTAGCCATGGTTGGTGCCAAGTGGTCGGCAGTGTTTGACCGTGGGTCGGGCGCCGTGCACGTGGAAGGTTACGGTCTCATCGTGTTCATTGAGGCCGGTGCGCGTGCTCTGTTGAGGTCAGCGTTCCCTCTCGTCGGCCACGCCGCTGGACGCCGTACCGCACGGCCGCTGACGGCCCTTGTGCGGCGAGCACAGTCGTGGGCCCCACTCTGTCGGGGAGATCATTTAGCATGATGCGCCCCTCAGATTGGCCATCAACTAGGCGCGGTCGAGGCATGCTTCCCGGGTGAGCCGGACGGTTTAGTCCGTGTTCTTGTTGGCTGGTGTGTGGAGAGGGTAGAGCGCGGCCTCGCTCAGTGCAGAAATGTGGCAGTGCGGGCAGTACCAATAGGGGTGCGCGGTCGTGCCAGCGATTTCGAGACCGTGAAGACAGGTTTTGCAGGTGGGCGCTCCGGTGGACTCTCGCATCAGGTCAGTCTGTACCCATCCGCGACGAATGCGCCAGAAATGTTGGTGACCCGTCCCGGGTTTCAGGCCGCCGTTCGATCGTTATCGAGCAGGCCGGGAGCGTGATGTGGCGCCACGGGGATTTTCGCCTTCGCATTGTGCTCGAAACTCGTTGCCGAAAATCAAAGCGCTCCAGGGGAGCCGATCGTGTCCATATGGGGTACACCCCAACTAGACGTCAGGCGAATGTATTTTAAACTGTCAGAATAGGGTCAGCTTTTTATTTATTGACAGGTCTCCTCGTCGGATCTTAGACTCTAATCTGACAGAACAGAGGAAAAGCCTTATGACGGGTCAACGAGTTGGATATGTGCGGGTGAGTACTCTCGATCAGAACACCGTCCGTCAGCTTGCTGGCGTCGATGTCGATCGGGTGTTTGAGGACCAGGCGTCGGGCAAAGATAAGAATCGCCCCGAGCTGGAAGAGATGATCAAATTTGTCAGGGACGGTGACACTGTTCTCGTGCATTCCATGGACCGCCTGGCCCGCAACCTCGATGATCTTCGCTCGATCGTGCGTCGATTGACTGCGAAGAAGGTTCGGGTTGAGTTCGTGAAAGAGCAGCTCTCTTTCACGGGCGATGACAATGCGATGGCGAACCTGCTTTTGAACGTCATGGGAGCGTTTGCTGAGTTTGAGCGGTCTTTGATTCGTGAACGTCAACGTGAGGGTATTGCCCTGGCCAAGAAGCGTGGCGTTTACCGTGGTCGTACCCCGTCACTGGACACGGCTCGCGCGGTCGAGCTGCGTGAGAAGGCTGCTGCTGGCGTACCGAAGTCTGTGCTTGCTCGAGAGTTTGGGATCAGCCGCGAAACCGTCTATGTCTACCTTCGCGCCGGGGACTGAGCTGGCTGTAGACGATTCGGTGTGGTTTAGAGCTGGATTCCTGCTGTGTTGACCAGTTCGACCCAGCGTGTTCGACGGTCGGTGCCTTCCTGGATAGCTGGGGCTGGGGCGTAGACGTCTGCTTCGGATAGGGCGGCCAGGTTGAGCCCGGTGAGGTCGATGATGTCGACGATGGGTACTTGATAGGTGCGGTACGGTCCAAGCGGTGGGGGAGTACCGTACATGCGGGCTGGAGCGCGGACCGTGTCGAGGTCGATGTCTTCTAGCTGTGGACTTTGGTCGAGGACGAACCCGGCAGCGTGCAGAACGGTGGAGCCTTTTGTGGTCGTGGTCCATGCCGCGATCTTCCAGAACGCTTGTGGGATCTTCACGCCGCGATATGTCGGGTCCTGGGGTGAGAGCACGGGGGCGGTGAAGACACTGATGCGGTTACCGTTTGTCCGTGCATAGGTGAGGACGTGGTCCTCGAGGCCGAGCCAGAGTTGTTTCGATTGGTTAAAGGCTCCGGCTTGGGGGGCGGCGTTGGTGTAGGTGAAGGTATCGTAATTCGCTCGCCGGGCTGTCGTTGTGTCGCCCCAGATCGGGTCTTGGCGCCGGACGAGGTGTCCGCGGTCGAGGTCGTTTCTGGCGTAGACGCCCTCCCCGGCCTGTTCATAGAGCGGGATACGCGAGTCGAGGTGCCAGTCGTCGCCACGGTCAACGGTAACGAGCTGGTTCCCGTCGATGTTGACGCCGGTCGCGATCGCGAGGCGCCGCGCGGGATCGAGGAGCACGGTGAAATGTGTGTAGAGCAGTTCACGAATCAGGGTTCCCGCGGGAGGGGCTGGAAGCGGCAGACGAGTCGTAAGGAACTCGGCGTTGTAGCCAGCAGGATAAAGTAGTGCGGCGTTCATGGTAAGAGTCAACCAGCTAGAGCCGACTATTGGGGCTTTCGAATTTATCTGGCGGTGTTGTTGGGGAGATTGTCGGCGGACACCGAAAACTGTCCACGGGCGGCCAATAGGGAATCGCCGCATTTCGGCCGCATGGCCATTACGACGGCCCGCTGGCGGCCAACCGAATCTGTCCATTTTCGGGCATCGATAGTGCCATGAATCCGACCCCAGACAGCGTGACGATGAGCGGATGGAAACCGCCGCGCCTAGTTGGCCAGTGTCGGTCACGCTGCCTGCTGGCACCCATTCCGGTCCGTGATTGCAGGGAAACTCATGGGCACTCGCCGAACGGTGCTGACGACGATCAGCGCAACCGGGCTGAACGCCAGGAAGCGGCGACGAAAGAGAGTTCTGGCGTATTTTTCGAGACGGATGTCTTTATCTGAGGGGATACCGCCTGCCCACTGGCGGCCAATGGCTAGTGGCCGTATACGGGCTCCGCCATGGCCGCGTATGGGCCGTTTCTCCTGTCCGCTGACAGGAGATCCGTTCGCTGGTGTTTTTGTTGGTCACAGAAACGAGTGGTCGAACTGGGGATATTGCTGTTCCTTATCGACTGCATAAACTTAGAGAGCTGGGTAGTCCAAGGAGCTGTATGAATAAAGTGATCGTGACATTACGACGCCGATTTGCGCGGTGGCCGGGTTTCGTTCTGGTCAGCGTGAATCGGTGCGGTCAGCTACCCGCCGTCCTTGAGGATCCGGTGGATTGCACAGGGCGGGTCCTTCACGGCTTGTGGCTGGGCGACAGCGTCGACGACGGGCCTGATGGCACGACGTACTGCAAAGTGAAATGGGTCGCGCGGAGACGCTGACCAGTAGTGAATCGACCGCAATGCTCAAAGCCACAGGCGGCAAGGTCAGCTCTTCGACGTTCGATGCTGTTGAGTTCGAAGGTGAATTTGACGGGCGCACAGTCTGTTCCGCCGACCGTCGGCCGCGCAACCAACAATGTGCCGGGCACGTGAAAGAAAAACCGACCGAATCATTCTGGTCTCGGTTGCTCGCACGCTAACTAGAGCACCGGCGCGGCTAACGGCCAAACACGGCCGGGGGTGGGGACATCCTTATTCCGAGGTTCGGCATGGGCGCAGCTCTCGTGTCAGGAAGAGCGCTGCGGCGCGCCGCGTTGCACAGATTCAGCGACAAGCCCTCACCATGCTTTAGCGGAGCGGATCGCGTGTTACTTGCTGTTGTTTTCTCCTTGGAGAGCGGCTAGCGCGGCGAGAAGACGTTCATCGGCTTGATCAGCAACGTTCTGTATTCCCGGGGAATTGCTGAGCTGGACCATGGTTTGTGGGTTGATAGCTTGAACCGTGGTGGTATTCGCTGACGGGCTTCGTCGGATCACGACGTTGCACGGAAGCAGCAGGCCCATGTCGGGCTCTGCGGTGAGTGCTTGTTCGGCGAGGGCGGGGTTGCAGGCACCCAGGATCAGGTAGTCGCCGAGTGTGTGCGCGCTTTCGACGCCGAGTTTCGTTTCGAAGGTCGCGTGGACGTCGATTTCGGTAAGAACGCCAAATCCTTGGTTGGCAAGTTCTTCCCGCACCCTGGAGACGGCTTCTTCGTAGGGCAGCGAGACGGTGATGGTGTGTGCGTAGTTCATTGGTTTCTCCTAATTCATTTTCTTGCACTGATGGTTACGGCTGATGTCAGCTTGCGGTGACGATTCCCATCATTCCGCTGTCTTCGTGGTCAAGGATGTGGCAGTGGTACACGGTACGTCCGCTGAAGTCGTCAAACGCGATACGTACGCGCACGGTGCTGCGTGCCGGGATGTTCACGACGTCCTGCCACATGATGGTTTCGACGGGCTGGCCTGACTGTTCAATGATCTGCATCGGCCACACGTGCAGGTGCATGGGGTGATCGAGCGGGCTGGTATTTGTCAGCAACCAGTCCTCCACGCTGTCGAATTGCACGGTCGTGTCGACCCGGGTGGCTTCGAATACCTGGCCGTTGATCGTCGCTGACATCATGCCCCCGCCCATGCCGCCATTCATGTCTCCACCCATGCCACTGCCCGTTTCCCCGCCCATGCCGCCGCCCGTATCCCCGCCCATTCCCATCGCGAAGATCAACTCGCGTCGAGCGGTTACGGTAGCCGTGCGTAGGTCACGTGGAACGGGCTGGCCGGGTATGGCGGCGACTGTCGCGACATCGTCACCGGTCACGATAAAGGAGGCCAGTGCGACGTCGGCGGCGGCAGTGGAGCTTTCGCCTCCCATCATTATTCCGCCGGAAGTGCCTCGATTATAGGTGTGGGCACGCAGCACGGAGGTGCCGGCTGTGCCGGTGACGAGAAGGTCGGCCCGGTTCCCCGGGGCCAGCACGACCTCGTCGACGTCGTGCGCGGCTTCGAACCGTCCGGAGTCGATTCCGAGGAGGGACAACTGCTGCCCATCGAGGCGCAGCCGCAGGTAGCGGGACACGCAGGCATTTACGATGCGCCATCGTTCCCGCTCACCAGGGCGGGAAGTCATACTGGGGGTGAGTTGACCGTTGACCAGGACGAGGTTCCCCTCGCGTCCGGACATTTTCTCCATCACGGTGGCCGCTGGAATTGTTCCCGTGGAATCGAGGGTCATGTCGGAAATGACGAGGACGCGTTCCCGGCTGGCAAGGATAGGGTCAGGGTCTTCGACGATGATGGCGCCGTAAAGCCCGCCGAATACCTGATCGGCCACGAAACCATGGTGGTGCGGGTGATACCAGTAGACACCCGGCGGGTGATTGGCGGGCAATTCGTACTGGTAATCAAAGGAGTCGCCGGCTGCGACGGTGACGAACATGTTGTCGCTGTTGTTCTCAGGCGAAACGTGGAGGCCGTGCACGTGCAGGTTGCTCGGATCTGCCAGCCCATTGCGAAGTCTGACGCTGAGGGTGTCTCCCGCTCGAACGCGCAGTGTGGGGCCGGGCACGCCACCGTTGTAACTCAGCGCACGCACATCACGACCAGCAATGGTCACCTGTTGGGGGGAAGACTCGAGATCAACGGTGAGAGTACCGCTGACGCTTCGGAGCTCCGGGGGCTCGACGAGGTCGCTCCCGGACGGTATAGTCGGTGACGTCGTCGAGGAGATCCGTTGATTGACGAAGAAACCCGTTCCGCCCACAGCTGTGCCTGCAATCCCCACCCCGCCGAGGATCAGGGCACTACGGCGACTAAGGTCGGGCACTACCGGCCCTCCTCGAGCACCCGCAGCTGATCACGGAACTGCTCTGCTGTGAGCTCCCCCCGAGCGAACCGCTCCTCAAGAACTTGCCTAGCACTGGCGGAATCAGCTTGCCTCGGAGCTGATCGCGTGTCATCGCTTGCGGATTTGTTCGACAGTAAACGAACAATGACATAAATGAGCACGGCAACGCCTGCAATAGCTATCAGACCGAATCCCCAGGACCACCCCATCGTTCCGTTGTCCCACATCATGATGTGATTCCTCTCGTAATTCGTAACCACTTGATTATACCTCTAGGGGTATCTGATCTAGCTGGATAATACCGACACACATTCAGATCGAATTAGCGACCGGCGTTGGGGTCGCCACGCTAACGCACATAGGAGAACAGTCCGATCATGCCGCGTTCGGCGTGGTAGGCGTTGTGGCAGTGGGCGATCCACTGTCCCGGATTGTCGGCGTCAAATTCAAACGTGACCGTTTCTTTCGGGCGGACGATGACGGTGTCTTTGCGTGCGCCGTTGCCCTCTCTGTCAACCTTGGATAAGGCACTGGGATCATCCCGGTGCCTTATCCAAGGTTGACAGAGAGGGCTGGACGTGGGTCTGGCGGGAAAGGTGCCGTGATAACGACACTTGATGTTGTGACGAAGAAGACGAAAAAAGAGCCCACCCGTGAGGCGGTGGTGGCGAAGGAATGGGTGCGATGGTCAGCGGGCGGACTGTGGCGGGTTTGGCTCAAGGATGATCTTGATGGGTTGTGTTGGGAGCAACTGACTATCTGCCGGATCGATGACGTGCTTCCAACGTTCTGGGGAGTCTTCAGCCGGCGAGTGGATGCGGGACATGGTCACTTTCTTGGCGCGTATTGGTACGTAGGGGATTGCCTACACGGTAAGGCGTTCGTCGAGGCGGCCAGCGTGCTGCACGAATTTCGATTCTGCTTTGGCCATGGAGCCGACGAAGAAGGTACGCATGGGGTCACCGAACTCGAACACCTCGTATGTGCCGGCGTTCATACTAATGAAGCCGATGAGGGAGAAGGCGCTGTCCCACGGCACTCTCACGTCGCTCACCCTCCATTCGGTGTTGGAGATCGGGGTGAGTTGCACATCGGTTGAGGTTCTGGTGGTGCGGTTTTTGGTATTCATGGTGTTGCATTTCCCTCTCTGGTTGAGTATCCACGCGTGAGGCCGTTGACCCGTGAGTCTTCACGCCAGTTGTGATCGCCGCGAGAGAGGGTTTCAGCGTCATGGAATTATCTAATCACCGGGGTCCGGGCGGTCACAGGGCCGAAGGTCCCGACTGCGGGGGAGCATCCCTGTGAACGATCGTTTGTCATACAGCGCCGACGATGCGGGCGTCCTCTGATCGGGTTGGGAATCCTCAATCCTCACGGTGTTCCTTCCCTGGTGCCGGTCTCAGCAGATGGTGAATCTGCTGCCTCGTATTAGGGGCAGACTCGAACGCTTCAGACCTGAGGGAGGCATCCTTGCATCAAGTCCTAGCATTTTTCGGCGGGCGGTGTCAATGCTCTTGACGGGTGTGTATTTAGTATGTGAACTGGGGTTCTGACTTTGAGGGGGAGGCGTTCATGCCTGATCAGGACGTGTCTTTATTTCAGCACCGTGACGTTGTTATTGCCGCGGTCTCCGCGGCAACGTGGCAGGTGAGGGGGCCGAGGGCCGGCGATGACGGGGCATCCGTTCTCCTCGGCTACATTCAACGCGTGGGGGGAACACATTTGAAGCGACGAGTCTTGCTTGTCCGTTGGAGGAGTGTGCTGAGGTCACTTTCGCTCAGGCGGCCGCTCACATCGTCGCCAGGGCGGTGACGACGTGAGCGCTGTCGTTCAGGCTCCGGTGATCTCCTCGCCGGCCTCGCCTGCCCGTCCCCGGGTCGCGGCGCCTTATGCGCGGGGGTCGACGGATGCCTTCGGAGACTACCTGCACCAGATCGGCAAGAGCGCTCTTCTGACCGCTGAGGAGGAGGTGGATGTCGCGCGTCGGATCGAGGTCGGTATCTTCGCCGCCGAGAAGGTCGCTCAGGGCATCACCGACGAGGTCTTGGTTCGGGAGCTGGCGTGGCTCGTCCATGATGGGAAACGGGCCAAGAATCATTTCATTGAGGCGAACCTGCGCCTGGTGGTCAGTATCGCCAAACACTTCTCCGGCCGCGGGACGCCGATCATGGACCTTGTCCAGGACGGCAACATGGGCCTGATACGCGCGGTCGAGAAGTTCGATTTCATGACCGGCTACAAATTCTCCACCTATGCGACGTGGTGGATCCGTCAGTCCATCCACCGCGGCACCGCCGACAAATCTCGCATGATCCGCATCCCGGTGCACACCGCGGAGAAGCTCAACAAGATCAAGCGGATCCGCCGCGACCTCACGAACACGCTCGACCGGGAACCCATCGTTGAGGAGGTCGCTGAGGCCATCCAGATCTCGGCCGCGGACGTGAGGAGGCTGCTCCGGTATGACAGCGAACCGGTGTCCTTGCAGACACCGGTCGGGGAGGAGGGGTCCGGGGACATCTCGGAACTGATCGTTGACGATGACCTCCCGCAGCCCGACGAATATGCCACCGGGGTCCTGCAGAGTGCGGACATCATCTCCTGCATGGACACCCTGCCGGCCCGGGAGTACTCGATCCTCACCGAGCATTTCGGTCTCGACGGTGAGGTGCCTCGCACGCTGGCTCAGATCGCCGAGGGGCAGGGGGTCACGCGGGAACGAGTGCGACAGATTGAAAAACGTGCCCTCGCGCTTCTGCGTGTTCCCCGGCTGGAACACTACCTCCATGATTGACCCGGGTCAGGAGGGGTGATCCCGATGGTCAATCCGGCGGATACAAGTCCGACAGGGTCGCCGAAACACACGGGGACCCCGCAATCGACAAGCCTATGGCGTGGGTCCCGCCTCAGCGCAGGCCAGCGGGCCGATCGCCAGCTCTGCCCTGTTCTGGTTAGTGAGGTTCTCGGGCTCACCGTCGGCGACGTGGCCGCGGCCATGCGCATGGCCTTCGTCACGCGGACGCTGACGCTTTTCCAGGCGAACGCCTGGATCATTGCTGCGGAGCGGGCGCCTGGTTGGCTTGCCCCGCTCCTTGACAGCGCGGACCTTCGCGATCCAGGTCGGGTGAGTCTGATCGCCGCGCGGAGGCGGCACATGTGGGCGGTGCAGGAGGAAGTCTGGGAGGCCTTCGGGGCGGGACAGAGAATTACGGGTTCTGAGCAGGTGGCCGTCGCTGCCCGGATCGCGTTCGAGTCCTTGACGGAAATGGCCACGACGACAGGCGATAGCAGCGGACTTGGTCCCAACGAACTCGCAGCGCTCACCTGGGCGGGGGTTGAACCAACGGATAAGTCCACGTGGTTTGTCATAGACCCGGACGACAGCGAAACCGTGTGGTTTCCCCGCTCCGACGACGGGTTCTGATCCTGGTCGCCGCACAGAGAGGAACTGAGTGCAGAGTCAAAGCGGCAGTGGAATGAGTAACGTAAGAGATAGGGGCCTCCGTGGCATCAGATTGTGTGTAGTAACCCAATCGATCCGGAGGTCCTCACTTTTTAACGCACGCCACGCACACAACCTGTGTGGGAACAACACCTACGACGCTGCTGAATAATGCGTATATACGCTGACAAGCATGCGGTTTTATCAGGAATTTCAATCTGCCAAGGGCCGTATTCTTGCCTTTGTTCAGCGGGCTCCTAGAAAGCGCCCTTCTGGTTCGAGGATTCACCGGCCGGCCCGGTGGGACGTGACCAGTTGCGCGGATTCGTCTTCACTGACCGGCCGGGGTCAACAAAACGCCGTGGCGATCCGATCCGTGACGCGCTCAATTAGCACCTACAGTACGTCGTCATAAACCACACCAAGAACCCGCATGAATTTGGGTCCAGGGAGTAGGCACACCTGCACACACGCCAGCAGCATCGGTTTGAGCTGTCCGTGGCCCAGAAGGCGGATGTTCAGGTCGAACACGAGCGCTGCCCTGCAATTGCCGTCACGGTGGCCCAATTTCGAGCCACGACCGCAGCCGTTAGCGGGCGAATCGTCACGGTCGTGCTGCGCGAGGCAGACTTCGACAAGATCGAACCCGTGCTGACTTGCTGCCGCTGAGGCGCGGCTATGCGGGGTCGGTGATGAACCCTTCGGATTTCATCCATTCGAACGCCACGTAGGCGGGTTCGTCGCCATCGACGTCGACCTTGCGGTTGAGACCGCGCAGTACGTCGTTTGTGAGGCTGGGGGAAATCTGGGCAAAGATTCCCTCGAGTTCCGGGTATTTCTTGAGCGTCTTCGTGAAGAAGATCGGGGCCACGTTGTACGCGGGGAAGAAGCTGAGGTCGTCTTCCAGCACGGTGAGGTCGAGGGCTTCGAGGCGCCCGTCGGTCGTGAAGACTTCACCGAAGTTGCACGCACCGCTGTCCGTTGCACTGTAGATGGCGCCGGTGTCGTAGATTCCCACGTTGTCGTCTGGTACACCGTCCGCGGCTCCTCTTGTCAGCCCGTAGTGCTCAAGCATCGGGTTCAGGCCATCGGGTCGTGAGTTGAACTCGGCCTCGACACAGAATGTGCGGTCCTCAACCGGGAGTGCGGCGAGCTCGGACATCGTGGTGATTCCACCCAGGTCGGCGACGGCCTCACTGCGGACGGCCAGTGCATAGGTGTTGTTCATTGGCGCCGGAGCGCCCCAGGTCAGGCCGTTGTTAATATCGAGGTCATGCACCGCCTGCCATTGTTCCTGCTGGTCCGGAATGGCCGTGGTCTGTCCCATGTACGTGAGCCAGGCCGTTCCGGTGTATTCCCAGAGGAGGTCTGCCTGCCCCGACAGAATGAGTTCCCGGGCGGGTTGGCTGCCGGGAACGTTGCTCAGGTCGGTCACCGTGAATCCCGCTGCGGATGCGGCAAGCACGGCGATCTTCCCCAGAATGAGCTGCTCAGTATAATTCTTTGACGTGACGGTCAGTTCCGCGCCATCGACGCCGGAAACTGGCGTGATCGAACCCGGGCCGAGCTCGGGAACGAACGCGGTCGCCGGCTGTAGACCACAGCCGGAGAGCGCCAGCCCGGCGACGGTCAGGACTCCGGCCACGAGCGAGAAGCGATGGTACTTCGAGGACATTTATATTCCCTTCGGGCGAGCGACGTGTTCAACGACGCGTCCGACCCAGTCGATCAACAGGGCCAGCAGGGCAACAAGCACGGCACCGGTGACGAGAACGGCCGTGAGATTGAGATTGACGCCGGTCGTGATCAGAATTCCGAGCCCCCCACCATTGATGAAGGTGGCGAGTGCGGCCGTGCCCACGAGCAGGACCAGTGCCGTCCGAATGCCGGACAGCATCACCGGAACCGCGAGGGGCAGCTCGACCTTGAAGAGAACCGCAGTCGCGCTCATCCCCATTCCGCGACCCGCCTCCACCAAACGCGGGTCCACTTGCTGCAGGCCCACCATCGTGTTGCGTAGCACCGGGAGCGCCGCGTAGAGCACCAGGCCAACGGTGGCTGCCCAGAATCCGAAGCCGACCCAGAAGGCCAGGAGAACGACCACACCGATCGCCGGGGCGGCTTGCCCGACGTTTGCGAGGGCGAGGATTGGTCCGGTGAAACGGCGCAGGGGGCGCCGAGTGAGCAGAATGCCGACGGGGATGGCAATGGCCAGCACGATGACAGCGGACAGCAGCGTGAGCTGGAGATGCTCAACGGTGTACCCCCACAGCGCATCGGGGGCCAGCGTGTTGAGTTCCGTGGGCGTGAGCTTGGCGGTGAGCAGCCAGACGACGAGTGCCAGGAAGGCGGCGAAGATGCCGGCGAGCTGGAAGACGAGGCCCCGCCACGCCAGCCAGCGCTTCCGGGCCAGCGTCGGGACGACGGCCGGAAGGGGGGCCACGGGCGAACCTGTCACGACGGTGCTCACGGCTGGGCCGACTCACCGGCAGTGGCGGCGGCTGCAGCCTGGAAGACGCCGGTGTTGAGACCCACGGGGGCATTCGCCGACTGCGCGGCGCCCTGCGCCTTCGTAATCGTGTCCATGATCGTTTTGACGTCAATAACGCCCTTGAACATATCCCGGCGTCCGGTCACGAGGGCCGCCCCTGCGCTGGATACGAGCATCGTATCCAGCGCATCGTTCAGGGTCGCCCGGTAGCCGACGACGGGAAGCTTCGGGTCGGGGACGTTCGTGATTGTCTCCAAACGCTCCAGCTGGCGCAGCGAGAGCCACTGGATCGGACTGTCGCGTTCGTCCACGATGACCGCGTGGCTATGCCCGGCCGTCTTTACCCGGCTCAGCACGTCTGCGGCCCGCTGCCCCGGTTTACCGACGACGGCTTCGCCCAGCCCCACCTCGGTCACCCGGGTGAGGGTGAGCTGTTTGAGCCCGGCACCGGACCCGATGAAGTCCTCGACGAACTCGTTGGCGGGTTCTGCCAGGATTCGCTCTGGCGTGTCGTATTGCACGAGCTGGGCGCCCTCGTTGAAGATTGCGATCCAATCGCCCAGTTTGACTGCCTCATCGAAGTCGTGGGTGACAAACACGATGGTCTTCTGCAGTTCCTCCTGAATGTTTAGCAGTTCGTCTTGCAGGCGTAGCCGGGTGATCGGGTCGACGGCGCCGAAAGGCTCATCCATGAGCAGCACGGGGGGGTCAGCGGCCAAAGCACGCGCGACACCCACGCGTTGCTGCTGTCCACCGGACAGCTCATTGGGGTACCGGTCGCGGTACAAAGCGGGGTCCAGTGACACGAGTTCGAGCAGCGCATCGACACGTGCCGCAATGCGGGCCTTGTCCCAACCCAGCATCTTGGGGACGATGCCGATGTTGGTGGCGACGGTCATGTGGGGGAACAGGCCGCCGGCCTGGATGACGTAGCCAATGCCGCGTCGGAGTTCGTCACCGTTCATGCCGGTCACGTCATTTCCGTCGACAACGATCTTGCCCGCCGAGGGCTCAATCAAACGGTTGATCATTTTGAGTGTCGTGGTCTTGCCACACCCGGACGGTCCGACCAGCATCACGATCTTGCCCGCCGGAATCTCCATGGTGAGGCCGTCGACGGCCGGCTGAAGCTGCCCGGGGAATCTTTTCGTCACAGTGTCAAGCAGAATGCTCGCACCGGTGACCTCGATGGATGGGAGGGATTCTTTAGTTGATTCAGACACGGATACCTCGCGGAGTTGTCAGCCGGCCGAGGCCGACGAGAAGAAGATCAAGAATGAGGGCGAGCACAATGACGCCGATGACACCCGTCAGGACCGATTCAAGGGAATTGGCGCCGCCGAGTCTGGAGAGTCCGGAGAAAATGAATCCGCCCAGACCCGGGCCGAGGGCGTATGCGCTGATTGCCGCGATTCCCATGACCATCTGGGCTGACACCCGAACCCCGGTCAAAATGATCGGCCAGGCAATCGGGAGCTCAACCTGCAGCAGGGTCCGAAACCGGCTCATCCCGATGCCGCGGGCCGATTCGACGATTGCGGGCGAGACTCCGGAGAGCCCGACCACCGCATTTCGCAGAACAGGGAGCGTGGCGAAGAAGGTCACCACAATGACGGCCGGCAAGACCCCGAAACCAATAGGGGCGATGAGGAGACCGATGAAAGCGAAGGACGGAATCGTCAGTCCAATGGCCGAAACGGAGTTCGCGACCGCGCTGAGGCTCTTGCTGCGATACACGAGCGCGGCGAGAACGACGGCGAGGAGAGTGGCGAGCAGGAGGCATTGCACCACGAGGCTGAAGTGCTGCCAGCTCGAGAACAGGATTTGATCAAACCTGTTCCCTAGGAAATCCAACACATTCAAACCCACTTCGCTTCGATGACTTTGGGGCACCGACACCGACACTCGCGACGATGTCGCTGTGCCGAGCCCTACGCAGTAGCGGGCCCAGGCCCGCGGTGAGGGTGTAGGCCCACTATATACGTATGACTACATTGTGGGTTTTGACACGATTCTCTCGTTGTCCGCCCGGGCGCTAGAACGGCAGGAGCGGATCAAGGCCGACGGCCACGAAGAGCAGGGTGAGAGACGCGATAGGACCGTTGAAGACCCGCATCGGTGAACGACGCCTAGTAGTACTTGGTTAGGTTGGTCCGGCGCGTTGATGGCAGTAGGGGCAGTGGCGGAGGCTGTCGAGGAAGCCTCGCGTTAGTTTCAATGTTCGAAGCTCACCAGCAGTGGCCCACCGAACCCCCGGCGGCATCGCTACCGGCGGCGAATACCCCTTTGAGAGGGTCGGTTGTGAAGCAGTGGATCCGGAAGACCGTGCCGTCCGGCGCCGCCCGCTCCAACATGCCGATCTCAGCGATGACGCGGATCCTCAGGCCGGTCTCCTCCTCACCTCACGTACCAGGGGAGTCGTAACCGATTCGTCGGGGCGCGATTGGTCGTCGTTGTCGTGCTTCCGCCCTTGATTTACCTGTTGCGTTTGGCCCAGTCCCCGTCGTGGACCGGTCCAACCGGTGGTCGTCACTGGCCGGTTGGACCAACGCGGATGGTGGCTTCGACCTTGTCCGCTGAGAGTTCCTTGGTGCAGAAGAACCAGTCGATGCATTCGACGCCTTCCTCTGCGCCGTCCATTCGGTCCTTGGCGGTTCCGCAGGATCCGGCGGTGGGGACGATGACGCGTTCCCCGGGCCTCCATTCAGCGGGCGTGGCGACGCTGAACGCATCGGCGGTTTGCAGTGCCTTGATGACGCGGAGCAGTTCATCGAAGTTGCGCCCGAGGCTGAGCGGGTAGTAGATGATCGTCCGGATCATGCCGGCTGGGTCGATCACGAACACCGCACGGACAGCCTTGGTACTGTCCTCACCCGGCATGATCATGCCGTACTTCTTGGCAATCTCCATGGTGATGTCTTCGATCAACGGGAAGGTCACCTCGATGTCGCTGAGGCCACGAAAGGTGATCTTTTCCTTGATCGTTCGCAACCACGCGATGTGGCTGTAGAGCCCGTCGATTGAGAGACCGACTAGTTCGGTGTTGTACGCCTTGAACTCGTCCTGCATGGACGCAAACATCATGAACTCGCTGGTGCACACCGGCGTGAAGTCGGCCGGATGTGAGAAGAGGATCACCCATTTCCCGGCATAGTCAGCGGGGAAGGAAATGTTGCCCTGGGTGGTGATGGCCTCGAACGGAGGTGCGGCGTCGCCGATGCGCGGCATGCTGGCCGGCGGGTCATCCTGTGTGGCTTCGTTCATGGAACTGGTCCTCTCGTCGGGTCTCGTGCCTGACGGTAACATGCCCGTAGGTGTTCTTCCCCTGACGTTGTGAACGCGGTTGATGGGTGATTTCCTGACGAGGACGGAGACGTCCACTTTTAGCCCGCCGAATCCGCCCACATGGAGCACGGCGCAGGCCAGTAGGACCTGCAACGAAAAGGTATATCCATTCCGGACATGTCCATCCCCATGGATAGTTCGTCCAGAACGTCCACGGGTGTGCCGGTGATGCCGTCGAGCCAGTCGTCGAGCAAGATGACCCAGTCTTGGTCGTACAGCATTGGCTCGTGCGGGTCCTCGATGATGAGCGCGCCGGAGAGTCCGCGTTCGCGTTGCATGTCGACGTGTGAGTGATACCAATAGGTGCCGGGCTGGTTGAGTCGAAATTTGTAGTCAAAGTCGGCGCCCGGTTTGATCGCGGGTTGGGTTACAACAGGCACTCCGTCGGCGTCATTGCGTAGAGCCAGGCCGTGCCAGTGCACACTGGTCGATTCCGCGAGCGTATTGCTGACCGGGACGTCGAGCGTGTCCCCGGTTTTTGCGCGGATAACGGGCCCGTTGAGTGCTCCGTTGTACCCCCAGGTACTCAGCGCAATACCGGCGACGGACGTGTCAAAAACCCCGGCGCTGAGCTTTTGCGTGACCGTTGTCCCGTTCGAGGGGCGAGCATCTTCATATTGTGAAACCAGCTGATCAGTTGGCAAGATGCGATCAACCTTTCCTGCTGCGGGGGATGTCGACGGAGTGCAGGATGCCAACGCTGCCGTAGCTGCTGTGGCCAGGGAGGCACCGAGGAATGTGCGACGCGTAAGAGACGAATTCATCAAGTTTCCTTTAATCTATGAGTCGGACGTCGGCCGGATGGCCGGTGTCGTTCGGTGTTGCGTGGGTCAGCAAGCCGGTGAGACCGGTGATGTCCATGTGTCCTCGTAATCGTCGATGGAATCCAGACGTACCAAGCCTTCGCCCGTATCGGTGCTCACGGTGAGGCTCGAGGCCGTCGTCGCATGGGACGAGATCGGTGCGCGTGCAGCCGGGTGTCCAGCGCGTTCCAGCGTGCCGCTTTAAAACGAAGCGAGGAGTCCGGGAATGACGGCGACTTCAGCCGTAGCCGAGGGCGCGACAAAGTTCCGCTGCCACGTACTGGCTCGGAACTGCATCAGGATCTAAACGCGACTAATGGACAGAAGGATAAGGCTGGGGCGGTGAATCGGTAAGGCAATGCTGCGCCAAGACCCGAGAGTGACGCATCCGGCATCGAGCAAGCGCCGATACACGTCGGGAAGCCGAATTAGGAACACAGGGCGACAAGGGTGAGCAGCAGCACGCACGTCATCACGAGCAGCGCGCAATCGAGCATTCCCTCGAGGCCGCCCGAGGAAATCGAAGCGACAACGGGTGCGGCCACGACAGCCACCATGCCCATAACGACTGCCTCTTGACCGGCTACTGCTGACGCAGCGGAAGCCGGTGTGTGCATGGCATGCCCGGTGGCCTCGGAATGGAAAGTAAAAACTGCAAAAAGCAGCGCGGCAAGAGCAAGCAGCGAGATGAAAGACGACAGAGGGACAGATGCAACTACCCGCCGTGTCGCGCGATCGATCGACATCCCGGCACACACGAGATCAATGAACTCAGTCCGAGTATTCGGCGGAAACAACTTGACCATGAAACGCTCCATTCACTAGAGCGTTGCTACGACCATATGACTTTGCCCCAAGAACGAACTGCCAATGTCACCTTTCGCAGGATACCGCACGGACAGCGACGATTCCTGAATTCCGGTTTGGTGGCCGGGAGACTTTGACCGATGATCGTCATCATCGCGGCCTCAGCATGGTTTACGCTGCAACAGCGCCCCCAACTCGAGTTGTCAGCATCGAAAATGATGGACAGGGACGTGCCCGGCAGCACGATCGACATATCCATCAGCGCGCGCGAACGTTGCGAACGGGCCCGTAAAAACGGACATGACAGCCGAGTCGCGCGCTGGGGGGACAGCGAGACTGGAACAGCATTGGCGATATCGCCAAGGCGGCGTCGGTCGCGCCGTCCACTACTCATCAGGCGCTGGGACGACTCCTTGATATCGGTGCCATCCGCGCGAATTCCCGTCGCGGCTACACTGTCGTCGCGCCGGAGAAGCTCCTCGATGCCTTCGCCGCCTACGGTATCCTGCGCGCCGACACTGTGGTGTCCACAACGCTGCCCGCCGCCCAGACGTTTCTCGACGACGGTGAAGTCGACTACGCCCTCAGCGGCAGTACCGCCGCCGTGCACTACCTCGGTGGCCGCAATGCTGTCGCCGATCTCGGCCGACGAATCATCTACACCACACGCACTGTGTCGCAGGCGGACTTTCCGGCGGGTGATGAGGTCATCATCCTCACCGAGGATCAGGACGCGGCACGGAAATGGCGGTCCGGTTACGCCAGTCTCGCTCAGACCTACGCCGACCTCTGGGCAAGCCCAGGATGGCAAGCCGCCGAGTTCACCCGCGCGCTGAAAACGAGCTTGTTCCCGGCCGCGGATTGGGAGCAGCAAACCAGTGCCTAGTCTCTACGAGGACAAGGACGGAGTCATCCGTGCGCTGGTCGATCGGCTGGGCCATGATTTCGAACCCTCGATCCTCATCGGCGGCTGGGCAACATTCGTTCGTGCCGGGGGGGAAATCAGTCTCGACATCGACCTCATCACCTCGCAAGAGAGCCGACACAAGTTTGCGCAGCTGATGACCGACATCTCAACTATGAGCGTGGGTCGGGAGCCGCATAATCGATCTTGAGGCCCGTTTCGTAGTGGTCATGCGGCGCAGGGACAGCCTGAACCGCATCGTGTGAGTGATGGGGTTCAGGGACCGCCGGCTTCTGCCGATTGAAAAGAGGGCCAGGGCCGCCAGGCGTCGTAGGGCTGAAAGTCCCGGCGCCTACCCCCTTTCGGGGATATGAACAAGGTAACGGGGCGGGAACTGTGGGCAGGAGAAAGGTCTCGGTCACGTCGTCTCCCGGTTGCTCTCATACGTGCCACGATGAAGCATGGACATCGACGACGTTAAAGAGATCCGCATTCTCACCGAGGACGAAAGCTGGGACGCGTTGCTCTCGGGCAGTCTGGGCCGCCTCGCGGTCAGTGCCGGAGGTATTCTTGACATCTTCCCCGTGAACTTCGTCGCCGCGGACCGGCGTCTGCTGTTTCGCACGGCCGAGGGGACAAAGCTGCTCGAACTCACGGTGAACAACCACGTGGTGTTTGAGACGGATGGCGTTGGTGCCGAGGAAGCGTGGAGCGTCGTCGTCAAGGGAACGGCGCGCATCCTCGAGAAGAGGTCTGAGATCGACGACGCCGATCAGTTGCCGCTGCGCCCGCTGGCCCCGACTCTGAAGTACATCTACGTGGAAATCATCCCCACCGAGGTTCAGGGCCGTCGCTTTCAGCTCGGCCCTGAGCCCGACCGCTACTAGCTGTTCTTCCCACTGACGTTGTGAACGCGGTCGATGGGTGATTTGCCGCCGATGCCGGTATGGGGTCTGTGGTGATTGTAGCTGTGAATCCAGTCCAGGTACGTTGCTGCTCGGGCTTGCTCTGAGTCGTAGTGGTGGGCGTAGGCCCATTCGAAGGCCAGGGTGCGGTGGAAGCGTTCGATCTTGCCGTTCGTCTGGGGGCGGTAGGGGCGCGTGTACTTGTGCTTGATGTCGCCGAGCGCCTCGTTGAAGTGGCCGGATCGGTAGCAGGACCCGTTGTCGGTCAGTACCCGGGTCACGGTGATTCCGAGTGACTTGTAGTAGGCGTGGGCTCGGTGCCAGAACGCGGCGGCGGTTTCCTTTTTCTCGTCGTTCAGGATCTCGGAATACACCACCCGAGAGTGGTCGTCGAGGGCCGAGTGTAAACACGAGTACCCGGTTGGGACTGATTTCTTTTTGTTCTTTCTTCCGGCGTTTCCGAGGGTGCGCCATCCGCCGCCGTCGGGGATTCGGCCGAGCTTCTTCACGTCCAAATGCACCAGATCGCCCGGATTGGCATGCTCGTAGCGGAGCGGTTTGGGTTTGCGCACGGGCAGTCCGGTGTTGAGGTCCACGTGCCCGAGCAGCGGCATCCGGTACCGGTTGAGGACCTTGGATACCGTCGACTGGGGCAGACGCAGGTGGTAGCCGATCCGGTGTGGTCCCCACCTCCGACCAAAGCGCAGCGCGACGATGCGTCGCTCCGTGCGCTTGGCCGTCTGCGCCGGTGAACGGCGCGGTTTAGACGAGCGGTCGGTCAGACCCGATAACCCATCCGCTCGGTAGCGTCGGACCCATTTAGAGACCGTCGCGCGGGAGACCTGCAGGCGTTCAGCGACGCGCGCCTGAACCCAGCCGTCCTCGATGACAAGTTCGACGAGTTTGAGGCGTCCTGCCGGGGTCAGCGGCGCGTTGAAGTGGGTAACGTGAGAGATGAGGGCCTCCGTGGCATCGAGTGAGTGTGGTAACCCAATCGATACAGGAGGTCCTCACCTTTTTACAACTCGCCACGCACACAACCTCCGTGGGAAGAACAACTAGGACGCTGCTGCCGTACAGGGCGGCGCCGGATCAGGCACCTTCGCGGGATTACACCGTACGGACAGGTCATGCGGGATTGACGTGGCCACGATCTGCTGAGGCCATAGGATCCACCGGGGGAGCGTCCGGTCAAGGTTCCCCATCGGGAGCTTTGAGTGACCAGCGTGCCGCCGGCCGTGTCAATTGTTCTGGAACATTGGAGTTCCGGTTGCGGGAATAGCGTCTGCGCCCATCTGCTGGCCAGAAAGTGGCGCGATGCCGCCGTCATGGGATGCTGAATAGTGTCTGTATCGGTCCCAGTCCTAGATGGCGTCTTGGACCAACCATTTTGGTCATTGACCTGAAATTATTTTGGAGCCTAAATCGTGATCCAACTACCCTCGATCGATGATCACACCGCCCTGATCGTCGTTGACGCTCAGCAAGGATTTGACCAAGCCGAATGGTGGGGACCCCGAAACAACGCGGACTGTGATCAGAACATCGCAGTGTTAGTGAACGAGTGGCACAGGCTTTCGCGACCGGTCGTCTTCGTGCAGCATAATTCCTCCAATCCGCTCTCTCCGCTGCACCCCAGACACCCCGGCCATGCGTTGAAAAGCTACATGTCCGGCACTCCGGATCTATTGGTCCAGAAAACGGTCAACTCAAGTTTTCACGGCACACCCGATCTTGACTGCTGGCTTCGAGAAAACGCTATCTCGACCATTGTGGTCTGCGGCATCACCACCAATCACTGCTGTGAAACAACAGCGCGCATTGGCGGAAACCTGGGATACACCGTCTACTTTGCTGTAGATGCGACCCACACATTTGACAGGACAGACCTCGAAGGTGGAATGATCAGCGCGGCGGAACTTTCCCGAGTCACCGCGATCAATCTTCACGACGAGTTCGCCACCGTCGTCCTCTCGCACGAACTCCTCAACCGCTGAAGACGTTCCGTTACGGGTTCCCTTGTGACACACGTCGCACGCCAAGATCCAATGACCAGTTCAAGGTCAAACTGCGTCGCTGGACGACCGCCTATCGAGCACCAGCGTCTTTCGCTTTGGGTTGAGGTTCTTCGATTGAAAGGCTGGTAGGCGGGGTCCACGTTACGTCAGGACCGATGGCCGTTGAGATCCTCCGACTAATGATTCCCAGCTGTGTGACCTGGCTGTGGGTGAGAGCGTCGAAGACGAGCCTCCGCACCAGCGCATTGTGACCAGGCGTCGAGTCGGCGACCTTGTCATGGCCCTCGCTCGTCAGGACGCCCAAAGTGAACCGCCCGTCGCGCGGGTCGACGACGCGCTCCACCCACCCCCGCGATTCCATGCGCGACACCGCACGCGAGAGCCGAGACAGCGTGCAGCTGGCATAGCCGGCAAGGGTGCTGAGCCGAAGCGATCGGTCGGGGGCGACATCGAGGGCGTAGAGGATTCCATGTTCAAAGTGGGTCAGGCCGCTATCACGCTGCAGTTGCGTATCGAGCACTGCGGGAAGGCGCTCCAGCATCGTCGCTACGGATGACCACACCGTGAGGTCTTCGACATTCATTTCGGCACGATCGCGCGATGCAGCCATAACCCCGATTCTACGTCACCGCACTAAGCTGGCGGCATCGTGTTGGGTTGCCTGCGCAAGTCATAGACGGATAGGATGACTTTCCTGAGCAAGTAGTATCGGCGACTGCGGGCCACGTCCCGCTGGGTGGTGTAATTCATCGTCACCGTGCGGGTCAGTTGTTTTAGTTTAGGCGGCAGCGAGCTCGGGGAGGATCACCGCCTCATCGATGACTTCGACGGGGTTGTTCATTGTGGTCAGCTCGAGCATTGAGGCTTCGGAGAAGTAACGTCGTTCGCCGGCTTCCCACTCGTCGTGCTGCTCGATCAGGACTGAGCCCGCGAGGCGGAGCAGGGCGGCAGAGTTGGGGAAGACGCCGACGACGTCGGTGCGGCGTTTGATCTCCTTGTTGACCCGTTCTATTAACCGGCTCTCGTTGTCAGGTCAAGGGGATTGGGGTTTTTCGATGTCACCGTCGGACTTGGCGGAGGTGGCTGGTGAGGGCTGCCGCGGTGGTGGCGTGTCTGGCTGCTTCACCGTCCCAGCCGCGTTGTTTGGCATCGGCTGTGAGAGCTTGGATGTCGTCGAGTTGTTCCGCGAGAGCGTCGGTGAATTCGGGGCCGGTCGTGAAGTTGGCGCAGTTCTCGCAGATGTTTGCATAGGAACAGGCGCCGGCGCTTTCGTGCCGGGAGCAATATCCGTGGGCGACACGGGTTTTGATCATCTCGCTGTTGAGCCAGGCCACCTTGTCGGGAACGATCGGGCGGCCGACCGGAGTGAGAGTCAGTTGTCGGCGCATTTTGCCGACGGCGTCGTCGTAGGCGACTCGCAGCGTCGGCGAGGCGAGGGTGGCATACCGGACGGTCATTTGGGCGGTCGCGTGGCCCAGCAAAGCCATTAGCGCTTGCAGGCTCATCCCGGCGTTGGCGAGTTCGGTGGCCCAGGTGTGGCGGAGTTGGTGCGGCGTCACGATCAGGGCAGTCCCGTCGGCGCCGCGGAGTCCCGCAGCGGTGCTAGCAGCGATCAGACCGTTGCGGATACGGGTCGGTCCCAGTCGTCGACCGTGGTTAGTGAAGAGGAAGTCTGTGATCGTGCCGGTCCGGGGGTGCGGCAGTGCCCGTGAGGGACCGCGCTGCCTCGTCCATTGGTCGAGGGCGGCTAGCGCGGTCGCGTCCAGGGGAACCATCCGCTCGGTGGCGAGTTTGCCGAGGGGGACTTTCAGCCACGAGCCGGTGAGGCCGTAGTCATAAACGCTGCCCAGCTCCAGGTCGAGGAGCTCACCGATGCGCAATCCGGTGTGCCGCAACACCGTCACCGCGACGCGGGCGAAGGGATCGTCGATGCCATCAACTGCTGCCATCAGCGCCGCGTCGATGTTGGGGGCGAGAGCGCGCGGCAGCGGCTGACCGATCTTGGGGATGTCAGCCCGGAATACCAACCGACGCGTGGGGACGTCCTTCCAACCCCAGTCGGTGATGTCCTCGAGCATGTTCCGCAGTGTCAACACCGCCGCCTGCGCGACAGCGGTCGAGACGGTGCGACCTGCGCCGGCAGAAGCATGACGTCCGCGCCAGGACCGGTGGCGGTTCCAGATCAGGTAGGCCTCGATGTGGTGGCGCCGCAGGTGACGGAGGTGTCGGATCTCCGGAGCGTGGGCGGTGAGATATTCCGCAAACGGCAGCAGGTCATTGATCAGGCAGTCCACCGTGCTGGGACGGGCCACTGCGGACCGGACGGTGACGTAACGCAAGAATGTCTTTCGCAGCGCGGGCACCATCTCCACCGCAGCGAAGCGTTCCTCGTAACTCGACGCGGTGGACCGCCGCCGAGGAGGCGTGTCAATCACTCTGGTGTCGAACAGGATCGCTCTCAGCCCTGCCACCCGTGCGCGGTAGGCGCGGAGCATCGACGGCGTCAGCGTCTTCGTGGCACTGAGTCCCGATTCGAACGCGTCGATGATGTCGGCGGTCAGCTGCGCCGTTGTTCCGCCCGTCCAGGCGAGGAGCACGGCCAGGCCTTCACCGAGAAGAGTTTCGACCCACTTCGATGTCCATCCGAGCCGGTTTCCGGCGGCGCGTATCCGGGTGAATCCATCCGGGTCGCGCACCTCGATCGCCGAGCCGAGGCCGGTGAGGTTCTTCGCACCAATCAGCTCCAAGTCCAGGAGCAGGCCGCTGTGGGCGACGGCATAAACGATGACGGGCCAGGCGCCGGTCCGAACCAGCTCCTCGCAACGAGACAACGCCGGGGCGTTCATCCACTCGGCCAGGTCCGGGTGATTGCCGAGGAAAGCATCAACGATCCGAACGCGGTCCCGCATGGCCCTGGGCCCCAGGCCGAGAATCGACAGATTCTCGAGGTACCCGTCTCGCAGCGTCACCACTGGAGGCAGGAATGTGGTGGTCATGACGATCATCATCGGGCGTTGGCGGCGAGAGTCGCGCGGGCGGCGCCGTATTCGGCAGCGAGGTGTTCGATACTCAGATGGACGTAGCGGGCGGTGGTGTCCGGGGAAACGTGGCCCATCAGCTCCCGCAGTGCCAACAGGTCAATACCGGCCGAGGCCAGCTCGGTGCCATAGGTGTGCCGCAATCGGTGGGGACGCACTCGGGTCGCCCCCGAGGTCTCCCGGTGGCGGCGAAACACCCCACGTAGCCCCGCTTCGGTCAACGGTTGTCCCGTAGTTGGCCCTCTCAACACGAGGAAACACTCCGAAGACTTCACCCCGGCGGGGCGTTCGTGACGCAGGTAGGCGGCAACCTCGGTGAAGAAAGCACCATCGACGGGGACGTGCCGTTCTTTCGATCCCTTGCCCACGACGCGCAGGCGGCGGCGCCCGAGGTCGACGTCGGCTAGCTGCAGCCCGCGCACTTCCGCAGCCCGCAAACCGCCCAGCAGCATCACCAACACGATCGCGCGGTCGCGGTGCATATCCATCGAACGCAGGAAACGGTCGACGTCGCGAACAGGCAGCGATTCCGGCAGCATCTGGGGCTGACGCACCAGTCGACCCCCGCCGCGTGAGCGTCCGGCACCCAGATGACCCAGCAGGCCGCGGGTCGAGGCACCCGGACTACTGCGCCGTCGCGCAGACGGGACGGGATTGTTAGGGCAGGCGCCAGCCATCACCAAGTATTCGAACAACGCCCTCACCGCAGCGACCCGGCGGTTGACTGTCGATGCGGCCGCCGTGCGCACCGCGCCCGAAGCGTCCTCGGCCCGGTCAGGTGTGCCGTGTGAACGAACGCCCTGCCAGTCGATCCACTCGAAGACCATCATCGGCGAGACCTCGACAAGGGTACTGTCCCTCGCCAATAGAAACCGTGCAAAGTTGACGATGTCGAAGGCGTAGGAGCGAACCGTGCTCGGGCTGAACGCCCGGGCATCGAGGTGCCCGAGAAAGGCATTCGCCGATGCGGCATCGTCCCAATCGCCCACGATGCGGAAAGCTCCGTCGATCTTCTTCGCTGAAACATTCATAGCGTGGACTCCTTTGTCGGCCGGTGTGCAAGAGCTTCCACCCCAACGAGCGTGGAGCCCTCGTCATTCGCAGTACTGAGAGGGACGTGTCGTTCGAGAGCCGGTAAACAGATAACGGATTTGTCGACCAGATCTGTCGCCAGTGACGCCGCGGGAACGCGGCGAAAGTGAGCAAGTCGGGTTGGGCGTCGGTGAGCATCGACGCGACCTTCGGGTGTGATCGGCCGAGCATCGTGGTGACTTCACGGAATTGCTTCTCGATGTGCTCGCGGTCGGGCTGGGCGAAGATGGTGCGGATAATTGACGCGACCATCTCCTGGGATCCTTTCGGGACCACGGCGAGGACGTTTCGCATGAAGTGCACCCGGCATCTCTGCCACCCGGCGCCTTGGAAGACCGTCCCGATGGCTTTCTTCAGCCCGGTGTGGGCGTCAGACATGACCAGCTTCACCCCGTCGAGACCGCGGGTCTTCAACGACCGTAGGAAGCTGGTCCAGAAGCCTTCATTCTCGCTGTCGCCCACGTCAAACCCGAGGACTTCCCGCCGTCCGTCGGCGGCCACGCCGATCGCGACGACGACTGCCTGGGACACGATGCGATGACCGACGCGCGCCTTGCAGTACGTGGCGTCGAGGAACACGTAGGGGAAGTCCTGCGCGGCCAAGGTCCGGTCGCGGAACTCGGCCGCTTCCGCGTCGAGGCCGCCGCAGATCCGGGACACCTCCGATTTGGAGATCCCAGAATCAGCGCCGAGCGCCTTGACCAAGTCGTCGACTTTGCGGGTCGAGACGCCGTGGACATAGGCCTCCATCACAACGGCGAACAGGGCCTGGTCGACGCGGCGGCGGCGCTCGAGCAGGGCGGGGAAGAACGACCCGGCGCGCAGCTTGGGGATCTTCAGATCGAGGCCCCCAGCCGTCGTGCTCAAAGTCCGTGGCCGGGTGCCGTTGCGATACGTGGTGCGGCCGCCGGAGCGTTCAAACGGGGCGGCGCCGATGAACGCGCTCGCTTCCGCATCGATCAGTTCTTGATACAACGTTTCGGTCGCGACGCGGATGCGGTCGGTGACATCGGTGAGTTTGAGTTCTCCCAGCAGGGTGAGGAGGGCAGACTGGTCTAGAGCCATCGTGTGGTGTCCTTTGTGAGTTGCTTTAGTCGGTACTCACTGACCATCGCACGATGGCTCTTCGCGTTGACGAAGCAACGCTCAAATCCGGGAAACAACACCACTCAAGGGGACATGACCGTCGCGCCGCGGGCGGAACATCTTGTCTTGCTACAGAACTGTCGTAAACCTCTAAGCCGGCGGGTGGAGCCGAAATTGATCATTTCTGACCAGATCGGTACGATCGACGCCGTCTCTTGGTTTTCTGCAGGCCAGCACCTGTTCAAAACTCTTTGCCGAAATGAAAGCTGCCGAAACCTGGCCATCGAGGTTTTCCGCCAATCTTCATCGACAGGAAATTCACTTTGAAGAAACCCTCGGGACTGGACCCAGTGCAGAGGTGGGTGCCGATTTGGGGGAGGTCCGACCCCGACAGGCACTGTTGCGGGCCTACCCACGGTCAGGTTGCCCGTGCGCCGATTGCGAAGGATTCGATTGCAGAATTCAAGTGGGGAAAGGTGACGTGACGGCCGGGGGTATCGACGTTGAGGACGTCAAAGGCCGAGCCACGCTGTTCGATGTAGCCGAGCACCTTCTCGGGCGACTGTTCACCTCGTCGACGGTCGCCTACCCGCCACTCAGTATCGGAAATAGCGAGCACTTCCAAGTCTTCCAGAGTGCACGGCTCATGTTGATTCAACGTTGACTCTCCTTTGTGACGTGGCACGGTTCGTCCTCCGCGGATCGTGGAGGTGGCCATCTGTCGTTCGTGGTGAAATCACTGTCAACCACATTAGCCATGGTTGGTGCCAAGTGGTCGGCAGTGTTTGACCGTGGGTCGGGCGCCGTGCACGTGGAAGGTTACGGTCTCATCGTGTTCATTGAGGCCGGTGCGCGTGCTCTGTTGAGGTCAGCGTTCCCTCTCGTCGGCCACGCCGCTGGACGCCGTACCGAGCGAGCACAGTCGTGGGCCCCACCCTGTCGGGGAATCAATTAGCATGATGCGCCCCTCAGATTGGCCATCAACTAGGCGCGGTCGAGGCATGCTTCCCGGGTGAGCCGGACGGTTTAGTCCGTGTTCTTGTTGGCTGGTGTGTGGAGAGGGTAGAGCGCGGCCTCGCTCAGTGCAGAAATGTGGCAGTGCGGGCAGTACCAATAGGGGTGCGCGGTCGTGCCAGCGATTTCGAGACCGTGAAGACAGGTTTTGCAGGTGGGCGCTCCGGTGGACTCTCGCATCAGGTCAGTCTGTACCCATCCGCGACGAATGCGCCAGAAATGTTGGTGACCCGTCCCGGGTTTCAGGCCGCCG
>NZ_JASISY010000013.1 GCF_030063365.1 Cryobacterium sp. PH29-G1 | reverse complement strand
CAATCGTGCCCGCCAACAACGCCGCCACCGTATTGCTCAACCGCAACAGATCAGCAATCGGACCGCGCGCCGTAAGCACCTGCGCATCAGACAGCCCGGCGAACTCGGCACTGGACCCACCGAGCGCGGCCACAGCAGCCGCCGCCCGAGTGAGCTCTACCGCGAGCCCTACCGCGAGTCCCACCGGGGAGTCGACCGCCACGTTGTTCATGATTCAACCCAACACCCGACCACCGACATTCCCGAGGAAAAATCATGCTTACAAGCACGAAACCGCCCAAATCCACCAAAGAATACCCAAAGAAATGTTTCCGGCGGGTGAAAACCCAGATCATCCGCTGCGCTGCGCTGCGCTGCGCTGCGCGTTTCGCCGTGGCGGCACTTAATCGCCCGCGTCGCCCGCCCAGACCGCACGTCACTGAAGTCCGGCGAAATTCGAACACTGCTCCCAGACATCGAACCCGCGCGCAGGATCGAAACGCGCAGGTTTGCTCCGGCCCTGTCTCGGTGACGTAATGCCACAAAGGTCACGGGGGCTGACTGAGTACGCTGACAAGTATGGTCGAGACCACGAAGTTGTCGCACCCGGCGTCGCATGCAACGCGCACGTGGTTGGTCCAGGGGGAGCACTATTGTTCTCCGTGTTCTCCGTGTTCTCCGTGCTCATCGGTGGTGCCGAGCTCCCCGGTGTCAGTGATCCGGGGCAGGCTTGCCTACAGCGTTCAGATCTGACCGACGGTCCATGCGTCGCCGAGCCTCGCCATGCGCCGCGCGCAGCAGTTCGATGACAGTGCTCTCGGTCTGGGGACCGGGGTTCACCACGGCAATCCACCCGAGCGCCCCGAATACCGGGTGGGGGAGGAAGACATCAGCAGCCCTGAAGTCGGAGGCAGTGATATCACCCGGCGTGCCGCCGGTGAGCGTCGCCGATCGGGACAGACCGACATGGACATTCACGCGCCACCGACCGGCCGGATTCAAGGCGGATTGCTCGTTGTCGGGATAGTCCTTGGTGACAATCGTGGTGTACGGCTGCACGTTGTCGGGAATTCTCGCGTCGGGGTCGTAGTAAAAAAAGTGATCGCCCCACGAAATCTCGGGGTAGTCGCTGCCCTCGACTGGAGCCAGTTCCACGAGATCGTCGAAGTTGCGGACGGCGTCCAAAAGCTGCTCGAGTGTCATGATCCCCACACGGTACCGTCTCCGTCGCGCTGGCAGCGCCCTATCGTGAGATTTGCTGCAACGCCCAGGAATTTCCGTCGGGGTCGCTGAAGAAGGCGTACAGAATACCTCCGCCCATATCGCTGACCTCGGACACTGCTACACCGTTGTCGATGAGCTTGTCGCGGGCGGCTGCGACATCGTCGACCACCAGATGGAGATTCAGTACCGGCGGCGCGTGTGGGTCGCTGAACCCCGCTCCGATGGCGATGGAGCAGGCCGATCCGGGCGGTGTGAGCTGGACGATCCGCATGCCGTTGCCCGGTTCCACGTCGTGATCCACCTGAAAGCCCAGCTGGTCGGCGTAGAAGGCCTTACTGCGGTCGACGTCGGTTGAGGGAAGGGGTACAAGCTCTAGTCGCATGTCCATGGCGCACTGCTTCTTTCCGCGGGTCCGATGCCTGCACGATAGTCAAGCATGCCACTCGACGATGTCGGCGGAGCATCCGCTTGCCTTCAGGCGTTGACGAGCGCGTCCAAGTGGGCGAGCGGTACGAGGTGTTCCGCTTTGGCAGCCAGGGCCGGGTCTATCGTTACCAGGGCGTCCGCCTGCAGCTGAGCCACTGCGATGTATTCCGCATCGGAAATCGTCTCCCAGTCGTGGTCGCGGGCGATCCGCCACGCCGTGCGGCGGGAAACCCGGTCTCCGAGCAACCGCAGCTTCAGCTCGGTCAGGCGCTCGTGCTGCTCTAGGGCCTGCTCCTCGGTGAGTTCACCGGTGCGCACGGCGGCGAAGAGCAGCGCAAGAGCCTGCGAGCGGATGCTGCTGGGGGCGACGAGCTGGTGGCCGGCGGCAGGACGGATGCCGGCGCTCACGAGGTGCAGCAGTGTGGGGGCGTCGATCACATATCGCGTCATGCAGCACAGAATAGACGGATCCGTCCGGGACGCCCGCTAACCCGAAGCAGCTGGTAGACAGTGCTGATTGACGTGCTCCCGCCGGCAGTCGACCGCCTGTTATTCGCCGACCGTGCCGTCGATAGCTTCACGGAGCAGATCGGCGTGACCATTGTGCCTCGCCGTCTCTTCAATCAGGTGGGTGAGGATCCAGCGCAGGTTCCAATGCGTTCCATCGCCGTTCTCGCCGACGGACAGGGTGTCGAGGTCGATGCCGATGAGTGCCTGGCGCGTGCGCTCAGACGCCGCCCGGTAGAGATCGCGAAGCTCGTTCGGGTCGTCAAACTGCGCGCTGTGGAACTCCCAGTCCCGGTCATCGTCCCAGGGAGCGCTGGCCCACGGTTCTTGCTCGGGGAGGCCGAGAAAGCGCACTTGAACCCAGTAGTCTTCCACGAGCGCCAAGTGTTTCAGCAGGCCGGACAGCGTGAGCGTCGACGTGGAGATCGGTTGGTTCATTTCTGCGACGCCGAGGCCCTCGGCTTTCATGAGTACTGTCGCACGTTGATAGTCGAGAAATTCCAGGAGGGTGGCGCGTTCGTTCGTGCTGGGCTGAGGATCAATGCGGCTCATACGGGCAGCCTTGCACAGCCTCACGCCCCACGCCAGATGCCGGCGCACCCTTCGACGTTGGCTGGACGAGCCAATTGGAGCGCACCTGCGGCGGTGGGACTACTCCTCGAAGCTGTTCACCATCGCGAAAGCGGCACGCTCAAGATAATCCCAGAGGATGCCCTGCTGCAGCGGCGGCAAATTCGCCGCGTCTACGGCAACGCGCATGTGACCGAGCCACCGGTCGCGGGCATCCGGATTGACCTTGAACGGCTGGTGGCGCTGGCGCAGGCGCGGGTGACCGCGCTGCTCGCTGTACGTGCCGGGTCCGCCCCAGAACTGCTCGAGGAACATGACCAGGCGGTGTTCGGCCGGGCCGAGGTCCTCTTCGGGGTACATCGGTTTCAACACCGGGTCGGTGGCGACACCCACGTAGAAGTCGTGCACGAGTTTCTCGAAGAAAGGCGTTCCGCCGACCTCGTCGAAAAACGTCGGTACCGCTGCGGCACCGTTCTCACCTGCGCGCAGGTGGACGGCGGCGGGGGTGGCCGCCTGGTCGGTCGGGTGTCGCTCAGTGGTCACGGGTGCAGCTTTCTTCTGGGGAGTTCCGGCTGGAGCCGACAACGGGGCTGGGTCAGTCGTCATTGCCGTCGCTACGAGTATCGGGATCGGGAGTCTTCATCGGGGCCGGCACGGTTTTAGGCTTGCGCGGTCCGCGGGGCTTCTTCACCGCGACGGGGCCGGTGCGCGCCACGGCGACAACGGTCGGCACCGCGGCTGCGGCCTCCTCGGCAGCGTCCAGGGCGCCCTCGGCCGGCCCGACGGTTGAATTGTCGAGGGTACCGTCGCCGGTGGTCATGACCACGCTGTTGAGCGGGGTGAGCGGTACGCCCATGCCGTCGAGGGCCTTCTTCAGGTGCAGGCGCAGGTCGCGGGCGAAGTCCCACTGGGCTGAGACACGAGTCTTGACCACGAGCCGGGTAACGAGGGCTTCGGCCGTGATCGACTCCAGGCCCCAGATCTCAGGCTTCTCCAATATGAAGGCGCGCCACTTGCGGCTGGAGGAGAGAGCGCTTGCCACCCGCAGGAGCTCGTCCTGCACGGCCTCCACGTCGGAGCTGTACGGGATGGCGAGGTCGATGATGACGCGGGCCCAGCCCTGCGACATGTTGCCGACTCGCAGAATCTCGCCGTTGCGCACAAACCAGAGTGTGCCGTCGATATCGCGGATCTGAGTAATGCGAATACCGACCGTTTCGACGACACCGGATGCGAATCCAACGTCGACGACGTCGCCGACCCCGATCTGGTCTTCCACCACCATGAACAATCCGTTGAGAATGTCCTTGACGATGTTTTGAGCGCCGAAACCGAGGCCGGCACCGATCGCCGCGCTGATCAGCGCGAACGATCCCAGAATGTCTTTGTTCAGGGTGGTGACGATGAGCAGCAGCGCGGTGACCAGAATGAACACGTTCACGATGTTCGCCAGCACGGCGCCGAGCGTGCGGGAACGCTGCACCACGCGTACGGCGGCCATCGGCGAGACGTTCAGGGCCTGGGTGTCGTCAACCTTCTGGGTTTTCTTGACTCCGGAGACGATTTGCTGCACGACGCGCCGAATGACGAATTGCAGCGCCCAGCGCAGGGCGAAAGATACGACGATGATCGCCGTGACGGCAAAAAGTTTGCCCCCGAAATCGGCCCATGGAATATTGGCTATGTTGGTACCGACCCCGGCCCAGAAAGTTTCCCAGTTCATATCAAAGCCAGTCTACCGAGGGGCGTCGACGGCACCCGTGATGCGGCCCCGGCAGGGTTCTGCTGCGCCCGAACCGTGGCTGGTGCAAGCCGGTGTATGCCCCGCGGGCACCGGCATCCTCTTTGTTTGCGTGGAGTTTGCTGTGAACTGTGGCGCAGCGAGAACCCCGCCACCGACCTGAGGTCGATTGAGGGGTTCTCGGGGTGTGCGCTTCCCGCGAACTACTCGGCGTCGCGCGCCTGTACCGTCAGTGAACGTTGCACGCCGGCCAGGTTCTCGACGACGAGACGGCGCAGGGCCGCCGGTTCGGGGTTCGCGTCGAGCCAGGCCTGGGTCGCATCGGCGAGGGCCTGGTTATTCAGCGGTGACGGGTACAGGCCGATCACGAGCTTCTCGCCGATGGAGAAGCTGCGTGCCTCCCACACCGCTTGCAGCATGTCGAAGTAGGTCTGGGTGAACGGTTCGAGCAGTGCCGCGTCGTTTACCCGCAGAAACCCGGCAGCCGTCGTGCGCACGATGGTCGTCGCGGCCGTATCGACGTCGATAAGCGACGCCCAGGCGGCGAGCTTCGCCTCCGCTGTCGGCACGGCGGCCCGTGCGAGGGCGGCCGACTGGGCGCCGGTGGCCGTGTTGTCAGCAGCCAGCGCCGCATCGATCTCGGCTGCGCCGGCCCGGCCACCGGCGACCAGGGCGGTGAGCAATTCCCAGGCCAGGTCGGTGTCGACCGTGAGGCCCCCCAGCAGGGTGCTGCCCGAGCGCAGTGCGGCCACGTTGTCGAGTTGCGTCGGGGTGGCGGCTACGCCCGCGAAGAACTTGACGAACTGGAATTGGGCGTCGCTGCCGGCCGCCGCGCCCTGCGCGAGCGTCCACAGCGTGTCGGCGACCTCGTCGCGAACGGCGGCGCGGTGCGGCTCGGCCACATAATAGCTGGCGGTGAGCACGACCTGACCGAGTACCGTGCGCAGTGTCGTCGACTCGGTCTCGGTGGCCACGTTGTTCAGCACCAGACGCACGAAGTCGCGGGCCGTGGTTTCGGCGTCGCGGGTGGCATCCCAGACCGAACCCCAGACCAGGGCGCGCGCGAGCGGGCTCGCAATGGCGGCGAGGTGTTCCAGAGCGACGGCCTGCGAGGCGGGGTCCAGGCGCACCTTGGCGTAACTGAGATCATCATCATTGAGCAGGATCAGGTCGGCACGCTGGCGGCCGACCAAGGCGGGGACATCCGTTCGTTCACCGTCAACATCGAGTTCGACCCGATGCGTTCGCACGAGCTGGTGCGCGTCATCGAAATCGTAGAAGCCGATCGCGAGGCGGTGCGGGCGAATGGTGGGGTAGTCGGCTGCTGCGGTCTGGCGCACCGTGAACCCGGTGATGGTTCCGGCGTCGTCGACGGCGATCTCGGGGCGGAGGGTGTTGACGCCCGCGGTCTCGAGCCACAGCTTCGCCCAGCCGCGCAGGTCGCGGCCGCTGGCCGCCTCCAGCTCGACGAGCAGGTCGCGCAGTTCGGTGTTGCCCCACTGGTGCTTCTGAAAGTAGGAGGCGACGCCGGTGAAGAAGGCGTCGATGCCCACCCAGGCAGCGAGCTGTTTGAGTACCGAACCGCCCTTGGCGTAGGTGATGCCGTCAAAGTTGACCAGCACATCGTCGAGGTCACGAATGGTGGCGACGACCGGGTGGGTCGAGGGCAGCTGGTCCTGCTTGTAGGCCCAGCTCTTCTCCATCACGGCGAAGGTGGTCCAGGCTTCATGCCACTCGGTGGCCTCGGCGGTGGCGATCGTTGAGGCCCACTCGGCGAAGCTCTCATTGAGCCAGAGGTCGTTCCACCAGGTCATGGTGACGAGGTCGCCGAACCACATGTGGGCCAGCTCGTGCAGAATCGTCACGACACGGCGTTCCTTGATGGCGTCGGTCACCTTGGAGCGAAAAATGTACGTTTCGGTGAAGGTGACCGCGCCGGCGTTCTCCATGGCACCGGCGTTGAACTCCGGCACGAACAGCTGGTCATACTTGTCGAACGGGTAGGGGTAGCCGAATTTCTCTTCGTAGTAGGCGAAGCCCTGGCGCGTCTTCTCGAAGATGTAGTCGGCGTCGAGGTATTCGCTCAGGCTCTTGCGGCCGAACAGGCCGAGCGGCACGATGCGTCCGTCGCTCGAGGTAAGTTCGCTGCGCGTGACGGCGTAGGGGCCGGCGATGAGCGCAGTGATGTAACTCGAGATGGCGTGGGTCGGCTCGAACGCCCAGGTGCTCGCCCCGTTGCCGGCATCCGTTGGTTCGGGCGTTGTGGAGTTGGACACGACCTGCCAGGCGCTCGGGGCCGTGACGGTGAAGGAGAATTTGGCCTTCAGATCGGGCTGCTCGAACACGGCAAAGACACGGCGGGAGTCGGGCACCTCGAACTGGCTGTACAGGTACACCTCGTTATCGACCGGGTCGACGAAGCGGTGCAGTCCCTCGCCGGTGTTGGTGTACAGCGCGTCGGCGACGACGACGAGCTCGTTTTCGGCCTGCAGATCGTCCAGAGCAATGCGGATGCCGTCACTGACGACGGCCGGATTGAGCACGGCACCGTTCAACGTGACCGAGTGCACCTGCGCCGTGATGGCGTCGATAAAGGTCGATGCGCCCGGGACGGCGGTGAAGCGCACCGTGGTCGTGCTGCCGAACGTGGTGGGGCCGGTGGTGAGATCGAGCACAACGTTGTAGCTCGCTACTGTGACGAGCGCTGCGCGCTCCGTCGCTTCGATGCGGGTGAGGTTTTCTCCAGGCAACTTTGTTCTCCAATTCGATGCACGATTCGATTCGCGATCCGTTTCGCGAGGGTGAAGCTCTGGCACTCGTGGCGCCAGCGCACCCCGCAAGCCTAACCATGATTACGATGTCGGCATGAGAGAGAGCACTGATCCTGGCGTTGCCACCGACGAGCGCTACCGGGCCTTCGCCTCGCGTGAGGCCCGTGGGATGAGCGCCTGCTACGAAGCGTGGGCTGCGGGGGTCGCGAATGACCCGGCGCTCGTGTCGGTGATCAACCAGCTGCCCGCCGTCAAACGGCAGCCCAACCTGGTGTTCAGCGCGGCCCGGTTTCACGGGGCGCCGGTGGGGGAGTACCCCGCGTTCGCCGCCTGGCTGCGCGAGCATTGGGACCTCGTCGCCGCAACCTGCCTGACCCACGCCACCCAGACCAACGAACCCGGTCGCTGCGCGGTGTTGCTGCCGGCCCTGGCGGCGCTGGCCGGGCCGCTCGCGCTCATCGAGGTGGGGGCATCCGCTGGCCTCTGCCTGCACCCCGACCGGTACAGCTACCGGTATCGGCGCGGTGACGGTGACGGTGACGGTGATGGCGGCGAGCGGATGCTGCACCCCGTCGACGGTCCCAGCCCCGTGGTGCTGGAGTGCACCGTTACCGGCCCGGTGCCCCTGCCCGAGCGGATGCCCGACATCGTCTGGCGCGCCGGTATCGATCTCAACCCGCTCGACGTGCGCAGCGAAGCAGATGTGGCCTGGCTCGAAGCCCTGATCTGGCCTGAGCACGAGGACCGGCGGGAACGACTTCGGGCGGCCGTCTCCGTGGCCCGGCAGCAGCCGGTCGAGATCGTGCGAGGAGACCTCAATCGCGAGATCGCGGCGCTCGTGGCCCGGGCGCCGGCCGGGGCGACGGTCGTGGTCTTCCACACTGCCGTGCTCGCCTATCTGGACGAGACTGATCGCAACCGGTTCGCTGCGCAGATGGCGGAGTTGCCGGTGCGCTGGCTGTCCAACGAGGGGCAGAGCGTGGTTCCCGGTGTGCTGGAACGGCTTTCGAGAATGCCGGCACTGGCCGAGTCAATTCCGCCATCCGCTTTCATCCTGGCGCTCGACGGCGAGCCGATCGCTCTGGCCCAGCCGCACGGCCGGTCACTGCACTGGCTCGCCTGACCTCCGCCTCGGCAAGGATGCCCCGCCGTCATTGGGGTTCGTCGGCGTGATCGGACTGGCCCTGATCGTCGTCTGGCGATTTTGGTGCGACCGAAGCTATAGGCCCGCTCGATCCAAATGAGGCGAATTGGCGTGTCATCACGGCCGCCGAACCGGGCAACGGAACGTAGCTGCCGCCGCTTGGACCGTCGCCCGGCTCCTCATCGGGCTGCCAGCGCCCAGTTTCGCCACTGCTCGTGCCGAGGAGCCGTCGGGTGAGGGACTCTCCCGACGACAACAGGTCATCGAGGGACACCTGCAGGTCGGTGTCGTCGACAGTGTCGCCGCGGAGCGCGGCGCGCAGCACGGCACGGCGAATAAGTTCCTTCGCGAAGGACCCGGTCACGCCCTCCGCTCGACGGGCTGCGGCATCGAGGGCGGCCGGGCTGAACGGCAGCACCTGCGCATAGCGCCGAAACAGCCGCTCGCGTTCAGCCAGCTCGGGCAACGGTACTTCCACGGCGAGATCGACCCGGCCCGGCCGTTCGGCGAGGGCCCGCTCGAGCACCTCGACCCGGTTGGTGGTCATGACGAAGGCCACGTCGGCATCGCCGTCGAGACCGTCAAGGGCGTCGAGCACCTCGAACAAGAGGGGCTGGGGGGTCGCGTTGCGCTGCATCGCGACCAGGTCGATGTCCTCCAGTACAACGATCGACGGCGCGAAGGTGCGGGCGATCTCGGCGGCGGCAGCGATGTGCACGATGCTGGAGCCGGTCAGCAATACGGCGGTGGTTCCCGGGGTTTCACTGAGCAGGTGGCGCACGGTGAGGGTTTTGCCGGTGCCGGGAGGCCCGTAGAGCAACACCCCACGCTTGAGGTGTTGGCCGGCGGCGAGCAGGGTCTGGCGTTGCGCGCCGATTCCGATGACGTGGTCGGTGATGGTGCCGAGGATACCGTCCGGCAGAACGACCGCCTCGTCCGGCACGACCGGGCGGTCCAGAAACGTGATTCCGGCCCCGGCCCCGTATTCGGTTTGCACGAACGACAATACCTGGCCGCGCAGCACGCTGTGTTCGATCATGAGCTGGCGCAGGTGCTCCAGGAACGCCGTGACGATGTCGGCCGACACCGCCATGATTTCGAGTTCGGCGGTGTTGCGCCCGAACTGTGGGTTCGCGGCGCGTTGCAGCACCGCGATCGGCTCTGCGTTGAAGCGGATGAGCCGCAGCCCGAACGAGACCACCTGCCGCGTCGACGTCGGCCCGGTCGCTCGGGCCGAATAGTCCACCGGGCCGAGTCCGAAGGCCTGAAACGGGCTCGCCGCAAGCTCGGCGAATGTGGAGTGAAATCGTTGCTGCCCGCCGGAGACACCGACGAGAGCGGCCGGATCGGGGCCGGCCAGCGTGCCGAGGGCGATATCGGCGTCGACCAGTCGGTGATCGGCGAGGGTCTCCGACACCACCGGCAGGGTCGATGCGTCCGCGCCGAGGTGAGTGGTGACCGCCTCGCCGAGGGGGGATAGCCCGGGCCGGCCGCGGTCATCCGCTGTGGACACCACCCGGTCCATGAACTGTTTGACGGACCGCACTACGTCGCGATCGAAAGTGTCCTCGGTCATCTGTGCTCCTATGGTGAGGTGGTGGGCGTTGTCCCGCCGCGGCTGGAGGTCGTTAGCGCGCCTGGGCGATGATGGCCTCGGCGACGGCGACCGCGTCGGTGCGCGATTCGACCTGGTACGCCGATTGGCCCAGCGAGAAGATCACGGTGCACCAGCCTGAGGCATCGGCGCACACCTGCACGGCGTGCTCGCCGTCCACCGCGCCTTCCAGAGCGATCGTGGGCAGCGCTGCCTGGGCGTCGGGCGTGGTGACCATCAGGTCGACGACCCCGCCGAGACCGTAACCCACGCTGATCGACGTGCCCATGATGCCCGCAGCCCGCACCGAGCAGGAGAATATCCCGGCTCGCTGTGCCACATATCCGTCGAAGTAGATCGGGTCGATGTGCGCCGAGTCAAAAATTTCATACTCGAGCGAGTCGACGCCGAGGGCTCTCGCCACACCTTGCGACTTGAGCGCGCCGGTGCACGCCGGGTCGCGGTTGACGTGCTCGACCATCGGCCAGACCAGCTGGCCGGGGTCGGCACCCGTGAGAGCGGTGAAAACGGATGCCGCGAACGGTTCCAGCTGTGCCAGGATCGCGTCGGTCGGCATATCGGCAAAGTGGCCCTTGCCGATGCCGAACCAGATTGTGCTCATCGCGATTTCCACCCAGGCGTCGCCGACCGGGGCCGACACGAAGCACCCGGGGTCTCCGCACCCGGTCGCCGCCTCGATTCCGTCGATGACCGTGAGCGGGTCCGCGGGCCCATCGCCGAAGGAAGACGGGGCCCAGGTCTCGGCTCCTCCGGGCACGACCTCAACAGTGAGATAGGCCCAGTCGGCAGCAGCGGGGTATTCCATCGGGTCACCGGCCGCGGCGCCGACACGCCACGAGCAGGACAAACCGCCGATGGCGGGCACGGCATAATCGGTGAGTGTCGTCGACGGCTGGATCGCGGCCACCGGGGTCGGCACAGTTCCGTCGACGGTGGCGAGGGCGTGAGCCACGTCATCGAGGCTGGCCAGATCGTCGCAGGTGTAAAGACTCGCCGCGGCGGCCGGCACGACGGCGGTCGGGAGAGGAGTAGCTGAGGCCGACGGTTCTGCGGAGGGCTGCGCCGTACATCCGGTCAGCGCGACGAGGGCAAGAAACACGGTCGGTGTGATCAGCGTTCTGCGCAGCATGCGGTCAGCCTAACAGCGGCACTTTTTTCCATCTTGACCTGTGCTTTCCTCGACATCGTCGTGCCCCGGCGTAGGCTCTGCCCGGCCTATCCCGGTTTCGCCGACTACGAGAAGAAGACGAACCGCGAAATCCCGGTCGTCATCCTCGAGCGTCGCTGACGTTTGCTGCGCGGCACTTACCAGGCGCCGGGCTTGTAGTCCTTGAGAAAGACGCCGTAGAGGTCTTCACCGGCCTCGCCGCGCACGATCGGGTCATACACCCGGGCGGCGCCGTCGACCAGGTCGAGCGGGGCGTGAAAGCCCTCCTCGGCCAGGCGCACCTTGGTCGGGTGCGGGCGTTCATCGGTGATCCAGCCGGTATCAACGCTCGTCATGAGAATGCCGTCACCCAGCATTTCCTTGGCGCTGGTACGCGTGAGCATGTTGAGTGCGGCCTTGGCCATGTTGGTGTGCGGGTGGCCGGGGCCCTTGTAGCCGCGACCGAACACGCCCTCCATCGCCGACACATTCACGATGTAGGTGCGACGGGCAGTGGATGCCGTGAGCGCGGCCCGCAGGCGGCTGACCAGCAGGAAGGGCGCTGTCGTGTTGCAGAGTTGAACCTCGAGCATCTCGAGCGGGTCGACGTCTTCGACGTTCGCGGTCCAGCTGTTTGCCTCGTGCAGGTCGGGCACGAGTCCGCCGGCGTCGATGGCCGTGCCCGCGGCGAGGCGTTCCAGGGAACTCGACCCGGCGGCGAGCGCCAGCCGCGTGAGGTCATCCGCGGTGAGGGTGCCGGCGCCCGAGGCGGTCGCGAGCAGCGGATGCCCGGAGACTGATGCGGCGAGCGCGAGCGGATGCGCATCGTTGGCGTGCCCGAACGACACGATCTCGGGCAACGGTCCATCGGGCAGCGGGGAATCCTCGGCTTCGACGAGGGGGGAGTACGAGCCGCGCGACCGACGCACGGTCTGCGCCGCGTTGTTGATCAGAATGTCGAGCGGACCCTGGGCCGCGACGGAATCGGCCAGCGCGATCACCTGGGCCGGGTCGCGGAGGTCGATACCGACAACGCGCAGGCGATGCAGCCAGTCCTTCGAGTCGGGCATGGCAGCGAATCGACGCACCGCATCGCGCGGAAACCGGGTGGTGACGGTGGTGTGGGCGCCGTCACGCAGCAGGCGCAGCGCAATGTACATGCCGATTTTGGCGCGTCCGCCGGTGAGCAGGGCGCGTTTGCCGGTGAGGTCGGTGCGGGCATCTCGTTTGGCGTGGCTGGAGAGGGCGCAACTCGGGCAGAGCTGGTGGTAAAACGCGTCCACCACGGTGTACTTCTGCTTGCAGATGTAGCAGGCGCGCGGCACGAGCAACTCGCCGGCCGTGGCCGCGCTGGTGCCGAGAGAGAGCTGGGCCCCGCGGGTCTCGTCGTCGATGCGGGTGGGAGCGCCGGTGGCGGTGGCGGCGATGACGCTCCGATCAGCGTCGGCAATAATCGAGCGCTTCTCAATGCGACGCACCATCTTGACCGACTTGAACATCTTGGCGGTGGCCTGGCGCACGGTGACGAAATTCGGGTCGTCGGGGTCGATGTCGCTGAGGGAGGCGAGCACACGCAGGGTCACCTCGAGGTCGTGCGGATCAATGCTCGGTGCAGGCGCGGTGGTCATCCGCAAATTCTACGCGGGGTGGATGACAGCAGCCGCCTCCGTGCGATTGTCGAGCCCGGCGCCAGTCGGCCACGGCCGGGAGCTACGGAGGCGGTGTTGGTTGTCAGCTGACTGCCACGCCGGTGATATCGAGTACGTCGAGCAATTGAACGTGCGGTTCTACGCCCGGTCGTGTTCCGCCGAAGGCCGTGTCGACCGCAGTGTGGATGCGCTCGTCGAACGCGCGGGTACAGGCCTCCTTTGACTCCCAGACATCGATGTAGCGCAGGCCGCCATCCGCTCGCCGGGTGCAGAGGTGCAGTATCTGGCCGGCGAGGGGCTCGGGGCCGAGTTCTTCCATCACCCTTTGGTAGCGGGCGTGATCGAGGGGGACATCCTGAATAAATGCGTAGACCATTGCGCAACTCCTTGATTGGTCCGAATGGAATTATGGTGAATACAGTAATACTGTGGACTCCGTGTCCCACACTGTCAAGAGGCCCCGCCGGTACAACTCACCGTTGCGCGCCGGGCAGGCGGCGGCGACCCGTCAACAGGTGCTCGACGCGGCCTGGCAGCTGTTCACGAGACAGGGCTACGCCGCCACAACCGTCAGCCAGGTGGCCTCGGCAGCGGGAGTCTCCGTCGATACCCTGTATACGACCGTCGGACGCAAGCCAGTGCTCTTGCGCGAGGTGGTCGAATCGGCAATCTCCGGAACCAGCCGCGCGGTTCCTGCAGAAGAACGCGACTACGTGGTTCAGGTGAGAGCGGCGGGCACCGCGGCGACGAAGATCCACATCTACGCGCAGGCGGTCGTCGGGATGAGCCCGAGGACTGCTCCGGTATTCATCGCACTGCGCGACGCGGCTCTATCGGATGCGGATTGTGCGGCGCTCGAGGCGGAGATCTCATCCCGGCGCGCAGCGAACATGGTGCTGTTCGCGGCCGACCTGCGCCGCACGGGAGAGTTGCGCGAGGATCTGACTGACGCGTACATCGCGGATGTCGTCTGGGCGACCGCCAGCGCAGAACACTACACACAACTCGTCGCAACCCGCGGCTGGTCTCCCCGGCAGTTCGGTGACTACCTCGCCGAACTGTGGCAACGCCTGTTCATCGCCTGAGCAAGAAATCGTCGGCTTCAGCCAGGGCATTGATTGTTCTACTAGGATTGCAAACATGTTGTTCGTGGTGAATGCAGCCTTGACGGTGTCGCTTGCGGAGCAAATTGCGGTGCAGGTGCGTTCCGGGATTGTGAACGGCGAGCTGAAACCCGGCGAGCGACTGCCCCCGGCGCGGGATCTGGCGAAATCCCTGCGCGTGAACATGCATACAGTGTTGCGCGCCTACGCACAGCTACGAGACGACGCCGTGATCGAGATGCGTCAAGGGCGCGGGGCGTTTGTGCGTCCCGACGCTGGCCCGGGTCTGATCCGAGTGACCGAGCTTGCGGCCCAGTTGATGCGCGAGGCACGAAAGCTCGGCCTGACACAGCAAGACATTATGCGGTTGATCCAGAGGGGCGGAACTACGTGAGCGACAAGAGTGTGAGTAGCCAGATGACGCGGAGACTGCTGGCCGCGGCATCCTTGTGTGTACCGGCTATGGTGGTGATCGCGTCGTGGTGGGCCTGGCGAGATCGTCTGCCGACTGACCTCGCCTCGCATTGGTCGGGGGCGGGCCCGGCCGACGGCGCGATGGCCGCGAGCGTGCTCTTTTCTCTATACCTCGCAATAACGGGGGTGTCTGCCGGTGCCGGAGTCGCGATCGCTTTGTGGTCCAGAATCAGTGCGGGGGCCCGGCGGGGTGGCTTGTTCCTCTTCGGACTGTTCGGCGGAATGGGGGCGGCCTCCTGGTTGCTCTCCGCTGGTCTGACGATGCGGGCTGGCGACCCGTATGAGGTAGTCCTCGGCCCGTGGTTCCTCCTGTCGTTGGCCTCGGCCGGGTATGGGCTCATACCGTCGCTCATCTCGCCGAAACCGCACATTGAGGCGACGGATGTCCGCGGCCGGTTCACCTTGGCCGCACGCGAGACGGGCGCCTGGTCGCAAACCATCACGGGAAACATCTTCGTCTGGGCGACGATTATCCTGGTCGTTCTCGGCGGCGCGATCTATGTGCCGATGGTCATCGACGGACGAATCGGCGGTGAGCTCTTCGGCATGGCCACGATGACGGCGGCGGTACTGCTCGTTGCGTCGTTCATCCGTCTGCGTGTGACCGCAGATTGGCGCGGCCTGCGGGTGGTTTCAGCTGTGTTGCGACTTCCGTTGAAACGCATCCGCATGAAGAATATCGACCTGCTCGAGGCCGGGGAGCTGCGACCGGCTGAGTGGGGAGGGTGGGGGTATCGAATCATGCCCGGGCGATCCGCTCTCATTCTGAGAAAGGGCCCTGGCCTGATTGTGACGACCAGAAACCAGAAACAGTTCGCCATCTCTCTGGACGATCCTGAAACACCCGCGGCTCTGCTGGCTACCCTGAGGGACGCCGCACGGCTGCCGGCAGCAGAGTAGGACGGCGTAACGCCGAAGTCATGATCTCCGCAAGAGGGGACGGTGCTCGCCGTGGTTGATTCGCCGGCGGTCTGACTCAGCTCGATCAGGGTTTCCACCAGGGTCGAAGCGGCAGGGCGCCCGCACCGGCAGCTGTGTCGGGCTTTATCGCGAGCACCTGGTGCAGTTGAATCCCGCCGGTCTCGAAAGCGAGACGCGACCCGGCCATATACAGCCCCCAGACCTTCGCGGTGGGCAGCCCCACTTCGGCGACCGCGGCATCCCAGTGTTCGACGAGATTTGCGCACCAATCCCGCAACGTGAGCGCATAGTGCTGGCGCAGGTTCTCCTCGTGCAGCACCTCAAGACCCTCGTCCTGCGCTGCGCTGATGATTGTGCCGGAACCGGTGAGTTCCCCGTCGGGAAAGACGTAGCGGTCGATGAAACCGCGGGTGGACGGTTCGGATTGATTGTCGGGCCGGGTGATGCAGTGGTTGAGCAGCAGTCCGCCCGGGCGTAGCCGGGATTGCAGAAAGCGAAAGTACGACGAATAGTTATGCACGCCGATGTGTTCCAGAAGTCCGATCGACGACACGGCGTCAAAGCCGGTCTCGGTGATGTCGCGGTAGTCGCCGTAGCGAACCTCGGCGAGATCGCCCAGGCCCTCGGCCTCGATGGCCCGCTGGGCCCACGTGGCCTGCTCTTCCGACAGGGTCACTCCGGTCGCGGCGACGCCCAGGCGTGCGGCGTAACGCACCATGCCGCCCCAGCCACATCCGACATCGAGCAACCGGTCGCCCGACTGCAGCCGCAGCTTGTCGAAGACCAACCGGTACTTGTTCGCCTGCGCCTCGTCCAGCGTCGCTTCGGAGCGCGGGTAGCACGCGCAGGTATAGGTCATCGTCGGCCCGAGCAGCCACTCGTAGAACGTATTCGACACGTCGTAGTGATGGTGGATCGCGTCGGCATCGCGGGCCTTGGTGTGCCGCAGTCCCTCGGCGACGCGACGCCAGCGCGGCGGAGCCTCCTGCGGCGGCGGTTTGATCGGCAGCAGATGCCGGGTGCCGATCGAGCGGATGATGCTGGCCGTCACCCGCGGCGGTGGCAGTTTGAACACCAGTTCGCCGGCGAGTGCCTTGAGCAGTTCGTAGGGATCGCCGGGATGCACCCCGTGTACCGCGAGGTCGCCGGCGATATACGCGCGCGCCAGTCCCAGATCGCCGCGACCGGTGGCGAGGTAGGTCGTTCCGCGCGGCGACGTCAGCTCTAGTCCGAGTGCTGCGTCGGGCGGCCCGGCCGTACTTCCGTCGTAGGCGGTGAAGCGCAGCGGGAGTCGACCGTCGGTGAGAATCTCCAGGATCTCGGCGAGGGTGAGCTTCCTGCTCGGGTCCGGTCGTCCCGGCGTGTGCGTCTTCTTCAGCGAACGTTCCCTGGCTGTGGTCATCGTCGTTGCACCGCCTTGGCGTAGAGATCGAGTAGACGTGAATCGGGGTCGTACCGCGTCTTGACGGTCGCGTACGTTTCGCCGCCATAGAGTTCGTAAAATTCTTCCCGGGAGTAATAAGAGTCGGAGTACAACGACTTGTGCCCCTGCAGTTCGCTGACCTTGCCTTCGATCAGCCGGTTCGTCTGACCGTCAGCCGAGCCCGCGGGTACCGTTGACCAGAATCCGATGTTGACGTAGCTGCGCTGCGGTTTGATCGGGTAGAGCGGCCAGCCATCGTCGCTGCGCAACCGGAGCGGGCAGAGCCAGATCGGCTGGATCGGCACGGTGCACAAAAACCAGTCCAGAAACTCTGCAGACCGTTCGATCGGTACCTCGACGTCTTGCACGACCCGTTCGCGCGGTGGCCGGCCACCGAGACGCTCGATCCGATTGCCAATCTGAAATCGCTGTTCATACCGCATCAGCGTCGAGTAGAAGCTGCTGCGGCGAAGCGAACGCGGCCACAGGCGGCGGATGGTGGGACGCTGTGCGCCGAAGCCCTCCGAGCACCAGAACCAGTCAGTGTCCCACCGCCACAAGTAGTCGTGAATCGTCAGCCGGTCCTCCTTGACGCCGTTGTCGTGCTGGAGCGAGCGGTAGTACATCTGCTGGCCGGTGTAATCGCTCACCGCACCGGATGCCGCGGTCTGCGTACCCACGCAGAGATAACTCTCCTCGGCGCTGAACACCACGCCGTCCAGGTAATCCACGTGGATACCGTGCAGTTCACCGGTCTGGATGATGCGGTCCATCGTCACGATCAGGTCAGGAATCGAGTGAAATCGCAGGTGCCGGAGCGCGACGAAGGGTTTGACCGGCTCGAGTTTGATTCGAAGGCGCACCGCGTAGCCGAGCGTGCCATAGGAGTTGGGGAAGGCCCGATAGAGGTCGCCCCGTTCGCCGGGTGAGACTCTGACCAGCTCGCCCGCGCCGGTGAGGATGTCCAGGTCCAGGACCGACTCGTGCGGCAGGCCGTTGCGAAACGACGTCGACTCGATGCCGAGGCCGGTGACCGCGCCGCCGAGCGTGATGGTTTTCAGTTGCGGCACCACCAATGGCGCCAGCCCGTGGGGAAGCGTCGCCGCGACGAGGTCTTCATAGGTGCACATGCCGCCCACGTCGGCTGTGTGCGCTGTGGGGTCGACCGCGAGCACGCCGGTCAATCCCGACGTCTCCAAACCCCTCGCGTTCGTTTTTGTGCGGGTCCGAAACAGATTCGACGTGGGCTTGGCGAGTCGAACGGATGCCGACGGCCCGGCCGCCCGATAGCTCGCGAGCAGTCGCGCCACGCCGGCGGCGTGTGCGGTCCGTGCATCGGTCGCGGGAGAGGACACGCCTCCAAGCTAGTCCTCAGGTGCCGCGGCCGCACCGGCAAGCTCCGACGAATCGGTCAAATTAATCGGCGGGGCTGGCGATCCTTTGGACGGCCATGCGTCGCGGGTGACGTGCACCGCCCCGTGTCGGTCTGGCCGGCGGCGCTTTCGAGTCGCCGAGACTGGCACTGACCACGGTTCCTCCGCCGGGGAGCGAAGAGATCTCCAAAGTCCCGCCCACCTCGAGCATCGTGTCGTGCAGCATCCGAAGTCCGAGGTGACCTTGCGGAGCCCCCGCAGCGTGGTCGAACCCGCGTCCGTCGTCGCTGATACGAAGCAGTATCCGGTCTCCGTCCACATCGAGGGTGCAGCCCACGGTGCGCGCGTCGGCGTGCTTGAGGATGTTGGCGAGCGCTTCCCGGGCTATTCGGTAGAGTACGGCGGAATTCTCGTGACTCAGCGTGTTGTTCTCCGGCAGCGTGAGGCGCACGTCGATGCCCTTTTCGCGCAGGGGATCGGCGAGTCGGGACAGCGCAACGGGAAAGCCGTGCCCGTCCAGGTCGAGCGTGTACAGCTCGGTGGTCATCGCCCGCAGTGTGCGAACGTTTTGCTGGAGGAGCCCGAGCGCACGGTTGAATAGCGGGAGATGCTCCGAATTTCCCCGGGTGATCTCCGACTCCATGGCGTAGGAAAGCCCGGCGAGGTCTTGAATGACGTCGTCGTGGAGGTCACGTGCAATCCGGCGTCGTTCCAGGGCCGAGGCATCGACCGCTCGCTGGAGGAGCTGTCGTCGCCCCGCCTGGGCGGCCTGGATTCTGCGGGCCAGCCGAACGGCCGGTACTAGTTGGGCCAGCTGAAGCACCCCCAGGGCCAGGAGGAACGCTGGGGCCATGTCGAAGAGAACGGCGGTTTGCTCCTCCCGCACAATATCGTCGTCGAAGTAGGCCTCGAAGACCAGGGGAGCTCCGGTGGCGGCGAATGACCCAACGTAGACCTCGACCACGTCGCCGGGAAGGGGCTGCAGGACATGCTCCGACTCGGTCGAGGTTCCGATCTCGGTGACGCCCGGTCCTCCGAGCAGCAGGGCCGGCCCGGCTTCCGGGAGACTGTAGCGCTGTCCGATCAACTCCGACACGTCAGAATAGACAATTCTGCCGTCCGCGTTCCAGACCTTGATGCGCAGCACAGCACCCTTGTCCAGCCAGGGTGCGAGGCGCGCGTCGAGAGCGCGCACGGCCAACGGATTCCCCGCCAGGAGCGGGCCGGTGAACGATGGGGCCAGGGCGTAGTCAGCCAGCCGTTGTGTCATCAGCGTGACGTTGCTGAGAGCGTGGGCCTCGGCCTGCGAGCGGATCCAGAGTGCTGCGGGCGTGCCGACGACGACGAGTGCGACGAACCCGGCCAGCAAAAATCGGCCGACGGCGGAGCGGACTTCTGATCGTTCCTCGGCCGTGTGATCGTGTGGGGGCCCCGCCATCTGGCGGTCCGGCCTAGGCATCCGGACTCTGGCTCAGCAGGTCGAGCTTGCGCGCCGCGACGACGGCTTCGAGCTGGGTGTGGGCACCGAGCTTGGCGAGAATGGACTTCACATAGCCGCGACAGGTGTTCTGTGAAATCCCGAGCGTGCTCGCGTTGGCACGTACGTCGTAACCCTCCGCCATGAGTCGCAGGACTGCCCGTTCGCGTTGGGTGAGGGAGGGAGCCCACGCGCTATTGCGCTTGGATACGTGCAGCTCACCGAGCTGCGCGACCAGGGACGGGCGCACAACCATCCCCCCGATTGGTGAGTGCCGGAGAGCATCAAGCAGGGTCGCCAGAGAGCCGTCCTTGGGTAGAAAAGCACAAATTCCCGTTGCGGCTGCCTGTACGAATGCCTCAGGGGTGGGGTCGCCCGTCAACAGCACAATCCGAGTGTCGGGGACCTGTTCCAGGATTCGTGCTGCTGCCCAAATGCCGTCGGCGCCCGGCAAGTGATAATCCATGATGACCACATCGGGCCGAAGCGCCAGGGCCTGCTCGACGCCGGTCTCGGCGTTATTGGCGTAACCAACGCTGCGGAGATCCGGTTCGCGGTCAAGCGCCCCGGTCAGTAGCTCCGTAAACGTCGTATGGTCATCGACGATGAGTACCCGGATTGCCGCACCGGGGCTCTCTGTCATGGCAGGTGGGTATTCGACACGCGGGGCAACTGCGGGGTCGCTCATCGGCTGTCCTCTGATCATGACGAATAATCGTGTTCGAAGTATCGCCGAAATTCGATCTCGGCGATAGATGCACGTCGCGCATTATGCGTCAAACAGGCTTGGATTATGCTCTGACTTTTTTAGGGAACAGCGGATGTGGCGCTAGGGGAGATCGAAAGCGTCTACGTCGAGGTTCCCAGAGGCTCCGAGCCCGTGAGCGGTGCCATCGAAGTACACCGACCACGAGCCGTTGCTGTTGTAGATGACGTCTTCGTCCTGTACGGCTCCCACGACCGGCACCGTCGTGTCCGCGCTGAACGACAGGTAGAAGCGGGTGGCGTCGACCCGGACGAAACCATCGACGTTGGCGCCGGAGGACAATCCGTTGGCCGATGCATCCCAGACCCGGGCGAATGACGTGCCGTTCCAGCTGTAGATGTCCGCATCGTCTGCCGTGCCGGAGACTCCGGGTGGGTTTGTGTTCCCCACGGTCGAGAAGTAGAGAGTTCCGCCGACGACGCTGATCGCATCCAGATCCTGGTTCGCCGCGGTTAAGCCCCGGGCGGTGCCGTCGAAGTAGACCGACCAGGTGCCGGCGTTGTAGAACACGACGTCCTCGTCCTGCACCGCTCCCAGACCGGGCAGAGTCGTGCTGCTCGCGCTGAACGACAGATAGAAGTGGGTGGCGTCGAGCCGGTCGAAGCCGTCGACGTTGGCGTTGCTGGGCAAGCCGTAGGGCGCGGTAGTGGCATCGACCACCCGGCTGTAGGTTGTGCCGTTCCAGTTGTAAATGTCGGCGTCGTCGGCGGTGCCGCCTGCACCGGGTGGGTTGGTGTTCCCGAACGTTGAGAGGAACAACGGCCCTCTCACCTGCAGCACCGTGGCGGCGGTCGCGCCCCAGTTGCCAGCGGCGTCCCGCGCCCGTGTCGTGAGGGCGTAGGCGCCCTCACTCCACCTGCTGACGTCGATCGAGGTCGAAGTCAGATTCCACGGGCCGGTCCCGGCGACCGTCATCGGTGTGGCGTTGCCGGCGCCCGGGTCGGTGCCGGTGAACCATTCGGCTCGGTCGACCGCGGTGAGGCCATCCGTCGCCTGCGCCGTCAAAGTCACCGAAGTGGCGCCCTGGGTCGGGTTGGCTGAGGCCGCTAGCGCGGTGACGACGGGGCCGGTCTTGTCAATCAGCACGCTCGTGGTCGCCATAGATCCCCAGTTGCCCGCTGCGTCCTGGGCATGCACGTAAACGGTGTGGCTGCCGTCGGCCAGCGCGCTCAGGGTAGCCGCCGGGATCGTGGCAGCCAGGCCGGCGCTCGGTGCAGCAGCGGTGATGGTCATCGCCGTTCCCGTTCCATCGGAGCCGACTGCGTCGGTGAAGTACTCCGCTGCGGCGATGTTGGAGCCGCCGCTCGCCGTGTCGTCAGCGGTGGCGTGCAGGCCGGCGTCGGCCGTACCGTTGTTGGGGCTTGGCATCAGGGTCGCGGCGGACGTCTCCGGACCGGTGACGTCCGCCACGCTGGGCGGCGTGGTGGTCAGGGTGGCCGTAGCGGTTCGGCTGGTGAAGCCGCTGCTGGCTGTGACCGTCAGCGGATAGCTGCCAGCCGGAATTGTCGACGACGTGGTGATCAGCAGCTGGGATGTGCTCGAACCCGTGGGAATGACCGCGGGGGTGAAGGTCCAGTCCGCCTGCGCCGTGCCCAGTCCGGACAGCGACAGGGAGATGGCATCGCTGAAACCATACGCCCGGGATATTTGAACGGCGTAGGTCACGCTGCCGCCGGCCGTGGAACTCGCTTCGCTTGGCGTGACTGCGACCCCGAAATCCTTCTGGCTCAGGATCCACTGGTACGCGGCGAGAACGTTGAGTCGGCCGTTGCCATACGCGGTGTCGGCACCGGAGACGCCGAGATCGAGCGCGGTACTGGTGAGAGCGGCCTGAACGTCGACGGCGGTAACCCCGGGAACCGCGCCCAGAAGCAGAGCCAGCGCGCCGCTAACCTGCGGAGCGGACATCGAGGTGCCGGAGGCTGTTTGATACAGGCCATAGCGATCGGTGGTGCGAATGTTGACGCCGGGAGCGACGACATCGGGGAAAACTCGGGTTCGCCCGCCGCAGGTAGATGACCCTCGACTGCTGGTGGAGGAGATCAGATCGTTGTTATTGACTGCGCCAACCGACAGTGCTTCGGGGTAATTGGCTGGGCTGACGCTGGTCGAACCCGCAGAGCCGTAGTTCCCGGCGGCGAAGACGGGCAGGATGCCAGCCGTCCGGAGCGCTTGCAAGTCGAGCTGGAATGTCAGGTCGCATCCGGGACCGGCGCCGATCGACCAGGACCCATTGACGATTTGGGGAGCGTCTGCGGTGTTCGGATCGTGATCGGGGTCGAGCACCCACTGGAATGCCTGGTGGATCGCGGTGGTTGTCGCCGCGCCGCGGTCGTTGAAGATCTTAGCGGCGATCCATTTGGCGCCGGGGGCCATCCCGATCGTTGTGCCGCCGGCATCCCCGCCAACGATCACGCCGGTCGTCGCGGTGCCGTGGCCGGAGAGGTCGGTCGGGGTGAGGGGATGCTCGCCGTAGGGGTCGTACCAGCTGTTGGTGCCACCGCGCCAGCTGCCGGCGAGGTCTGGATGCGAGGAGTCGACGCCGCTGTCCAGGCTGGCGACCACCACGCCTTGCCCAGAGAAGCCCGAGGCCCACAGCGCCGGGGCGCTGACCTTATCGATGTTGGGTTCCGGACTCGCGACGGCAGGGATCACCACGACTTCCTCGGAGGTGACACTCGCCACGTCAGGGCGTACGGCCAGCTCCTGGATGACGTCTGCGGTGGCAGTTACCGAGATCCCGTTGAATACCCAGAGGGGTGTGGTCTTGGCGACCTTGCCCTGGGTCGTCCGGGCACGCAACAGCTTTCGGATCGGCCGCTGCGCGGTGTCCGCCTTGGTGGTGAGCTCCGTGATTGTGCCCTTCAGCAGACCCGGCCGGGTCGTGCCTTTGACTCGCTTGAGGTCGGCCTGGTCGCGCATCGTCACGATCATGGTGGTCATCTCGCCAGCCGGGAGGGAGGCGAGTATCGCTTGCGCTTTTGGGGTCAGGCTGCCGGATCCCGAGGTGGCACCGGGTCGGGCCGATGCCGTTGGCGCGAGTCCGGCCACCAGCAGGGCCACCAGCGCGGTCACGGCAAGGATCTTCTTCATCGTTGGCTCCCGGTCGTTTCGCTCAGTGCCAGGTCAGGACGAAGTGTCGTGGGCAGCCCGGCGGGTATCTGGCGGCGGCGGCGGGTGAAACCCACGCCACCCAGCATTGCGGCAAGCAACAGCACGGCCAGACTGGAAGTCAGGATTTCCAGCGGACGGGCGCCCTCGGGGCTGGCAGTGGCGACGGTCCATCCGATTTGTGTGATCGCAGCGGGGAGGCCGTCCCGTTCCAGAGTGACGGCCGCCATCCAGTCGCCGGGAATCGGTTTGGCGGTTTCTGCTTCATATCGGCCCGGCTCGATCTGTTCGAGGGGCACGCTGGCCGTCGTCCCGGTCGGACCGGTGAGGGTAACGGCGACCCCGTTTACGGGTACCTGCTCCAGCTTGACGATCGAGCGAACCCGTACGATCAGACGGCTCTGAGCCGGCCCGGCGGCCAATTGCTCGAACGTGACGAAGAGTCCGTCGGCAGTGGCCGTGTGGAGAGCGGTCTGTCCCGTCGCTGCGCTGATCTCCCGTGCGGTGGGAACCGAGGTCACTACGCCCGCGGCGCCGACCGCGATGACCAGGATGAGAACCTCAGCGGCCACCATGGTGCTGAACCGACGTCGCGGCACCGGTACCCACCCCAGGGGGCGACCGAGGATGCGCCCCACCCGAGCGGCCAACCGGGGATTCACGATCAGCGTGTTGATTCCCGCGAACGCTAGCGCCACGGTGACCAGCGCCAGCTTGACGGCCACGGTGCCGCCGTAGACGGTGGAGGTGACCGAGCTCAGATCGGGGATGTGCCGACCCGCCTCGTAGAATCCCGTCGCCAGCAAAACAATCGTTGCCAGTGCCGCTATCGGGCTGAAGGTGCGCCAGGCTGAGGCGAGGATTGGACCTCGGACGTCCCGGTGCCGCATCAGGGGGATCAAACAGATGGCCAGGATTGTGAGGCCGCCGGCCCATACCCCCGCGGCGACGAGGTGGGAAGCAGAAGCAAAGGCAGCCAACGCGGATCGGCTGGGCAGAGTCGCGGCATGACCGGCTAACGACTCCAGCGCCACGACTGCCGCCAACGCCACTGCCACGAGTCGTAGCCGCCCACCGGCGGGGCGCGTCCCGGTCGCCCAATACAGGGAGCCCGTCACGATCACGAGCGCAAATTCTCGTGCGAGCCACAGATTGCCCCATGGTGTGTCGATCAAGGTCGCCGAGGTGGCGTCGAACCAGACCCCGAGAGAACTCCCGCTGCGATGCGTGAGGAGAAAGGGGGCGATTGCTCCGGAGATGACCGCGACGCCGGCAGAGAGCGTTCCGATAAATATCGAGCGTCGGCGGGGAATGTTTCCTAGCTCACCCATTGAACCGAAGACGCGACCAGAGACGGCCAGCGCACCGATTACGAGCATGATCGCCGAGAGGTCGATCCAGCGTAGTAGCAGTTCGGGAGCAGCCGGGGTATCCGCCGTGGCGGAGGCGACCACTGCGGGACGTGTTCCGACGCCGAACAGCACCGACCCGCTGGACGAGTGGCCGTCCTCGGTGGAGAGCACCTTCCAATCCAGCAGATAGGTTGCCTTCGAAAGCGGTTCCGTACGGATCCGAACGATGCCCCCGCTGTCCGTTTCGGACACGGACGCCGCGACTTCCACCCGCACGCCGTCGGACGTATGGAGGTCGAAGGTGCTGGCGCTGGCGCCGATGGTTTCCGTGTACCAGAGGGTGAGAGCGGATCTGCCGACGGCGACCACCCCACCGTTGGGAGGGTCGGAACGCTCAAGCCCACCATGCGCCCATGCCGGCGATGCCCCGATCAGGAGCGCGACGAACGCGGTGATCAAAATCGCGGTCACGCGGCTCCCTACCCGGAGCCCGCCCCGAGTCATCCCCGGGCCTCGATGTGCTCAATCCGAGCGTCGCCCATCACCAGGGTCAGCTGTGACCCGGCACGAATGGCGTTATGGGCGTTGGCGAACAGAAAGAAGTAGGTTCCACCGAGCTGGGGATCGACCGCGTGGTGGGGTCGGGGGATGACCATCGTGGCCCCGGTGTCCTCGACGACCACGACGGGGAGCAGCGTGGTGTCCTGCATCATCTGGTTGGCTTTGTCGGGGTCGACGACCTGGTAGCGGAACTCGATCAGTCCCCCTGCCGCCGTCACGCCGATGAGGTTGACGTCGATCCCGTAGCGAGCCGCCATTCCCTCCGCCGTGACCAGAGTGGTCCCCGCACGAACGTCGGTTTTCTGTTCCGGCCACCACGCGCGTGCGGCGCCGGCGCCGAGCAGAAGCAGGGCCACCACTCCGATCGCGACCAAACGGCCGCGCCGGGGACGTTTCTGGGCTGATCCAGCGTTCAACTCGGGGTCCAGCTCCGGGTCAAGCTCGGGCAGGGTCGCGGTGATCACGGTGTCACCTTCCTTCCGCCAGTCGGCTGGCCGGGGTTGCCGGCCCGCCGGCGGACGTTGCTACGGAACATCGAAGGCATCCACGTCGAGGTTGGTGGAGGTGAGGCCGTGGGCGGTGCCGTCGAAGTAGACCGACCAAGTGCCCGCGTTGTAGTAGATGACGTCTTCGTCCTGCACCGCACCCAGAACCGGCACGGTCGTGCTGGTCGCGTTGAAGGACAGGTAGAAGTGGGTGGCATCGATCCGCACGAATCCATCAACGTTGGCGTTGCCCGGCAAGCTGTACGGCGCGGCGCTGGCATCGATCACCCGGGTATAGCTGCTGGCGCTGTTCCACCGGTAGATGTCGGCGTCGTCGCCGGTGCCGCCTGCTCCCGGGGGTACGGCGCTGTTGTCGGTGGAGAAGTACAGCTGGCCTCCGACGATGCTGATGGCGTCCAGGTCCGTGGCGCTGCCGCCGGTGAGACCGTGTGCGCTGCCGTCGAAGTACAGTGTCCAGGTTCCTGCGTTGTAGTAGACGACGTCTTCGTCCTGCACGTTGCCGATGCCGGGTACGTTCACCTGGCCGGTGAAGGAGAGGTAGAAGTGGGTATTGTCGACTCGGTCGAGGCCATCAACGTTGGCACCAGTGGGCAGGTTGTAGGACGGGGCGCTGACGTCGATCAGCCGGCTGAAGGCTGTGCCGCTCCAGTTGTAGATGTCCGCGTCATCGGCCGTGCCGGTCACGCCGGGCGGGTTGCTGCTCCCCAGCGTCGAGAAGAACAGCGGAGCGCTAACCTGGAGTCCAGTGGAGACGTTCGCGCTCCAGTTGCCGGCTGCGTCACGCGCTCGGACAGTGAGCGTGTAGGCGCCTTCGGCCCAACTGCCCACATCGATGGCGGTTGCCAGAGTCCACGGGCCGGTACCGGTGACGGTCATCGGTGTGGCTTTGCCGATGCCGGGGTCGGTGCCGGTGAACCACTCGCCGCGATTGACCGCCGTGGCGCTATCCGTTGCCTGCGCTGTCAGGTTTACCGATCGGGCACCCAGGGTCGGGTTAGGCGTTGCACTGACGGCGCTGACCGTCGGCTTGACCTTATCGATCAGCAGGGTTGTGGTTGTGGTTTGGCCCCAATTGCCAGCCGCGTCCTTGGCATGGACGTAGATGTCGTGGTTACCGTTCCCGAGCTGAGCGATGGTGGTCAGCGGGATGTCGGCGTAGCCAGCCTCCGTGGAGCTGTTGTAAGTGCTGTCGGTGGCTCTGACAACGATGCCGGTACCATTTGCGGTGACCGTGTCGATGAACGCCTCGGCCGCGACGATGTTGCTATTGACCGTGGGGACGATCGGATCGGTCATGGTCGTCACGGTTACTCGGACCGCCGAGGTGCCGCCGTTGACCGCCAACGTTCCGTTGTTGGGTGTGGGTGAGACCGAGACGCCGGTGGTCACAGGAGCGGTCTTGTCGATCACCAGATTGATGGTGGTCGGGGTGCCCCAGCTGCCCGCGTCCCGGCTGTGGACAGACACAACATGGCTGCCTTCGGGCAGGGCATTCAGGATCGTGGCGGGGATTGTCCCATCCAGACTAGCGATAGGGGCAGCCGCATTGACGTTCATTACCGTTCCCGAGCCATCGGTGCCGACGGCGTCGAGAAAGTATTCGGCGGCGGTGATATTGGAGCCTCCGGTGGCACTGTCGTCTCCGGTGGCGTGCACAGCGATGCTCGCAGTACCCGAACCATTCGTGGTGCTCGGTGTCAGCGATGGCGATTTGGTGGTCGGGCCGGTGGCGTCGCCCCCGGAGACCAGTACCGAGCTGAAGACACCCCAGTTGTTGTTGGTGTCCCGGCCACGCACGTAGACGATGTGCTCACCGGGCGGGACGGTCACCGAGGCGGTGACCTGCACGGTGCCGGCACCACTGCCGGTCATCGAGACGCCCGTACCGGTCACTGTGTCGATGAAATACTCTGCCCCGGCGATATTCGCTCCGCCGGTGCTGCTGTCATCGATTGTGGCGCTCAGAGTGCCGGCAACGTAGGCGAGGGTGCTGGTGACCGGACCGGTGGCGTCCGGGGACACAATACCGCTGGCGGGGACGGTGACGAAGGTAAGCATCCCACCGATGCCGGCAGTGTTGCTGTTGTGCAGCAGGAGGCTGCCGTCGTAGATCGCCAGTCGGTTCAGCTGGGTGATCGCGGCCGGGGTAGTGACGAGGGCATCCGCGGTCTGGCCCGGACCGAAGGTCTCCGCGACGTAGCGGCGTGAAAAGTTCAGCGGACTACCGTCGAGGGCGATGATCCTCTGCTCGGCGCCCAGCGATGCCACCGAATGGTACAGAATGCCGGCATTGACGTAGCGCAGCAGCACCTTGTTGCCCGGGGCGGACGCCGCAATGGGGTCGGTGTTCGGGTGCGCCTTCCCGTTGATCAGGGAATACCGGGGAGTGTACTTGCGCATGTCGAAGGCCGCCGGATTGGCGGCGTTGTTGAGTGCCGGATCGATCTCGCTGAGTACCAGAACGGCCTCGTCGTCAAACGCGGTGGTGGCGTCGTAGGCCTGGGAGGCCGTCGCCGGACGGACGATCAGGGCACCATAGAGGCCCATCGCGACCTGGTGTTGACCGTTGGGAATTAGCCCAGCTTCGTAGAGGTAGGTGCCGGGCTGGCTAGCCGTGAAGGTATAAGGCATGGTTGCGCCCGGCGCTGCGCCGGTGCGGTCGGGGATCATCTGCTGCCCCTGGAAGAGGAGGGCGGTGTTCTCGGTCAGCTCGTTGTGGAGTGTGATCGTGACCGTGTCGCCGGCGGTGACACACAACGTTGGTCCGCCGGGGCGGGGCGCTGTGGCTCCCGGGGTGGTCCCGTAGCCCCAGACGTTTACGGTCTGGGTCCCAAGGGATGTGGTTCCAGCGACCGCGTACAGGTCGCTGGGAACGGTGCAGTCCACGGTCGCGGCGTGTGCGGCGGTTGCCGGTATGACCAGGGCCACCAGCACCGCCAGCCCTCCGCCGGCCATCAGCCCGGTCAAGATCGACGAGGCTACTTTTTTTATGCTCTTCCTGGGAATCATGGCTTTCTACGCCTTCCTGGTCAGCCGCAGTTGTTGGGCGTCGGCGGATCGATCCGCATATAGGTGATCGGTCCGGTCATATTGGCGCCCCAGGACGTGATCTGAAACAGGGCGTGGTTGTGGGAGATGATGTAGTACTCCCCGCACTGATTCACGCTCTGAATACCGGGCGGCAGGGTTTCCTTGGTCCCGAGGTAAGGGCTTCCGCTGTAGAAGACTCCGATTGACTCGTTGGCCAGCTGCGGCACCGTTACCGGGACCGGGTTGGAGGGGGAGTAATTCTCGGCGTCGTACCACTTGAAGATCACGTCCCAGGTCTGGCCCGGCCCGAGATTAATAGCGAACTTCTCAAACGAAAGGTCTTGTCCGGTCGGGCCCTCCAACGGTCGGCCATCTCGAGCTACGACCAAGCCATTGTTACCGTGCGGGTGGAACGGGTAGTCCTCGGTGCCCACGTTCAGATAGCGTGCCATTCCCGGCTGGTCCGCTGGATCTGCCGTATTAAACTCGCCAATCTGGGCGAGGGCGCCATACGGCTGTGTGGGCAGCCAACTGGCACCGTTGTCGGCGATGCTATCGGGAAAACCGCGCCCGTTGATCAGCCAATACCGCGGGTGGTAGTTGTTCAGGTTGAAGCTCTTATTGTTTTCGACCGCCTGGTGTTGGTACGGGTCGATCTCGCTCAGCAGCACCATGAATTCTTCGGCGGGGTTGAACCGACTGTCCGCCCGATTGTTGGCATACTCGCTCGCGACAGAGCCACCTGCTCCGCCCAGCGGCACGGCAGACGGACGCACGATCAGTGCCCCGAACAATCCCATCCGGACCTGCTTCTCGGGGTTGGTGCCCGACTCGTACAGATACGTGCCCGGGTTCGCTGCCGTGAAGCTGTAGGTGATGGTCCCGCCGGCAGCGTCGGCCGTGTTGGTCAGCGACGTGATTGCGCCGGCACCGGTGAGCTGGGGCTGAGCCGGGATCCCGTTAGCCAGAACATTCGTTTGGCCCGGGAAGACAATGGAAGCGGGCTCGGGCAGGGTATTGCGCAGGATCACGGTGACCGTGTCGCCGGCATTGACGCACAGCACCGGGCCGGGGTGTTGAAAACCGCCGAATCCGCTGGAATATCCCCACATGAACGCTGTGTTGCCGTCGGGCAGGTTGATGTATCCGGTCTTGGTGGTGAGGTTGAAGATCGGGGTCGTGGCACCGCCGCCCACCCCGGTGGTACAGGCGATGCCGACCCGCGGCGTCGTCTCGGCGGTCGCCGCCGGGGTGAGTGTGGCCATCGTTGCGCCCACCAGAGCCAGAGCGACCAGCAGTGCCGGCCGCCGCAAACCCCGGTTGCGACCCTTCCCATGCATCACGGCGTTACCTTTCATCATGGCTCTCACACTCCCAAGTCGTTCGGGTACGCCTGCGCAGGCAGGCCGCCCGCCGCATACACGTGGATTTCCGTGGTCTGGCCGCCGAATCCACCCGGTGCCAGGTTGTTCGCCCTGAGGTAGTTGCGGTTGTAGAGCATGTAGGTGTCATATCCCGGACCGGTATGCGCCGGCGCCGTGAACACCACGTCGAAGCTCTCGCCCGGACCGATGTTGATCGTTTCGGTTTCGTAGGACGTGTCGGTGCCGTCGCGCCCGCGCATCGGGGTGGCATCGCGGCCGACCACCCGCATCCGGATCCCGGCCAGGGTCATTGCCTGCTCCCGGAATCCCAGGTTGGCAAACCGCAGTGCGACCCGTTCGCCGGCGTTGCAATTGACCAGCGAGGACTGCGGTTGGTACTGGAGCTCGGGGTGACCGACGGGCGCGATCAGGTCGCCGGTTGCGGGGTCGGTTTGCACGGCGAGAGCATGGATGGATGCCGCGGCATTGATCGGTGCGTTGGGCACGATGGTGTCGGGGTAGACCCGCCCGTTGAGCAGGCTGAAGTCGGCCCGGTAATCGCTCCATTCCGGTAGCTGGATATGGGCGTCGGCCCAGTGCGCCTCGGCCCATACCTCGGAGAGGAACATCGCGAACTCCCGGTCGAAGCCGGTCGATCCGTCACCATCGTTGTACATGAACTTGGTGTGTCCGCCGATCAGCGTGCCGTCCTGCAGAGGACGAACGAAGACGAGGCCGGTCATGCCCATATGAACGTGTTCGACGTCCTCCACGTGGCAGTGGAACATGTAGGTCCCGGGCTCACGGGGCCGGTACACGTACGTGAAGATGCGTCCGGTTCGAATCGCGACCGAACCGGACGGCTCGCCGTCGAAGAACGGGATCACGTTGCGGAACCCGTGCCAGTGCAGGGTGTGAGCGTCGAACAGGTCCGGTCGCAGCTTCAGTCCCAGGTTGGTTAGTTGAACCTTGAAATCGACCGGGTGGGCCGGGTCGAACTGGTTTGCCCAGAACAGCGGAGCGGAGTGTTGCGCCTTGTTCTGCTGGTTCGAGAGCTGAGTGGCGTTCAGGCTGGTTACGTCGCGGAAGCCGAAGATGTAGGTCGTGAGCAGACCCGGCGCCAGGACGTCCGGGTGGAACGGCGGGATGGTCGGGGTTTTCGGCAGGTAGATCCACCCGTCGGTGCCCGCTAAGTAGAGGTCAGGATCTCCGACGGCCGCAACGGCGGTTTCGGGCAAGAGCACGTTGCCCGCCCAGATGCCGGTGCCGACGACGGCCGCCGCGCCGCCGGCGAACTTCAACAGATCGCGGCGGCTGAAAGGCTGCTTGAGTATCATTCCCTTGTCTCCCTTGGGATCGTCGCTGGCGTTGCTGAATGACTGGATCATGGCGTCGGAAGGTCAAAGGCGTCGACTTCGAGGTTGCTGGAGGTGAGGCCGTGGGCGGTGCCGTCGAAGTAGACCGACCAGGTGCCCGCGTTGTAGTAGATGACGTCTTCGTCTTGAACCGTGCCCAGAGTGGGAACCGTCGTGGTCGAGTTGCTGAAGGACAGGTAGAAGTGGGTGGCATCCACCCGCACGAATCCGTCGACGTTGGCATTTCCGGGGAGGTTGTAGGGCGCGGCACTGGCGTCGACGACCCTGCTGTAGGAGCTACCATTCCAGCTGTAGATGTCGGCATTGTCCGCGCTTTGCCCCACTCCAGGCGGATTGCTATTGCCCAGCGTCGAGAAGTACAGCGTCGTCCCCGCAACGCTGATCGCATCGAGGTCGAGGTTGCTATTGCCGCCCAGACCGTGTGCGCTGCCGTCGAAGTACAGTGTCCAGGTTCCTGCGTTGTAGTAGATGACGTCTTCGTCCTGCACGTTGCCGATGCCGGGTACGTTCACCTGGCCGGTGAAGGAGAGGTAGAAGTGGGTGTCGTCGATTCGATCGAAACCATCAACGTTGGCACTATTGGGCAGGCCATACGGCGCAGTGCTGACGTCATGTACCCGGCTGAAGGTTCCGCCGTTCCAGAGATAGACATCTGCGTCGTCCGCTGTGCCACCGACGCCGGGTGGGTTGGTGTTGCCCTGCGTCGAGAAGTACAGGTTTTGGCCGGCCGGCGGCGTTGTCGGGGGCAGAGCCCCGGTTGCGAAAGCGATCGCGTCCAGATCGTAGTTCGACGACGTGCTCAGCCCGTGATCGCCGCCGTTGAAGTACAGCGACCACGCGGTGCCATTGAAGTAGACCACGTCCTCATCGTCCACGGCGCCGAGCCCCGGAACGGTAGTGGTCGAATTGCTGAACGACAGGTAGAAGTGGGTCGTATCGACCCAAATGAGTCCGTCGACGTTGGGGTTGGTCGCACTGGTCGCGCCTCCGCTGTTCGGCAAATTGTAGGGACCAGTGGTGGCGTCCATCACCCGGGTGTAGGAGCTGCCACCGTTCCAGCGATAGACGTCGGCGTTGTCGCCGCTGCCACCGGCACCGGCCGGAACCGCATTGTTGTTGGTGGAGAAATACAACGTGTTGCCGACGACGCTGACGGCACCCAGGTCGATGTTGTTGCCGATCCCGTGCGCGCTACCGTCGAACCACAGCGACCAGGCGGCGCCGTCGAAGTACACGACGTCCTCGTCGGCCACAGTGCCGATCCCGCCCAGCGCGACGTTGCCGCTGAATGAGGCGTAAAAGTGGGTGGCGTCGACTCGGGAGAAGCCGTCCAGGTTGGCGTTGCCCGGCACGTTGTACGGCGCCGTGTTGATATCGATCGACCGGCTGAAGGCGGTGCCGTTCCAGAGGTAGACATCGGCATCGTCGGCTTGCCCCGAGACGCCGGGTGGGTTGCTGCTTCCCGTCGTCGAGAAGTACAGGTCAGAGGTCGTTGGCGTCGGCGGGGGCGGCGTTGTAGCGGATCCGAACTCGTCGGCACCACTGTCGTAGCCACCCAGCGCCGGTCGTGCCTGGTTGTCGAAGTCCGTCGCGGGAGCCGTCACGCCGCCCACGGTGGCCGCGCCGAGGTTGCAGGCCGGGGAGCCGGGGCAGTTGGCGAGGTGGTAGTTGCCCAGCAGATTCGGTGGCGCTTCCAGCGTCACGAGCGTGGCGTCCACGAACGCCGGGTTTTGACGCCAGGTAGCGAAGGAGACGGAGACGTCGTAGGTGGAGACCACGGCCGGATCGGCAGAGCTGTTGGTCGGACTGGTCGTGTAGGCGTGATCGGTGGTGTTCTGCTGCACGACCGAGTTGCTCGGCGCGAGCACGCCCGTGTCGTCGGCGACGCCCAGATCCCAGTTGTTGATGTCGGTGGCGCCGCTCAGGCCGATACCGGTGACCGTGGTGCCGGCCCGGGTGCCGGCCCGGTTGTCCCAGAATATGTTGTTGAACAACGCGGGGTTGCTGAAGGTCGACGAGCCGCCTGGCAGCGTGGCCTGCAGCTGGCTGCTGTTGGCCGAGGTAGACAACCCGGCGGGAGCTGGCTGCCCGTTGGAGGTCACCGCGGTGGCCGTCGTCAGGTTCTTCATGATCGTGTTGTTGTAGATCCGAACGTTGGGGGCATCGTTGATGCCGATGCCGCCGCCCTCGTGGGTCGAGACGTTGTTGACGATCATGTTGTTGTAGACATTCATCGGATAGTCACCGGCCATCAGGAAGCGGATGCCGCCGCCGTCGTCATTGGCCAGGTTGGCTTGGATCTGGTTGGCATAGATGTCCACCGGACCGGAGCCGGCCGAGAGAGCGCCAATCGTCGCCGGCAGTTCTCCGGCGATCATGATGGCACCACCCTCATCGTTCGAGGAGTTGAAATACATGCGGTTATGGTGGATCTTGCCGCCCGGGCTGAACCCGTAGACGCTCAGGCCGCCGCCATACTCCATCGAGAAGTTGCCGCAGATGTCGTTGTTTGCCACCTCGTAGCCGTCCGAGCCCGCGTAGAGGCCGATGCCGCCGGCCAGGTTCGTGCCCGCGTTGGCGATGATTCTGTTGTTGGCGATCCGAACGTTCTCGTTGTGTTGATTGGTGTTCGGCGCGGCGATGTCTGGGGTTCCGATCCGAATGGTCCCGTAGCCGCCGCCGTTGTTCTGCACGACGTTATTGGTGATTTGCAGGGAGCGGGCGTAGGCGTTGACGAAGATCGCTCCGCCCTGGGTGGTGATGTTCGGCGGAAGGCCGGTCGGCCCACCGGTGAGGCTGTCGATGTTGCCCGGGAAGCCCACCTGGTCGCCGCCGCGGATATCGAAGCCGTCGATGGATGCCTTGAAGGAGCTGGTGAATTGGCGTGCCACGCCGGGTGCAGTGGTGGCGCTCGCCGAGGCCAGCACGTAGATGCCCTCGCCATCGTTCACCGACTGATTGCCGTCCCAGCTAAGGCCACCGACCTTGGTGAACCAGTCCGCGGCCAGGGCGGTGTCGCCGCCGAACGCGCCGGCATCGATGATCGACCCGGGCACGAAGGTGCTGCCCTGGAAGCCGCCGGAGCCGACGCCTTGCAGTTTGACCGGTGAGGCGACGACGAGGTTCTCGTAGTAGGCACCCCGTGGGTTTGCCGTGCTGGAGGCTGCTGGGTAGACGATCACCAGGTCGTCGCCGTTGTTGGTGAATGCGGCGTCGAGGGCAGCCTGGATCGTGGCGTGGGTGTGGCCGGGGCCGACCTCACGCACGCTCGGGCTGTACCCGGTTCCCAGCACATGGAAGGTGAGCCCGTTGATCGTGCTCTGTCCGTTTCCAGACGTGATCCCCAGCTGCTGCGCGCCGACCGGGATGGCGCCGGGCACGCTGGCGGTGATCGAGGTATCGCTCCAGGTGGTGATGTCCAGCGGGGTAGTACCTAGAGTGACCTGGCCGGTACCTCGGGTTGTGCCGAAGCCGGTGCCGGCGATGGTGAAGGAGCGGCTTCCGGTCGCCGCCACGTACGGCTTCGAAACGGACAGCAGCTGTGGTGTGGCCGCATCGAGGGTGCAGAGAACTGCCGTATTCACCCCGGTAGTCGGCGACCCGACATAGACACCGACCTGGGTCGGGGCTAGGTCCGTGGGGATGGTCACGCCGGGCATGGCCTCGAACTCGGTGGCTATGGAGCGATACCGCGGGTTGTAGTTCGAGTTCAGATGCCCCGGTATGCCCGGGTCGTTGCCCACGAAACGGTACATATTGGTGCACACCCCCGAGGGTGTTGGGCAGCTGATGTGGTTGGTGGAGGGCAGTAGCACGTCGTACGAGCCGTTGAAGTCAGACTCGAGGGTCGTGACCAGCCGGTTGGCGAAGTCGTAGATACCCACCGGTGCGAAGGCTATGCCCGTCTTCTCTCCGTAGAGCGTCGAACGCGGGTCGGTGGAGAAGTTGATGTCGTCCACGATCAGGCCACGCAGGCGGGACGGGACCGGGACGTCGGTGAAGATGTTGAACATGGGCACAACCGACTTGCCGTTGTTCACTCGCACCAGCTTGGTGTCGCAGGCCGCCTTGGGGGAGCCTTCATATGGTGACCCGCCGATGTCGAGGAAGGTCGCGTTTTTGACGGGGGTCGAGGCCGGTACGGTGACACCCGTGGGAACACCGTTGGTGTCGTTGCCGACCACAGCGGGGTAGTTGTCCGTACCGTCACCGTCGAGGTCGACGGTGTGAAGCTTGCCGGCGCAGGACGGCGGTGGCACCTGCGGCACGATCTGGTCGCCGTTTCCGATATTGATGTCCTCTTCGCCGGTCACCTTGTACAACGGGTCACCGGTGGCGTCTTGCGGAATCGCAAGCCGGACCAGATAGTCCCCGCTCCCCAGAGGCTCGAAGGCTGCATCGCAGGTGGGAGCGGACGGATCTGAAGCGTCGAGTGTGCCGGTGCAGGCGTCAGCGAAGCCGTAGTTGCCGTCCACGGCCGCACCAAAGTTGGCGTCGGTCGTGCCTTGATCTGTCGGGTAGGGCCCGAACTGCACGCCCTGCATGAAGCTCGAGATGCACGCGCCCGTTGTCTCCTGCGAGGGCACGAGCACATTCTCATCGAACGCCGTCAGACTGTCGGCGGCGTGCACGAGCGGGTTGCCATCCACGTCGCGGGCCACGCATCCGGTCGGGCGGCTCCACTGCTCCGAGACGTAGGTATTCAGCAGCTTGCCCGTGGCCAGGGACCCGTCGGATGCCAACTCAAAGGCATCGTTCGTGCCACCGCACGGTGTATCCGCGTGCGTGCCGCAGTCGACGGTCGCATACAACTCCACCGGCAGATCGGAGACGCCCGGCTGCCAGTCCTCGGAGGCGGCGTACTGTGGGTCGAGCTCGTTACGAGTCGTGTCGTAACTCACCGAGCCGACGATGCCGCCGTTGCGGGGGTCGACGCCATTGGCGCCCGTTGGGTCGTACGCGTGAACGCCCCAGTCCATTCGGCCGCCGAGACCGATAATGCTCAGCACGCTCACATCAACGCCAGCACCCTTGACGGTGGTCGGAGTTGGCTGGTTGTCGGCCTGGTAGGTGACCCCGGTGGTATAGAAGGAATCGTTGTAGTTCTCCATCACGGTCCACTCACTGAGCGGGTAGGCGCTCTCGAAGTGGTAGTAGCCCAAATTGTCGGTGGTGACGACGTTGTTGCCGCGATCCATCAACGAGTTATCCTGCTTGCGCATGGTCAGTGTGAAGTTGGGCAGACCGCCCTCGCCGGGGTCCTTGACCCCATTGCGGTTGGTATCGCTGAAGACATACCCGTCGTAGTCGGTCCACCAACCGCTGGTCGGCACATTGCCCATCTGCACCGTCTCGCCATTACTCACGGTCACGTTGACCATGTTGATGAAGTAGTTCTGCGGCTCGTCCCACCAACTCAGGCTGTAGTTGCCATCGGGGACGCCGGAGATGTCGAAGGCACCGCTCGCGTCGCCCATACCCACCCAGACGGCTTGATCTCCCTGCTGCAGGTCGGCGAGCGAGAGCCACGGCTTGACGATGGGCTTGCCCATCTTGCTTCCGGTCAGCCCCAGCCAGTAGTTGAAATCGCCGCCCTTGGGCGGGGTGTACTGCTTTGCGGTGACGACCACACCCGTGATTTTGCCGGCGGCACCGGAGGCCAGGGTATTCGTGGGCGGAACGAAACCGAAGATCGGACCGGGAACGGGCTCGCCGGCCACCAGAGCCTCGGTATCGTATCCGGTGCTGCCCTCCAGCAGCCAGGTGTCAAAGTCGTGGTTGCCTTCCAGCGTCGTCGTCTGAATCCAGGTCTGCCCGTCCGGTGCGGTCGCCGTGAGCGTGTACCGGTTGCTGCCGAGGTGGGGCATGGTCAGCAGGCCGTTGGCATCACTGACGCAGTGGCCCCCCGTACCGTTGATCGGCACAGGGAGCTGGTTTCCGTCCAGGCTGAGACTCGGGATCACATGGGTGTCCGGATCCTCGCCCTCATAGACGGTGCACAGGGGGTTGCCGTAGACGTCGGTCTGCAACTCGCCCAGGGTGTCGGTGACGTGACCGACGAAACCGGCCAGGCCCGGCTCACCCTGATCGTTGGCGCCGTTGGTTGGCGCGGTGTCCTGAAAGACGAAGGCCCGAAGCGTTGAGTCGGGCAGCGGGTTGGGCTGCAGCTCGACGGTAACCAGGCCCGGTGCTGGCAACGGCACGCTGAAGTGCTCGCCGTCGATTTTGTAACCGTCCGCCAAGACGGAGATCAGGTAGCGTCCATCCGGCAGGGGCAGGCCACTGGCGAAATCGGCCTGATCCCCCTGGCGCACGATCGGGCTCGTGGTGTGCGGTACCTCTTTAATCGACGGCCAGTCGCAGTTGAGCGGGTACCCGGGGGTAGTCGCGGCGCAGTCGCCCGTAGGAGTGCGCTGAGCGGTCGTTCCGGTGTTGTCTTCGTTAATGATGTACTGGAAGTCCGGGACGTCGGCGCCCTTGAGAACGCCCGTTCCCCCGAAGGCGAGAGATTCCGTGCGCGCGCTGATCACCTTGAGCGACAGGTCACTCGTCGTGGCCGCTTGAGCTGGCAGTGCGGGCAGGCTGACGAGCATCGCTGCCACCATGGCCGTGGAAGTGGCGGCGTTCACGATCCGCTGCCAGATCGACCGCTTCGGCGGTACAACCCCGTACGATTCTCTCGTCGTTTTCATGCTGGCCTCCAATGTCGCGACGACTCTGTCTGGACGACTCAATCGTGCTCGGGAGTGACCGGTCGGCTAAGCCCCGAGTGAGGGATACTCTGATCCCCAAAATGGGGGGTGTTCCCGACCCGCGCAGAGGAAGCACTCGCCGAACTGTCCCGACGCGCGCTGCTGTGTCTGGATGGATGCAACGTTCACCGTGGGCGCTTTAGGCTGGTGACATGACTGATTCCGTTGACTTCTGGTTTGACCCCTCGTGCCCCTGGGCGTGGATGACCTCGCGCTGGGTTGATGAAGTGGCCCGTCTGCGTGGTTTTGACGTGACCTGGCACGTGATGAGCCTCGCCGTTCTCAACGAAGACCGGGAACTGAGCGAGCACTATGCGCAGTTCCTGCCGCGGGCGCTCAAATACACCCGCTTGGTGGCTGCCGCCAGTGAATTGCACGGGCAGTCGATGGTTAAGGCGCTCTACGACGCGCTCGGAACGCAAATTCACCCGGGCGGTAACAGCAACCCCGACGAGGTCATTCCGGCCGCGCTCGCCGCCGTGGGCCTGCCCAGTAGCTTCGCCACGTTCGCCGACAGCGACGAGTACGACGCACAGATGCGGGCCAGCCACTTCGACGGCATCAACCGCGTCGGCCAGGACGTTGGTACCCCGGTGATTGCGGTCAACGGCGTGGCCTTCTTCGGCCCCGTGATTTCCCCGGCGCCACTGGGCGACGAGGCTCTCAAATTGTGGGACGGCGTCGTGGCGCTCGCCAGTTACGACGGATTCTTCGAACTTAAGCGCAGTCGAACCCGCGAGCCCATTTTCGCGGACGCCGTCAGCACTAAATAGACTGCTCCTATGCGCATCCACATCGCCACGGACCATGCCGGACTCGACCTCAGCCACCACCTGATCACGCACCTGCGTACTGCCGGTCACGAGGTCATCGACCACGGACCGACGGCCTACGACGCCCTCGACGACTACCCGGCGTTTTGCATCAACGCTGCGCAGGCCACCGTCGACGACCTCGAGACCGGCATCGAGGCGCTCGGCGTCGTGTTCGGCGGTTCGGGCAACGGTGAGCAGATGGCCGCCAACAAGGTGTCCGGCGCCCGTGCCGCCCTGGTATGGAACCTCAGCACCGCTCGGCTCGCCCGCGAACACAACGATGCCAACGTCATCTCGATCGGTGCTCGCGAACACACGATCGAAGAGGCCACCAGCTTCATCGACGCGTTCATCGCTGAGCCGTTCACTGATGAGGAGCGTCACGTGCGTCGCATCCGTCAGCTGGGCGAATATGAGCGCACCGGAACGATCGCCGGCAAAAACATCGACGTCGACGGCAAGTGAGCTGAGGTGCCCGAGGGCCATTCCGTACACCGCATCACCCGGCAATTTCAGCGAAACTTTGTCGGTCACCGGGTCACCGTTACTTCGCCGCAGGGCCGGTTCGTCGTCGGTGCCGCGCAGCTGAGCGGGCACACGGTAACTGATGCTCGCGCCGTCGGTAAGCAGATGTTTCTGGAATTTGACCACGGATTGTGGCTACGCATCCACTTAGGCATGTATGGAGCCTGGGACTTCAGCGGCGACATTCTCATGGACGCCACGATGGCCTCGGCCAACGGCCGCATGGGCCAGACCAACCAGCACGGGACCGAGCTCAAAGACGGGGCCGAAGCACCAACCTTCGACGCGGCCGGTGAAAATTCCATCTTCAGTATCGGAGCGCCCCGGCGCACCCGGGTGCGCATGTCGGAACAGGAAAAAGAGATCGACCTCGCCGACACTTTTCCTCCCGAACCGGTCGGCCAGGTGCGCGTGCGCCTGCTCAGCGACACGGTGTGCGCCGATCTGCGTGGACCGACCGCCTGCGAAGTGCTCGATCCGGCTCAGGTCGACGCGGTGATCGGCAAGCTCGGACCCGACCCGGAGCTGGACAACACACCGGAGGCCGCGGAACGGTTCGTGACGACCGTGCGTAAGAAGCCGACCCCGATCGGCCGGCTGCTGATGGACCAGAGCGTGGTCAGCGGAATCGGCAACGTTTACCGAGCCGAAATGCTGTTTCGCGCGGGCCTGAACCCGCATGCGCCCGGCAAATCGCTCAGTGATGCGACCGTGCGCGCACTCTGGCGCGATTGGGCGCACCTGCTGCATATTGGTGTGGCGACCGGCCAGATGATGACGATGGACCAGCTGGAGGGGGACCAGTACCGGCTCGCCATGAAGAATCGTGCTGACCGGCACTGGGTCTACAAGCGTGAGGGGCTGCCCTGTCGGGTCTGCGGCACTCACATCGTGCTGGAAGAGATGGCGGCGCGCAAACTGTACTGGTGCCCACGGTGCCAGGCCTAAGCCTGCGCAGCTGAGCCGGCGCGAGCGGGCTCCACAAACGAGGGAAACTAGACAGATGATCCGTGCTCGAATAAACACTCCCCGTCGTCGCATCGCGACCATCGTCAGCGGCGTCGTCGTCGGCGCTGTGCTGTTGGCCATCGGCCTCACTGCGTGCTCGGGCGATAACGGTGCCGGTGTCATCAACACGGTCGACACCATCGATTTCGTCAACCCGCTCGCGATCCCGCCGCTGGCGGAGTCGGCCGTTAACGCCGCCGGCGAGCGGGTCTTCAATCTCACGGCTCAGGCCGGAACGACCGAGTTCACGCCCGGCGTCCACACCGACACCTGGGGCTACAACGGTAGCTTTCTCGGACCGACCCTCGTTGCCCAGCGTGGCGAGAAAGTGCGCATCAACGTCAAAAACGACCTCGACGAGGTCACCACCGTGCACTGGCACGGCATGAATCTGCCAGCCGAAATGGACGGCGGACCGCACCAGGTCGTGGAACCGGGTGCTGAGTGGAGCCCAAATTTCACCATCGAACAGCCGGCCGCGACTCTCTGGTATCACCCACACCCGGTCGGTACCACCGAACACCAGGTCGAAATGGGTCTCGCCGGCCTCTTCCTGCTGCAGGACGACGAAGAGGCAGCTCTCACTCTGCCTCGCAGCTACGGAGTCGACGATATTCCCGTTGTGGTGCAGGACCGCCGGTTTGACACGAACGGGCAGTTCACCTCTAATGTGCGCGGATACATCGGCGCGATCGGTAACGAAGTGCTCGTCAATGGCACTCTGGCGCCCTACCTCGACGTCACGACGGACGTGGTGCGGCTTCGCCTGGTCAACGCGTCGGCGGCCCGCATCTACGATTTCGGATTGAGCGACGGGCGGTCTTTTGACCTGATCGCCACCGACGGGGGACTGCTGGGCGAAACGGCACCGATGACGGGCATCCGCTTGTCACCGGGGGAGCGCGCCGAGGTCCTCGTGCGCGTTGCCCCGGGTGAGACCGTGAAACTGCAATCCACCGCCCCGGATCTCGGCACCTCGGCCAAAGCTTCGACCAGCAATGCGGGCGACGACCGGCTCGACGTCATGGAACTGCGTGCCGCCGACCAGCTCGACAGCGCCGGGGAGGTGTCCACCACACTCGCGAACATTAATCCGCTAAGCAAAGCGGATGCCTCGGTCGAGCGTTCGTTCACCCTCAACGGGTACACGATCAATAACCGGTTGATGGATATGACACGCATCGATGAGACCGTTCAGGCCGGGGCCACCGAGGTGTGGACCGTGGACAATGCCATGCCGCTGCCGCACAACTTTCACGTGCACGCCGTGCAGTTTCAGGTGCTGCGGGTGGGTACCGAACCGCCGCCAGCAGAACTCTCGGGTTGGAAAGACACCATTTACCTTGAGCCCGGCGTTCGCTACGAGCTCATTATGCAATTTTCGGAATATACCGATCCCGACTTTCCGTACATGATTCATTGCCACATGCTCGCGCATGAAGACGCCGGTATGATGGCCCAATTCGTCGTCGTGCAGCCGGGCGACACGGCGGGAACACCGCCGACGGCGCACGATGCGATCGTGCCGAAATCAAATCTGGCCCTCGGCAGTGGGCCCCGGGCGCTGTCGGTGGACCACGGCCACTGAACGGCCCACGGCCGCTGAACGGACCACGGGTGCTGGGCCAGCAGCTGCTGAGGCGCCCGCAGGGTGGCCGTTAACGGCGAAAGCCGCTGGCCTGTGGCCGGCGGCTTTCGTTGGGGGGAGGGGTCGACGGGAATCGAACCCGCGTCATAAGTTTGGAAAACTCAGGCTCTACCATTGAGCTACGACCCCAAGCCAAGAAATCTTGGCACTCGAACATCGTAGTACAGGAAACCGGGTGCCGAATGCCAGTCCGGGCGCATCCGCTCGAAAGGCGTGCATTAGACTGGCTGAGGTCAATCCGCCTGTCGTGAGCTTTCGCCTGCGTCAACAGTTTGATTCCCCAACAAAGTAGTACCAGCGGGTCGAAGTAGATCCGGGGCGTAGCTCAGCTTGGTAGAGCGCTCGTTTTGGGGGCGAGAAGTCGCAGGTTCAACTCCTGTCGCCCCGACATTATCCGCAGCACACCGTTTCAATACACAGGAGAGTCACGAGTGAAGTCCACGGTCGAAAAACTGAGCCCCACGCGCGCCAAGCTCACCATCACGGTGAGCCCCGACGAGCTGAAGCCAGCCATCACCCATGCTTACGGCCACATCGCCGAAGACATCAACATCCCCGGCTTTCGTAAGGGAAAAATCCCGCCGGCCATCATTGACCAGCGCGTCGGCAAGGCCGCCGTTCTGGAACACGCCGTCAACGAGGGTCTCGACGGTTTCTACCGCGCTGCCGTCGAAGAGAACAAGCTGCGCCCGCTGGGTCGTCCCGAGGCCGACATCATCGAATGGCCGAGCAACACCGACTTCTCTGGTGACCTGCTTCTCGCTATCGAGGTTGACGTGCGCCCCGAAATCGACCTGCCCAGCTACGCCGGCCTCAAGCTGACCGTCGACGCCGTCGAGGTAACCGACGAAGAAGTCGCCGAAGAACTCGACAAGCTGCGCAGCCGCTTTGGCACGCTGATCACCGTTGAGCGTCCCGCCAAGACCGGCGACTTCGCCCAGATCGACCTGAACGCCGCGATCGACGGCGAAGAGGTCGATACCGCGAGCGGCATCTCCTACGAGGTTGGCTCCGGCGACCTCATCGACGGCATCGACGAGGCACTTGATTCACTGAGCGCCGGCGAGACCACCACCTTCAACTCCGACCTCATGGGTGGAGATCACGAGGGCGAGACGGCCGAGATCACGATCACGGTCATCGCCGTCAAGGAGCGCGAGCTTCCCGAGGCGAACGACGACTTCGCTCAGATCTCGAGCGAGTTCGACACGATCGCCGAGCTCACCGAGAGCCTCAAGGTTCAGGTGGAGAAGTCCAAGGTCTTCGGCCAGGGCAGCCAGGCCCGCGAGCGTCTCATCGACACTCTCCTCGGATCCGTTGAGGTTCCGATCCCCGCCGCGATCATCCTGGACGAGGTGAACCGTCACCTCGAGGGCGAAAGCCGCCTCGAGGACGACACGCACCGCGCCGAGGTCACCGAAGCTAGCGAGAAGACGTTCCGTCAGCAGATTCTGCTCGACACGATCGCCGAAGCCGAGCAGGTCAAGGTCAGCCAAGACGAGCTCACCCAGTACCTCATTCAGGGTGCCAGCCAGTACGGCATGGACCCGAGTGAGTTCGTACAGACGCTCAACACCAACGGTCAGATCCCCTCGATGGTCGCCGAAGTTGCTCGTAACAAGGCTCTCGCCATTGCCCTGGGCAAGGCCGAAGTCGTTGACTCCAACGGCAAGCCGGTCGACCTGAGTGAGTTCACCGGCCCGACTGAGGAGGAAACCTCTGCTGTAGCAGACATCGCATCCAGCGAGGTCGGTGAGGCTCAGATCGACGAGGCCGACGTCGAGGTAGAAGACAAGCCCAAGAAGAAGAAAGCCGCTGCCAAGAAGTAGCGTGTGAGCAGTACCGCCTGACGGCGGGCACGGGCCGGCTGGCCAGCAACCCTTCATGGGTGCTGGCCAGCCGGCCTTTTGCATGCCGCAGGGGCTGTATATGGCGGCCGGTAATCTGCCGAGGGCGAACAGAGCCGTTTTCATGCGCGCGCTCCGATAGATTCATTGAGAAGCGACAACTGAAACGGAGCACGACATGGCCGACCCGACACCCACTAACGGTGTATTTGACCGACTGCTGAAGGACCGCATCATCTGGCTCGGCTCAGAGGTCCGTGACGAAAATGCCAACGAGATCTGCGCCAAGATCCTGTTGCTGGCAGCCGAAGATTCCAACCGCGACATTTATCTCTACATCAACTCTCCCGGTGGTTCGATCACCGCCGGAATGGCGATCTACGACACGATGCAATTCGTGCCGAACGACATCGTCACCGTCGGAATCGGCATGGCCGCCTCGATGGGGCAGTTCCTGCTCACCTCGGGCACCAAGGGCAAGCGGTACATCACCCCGAACGCCCGCGTGCTTCTGCACCAGCCGTCCGGAGGATTCGGCGGCACCGCTGCCGACATTCAGACCCAGGCGCGCCTCATTCTCGATATGAAGCAGCGACTGTCGGAGATCACCGCAGCACAGACCGGCAAGACCCCCGAGCAGATCAACGCCGACGGTGACCGCGACAACTGGTTCAGCGCAGAGGAAGCCCTCGAGTACGGCTTCGTCGATCACCTCCGCTCATCCGCTTCGGACGTCATCGGTGGCGGCGGTACCGATCCCGACGCCACCAAGTAGTCCACCGAAACTGAACAGGAAGAAATCATGACTATCCCCACATTCGGTGGAACGGCCTACAGCTCGATGGGCGGCTCGACCACGAACATGCCCGACTCCCGCTACATCCTGCCCACCTTTGAAGAGCGCACCGCCTACGGCTACAAGCGCCAGGATCCCTACGCCAAGCTGTTCGAAGATCGGATCATCTTCTTGGGCGTGCAGGTAGACGATGCCTCGGCCGACGACGTAATGGCCCAGCTGCTCGTGCTCGAGAGCCAGGACCCGGACCGCGACATCACGATGTACATCAACTCGCCCGGCGGTTCATTCACGGCCATGACAGCGATTTACGACACCATGCAGTATATTCGCCCACACGTGATGACGGTGTGCCTCGGACAGGCGGCATCCGCTGCGGCCGTGCTGCTCGCCGGCGGAACCCCGGGCAAACGTCTGGCACTGCCGAACGCGCGCATTCTTATCCACCAGCCCTCGGTTGGTGGCCAGGGCGGTGGCCAGGCCTCGGACATCGAGATTCAGGCGGCCGAGATTCTGCGCATGCGCGTGTGGCTCGAAGAGACGCTGGCACACCACTCCAACCGGAGCGTTGAGCAGGTCAATAAGGACATCGACCGCGACAAGATCATGAGCGCGGCGGATGCCCTCGAATATGGCCTGATCGACCAGGTTCTGACCAGCCGTAAGAACCTTCCGATGTTGGTTAAATAGCCTGTGACCTGAAGCCCCCTGACCGGCGCGTCGCCTTCGGGCGGCGCGCCGTTTCGGTTTGTGGCGTGCTGCACGCAAGTGTCGGATGCACAGGCTAGGCTCAATTGCACCGAGACCAATGGAGGAGGCTGACATGGCCCGAATCGGAGAAAGTGCCGACCTGCTCAAATGTTCCTTCTGCGGAAAGAGCCAGAAGCAGGTACAACAGCTCATTGCTGGCCCCGGCGTGTACATCTGCGACGAATGCGTCGAGCTGTGCAATGAAATCATTGAAGAGCGCCTGGCCGAAGCCGGCTCTGAAGCCGCCGCCAGTGAATTCGACCTCCCCAAGCCCAAAGAGATCTTTGGCTTCCTCGAGGAATACGTCATCGGCCAGGAACCCGCCAAGCGCGCCCTCGCTGTCGCCGTCTACAACCACTACAAGCGGGTGCGGTCCCGGGCTACGCTCACCGCCGCCGAAGCCATTCACGACGACGTTGAGATCGCCAAATCCAACATTCTGCTCATCGGTCCGACCGGGTGCGGTAAAACCTATCTGGCCCAGACTCTGGCGAAACGTCTGAACGTTCCTTTTGCCGTAGCGGATGCGACGGCCCTCACCGAGGCCGGCTACGTCGGCGAAGACGTCGAGAACATTCTGCTCAAGCTGCTTCAGGCCGCGGACTACGACGTCAAGCGGGCCGAGACCGGCATTATCTACATCGATGAAATCGACAAGATCGCCCGCAAGGCCGAGAATCCGTCGATCACCCGCGATGTCTCGGGCGAAGGCGTGCAACAGGCGCTCCTGAAAATCCTCGAGGGAACGATCGCGTCCGTGCCCCCGCAGGGTGGGCGCAAGCATCCCCATCAGGAATTCATTCAGGTCGACACCACGAATGTGCTGTTCATCGTGGCCGGCGCCTTCGCTGGCCTCGAAGACATCATCTCGTCCCGCGCCGGTAAAAAAGGCATCGGTTTTGGGGCGTCCCTGCACATCAAGGGTGACGACGTCAATCTGTTCAGTGAGGTTCTGCCCGAAGATCTGCACAAATTCGGGCTGATCCCCGAGTTCATCGGCCGTCTTCCCGTGGTCACGACCGTCACCCAGCTTGATCAGGTGGCACTCATGCAGATTCTGACCGTGCCGAAGAATGCATTGGTTCGGCAGTACCAGCGCATGTTTGAGCTTGACGGCGTCGAGCTCGAGTTCGAGCAGCCGGCGTTGGAAGCTATCGCGGATCTCGCCGTGCTGCGCAAGACGGGTGCCCGCGGACTACGTGCCATCCTCGAAGAGGTACTCGGCCCGGTCATGTTCGAGGTGCCCTCGAGCACCGACGTGGAGCGCGTGATCATCACCCGCGACACCGTGTTGAACAACGCGCCAGCCGAACTGGTGTTGCACAAGACTCGTCAGGTGAAGTCGGCCTGACCGAGGCGCGCGGCGCGGTGTCCGTCAGTAACGGTGTCTATCAGTAACGGTGTCTATCAGTAACGGTGTCCATCAGTAACAGACAGCGGTCATCAATCTCGGTGCTCGTCAGTATCGTGGTGGTGGGCTCTGCACGGATCTGTCTGTGCCGATATGTCTGAACCAGGAAAATAAGCCGGTGCGCTAACGATTGTGTGCGGGGAACGGATGAGGACCCAAACGGTGGGAGCGGCGTGAGGGGCGGTGCGCGGGGGCTGGTCCAGCCGATCTCGACTGGAATCGTGGCGGCGATCACCGGCTTCGCGAGCTCGTTCGTGCTGGTCGTTGCCGGGTTGCGGGCCGTCGGGGCGACGGAGACTCAAGCGTCTTCAGGTCTTCTCGCGCTGTGCCTGATGGTGGGCGCGCTCTGCATTGCACTTCCCTGGCATTTTCGTATGCCGATTTCATTCGCGTGGTCAACGCCTGGGGCAGCGCTTTTGGTTGCGGCCGGGGCCTCCACCGACGACTTCGGTGCAGCCATCGGGGCTTTTCTCGTCTGCGGCGCGCTCATAGTGCTGTCGGGTCTGTGGCCACGACTCGGTCGGGTCATTACTAGCATTCCGAAGCCGCTGGCGGCGGCAATGCTGGCCGGCATCCTTTTTCCAATCTGTCTGGCGCCCATTCAGGCTTCGATTGAGCGACCGCTGTTGGCGCTGCCGGTCGTGCTCGTCTGGCTCGTGCTGTACCGCTTGGCGCCGCGCTGGGCGGTTCCGGCCGCGATGGTCGTGGCGGCCATCGGCATCGGAGTAACCGCCGGAACGGATTGGCTGAGTGTGTCGACATCCGCTCCCGCTCTGATGCTGATCGCTCCGGTCTTCGACCCGCTGGTCATAGTGAGTCTGGGCGTGCCGCTGTTCATCGTGACCATGGCAGGCCAGAACGTTCCCGGCTTCGCCGTGCTAGCCACCTTCGGGTATCGGCCGCCGCCGCGATCGGTGCTGATCTGGTCGGGGGTCGGCACCATGGTGAGCTCCGTGTTCGGAGCGCACAGCACCAATCTGGCAGCGATCACGGCGGCACTGATGGCCAGCCCGGACTCCCATAGCGACCCGGGCAAACGGTGGGTCGCCACGGTCGCGTCCGGCTTTGGCTACCTTGTGCTCGGTCTCGGGGCCGGGCTGGCGACGGCCCTGGTGGCAGCGTCACCCCCGATCCTCATTGTCGCTGTCGCGGGACTGGCACTGCTGGGCGCCCTGATCACCAGTCTCATTGGTGCACTGGAGGAACCAGAGCATCGGATCAGCGCCATAGCGACATTTCTGGTGACGGCGTCGGGCATTACAGTCGTCGGTATCGGCTCTGCATTCTGGGGCCTCGTCGTGGGCGGAATCTTCACGCTCTGGCTCGGTTCACGCCGACCCAGCGCGGGTTAGCTGTTTGCGACGAGTAGTCGTGTCGGATGTTCACTCCAGGTGCGGAGGGTGCTGGCTCGCGGCGGAGCGGCCGCTCCGCGTTCGCACAAGGATTCCGGCCGCCGTGCGTTCGATGCTCAGAGCGTAGAGGGCTGCGGCGAGAGCCAGAAGGGCCCCCGTCACCTCGAGTCCCTCCTCGATACCGAGCAAGACGTGGTACTCCAGGCTGGCCCGAGCCAGGTCGTCCTGGTGCCCACCCACGGCGACGCCGCTGATTGCTTCCACCCCGACCGCGCCGAGCAAATAGATGATGCCGGCCACGATGAGGCGGCGACGGAGGTTTAGGTCGATGTGTCGTGCAATCCAGAGCACGATGATGCCGGCGACGATGGCCAGCGGCACCCCGAGGGTGAGCCAGCTGAAGGTAAACGTTTGGCCTGGATTGAACCTGGCCAATTTCTCATGGAGCTGAGCAATCTCATCGGCGGACATCTCGACGGCGACCGCTCCCAGAAGAAAATATGGTGTCCCGGTCGACCCCTCGTTGTGGGCAGCCGCACCGACAATACAGAGGACGACGCCAACGCTCGCGAGCAGGAGCCCGGATATCCACGCCCAGAGATTGGCTTCACCATCGGCATAGAGCAGACTCGCCGTTCCGCTGAGAAGGGGCCACCCCGGCACCGAGCTGTCGACATTCTCGCGGAGGTAGTGAAGGATCAACCCGCTTAGGAGCATCGCAGCCAAGACCGCGGCGGTGCTCCACAGAAAACGACGCCGACCGGTACCTTGGTCTCGACCTGCTCGACCTGCTCGACCTGCTCGACCTGCTCGACCTGCTCGACCTGCTCGAGTGTCCATGGCCCCAGAGACTACACCGCGATCAACCAGCCGCGCATCACCACTATTGAGGGTACAGCGGCTGGAAAGATGCGCTCCTGACTCATAGCCTCGCGCCCGATGATGCCGACGATCCCGCTGCGACCGCTGGCAGCGCCCCCTCTGTCTGTCTGTCTGCCTGTCTGTTTGTCTGTCTGTCTGTCTGTCCGTCCGTCCGTCCGAAGAGTTTGTCGAACACGCCCGTGGATCGAGCTTGTCGTGATCGCCCGGTCGGTCGTTCCGTGTGCTGGCGTCAGCCTGTTTTGGCGTTGGGCTGGTGTTGTTTTGAGTCTTGTACCGGGTGGAGTTCGAGCAGGAGGGGGTTTTTGCTGTGCAGGGCGATCGGTGTTTGGTGTGGGTCGATTGTTGCGGGTGGTTGCAGCCAGAACCGGCCGTGGTCGGCGATGATCTGCCAGCCTTCCTGGTGGAGTCGGCGGTGGCACGGAGCGCAGAGCAGGAGTCCGACGTCGATATCGGTGGTGCCGGAGTCGCGTACCCAGTGGTCGGCGTGGTGCACTTCGGATCGGGAGGGTGGCATGTCGCAGTCCAGGAACATGCAGCCGCCGTCGCGCATGCCGATGGCTACGCGTTGGGCTTCGCTGAAGGTGCGTTGGCTGCGGCCGAGTTTGAGTGGATGCCCCGCCTCGTCCAGTAGTAGACGTAGCTGGCCGGTGTTGCAGAGAATCTGCTGCACCGTTTCGAGGGAGATCGGGGCGGGGTTGCCCTCGAGGAAGCCGTGCCCGATGCGGGCCGGCGACGCCGGCACTGACGCCGGCACTGACGCCGGCACTGACGCCGGCACTGACGCCGGCACTGTCGCCGGCCCTGTCACTGGCTCTGTCGACGGCTCTGTCGAGGCTGCCCCCGCGGCCGCGGCCGCAGTGGCAGCGCGCAACTCCGCTTCCGCGGTCGCGCCGGCTGCGCCGGCTGCGCCGGCTGCGCCGGCCGGGTCGGCCGGGTCGGCCGGGTCGCGTTCGTCGGCGGGCACGAGTCCGGCGTTTTTCAGGTCGGTGTGGGTGACGATGATGCGCACTGCGGGGTGGCGTCCGCCATACATTCGGGTGGGGTCGGCGTCGGTGCCGGTTTTCAGCAGTGTGGTGAACGCGTCGGCGGCGATCTGGTCGACGGTGCGCGGGTCGTTCTTGATGCGTTCAGCCCAGGCCGCTTGCTCCGTGTCGACGAAGCGCACGCCGCCGCGGCGGGGACTGGTGAGGCAGTCGTAGGCGCTGAGCCAGTACTCGCCCTGCTCGGGCGCGAGCAGTCCGCTGAGCACGACCATGCCGTCGTGCCGGCGGAACAGCTTGAATTTGGTGTCGTCGCGGGCCTGCTTCTCCCGCGCCCGAATGCCGGCCTCGTCGAGGTGGTCGCGCAGTCGACGCGCCCGCCGGTACACCAGCTCCACGTTCAACCCGGTCACCTCCGGCACGAGCACCGACAGCGCATCGCGCAGGATCGGCGCGGACACGGCCTGGTCGATGTCGCCCAGCCCGCGCCGGAGGGCGTCGGCCTGATCGACCGTGAGGGTGCCGGCGGCAACGGCATGCACGATCGGCGCCTGCCACGGCACGTCGCCTAGATCCTTGGCGATACCCTCGGCGATCCCGTCGCCTCTGCCGTCGCCTATTCCGTCACCGGGACCGTCGGCTGGGCTGTTCGGACCGCCAGTATCCGTTCCACCACTAGCACCCGTCAGCGCGGCAGCCGCCTCGGCAGCCAGCTGGGCGGCCCGTTCCGCGGCATCCGTTTCAGCCATCAGCGTGCCCGACGCGACCAGCTTGACCGCTTCGCCGCGGCTGGAGCCGTTCACGTGCTGAATCATGGCCTCCGGCGACGCGAACCCCTGTCGTGCGGCCAGGCCCTCGCGGCCGAGCTCGGGCCGGGACCGGCGGGCGACGGTGCCGGCCATCCACGCCGCGAACACGTCCAGCAGCCGCCGTGCCTCCGCCAACGACCGCTGGCCGCTGAGCACATCGGCCTCGGGCAGGGCGTCAAACGCCGCGCTGCAATCGCCGAGGGAGGCGACCCGGTCGGCCGCCCATCGAAGCTCATCAGCGAGGCTGTTCATACCCCAATTCTCCCACCCACCACCGACAAAGCCGAGAAAAGCTCGCAATCTGTGGAGAAGAAACCGAACACATCCCCTGTGGAGAACCGGTGTTCTATCGGTCGAGGCTGGTTGCTCTGTTGCTCTGTTGCTCTGGTGTTCTGGTGTTCTGTTGCTCTCCTGCTCTCCTGCTCTCCTGCTCTGCTGGTTGCTCTGCTGGTTGCTCTGCTGGTCGCGCTGTCGGTCGGGCCGTCGAGACGACACGTGCCGCGCTGTTTCGGGCGGCGCGGGCAGGTTCTGCAGCGCATGCACGTGCGGCGCATGCAGGTGGGGTGCAAGCAGGTGGGGCGCGTTCAGATACCGCGGGGTAACAGTGGTCGGGGCGAGCTAGTTGAGACCGCGCCGGTCGAGCAGCGGCTGCAGTTCGGCGTCGCGACCGCGCCAGTTTCGGTACGCGTCCAGCGGGTCCATGGTGCCACCGACTCCGAGCAGGCGGTCACGAAAACGCTCGCCGTTGGCCCGGGTCAGGCCGCCATTGTCCTTGAACCACTCAACGGTGTCGGCATCCAGCACCTCGCTCCAGATGTACGAGTAATACCCGGCGTCGTACCCGCCCGAGAATGTGTGCGCGAAGTAGGTGCTGGAATAGCGGGTGGGCACGACCGGGTTGTCGAGTGCAACCGAGGCGAGGGCATCCGCTTCGAAACTGGGCACGTCGGTGACGGTGGTGTCGGCGTCAATGCGGTGCCACGCCTGGTCGAGCAGAGCTGCGGCGAGATATTCACTGGTCAGGAAGCCCTCGTTGAAGGCCGATGACGCCTGGATGCGGTCCACCAGCTGCTGTGGCATCGCCGCTCCCGTCTCGTAGTGGCGGGCGTAGTTAGTGAGCACCTCGCGCCAGAGCATCCACATTTCGTTGACCTGGCTGGGAAACTCCACGAAGTCGCGGTACACGTTGGTGCCCGAGAATTTGGGGTAGGTCGCACGTGCCAACAATCCGTGTAGCGCATGGCCGAATTCGTGGAAGAGTGTGGTGACCTGGTCGTAGGTGAGCAGGGTGGGTTGACCGGCGGCTGGTTTGGATACGTTGAGGTTATTGCAGACCACGGTCGTATCGGTGTCCAGGAGCGTTGACTGGGAGACCAGGGCGTTCATCCAAGCGCCACCGCGCTTGGAATCGCGGGTGTAGAAGTCGCCGATGTAGAGCCCGACGGACGCGCCCGTTTCAGTGGCGACCTCGAATACCCGTGATTCAGGGTGCCAGCCGATCAGGTCTGGCCGGGCGGTGAAGGTGAGTCCGTACAGCTGGTTTGCCGCGTAGAACACCCCGTTGGTCAGAACGCTTTCCAATTCGAAGTACGGGCGCATGGCGGTCGTGTCAACGTCGTACTTGGCCCGACGTACCTTTTCGGTGTAGAACGCCCAGTCCCACGCGGCCAGCTGAAAGCCCCCGCCCTCGGCGTCGATCACCGCCTGCAGGTCGGCCTGTTCCACCCCGGCATTGCGGGCAGCCGCCGGGGCCAGGCGGCTGAGAAGATCCCAGACGGCACCGGGCGTCTTGGCGGTCTCGTCGGCGGTCACGTAGGCGGCATGGCAATCGAACCCGAGCAGTCGGGCCCGCTGGGCACGCAGGTGCGTGATCTCGATGACGAGCGGTCGATTATCGTTAGCGGCACCGGCGGCATCAGAGCGGATGCCGCGGGCTCGGCTCGCTGCGAGTAACCGTTCGCGCACCCCGCGGTTGGTGAGGCTCGCCAGGTAGGGGTGCGAGGTGGGGAGAACGAGGCTGATCAGATATTTGCCCACGAGGCCGCGTTCCGTGGCAGCCTCGGCCGCAGCTGAGATTTCGCCGATGCTGAGCCCGTCGAGTTCGGCGACATCGGCGACAACGAGCGCGAGGTCATTCGTGTCGGCCAAAAGATTCTTTTCGAATCGGGTCGTCAGCGTCGATAAACGCGCGTTGAAATCACGCAGGGATTGCTTGTCGTCGTCGCTCAGAGCAGCCCCGGCGAGGGTGAACTCGGTAAAGTACCGCTCGATCAGGTACAGCGACTCAGCATCAAGGTTGAGGCTCGAACGCTGCTCGTGCAGGGTCGCGATGCGCGCGTACAGGGCCGGGTCGAGGCGGATGGCGTCGGCGTGTGCGGCGAGGAGGGGTGCGAGTTCTTCCTCGAGGGCGGTGGTGAAGTCGCTCGAATCAGACGAACTCTTATTGAAGAAGACCTCTGCGACCCGGGCGAGTGTTTGCCCACTGCGTTCGAGGGCGACGAGCGTGTTCTCGAGGGTGGGGGCATCCGCTGTGCCCGTGATTTCAGCGATCTCGGCCAGTTGCTCGGTCATGCCCTCTAAAAAGGCCGGCCGGTAGTGCTCATCAGTGATGTCGGCAAACGGCGGGAGTTGGTAGGGCAGGGTGCTGCGGGCGAAAAACGGATTGTTCGCGAAGGAGGCCATGACTCCAGACTAACCACGGCAGCTCGCAGCACCGCGCCTGCGCTGACGCACCAAATTGCGCCGCGTATGTCGGCGGTGCGGGCTACAGTGCCAGCATGGACATCATTCTGGTACCCGGATTTTGGCTCGACGGCGCTTCCTGGTCGGAGGTGACACCCGTGCTTGAAGCCGCGGGACACCGGGTGCACGCGCTGACGCTGCCGGGACTGGAAAGTGTCACTGCGCCGCGCGCCGGTGTGAGACTGCGCACGCACATTGACGCCGTCGTGGGGATTATTGATTCACTGAACACTCCGGTGGTGCTCGTCGGGCATTCCGGTGGCGGAGCCATCATTCACGGTGCCATCGATGCGCGCCCACACCGGATTGCACGGGGAATCTACGTTGACAGTGGGCCGGTCGCCGACGGTGGCGTGATCAATGACGACCTCACGGTGGAAGGCGACGAAATACCCCTGCCGCCGTGGGAAGATTTCGATGATGCTGACCTCGTGGGCTTGAATGAAGAACTACGGGCGGCGTTTCGGGCGAGAGCCGTGCCACAACCGCGGGGAGTCGCCTACGATCAGCAGATTCTGCACGACGAGCGACGGTATGACGTGCCGGTCACGGTCATCGCCTGCGAATTTGCAGCCAGCGCACTGGCCGGGTGGATCGCGCAGGGTGATCCTCACGTGTCTGAACTGGCACGTATTCGTGATGTGGAATACGTTGACTTGCCCACCGGGCACTGGCCGCAGTTCACGCGGCCTCTCGAACTCGGAGCGGTGATCGTCAGTGCGATCGATCGCTGAGAGGATGCTGATCCGCCGTTGGTCGACCGATGGGCGGGCACTGATCGGGCACTGATCGACTACTGAGCACGGCGGCACCGTAGGATCGCAGCATGACACACCCAACCGGCAGCTCCGAGTCCGCTCCGCGGGACGAATACACGCACGGCCACCACGAAAGCGTGCTGCGTTCGCACACCTGGCGCACCGTGGCGAACTCGGCCGCCTATCTGATTCCGGAGTTGCACGCCGGGGGAATCCTGCTCGATGTCGGTTGTGGTCCCGGCACGATCACGGTCGACCTGGCGCGCAGGCTGGCGCCGGGCCGGGTCGTCGGTATTGACGCATCGACCGACATCGTCGAACACGCGACCGGATTGGCCGCCGACGAGGGTGCGCACAACGTGAGTTTTCAGGTCGGTGACGTCTACGCCCTCGACTTTGCCGACGCCAGCTTTGATATCGTGCATGCCCATCAGGTGCTGCAACACCTGGCTGATCCAGTCGCCGCGATGACGGAAATGCGTCGAGTGCTGCGTCCTGGTGGTGTGCTTGCTGCTCGTGACGTGGACTACGGGGGAGTCATAATGGCGCCCCACATTGATGGTTTGGCTGATTGGATGCGGGTTTACCGTGAGGTGCACTATTGGAACGGGGGTGACCCCGATGCCGGTCGTTCACTCAAAACCTGGGCCAGACGGGCCGGATTCACCGACGTGACCAGCAGCGCATCCATCTGGTGCTTTGCATCCGATGCTGAACGCGAATGGTGGGGTGGGTCGTGGGCGGTGCGGGTGACCGAATCAGCTTTTGCGGCGCACGCCATCGAATCCGGTGTGGCCGACCTGGCCGACCTGAAACGCATGGCCGCCGCCTGGCACGAGTGGGTGCGTGATCCGAACGGGTGGTTCGGAATGCCGCACGGCGAAATACTCGCCCGCGCTTGACCGCGGCCGGTTACCAGCCCGCTCGCTACAATGTGCGCCGCCGATCGGGCTGTGCCGTACGGCTGCGCACCGTACGGCTGCGCACCGTACGGCTGCGCACCGTACGGCTGTGGGTCCAGCTCAGATCCATTCCTCATCGTCGTCATCGACGGTGGTCGACGGCTGCGTGATGGTGGCACTGTCATCGACCGGATTAAAGCGGATGATGGTGCCGTCGTCGAGCTCAATCACCGGCTTGGCCTCAAGCCAGGTCAGCGTCCAGCGCCAGGTGCTGGTGTCGACGTCGAGCGCCGTGAGGTCCTCTTCGACAGCTCGAACGGCGATTTCAACGACGTGCGGAAGCCCGGTCGGCGGTGTCCCGCCGAGGGTCCAACGTGTGCCCAGCTGCATCAGCTAAACGTCGATCTCGTAGGTGACCCAGTCGGTTCGGGTACCGACCTGGTCGTAGAGCACCTGCGCGGTGGCGTTGTCGGCGGCGGTCACCAGCTGCACCTGAGCCAGCTTGTGGTCGCGCGCATAGGCCTTGGTGAAGTCCATCAACTGGGTGCCGACGCCCTTACCGCGAAAGTCCTCGGCCACGAACAGATCATCGAGGAACAGGGCGAGGTCACCGCTCAGGGTGCGCGGAACGGTGCGGTAGTGCGCGAAGCCGACAAAGTCACCCTCCTCGTTGACCGCGACGGCGCCATTGAGGGAATTGTTCACATCGATGATCCAGCTCCAGAGCTGCAGCGCCTTCTGATCGGTCAATTCGCTCTCATAGAACGCGCTGTAACCCTCAAACAGGCCCAGCCAAGCAAAAAAATCCTTGTCGCCCAGCGGGCGTACGGTTACTGACATCTGGTCTCCTAACTTTCTAACACGGTGGCGAACACGATGTCGGTCACAGCGAGTTCGCTGCCGTCGACAAAAGTCAGTTCTTGAATACGACCGACCGCTTTGAGATCAGCGGTGGCCAGGGTAAGCAGTGCAATCTCGGCGGGAGCACCGCATATCACTGCGGAATCCACTTCGGACTTCTGCGAAGCTTTCGCATCGGTCTTAGCACGACGGATGCCGGTCAGCGCACGGCTGGCCAGATCGAGCAGGGCGATATTGCCACTGGCAACCTCGCCGCTGCCGAGCAGATCGGCCGCGACCGGCCACGGCGCGGTGTGCACCGAACCATCGTTCGACCACGACCAGGCTTCTTCGGTGGCGAAGGGAACGAACGGCGCGAACAGGCGCAGCAGGGTGGCCAGCGCGGTGCGCAGCGCGGCAACGGCTGACGCTTGCTCCGGGCACGGCTCACCGTAGGCGCGTTCTTTCACGAGTTCGAGGTAGTCGTCGCAGAACATCCAGAAGAAACTCTCCGTGGTCTCCAAAGCGCGCGCGTGGTCGTAATTCTCAAACGCGGTCGTGGCCTGGGCGACGACGGCGGTGAGGCCGGCCAGCATGCTCTGATCCACCGGTTCGGTGATCGGGGCATCCCGGCTCCCCTTCGACATAGAGACGAATTTGCTCGCGTTGAGGATCTTGATGGCGAGGCGACGGCCGATCTTGATCTGCGTCGGGTTCTTCGGGTCGAAGGCCGCGTCGGTGCCGAGGCGAGAGGATGCCGCCCAGTAGCGCACCGCATCCGAGCCGTGCAGCTCGAGCATATCGGCCGGCGTGACCACGTTGCCCTTGGATTTGCTCATCTTCTTGCGGTCGGGGTCGACGATGAAGCCACTGAGCGCAGCGTGCTGCCAGGGCGAGATACCGTGCTGCTGTTCGGCGCGCAAAAGGGTGGAGAACAGCCAGGTGCGAATGATGTCCTGGCCCTGTGGGCGCAGCGAATAGGGAAAGACCAGCTTGAACAATTCCGGATCGCGTTCCCAGCCACCGGCCAGTTGCGGGGTGAGCGAGGAGGTCGCCCAGGTGTCCATGACGTCGACTTCACCGACGAATCCACCGGCCTGGCCGCGCTGGCTCTGGGTGAAGCCGGGCGCGGCATCCGATGAGGGGTCGACCGGCAGCATGTCCCGAGTCGCTACGATCGGCTGGTCGAAGACGGGGTTGGCGTCGTCGTCGAGCGGGTACCAGACCGGCAGCGGCACGCCGAAGAAGCGCTGGCGGGAGACCAGCCAGTCGCCGGTGAGGCCGTTGACCCAATTCTCGTAGCGCACCTTCATGAATTCGGGGTGCCAGGCGAGCTCGGTGCCGTGCTCGAGCAGTCGGGTGCGCAGCTTCTCGTCCCGGGCACCGTTTCGGATGTACCACTGCCGGGTGGACACGATTTCGAGCGGCTTGTCGCCCTTTTCGAAGAACTTCACCGCGTGCACGATCGGCTTGGGGTCGCCGATCAGGTCGCCGCTGGCTCGGAGCAAATCCACAACGGCCTGCTTGGCGGAGAAGACGGTCTTGCCGGCGAGCTGCGCGTAGGCGGCGCGGCCGGTTTCGGACGTGATCGCTTCGGGCGCCTCGGCGATGATGCGGCCGTCGAAACCCATGATGGCGCGGTTGGGCAGGTCGAGTTCGCGCCACCAGACCACGTCGGTCACATCGCCGAAGGTGCAGATCATCGCGATTCCCGAGCCCTTGTCTTTCTGGGCGAGGTGGTGGGCGAGCACGGGAACGTCGACGCCAAACACCGGGGTCGTCACCGTGGTGCCGAAGAGGTGCTTGTACCGTTCGTCGTCGGGATGTGCGACGAGGGCGACGCAGGCCGGCAGCAGTTCGGGGCGAGTCGTTTCAATTTCGATTGTGCTGCCGTCGGGCTTCAGGAACGACACCCGGTGGTACGCGGCGGGCATGTCCTTGTCTTCAAGCTCGGCTTGGGCCACTGCGGTGCGAAAAGTGACGTCCCACAGGGTCGGGGCCATGGCCTGGTAGGCCTCGCCACGCTCGACGTTGCCGAGAAAAGCGAGCTGCGAGGTGAACAGAGCCTCCGGGCCGATGGTGCGGTAGGACTGGGTCCAGTCGACGCTCAGGCCGAGGGTGCGCCAGAGCGCTTCAAACTGCTTCTCATCTTCTTTGGTGAGGGTTTCGCACAGTTCGATGAAGTTGCGGCGGCTGATCGGCAGCTGGTCGGCCGCCTTCGAGCTCTTGCCGTCGCCGCCTTCGAACGGTGGAGCAAAGCTGTCGGTGTAGCTGAGCGAGGGATCGCAGCGCACACCGTAATAGTTCTGCACACGGCGTTCCGTGGGCAGCCCATTGTCATCCCAACCCATCGGATAGAACACGTTTTTGCCGCGCATGCGCTGAAAGCGGGCGATGACATCGGTATGGGTATACGAGAAAACGTGACCGATGTGCAGCGAACCGGATGCGGTCGGTGGGGGAGTGTCGATCGAGTAAATGGTTTCCCGGGTGGCGTTCTCACGAGCGAAACGGTAGGTGCCGTCGGTTTCCCAGCGGGTCTCCCATTTGGCTTCGAGCCCTTCAAGGGCTGGCTTTTCGGGGACGCGGTCGGCGTTGGTCATGACTCTCCGGTTCGGTATATTCGGCACCGTGTCGATGGTGAGGTGCCTGAGTTCGCATACCCAATCTACCCGATCCTCACTTTGCGCCCGACTGCCGGCATGTTTTACCGCTTCGGCTCGGTTGTCCCCGTGTGGTAGCCGTACGACCTAGCCCTGCAGTCCGAGCCGGATTTCCTTCGGCAGGGACGCCACGATGATGGCGTGTGACTCGGCAATCAACTCGCGCACGTGCTCGTCGGGCACCGAGCCGTCAAGGCGCACCGTAACCCAGTGCTTCTTGTTCATGTGGTACCCCGGCACGATTCCTGCAACGCTGCGGATCAGTCGCGGAACATTCTCGGGGAGCGCCTTGACCGTGATGCTTGGCAGCGTGGCGCCGGGCTGATCAACTGAAAACATCTTGCCGCCGACTTTCATGACGCGGGCCTCCGGGCCGAATGGATAGGTCGGCACCGCCCCGTTGAGGTCGAGGAGAAAGGCGGAGAGTTCTTCAGATGTCACTGCTGTACTCCAGTTCTGGGGCCGCGGGCACTGATAGTATTCAACACGAATGACAGTGACTCGGCTATCACCGGGAAGTCTTCGGAAGAACAGATGGCCACCCCCCGGGTGGACATTCCAGTAGAACCGAACGGGTCGGGCCCGTCACAGCCTCTGAACGAGCGGTCGTTCGTGGGTTGAGCACGTCGAAACCACGGGCGGCAAGCGAGGTGGTACCGCGGCGATTTCTACACAATCGTTCGTCCTCGTGGAGCAGGGCCCCAGTGACCCGTCCGGTAGGAGAAGCATTTTGTACCCCAAGAGCCGCAATGCCACGCCCCATGAACACACGGCCGGTGACGAGCCCACGCCCGGCGCGGCCATCGTTCCCTCACCCAACTTTCCCGCGCTCGAAGGCGAGGTGCTCGCTTTTTGGAAGAGCGACGACACCTTCCAGGCCTCGATCGACCAGCGCGACGGCGCCGAAGAATGGACCTTCTACGACGGCCCGCCCTTCGCCAACGGTCTGCCGCACTACGGCCATCTGCTCACCGGCTACGCCAAAGACCTGTTCCCCCGATTCCAGACCATGCGCGGCAAGCAGGTGCACCGCCGGTTCGGCTGGGACACCCACGGCCTGCCAGCCGAGCTGGAGGCAGAGCGCAAGCTCGGCATCACCGATAAAAGCCAGATCGAGGAGATGGGCCTCGCCGCGTTCAACGCGGTCGCCCGCGAGTCGGTGTTGGAGTACACCAAGGACTGGGAAGAGTACGTTACCCGTCAGGCCCGCTGGGTCGACTTCGAGAACGACTACAAGACCCTCGACATCACCTACATGGAGTCGGTGATCTGGGCCTTCAAGCAGCTGCACACCAAGGGCCTCGCCTATGAGGGGTACCGGGTGCTGCCGTATTGCTGGCGTGACCAGACCCCGCTGTCCAACCACGAACTGCGCATGGACGACGACGTCTACAAGATGCGTCAGGACCAGACCGTCACGGTCACCTTTCCGCTGATCGGGGCCAAGGCCGAAGCCCTCGGCCTCACGGCGGTGCGCGCTCTGGCCTGGACCACGACCCCGTGGACCCTCCCGACGAACTTCGCGCTGGCCGTGGGCCCCGAAATCGTCTACGCCGTCGTGCCAGCCGGCCCCAACGGCACCCCCGACGCCGAGGTGCTTCGGGAAGGCGTTTCGTCTGCGGCGGCGCTCAGCTCGGTTGAGGTGCTCGCTTCTGTTGAGGTGCTCGGTGCCGAATATCTCATCGCGATCGACCTCGTCGGCAACTATGCCAAGGACCTGGGCTATGACTCGGCCGCTGATGCCGTGGCATCCATTTCGCGCACGGTGCTCGGCAGCGAGTTGGAGGGGGTCAGCTATGATCGCCTGTTCGACCACTACGCCGACGAATCGCTCTGGGGTACCCAGAACGCCTGGCGTATCCTCGTGGCCGACTACGTCACCACGAGCGACGGCACCGGAATCGTGCACCAGGCTCCCGCCTACGGCGAGGAGGACCAGAAGGTCTGTGAAGCCGCGGGCATCCCGGTGATCATTTCCCTCGACGACGGTGGAAAGTTTCTCAGCGACATTCCCGAGGTAGCCGGCCAACTCTGGAGCGACGCCAACAAGCCGCTCACCGCGCTGCTCAAAGCCAACGGGCGTCTCATCCGCCAGGCCAGCTATGAGCACTCGTACCCGCACTGCTGGCGTTGCCGCAACCCGCTCATCTACAAGGCTGTGTCGAGCTGGTTCGTGCGCGTCACCGACTTTCGCCCGCGCATGGTCGAGCTCAACCAGGAGGTGAACTGGGTTCCGGAGAACGTTAAGGACGGCCAGTTCGGCAAGTGGATCGGCAACGCCCGCGACTGGTCGATCAGCCGCAACCGTTACTGGGGCTCGCCCATCCCGGTCTGGAAAAGCGACAACCCCGACTACCCGCGAACGGATGTCTACGGCTCGCTGGACGAGCTCGAAGCCGATTTCGGTGTGCGCCCGACCGACCTGCACCGCCCGTACATCGACGAGCTGACCCGCCCGAACCCCGACGACCCCACCGGCCAGTCGACGATGCGCCGCATCACGGACGTGCTCGACGTCTGGTTCGACTCCGGTTCGATGCCGTTCGCGCAGGTGCACTACCCGTTCGAGAACCGGGACTGGTTCGAAGCACACAACCCGGCCGACTTCATCGTGGAGTACATCGGACAGACCCGCGGCTGGTTCTACCTGCTGCACGTGCTCTCCACCGCCCTGTTCGACCGACCGGCCTTCAAGAACGTGGTCAGCCACGGCATCGTGCTCGGCAACGACGGCCAGAAGATGAGCAAGTCGCTGCGCAACTACCCCGACGTCAACGAGGTCTTCGACCGCGACGGCGCCGACGCCATGCGCTGGTTCCTGATGAGCTCGCCGGTATTGCGCGGCGGCAACCTCGTCGTCACCGAGGAGGGCATCCGCGAGGGTGCCCGCCAGGTCATGCTGCCGCTGTGGAGCACCTGGTATTTCTTCTCGCTCTACGCCAATGCGTCCGGACCCAATGTCGATGGCACGATGGGCTACGACGCCACCTGGCGTACCGATTCTACCGATGTGCTCGACCGCTACCTGCTCGCCAAAACCCGAGACCTGATCGTGGGCGTCGCGACCGACCTGGAGGCCCTGGACAGCACGACGGCCGCGGCGCGCCTGCGCGACTTCGCCGACGTGCTCACCAACTGGTACGTGCGCCGGTCGCGCGACCGGTTCTGGGGCGGCGCCACCGAGGGGGCGACCACCCACGAAGCCTTCGACACCCTGTACACGGTTCTGGAAACCGTCTGCCGGGTTACTGCTCCGCTGTTGCCGCTCGTAACCGAGCGCATCTGGCAGGGCCTCACCGGCGGCCGCAGCGTGCACCTCGAAGACTGGCCCGATGCCACCCTGTTTCCCGCCGACGACGAGCTCGTCACCGCCATGGACCAGGTGCGTCTGATCAGCAGCACCGTGCTCTCGCTTCGCAAGCAGGCCGGTCTGCGGGTGCGGCTTCCGCTGACCAACCTCACCGTCGTCACCGGCAACTCCGCAGCGCTTGGCTCGTTCGTGGGGATCCTGCGTGACGAACTCAACGTGAAGACGATCACCCTGATTGAGCTCGAAGACGACAGCGCTGCGGCTTACGGAGTCACGAGCAAACTTGTCGTGAATGCCCGCGCCGCTGGACCTCGACTGGGCAAGCAGGTTCAGCAGGTCATCAAGGCCGCCCGCGCCGGCGATTGGAGCGAGACCGACGGAATCGTCACTGCCGGCGGTATTACCCTCGAGGCGAGCGAATTCGAGCTGACGCTCGAGGCGAACAGCGACGCCGGCGATGGGGCTGCAGCGCTTGCCCTGCTGCCCGGCGGTGGTTTCGCGCTGCTCGCCACCGGCACCACACCCGAGCTTGAGGCCGAGGGCTTCGCCCGCGACCTGATTCGCGCCGTGCAGGACACCCGCAAGTCGGCCGGTTTTCAGGTGAGCGACCGCATCCGTCTGGATCTGGTGTTCGAGAGCGAAGCGGATGCTGATTCTTTCGACCTCGCCGTGGGAGTCGATGTGGCCGCGGAAACCCTCGCCACGAGCTTTTCCACCCACCGACCGTCGACCGGGGACATCTCGACCGCGTTGCCGTCGGAATGGCTGGAAGGGCGCGTCGGCGCTCCCGTGGAACACTATGTACGGTTCGAAGCCAAACACTATGTCAACCTGGGCGCCGTCATCGTGGCCGTCGCGCGCGTGAACGGAGCCATCCTTGTCTAAGAACGACACCCCCGAAGATTCCAACGACGCAATCACCCCCGCCGACGACAGCGCCGAGTGGAAGAACATCACCGGCCGCGGCGACGACGAGGAGCCGATGAACCAGCCGGCCCCGCTGGATGCCTTCCGCGAGGCCGGCGATGCCGTCTTCGCCGAGCTGCTCCAGCGCGTGGGGGAGGCGCAGCCGCAACCGCGTCTGGCGCCGACCCGACGCGCCCTGGACTTTCTCGGTGACCCGCAGAACTCGTATCCGATCATTCATGTGGCCGGCACCAACGGCAAAACCAGCACGAGCCGCATGGTTGAGAGCATCGTGCGTGCCTATGGTTTGCGCACCGGGCTGCTGACTAGCCCGCACCTGGTGCGACTGAACGAACGCATCGTCATTGACGGTGAACCGATCAGCGACCAGATTCTCGCCGCCAACTGGGCGGATATCCAGCCCTACCTGCAGCTCGTCGACGCCGAACTGGAAGCGGCCGGCGAGGTGCCGCTGACCTTCTTTGAAGCGCTCACGGTGCTCGCCTTCGCCTGCTTCGCTGATGCGCCGGTGGACGTCGCAGTGGTCGAGGTCGGCATGGGCGGCGAGTGGGACTCTACCAACGTCGCCGATGGGCAGGTAGCCGTGTTCACGCCGATCGCCCTCGATCACACGCTGCGGCTCGGTAACACCGTTGCCGAGATCGCACGCACCAAAAGCGGCATCATCAAGCCGGCGGCATCCGTCGTCTCCGCAGCCCAGAGCGACGAGGTGCAGGCCGAACTGGTTCGTGCCGCGGAGCTGAGTGAGTCCACACTCGCGCGCGAGAACGAGGGCTTCGCACTGATCTCGAGCACCGTCGCCGTCGGCGGTCAGGTTATTTCGGTGCGCGGTCTCGCCGGCACCTACAACGAGCTGTTCCTGCCGCTCTACGGCACCCACCAGGCACAAAACGCGGCCGTCGCCATTGCCGCCGTCGAGTCATTCCTCGGTGCCGGCAGCCAGGCGTTGGTTGGCGATCTGCTGGCCGAAGGCCTCGGCAGCGCGACTTCTCCCGGTCGCCTGCAACTGGTCGGCATCGAACCGACCGTGCTCGTCGACGCCGCGCACAATCCGCACGGTGCCACGGCCCTTGCTGCCGCGCTCGAGGCCTACTTCGACTTCGATGAGATCGCCGTGGTGGTCGGAATCCTCGCCGATAAAGACGCGCGGGGCATCGTCGCCGCGCTGGCTCCCCAGGTCGACCGGTTCTACGTCACGGAGCCGCACTCGGATCGGGCCGTGCGCATGGATGACCTCGCCGACAATATCGCCGAGTGGACCAGCGACCAGGTCACCTTCCGCTTCGACGACCTTGCCGCGGCGCTCGACGGCGCCCGGGAGTGGGCCGCGCAGGCGCCGAAGCGGGCCGTGCTCGTCACGGGGTCGATCGTGCTCGTCGGTGAAGCGATCACCCTCGCCGCCGCCGGCGAATGGATGGAGAAATGACCGGTGCGACTGAGGGCGTGAATGCTGAGGGTGTCAACCCGGTCGGGGCCGGCCCGGGCCGATCCCGACGTTCGTCGGGCCCACGTTCGGTGAAACGCAGCCTCGCCACCATTCTGCTCGGGTTTGAGACCATTGTCGTGTTCCTCGGCGCGGTCGTCACCCTGGGACTCGTGTCCGTGGCGACCGAGCCCGGACCGGTCTCGCCGCTGGCCGTGGTGATCGGTGGTGTGCTGCTCTGCCTGAGCATGGTCGCCCTGATCGCGCTGCTCCGCTTTCGCTGGTCCTACTTCATCGGTTGGCTGCTGCAGGCGGTCATAATTGCCACCGGGTTTGTCACCCCCGCCATGTTTTTCGTTGGCGCACTGTTTGCCGCCATGTGGACCTACAGCATGATTGTCGGCTCGAAAATAGATCACACGCATCGAGATCAGTACAAGGAGATTAAATGAACACCCCGATTGAAGAAACCCTCGTTTTGGTCAAGCCCGACGGCGTGGCCCGCAACCTGACCGGTGAGATTCTGCGCCGCATCGAGGCCAAAGGATACTCGCTCGTTGATCTGAAGCTCGTCGAGCCGGACCGCACGCTGCTCGCGGCGCACTACGCCGAGCACGAGGGCAAGCCGTTTTACGAGCCCCTCGTCGAATTCATGGAAAGCGGCCCGATCGTCGCCTTCCGCGTTGCCGGAAACCGGGTCATCGAGGGTTTCCGTGCCCTCGCCGGAACCACCGATCCCTCGACCGCGGCACCCGGAACCATCCGCGGCGACCTCGGCCGCGACTGGGGCTCCAAGGTTCAGCAGAACCTCGTGCACGGCTCGGATTCCCCCGAATCCGCAGCGCGCGAGCTGGCCCTCTGGTTCAACTGACCCACAGGCATCTGAATGGCCCCGTCTCAGTGTGAGGCGGGGCCATTTCTGTATTCGGGGCCGGGCTAGAGGCGGTTCAACACATCCATGTTGACCTGAGCCACGATAAAAAAAACGATGTAGCACACGATGGTGATCACAAACAACCAGGAATACAGCGACTGCGCCACGCGGCGAACGGATGCCCCGCCGGGCAGGTTCCCCACCTTGAAGTTGTAGAGGGTTACGGCCAAAAAGGCCGGGATGGTTACCGCCCAGGTCACCATGCACCACGGGCAGAGCACATCGAGCACGAAGATGCTCTGTCCGATGAGCCAGATCACGAACACGATTGCGGCGAGCATGCCGAGGTTGAGGCCCACCCAGAACCAGCGTGCGAATTTGGCGCCAGCCAGGATAGCCATGCCGATCGTGATGACGACACTCCAGGCGGCGAGCCCGATCAGCGGGTTCGGAAAGCCGAGAATGGCGCCCTGTGGGGAGGCGAGGTTCGTGGCACAACCGATGAGGACACTGAAACTGCAACTGAGTTGCGCGTGTGGATCCTCCAGCAGGTGGATCTTGTCGAGCGTGAGCGCGAATGCCGCTGCAAAAGCAATGATCCCGGCGATTACGAGGAATATGGCGAGGCCGGTTGGACGCTGAGAACGCTCTGTCTGTGGCACGCTTGCGATTATGCCACGCGGGCGGCGTGGCTTTGTGCGATTACATGCGATAATCTTGGTAGTCGTTGAGCCGCGCTCAAGCAGACGCCAAAGAAGCTTAACGGGCAACAGTCGCCCGACATAAGGGTCCCACGACCCGAAGTTTTAGCAACCAGAGCACAGTCCTCGAGCACCAATATGGGGTCAAAGCCGGTTGCCGCAGTAAAACATTCGCGAGGTTTTCACGAAGGTGAAATTCTTGCACGAGAGAGTAACCGGTGGGTGGCGCGGTCGCCCACAGCGGTCAAGGAGCGCACCAGTGATGGTGGAAGACAACGAAAACAAGAAGCGCAAGGGCCTGTTCGGCACTCGCAAATCAGCCCGGAAGACGCCGGTCACACGGTCGAGCCCCGCAGCAGCCATCGAGGTGCCGGCGGCCATCGAAGCATCCGCTGTGCCGGCCCACGACGCTGAGCCGACACCCGACAGAGTGATCATTGCCGAGTACAACAACGTCACGGGAGCGCAGCAGATGAGCGACGTAACGCCTGAAAACCCCGAAGCTGACAAGACCGGCGACCAGGCCACGCCCCCGGTGCGCCCCTCGTTCTCGCTCCTGTTCCAGGCGCCGGAGATTCTGCCGATGCCCGCGCGTACCGGCATCCGTTCCTCGCAGCAGCACCCGCTTGATGACGACGAGGAAGAGGAGACGACGACGGTTCGCCGCCGAGCCCGTCGTCGTACCGGAGACGAGAACCGTTCCGGCACGGACGACCCCGCCAACACTGTCGTCAAGGTGCGTGCGCCGCGCGAACCCGAACTCATCACGGAACCTCAGCGCATCAAGGGGTCGACGCGCCTCGAAGCAAAGAAGCAGCGCCGCCGCGACGGCCGCGACGCCGGTCGCCGCCGCCCCGTCATTTCGGAGGCGGAGTTTCTCGCCCGCCGGGAGTCGGTCGACCGCCTCATGGTGGTGCGCGCCAAGCACAACAAGATCCAGATCGGCGTGCTCGAAGACGGCGTGCTGGTCGAGCACTACGTCGCGAAGAACCAGGATGCCTCACTCATCGGCAATGTGTACCTCGGTCGAGTGCAGAACGTTCTCCCGAGCATGGAAGCCGCTTTCGTCGACATCGGCCGCGGACGCAACGCGGTGCTGTACTCCGGTGAAGTCGATTGGGATGCCGCTGCCGAAAACAGCGGCAGCAACAACCAGGCCCGCCGCATCGAGCTCGCGCTCAAGCCGGGCGACAAGGTGCTCGTTCAGGTGACCAAGGATCCGATCGGTCACAAGGGCGCCCGGCTGACCAGCCAGGTGTCGCTGCCGGGCCGCTATCTCGTTTACGTGCCGAACGGTTCGATGAACGGCATCAGCCGCAAGCTCCCCGACACCGAGCGTGCCCGCCTGAAGAAGATCCTGAAGGAGGTGCTGCCCGACAACGTGGGCGTCATCGTGCGCACCGCCGCCGAGGGTGCCACCGACGAGCAGCTCACCGTTGATGTCGATCGGCTGCGGCTGCAGTGGGCCAGCATCGCCGAGCAGGTCGAGTCTGCCCAGGCTCCTGCCGAGCTCCACAGCGAGCCGGACCTGCTCGTCAAGATCGTGCGAGACGTCTTCAACGAGGACTTCCAACGCATGGTGGTGGCCGGTCCCGATGTGCGTTCCACGATTGAGAACTACCTCAGCCAGGTTGCGCCCGACCTGCTCGAGCGTGTTGAAACCTATGAGGGCGAGGTGGATGCCTTCGACGAGTTCCGCATCTCGGAGCAGATCGAAAAGGCCCTCGACCGTAAGGTTTGGCTGCCGTCTGGTGGATCGCTCGTGATCGACCGCACCGAGGCCATGACCGTCGTTGACGTCAATACGGGCAAGTTCGTCGGTAGCGGCGGAAACCTCGAAGAGACCGTCACCAAGAACAACCTTGAAGCGGCCGAAGAGATCGTGCGTCAGCTGCGCCTGCGTGACATCGGCGGCATCATTGTCGTCGACTTCATTGACATGGTGCTCGAGTCCAACCGCGACCTCGTGTCGCGGCGTCTGATCGAGTGCCTCAGCCGTGACCGCACCAAGCACCAGGTGGCTGAGGTGACCTCGCTCGGCCTCGTGCAGATGACGCGTAAGAAGCTCGGCCTGGGCCTGCTGGAATCGTTCAGCGAAAACTGTGAGGCCTGCGCCGGCCGTGGCATCATCGTGCACCACGACCCGGTCGTGAAGCACCGTCAGACGGCGCAGCCGCCGCAGGAACGCCGCCCGCGCGCGAAGAACGGCAGCACCGCCACCACCAACGGTGGGACGAACGGCGCCGGCAATAACGGTTCAGGCAATAACGGTTCAGGCACCAACGGTTCGGGCAACGGCCGCGATACCTCGGGTCAGCGAGACGGCGCCAGCACCGCCGGGTCGGATGCGCCCAAGGGCGGGCAGGGTACCCACGGCATCACGGAGGACGCGAAGCAGGCTCTCGCGCTGATTGCGGCGCGCACCATTACGCGCACCGGTTCCATCGCGATTGTTCCGGCGCCGAATTCTCCGGCAGCGGATGTTGACGCCACGTCGACCACGCCGGTCGCCGGGCCGGCCCGCACGGAGCAGGCCAGCACCGGGCGAATCAACACCGAGCACGCCAGCACGGATCAGGCCAGCACGTATCAGGCCAGCACGGATCAGGCCAGCACCGAGCCTGCCAACACAGAACAGGCTGGCACGGATCAGGGGAGCGCAGAGCAGGCCGGCAGCGTTCAGACGGCACCGGCCGGTGCCGAGCGTTCACGTGGCCGCCAGTCGCGTTCACGCGGCCAGGGCGGCCGCGGGCAGCAGTCGCGCTCGGAGCAGGCCCGCGCACGTCAGGCCAGCCTGGAACAGGCCGAACAAGCCAAACAGGCCGAACAAGCGTCAGCCACAGCCAGCGCCCCGGCCCGTACTGAGGTCGCCGAGCCGGTCGCGAAGCCGGTATCAGAGCCGATCGCCTTGGAGTCCAGTACAGAGTCCCGCAGCGGATCCGTCGACATTCTGGATCTCCCGGTGAAGAAGTCGACGCGCACCGCACGGCGTCCGAGCAAGCAGGTGACCGATGATCTGCTGGATTCGGTGCTCGATTCCCTTCCGGAACCAAAACAGCCCGGCCAGGGACGCGCGCGCAGCCGGCGCGTGACGACCGCCGGTGGTTCCACCGGTCAGGCCATCTTGACCGCGACCGGTACGTCGACATCGGCGTCGGCACCGAGTCAGCCGCCGCTCGGCGAGTAGGCCTGGCCGAGAACCGCGTCAGACGGTACCGCAATCAACGTGCACCCCCCGCTCCCGCGGCGATGGCCTTTCGGCCTCACCGCGGGGGTGCTGGTGGTACTCGCCGTGTTCGTCCTTCGGGCACTGGCGCCGCCTTACCTGGAAGAACAACTCAGCGGCTGGCAACTGCCCGATCGGGTGCAGGACACCCTCACGCTGGCGATCAGCGTCATTATCGAGTCGGTACCCTTCGTTTTTCTGGGCATTCTCCTCTCTGCCGTCGTGCAGGTGTGGTTGCCGCACGGTGTGCTCGCCCGGCATCTGCCGAAGAACCCGATTCTGCGGCGAGCGTCCATCTCACTGCTCGGCATGTTTTTTCCGGTATGCGAGTGCGGCAACGTGCCGCTGGCCCGCGGATTCATGGTCGGCGGATTCACCGTCTCCGAATCGATCACATTTCTGCTCGCCGCGCCCATTCTGAACCCCATCACCATCATCACCACGCACCAGGCCTTCGGATGGGACGGCCACATTCTGGTGGCCCGGTTACTGGGCGGGTTCCTCATTGCCAACGTGGTCGGTTGGTTGTTCAGTCAGCACCCCAACCCGCAGAGCCTGCTGACGACCCGGTTCGCCATCGCCTGCGAGGTCGGTTCGGGCAGCGGCCACGGCCATGAGCACGGTGGGCACGGCCGCGACAGTCGGTTCAGCCAGACCACAGAGATCTTCATTCGCGAAACCTCGGTCATTATGCCGGCGCTCTTCATCGGTTCGGGCGTTGCCGCCCTCACCCAGGTATTCATACCGCGGTCGGTGCTGCTCGCACTCGGTAGCAACCCGGTCTGGTCGGTGCTCGCCATGATGGCTTTGGCCTTCGTCGTGGCGGTCTGCTCCAACGTCGATGCGTTCTTCATCTTGTCGTTCGGCAGCACCTTCCTGCCCGGAGGTATTGTGGCCTTCCTGGTTTTCGGCGCCCTGATCGACATCAAGATGCTGGCACTCATGCGCACAACCTTCACCAGCCGCACCCTGGTGCAGATCACCGTCGTTGTGGGCTTGATGAGTGCGGCGCTCGGATTGTTGGTGAACTATGTCGCCTAGGCGAGTAGGCCCGAGGTCAGCCCGCCTGCGGTACTGGGCGGAGCGATGGCAGGGCATCATGCTCAGTCTCGTGGTCGTCGTCGTCACGCTCTGGCTCGGGCTGAACGATGAACTCGGGCTGTATATCCATCCGCGTTACTTCGTCTTCACGATCGTCATGGCGCTCGTTGGGCTGGTGCTGGTGAGTGCCGGTTTTGTTCGCCGCCGTTCCTTCGAAGTGGAGGATGCGGGCCGACTGGCAACGACCCTGACCGGTACCGGAATCGTGCTGCTTCTCGTTATGGGCGTCGCCATCGTCGTGGTGCCACCGACCACGTTGACCAGCGCGACGGCTACCCAGCGCGAGGTCAATTCCGGTGGACTCGGCACCGACGCCGACCAAACGGCGGCACTGATCGGCGCCGGAGACTTCGAGGAGCTCAGCGTGCGGGAGTGGGTGTCCCTGCTCGCCCAATCCACCGACCCCGCTTTCTACGCCGACAAGACCGCCCGGGTTACCGGGTTCGTAACGCCCGATGCCCAGGACCCCGACAATGTGTTCTACGTCGCCCGGTTCGTGGTGACGTGCTGCGCGGTCGATGCCCAGCCGATCGGGGTTCCGGTCTACCTTCCGGGCTGGCAGGCCGAGTACGAGATCGATGACTGGGTGCAGGTGACCGGGCGATTTGATCCCAGCGTGAGCGCCGCAGCGACCGATCCGCTCGCGCTCACCCCGGTGGAGATTCTGCCCGTTGACCAGCCGAATGATCCGTATGTCTACTGATTCGCTCTCGACCCGCTCGCTGCGACCGTTCACCCGAGCGCTGTGGACTCTCATCGGCGGTCTGGTCGTAGCCTGCCTCGCCCTGATCGCCGTGAACCTGCTCAGCGGACCCCGGCTCACCGCCGTCGACGTCGACACGACCGCCGTGGTGTCATCCCCGAACGCCCGCCTCGTGCTCGCGACGAACCGTCAGCTGGCGCTGGTCGCCCCGGAGCAGGTGAGCATCGAGCCGGACGCTGCATTTCAGGTCACAACGAGCGAGAACTCCGTCGTGATTTCCTTTGACCAGCCGCTCGCTTACAACACCGACTACAGGGTTTCGGTGCGCAACGTTGCCGGCTCCGCCGTCGACCGAGAATCAACGCTGAGTGCCGAGTTCAGCACGAGCGAACCGTCGATGCACTACCTCAGCCGGGGGACGGCGTCCACGGAAACCGGTACCCGGTCCGAAGACCGGATCCTGCGCACCACGACCGGTGCGAACGACACCGCGGTCGCATTCTCGGCCCCCGGCATTCAAGAATTCGTGCCGATCGGGAACGAGCTCGCCGTGGTCACGGTGATTGCAGACGAAGCCGGTGCTGACTCCACCAGTGCCGGCCTGAGCGAGGCCGTCCCGAGCAACGCGCTCTACCGCGTCAATGCCGACGGCAGCGCCGCGCTACTCAACCTGCCGGGAGTGGGCCTCGTGCGCGACCTGCAGGCTGCCCCCGGCCAATCTTTGCTCGGTTTTCGTTTCACGAGCGCGGCGGATGCCCCCGGCCCGCGCTACGAAAACGTGCTGTTCGTGCTTGATCTTCGCACCAATGCGGCTTCGGCCATGGTCGACCTCACGGGGGACCCGCTCAGCGTGACAACCTGGGGATTCATGGCGGGACGGGCCGAGATCGTCGCTCAGCAATATGACTCGACCCTGCTGCTGATCAATCCGCTTGACCAGTCGGACGGTGACCCACGCGAATCAGAGCCAGAACCGGCTCCGCCGATTCCGATCGGACAATTTGCCGACCTCACCTCGTTCGCTCCCGACGGCGTGCGTATTTCCGTTTCCGACCGCGACGGGCAGTACGTGCTCGACCTCTCGAACGGTACCGAGTCGATCGTTGCGCCGCAGAGCGTGGAGGGCACCAATCGGTACACCTCGGAACTGCGTTTTCTCGCCGGGGGAGATGGCTACGTGCAACGCATCGCCGAGTTTGACCCGGAGACCGGCTCGGTGCAGCACCACCTCTCGCTCGTGCGTGGAGGCGAGGCGCGCACCGTGTACGCGCCGGCATCCGCTACCGAAACCATAGTGGGTTTCGAGCTCTCGCCGAACGACCAGTATTTGGCCGTGCAGATCGTGCCGAACCGCGACACCGAGGTTTCCGACGGATACCCGGTGAATGCACAGGCAACGGACGCGACCACCCTGTTCGTGAACGTGGAGACCGGGCAGATGCGTCGCAGCGTGCTCGGTATCGACGCGACGTGGCGATAGTAGCCACACCGAGCTCAGTGCATCGATACGGCGGCACCAATCCGTGTCGCTGCTGCGGATTGCCGGCTGCGGCCTAGCGGCCGAGGCGTTGCCGAGCCGTCACGCGCAGTCCACTGGAGCGCAGCCGCACGATCATTTCGCGAAAGCTCACCGGCACGGCCCCGGCGGCGATCAAATCGGCGTAGCGGGCCTCAGGGACGTCGTAGTGGTCGAGATCAAACCCGCGTCGTGGGATACCGGCGGCGGCCGCAAAATCGTGCAGTTCGTCAAGATTCGAGTCGCTGACCAGGTGTGCCCACACCGTTCCGTGCGCCGGCCAGCTAGGCTGGTCGATAAGTATTGCCATGATTCAAGTCTACGAGCCGCAATTTGGTTCAGACACGCCGCGCCGTTGGTTTGACCGCGGGTAGCGGATCAGGTAAAGTCAACCCTTGGTGTGCGTTAGGAATAATCAACGCAAATACCGAGGTTTTCTGAGTGCGCTGGGCCAACCGGTCCGTGTACCGCAGTCAATTTACAGCAGTGAATTTTCAGATTCGGAGCCTTTGGGGCTCCCCAGAGATTGGTACGTAAAGTGGTTTACGCAGTTGTGCGCGCCGGAGGGCGGCAGGAGAAGGTAGAGGTCGGTACCATCGTGACGATGGACCGAATCAAGGCTGACAAGGACGGAAACGTCGAGCTGGCCGCCGTGCTTCTCGTCGACGGCGACAAGATCACCTCTGACTCGATGTCGCTGGCCAAGATCAAGGTCACCGCCGAGGTTTTGAACAACCTTCGCGGTCCGAAGATCGTCATCCAGAAGTTCAAGAACAAGACCGGGTACAAGAAGCGTCAGGGGCACCGTCAGGAGCTCACTCGCGTTCAGGTTACCGGCATCGCCTAGGCCTGAGGAGATAGACAGATGGCACACAAAAAAGGTGCGAGTTCCACTCGCAACGGTCGCGACTCGAACGCTCAGCGCCTCGGCGTGAAGCGCTTCGGCGGTCAGGTTGTCGGCGCGGGCGAGATCATCGTTCGTCAGCGCGGCACGCACTTCCACCCCGGCATCAACGTCGGCCGTGGCGGCGACGACACGCTCTTCGCCCTCGAAGCCGGCTCTGTGCAGTTCGGTGCCAAGGGTGGCCGCAAGGTCATCAACATCGTGGTGGCGGCCGAGTAGGTTTCCACAGCACAGCTGGTTCAGCGCATCGTCAGGGCGGGCTTCGGTCCGCCCTGACGTGTTTGTGCGTCACAAGCTGGGCGTGCACCGGGCAGCCTAAGCGCCCGTCGAGCACCGGACTTCGATCTACCGCATTTTGTTTTACCGCACATCGTGCACCGCACTTCGTTGCGCCGCACTTCGTTTCATAGCATCGTGTTTTGAAGCACTTCTTGCGCCACCTGAAAGGGGCACTCCATGGCCACATTCGTTGACCACGTGACGCTGCATTTACGAGCGGGCAATGGAGGAAACGGATGCGTTTCGGTCAAGCGCGAGAAGTTCAAGCCTCTCGCCGGCCCTGACGGCGGTAACGGCGGCAGCGGTGGCGACCTGGTTCTCGTGGCTGATCCCAGCACGACGACCCTGCTCGGCTACCACCGCTCACCGCACCGCAGCTCCGACAACGGTGGCCCAGGAATGGGCGATCACCGCAATGGGCACAACGGTGATATGCGCGAGCTCATGGTGCCGATCGGCACCGTCGTCAAGGATGTGGAGGGCAATCAGCTCCTCGACATGAATGAACCCGGGCTGCGCCTCATCGTCGCGCCCGGCGGCCAGGGTGGACTCGGCAACGCGGCTCTCGCCTCGACCAAGCGCAAAGCTCCCGGCTTTGCTCTGCTCGGCACGCTCGGCTGGGAAGGCGATGTTTATCTTGAGCTGAAGACCGTCGCGGACGTCGCGCTGGTCGGGTATCCCTCGGCCGGCAAGTCCAGCCTGATCGCTGCCATGAGCGCGGCCAGGCCCAAGATCGCGGATTACCCCTTCACGACGCTGCACCCCAACCTTGGCGTCGTCGAGTCGGGAGAGTCGCGGTACACCATTGCCGACGTTCCCGGGCTGATTGAGGGCGCAAGCGAGGGCAAGGGACTTGGCCTCGAGTTTCTCCGCCACGTTGAACGCTGCACCGCTCTGCTGCACGTGCTGGATTGTGCCACGCTCGAGCCCGGACGTGACCCGATCAGTGACCTCGATGTCATTCTCGGCGAACTGGACGCCTACCCGGTGCCCGATGGCCAGAAGCCGCTGTTGCAGCGTTCCCAGCTGGTGGCCTTGAACAAGATCGATGTGCCGGAAGGTCGCGAACTCGCGGCTTTTGTCAAGGCCGACCTCGAAGCCCGCGGCTACCGCGTATTCGAGATTTCCAGCGTGACCCACGAGGGGCTCAAGCAGTTGAACTACGCCCTCGCTGAGGTCGTAGAACAGGGACGCGCCGAGGCTGCTGCAGCCGAAGCGAAGAAGCCGCGCATTATCATCCGGCCCAAGGCCGTCGATGAGGGTGGCTTCGTCATCAAGGTTGAGGGTGGCACGTTCGGCAATATCTACCGCATTCTCGGTACCAAGCCGGAACGCTGGATTCAGCAGACCGACTTCACCAACGACGAAGCCATCGGCTTCCTCGCCGACCGGCTCGCCAAACTCGGTATCGAGAACGAGCTGTACAAGTCGGGTGCCATTGCCGGTTCGACAGTGATCATCGGCCCGGGCCACGGTGTCGTCTTCGACTGGGAGCCCACGCTCACCTCGACCGCCGAACTCATCACCGCTCCCCGCGGATCCGACCCTCGCGTTGACGAGCCCAAGCGCCGCACCAGCAATGAGCGCCGGGAAGAGTACTTCGGTCGGATGGACGCCAAGTCCTCGGCCCGCGCCGAACTCATTCGTGAGCGCGAAGCCGGCATGTGGCAAACCGGTGAAGAAGAATACAACGAAGACGTGCGCCTCGCGGATGTCGAGTTGATGGCAAATGGGGCCGTCGCCGCGGACAAAACGGCAACCGACGCCGCCGCGACCGACGCGCTCGAAGTCGACGCCGCCGCAACCGATGCGGCCGAAACCGATGCAGACCAAACCGATGCCGATATTGATAATGACACAACGGAAGAAGTAAAGAAGTGAGTGGTTTAGCCAGAGATAATGTAGCGCGCGCGAAGCGGGTCGTCGTAAAGGTCGGGTCCTCCTCGATCAGTGGCGAGAACTCCGACCAGATCACGCCCCTGGTTGACGCCCTCGCCGAGGCCTATGGCCGCGGTACCGAAGTTGTGTTGATTTCTTCCGGCGCCGTGGCGACCGGGATGCCGTTTCTCAACCTCGACGAACGTCCCAGCGACGTCGCCACCCAGCAGGCGGCTGCCGCCGTCGGTCAGAACGTGCTGATCTTTCGTTACCAGGAGAGCTTGGATCGCTACGGCATCGCCGCCGGCACCGTGCTCCTGACCGAGGGTGACGCCCTCAAGGAACCGCACCGCAGCAACACGCGGCGTGCGCTTGAACGCCTGCTCGACCTGCGCATCCTGCCCGTCGTCAACGAGAACGACACCGTGGCCGTCTACGGTTTGCGGTTCGGTAGCAACGACCGCCTGGCGGCGCTCGTGGCAACCCTCATCCACGCCGACCTGCTGATCATGCTCAGCGACGTCGACGCGCTTTACACCAAGCCGCCGCACCTTCCCGGGGCCGAGAAGCTCGATTTCATCTCTGCTGATGACCCGCTGGACACCTTCGAATTCAGCGCGACCGGAGCGACCGGCGTTGGAACCGGCGGGGCGAGCACCAAGGTCGTCGCCGCCCGTCTGGCTACCAAGGCAGGAACAGCCGTTCTGGTCACCTCGACCGAGCTGGCAGCCGCTGCCCTGCGCGGCGAGCACGTGGGTACCTGGTTCGAACCGACGGTCAACGAAGAACGTCGCGCGCTGCTGTAACCCGCTGCTGTAACCGCTGCTGTACCCGTCCGGCTTGCTGCAGGAACCCCCGGCTGTGACCTGTCGGCCTGACCGGGTGCGCTAAACTGCCGTTGGCCGCGTTGCGCGACCATAATTCGCGCCGGAGGGCCAGTTGCTTGTGGGGTTGCACGTTGTGAGTGTTGTCGTTCGTGAAGCCTCATCGCAATGAGGGCTCGCTCCCAGCAGGTCGTGCAGTCGGCTGCCCGCATCGTGGTCAAGGTCGGCTCTTCCTCGATCAGCGGCGAGAATTCCGGTCAAATCGCGCCGCTCGTCGACGCTCTGGCCGAGGCGCACGCCCGGGGAGCCGAGGTCGTCCTGGTTTCTTCGGGCGCGATCGCGATCGGTATGCCGTATCTGCAGTTGCAGGAACGCCCGACCGACCTGGCCACCCAGCAGGCGGCGGCATCCGTCGGCCAAAATCTGCTGATCTTCCGATACCAGAACCGGCTCGACCGGTATAACATCGTGGCCGGTCAGGTTTTGCTGAGCGCGAGCGACCTCGATAACGCGACCCACCGTGGCAATGCGCAACGTGCCATGGAGCGTCTGATGGCGCTGCGCATTCTCCCGATCGTGAACGAAAACGACACTGTCGCCACCCACGAGATCCGCTTCGGAGACAACGACCGGCTCGCCGCACTCGTGGCCACCCTGATCGGTGCCGATCTGCTCGTGTTGCTCAGCGATGTAGATGCCCTCTACACCTGCCCGCCGGATATGCCGGGGGCCGAGCGGATCAGCCATGTTCCCAGCGGTGACCCGCTGATCGGAATGGAATTCGGGGCAACAGCGGTCAACGGGGTCGGCACCGGGGGAGCGAGTACCAAGGTGACCGCGGCTCGCATTGCAGCCCAGGCCGGAACCGCCGTACTCGTCACCGCGACCGGCCTGGTGGCCGAGGCGCTGCGCGGCGAGCCGGTCGGAACCTGGTTCGAGCCTTCGATCGCGCCGTCAGCACCACGGCTGCCCTGATCGCTCGACCGGGCCTCCGCGCACTGCCACGACACCACTGTGAGGGACACGCGAATTGGCGGCATGTAAACTAGCGGAATGTTGCAGTCTCTGAACGATGTAGCCCAGCTCACGCCCACCCTTGAAGCGGCTCGCACCGCCTCCCTGTCTCTTGCTTCGGCACCGACCCAAGTGAAGAACAAAGCTCTCAAGCTGATTGCTCAATCCCTGCGCGAGAATTCTTCGCAGATCATAACGGCTAACCAACTTGACCTTGAAGCCGGAACCGCTAATGGTCTCACCAGCGGTCTGCTCGACCGGTTGAAGCTCGACGAACCCCGCATTCTGGCACTGGCTGACTCGGTCGAACAGATCGCCCTCCTCACCGACCCGGTCGGGCAGGTGGTGCGTGGCAGCAGCCTGCCCAACGGCATCAAGATCAGCCAGGTGCGCGTACCCTTCGGTGTTATCGGCGTTATCTACGAGGCTCGTCCCAATGTCACCGTTGACCTCGCCGCCCTCGCGTTGAAGAGCGGCAACGCTGTGGTACTCCGGGGCGGTTCCGCCGCGGAGAACAGCAACCGGGTGCTCATTGATCTGGTGCAGACAGCGATATCCGACGCCGGACTCAACGCAGACTCAGTACAGACCATCGATCCCTTCGGTCGGGCCGGTGCGACCGAACTCATGAAGGCGCGTGGCTACGTTGACGTGCTCATTCCCCGCGGAAGCGCCAACCTCATCCAGACCGTCGTGACGGAATCTCAGGTTCCGGTCATCGAAACCGGCGCGGGGGTCGTGCATGTGTTCCTCGATGAGAGCGCCACCAAGCAGTGGGCGATCGACATCGTGCACAACTCCAAGACGCACCGTCCGAGCGTGTGCAACGCCCTCGAAACACTCCTCGTTCACCGCAGCGCGGCCGAACGGCTGCTGCCCGAGGTGCTCGGCAAGCTAGCCGAATCCGGTGTCACCATTCATGCGGATGCCCGAACGCGCGCAATCTATCCGGCTGCGGTTGCCGCAACCGATGAGGACTGGGCCACCGAATACATGAGTCTCGACATCTCCGTGGCCATCGTGGACTCGCTCGACGAGGCGATCGACCACATTCGACGCTATTCAACCGGCCACACCGAGTCGATCATCACGAACGACCTGCAAAATGCGGAACGTTTTCTGAACGAGGTTGACTCGGCATCCGTCATGGTCAACACGTCAACTCGGTTCACCGACGGTGGCGAGTTCGGTTTCGGTGCCGAGGTGGGAATTTCCACCCAGAAGCTGCACGCTCGCGGACCGATGGGTTTGCCCGAGCTGACCAGCACAAAGTGGATCGTACGCGGCACCGGCCAGGTGCGCGCGTAGGTCCGGTTACCTGCCGGGGTCCGGCTAGAATGAGGCGACGGCGTGAGCCGCCAGGCCCGCGACCTGTCGCTGCCACTGTATGCCGCACCTCACGTTGCGGCGCGTGAATGGAGAACCGATGTCTTTTCTGAGTGCCGTACTGACCGAGGTCGAGCATGTCGCCCTGCCGCTGCCGCTCATCGTCTACCCGATGGTCGCTGCCGTGCTCTTTGTAGCCCTCGGCGTCGTGCTGTGGAGCTTTCGCGATGTTGCCAACCGCCACAGCGGCAAGGCCAACGCCTACGCTGCCGCCCACGGCGGACACGGTGGTACGTCCAGCACCGGTGGCCACTAGAAGCCTGATTTTAACGTGACAGTTCGTCGTCCGCGCATCGGCGTGATGGGCGGAACGTTTGACCCCATTCACCATGGGCACCTGGTTGCCGCCAGCGAGGTGGCGCAGAGCTTCGACCTCGACGAGGTTGTCTTCGTGCCGACGGGGCAACCGTGGCAGAAGAGCGGCGTGACCCGCGGCGAACATCGGTATCTGATGACCGTTATTGCGACCGCGTCCAATCCGCAGTTCACCGTGAGCCGGGTGGATATCGACCGTGTCGGGCCCACCTACACGATCGACACCCTGCGCGACCTGCACGAAGAGCGTCCCGATGCGGAGTTGTTCTTTATTACCGGAGCGGATGCGATCACGCAGATTCTCGGTTGGAAAGATGTGCGGGAGCTGTGGCAGCTGGCACATTTCGTGGCTGTGAGTCGTCCGGGCCATGAGCTGAGCGTTTCGGGTTTGCCGAACCAAGACGTAAGCTTGTTGGAAGTGCCGGCACTGGCCATTTCGTCCACTGACTGCCGGGCACGGGTCAACCGGGGATTCCCGGTCTGGTATCTGGTCCCCGACGGGGTTGTCCAGTACATATCAAAGCATCATCTGTATCGGAGTGTGGCATGACGTTGGGAGACTCTCAGCCGCTCAGCCGACGTCAGGCGCGCGAACGCGCCAGAGGCCGGGGCGAAGAAGTCGTCCCCGTGAACGATGCGACTCCCGACCTCAACGTTCCTGTTCTGGTCCCCGCTGCGCTACGACCGGCACCGTTTGCCGCGTCGGCCGCGACTTCGTCATCGCGACGATCGAACCATCACCACGCCGCTGGAGCGTCCGAGGCGACCACAGGGTCAACGGGGCCGAGCGGCCAGGGCGAGTCGGCAGCACCGGTTGCAGCGAATTCCTCAGCCGCCACGGTATCCGGTGATTCAACGCCAGCCCCGCACGAGCTGAGCCGCCGGGAACTGCGCGCCCTGTACGCGCGCCAGGAGCAGGCAGACACCGCCGTGGTCGACTCAGCGCCGGTGGAAGAGCCGGTCGTGGCCGAACTCATTGAAACGGTTGCCGTCGAGGATGTCCAGGCCGACCCGCCCGAAGCCGACCCGACCGAAGCTGAACTGCGCGCCGACGTCACTCCGAGTGCCAAAAACGTGTGGACGCCGCCGATCGGACACTGGTCCGTCGATGCCGTCGGGGAGCCCGCCGGGGTGCAACGGCCTGACCAGTCGCTCGACGAATTGATCAACCGCGGTATCGGCGCTGGCGGCATTCCCACCACCACGAACGCGCTTATTCTGCCCTCGGTGCCCCACCAGGGCCAGACCGTGAGCCCGATCTCCAATACCGGTGAGATCATGATCACGGGCTCGTTCGACCTGCCGCGCAGTCTCGGGTCAACCGGCGCGCATCCAAATATGTTCGATTCCTCCGAGATGGATCATCACGTGGACCAGCTCGACGCCGATCAACTGGGTGTTGATCAACTCGGCGGCGATTCGGCACCGGTCAGCGCGAGTCGCGCTGTGAGCACGCACGCCTCCACGCGAGGCATGTTGACGCCACCCAAGAAACAGCACGCCTCACTGCCGATGGTTCTGGTCATCACAACTGCTGTTCTAGCCGTCAGCGTGCTGGGGCTCCTAGCCGGCTACCTGTTGGGCATCTTCTAGTGGTCTGTCCGGTGAGGCTAAGCCACCCCTACTTTTCGGGCCTGCGCGGCTCGCTCTCTTTCGTTCCTCCCATCATCGCCGCACGGGCACTCATGCAGTGCGGCACAATCTCAAGGATTCATTCATGACCACTTCTCCTCACGCCCTCGAGTTGCTCACCATCGCCGTCGCCGCCGCAGACTCGAAGGGAGGAGAAGATCTGGTCGCTCTTGACGTCTCCAACCCGCTTCCCCTGGCCGATATTTTCTTTATCGTCACGGGACGTTCCGAGCGCAATGTCGTCGCGATCGCCGGTGAGATCGAAGACAAGCTCATCGAAGCCGGTCACAAGCCGTTGCGTCGCGAGGGACGTGCGGCCGGCCGCTGGGTGCTCGTGGACTTCGGCGACCTCGTCGTACACGTCTTTCACGAGGAAGAGCGCCAGTACTACTCCCTGGAGCGCCTGTGGAAGGACTGCCCGGTGATTCCGACCGGGATTGCCTCCAAAAAGGTCGTTGACGACGATGCTGACGCGGAGTTTGAGGCGTCCGAGGACACCGCTGACGAGGTCGTGGAGTAGCTTCGGTTTCGCAGATCACATTCTGTGTTGTAAGCTAACAAAGTTGTTTCGGAGAGATTCGAAACAGCAATCTGGGTCCGTGGCGCAGCTGGTAGCGCACCTGCATGGCATGCAGGGGGTCAGGGGTTCGAATCCCCTCGGATCCACCAAATAGGAAATAGTCCCGACAGTGTCGGGGCTATTTTTTTTGCCTCGCGCCATCTTCGTCGTATTTCTTTTGGCATGTTTTTTCTCGGTGATCGGCGCGGGAAGACGAACCGAGTGCGATGCCGACGACCAGCCGTACGGAGGCTGCCCTGCCGCTTTTGATGCGGTCATTATTCACACGAGGTCTTTCGTCGAGGGTTGCAGTGCAGGAGTTGTGAGTATAAAAGAAATACCGCGTGGCGGGTATCGCAATAAGGGTGTGGTCGGCGATAATTCGTGAGTGGTAAATGCCACAAAGAGAATGTATCCATCCCGAATGCAGTCGATATCTCATTGGAGAAGCTCAGAATGAAGAAGACCACGGTTCAACTGCTTGACGACCTCGACGGCACCGTTATCGAGAATGGCTCCGGAACAACGGTTTCTTTCGGCTTCGAGGGCAACTCGTACGAGATTGATCTCTCAACCGAGAATCTCACTGAATTTCAAGCGGCTATGAAGCCATACACTAACGTCGCACGGCGCGTGGGTTATGTGCCGGCCAAGACGCGCGCAACCGGTTCCGCCGGCTCCGACCGCGCCGAGCTGCAGGCTATCCGTGCCTGGGCCGCCGCCAACGGCATGCAGGTATCCGACCGTGGACGCATTGCCGGCACCGTACGCGAGGCGTACGCGAACGCACAGGCCAAATAGCGCCCGGCCTGCGGATGACCTTCTTTAGGCGCTCAGAAACGCGTCAGAGGCCATGAGCACGTTGGAACAGCGGTGTCCCTGCCTGAGCGGGGATACCTACTCCGCCTGCTGCGGTCGTTTCCACAGCAAAGCGGCTTTGCCGCCCACCGCCGAGTGGTTGATGCGGTCGCGGTACAGTGCATTTGCGTGCGGCGACGCTCACTATCTGCTGAACACGTGGCATCCGCTCACCAGGCCGGATTCATTGGAGCTTGCTGTGTCGATAACGTGGCGCCGCCTCGATATCCTGCGCACCGTGCGTGGGAGTTTGCTCGATACAGAAGGCATTGTGGAATTCATAGCCCACTATCGTGAGGACGGTATATCGGGGCAGCAGCACGAAAGTAGTCGCTTTTTAAAAGAGGGCCGCGCCTGGTATTACCTTGACGCCGTGTCCGACGATACGCCACTCCGCTAGCGGCGGTTAGAGCTTGAGGCCGCCGACGTGCCTGAAACCAGATAGCGCTGGCGGCCTCCCAGCGTGTTGCCCTAGATTGGGTAAATGTCCAACAGCCTGTCCCGCGATATCGCGAACGGCAGCGACCCGCGGCATCCGGTGCGTCGTGCTCTTCGTCGTGCCCGCGCCTGGGTAGACGGACATCCCTATCTGCTCATTGCCTATCGAGTGGGTGTTGGGGCGCTGGGCACCGTCATTATTGTGATCGGGGTCGTGTTGATCCCCCTGCCGGGGCCTGGCTGGCTCATTGTTTTTTTGGGCCTGGCGGTGCTCGGCACCGAGTTTGCCTGGGCGCGTCGACTCGGTGATTTTCTCAAACGTATTGTCACTCGTGCTTGGGCCTGGTGGCGCGCCCGCCGCGACCGCCGCGTAACCCGTTCGGCTTAGCGCCCTCCGGCGGCCTCCGCGCCCTCCGGAGTCCTCCGCGAGCAGCCGTCAGTGACCGGCGGAATACCTGGAGTCCGGGTGAGGTTCCACCGGTATATGCATTCGCATGGAGATTATCTTCTGGAAAGGCCAAACCGCGTGCCCCACAAACTTGAACTAGGACTCGATACCTTCGGTGACGTCACCTATGGCGCGGACGGGCGGCCGCTCAGCCAGCCGCAGGTGCTGCGCAACGTCGTGGCGGAAGCCGTGCTGGCCGATCAGGTGGGGGTGGATTTCTTCGGTATCGGCGAGCACCACCGTTCCGATTTCGCCGTCTCGGCACCCGAGGTGGTGCTCGCCGCGATCGCTGGCCGGACGAGCCGGATCCGACTGGGTTCGGCCGTCAGCGTGCTGAGCTCGGACGACCCGGTTCGGGTTTACCAGCGGTTCGCGACGCTTGACGCTGTATCGAGCGGGCGCGCCGAGGTTATTCTGGGACGCGGCTCGTTCACCGAGTCCTTTCCGCTGTTCGGCCTCGACCTCAGCGACTACGAGACGTTGTTCGACGAAAAGCTGGATTTGTTCACCGAACTGCTCAAGGAAGCGCCGGTGACCTGGTCGGGCCGGACGCGACCAGCCCTGACAGACCAGCGAGTCTTTCCGCCAACCGAGTCTGGGTCGATCAAAACCTGGATCGGTGTCGGGGGGAGCCCCGAATCGGTCATTCGCGCCGCGCACTACGGTCTGCCTCTTATGCTCGCTATCATCGGTGGTGCCCCGCTCTCGTTTGCTCCCCTCGTGGATTTGTATCACCGCGCCCTAGCCCAGTTCGAGAAGCCCGCGCTGGCAATCGGTGAGCACTCGCCCGGCTATATTGCCGCGACGGATGCCCAGGCTCGCGACGAAATGTGGCCGCACTACGAGGCCATGACGAACCGGATCGGTCGCGAACGTGGCTGGGGCCCGGCCACCCGGGAACGGTTCGAGCAGGAAGCCGGCCCCGACGGTGCCATCTTCGTCGGATCGCCCGAGACCGTAGCGACGAAAATTACCACCGTGGTGCGGGGCCTCGGGCTATCTCGGTTTGACCTCAAATACAGCATCGGCACGCTGCCGCACGAGAAGCTCATGACCAGTATTGAGCTCTACGGTAGCCAGGTGGCGCCACTCGTACGCGAACAACTCGGCTGACTCATTTCCGGCACGGCAGGTCGGTGACCGAAGTGGTCAGCGGATGCCTGTAGCGTATTCTCCAAGCGTCTTCAGACCCACGGTCTGTGCGCTGTCTGGTTGCTGTACGCGCTCTGACCGCTACACCTCGCACCTGACCGTGTCCCATCTTCATTCGAGGAGTCTCATGGAAACCTGGCCCGGAACCGCTTACCCCCTCGGCGCAACGTATGACGGGAGCGGCACCAACTTCGCCCTGTTCAGCGAAGCCGCCGAACGCGTCGAATTGTGTCTCATCGACGAAGACGGAGGGGAGACGCGGGTCGAAGTGCGCGAGTCATCCGCGTATATCTGGCACTGCTACCTGCCCCTCGTTCAACCGGGCCAGCGCTACGGATATCGGGTGCACGGTCATTACAACCCGGAGGTGGGAAACCGGGCCAACCCGAACAAGCTGCTGCTCGACCCCTACGCCAAGGCGACCACCGGGGCCATCGACTGGGATCCGTCGCTGTTCTCCTACGACTTCAACGACCCGGATTCGCCCAACGATGAGGACTCCGCCTCGCACATGATGCTCGGCGTCGTCGTGAACCCGTTCTTCGATTGGACCGGCGACCGGTCACTGCGCACGCCCTACAGCGAGTCGTTCATCTACGAGGCACACGTGAAGGGCCTCACCAAGCTGCAGGAGTCGGTTCCGGAAAGCCAGCGGGGCACCTACGCCGGCGTGGCGCATCCGGTGGTCATCGAGCACCTACAGAAGCTCGGCGTGACCGCCATCGAGCTGATGCCCGTGCACCAGTTCGTCAATGACGGCACCCTAGTGGAGCAGGGCCTGAACAACTATTGGGGCTACAACACGATCGGGTTTTTTGCGCCACACAACGCGTATTCCTCGACCGGTGATCTTGGGCAGCAGGTGCAGGAATTCAAGGGCATGGTGCGTAGCCTGCACGCCGCCGGCATCGAAGTCATTCTCGACGTGGTCTACAACCACACCGCTGAGGGCAACCACATGGGGCCGACGCTGTCGTTCAAGGGCATCGACAACGAGGCCTACTACCGTTTGATGGACGACGACAAACGGTATTACATGGACTACACGGGTACCGGCAACACCCTCAACGTGCGGCACCCGCACGTGCTGCAGCTCATCATGGACTCGCTGCGGTACTGGGTTATCGAAATGCACGTCGATGGTTTTCGGTTCGATTTGGCTTCGGCCCTCGCGCGTGACCTGTACGAGGTCGACAAGCTCTCCACCTTTTTTGAACTGGTGCAGCAGGACCCGATCGTGTCTCAGGTCAAGCTCATTGCTGAGCCTTGGGATGTGGGGCCCGGCGGCTACCAGGTGGGCAATTTTCCCTCCCAATGGTCGGAGTGGAACGGGAAATACCGCGATACCGTGCGGGATTTTTGGCGCGGAGAGCCGTCAACCCTCGGCGAGTTCGCCTCCCGCGTGGCGGGGTCGGCTGACCTGTACGAACACTCCGGGCGCTTTCCCATGGCGTCGATCAACTTCGTGACCGCGCACGACGGCTTCACCATCGCCGACCTGGTCTCGTATAACGAGAAGCACAACGATGCCAACGGCGAAGACAACAACGACGGTGAGTCGCACAACCGCTCGTGGAATTCCGGTGTTGAAGGCCCCACTGACGACGCTGCGATTCGGGGGCTTCGCGCTCGGCAGGCCCGTAACTTCATCGCGACCCTGCTGCTGTCGCAGGGGGTACCGATGTTGTTGCATGGCGACGAGCTGGGCCGCACCCAAAAGGGTAACAACAACACCTACGCCCAAGACTCCGAACTCACCTGGGTGCACTGGGACGAAGCGGATGTACCGTTGATCGAATTCACGGCGGCCGTTTCGCGCCTGCGCCGGGAACACCCCACGTTTCGGCGCAGCCGATTTTTTGACGGTCACCCCGGTTCCCAGGAGGCGGGCGAATCGCTGCCCGACATCGTCTGGCTCAACACCGATGGGCAACCGATGTCGTCGGAAGACTGGGATGAAAACCTGGCCCGCACCGTTGCCAAGTTTCTCAACGGCAGCGGCATCCGCGAGCGGGACGCGCGCGGCCAGGAAGTCACCGACGATAACTTTTTGATTCTGTTCAACGCCGACGCTGAAGACGTCGAGTTCAATCTGCCGCCGGAGGAGTACGCCCCGGCCTGGGAAATCGTGGTTGACACCGCGGGGGAGGGCGCCGATTCGATTGCCCGTCCGGCGGGTGCCATTCAGACTGTGGCGGGTCGATCGATCGTGGTATTGCGCGCCTATCATGAGCCCGAGCCTGCGCCCGATCACTCCGTTGCGGCGTCCCTGGCCAGCGCCACGGGATTGATCACATTGCCGAACCTGGGCTGAGGACGTGCAATGACCGACACCGAACGTTTTGGAACGGGCCAGGTAGCAGTGCCGCTGTCCACCTACCGGCTGCAGATCACGGCGGACTTCGACCTCGATGCGGCCGCGCAAACCGTGGGCTACCTTCGTGATCTCGGCGCCGACTGGGTCTACCTGTCACCGCTGCTGAAGGCCGAAGCCGGCTCGGACCACGGCTACGATGTCGTCGATCATTCCCTGGTCGACCCGGCGCGTGGCGGCGCGGAGGGCCTGGACCGGTTCGCTGCGACGGCGCACCGCGCCGGTCGGGGCGTGCTCGTGGATATTGTGCCCAATCATGTGGGCGTCGCGACGCCGCGTCACAACGCGTGGTGGTGGGACCTGTTGCAGAACGGCCAGCAGTCCCGTTACGCCGAGGCATTCGACGTTGACTGGGCTTTCGGGCAGGGCAAGCTTCGCATCCCCGTACTCGGCGACGATGAGAACGGTGAAGACGTAGCAGGCCCGGGGGAACTCGCACGGCTGGAGATCGTCGACGGCGAGCTGCGCTATTTCGACAATCGGTTTCCGATAGCGCCTGGAACTGCCGATGACGGTGCCAGCCCGGTTGACGTGCACGCCCGCCAGCATTACGAACTCGTGAACTGGCGCCGCGCCGACAACGATCTGAACTATCGCCGTTTCTTCGCGGTGAACAGCCTGGCCGGTATCCGGGTCGAGGTGCCGTGGGTATTCGAGGAATCGCACCGTGAAATCGTGCGTTGGGTGAGCGACGGGCTCGTGCAGGGGTTGCGGGTCGACCATCCCGATGGCCTTGCCGACCCGGCGGGCTACCTGGACGAACTGCGCCGGGCCACCAACGGCGCCTATGTACTGGTGGAGAAGATTCTCGAGGGGCGTGAACAGCTGCCGACGAGCTGGGCGACCGCCGGCACCACCGGGTACGATGCTCTCGCCGACGTCGACCGGGTACTCGTCGATCCCGCCGCGCGGGAAGCCCTCGACGGCCTCGAGATGCGGCTCCAGGGTGACGCCGTAGCGTGGGACGATCTGGTTTACCGCAACAAGCGCGCGGTGGCCGACAGCATTCTCCGCTCCGAGGTGCTGCGAATCGCCCGCCTGGTGCCGAGCCCCGAACTGAGCGCTGAGCATGCTGCCGAGCACGTTGCCGAGAACACCATCGATGCTCTGGCCGACCTGCTGGCCTGGTTTCCGGTCTATCGCTCCTATCTGCCCCTCGGCCTGGCCGATCTCGAGGAGGCCGCTCGCCGGTCGGCTGCGCACCGCGCCGATCTCCAGGCGGAGGTTGACCGATTGCTGCCGTTGCTGGGCGACCCGGGGCATCCGGCTGCCGTGCGGTTTCAGCAGACCTCGGGCATGATCATGGCCAAGGGCGTTGAAGATCGGGCGTACTACCGGTTCAGCCGGTTGACCTCGTTGAATGAGGTCGGCGCTGATCCGGGCGAGTTCGCCGTATCGGTGGGGGAGTTTCATGACCGCCAGCGCACCCGCCAGGCCGGGTTTCCGCAGTCGATGACGACCCTGTCGACCCACGACACGAAACGCGGCGAAGACGTTCGTGCGCGCATTTCAGTGTTGGCCGAGATTCCGGCCGAGTGGGAGGCCGCCCTGGAGCGGCTGCGAGCGGCGCATCCGCTCGGGGATGCACCCTTCGAGAACCTGCTCTGGCAGGCGATCGTGGGTGCCTGGCCGGCCAGCCGGGAGCGGCTCGCCGCCTACGCGCTCAAGGCGGCCCGCGAAGCCGGAACCTCCACCACCTGGACCCGGGCGAACCCCGATTTTGAGGCCGATCTCGACGCGCTGGTCACCGCCGCCGTTCAGCCCGGGCCTACCCACGACCTGGTCTCGGAGTTGGTCGGACGGGTGCAGCTGGCCGGCTGGAGCAATTCGCTCTCACTCAAATTGCTGCAGCTGACGATGCCGGGCATTCCCGATGTGTATCAGGGCAGCGAACTGTGGGAGACCTCCCTCGTCGACCCCGACAACCGGCGGCCGGTCGACTACGCGCTGCGCCGCGACCTGCTGACCCGCATCGAGGGCGGATGGCTCCCTCCGGTTGAGGAGAGCGGTGCCGCCAAGCTGCTGGTCACCTTGCGCGCCTTGCGGATACGGCGCGACCGGCCGGACCTCTTCACCCGCTACGCTCCAGTTCCCGCGTTCGGAGCTGCCGCCGACCACGTTGTGGCCTTTGATCGTGGGGGGGTCCTGACCGTGGCCACCCGACTGCCGATCGGGCTGCAGGCGGCCGGTGGCTGGGGGGATACTGCGATCGCCGTGGCCGGCCGCAGCTACCTAGATCTGCTCACGCAGCACCGCTATGAGGGCCCCAGCCTGCGCCTGATCGACGTGCTCGAGCGCTACCCGGTGGCGCTGCTGGTCGCCGCCGATGACCACCAATCACCTCCCACCCCCACAGGACGACACGCATGAGCGACACGAATTTTACGGTCTGGGCGCCTGACGCCACGTCGGTGCAGGCGCAACTGGGCCAGGACCGCCACGAGATGGCGGCCCGCGACGACGGGTGGTGGGAACTGCCGGCATCCGCTCGACCCAGCGCCAGCGGCTCGGTGGACTATAGCTATGTCATCGATGGACGCGGGCCGTTCCCCGACCCGAGATCACGGCGCCAGCCCGGCGGAGTGCACTCCCCGTCACGCACCTTCGATCCTTCCGCCTACGCCTGGCAGGACGCCGACTGGACCGGCCGCCAGCTCGCCGGCGCCATGATCTACGAGCTGCACATCGGAACCTTCACTCCCGAGGGCACCCTCGAATCGGCCACCAGCCGGCTCGATCACCTGCAGTCGATCGGCGTTGACTTTGTCGAGCTGTTACCGGTGAACGCGTTCAACGGCACGCACAATTGGGGCTACGACGGAGTGCTCTGGTACGCCGTGCACGAGGGCTATGGTGGCCCGGCCGCGTATCAGAAGTTCGTCGACGCCTGCCACCAGCGCGGAATCGGCGTTATCCAGGACGTCGTCTACAACCACCTCGGACCCAGCGGCAACTACCTACCGCAGTTTGGCCCCTACCTGAGCGATGCCGCGGGCAACACCTGGGGTTCATCGCTCAATCTTGACGGGCCGCACTCCGACCCGGTGCGCCGCTACATTCTGGACAACGCCCTGATGTGGCTTGGCGATTACCACGTCGACGGACTACGCCTCGATGCGGTGCACGCCCTCCGCGATACCAGCGCGACGCACCTGCTCGAGCAGCTGGCGGGCGAGGTCGCCGCACTCAGTGCGGAGATCGGGCGGCCACTCACTCTGATCGCCGAATCCGACCTGAACGACCCCCGCCTGGTGACACCCCGCGAATCGAACGGCTACGGCCTCGACGCGCAGTGGAGCGACGATTTTCATCACGCCGTGCACGTGGCCCTCACCGGCGAAATCAGCGGGTACTACGCGGATTTCGAGCCGCTCTCGGCACTGGCCAAGGTGCTCACACACGGGTTCTTTCACGACGGAACCTATTCCAGCTTTCGTGAGCGCACCCACGGGCGCCGCATCGACCTCGAACGGATGCCCACCTGGCGGCTCGTCGTCGCATCGCAGAACCACGACCAGATCGGCAACCGTGCCGTCGGTGACCGACTGGGCAAGCAGCTCGACGCCGGTCAGCTGGCGATTGCCGCAGCGTTGACGCTGCTGGGCCCGTACACTCCGATGTTGTTCATGGGCGAAGAATGGGGCGCGAGCACGCCGTGGCAATTCTTCACCTCGCATCCCGAACCGGAACTCGGCGCCGCGACGGCGACCGGGCGCATCAACGAGTTCGCCCGGATGGGCTGGAACCCGGATGTGGTCCCCGACCCGCAGGACGAACAGACCTTCGAGCGGTCCAAACTCGATTGGAATGAAACCGTCGAGCCGGAGCATGCGCGCTTGCTTGGGTTCTATCGCGACTTGGCCCGGCTGCGCCGCACCCACCCCGATTTCACCGATCCCCGCTTCGACCAGATTGCCGTGGAAATTGATGCCGGCCAGGGCTGGCTGCGGCTGCACCGCGGCGGCAGCAAGCTTCTGATCAACTTTGGTGCACAGCCGGCGCGTATCCCGGCCGGCGGTGGAGATATCGTGTTGTCGTTCGCGACCAGCGGGGACGCCGTGCAGGGGCGGCTGCCCAATGCCCTGCAGCTGGCGCCGCGCTCGGTGGTCGTGCTGGCCTGATCGCCCTGCCTGGTCGCGAGGTGGGTCGCGAGGTGGCGGGGCATCGGGCCTGGCGGCCTTCAGGCGGGGCGCGACACCTCGTTGAGTAGCTCTAGCACGTGCCGATACGGCGCTTCGGTCGCCCGGGTCATGCCGAGTTCGCAGGTGCGGTTGCACGAAGCGTGCACCGTCGAGTCCAGGGCCACGACCTCCGCGGCCTGCACGCGGGTCGCGGATTCCGTCAGTTCCGGGTGGAGCATGCCCCGGTCCCCGGCAAAGCCGCAGCAGCCCCAGTTCTCCGGTACATCGACGCGGTCAGCGACGGCGGCGGCGACACTCTCGAGCGACGCATTGATTCCCATCCGAGTGGATGAGCACGTGGGATGCAGCGCAAGCGATTCCAGCTTGACGTAGTCGGGGAGGGACGGCAGGATCTGCGCGGCGGCGAATTCGACCGCGTCCATCACCCGTAACCGGATATCGCTCGGGTCGCTCTCGATGGTCTGCCGCAATCCCTCGGTGCACGAGGAGGCGTCGCAGATTATGGTGAGCTCGCCGTCATTGGTGGCCTCGTGCAGCGCCGCGAGGGTACGCGCCCGCATGGCGGCCTGACCGACCGACATGCCTTTGGAGGCCCAGGGCGTGCCGCAGCACAGGTTGTCAATGGCCGGAGGAACCAGCAGGGTGATGTCGGCCCGCTGGCATAGTTCCTCGAAACTGACCTGCACGCCGGGCGTGGCAGCATCCGCCGCGCCGAACATGGTGCTGACGCAAGCCGGAAAATACACCGCGGATGTCGCACCGTGCGGCTTCTGGCGCGCGCGCGAAACCCCGCCGGCGGGCAACTCTCCGGAGTACAGCGGCACCGTGTCGCTACCGAGCACGGCCCGGGCGATCTGGTTGGGGGCCACCACGAGCGGGGTCGGCACCTTCTTCACCACGGTCAGTGCCAGGCTGGCACCCCGGGTCACCGTGTCCCAGTTCTGTGCGGCGACATTCCACAGCGCGTTGGCGATCGGATTTGCGTCTTCTTTGCGCAGACTCTTCACGAGCAGGCCGGTGTCGATATTGACCGGGCACGCGCTCTGGCACATGCCGTCGACCGCGCAAGTCTGCACGGCGTCGTAGTCGTAGTCCTTGGCGAGTTCGGCGACGAGTTTCGTGTCGCCGTCGATGCGCGCCTGCTCGATAGCACGCAACGTCACGATGCGCTGTCGCGGCGTGAGCGTGATCTCCCGGCTGGGGCACACCGGTTCGCAATAGCCACAGGACACGCAGCGGTCGACTTCCGCAGCCACCGCGGGCGTGGACTTAATGTCGCGCAGGTGCACCTCCGCGTCGTCGTTCATGAGGACGCCCGGGTTGAGCATGCCGGTGGGATCGCAGAGACGTTTGATCTGGCGCATGACGTCGTAGAGCTCATCGCCGAACTGGCGGCGAACGTAGGGTGCCATCACCCGTCCGGTGCCGTGTTCGGCCTTGAGCGAGCCGCCCTCGCCGAGCACGAGGTCGACCATGTCATCGGTAAAATTGCGGTACCGATCCAGCGACTCCGTGCCGGCGAAATCATCGGTGAGCATGAAATGAATATTGCCGTCTTTGGCGTGCCCGAAAATTACGCTGTCCCGGTACTGGTGACGCTCGAACAAGGTCGTCAGTTCGATGCAGGTGCGGCCGAGCGCCGGAACGGGTACGACGACGTCTTCGAGCAGCGCGGTCGTTCCCAGCGGTCGAGCGCCGGCGACGGCCGCATAGAGGCCTTTGCGCAGATGCCATATACGGGCTCTGTCGGCTGCGTCGCTGCTGAACCGGGCCGGACTGCTCAGGCCCAGCCCGGCACCGAGTGCCATTCCGGTGGCCTGCAGCTCCCCAAGGTGCGCTGCACTGTCGGCGTGGTACTCAACGAGCAACGTTGCGTGGTCGCGCACGACCAGATCGCGGATGATCGGGGGTGCGTCCGGCAGGCTCTGCCCAACTTTGAGGGAGAGCGCGTCCATGAGCTCGAGGGTCGCCGCTCCGGTATCGACGAGCGCGGGGAGGGCAGCATTGGCCGCCTCCAGATCGTCGAACACCAGGAGGCTGGTGGTGATGTGAGCGAGTATGGGCACGGTGCGAAACACGGCTTCGGCGACGAAGCCGAGCGTGCCCTCACTGCCCACGATGAGGTGCGCCAGGATCTCTGCCGGATGATCATGGTCGAGCAACGCGTTGACGCCGTACCCCATGGTGTTCTTCATCGAGAATTGGTGTTCAATCGTCGCCACGGACGTGGGGCTGGCACGAACCCGCCGGGCCAATCGGAGCAGCCCCTCGTGCAGCTGCGGCTCGAGGGCGCGGAGGCGGGCGTCGGCATCCGTTTTTCCGGTGTCGATGACCGTACCGCTCGGCAGCACAATGGTGAGTGATTCGAGGGTGCGATAGGTGTTGTCCGTGGTACCGCAGGCCATGCCCGACGAGTTGTTAGCGATGACGCCGCCGATGGTGCAGGCTGATTCGCTCGCCGGGTCCGGCCCGAACTTGCGCCCGTACCGGGCGAGCCGGTTGTTGAGAGCTCGCACCGTGACGCCGGGCTGAACTCGAACGCGGGCGCCGGAATCAAGCACCTCGATCTTCTTGAAATTTCGGCGCACATCAACGAGCACGCCGTCGGTCAGGGCCTGACCGCTGAGGCTGGTCCCGCCGGAACGGAACGTGAGCGGAACGCCCTGGGCAGCGCTCGCCGCGAGCAGCTGGCCGACTTCCTGGGCATTCTCGGCCACGACCACCGCCTGCGGGATCAGCAGAAAATGGGAGGCGTCGTGGGCGTTGGCGTGCAGGTCGATGGCTCGGGTTTTCACCCGGGTCGGGTCCGATACGGCTAAGCGCAGCGAATCGAGCAGCGCCGATGCGGCGGTGCGTCGCGAGGAGGTTTTCGGCATTACGGAACCATCCAGCCCAGCACGGGCGTCGATTGCAGCACGAACAGGAGGACAAGCGGTAGGGCGGCGCACACCGCCGAGAGGATCAGGTTTCCGAAGATCGGATCGGTGATCTGGAGGAATGGGTCCGCGGCGAACGGATGGACGGGCCGGGCAATGAAATGAACGATGAGGTCTCCACACTGAGGTTGCGTCGCATGCCGAGGACGGTTCAAATATTGTCTAACAAGTGTTCACGTAAGTCAACACTTCTTGTTGTCTGGTCTGGCAAGATTGATGATGCCGGTTTGTCGGCGAGGAGAGGTGGTGCCCGTGGTTATCCCCGTCGCGGCTATTTCCATCGTGGATGCGATCGCCCATGATTTGCGGGAGCGACTGTTCTCGGGTGGGCTCAGTCCCGCTGCCGCGCTGACCGAAACTGATGTGGCCGGCTCGTACGACGTCGCGCGCCCCACGGCCAAGGCTGCCATCGAACGGCTGGTCGCCGAGGGGCTCCTCGTGCGTGGTGCGCACAAGACCGCCCGCGTGGCTGATCTCGGACCGATAGACGTGCGTGACATCTATCTCGCCCGCGCCTACTTGGAGAGTGAGGTTGTGCGGCGGCTCGCCGCTGCCCGTTCGGTGCCGGCCGAGGCGGTGCGCGCCAATGCCGATATCGCCGCGCTGACCAACGACACCCCGCTCGCCGTCGTCGAGCCGGACATGCGATTTCATCTGAGCCTCATCGACGCTGTGGGCAATGAGCGGATCAGCAAGATGTACCGTTCGCTCGTGAGCGAGGTGCGCTTGTGCATGACCCGCGTGCAAACGCTGAAGCTTCTCGACACCTCCATGATTCACGACGAGCACGAGCGCATTCTCGCGCTCCTCGGCGCGGGCGACGGCGAGGCCGCGGCCCGACTGCTGGATGATCACCTGGCCAGGGCCCGTGAACGGCTCGCCGCGGCACTGGGCGGCACGGCCGACCCCGCGGCGGGTTGAGGCAGACATGGCACACTTTCTCACTGCGTCCACCCGAGCGGCCCTGGACAGGCTGCTGGCCCTCGATGATGATGTCGCGACAGACCCGCTCGACCGGCTGCACGCCATCCGCTCACTGCGAACGGCCCTCGATATCGACCCGGCCACGCTCGCTGCCGTTCGCGGCGCGCTCGCGGCAGGGAGAACGTGGGAGGAGATCGCCGACGCGACGGGACTGAAAGCCCCCGCCGCCAAGTGGCGTTGGGGCGGCAGCGATGACGAAATCGCCGAGCGGCTCGAAGCGGGCCGTAAGAGATCGGCGCGGCCGAGCAGCGTACCGACCGACCTGCCGGGACTTTCGGTCGCCGAAGCCGCGGCCGCGCGGGGGGTCAGCGCCCAGGCCATCTACCTTCAGGTGCGCCGCGGAAGCCTGACCAGCCGCACCGTGACCCGGCCCGACGGGCGTAGCTACAAGCGGGTCTTTCCGGCCGGGACGCCCGACTCCTGAACTTTGTCTGCACGGCCATTCCTCAACTTTGACCCCATTTATGATCCGACCTCACCTCGACCTCAACGGAGACGTCCCACAATGACCGACCTTCCCACCACCCTGACCATTGAACGCCGCGACGACCGGGTGCACGTCGAACTCGACCGGCCCGACGTGCGCAATGCCATCGACCAGACCATGATCGACGAGTTGCACGCCGTCTGCGCCGAGCTGGAGCAACAGCCGCGCATCCTCATTATCAGCGGCGCGAACGGGGTGTTCGCCTCGGGCGCCGACATCGCTCAGCTGCGCGAGCGCCGTCGCGACGACGCACTGCTCGGCATCAACTCCGGGTTGTTTTCGCGCATCGCGAAGCTGCCGATGCCCGTCATTGCCGCGATCGACGGCTGGGCCCTCGGCGGCGGCGCCGAACTGGCCTACGCGGCCGACTTTCGGATCGCATCGACGAGTGCACGACTCGGCAACCCGGAGACGGCCCTCGGTATCCTGCCGGCTGCCGGTGCCCTCTGGCGTCTGGCCGAACTGGTGGGGGAGCCGGTGGCCAAGGAGATTATCCTGGCCGGTCGCATCCTGAGCGCCGCGGAATGCCTCGCCGTGCACCTGGTCACCGAGGTGCACGATCCCGACGACCTGCTGGCCGCCGCGCACGCGCTGGCCGATCGCATCGGCGCGCAGGACCCGCTCGCGACCCGTCTGGCCAAGGAGGTTTTCCACGCGCCGCGGGCGGCGCATCCGCTCGTCGACAACGTCGCCCAGTCCATCCTGTTCGAGTCCGAGGCCAAATTCACTCGAATGGATGCCTTCCTCGCCCGTCGCAAGCGGTAGTCGACCCACGCATCAGGCGCGGCCCGTGCTTGGATGGGGGAGCGCGCCGGTGAATTCCAGGTGTGCGCGTGATCGGGGGGACGCATGACACTGGTGCATAGTTCGGCGCCGACATGCCCGCGCGACGTTGCGGCGGCGGCGACGCTATGGTTGCCCGTACTCGCCGTTGTCGTCACCTGGCTGCTGTGGGTCGACCGCTTGCCCGCCGTGCTGCCACGGCAATGGGGCAGCGACGGGGCCGTGAGTTCGACCATGCCGACCTGGGCGATGGCCGCCTTCGCCGGCGCGGTGAGTCTGGGCGCGGCGATTCTTGCCACCTACTACCTGCGTGAGCGTGCGGCACCGAATCGGCGTCTGGTCTACCTGGGCCTCGGCTTCGCTGCCGGGCTGTCGTCGTGCCTATGGCTGACTACGGGTGGTGTCACCATTGCCGCCGGCTCTGCGGAACCCAGGCTGGGTGCCTGGGTGCTGCTGACCTTTGTGTCGTTTGGTTATGGACTGTTGCCGTTCTTTCTGGCCCGGAAATGGATCGTCCTGCCCGCGCCGGAAGCGGCCTAATCCCGCGAGGAGTCTGCCGCTGGGATGGGCAGATCGATGGGCGCCGACACACTCGCGGCCGAGAGCACCTCGACGTGGAGCGAAACGGTCACGAGCCCGGTCATTGGGTTCGTCGTCGGACTGGTCGCGATCGGCGGGATCATCGCGGAGTCGACCCTGCTGGGCGATAGCAGCCAGAGCTTCTCCGCCACCATCGTGAGCCTGATTGTTCTCTGCGTGGTCCTGCTGCTCATGCTCACCTTCGTGCGGGTTCGAGTGAGCGTTGACCAGCGCGGGCTGCGTGTCAGGTCGTGGCTATTCGGCATCCGTTTGACACAGGTGTCGCTCGATCAGGTGGAGTTGGCCTTCGCCGATACCGTGAGTGCGCTGCGGCTTGGTGGTTGGGGGTATCGCGTGGCCTCGGGGCGCACAGCCGTGGTGATGCGCGGTGGGCCCTGGTTCGGGGCCCACCTTCGGCAACTGGGCCCATGATCTATCAGGGGCCCAGTTTCCGGGCCCGGGCCCGGGCAATTTTGGCGGGACTAGCGGGACTGGGCCACCTCGTAGCCGTCGGCGGCGTAGATGGTCGTGAATGTGGCGTCGGGGTGCAAAGCTCGGCCCACGACCTGCGCCGAGGTCCACTCTGCGGGGAGCCCGCCGGCCTGCAGGTCGATCACGAGATAGTCGGGCACGGGATTCGCGTTGCCGAGCCAGTAGACATCCGTTCGTTCCACGAGAAAGTTCATCAGCCCGATATCGGATTCGACGCTGGCGCCGTCGGGGACGACACGCAGTGCCGCCGTTGCGGCTGCGGCGCGGTCCGTGGAGAAATTGGCCGGCACATCCGTCAGCTTGAACAGTGGCAGCGTTGTGGCGAGCACCAGCGCAGCCACAATCGACACGGATGCCGCCTGCCGCCCGTAGCCGCGCAACCAGCGCCACCCGCTACGGCGCACCAGCACGATGCCATCGAGCGCGGCACCGAAGGCGATCGGCATGAGCACGGCGCTGTACTGCCAGGTGGGCCCCCAATAGCCGGGATTGTCGGACAAAAACCGCCACGCCAGCGTTGGCAGCAGCACGAGCGCGAGGGGCGATCGCACCACGATGAGGCCGCCGGCGACCAGGAGCAGGGCCAGCGTGACGCCTTTCTGAGGCTGCAGCAGAGCAGCAGGGTCAGCCAGAATCCCCGCCGGGTCGATGCTGCTCGAGTAGGCCCAGGCTCCGTTCGGGTTGAGCAGCGGCAAAATAACGAGGCTGGCCAGGGCAAACCAGCTAATGCCCCAGACGGCCAGCCACACTCCGAGGGGTCGGCGACTGCGCACGGCGAGCACGAGACCGAGGGCGGCCACGGTGAGGCCGAGGTCTTCCTTGACGAACACGAGCGGCATCGCCCAGAGCAGGCACGCCATCCACTTGCGCAGCAGAAAGGCGGTCAGCGACAGCGCCAACAACGCTACGGCGAAAGCGATCTCGTGAAACTGCGCCTCAACGGCACCCTGCAGGCCCCAGCTGAAGGCGAACGCGAGCCCGAACAGGGTACCGGTGCGCCGCCCGAGCAGCGTAATTGCACCGAAAGTCAGCGCCGCCGCCGCAACACCAAACAGCGCGTTCTGCACTACCAGCAGTGTGAACGCGTGGGGAAACACGGCGAAAACCGGCCCAAGCAGTACCAAAAGCGGATGAAAGTGGTCGCCGAGCAAGTTGAACCCCGCGCCTTTGATCGTGACGATCGGCGCATCGAATGCCGCATATTGCCGGGCGAGCTGCGTGAAAATTCCGAGGTCCCAGGACGGCGCGGAGAAACTGCGCCACTGCATGGCCGAAAACACGGTGTACGCCGCGATCGACACGAGTCCGACTCCGACCGGGAGCACAAACGGCCGCAGCGTTCCGGCACGAGATCGGCTCATTCGACCACGCTAACGCACCGTGCACAAGCACGGCTTGGGCTGCCCGCCTAATCCTGTAGCAGTACAGGACCTTTGGCCCTGTTCCCGGACCCGGCCAGGGCACAGACTAAGAGGGTGCCACCAACAATTGCACGCTCGGAGATCGCATGACACTCACTTGCCCGTTCTGCCGTTCGCAAGCCCGACTGAGTCCGAATCCGGCTCACGTTGAGCGCAACTCACTTCCCGTTTACATTCTGAAGTGCTCCGGATGCGACCACACCAGCGTGCGGGTCTCCCCGCTGCGCTACCAGTTGGCCGCGCTCAACGTCACGGGCGTCTGAACGAGAAGTCACACCCCGATGCCCGTCGCGGCGCCCGTGCCACCGAAGACGGAAACACCTTCGCACCCCCGATAAAGGTGTTTCCCATCGGTCGGCAGTCCTATAGGTCGGCGAGCAGGCTCACCGGATTTTCGATGCAGCGGGCCACATAAGTAAGGAATCCCGCTGCGGTTCCGCCATCACAGACCCGATGGTCGAACACCATCGACAATTCCACGACGGTGCGCACCGCGAGCTCGTGATTGACCACCCACGGCCGCTCGATCATGCGCCCAATTCCCAGAATCGCCGCCTCGGGGTGGTTGATGATCGCCGCTGAACCGTCGACGCCGAGCGAACCGAAGTTATTCAGGGTGAAGGTTCCGCCGGTGAGCGCACTCGGCGCAAACGTGCCGTCGGCCGATCGTGCCACGAGTTCCGCGAGGGAATCGCGCAACTGTCGTGTGCTCATGGCGTGCGCGTCGTGGATCACCGGAACCATCAGCCCGCGCGAGGTCTGCGCGGCGATGCCGAGGTTCACGACACTGTGCTGCAGAATCTCCTGGCTCGCGGTATCAACGGAGGAGTTGAGCTCGGGAAATTGACGCAACCCGGACAGAACGAACCGCGCGATCAAAGCCGTCACGCTGAACCGCTCGCCGGTCGCCTGGAGCAGCTGATCGCGGGCCGCGAACAGAGCGGTCGCATCGACATCGAGCCAGATCGTGGCCTCGGGAATTTCTTGCCGCGACGTGGTCAGCCGCGCGGAGACGACCTTGCGCAGCCCCGAGATCGGGATGCGGATGGCGGCGCTACCGTCGTTCCGGGTGGCCGGTGTCGTGCTGGCCGGCACCGGCGCGCTGGTGGGGGTCGGCGCGCTGGTGGGGGTCGACGTCGCCGAAACGGTCCGACCGCGAATGTACTCCTCGACGTCGCTGCGCAGCACCAAATCGTTCTGGCCGCTGCCGATCAGCGTGCTCGCATCGAAACCGTTGTCGCGCGCGAGTCGGCGCACGATCGGCGACACGACGGGGGAGCGGCGCGCCGGGTCGAGTGTGCCGGTCGAAGCTGATCCGGTCGAAGTGGATGCTGCCGGTTCAGATCGAGCCGGTTCAGACCGGACCGGTTCCGATCGAGCCGGTTCAGACCGGACCGGTTCCGTTGTTTGCGCCGCATCCGTTGGCGCGGCGACAGGAACGCTCGCAGCGCTCGCGCCGCCGAAGCGTCCGGCGGCGACCCGTCTGGGCGGTCGCGTGCTTTCGGTCGTGCCATAGCCGATGAGAACCGCTCCGGAGCCCTCGGACGCGGCGACGGCAGTCGGCGTCGCAGCCGGGGCAGCAGTCGGAGCAGTGGCCGGAGCGTCGCTCCCCGCCGGATCGGTCACGGTCAGCAGTACCTGGCCGGCGTGAATGATCTGCCCGGGTTCACCGAACAGGCTCGCCACGACTCCACCGTAGGGCGAGGGCAGCTCAACAACCGACTTGGCCGATTCGACCTCGACCACGGCCTGGTCGATAACTATGGTGTCGCCGGGAGCAACCAGCCATGCGACAATTTCGGCCTCGGTGAGACCCTCGCCGAGGTCGGGCAGCAGAAACTCGCGGCTCATCAGGACCACTCCCAGGTCGACAGTGCGGCGAGAATGCGGTCGGGGGTTGGCAAGAAATACTCCTCGAGCTTGGGCGACGGATACGGAATGTCGAAGCCGGTGATGCGCAGAATGGGTGCGGCCAGGTAGAAGAAATTGCGCTCGGTCAGGCGGGCGGCCACCTCGGCGCCGTAGCCGCCGAACTGCGCGGCCTCGTGCACGATCGCGGCCCGGCCGGTCTTGCGAACGGATGCCCCTACCGTCTCGTCATCAAACGGTGACAGGGTGCGCAGATCGATGACCTCAACCGATAGCCCCTCGGCCTCAGCTTGCTCGGCCGTGGCGAGGGCAGTCTTCACCGTCGGGCCGTAGGCGATGAGCGTGACATCGGTTCCGCTTCGCAGCACGACGGCCCGGTTGAGCGGCTCGGTCTGCACCGGCAGGGTCAGCTCGGCCTTGCTCCAATAGCGACTCTTCGGCTCCATGAAGATGACCGGGTCGTCGCTGGCGATGGCCTCACGCAGCATGGAATAGGCGTCGGCCGGGTTCGACGGGGTCACCACGGTCAGTCCGGGGGTCGCCGTCCAGTAGGCCTCGGAGGAGTCGGAGTGATGCTCGACCCCGCCGATGTCACCGGCGTAGGGAATACGAATAACGATCGGCAGCGGAATCTGGCCGCGGGTGCGGTTGCGCATCTTCGCCACGTGCGACACGATTTGCTCGAATGCCGGGTAGCTGAACGCGTCGAACTGCATCTCGACGACCGGTCGCAGGCCGTACATGGCCATACCGATTGCGGTTCCTATGATGCCAGCCTCGGCCAGTGGCGAATCGCTCACCCGGGTCTCACCGAATTCGGCGTAGAGGCCGTCGGTGACCCGAAACACGCCGCCGAGTGGGCCGACGTCTTCGCCGAACAAGACCACTGTCGGATCATCGACCATCGCGTCGCGAATGGCGGCGTTGAGCGCGGCGGCCATCGTGAGGTTTTCCGGCGCGCGCACCTTGGTGCCGGTTTCGAGGGTCTGCTGGGTGCTCATCGGGTGCTCTCTTCGCTGATCAGAGCGGATGCCGCGGCATCGTTGTCGAGTTCGGTGGCCAGGAAGGCGCGCTGCTCGGCCAGGGATGCTCGGGGGGTGGAATAGACATGCTCGAACAGTTCGAGTGGATCGATGACGGCCTGCTCGGTCATGCAGTCTCGGGTCTCGGTGGCGAGTTCTTCGGCCGCCGCCAGAATTTCGGCGTGCAGCTCGTCGGTGAGGGCGCCCTGCGCGACAAGGTACTTCTCGAGGCGCTCAATCGGGTCGCGGCTGCGCCAGAGGTCCACGTCGGCGCTCTTGCGATAGCGGGTGGGATCATCCGAGTTGGTGTGCGCCTCGATTCGATAGGTGAGGCCCTCGATCAGGGTGGGGCCGCCGCCGCTTCGGGCGCGGTCCATCGCAGCCGAGACGACGGCGTACATGGCTGCGACATCGTTGCCGTCGACGTAGTAGCCGGGCATGCCGTAGCCGATCGCCTTGTCCGCGATGGTGCGGCAGGCCATCTGCTTGTCGAGGGGCACGCTGATCGCGAATTGGTTGTTCTGCACGACGAAAACAACGGGGGCCTGCCACACGGCGGCGAAGTTGAACGCTTCGTGGGCGTCGCCCTCGCTCGTTGCACCATCGCCGAGCAGGGTCAGGGCCACGGTGTCGTCACGCTTGAGTTTGGACGCCGTAGCGAGGCCGACGGCGTGCAGTGCCTGGGTCGCGAGCGGCGTGGCCTGCGGCGCGATGTGGAACTTGCGGTAGTCGTAGCCGCTGTGCCAGTCGCCGCGGAACGCCGCGAGAATGTCCTTCGGAACCACGCCGCGGGTGAGCAGCGCAATGCTGTCGCGGTAGGTCGGAAAGAGCCAGTCCTGCGGGGCCAGCGAGGCGACGGCCGCGATCTCGCAGGCCTCCTGGCCGAGCGCCGACGGGTAGGTGGCGAGCCGGCCCTGCCGCGTCAGGGCGGTGACCTGCACGTCGAAACGGCGCGCCATGACCATCTGGCGGTAGAGGCCGAGCAGCGTTTCAACCGGCGGGAGGGTGAAACCGCCGCTCTCACTTTCGGCAACCGCGTGACCGGTGTCGTCTATCAAACGGAGGGGTGGGGGTGCCAGCACGGCGGTCAGCGGCGTGCTCTCAACATTGAGGCTCATGAGCCAATGGTGCGCCCTTTTCGGGACCGCTGCGGCACTTTTTCGCAGTTGTGAACGAATGGCCGAACAGATGCCGGACGGCGACCAATCGGTCGTTTTGAAACGCCGTTTATTGCCACGCGTCCGGAGTAGCGCCGGGCGCGTGCCCCATGATTTCGTCGAGGATGAGGTGCGACCGGGTAGAAATCACTCCGGGCATCGTGTGGATATCGCGCAGGATGGCCTGGCTGAGCTGTTCGTGGTCTGGGGCGCTCACCGTGAGAATAATGTCGATATCACCGCTCACAGCCTGTGCTTTCTCCACGAAGGGGAGTTCGGCCAGTTGTGCGGCGATCTCACCCCAGGCAACATCGCCGATCTTCACGACCACAAGCGCAGAAACGTTGAGTCCGAGCGCCTTGCGGTCAGTTTGCACGCCGAACCCGGTGATCACACCGTGGCTGATCAGCTTCTGCACTCGGGTATGGGCAGCGGTGCGGGAGATGTGCACCTGCAGGGCCAGTTGTCGCATCGAGAGTCGGGCGTCGCGGCTGAGTTCAGCGATGATCTGGCGATCGGTGCTGTCGAGCCCGGGGTGGGGTGTCTGCGGCTGCGTCATTTCACTCTCACCCTACGGGAGCGGGAGGGGAAGCGTGCAGCCGGCGCAGATAGTGATTCTTCGGCCAGTGTCGCAGTACCCGTGGCAGACGCGGATAAATCAAGCGGATGCCGCCCAGCACTCGATCGAAGCGACGCTGGCGCCGCGCCGACCAGGGAAAGTCGAAGAGCTCCCGAACGTGTGGTGGCAAGAGTCCGGCCGTGACCAGGCGGGCGAGCGGCAGCGCCGCGCGGTACCAGAACGGCGCGGTGCGCGAGTGCAACAGCTCATGCGCGACCGCGCGGGTGGCGGCATCCGTTGTGAGGAGCGCCAACTGTTCGTTCCAGTACCGACGGAACGCGGCACGATCCTCGGGCCAGAGTTGCGGCGGCACCTGGAGCGATGTGCCCAGCCGAGAATATTCGCGGTAGATGTCGTCGGCCGTGTCGTCGTCGAGTGGGCCGTAAAGGAGGCCATGCAGGTGGGTGGCCGATTCGTACAGCGTGGCGGCGACCCACAACTGCAGTTCGGGGGTGAACGCGTTGTACGCGGGGCTCGTGCCGTTGGAGTGCACCGGAACGTGCGCGTGGTTGACCCGCCGGGCGGCCGTCGCGGCCAGGGCGGCATCGCCGAAGACGATCGCATAGACGTAGCTGAGTGTGCCGTTGAGCCGGTCGAGTGGTCGCAGGCCAAAGTGGCTGTGATCGGCGACGCCGTGTCCGATCGCCGGGTTGGCCAGTTGCAGCAGGATGGCTCGGCCTCCGGCAGCGATGAGGATGCCTTCGCCGGCGACGGCCTGCGCCTTGTGGTTGCGCGCGGATGTGCGCGGTGCGGATGTGGGCGCTGTGCTCGATGTGGACGCGTTGGGCGTGCGCTTGCTTGACCGTTGTGTACTCACGGTTACCTCCCAATCAACACGCAGAACCCCATGACAGATTGAGCCTATTCGGTCGGCCTGAGTTTCGGCCCGGTCTGGACGTCCGCGTCGGGTTCGATGAATTTTTGCTTTTGGGGAATACGGCCGTCTTCTATGCGCTTGCATGTACCCGAGGGCGACAATTTGGGGCCCGCACACTTGAGGAGAATTTTATGAGCGCGACCACCGCAACGAGCATCCCGGGCTACAAGGCCGGAACTTGGACCATCGACAAGACGCACAGCTCGGTGAGCTTCAGCATCCGCCACATAGTCATCAGCAAGGTCAAGGGCACCTTCGATGACTTCGACGCCACCTTCGTGACCGGCGAAAACCCGCTCGAGGCCAGCGTTACCGCCTCCGCCAAGGTTGTTTCGATCAACACCAACGAGGCCAACCGCGACGGCCACCTGCGCACCGGCGACTTCTTTGACGCCGAGACCTACCCGACCATCGATTTCGCATCGACCGGCGTGCGCGAGGTCAAGGGCGAGTTCCTCGTCGACGGCAACATCACCATCAAGGGCGTCACCAAGCCGGCCACCTTCGAGTTCGAGTTCGGCGGCTTCGGCAACGACCCGTACGGCAACTACAAGTTCGGTGCCACGGCCAAGACCGAGGTCAACCGCGAAGACTTCGGTCTCACCTACAACGCTGCCCTTGAAACCGGCGGCATGCTGCTCGGTGACAAGGTCACCATCACCCTCGAACTGCAGGCCGCGCTCAACGCGTAACCCGAAATCTTGTAAGCAGGGCTCCACGTCGGTGGGGCCCTGCTTCGTTTAGCCGACCATGGAGAACGGACAGGGGATCTCGAGCATCCACTCGGTCAACCGAAGGCGCAGCTCGGGCCCGTCCAGGTCGGAACGACCGAGATCCTGATAATTGGGCGCCCAGGTGTCCACCCGGAAAAAGGCCGTCATCGCTGCGAAATAATCCCCCCGGGCCACATCGGGCGTGGGGGAGCCGGCGGCAGTGTCGTAGGCGCGCGTGAACACGTTGGCCATGGCCTCGTCGTAAAGAAATACGAGGTCCTGCCGGCACCAGGCCAAATCGTAGCCGCGGGGAACCCGCCCAGCGCCGGACCAATCCACGATCCCGGTCAGTCGTTCGTGCAGCCAGAGCGTATTGCCGGACCAGAAATCGTCGTGCGTGACCGCCCGGGGTGCATTATCAAGCTCTCGCCACACCGCGAGCAGCGGTGAATCGGCCGAGGGTGGAGCGAAGAGCTCGGGGAGACCCGGCTCGACGGCGAGAGAGTGGATGCGTGCCAGCGCGCGCCCCAACTGTTCGACGAAATTCTACGGGTTGTGCGGTGTAATGCAAGCGCTGCGGGGCAGGAGCGTGGTGAGGATGAGCGGATATCCGGTCTGCTGTCCGTCGGGGTCGGCGGCGACCAGCCCAGGTGCCAGATCTCCGAGGTCACCCAGCCCCGTGAGTACCGGGATCTCACGGCGCACGGCGACGTCACCCGGGTCAAACTCTCGCAACACGTACTCGGTGCCGGCGGGCGTTTCGACAACGTTGGTTCTGGCGTGTGTGCCGCCGGGCAGGGTACGCACCGAGCGCAATCGGGCAACGGCGAGGTGCCGGGTGGCCCACTCCAGCGCGATGGGCGAGGGGGATGAGGGCGCATTTCCTCACGCTACGCGCTGTTTTTGTTCTCCGGCACGCGCCTGCTGGACGCGGCGAACCGTGACGATACCGTTGGCCCCCATCGGGGGAACCGCGAAACTGCCGTCTCCGCCGTTTAGGAGACATTTCTTTGGGTATTCTTTGGTGGATTTGGGCGGTTTCGTGCTTGTAAGCATGATTTTTCCTCGGGAATGTCGGTGGTCGGGTGTTGGGTTGAATCATGAACAACGTGGCGGTCGAGCCCCCGGTGGGACTCGCGGTAGGGCTCGCGGTAGAGCTCACTCGGGCGGCGGCTGCTGTGGCTGCGCTCGGTGGGTCCAGTGCCGAGTTCGCCGGGCTGTCTGATGCGCAGGTGCTTACGGCGCGCGGTCCGATTGCTGATCTGTTGCGGTTGAGCAATACGGTGGCGGCGTTGTTGGCGGGCACGATTG
>NZ_JASISY010000012.1 GCF_030063365.1 Cryobacterium sp. PH29-G1 | reverse complement strand
CTGGAGCGAAGCCCACCACATCGAAAACTGGCTCGCCGCCAACGGCCTCACCAACATCGACCAAGCCATCCTGCTCTGCACCCCACACCACCTACTGCTCCACAACCGCGGCTGGAAAACACTCCTCATCGACAATCAGTATTGGCTGCAGCCCCCGGCCGACATCGATCCCCAACAAACACCGATCGAACTGCCCAGCAAAAACCCACTCCTCCAGCAGCCGCCCCTGCTCGATCAGCACGATGACTACCTAGACTGAGTCGTGGCGCCGCTCGCGCCGGTAGTGCTGGCATCGTCGCTATGCGCCGGTCACGAAAATGAGCGTCGAACTGTGCCACGGGTACACGGGGGCCCGAGCAGGAATAGAGCCGGAACAGAACCGGTAATGCGGCAGTGCTCCGAGTAGAGCTTCCATCCAGTGGATGGAACCGAGTCCAAACGAATCAAGGAGATTGCGTGTTCAGTCTGAGCGACCTGGAGATTCCCATCATTGCGGCACCGATGGCCGGCGGTGCATCGACCCCGAGCCTCGTGGTCGCCGTGAGCGACGCCGGCGGACTCGGTTTTTTGGCCGGCGGCTACAAGACGCCGCAGGCTCTGACCGCGCAGATCGTTGGCGTGCAGCAGCGCACCGAGCGCGCCTTCGGCGTAAACCTTTTTCTGCCCCAGTCGCCCATGATCGACCGAGGCGCCGTCGAAGCGTACCGGGACGTTCTGGCGCGCGAACTTCCCGCAGCGTCCGGCGCGATCGCCGACCAGCTGCTGGCCGCCGAGATTCAGGCCGACGACGACGACTGGTTCGCGGAGAAGGTGGCCGTTGTCATTTCCCAACGGGTCGCGGTGGTCTCCTTCACGTTCGGTCTGCCGCCCCTTGACGCCGTGCAGCGGATGCACGCGGCCGGATGCTGGCTGATCGCCACCGTCACGTCAGTGCCCGAAGCCTTGGCGGCGGTCGCCCGAGGCGTGGACGCCGTCTGCGTGCAAGGTCCAGAGGCCGGCGGGCACCGAGCGACCTTCACTGCGAGAGACGAACCGGGCACTCTGGAATTGGGCGAGCTTGTGATCGCCATTCGTGAGGTGGTGACGCTGCCGCTGATCGCGGCGGGCGGCATCCACTCGGGTGGGCAGATTGCGTCGTTTCTCGCCGCCGGAGCGGAGGCCGTGCAGCTCGGCACCGCTTTTTTGCGCACCGAGGAGTCGGGCGCGACCCCGGCTCACCAGGACGCACTCGTCGACCCGCGGTTCAGCGAGACCGTTACTACCCGGGCTTTCTCCGGCCGGCCAGCGCGGGGCCTTCGTAATGCGTTCATCGGGGCCCACGATTCCAGGGCACCGCACGAGTATCCGCAGGTGCATCACCTCACCAAGGTGCTTCGAGCGGATGCCGCCCGTCGCGGTGACCCCGACGGGCTCGCCCTGTGGGCCGGCACCGGTTTTCGCCACGCACGCACCGGCCCCGCCGCTACGATTCTCTGCGGACTGTGGATCGACGCGTTCTCTGCGGCGGCTTCGTAGCATCGGCTTCCCTGTCGACCGGTCCCCACGAACCACCGGCACGATAGTCGTTGTGGAGTGCACCCCAAGGTAGGCTCTTTCGCAGGGTGCGCAGCACCCGGTACCCGGTAGTTCAGCGTCGATCGGCGCGATACACCCCTTTGGCTGACAGGGCGAGCAGGTCGCGACACGAATCGCACGATAAGAAATGGTTTCATTTTGCGCAAACTCAATATTTTCCGGGCGGGAAAGCTCACGGTCGCCGTTACAGCGCTGCTGGCTCTCGCCGGCGGATTCGTCGGCGTCAGCGCCGCAGCCGCGAGCCAATCTGCGGCACACCCGGTGTCGGCGGTTTCTGGCGAAACGTTCGTCATCGGTACCGACACCACCTTTGCACCGTTCGAGTACCGCAAAGACGGTGAACTGACCGGCATTGACATGGACTTGATTCGTGAGATTGCCGCGAACCAGGGCTTCACCGTTGAAATCAAGTCGCTCGGATTCGACGCGGCGTTGCAGGCGTTGCAATCCAACCAGGTGGACGGCGTTATCGCCGGCATGTCGATCACCGACGAGCGCAAGCTGGTCTTCGACTTCTCCGACCCGTACTTCGACTCCGGCGTGCAGATGGCTGTTGCTGAGTCCAACACGGCGATCACCGGCTACGCCGACCTGGCCGGCGAAACCGTCGTCGCGAAGCGGGGCAGCGAGGGTGAGACCTTCGCCAAGTCGATCGCGGACGAGTACGACTTCACCGTCAAGTCCCTCGCCGACTCGGCCACGATGTATGACGACGTCAAGGCCGGCAACTCTGTCGCGGTGTTTGATGACTACCCGGTGCTTGCCTACGGCATCAACCAGAACAACGGTCTCAAGTCGGTCACCGAAAAGGAACAGGGCAGCTCCTACGGCTTTGCCGTGAACAAGGGCCAGAACCCGGAACTGCTCGCTGCGTTCAATGCCGGCCTGGCCGACCTGAAAAGCAGCGGCGATTACCAGAGCATTCTCGACAAGTATCTTGAGCAGCCGGCGCCCGCCGCGGCATCCGGTTTCTTCGGTTTGCTGACTGATAGTCTGCCGGCTCTGATGAAGGGCCTGGGGCTGACACTGCTCGCGACCGGCCTCTCGATTCTGATCGCCCTCGTGCTCGGCGTACTGTTCGGGTTCTTCAAAGTCTCCGAGAGTCGCCTCTTGCGCGGCTTGGCGAGTATCTACGTCAGCATCTTTCGGGGCACTCCGCTGCTCGTGCAGGCATTCTTCTTCTACTTCGGCCTGCCACAGCTCACCGGGCAGTCGATCGACGTGCTCACCGCCGGTGTGCTCACCCTGAGCCTGAACGCCGGTGCCTACATGACTGAGATCGTGCGCGGCGGGATCCAGTCGGTTGACCCCGGCCAGACCGAGGCCGGTCGCAGTCTGGGACTCAGCTACGTCACGACCATGCGGCGCGTGGTACTGCCGCAGGCCGTGAAGATCATGACGCCCTCATTCATCAACCAGTTCGTGATGACCCTCAAGGACACCTCGCTTCTCGCCGTGATCGGCTTTGCCGAGCTCACCTACCAGGGTCAGCAGATCTACGCCTCGAACTTTCGCACGGGTGAAACCCTGCTGATCGTCGCGGCGCTGTACTTCATCGTCATCAACCTGCTCACCATGCTCTCCAACAAGCTCGACAAGAGGTTCAACAAATGAGCACCAGCGCCATCACCAACACGAGCGCCAGCAGCAAAATCAGCGTCAGAGGCCTGCGCAAGTCCTTTGGCTCCAACGAGGTGCTCAAGGGTCTCGACGTGGAGATCAGCGAGGGCGAGGTGGTCTGCGTCATCGGCCCCTCCGGTTCGGGTAAGTCCACTTTTCTGCGCTGCCTGAACAAGCTCGACCAGCACTCCGCCGGCACGGTCATCATCGACGGATTCGACCTCGGTGATAAGACCGTCGACCTGAACGAGGTGCGCCAGCACATCGGAATGGTGTTCCAACATTTCAACCTGTTCCCGCACATGACGGTGCTGCAGAACATCATGCTCGCGCCGGTCGAGTTGAAGAAGGAGTCCAAAGCGGATGCCCGCGCCACGGCCGTGAAACTGCTCGACCGGGTCGGGCTCGCCGACAAGGCGGATGCCCGCCCCGCGCAGCTCTCCGGTGGGCAGAAACAGCGCGTGGCCATTGCCAGGTCGCTCGCGGTGAACCCCGACATTATGCTCTTCGACGAGGCCACGAGCGCCCTCGACCCGGAGATGGTCGGCGAAGTGCTCCAGGTTATCCGTGACCTCGCCGCCGAGGGCATGACCATGGTCGTCGTTACTCACGAAATGGGTTTCGCTCGCGAGGTCGCCGACCGGGTCATCTTCATGGCCGACGGCGTCATCGTCGAAGAGGGCACGCCGGCCGAGCTGTTCGGCAACCCGCAACAGGAACGCACCCAGGACTTTCTGTCGAAGGTGCTTTAAACCGAAGATACGACCTGTCCCGCGGTCCGCTGCGCGCAGTGCCCCGGTGAAGTGAGGGCGCTGCGCAGCAGCAGATCAAGTACGTCCTACGAGAAGGACGGTGTCATCGCGATGACGGTTCCGAGTGAAAACGGCGGAACTCGGTGGGGGACATTCCGTTGGCGGCCCGAAAGATCCGGCTGAAGTGAGCGGCATCCAAGAAACCCCATTGAGCGCCGATAGCCGCTACGCCCCGTGTTGCCTGCGCTGAATCGACAAGGTCTGCATGGCAGCGTTCGAGTCGAAGTTCCTTAATCAAGGCGGCAACAGTGGTTCCTGTTTCTGTGAACAGCGTGTGCAGATACCGAGTCGAGATGTAGTGGGCTGCCGCGATGCTACTCGGGGTGAGGTCCGGCGATGGCAAGTGCACTTCAATGTACTTTCCAATTTTGCTGAGCAGGCTCTGCCTCGTGTCCTGTTCCGAGGGATGTAGGCCCAAAACCTCGGTGAAGAGATTCTTCGCCAGGTCGAGGCTGGTGTCGGCCAGTTGCAGCCGCGTTGCCCCGGCGAGCATGCTGAACTGCTGAGAAAAGTTCGTGATGAACGCCGAAAGGATGGGGGCCAGTGGGTGCATCGCGCTGAGCGGGGCGGCGCTGAGATGCTCGAGGGACGCGACGGGTGCGCTCAGAGAATTCTTCGGGAACATCATGATGAGGTTGCGAAATTCGCCATCGAACAGCAGTGAATACGGCCTCGAGGTGTCGTAGAGCGTTAAATCTCCGGCTTGCATCACCAGTTCCCTGCCGTCTTGGACGAGGATGCTCGTGCCCGCCAGCAGCAGGCTTACCTTGTAATAGGAACTCCCGCCCCGGGAGATCTCGCACGAAGTACGCTCGACCGTTTGCGCGGTAGAAGCGATCTCCGTGAAAACGACATCGCCCGCGCCAGCGGTGCGAATATCAGCGAAAAACTCACCTCTGTGCTGGGGAGATATTCGCAGCGGCACAAATGACTTCGCGATTGCATTCAGATACGATGCGTGATCATCCGAATGCATCTCAGTGGTGAAATCTTGAACGTTTCGTCGCAGCATATTCACTTCACAGGTCCTAACGCCGTAGTCTCAACTGCCGCCGCAGTTGGTGCGACGTTACCTCAAGTCAGGCCTATTCCGGTCTTGATCGTCTCCGCGGGGACATTCTGCCGTAGTTTGCGAACTCGCGCTATATTTCGTCGAGGGATGCTTGCAGCGCGTCGAGCAGGATGGGGAGCTCCGCAGCGCTGAAGGCAAGCGGTGGGCGCACCTTGAGCACATTGTCGTGAGGGCCGATTTTGGCGATGAGAACCTTCCGTGCCTTCATCGACTCAACGACTTTTTTGGCCAGATCCGGCGCTGGTGCACCATCCACTCCAAAATCGAGTCCGAGGAAGGTGCCAACGCCCTTGGCTGAGCGAATGAAATCGTACCGTGCGGCGAAATCGTTCAGAGCCGCGAACGCTGATGCGCCAATGATCCTGGCTTGCTCCATGAGGTCACGATCCCGCATTTCCAGCAGCACGGCTTCGCCGACTGCGGCTGATACGGGGTTTCCCGCGAAAGTGTTGAAAAACATGTTCGCGGATCCGAATTCCTCGAGCAGTGACTCACTGGTGACAACCGCCGCCATGGGCTGCCCGTTGCCCATGGGTTTTCCCAAGGTCACGAGATCGGGGTGCATTCCGACGCGCTGGTAACCCCACATGTGCGTTCCGGTGCGCCCAAAGCCACTCTGCACTTCGTCCGCAATAATCAGACCGCCGGCAGCATGAATACGATCCATTATTCCGGCGATCAGGCCGTGGGGCAGGCGAGGCAGGCCCTCGCTGGAGAACAGAGAATCGAAGAGGCAGGCGGAGACCCCGTGTCCGGCGTCCTGAAGGGAAGTGATCATTCCGTCTAGTTCTGCGAGTGTGGCGCGCAGTACCTCCGCTTCTTCGCGCGTTTCCAGGTCCATATCAGGAATGTGCAGGGTGCGCACATGATCGGCGAGGGCCTCTTGCGTGTGCAGTGCGGTGGTGAGCTCTGAGAGAGTGATGGTATTTCCGTGATAGCTGAAGTCGGAAACGATCACACCCTTGTTGTGTGTGTGCTGGCGTGCGATTCTGAGCGCAAGTTCGTTTGCTTCGGAACCAGAGTTAGTGAAGAACACGCGGTCAAGATAGTCATCGAAGGTAGCGAGCAACTGCTCCGAATAGTCGATTACTCGGTCGTTGAGGTACCGGGTGTGCACGTTAAGCCGTGACGATTGATCCATCAATGCCCGGAGGACACGCTCGTTGCAATGACCGACGTGCGGGACGTTGTTGTATCCGTCGAGGTACTGATCGCCGTGAATATCGGTGAACCACACGCCCTTGGCGGACACGAGGTGCAGCGGCTCATTGTAGAAGAGTGGCGAGTGCGGACCGATGGTTCGGTTGCGGCGGATGATGAGGTTTTCGGTGGTGGTGGTCATGTGCATATCCTTTCGAGCCGGGTACGGCTGGGTGGTTGCCAGGTCAGGCTGCGAGCAGTGCGTGGGCGAGTTGAACGACGCGGGGGATGAATTCTTCGACCACGAATTCGGCGGTGTCATCACCGCGGCGGTCGGCGGCCCACCCGAGGTAGGTGAGGGCGCGGGCAAATACGATCGCGGGATAGGCTGCATGGTCGCGCGCTTCAAATGGGCGAATTGCCTCGTAGGCATCGAACAGGGCGACCCGGTACTCCTCGTAGCGCGGGTGCGGAATGAAGAAGTTGAGAGCCGTGGCGAGATCGAACAGGTGCCAACCGTGCGCGAAGTCATCGAAATCAATAACGACGAGGCCGGCGTGGGTGCGGAGTACGTTTTCGGGTGTGAGGTCGGCGTGGATCGGGCCGTACCGCAGGGGGTGCGCCCCGTAGTCGGCGAGGGTGGCGCGCATGCGCGCGATTGCGGCCTCGACGGTAGCGCGGTCTGCGCCCGTGAGTTCGGGGAGCCGGAGCGGATCGCCCCAGGTCCAGGTCGGGCCGGTCAAACCGCCATGATCCCAGTCCAGACGCTGGGCACTCACGATGTAGCCGGAGCGCTCTGTGGCATCGTGAACGCGAGCGAGCAGGGTGCCCAGCTCGGCGAAGTCCGAGGGGGGTAGCTGCGCGGTCCCGTCAAAGGCGGTCGCCTCGGAACCGAAATTGCCATGATTGACCAGCAGCAGTTGAAGATCGACCTGGTGCGGCCCGTACGGGCTGGTTTCACCGACGATGCAGAAGATGCGCTCATCGAGGGCGCGGATGAACTGGGGCACCGCCACACCTTGAGAGCGCAGAGCCTCAACGAATTCAACCTCGCTCGCCAGCTCGGCATCGGAATGATAGCCCCGCCGGTGCACGCGCACGACATAGTCGACGCCGGCAGCGTGAGCGGAGAAGACAAAATTTTCGCGATACTTCAGGAGGGTGAGCGGGGTCTCGGGATCGATTCCGTAGTGGGGCAGAGCTTGGGCTGCGAGTTGCTCCGCAGCGGCGAGATCAACGTTGATCATGTGCGTCCTTCCGGGGGTCCTGGTTTGAGGCTAACACCATTGCACCACACTTCTGTACTCGGCGTACAGTAAATATATTCCTCGTCCAATCATGCTGAGTGATTCATGACGTGAGCGGGTGGCCAGCCCATGCGGATCGATAGTCTTGAGGGACGATGTTAGAGACCAAAGTAAAACCCACCTTGCGGGAGCGGCGGTTTCAGCGCACCCGGCAGGAGCTCGTTGACGCCGTACTCGCAGCGGTGGGTGAGTATGGGATCGAGGGAGTCACTATCGATCGGGTAGCAGAACACGCCGGTCTCTCTCGGGGCACCATTTACGCTCACTATCCGGCCGGGCGCGACGAACTGTTGCGGGCGGCATACGCCGCACTGGGCCACGACGTCGCGGCGCGTACCCGAGCGCGAGTATTGGAGGCCGGTTCCTGGCAGGCGCGGCTCGTCGCGCACGCGAGCGTGATGTATGAACTTGCCCGGGTTGAGCGCATCGGCTATTTTTTCAATGTTTCCGGGCCTGCGCTGATCCCCGAGGGAGAAGAACGTGGAATCGGATCCTCGGCAAGCGTGGCACTCATGCGGGAGACGCTGGTGGCCGCACGGGAAGAGGGCACACTGGCCGCAGACGTACCGCCGGACTCGATCGCTATTTTGTTGGTCGGGGCGGTGCGTGAGGCTGCCGCGGCTGTCGCGAGCGGCGCGTGCGACGCCTCCGAAGCGGAGGAGGGCTTTGCCCGTCTGGTTGAGGGGCTCGCCGCCGGAGTACGTTGACCAGCTTGGCAGTACCGTCGGACGCCTGAACGCAGAAACACAGACGCTCCTCCTGAGCGCCCCGTTCTGGGGTCTGCGCGGGAAGAGCGTCTGTGATTGCTTGGTCGAGACCTATCTAGCCGCTGACGACCTGCGGCTGCGACACCGCTTTGAGGCCCTCGACACCGAACTCCATGCCGTAGCCGGACTGCTTTGCGCCGCCGAAGGGTACGCGCGGGTCAACCATGCCGTGGGCATTGATCCAGACAGTTCCGGCCTGGATTCGAGAGGCCACCTCGCGTGCACGCTTGATGTCGGTGCTCCAGACAGAAGCTCCAAGGCCCACCTCGAGGGAGTTGGCCTGTGCAACCGCCTCGTCGAGGTCCGTGTACCGAATGATGGGCAATGCGGGTCCGAACTGCTCCTCGATGACCAGATCATTCTGCGGATCGATATCCGCAATGAGCGTGGTCGGGTAGAAGTATCCTTTTGCATCGCGCTCGGGGTTGCCGCCCAGCACCACGCGTGCGCCGGAGGCCTTCGCCGATTCGACGAGGCGATCCACGATCTCGAACTGCTTCTTGTTCTGCAGCGGACCGAGCGCGTTCTGGTCCTCAAGGCCGTTGCCCATCGGAACATTCCTGGCGAAGTCGGCCAAGGCATCGACAACCGCGTCGTAGACGCTGTCGTGAACGTAGAGGCGCTTGAGAGCGGCACAGGTCTGACCGGTATTAATGAACGCACCCCAGAAGAGACCTTCGGCGATTGCCGTCGGGTCGACATCTGGAAGCACGATCCCGGCATCGTTGCCACCCAGCTCGAGCGTGAGTCGGGTCACGTTCCCGGCACTGGCCTCGATGATTTTCTTGCCCGTCGGGGTCGAACCGGTGAACATGACCTTGCCGATTTTGGCATTGCGGACGAGCGCGTCGCCGATCACGCTGCCTGGACCCGAGATCGTGTTGAGCACGCCCTCAGGCAGCGCCTGGTTCATCACCGCGGCCAGGGCGAGGCCCGAGAGGCTGGTGGTTTCGGCCGGCTTGATGACGACGGTGTTTCCCATTCGGATCGACGGGGCAATCTGCCAGATGGCGATCATCATCGGCCAGTTCCACGGGGTAATCGCGCCGACAACGCCGATGGGTCGGTAGTGCAACTCCGCGTATGTCGTACCATCATCGACCAGCGTTTCCACGGGCAGTGGTGTGTCAGCCGCAGTCCGGAGCCAGCCCACGCAGCCACCGACCTCAAATCGAGCATTCGGCCCGTTCAGAGGCTTGCCTTGTTCGCGCGACAGAAGCTCAGCAAGTGCTTCTGCTGATGCTTCAATGGCGTCAGCGGCGCGGTGCATGTACTGGCGTCGCTCGTCATCACTGAGCGCTGCCCACGCCGGCTGGGCGGCTGCAGCCTTGTCGATCAGATCCGAGAGCTCGTCGACGCCGTGAACGGGTGCCAGCCCGATCAGCTCACCGGTGGCGGGGTCGATGACTTCGTTGGTCTTGCCGTTCTTCGCTGTGACTGCGGCGAGCAAGCTTTCGTAGGTGTCCATGGTTCCTCCTCATTGAGTACTGACTTTTGTGTGTGCCAAGTTAGTGGGTGAAGCGTGCCGAATCGTGCACGGAGCTAAGCGGGGAATGACGACCGGCCGGTGTAACCGAAGTCGGAGAGCAGGCTTTGCCCATTCACCGCGCGGGCACGCCGGCTGGTGAGGTAAGCCACCGACCAGGCGATGTCTTCGGCTGACTGCACCGGGAACGGGGGATTATCCATCACGTCGTCACCCAGACCTCGTCGGGCCATCGGAGTGTCTACGACCGAAGGGGCGACGCTATTCACTCGGATCCCATCGGTGTCGTACAGTTCCACCGCAAGGGCTCGTGTGAGCTGGATTATCGCGCCTTTGGAGGCGTTGTAGGCCAGCATTCCCGGAACCGCGACGAAGCCCGAGTCCGATCCGATGATGGTGATCGTCGGGTTATCCGCCAGCCTGAGGTAGGGGAGCGCGGCTTTCACCGCAAGGAAAGCACCGAGCACGTTCACCTCCAGGACTTCGCGAAAACCCGCTGCGGTGACCTCGGATACGGCAGCGCCCATTTCTCCGTCGACGCCGGCAGAGATCACGAGAGCATCGAGTCCACCGAGCTGGCGGGCGATGTCATCGATGGCATCCGTCACCGCTTGCTCATCCGCCACGTCGGCCGGTGCGAGCACAACCCGTGCCGCTCCGGCTACAAACTCGAACTCCGTAGCCGCCGTCTCAAGACGTGCTCTTGAGCGACCGATGAGACCGACGCTGGCGCCCGAATCATGAAAGAGGCGGCCGCACGCCAGACCGATTCCCGAAGCGCCACCGGTGATGGCCACACGCCGGGGAAGGCCCAGCGACACGCGTTCATCCGTGTTCTGCGTCGTGACGGTCATCGCTTCACGGCCTCGGCTGCTTCTCTGAGCTCCTCGTCGAAATCTTCGAGGTCATCCGAGAGCCCGGCGTAGACGTCGGGCTTCTTCGCTTTCAGATACGCGCCGTAGACAATGCCACCGATGACGGCAGCCACGAGGATCCACGGCAGGGCGACCACGTACGGCTCTTCAGAACCGGCGACCGTGGGGAAGTTAGCCAGGGCCATGATGCTGAACAAGGCCAGTGCCAGGAATCCAAGACCCGGGGCGATGAAGGTGCTCCACCAGCGACGGTCGCCTTTCTTGCGAAAGTACGCCACAACCGAGAGGGCTGCGATCGCTTGCACGATGATAATGGCGAGGGTCGCGAATCCAATGCCGACAGGTACCAAAGTGAGGATCGGAGGAACGTCGGGGAGGACGAAGCGGAAAATCGCCGCGATGAGAATGGCGAACAGCGCGTTGACCAGGAGCGCACGATCCGGCGAACCCTTGGCGTTTGTCTTCGCGAGCCAGTTCGGGAGCACGCGGGCCCGACCCATGGAAAAGAGGTACCGAGCAGCTGAGTTGTGGAATGCCAGCTGTGCGGCGAAGAGGCTGACGACGACCAGAATCAGAGCGGCGGTGAGGCCGATCGGCCCCAGATAGTTGCCGATGACCATCAGGGTGAGGTCGCCGCTCTCCAGGTGGTCAAGGGCAACGCCCTGTGCCTCCGTGGCTCCGATAGCGCTGATGATTGCCCAGGCGGCGAAAGCGTGCATCAGGCCGATGATGATGATCGCGGTATAGGTGGCGCGTGGGATCGTCTTACGGGGGTTCTTGGCCTCCTCGCCAAAGAGGGCGGTGGCTTCGAAGCCGATAAAGGCGGTCGCAGCCAGGAGCAGGCCGATCCAGAGCGAACCGCCCATGATGACCTCAGGGTGGAAGATGCTCAGATCGAAGCCTGTGGTGAAGAGTACCGAAAATCCGAAGACGACGACCAGAAGGATCTCAACGACGAGAGCGATGCCAAGTGCGATGGCGCTGACATGAATGCCCGATCGGGCGAGCAGGAAGACGAGGACCATCAGCACGAGAGCAGTGAGGAACCAGTCCAGTTCCACACCGAAGAGTTCTGGAAAGACCACGGCACCGGCGAAGAAACCGATGGTACCGAGTGCGCCGGCCACGAAAGCGTTGTAGCCGATCGTGGCGATGATGCCGGTGATCAGGCCAGCGGTCTTACCGAGGCCCTTCACCGCGATCGCATAAAACCCACTGGCGTTGGTGAGCTCCTTGGTGATTTGTGCGTAGCCGACGGCGAAGAGGAGTAGCGCACCCGCCACCAGGAGAATGGATATGGGAACACCTCCGCCATTGCCGAGTCCGATCGCCAGCGGAAGGACCACGATCAACACTGTGACCGGGGCTACTGCCGCGAGGACGAGAAAAACGATTGAACCGACGCCGAGTTTATTTCGGGCGAGATCGGTGTTTGCATCTGCCATAGCAGTCTCCTTCGTTGGAGCGGGTCAGGTGATTGACGTGACGTTGACAGTGACATATTCCGATCAGACTGTCGATACCCCGGGATTATCACTGCGCGCAAAGAACAATCTTCGGCGCTGGTCGTCAACAGAGCGCATGCCGGATGTTCGGTCCCTTGGGAAGAACCCCACCGGACGCTGCTAGAACTACCTATTGAATGGCGAGAAATACGTATTGCCAGCGGATTCTCCCGTTCAGTATCTTCAGGGAAAGGCTTTGAGCGCTATTCACCTGCGATCAGGAGAAAAATGACGGATTCAGTTGTCGATGACAGTTACGGGAACGGTCGCGGAACGAAAAATCTGGCGATACCGGGTCTCACCCGCTCAGGCCAGTCACCGACCCATCTCGGGTCAAGCACTGGCGCCCTGACGCTCGGCACGCGCCGGCCAATGCTCACCGCGGATCCGAGTTTCCCCTCTTCGTGCGCAGGCTGCGGTCATTCTCCGGAGGCCTGCCCGGGTGCTGAGATCGATTCTCAGAATATGGTGCGTTACCTGCGGTGGTTGCACAACTAACCGGTGTCAGAACTATTCCTCACAAGACCACGACCCGTACATCCAAATTCTGGGGCGGGACAATGAAATGGAGCAATGTATGTCTCAAGAAGTACAAGACCTGGAAGCTTCTGCTGCAGCCTCCGGCAACGCCGCCACGGATCGCTTTCGCACGAGCGGCAAGACGGGCACCGCCGTGGCCTCCCCGGAACGTGTCTCCCTGATCGTCAACGAGGTTCTCGGCGCTGTCTATGACACTGTGCGCAAGCACCAGGTCAGCTATGCGGAGTTCAACGTGCTCAAGGCTTGGCTGATTAGCGTCGGCGAGGATGGTGAATGGCCGTTGTTCCTGGATGTGTGGGTCGAGCACGTCGTGGAAGAGGTCGCCACCGGGGACCGCTCAGGTTCCAAAGGCACCATCGAGGGTCCGTACTACATCCCCGAGGCACCAACACTGACCACGCCTGCGACGCTGCCCATGCGAGCGGATGAGGCGGGCACACCGCTGCTGCTGTCGGGTCAGGTAACCGGCACGGATGGCGCAGCGTTGGGCGGAGCGATCGTCGAAATCTGGCACGCCGACGACGACGGATTCTATTCACAGTTCGCCCCCGGCCTGCCGGAGTGGAACCTTCGAGCTACGGTCATCGCTGACGACAACGGCAATTTCGCGATCAACACCATTCAGCCGGCCCCGTACCAAATTCCGACGGATGGTTCCTGCGGAAAACTCATCGCTGCCGCCGGATGGCACGCGTGGCGTCCGGCCCACCTGCACCTGAAGGTGTCCGCCCCGGGGCGGCAGCTGCTCACCGCCCAGCTCTATTTCGAGGGAGATACGCACCTCTCTGATGACATCGCCTCGGCCGTGAAGTCCGAACTCGTGTTGCGGCCCACGCCGACAGCCGACGGTGCGGGCCGGGAAGTCACCTACGACTTCGTGCTTGATCCAGAATAAATAGGGGGGCTCATGCTTTTCGCAATCCGCATGGACGTCAATTTGCCCGTGGACATGGATCCGACGGTGAAGGCCGACACGCTTCTTCGGGAGAAGGCCTACTCACAAGAGCTGCAACGGAGCGGTGAGTGGCTGAACATCTGGCGGTGCGTGGGAGAATATTCCAATCTCAGCATCTTCGACGTCGAAGACAATGAACGCCTGCACAACATTTTGTGGAACCTCCCCCTGTTCCCCTACATGCGGATTGATGTAACGCCGCTTGCGACGCATCCCTCCGCAATCGCAGCGCCGGCACCGGGTTGACAAGCCTCCCGGGGAGACGGAAATCGGAGTCGTTTCGACTACGATCACGTTTTCCTGGGGGACGCCGGTGCTTCTAAGCTCGGACGTGCCGGTGGTGGGGCTAGATCGTGCACCTGCGGTGGTCGAGCCATTTTCTGAGCCAGTCGCTCAGGCGCGGTCCCCGACGATCTCCTCGCGTACCCGGCGCAGGTCTTCCATGAGGGAGCCGATCAGAATCCAGTGGTCCGGGTGCGGGGTCACAATGCGCAGCGGCGCGGTCAGAGCGAGATCATCGATCGCCGGCAGATCGGGTACCTCGGTGAGGTCACCCTCCTGGCGGGCGAGCAGCTTCAAATCGTGCGCGGCCCGAGCCAGTTCGCGCGAAAAGGCCTGAACACTGGGCTCGAACTGCAGCGATTGGTCGTAGTGGTCATGCAGCGCCCGGGTCATGCCGATGGCGCGGGTCACGAGCGTCGGCAGCCGCTCGATCATCTCCCGGTCGGCATCGAGGCCTACCCGCAGCCTGGCTTTGCGCGGGTTGAGCATGAGACTCTCCTCCGCCTGCGCGATGGCCTTGTCGGCCGAGGCTTGCATGGGCCGCAGCAGCCGGGCCTTGATCATCAGCTCCATCAGGTCGATCGGGGTCTGCGGGGTGCGCAGCGCCTGGGCGATGCGGTCGAAGGTGTCCGCCAGCTCGCGCGCAAGCAAGCTGACAGCGTCACGCGCGGGCGCAATCAGTACCGGGGGAACGATGAGTGCATTGATGATGAGAGCGATCCCGGCCCCGATGAATGTCTCGAAGATCCGATCGAGGGCGTATCCGGGCGTTGTCGCGCCGAGGGCGAGCACGAGCATGGCGCTGATCGGAATCTGACTGGAGGCGACGGGCGACAGGCGCAGCGCCCAGGCGACGAGAATGCTCACGACGATGGCCCCGAGCACGATCCAACTGCTTTGGCCGAGGAAGAATCCGATCGTGGAAGCGATGATGACACCGCCGATGACGCCCGCGGTGCGTTCGATCGCTCGGCCGAGGGTCTGGTTGACGCTCGGTTGCACCACGAGCAGGGCCGCGATCGCGGCAAAAATGGGCAGGTCGTTCGGCAGCAACAATTGGGATGCGACCCAGGCCAGACCGACGGCGACGGCCATTTTCACGACTTGCAGAACCGGGAGCCGTTTGGGGATGCGCAGGGCCGAGGTTAGTTTCACTGGTCAAGGCTAACCCGCCCCGGGACCTCCGCACGCTTGAGCTTCACCGCAAGAAATCTGGCGTAGTCCTGTGCTGCTCGCGCGAATGCCCGTTGCGTTTTCGAGGCCCGAGCCCGCCCGGTTGCCGTGGTGGGTTCGTCGAACAGCACGGCCTCGGCGGTGAACCCCGACGTGGCAATCGTCTTGCGCCAGGTTCCGACAATGTGGCCGTTTCTGACCACGATGGGGAGAAAGATCCCGTTGAGGCCGGGCACGACCCGGGTGAGCTCCTCTGCGGCGATCACGTGCGTGCGATCGCGGTAACCGAGCAGATACTCATCGAACCCGGGCAATGCGAGCACCTGCGTGCGCCGTAGAGCGGGGGAAACTGCCGTATCCGCTGCTTCCGTGGCAAGAAAATGCGCGACGCCATCGACCCGCACCTCGGTGAGGTTGTGCCTGGCCACCGCCAACCCGATTTTCGCCTCGGCGACGGTGAGCTGCGACCACCAGACGAAATCAGCCAGTGTCGCCGGCCCGTGGCCGATGAAATAGCGGTACACGAACGCGCCGAGCGCCTCGTCGCGCTCCAGCCGGCGCGGGTTCAGCACCCACTCGTCCAGTAGCACGAGGCTCTGCTGGGTGCCGACGTGCCGACCCCAACACAGTGTTCCGGTGAGGGCGAGGTGGGAGACGATGTGGTACCCGCGCTGGCCCTCGGTCGACAGCCCTGCAGCTTGCAACACGGTCATGAATTCGGCGCGGCTGAGTTGGGCATGCCCGGACAGGGCGCTGATCGCGGCTTCTCGAGCGCGCTCCAGCACAGAGAGATCGAGGCCGAGTCGTTCGTTGATCGTGCGCGTTCTGGCGATCATCCGCGGTGTCGTGAGGGCCTGCATCCAGCCCAGTTCCCGAGCCGGAACAAAATGTAGCGTGCCCCGCATCGGCCAGGAACGCACAATCTGCCCGGCCGAAACAGCCGCTTGTACGTCGGACTGTGTGGTCCCGGGGGAGCGGACGCCCAGCGCCCACTGGCCGGCAGCGTAATCCTGGGCCTGCACCGCGAGCATCCGCTCAGCCACGGCGACGGGCCCATCCGCTGCCGGATCCGTCAGGCCGTGCGCATGCAGGCGCAGCCGAATGACGTCGGCGCGAGAGGCGGCAACTGGCATGACACCAGTATGCCGACTCCCGCGCCGAGGTCGAAGGGCAAGATTCGAGAAACTGGCTAACGGCGGGAACGCCCGGCCGGAGGACGCACCACGCGAATCACGCGGGCGCTTGTGTCCGAGGTCTGGGTTCCGAAAGCATCGAACTCTTCCCTCCATTCGGAATCCGCCGTACCGGAATCCGCCGTACCGGAATCCGCCGGTGCACCGCCGCCGGACACCGTGCCGCCGGACACCGTGCCGCCGGACACCGTGCCGCCGGACACCGTGCCGCCGGGCATCGAACTGCCGGAAGCGGGGCCGTCCGTCGGGCCGCCAGTCGGGGCATCGGTGGGGCCGCGGCGATCGAAACGGCGCAGCAGTGCCTTCACGACGGGCGGACCGATCAGGTACAGGGCGATGACGGTGTACACCACAACGGCCAGCGGCTCACTCAGCAGCGCGGCCGGGTCGCCGGCGCTGATCTGCAGCGAACGGCGCAGTTGACGTTCCATCTCCGGGCCGAGGATGGCGCCCACGATAATGGGCAACACCGGGAACCCGAAGCGGCGGGCCATATAGCCGAGCGCGCCGAGCAGCAGCAGGATGACGATGTTGAACGCCTGCATGCCCGCAGCGTAGGCGCCGAGCGTGGCGAAGAACAGGATTCCGGCGTAGAGGTATGGCCGCGGGATCCGCAGCAGCTTCGCCCACATCGGCGCGAGCGGCAGGTTGAGCGCGAGCAGCAGCGTATTGCCGATGAACAGGCTCGCGATGAGCGTCCAGACCAGCAGCGGCTCGGTCGTGAACAACAGCGGCCCCGGGTGGATGCCGTACTGGTTGAACGCGGCGATCATCACGGCGGCGGTGGCCGTCGTCGGCAAGCCGAGGGTGAGCAACGGCACGAGGGTGCCGGCAGCGGATGCGTTGTTCGCGGCTTCCGGACCGGCGACACCCTCAATGGCCCCGTGACCGAATTCCTCAGGATGTTTGGACAGCTTCTTCTCGGCCACGTACGAGAGGAACGTAGGAATTTCCGCTCCGCCGGCCGGGATGGCGCCGAACGGAAAGCCGATGGCCGCGCCGCGTAGCCAAGGCTTCCAGCTGCGCTTCCAATCTTCCTTGCCCATCCACGGCACGCCGACCGGGATGGTGGCCTGCTTGCCGTGCCGCAGGTGCGCGGCGATCCAAAGGGCCTCACCCACCGCGAACAGGGCGACAGCGACGACAACCACATCGATGCCGCCGGAGAGCAGCGGCTGGCCGAATGTGAGGCGGGGTTGGCCCGTCGTGGCGTCCATGCCGACCAGACCGATGGCGAGCCCGATGAACAGTGACGACAATCCTCGGATGCGGCTCGCGCCGAGCACGGTACTCACCGCGACGAAGGCAAAGACCATCATCGCGAAGTAGGAGGGAGCGCCCAAGCTGATGGCGATGGCCACGACGAACGGTGCCACGAACACGATGCCGGCCGTGGCGATGGTGCCGGCCACGAACGACCCGATCGCCGCGGTGGCGAGCGCCTGGGCGCCTCGTCCGGCCTTGGCCATCTTGTTGCCCTCCAGGGCGGTGACCACCGACGATGACTCACCGGGAGTGTTCAACAGAATCGATGTCGTCGACCCGCCGTACATTCCGCCGTAGTAGATGCCGGCGAACATGATCAGTGAACCCGTCACGTCGAGTGCGTAGGTGAGCGGAAGCAGCAGCGCCACGGTCATAGCCGGGCCGATGCCGGGCAGCACACCGACAGCGGTACCGAGCAACACCCCGATCAGGGCGAAAAGCAGGTTCTGTAGGGTCAGCGCGTTGGCAAACCCGTCCATCAAAAGCGAGAGATTGTCCATTACAGAATTCCTGTCAGCAGGCCGGCCGGAAGGGGAATGCCGAGCCCGAGTACGAAGCCATAGAACACACCGACGGCCAGAACGGCGCCGATGGCCAAGGCCCAGAAGTAACGCTTCGACCCGAGCAGCAGCGCTGCGCCGTAGAACAGCAGCGTGCTCGATACCACGAACCCCAGAAAGTCGAGGGTGAGGGCGTAGGCGAGAATGACCCCGGCCAGACCGAACACGGTGGGCCAGTGCGCGGGGAGGGTGAGGTCGATGTCTTCGCCTTCTTCCGCTGCGGCACGGCCGCCACGCAGCACGCTCACGGCGAGGGCGATCGAGCACAGACCGAGGGCGACGGCGATGATACTCGGAACGACGCGCGGTCCCATCACGCCGGCGTTGATAGCGGTGTCGCGGATATGCGCGGTGTCGAAGGCGATCACGATCGCCAGAACGGCCAGCAGGAGGGCGACGCCGAGCTCCGCCCGGCCGCGCAGCACCGCGGGCACCCGGCTCGCGGTCGGCGTGGCAGAAACGGTGCCCCCGGCGCTGGTCATCGAGCCGGGAACGCCCGCGGTGCCGTTGCTCATATCAGGCCCAGTGTTTTCAGGGTCGTGGCGACGCGCTCGTCCTGCTCGGTGAGGAACGTGCCGAAGTCGTCGCCGGTGAGGAAGGAATCGGTCCAGGCGTTGGCTTTCAGAACGGCAGCCCACTCGTCGCTGTCGTGCATGGCGGTCACCGCGTCGACCAGGCGAGCTGTCTCGGCGTCGGTCAGGCCGGGTGCGGCGAGGAATCCGCGCCAATTGGTGAAGATCAGGTCGACGCCCTCTTCGGTGAGGGTGGGGGCATCGATAACGGGGACGCGCTCCTCACTCGTCACGGCCAGTACGCGCAGGTCACCGGACTTGACCTGCTCGAGGAACTCGCCATAGCCCGAGGCTGCGAACTGCAACTTTCCGCCGAGGATGGCCGGCAGCAGCTCTCCGCCCCCGTCATAGGAGATAAAGTTGACAGCGCCCGGGTCGATGCCCACGGCATCCGCGAGCTGCATCGGCAGCAGGTGGTCGGGGCCACCGGGTGACGATCCGCCGCCGACGGCGAAGGCGGCCGGGTCGACCTTCCACGCCGTGATCATGTCGTCGAGACTCTGGTACGGCGAGTCGGCGGGCACGAAGATGGCGCCGGCCTCTTCGATCAGGCGCGCGATCGGGGTGGCGTCGGCCACCTTGGCGTTGCCTTCGTTGGTGTACGCGGCGCCGACGACGCCCAGGCCCATCACCATGAGAAAGTTGGCGTTGCCCGTTTCGGTGAGGGTGCGGGCGAGGCCCACGGTGCCGCCGGCGCCGGCGAGGTTGGTGACCTCGGTGCTGGTGGCGGTACCGATGTCGTCCATGACCTTGACGGCTGCACGACCGGTGACGTCGTAGCCGCTCCCGGGGGCGTTGGGGACCATGACCTGAAGGTTGTCGATCGGGCCGCTGGCGGCGCCGTCGGTGTCTTTTGCGCCCGTGACTCCGCAAGCGCTCAGGGCGAGAATTACCGCCCCGGCCAGAACGGCGGTGCCCGCGGTTCGACGGGAACGCGTGATGCGTGCTGTGATTGGCATGCTTAAAATCCTCTTCGATTTCTGGCCAGCCTCTTTGCCGGCCACGTTCATGGTGCGTGGCCAGCCCGGCCGGGCACAACTTGTGGCGTTACTGAACGTTGTGTAGCTTATGGAGGCCACCAGCGGAGGAAAATTTCGGTTTGGCCAGCCGATGAGGGACTATCTTCTATGGCCAAAGACGACTCCCGGACACGACCGACCGCCGTAGCGGTGCGTGCGCTGCGCCATCGCGGCACGGGCATCCGTTCGAGCCGACTCAGCCTCACCCGTCAGCTCCTGCTGTTTCAGCTGAGCCTCATCGCCCTCGTTTTGGTTGCCGTCACGGCGATTTCTTTGGAACAAGCCCGCGGCAGCTTCGAGAGCGGGGCACGCCGACGTATGCTGACCGTCGCCGAGTACACCGCCGCCAACCCGCTCGTGCGCAGCCTGCTCGACAGCAAGGCGGTGCCGCAACAATTCTCCATTCCGGTCGAGGCTCTGCGCATCACGATGGGCGTCGATCAGCTGATCGTAACGGATGCCGGCGGCCACATCCTTGCGTCCCCGGCCGATCCGCAGCTGCTGGCGACTAACCTCGCCATCGATCCCACGCCGGACGAGTCTGATGCCGGCTGGTCCGGTGTCGCTCCGATCGGCGTGAACGACTACGTGGTCGCGCAAGTGCCGGTGCTCTCGGACTCCGGGGTGGTGGTGGGCACCGTTGTTTCCGCCCGGCAGTTTCCCACGGTGGACGTGTTGCTCGCGAGTGCGGCGCCGAACTTGATCACCTATGTGGGGGTGGCCGGGGTGCTCGGTGTGGTCGGTTCGTTGCTGTTGGCCGCCCGGGTGAAGCGGCAGACCCTCGGTCTGGAGCCGGAACAGATCGGTCGGTTGGTGGAGCACCGTGACGCCATGATCCACGGCATCCGCGAGGGGATGATCGCTGTAGACGCCGACGGTGTGATCACACTCGCCAACGACAGCGCGCGTACCCTGCTCGGTCTGCCCGCTGATGCGGAAGGCCGGGCGATCAACACGGTGGGCCTCGATGACGCGGCGGTGCGGGCACTGCGCCAACAGGACGGCGGCGAGATTGACGCGGTGTTGGTAAACCGTGGGGTGCTGCTCGTGCTCAATCAGACGCTCATCCACCCGCCGCGGTCGCTGCCGGAGGTCGTCACGACCCTGCGAGATCGCACCGAATTGGTGACCCTGCAGCATGATCTCGGCAGCAGTCGGCAGGCCACCGACACCCTGCGGGCCCAAACCCACGAGTTCGCGAACCGCCTGCACACCATCTCGATGCTGATGCAGCTGGGCGACACCGACGCAGCGGTGGAGTACGTCGACGCCGTTACGCGTGACCGCACGGACCTCGATAACTCGGTGCTGACCCGGCTGCAGGAGCCGGCGGTCGCCGCGCTCGTGATCGCCAAGACGTCACTCGCTCGCGAACGCGGGGCGACGCTCGTGCTCTCGGACGACTCGGTGCTGGCCCGGGTCGACGCTGAACTCTCGACCGACCTCGTCACCGTCATCGGCAATCTGGTCGACAACGCCCTCGACGCCGTGGCGGGGACCCCGGAGCGCACGGTGCGCCTGGACTTGCAGACACTTTCTGGATCCGCTGCCGTGCGGGTCACGGTGCGGGATTCGGGACCGGGAATCGACGTCGCGCTCCTCGACCGGGTGTTCGAGGTTGGGGTGACCAGCAAGTCGGCGTTGGCGGGGGGAGACGCCCACGGTTACGGGCTCGCGATTGTGCGTCTCGTTGCGACGCGTCGTGGGGGAACGGTTCGATACCGGGCCGAAGACGGTACCGTTTTCGAGGCCGTACTCCCGCTCGTGGCAGCCCGGTCGGCCGAGCAGGAGGAACAGACCCGTGTGTGAGGTGCTCGTCGTCGACGACGATTTCATGGTGGCGCGTGCCCACGAACGTATTGTGGCCAAACAACCCGGCTTCACGGTCGTCGGCGTCGCGGCGACCGGATCTGATGCGCTCGCGCAGATCGCCGAAAAGTGCCCGCGCCTTGTGCTGCTCGACATGTATCTGCCCGATATGACCGGCCTCGACGTGATCCGCCGGGCGCGCGAAGCTGGGCTGGATGTGGACTTTCTCGTGCTCAGTGCCGCACGGGAGGCCGAGATGGTCACCGCGGCACTGCAGGGCGGAATCGTGAGCTACCTGCTCAAACCGTTCAAAATCACCGAACTGCAGTCGCGGTTGTCGGGGTACGCCGAACGGCGCCGGCTCTTGGGCCGCCGCGGTGATCTGAGCCAGAGCGATCTGGACCAGGCCCTGGGGCGCGCATCCGCTCCACCGTCGGCAGAGCCGGTGGCGACACTGCCCAAAGGCCTGAGCAAAGAGACGGTAGCCCTGGCCGCTGCCGCCCTGAAAGCGGCAACCGTGGGCCCCGCGCGCGATCTGGCCGCATCGGAGTGTGCCGAACGACTCGGGCTGTCCCGGGTGGTGGCACGAAAGTACCTGGAGTACTTCGTCGATTCCGGGCAGGCATCCGTGAGCTTGCGCTATGGGCAAACCGGCCGCCCGCAGCGGCGCTATGCCTGGCTAGCCAGCTGACGACAGGTGCGAGCCCGCGGCGGGTCAGCCCAAATCGTCGTCGGTGCGTGCGCCGAACACGATCTCGTCCCAGCTCGGCATCGACGCCCGGCCGCGCTTGGCTGTCGTGCGCCCGTGGCTGGTACGTTCCTGCGCCCGGGCAGCCTGATTAGCCCAGACATTCCCGGTGGGTTCAGGCGTGGTGGCGGGCGCCGCACTGGACTCATCCGTGACCGTGACCGTGGCCTCGGGCGGCGTGGCCCGACGCGGTCGCAGTGCTGCCGGCGATTGCCCGCCGGTCTGCTGTTCGTGCTGCTGGCCAGCCTGCTGTGCTGCAGCGGACGCCGTCGGTTTAGCGGCCGCATCGGTACTGGATGCCGCCTCACGTTCGCCGCGGCGACGACGCAGGGATTCCAGGAGGTCGGCCGTTTCGCTCATGTTCGAGGCCGGCTCAGCGGCGCGCTTGATGGCCGCTTTCGACACCGCGTCGTCCCGGTTCAGTGAGCGAGAGTACGGAACAGCCTCGAGGTTCGGGCTGGTGTCGTTCAGGATCTCGTCGGCGAGCGATTCCTTGAAGTTGAAGGCGTTGCTGTCAAAGCGGGACACGTCGGCGACGCTGGTCTCCGACCCGACCGCGCGTAGGCGTGGAATGAGTGAGCCCTTGAGCTCACCCTGCTGCGAAAGCGCAACGGCCTCGCTGCCGACGGGCGACAGGGAATTCTTTTTCGGTTCGAAACCCCAACGGGCATCGTGGTCGATTTCGTCGGCGGTGAACGACAACTTCACAATCCAGCCGCCGCCGGGCTCTTTCCAGCTAGCCCAACGTTCTCCGGTCGCGCCGAGCGAGGCCAGGCGTTCACGGATGACGCTGCCGAAGTTGACGCTCTCGTCGATCGGGTCGGGATCGATCGCGGTGTGCACCGGAACGCTCAGCGCCGACGAGACGATGTATTCCCGTTCGGCAACGACCGGACCCTCAAATCGACGCACATAATCCAGGGACGCCCCGGTGACCGCGGCTACGTCCTCGGCGGACATGCCGGAGCGAATGTGCGCCTGCACTTCCCGCGGGGACAGCTTGGGCGCGTTGACACGTTCCGTCTGGGTTTGGCGAAGCCGGGACTGAAGAACCTCGTCGATGGCGATTCGATACCGATCGCCATCTTCGGACGCTGCGAGCAGCGCACCGTTCTCAACCCCAATAACCTTCAATTCCTGCATGAAGACAAGCCCTCTCGCGATTACCGTTGGCTGCAAGACTGCCACGGTTGGTACCGATTTGCGGGAATACGCCGGGCGTGCCGCAAGTTGTTTCTTCATGTCCGAACACGAAGGTTGGCGGACGGTTTGCTATTCCGTCTGGATTGTTGGAAACTGTGCCCGCCGATTTCGTTTATCGGCGTAACTGAAATGGATGGGCATGGCAACCGATTACGACGCACCCCGAAAGACTGAAGACGACTCTGAGTCGATCGAGGCCCTCAAGGAACGTGTGCCAGACAAGATGTCCGGCAGCGTTGATGTCGACGACTCCGACAACCCCGGTGGGTTCGACCTTCCGGGTGCCGATCTGTCCGACCTGGACCTCGATGTCGTCGTTCTGCCCCCGCAGGCCGACGAGTTCACCTGCGTGAATTGCTTCCTCGTGAAGCACCGCTCGCAGATGGGCCACGAAACCAAGCTCGGTACCGTCTGCCTGGAGTGCGACTCCTAAGACCCGCACGATTCAACCAGCACGATGTTTGATCAGCACCTGTTTGATCAGCACCTGTTTGTTCAGCACCTGTTTGATCAGCACGGTGTCTGACCAAACAGGTGCTGAACAAGCACCATCTGATTTAGCCCACGTTGGCCGTTCGCGATTCATTGATCGCGGCGGCCAACTCTGTGGGGTGACGGCTGGAGATGATCCAGTACGGCGCCGGATCGGTCGCATCGACGATCGGTACCCGCACGACCGGGTCGATCCAGCCCCGGATGAGCAGCCAGGCGCGGGCATCCAATCGGGGTCCGCGTTCCTGGGTGGCTTCGGACTTGGCAAAGACCGTCGCTTCGCCGAGCAGGCGGGTCGAGATTGTTGCCGGTCCGGCAACCAACTCGCCGTTCTGCACGCGCACGACCGGTGCGGCCAGGATGAGCAGCAGCACGCAGCCGCCGTACAGCACGGCGGCCGTGACGATGCCGGCAAAGAGAGAGATCGGTACGAGCACGAGAATGCTCGCTGGTATCACCAGAGCGGTGACGATGAAGGCCCAGGCGTTGGGCCACAGTTTTTCGCGGTAATCAGGCATGGCTCTATTCGATCAGATATCTGCACTACCCTCGACACGTGGCAGAAAGCGTCGAAGTACTGATCCAGGCATCCATCCTCCCGAACTACGCACACCCCGGTGATGCCGGGGCAGACCTGCACGCGGCCGAAGCGCTCGTGCTCGCCCCGGGAACCCGTGCACTTGTCGGCACCGGCGTGTCGATCGCCCTTCCCGACGGATATGCGGCCTTTGTCGTTCCCCGAAGCGGGCTCGCCGTCAAGCACGGCATCACCATCGTGAACTCTCCCGGAACGGTGGATGCCGGCTACCGCGGCGAAATCAAGGTCGCCCTGCTGAATACGGATCCCCGCGAATCGTTCACGATCGCGATCGGCGATCGCATCGCCCAGCTCATCGTGATGCCCGTCGTTCGCGCCACGTTCATTGCCGTTGACAAGCTGCCCGGCAGCCAGCGTGGCGAGGGCGGGTTTGGTTCCACCGGCGTTCTGCCGCACGCTGCAGGCAACACAGGCAGCGTCCCCAACCACGCATCAGTGCCGGGCGCAGCCGCCCCGCAGACAGGAGATAACCGGTGAGTGACATCACGAACCCGGCGGAGTTCCCCGCCCCCATGCCGAAGTCGGCGCCCGACGACCGTGAAGCCGAGGGCCCGTACGACGAGTCAGAGGCCAACCCGGTGCGGCCCTACGTCGACCTCGGCGGAATCAAGATTCTTCCGCGTGAAGGATTGCACCTGCGCCTCGAAATCGAAGAGGGCAGCAAACGCGTTGTGGCCATCGGCCTGGACTTCGCCGGTTCCACCCTGCAGGTGCAGCCGTTCGCCGCGCCGCGCTCGAGCGGACTGTGGCACGAGATCCGCGACCAGATCGCCGACCAGATCGGCAAGCAGGGCGGCACCACGACGCCTCGTGAGGGCCCGTTCGGTCCCGAACTCGTCGCCGAGATCCCCGTCGCAGCCGGCCAAGAGGCCGGTGGAGTCACCCGTCTCGCGCGCTTTATTGGCGTTGATGGCCCGCGCTGGTTTCTACGCGGGGTCATCGCCGGCGAGGGTGCGATCGACCCGGCGGCCGCAGCGCAGATCGAAGACCTGTTCCGCAGCATCGTCGTGGTGCGCGGCTCCACCCCGATGCCGCCGCGGGACCTCATTCCGCTGCGCATGCCGGCCACGCCGGCCGGCGCCAGCGAGACCGCCCCGGCCTAGGTTGCAGCGCACCTCATGACTGACGCACGCGAGCCCGACGATTCTCGACCCGATACGACGCCTGCGTCGGCCGAGCCAGGGCCGGTGCCCGTGGAGGGTCAGGACAATCCCGACCAACCGAGCCCGACCGTGTCCGGTGTTTTTGCCGAATCCATGGCGGGCGCGGCCCGGCGTGCCGGATTCAGTTCGGCGACCGACGGTGAGGCCATTAACAGTCAGGCGCTGCTCGCGGCGATGGGGGGCGTCCGTGGCCTGATTGAGGCCGTGCTGCCGGGATTGGTTTTTCTGGTCACCTACTCGCTCACGATCGACCCGAACAGCCCGGCGACGATCGCATCTCTGCTGCCCGCGCTCATCGCCCCGCTCGTGCTCGGCGTGATCTTCGTCGCCCTGCGCGCTGTGACGCAGCAAACGGTCGCGCCCGCCATCGGCGGCCTGATCGGCACCGGAATCAGTGTGGCCCTGGCGCTGTTCTCGGGAAAGGCTTCGGGATTTTTCATCGTGGGTCTCTGGACCAACTTCGGCTACGGCGCCGCCCTGCTGGTCTCCGTCTTCGTGGGTTGGCCGCTGATCGGGCTGGCCGTGGGCTTTCTTATGGGCGACGGCACGGCTTGGCGGCAGGATCCAGCCAAGCGTCGGGTCCTGAGACTTCTGACGCTGTGCTGGGCCGGACTGTTCATCGCCCGGCTCGCCGTGCAGTTGCCGCTCTACCTCGCCGACAACATCGAGGTACTCGCCACGATGAAACTGCTCATGGGCATCCCGCTCTACGCGCCGCTGCTCGTGGTGTCATGGCTCATGGTGCGCTCGGTATATCGCAAAGCGGATGCCGCAGACGCGCTCTAAGCGACCATTCTGCAGCGCTCCCGCCCTGCTAGAGTTATCTTGACGTCAAGATAGTTGCTCGGTGATGATTCGCCGACGCGACTCGATGGAAAAGGGCAGCCCCCGGCATCCGCTGGTTAGGCTTGCCTTGCTGGCACGAGGTCGTGGCAGCGCACAAGAATTGAGGATTGCCGCCGGTATCCCGTCGGCTCCCACAACGGAGAGGGCATTGTGTCGGATTCAACAAATACCGCGGTTAATAGCTTCGGAGCCAAAGACACGTTGCGCGTCGGTTCGACGGACTACGAAGTCTTTCGTCTGGACGCGGTCGACGGCTACGAGAAGCTGCCATACAGCCTGAAGGTGCTGCTGGAGAACCTCCTGCGCACCGAAGACGGCGCAAACATTACCGCCGAGCACATTCGTGCCCTCGGCGCGTGGGTACCCACCGCGGAGCCCGACACCGAGATCCAGTACACGCCGGCTCGCGTCATCATGCAGGACTTCACCGGAGTTCCCTGCATCGTCGACCTCGCCACCATGCGCGAGGCCCTCGTCACGCTCGGCGGCGACGCGAAGAAGATCAACCCGCTCGCCCCGACCGAAATGGTCATTGACCACTCCGTCGTCGCAGACCTGTTCGGCACCCCCGACTCCTTCGAGAAAAACGTTGAGATCGAGTACGAGCGCAACGGTGAGCGCTACCAGTTCCTCCGCTGGGGCCAGACCGCGTTCGACGACTTCAAGGTGGTGCCGCCGGGAACCGGAATCGTGCACCAGGTCAACATCGAATACCTGGCTCGCGTCACCATGACCCGTGAGGTGGGCGGCGTACTGCAGGCCTACCCGGACACCTGCGTCGGCACCGACTCACACACGACCATGGTCAACGGCCTCGGCGTGCTCGGTTGGGGCGTCGGCGGAATCGAAGCCGAAGCCGCAATGCTCGGCCAGTCGGTTTCCATGCTCATCCCCAAGGTTGTCGGGTTCAAGCTCTCCGGTGTCATTCCGGCCGGCGTCACCGCAACGGATGTCGTACTCACCATCACGCAGATGCTGCGCCAGCACGGCGTCGTCGGCAAGTTCGTTGAGTTCTACGGATCGGGTGTGGCCTCCGTGCCGCTCGCCAACCGCGCCACCATCGGCAACATGAGCCCCGAATTCGGCTCGACGGCCGCCATGTTCCCGGTCGACGACGTCACGCTGGGCTACCTGCGCCTCACCGGCCGCAGCGAAGAGCAGGTCGCGCTGGTCGAGGCGTACTCGAAGCTGCAGGGACTCTGGCACAACCCCGATCAGGAGCCGATCTTCAGCGAGTACCTCGAGCTCGACCTGTCCACGGTCGTTCCGTCGATCGCCGGACCGAAGCGTCCGCAGGACCGCATCATCCTCTCCGAGGCAAAGAGCCAGTTCGAACGCGACCTGGACAACTACGCCAACGCGCCGGTCTCCCTCGTGGACGCGGCACTAGAGGGTACTTTCCCCGCTTCCGACCCGCTGGGCCTCACCCCGCAGGACGAGCAGACCGCGCACGAGCACACCTACGAGTGTGGTGTGGAGCGACACACCAGCCACCCGACGAAGTCGCACCCGCAGCCGACCGACGTCACCCTGGCCGACGGCCGTGCGTTCACGATCGACAACGGCTCCGTGGCCATCGCCGCGATCACCTCCTGCACCAACACGTCGAACCCGTCCGTGATGCTCGCAGCAGGCCTGCTGGCCCGCAACGCGAGCCTCAAGGGACTCAAGAGCAAGCCGTGGGTCAAGACCACCCTCGCTCCCGGTTCCAAGGTCGTCACCGAGTACTACGCGAAGGCCGGCCTCAACGGCTACCTCGAAGACCTCGGCTTCTACCTCGTCGGCTATGGCTGCACCACCTGCATCGGCAACTCGGGCCCGCTCGAGAGCGAAATCTCCACCGCCGTGCAGGAGAACGACCTGGCCGTCACCGCCGTGCTCTCCGGTAACCGCAACTTCGAGGGGCGCATCAACCCCGACGTGAAGATGAACTACCTGGCCAGCCCGCCGCTCGTCATCGCCTATGCCCTGGCCGGCACGATGAACTTCGACTTCGACACCGACTCGCTCGGCACGGACACCGAGGGCAACGACGTGTTCCTCAAGGACATCTGGCCCGACGCCGACGAGGTACAGAAGACCATCGACGAGTCCATCAACTCGAACATGTTCGAAACGCAGTACGCCGGTGTCTTCGACGGCGACGAGCGCTGGCAGTCGCTCGAAACTCCCGTTGGCGATACCTTCGCTTGGGACGCCGAGTCCACCTACGTGCGCAAGCCCCCGTACTTTGACGGCATGAAGCTGGAAACCACTCCGGTGGTTGACATTGCGGATGCTCGCGTACTCGCCAAGCTCGGCGACTCAGTCACTACAGACCACATCAGCCCGGCCGGTTCGATCAAGGCTGATGGTCCTGCCGGTCGTTACCTCGCCGAGCACGGCATCGCTCGTGGCGACTACAACTCCTACGGCTCGCGTCGTGGAAACCACGAGGTCATGATTCGCGGAACGTTCGCGAACATCCGTCTGCGCAACCAGCTCCTCGACAACGTCGAGGGTGGATTCACCCGCGACTTCAGCGTCGCTGGAGGCCCGCAGGCAGACATTTATGATGCCAGCCAGAACTACCAGGCCGCCGGAACGCCCCTCGTCATCTTCGGTGGCAAGGAATACGGTTCGGGTTCCAGTCGTGACTGGGCAGCCAAGGGTACGAGCCTGCTCGGCGTCAAGGCCGTCATCGTGGAGAGCTTCGAGCGCATCCACCGCTCGAACCTCATCGGGATGGGCGTTGTACCCCTGCAGTTCCCGGTCGGCCAGAGCGCCGACTCGCTCGGCCTCGATGGCACCGAGATCGTCTCGATCTCCGGCATCACCGAGCTGAACAACGGTAAGACCCCGAAGACCGTGCACGTCACCTGCGTCCCGAGTGAATTCTCGGCCGCCGGCAAGGCACCGGTCGAGTTCGATGCCGTCGTGCGCATCGACACCCCGGGTGAAGCGGACTACTACCGCAACGGTGGCATCCTGCAGTACGTGCTGCGCTCGCTCGTCTGAGCTAGCACAGGGCGCGGCCTTCGCCTCGCTCCACCAGTATGATTCCGGCGCGTAGACTCGATTTATTCGGGCCTACGCGCCGGTTTGGTTTCGAAAACAGTTTCATGAACAGACGACGTGAAAGGTGTGACGGATGATCCTTCTGGAGACAATTCATGGTCCCCGGGACCTCGATGGTCTCTCGAAAGAGCAGTTGCCGCAGCTGGCGAAAGAGATCCGCTCCTTTTTGGTGCGCGAGATTTCAAAGACGGGCGGGCATCTCGGGCCGAACCTCGGCGTGGTCGAACTGACCATCGCCATCCACCGGGTCTTTCACTCACCGACCGACGCGATCGTCTTCGATACCGGCCATCAGTCCTACGTGCACAAGCTGCTCACCGGGCGTCAGGATTTCAGCAAACTCCGCCGGGTGGACGGCCTCGCCGGTTACCCGCAACGCTCGGAGTCTGAGCACGACATCGTCGAGAGCTCGCACGCCTCCAGCTCGCTGTCCTGGGCGGACGGCATTTCCCGTGCCTTCGAGATCACGGGCCAGAAGGACCGGCACGTGGTCGCCGTCGTCGGCGACGGAGCCCTGACCGGGGGAATGACCTGGGAAGCGCTCAATAACATCAGCGATGACAATACGCGCAAGCTCATCATCGTGGTCAACGACAATGGTCGCTCCTACGCACCCACCATCGGCGGCATGGCTCGCTTCCTCAACACCGTGCGCACTCGAGCGAGCTATCGGGATGCCTACCTCACCAGCAAAGACGTCTTCGACCGTTTCGGTGCGCCCGGACGAGCGCTCTGGCGCGGTGCGCGCGGTGGTCTGCACGGTTTCCTCGCCCGGGTCACCAACAACGAAGCCCTGTATTCAAACCTCGACATCAAGTACATCGGCCCGATCGACGGGCACGATGTGCACGCCATGGAAGAGGCCCTCGCCCAGGCCAAGGGCTACGGCGCGCCGGTCATCGTGCACGCCATCACCCAAAAGGGGAAGGGCTACGACCCGGCCGTGCAGGACGTCGCTGACCAGTTCCACGCGGTCGGGCAGATTGACCCGGAAACCGGCGAATCCGTGGAAGAGCCGGGCGCGGCATCCTGGACCAGCGTCTTCGCCGACGAATTACTGCGCCTGGCCACCGAGAACGAACGGATCGTGGCCATTACCGCAGCGATGCTCCGGCCGACCGGGCTGCACAAAATGGCCGAACGTTTTCCGGCCCGCGTGCACGACGTGGGAATCGCCGAGCAACACGCGGTGACCAGTGCGGCCGGGCTCGCCTACGGGGGACTGCACCCCGTCGTCGCGCTATACGCCACCTTCATCAACCGCGCCTTTGACCAGGTGCTCATGGACGTTGCCCTGCACAAGGCCGGCGTGACCTTCGTACTGGACCGCGCGGGCGTCACCGGGCCGGACGGACCCAGCCACCACGGCATGTGGGACCTCGCCATTTTGCAGGTCGTGCCGAACATTCGGTTGGCCGCACCGCGCGATTCCGTGCGCCTGCGCGAAGAATTGGCCGAGGCCGTGATCGTCGACGACGGGCCAACCGTCTTGCGCTTCCCCAAGGGCAGCGTCGGGCTGGAGCTTGATGCGATTCGTCGTCTCGATGACGGCGTTGACGTGCTGCAGGAAGCGACCCAGCAAGACGTGCTGATCGTCACGGTCGGACCGATGGCGGCGATGGGCCTTGACGTGGCGGACCGGCTCGCGGCGCAGGGGATCGGGGCGACGGTCGTTGACCCGCGCTGGGTCGTTCCGGTGCCCCAGAGCATCATTGCCCTCGCGGCGGCACACCGCATCGTCGTCACGATTGAAGACGGCATTCGGGTCGGCGGAATCGGCACGCGGATCCGGCAGGACCTGCGTGAAGCCGGCGTCGACACGGCGGTGACCGAACTCGGCCTGCCCGACCAGTTCCTCGACCACGGCACTCGTGCGCAAATTCTGGAACGGGTCGGACTGACCCCGCAGGCGATCGCTCGCGACGTTGTGGCCATGGTGCTCGGCAGCAAAATCCCCAACGCCCGGCCGCTGCCGGCCAACCACACCGACACCGGCGCCATCCGCGTAACCCGCCGAGACTAGCGTCTTCTTCCACTTCTAACCGGGCCCGGGCCCGGAAAGCGGGCCCATGATAGATCATGGGCCCGCTTTCCTATGGTGGGCCCGGTCTCGCCGACCGGTCCGGTTAGCCCCTAGCCGCGCGCAACTGATTCAACCCGTGCGCCGATTCCGCGAATCGGCGGCGTGTGGAATGTGCTGCCGAAGACGCGTTCGCTCGCGCCGACGCGGTCGAGGTACGGGGTGATCCCGCCCATCTGGAACGGCCAGCCGGCGCCGAGAATCATGCAGAGATCGATGTCTTCAGCCGCGTGCACAACCTCGTCGTCGAGCATCCGCTTGATCTCGTCGGCCAGGCCGTCTTCGACGCGCTGCTGAATCTGCTCCGCAGTCATGGGGGTGGTGCCGCCGGCGACGATCTTCAGTGCACCCTTGTCGAAACCGGTACGGCGGCCCTTGCCGTCGCGTTCGAGGATCTTGCCATGCTCGGCGAGCTTGTGCAGGTTGTCGCTTTCGAAGAACCGGTCGGGGAAAGCCCCGTGGTGCGTGTCGAGCACGTGGGCGCCCACCGTGAGGCCGACCAGCTCGAGCAGTTCGAACGGGGTCATCGGCAGCCCGAACGGCGCGACAGCGGCTTCTACGACCTCGAACGGGGTGCCGGTGTCAACGGCATTCATCGCTTCGCCGAGCAGCTTGGCCAGTACGCGGTTGACCACGAAACCGGGAGTGTCCCGCGTGATGACCGCGTTCTTGCGCAGCTTGCCGGCAATGACCATGGCGGTCGCGAGGGTGACCTCGTTGGTCTGCGGCGTGTTGACGACTTCGATCAGGGGCATGACCGCGACCGGGTTGAAGAAATGGAAGCCCACGAGGCGCTCCGGATGCGTCAGCTTCGATCCGATTTGCTCAACCGAGAGCGACGAGGTGTTCGTCGCCAGAATTGCTTCGGGGGAAACGAACTTCTCGATCTCGGCGAACACCGACTGCTTCACACCGAGTTCCTCGAAGACGGCCTCGATGACCCAGTCGGCATCCGAGAACAACGACTTGTCGGTCGTGCCGGTGACTAGCGCGCGCAGCCGGTTGGCTTCGTCGGACGAGATGCGTTTCTTGGTCTGCAGGGCGGCGATCTCATCGTGGATATAGGCCACTCCCTTGTCGACACGGGCCTGGTCGAGGTCGGTGATGACCACCGGTACCCGCAGCCGCCGCACGAAGAGCAGGGCGAACTGACTGGCCATAAGACCAGCACCAATCACTCCGACCTTCGTGATCGGGCGGGCCAGTTTTTTGTCCGGTGCTCCCGCCGGGCGCTTGGCACGCTTCTGCACGAGATTGAAGGCGTAGATACTGGCTTGGAGCTGATCGCCGGCGATGAGGCCGGCGAGGGCTTCGTCTTCACGCTGGAAGCCATCGGCGCGGCTGCCGCTCTTGGCAGCCTGCAGCAGTTCCAACGCCACGTAGGGCGACTTCGCGACCTCGCCGATGCGGTTCACCAACATCTTGCGGGCGATGCCGATGGCGACGTCCCACTTGACGAGGCGCTCGATTTTGCCGGGCTCGTTCGGACGGGACACCTTCACGGTTCCTGCCAGAACTCCGTCGGCCCAGGAGATGGACTCTTCCAGGAAGCGCGCGGACGTGAACATGGCATCGGCGATGCCGAGCTCCAGGGCATCCGCTCCGGTGAGGGTGCGGTTGTTCTTGAGCGGGTTCTCGATGATCACCTTGAGTGCGTTCTCGATGCCGATCAGGTTGGGCAGCAGGTAGGAGCCGCCCCAGCCGGGAATCAGGCCGAGGAATACCTCGGGCAGCGCGATTGCTGGAACCGACGCATCAACAGTGCGGTAGCTGGCGTTCAAACCGATTTCAAGGCCGCCACCGAGTGCGAGCCCGTTGATGAAGACGAACGACGGTACCCCGAGCGTGTCGAGCTTGCCGAGCGCATGGTGGCCGAGCTGGCTGAGCAGCTTGCCGGTCTCCAGCGAGGGAATCTCGGCGACCTTGCTCAGATCGGCACCGGCGGCGAGAATGAACGGCTTGCCGGTGACGGCAACGCCGTGGATCTCACCGCGTTCGGCCCGACCAGCGAGCTCGTCCATGGTGGCGGCGAATTCCAGGAGGGTGACCGGGCCCAGGGTGTTCGGACGGGTGTGGTCCCGACCGTTGTCGAGGGTGACCAGAGCCAGGGTCCGGCCCGAGCGAAGGGGCACGTCGCGCACAAAGGAGTGCGTGACGACCTCGTCACCCGAGATCGCAACAAGCGAGCTGAAGTCGAGGGTGTTGTAGTCGGTAGTGGTCATCGCTTGGCTGCCTTCTTGTTGAAGTGCGGGTTTTCCCAAATCACGGAGCCACCCTGGCCGAGGCCGATGCACATGGCGGTGAGGCCGTAGCGCACCTCGGGGTGCGATTCGAACTGGTGGGCGAGCTGGTTCATCAGACGAACGCCCGACGAGGCGAGCGGATGTCCGATCGCGATCGCTCCGCCGTATTCGTTGACGCGAGGGTCTTCATCGTCGATACCGAAGTGGTCAAGAAAGGAGATGACCTGCACGGCGAAGGCTTCGTTGAGCTCGAACAGTCCGATGTCGGTGATTGACAGGCCGGCCTTGCGCAGTGCTTTCTCGGTGGAGGGTACCGGGCCGAGGCCCATGACCTCCGGTTCGACGCCGGCGAAAGCGAAGCTCACCATGGTCATTTTGACACCGAGGCCGAGTTCTTTGGCCGTCGCGCCGCTGGCGAGAAGGCAGGCGGTGGCACCGTCGTTGAGGCCGGAGGCGTTGCCGGCCGTGACTCGACCGTGCGAACGGAATGGTGTCCTCAGCGTGCTCAGTCCCTCGAGTGTGGTCTCGGGGCGGGGCGCTTCGTCGCGGGTTGCGAGGCCCCAGCCGGACTCGCTGCGCGTGGCCACGGGAATCAGGTCGGGTTGGATATTGCCGGCGTCGTAGGCCGCGGCCACCTTCTGCTGACTGCGCAGCGCGAACCGGTCGGAGCGTTCCTTGGTGTATGAAGGGAACCGGTCGTGAATGCGCTCGGCGGTGGCGCCCATATTGAGGGCGTCTTCACTGACTAGCCGCTCGGACAGAAAGCGGGGGTTCGGGTCGGCGCCGAAGCCCATCGGGTGACGTCCCATATGTTCGACGCCGCCGGCGATGGCCAGGTCGTAGGCACCGAAGCCAATCGATGCACCCATCGTGGTGACCGCGGTCATCGCTCCGGCGCACATCCGATCAATGGCGAATCCGGGAACCGACTTGGGCAGACCGGCCAGGAGCGCGGCCGTGCGCCCCAGGGTCAACCCCTGGTCGCCCGTCTGGGTCGTGGCCGCGATGGCGACATCGTCGATACGTTCCGGCGGAACCCCCGGGTTGCGTTCCATCAACCCGATAATCGCCTTGACCACGAGATCATCGGCTCGGGTGTTCCAGTACATGCCCTTTTCGCCGGCGCGTCCGAACGGAGTTCGAACCCCGTCCACAAAAACGACTTCTGCTCTCTCGGCCACAATGCCTCCCGTAGGTAGTTCCAAATCAATGTTGGATCAGAATCAGTCAGATTCGAATCAATCTGTTAGGTCTCGTCTGATCCTAGGGTGGCACGATTGGCCGCCCGAATCGTTTGCCGGTTTCTACGACTCCAGATCGGGCGCCGGGTCGCCGATTTGTGGAATCTCTACAAAGGCATCCGCTATTAATTGTGCGGTCACGTCAATTTGCCAGGGTCGCGCCCCCAAAATGGCCAGAGCTTCCCCCACCGAAGCCGCATTTGCCGGATCCGGCGGCGACCAGGACACCCGGCGCAGAAAGTCTGGCGTCAGCAGGTTTTCGAGGGGTATTTCCTGTTCATCCGTGACGGTTTGCAATGCTGCCCTGGCCGCCTTATAGCGTACGTCGGCTGGCGGGTTGCGGTCGGCCCAGGCCCGCGGCGGCGGCAAGGTGTCGTTGGTCGCCTTGAGAGCAGGCAGATCCGTGGTCGCCTGGCCGCGCTGGATGGCGGCCCACCAGCGGCTGAGTTCGTTGCGGCTCGCCCGCCCGTTGAACTCGCGCAGGTCGGACAGTGCCTGACGGGTCGTGGGAAGAACGCGGGCGGCGGCGAGCAGCGCGGCGTCTGGTACCAGCCGTCCGGGGGAGACATCGACCTCGCGCGCGAATTCGTCGCGGGCCAGCCACAGCTCGCGAGCGACGGCCATATTGCGCTGTCCACGCAGCGAGTGGATGCCCGATAGTCGACGCCACGGGTCCACGCGGGCGGCCTTAGCCTCCTTGGCCAGAGTGGCGGAAAATTCCTGCTCGGCAATGTCGGTCTTGTCGGACTCGACGAGCAGATCGACCATGCTGTCGCGCAGATCGGGAAGCAGCTCAACGTCGAGAGCCGCGTAGACCAACCAGGATTCGGGCAGGGGGCGGGTCGACCAATTCGCGGCGGAGTGCTCCTTCTTGAGGTGGATACCGAGCAGCTCTTCCACCACGGTGCCGAGGCCGACGCGAGGAATGCCGAGTAGCCGGGCGGCGAGTTCGGTGTCGAAAATACGTGTGGGGTCGAGCCCGACCTCCCGTAGACAAGCCAAATCCTGGCTCGCGGCGTGCAGAATCCATTCCGCGTCGGCGAGGGCATCGTTCAGTTCGCTGAAATCGCCGATCGGTGGCGGATCGAAGAGGAACGTGCCGGCGCCGCGGCGATAAATTTGAATGAGATAGGCCCGTTGGGAGTACGTGAAACCGGAGGCCCGCTCCGCGTCGACGCCGACCGGTCCGGTGCCTGCGGCCAAAGCGGCCGTTGCGGCGAGGTAGGCCTCACGGGTATCAATGACGCGGTGGTGAACGGCGGGCGGCGCGGCGACGCTCTGATTGGATTGCGATTCAGCCACGGGCTGCTCGGCGTGCTGACAACATGCTGACTCCTTCCCCAGCGGGAGGGAGTCCGGCCAGCATGCAGAGCAGCTCGCCCCACCCCTCGACGTGGGCGGTGAGATTGTGATTCAGGGGTGTCCACGACGCGCGCAGCTCAATCTGCGCGCCATCTCCTTGTTTGGCGAGTTCGCCAAGGCCTGATGAAATTATTTTAGTCGCCGTTCCGGAGGCGGCGGTGTACATTGCTTTTCGCGAGTCAAGAGCATCGACGAGCCACGTCCAGGTCACCTCGGCCAGAAACGGGTCCAACCCGATCTCGACCTCGAGCGGTGCCTGGGCGAAACAGACCACGCGGAACGCTCCGTTCCAGGCTTCGGGCTCGTCCGGGTCGTAGAGCAGGATGAAGCGGCCGGTGCCCAGCTCGGAGTCGCTACCGTGCCGCACCGGCTGGATATTGGCGGAGAGGGCGATCGAATACGGGGCGAGGTGGGCGGGAGCCGCAATCTCCGTAACGATCAGTTCGGCCCGGCTCGTGGCGCGGCGAATGGCGGTCAATGCCGCGGCAAACTCCGCGGGGAGCGATTGATGTGTTTCGGGCACGTCTGCAGACTAGAGTTTTTTCTGGGTGTTGTCCGTGAGGCACGCCGACCAGTCGGAGGTGCACGTGCGCGACCCACATCCCCCAAACGGGCGTCAACAGGGCGTTCTACGAGGGGTTCTCACCGTGACCGGCATCGTCGCGGCCAGCTCGGCTGTCGCCGTTGTCGGCGCGGTCGGTGTGCTCGCGGCGGTTATGGCCAAAACGATCGTGACGCCGCCGGGAGCGCGGGGCGATGACACCAGGGTGTACGGAGTCGACCTGCAAAATGGCACCGTCACCCTGCAGCGTCACCGGGATTCCGTGCTGCCGGGCGACTACAGCTTCTTCTTCAGCGCCGGTACCGGCCACGCCCGGGTCGGTGAGGTCACCACGCGCACGGCGACCAGCGTGACCCGGCGCATTCTCAGCGTCGACTACGGTGATCTGCCCGCCGCCCGACGCGGCCGGTTCAGCGGCTGGCTCTATACCAGCCCGGCCGACCTGGGCGGGGCGTGGACGGAAGTGACCGTGTCCACTCCCGTCGGTGCGGCGCCCGCCTGGCTCATTCCAGCGGATGACGCGGCACCAGCGGGTCGGTGGGTCATCCAGGTGCACGGCCGGGCCGTGCGTCGCGAGGAAGCCCTGCGGGCCGTGCCGGTATTCCGCGCGGCCGGCTACACGTCGTTGCTGGTCTCCTATCGAAACGACGGGGATGCGCCTACCAGCGATGATGGGCGGTACGGTCTCGGCGACACTGAATGGCCCGACATTCAGGCCGCACTCGACTACGCCGTCGACCACGGTGCGACGAGCATCGTGCTGATGGGCTGGTCGATGGGCGGTGCCGTGGTTTTACAGACGTTGACCCGCAGCCGACACGCAGACCGGATCGACGGCGTGGTGCTCGATTCACCGGTCATCGATTGGACTGACGTCGTGGCGGCGCAGGCTCGGGACCGCCGATTGCCGACGCTGATCGCGCGCTGTGCGGTCGCGATAATGGGCGCCCGCTGGGCCGGACGCATCACGGGGCAGGCCACTCCGATTGATTTTGGCCGGCTCGATTTCGTGGCGAGAGCCCGCGACGTGAACCGACCCATTCTGCTGCTCCACAGCGATGACGATGGTTTCGTGCCGGCTACCGGCTCGCACCGACTCGCCGATCGGCGGCCCGACATCGTGACCTTCGTTGCATTTGCCCAAGCTCGACACACCAAACTGTGGAATTTTGATCCCACCCGGTGGAACGCCGAGATCGCGTCGTGGCTGGGCCGGCTGCCGCAGCGCTCCTTGACCGCACTGCCCGTTGACCGCAGTGCTGTTCAGCCGAGGCGCTCCCGAAGCTGACGTTTCGCCCGGCCGAGCATGGCGCTCATACCGCGGAGGCGGAGCGGTGAGACGGCTTCGGTCAGGCCGATGGACAGCGGATAGTCGTCGGGCACGGCGAATACCTGCTCGGCGCTGAGGCCCTCGAGGCCCTGGGCGAGGATCGATGCGAACCCCCGGGTGGTCGGCGATTCGCGGGGAGCCGTGGCGTGCAGGTGGAACGCGCCGTCGGCATCCAGATCAACGAAGATGAAGACCGGGGACTGACACTCAACGACGCGCTCGAGCAGGTCGGGGTGGTCCTGAAACTGTTGCGGGAGTTCGGGCAGCTCGTTGGCGAATTCGAGCAGCAAAAGCAAACGGTCCTTCTGCTCGAGGGCGAGAAAATCCTCCTGAATCTCGGCCAACTGGGCCGGAAGTGCGCTCATCGGTGCTGCGCCGACGCAGTGCCGGGGGCAGTGCCGGGGGCAGTGCCGGGTGCAGTGCCGATCGCGATCGGTACGGCGACGGCGTTGCCCCACTCGGTCCACGACCCGTCGTAGTTGCGCACGTTCTCGAAGCCGAGCAAATGGGTCAGTACGAACCAGGTATGACTGGACCGTTCCCCAATACGGCAGTACGCGATCACGTCGTCGTCGTCGGTCAGGCCCGCTTCTGTGCGGTAGATCCCGTCGAGTTCAGCACGCGTCTTGAAGGTGGAGTCCTCGGCGGCGGCGCGGGCCCACGGCACCGACGCGGCCGTGGGAATGTGGCCGCCGCGGAGGGCGCCTTCCTCGGGGTAGGCGGGCATCGTCGTGCGGGCGCCGCTGTATTCCTCGTCGGAGCGCACGTCAATGAGCGGGTTGCCGAAGTGCGCCAGGACGTCAGCCTTGAAGGCCCGTATCGGGGCGTCGATGCGCTCGACCACCGGGTAATTCGTGGGTGCCACCGGGGAAGCATCCGTTGTCATCTCGCGTTCCTCGGCGAGCCACTTCGTGCGGCCTCCGTCGAGCAGGCGAACATCCTCGTGGCCGAAGAGGGTGAAAACCCAGAGTGCATAGGCAGCCCACCAGTTGCTCTTATCGCCGTAGACGACGATGGTGCTGTCGCGAGCGATGCCCTTGCTGCTCATCAGGGCGGCGAAAGCGGTGCCGTCGATATAGTCGCGGTTGACCTTGTCATTGAGGTCGGTGTGCCAATCAATCTTCACCGCGCCCCTGATGTGTCCGACCTCGTAGAGCAAGACGTCTTCATCGGATTCAACGACGACCAGTCCGGCATCCGTGCGGTGGTCGGCCAGCCACGCGGTTGAAACCAGCCGGGACGGGTGGGCGAAGGCGGCAAACTTCTCGGTAGGGTCGAGTGGGACGGTCATGTTACCTCCAGGTGGGCCGCGGATGCATACGGATTCGGGTTGACCGCGGATTAGGCTTGTCCGGTCCCACCCCTTAAAACTACGCGGTGCCGACACCCAGCGCATTCGCAGAACCAAGAACGAGAACGGGCGTTTCAGCATGGCACCAGAGGCCCACGAGAAGGCACACCACACGGTCCCGCAATTGGCCGAGCGCACCCCGAGCATCACCGGGCGCGAAATCGTGGCCGAGCTGGTGCCGCCTCCTCAGTTTGAACACGCTTCGTTCGAGAACTACCGACCCGATCATGACTATCCGTCCCAGATGGCGGCAGTGGAGAAGCTGCAGGAGTTCGTGAACCCCCGGCCGGCCGGATTCTTCTCCCGTCGACGCCAAACCAAGGATGACCTGCCCGGCATCTACCTCGACGGGGGATTCGGTGTTGGCAAGACGCACCTGCTCGCCGCGCTCTGGCACGCGGCGACCGGTCCGAAGTATTTCGGTACATTCATCGAATACACCGCTCTCGTCGGCGCGCTCGGCTATCAGGAGACGATCAAGGAGTTGCGCAGCGCGAAGCTCATCTGTATCGACGAGTTCGAGCTCGACGATCCGGGCGACACCATGGTGATGACCCGACTGCTCGGTGAACTCGTCGCTACCGGAACCCGCGTCGCCGCCACGTCGAACACCCCGCCCAACTCGCTCGGCGAGGGGCGGTTCGCCGCCCAGGACTTTCTGCGCGAGATCTCGGCGATGAGCGCTAACTTCGAAACCCTGCGCATTGACGGCCTCGACTATCGCCGCCGCAATGTCACCGGTCAGGCTGTGGCGGTGGAGCCCGAAGCCCGGGAGCATCTGGTTAACACGCTGTTGGGGCGTGGTTCGAAAGTTACCGAGGATGACTTCGGAGCCCTGATCCGGCATCTGGGCACCGTGCATCCGTCGAAATATGTCAAGGTCATTCGGGATGTTGACGTGATTGCCCTGCGCGGTGTTTTCTTGCTGACCGATCAGTCCGATGCCCTGCGCCTCGTGGCGTTCATCGACCGGGTCTATGACGCCGAAATTCCGATCGTCGCCAGTGGGCGTCCGCTCAATGAGGTCTTCGACGAGGAAATGATGGCGGGTGGGTATCGCAAGAAGTATCAGCGGTCGCAGTCCCGCATGGTCGCCCTCACCACCGGAGAGTTGCCGCCGCACTCCGATTGACCCCAACCGCCTCGGGCTCTGAAGCGCCCAACTTTTTCCTGACCCCGAGCTGTTACCTGCCGGAAACATAGATCGGCGGCGCCTGAAACCGGCGGTCGTTGTTGTTTGCCCTCCGTGTTTCAGCCCTGGCCGACGGGCGTTTCTCGACCCGTGCAGAGCAAATTCTGATCCGTAACGTGCACGAAACACCCCGGTGTGCTTCCTGAAACGTCGAGCGGTAATACTAATGCGAACCGAGGATGGGGCTGCGAGCGAGTCGTTCGCGCGCCGTTCTCGCTGTACCCGTTACGTACCCACCAGCATTCGCATACCCTGCACCCTCGAGACGCGTTAGGACAATCTATGGATACCGGAAGCATTGCATGGGGGCTCACAGCCACCGCACTCGTGTTGTTTATGACCCCAGGTGTCGCCTTCTTCTACGGCGGACTGGTCAAGGCCAAGAGCGTCATCAGCATGATGATGATGAGCTTCGGCGCACTGGGACTGATCAGCGTCCTGTGGATTCTGTACGGCTTCAACATGAGCGCCGTCGGCAGCCCCACCGAATTCTCCGGCAACCCGTTCTCCGACTTCGGCCTGGGCCAGCTGGCCATGGGTGAGACCGGCAGCGTCGACCTGCTCGGCGCGACCTTCGGCGCGACCTTCGCCATCATCACCGTCGCTCTCATCTCCGGTGCTGTCGCAGACCGCGCCAAGTTCGGTTCCTGGATGATCTTCGTGGGAATCTGGGCGACCCTGGTCTACTTCCCCGTCGCGGCGTGGGTCTGGGGCGGTGGCTGGATCATGGAACTCGGCAACACGCTCGGCCTCCCCGGCGTCATCGACTATGCCGGTGGAACCGCGGTGCACATCAACGCTGGTGCTGCAGCCCTCGCCCTGGCGCTGGTCCTGGGCAAGCGCATCGGCTTCCAGAAGGGCATCAGCAAGCCGCACAACGTTCCGCTGGTACTCCTCGGTGCCTCCATTCTCTGGTTCGGCTGGTTCGGTTTCAACGCCGGTGCCGAAATGTTCAATGGCCTCGCCAACGTCGGCATCATCGTCGTCAACACCCTCGGTGCCACCGCCGCGGCCATCCTCGCCTGGATGCTCGTGGAGAAATTCAAGGACGGCAAGGCCACCTCGGTCGGTGCCGCATCCGGCGCGGTCGCCGGCCTCGTCGCCATCACCCCGGCCTGCGCCAACCTCGAGCCCGGCTGGGCGCTCCTGCTCGGTGCTGTCGCCGGCGCCGTCTGCGCCCTCGCCGTCGAGCTCAAATTCAAGTTCGGCTTTGACGACTCACTCGACGTCGTGGGCATCCACCTGGTCGGTGGCATCATCGGAACGCTGTTCCTCGGCTTCTTCGCCATCGGCACCGGCCTGTTCACCGGCGGCGACCTCGGTCAGCTCGCGGTTCAGGCCATCGCGGCCTTCGCCGTTCTGCTCTACTCCTTCATCGTGGCCTACGTACTCGGTCTGGCGATCGAGAAGACCATCGGCTTCCGAATCAAGAACGAAGACGAACTGGCTGGAATCGACACCAGCGTGCACGGCGAAGAGGGCTACGCCCTCGAGCGTGTCTAACTCGCTCTAGCTTCAATCGTCCACGACAGGGCGGCGAGCAGGCAGTGGCTACCCAGCCGTGGCCTCCTCGCCGCCCTTTCGCGTGCTCGGAAGCGAGCCGTGCCGGGTTAGCCGCGAATGCAGGTTCCGGAGGAGACCGGCTCCGACAGAGTGGATGCCGCGCTCATGACCGGTAGCACTTCGGCGAGGGCAAGGGCGTAGCCGACATTCTCGGTGTTGGACGCCTTCGCGAAGACGACGCCGACGACCAGACCGGACTCGCTCAGGAGCGGTCCACCGGATTCCCCCTGCTGCACGTCGGACGCGACGGTGTAGACCTCTCGGGCTGTCGGGTCCTGGCCGTAGATATCGGCGACACTGATGGTGCTGAGGGAGATGACCTGGGCCGGGTCTGAGACGTAAGGACCGCCGAACGGATAACCGTCGGCAACGGCACCGCTGCCCGCTGCGAGATTTTCCCCGATCGCGAGCGGCGCGGTGGTCAGGCCAGGCACCGAAATGATGGCGAGGTCGTCGACCGGGTCGAAGTAAACGATCTCACCGGCCAGGGCTTGTCCTGCGGGAGTCTCAACAACGGGCCGGTCCACTCCGGCAACGACGTGCGCGTTCGTGACGACGCGACCGTCCGAGACGACGAAGCCACTGCCGGACTGGCTCTGCCCACAGGCGTAGGCCGTGCCGGTGATACGCACGACGGACTGCGCGGCCACGGCCAGGGCCGGGCTGCTCGTGTCGGCTTTCGCGGCATCCGGTGTCGGGCCGGCGAACGCGTCGACGATGCGGGGCAGTCCCTGCTCGACGGCTTTGGAGCGAAGCTCCGCCATGATTGCCTTGACCGGGTCCGGTGTCAGCGAATCAATACCGGAGACGACGGTCGACGTGGCGATGGCGGGGGAAAGAAACGGGATGCCGAGGGCGCCGATGCTGAACGCGACCATCGAGGCCACGAGGGCCGAGGCAACGGCGGCGAACACCGCCCCCAGCACGCGGTTGAGCGTGCCGAGCGGAGAACGCCGCTTGCCTCCGCTCACCATTCCACCGACGGAAGCGCCGATCGAATGCCCGAACAGAACGAGCAGAATCGCCACGGCGATGGTTGCCGGGGTGCGCCACTCGGCTACGGGGATCCAACCGCCCACGAGAGGAACGACGAAGAATGCGGCAATACCGCCCGCCACCGCGCCGACAATACCGGTGAGGCTTCTCAGCAGTCCGGTGCGGTAGCCATTAACCAGGGCCAAGAACAAGATCAAAATTAGAACGAGGTCGAGAATGGTCGAACCGGGCATCCGTCCCCTCACTTCTGGACGCAAGTCATCTGGCCGCACGATACACACGCGAAGTTTTTTCTGACGATGTTGTCTTCTTCATGCTTACACAGGCCGCCTCCGCGATTGCTGAGCGGACGCCCCCGGTGGCCGGCATTCCCGGGCGATCAACAGGCGTTTTCTTCCGGCGAGCGAGTACCGTGAGGCATAGATCGCGCAGAATACGCGGGGAGGGGACGCTATGAAACAGGATGAGGCCAATCCCATTTCGGCGACAGCACCAACCCTGGGCGGGCGGGCTCTGGCAAGCCAGCGGTGGGCTCACCTAGTTTTTCTGCACTGGCGAGTGGATGCTGCGCGGGTCGCCCCGCTTCTTCCCCCCGGCTTGGTTCCCGACGAGTACGACGGTTCCAGTTGGGTGGGTCTGATTCCATTCGTGCTCGACCGCGCGACCGTACTTTCCAGCCCGCCGATACCCTATTTCGGCACCTTCGTGGAGGTGAACGTGCGCCTCTACGCTGTTGATTCCCGCGGTCGTCGCGGAGTTGTGTTCGTGTCCCTGGAAGCCAGTCGTCTGGCGGCGGTGTTGACCGCTCGCGCGGTGTTTTCACTGCCCTATGTCTGGTCCCGTACCCGTCTCAGCATCGATTCCGGTGAGTACCGGTATTCCTCGACGCGGCACGGTGATCGAACCAAGCACACCGCTATCGTGGCGCGACCCGGTTCCGCCCTGGTGGTCCACGATGCGCTGGCAGATTTTCTGACTGCGCGCTGGGCGCTGTTCACAAGCATCCGTGGTCGCACCGTGCACCTGCGCAATCATCACGAACCGTGGCGGCTGTATTCTGCCGCATTGCTGAGCCTTGACGACACGCTGCTGGCCGCTGCCGGTTTCGCCGGCCTCGCCCAGCGCGTCCCGGACTCCGTGCTCTACTCGCCCGGCGTCACGACCTGGTTTGGCCGTGACGCCTGAGCAGCCCACTAGATTAGCGAATCTCTGCGAGAGCGACGTTGATGGGCTGATCGCCGTCGGTGAACTCGATGAACTTTCCCACCGTGTTGTCGCTGGACAGTACGGCGGCAGCCACCAGGGCCACGTTCTCGCGCGAAGTGTCGCCACGAGCCACGTCGGAACCTACCGCGATGGAGCCGGTAGCAGCGTTCAGGGTGAGTGCGCTCGGGCCGAGAATGGTCCAGTTCAGTGAGGTGGCTCGCAGGTAGTCGTCTGCGGCTGCTTTTGCCTCGTAGTAGGCGAACATGCCGTCGTCGGGGGAAGCGCCGTGATCCGCTCGGGATCCGAGGTAGGACACCATCACGTAGCGGTAGATGCCAGCTTGCGCTGCGGCGTCCATGGAGCGGATGGCCGCGTCCCGGTCCACCGCATAGGTGCGCTCCGGGCTTCCGCCGCCGGCGCCAGCGGACCAGACGACCGCGTCGTGCCCGGCCAGCACTGCGGCGATGTGGTCGGTCGACAGGTTCTCGACGTCCGCCAGAACCGGCGTCGCACCGGTCGCCGAGATATCAGCGGAGTGCGCGGGATTTCGAATCAGCGAACTGACCTCGTTCCCGACAGTGGTGAGCAAGCGGGCCAATTGAAGGGCAATCTTTCCATGGCCACCGATAATCGCAATTTTTGTCATGCAAATAACCCTGTCACGGTTGGCTGCGTGGTCCACTCAGGTTTGGTTGACTACACCAACCCGAGCAGGCGTGCGCTCAATGCCAGAGCGAGCAACTGCACGCCGAGAAAGACCGCGACCCACAAGATACCCGGGATGTGCGTGAGCCGGGCCAGCTGATCGGCGTCCGACGACGAACCCGCCCGACGCGACCGGGATTGCTGCAGCTCGAGGGTTGTGCGCAGGGCGCCGAACAGCAGAAATGCCGTGACCAGCAGGGCGAACACCCCCTGCACTCGCTCCGAGCCGAACCAGGAGACACCGAAGACCACGACAGCGGTTACGGCCACCGACCACAGCCCGAACCAGTTGCGAATCTGCACGAGCAGCAGAGCCAGCGCGGCAAGCAGCGCCCACAGCAGACCCACGTCGTAACCCCGGCTGAGTAGCCAGGCGGCGCCCAGTCCGATTAAGGCAGCGGCCGGGTATCCGGCCAACAGGGTGAAGATCATGCCGGGACCGGTCGGGCGCCCGCGGCTCACGGTGAGCCCAGACGTGTCCGAATGCAAGCGGATGCCGCCGAGCCGTCGGCCGCTGAGAACCGCCGCCACGCCGTGACCGCCTTCGTGCACGATAGTGATGGCGTGGCGTGCGAGGCGCCACACCGGCGAAAACACCACGATCGCTGCGGCCGTTGCGAGGGTCAGCCACGCAGCCAGGGGCGTCAGTGCGGCGTGCGGTGTCATCATGCGTTGCCAGATATCGAGAAGCACGTCCATGTCTCTCAGACTAGGCGGGCTTGCCCGTGGTGCCGCTGCGCCCGCGTCGAAGCGGGTGTCGACGCCGGTTTCTCGGCGTGAATCCGAGGCAATGAAGTTACTGTGCGCGGGGGGTCAGGCACACCCCCAGAAAGGGGGCACGGGTTCGGGCGTTCATGCCGATATAACTTGACCTGAGAACTGGGAAATTCTCAGTTTCTCCACAGGTTGAAGAGGCAGTCATGACAGCAATGAGGGGTAAAGCGGATCGAACGATCCGGGCGCGGGCGGGGGGAGCTGTCGGTATGGCTCTCGTCGCTGTGCTGGTGGCGAGTCTGGGCACGGTGATGACCGCGTTGCCGGCCGCCGCGGCCGTTCCCGCCATGCCGGGAATGCCGGGAATGGTCGACAATGGGCCGACCAGCGCTACCGACGAAACAAAAGTGCCGCACTATTTCGGACCGTACCCCAACTGGGCGAACAGCCCGCAAGTCCTCGCCAATGCCATGGTGATGATTTCCGGTGGAGGCGGAATGGATGCCGAAGCGGAAGCGACGGTCAATCCCAAAAACGGTTCTATCTCGTCGATCACCGTGACCAAGCCCGGTACCGGGTACACCAGCGCGCCCGATGTGGCCGTTGAGGCGGCTGGCGTCCAGACGACCCCCGCCGCGGCAACGGCGGACATCTCGCGCGGTGTTCTCACCCGCATCGAGGTCGCGGAAGCCGGCTTCGGCTTCACCGCACCGGCCGTGACCATCACCGGCGGCAATCCCACTCCCGGACTGGAGGCTGGCGCGATCGCCAGTGGTGGTGTGGATGACCTCACCATCATCGACGGCGGCAGCGGGTACACAATCCAGCCGATCGTGGAATTTACCCTGCCCGACCAGCCAAACGGAACGATTCCCACCGCGACAGCCGACATGGATGCTTCGGGTGTCGTCACCTCCGTCACGGTCGTGACGGAGGGCTCCGGATACTCCACCGCCCCCACGGTGACACTTCGTGACGCCAACCTGATCAACGCGACGGCAGCGTCGGTCACGGCCACGATCGGTATCGCGGCAATCGAGCTGACCAGCGGCGGTGAAGGCTACGATTCCGCTCCGGTTGTGACCATCGCCGACACCGTCGGTACCGCCGACAAGGGTGCCAGCGCGACCGCGATCGTTGCAGCCAAGGGCGCCGTTACCGGAATCACCGTGACGAGTGCGGGCTCCGGCTACCTCACCCCGGGCCTCAAAAAGTTCGTCGACACCCTGCCAGGGATGGGCCCCGACCAGAAGAACGACCTCGGCCAGTACATTCCCACGGCAGTTCCGGACACCACGACCTACCCGGGCGCCGACTATTACGAAATTGCCGTCGTGCAGTACCGCATGAAATTCCACCGCGATCTGCCGGCTACGCTGCTGCGCGGCTATGTGCAGTTGTCTACCTCCGTTGTGCCGGGCAACCGTGTGGCCCTGACCAACGCCAACCTTGATCCGACCATGGCAGATACTCCCATTGACGGTTTCACGGGTGTAGATGGACCGCACTATCTTGGCCCGACAATTGTGGCGACCAAAGACAAGCCGGTTCGTATTCTGTTCCGCAACCTGCTGCCCACGGGCGTCGACGGAGATCTCTTTCTCCCCGTTGACACCTCCATGATGGGCTCGGGTGCTGGACCAGACATGATGCAGCTCGACGCCGATGGCGTGCCGATGGACATGGCTGCCGACGAGGGAAGCGTTCTCGACGGGGTTCGCAACCCGATGTGCGGGGCCACCCCCAAGCCCAGCACCTGCTATTCAGAAAACCGCGCCACCCTGCACCTGCACGGTGGGATCACCCCGTGGATCAGCGACGGTACCCCGCACCAGTGGGTCACACCGTCCGGTGAGCAGACCGCCTACCCTAAGGGCGTCAGCGTCAGCAATGTGCCGGACATGGCCGACCCGGGCCCCGGTGCCGAAACGTTCTTCTACACCAACCAGCAGAGCGCGCGTCTGATGTTCTATCACGACCACGCCTGGGGGATCACCCGGCTCAACGTGTATGCGGGTGAAGCAGCCGACTATCTGATCACCGACGCGACCGAGCAGAAGCTGATCGCTCCCGACGGGCCCCTCGCCGGTATGGGCCTTGGCCTGCCGTTGAACATTCAGGACAAGACTTTCGTTCCGGATGCCGCCACCCTCGCCCAGGTCGACCCCACGTGGAACTCGGCCAAATGGGGCGGCACCGGCAGCCTGTGGACCCCGCACGTGTACATGCCGGCGCAGAACCCGGGGGATCCCTCGGGTATGAGTTCCTTCGGTCGCTGGATGTACGGCCCCTGGTTCTGGCCGCCGGCGAAAGACGCCAAGTATCCTCCGATCGCCAACCCGTACTACGACGCGAGCTGCGACGCCGATGTGCAGCCGTTCTGCGAGCCCGCCATGATTCCGGCGACGCCCAACGTCTCGGTCGGTATGGAGGCCTTCAACGACACGCCGATCGTCAATGGCACGGCCTACCCGAAGACCACGGTTGATCCGAAGTCGTACCGGTATCGCATCATCAACGATGCCAACGACCGGTTCTGGAACCTGTCCTGGTACGTTGCCGACCCGACGACCGGCACGCTGAGTGAGGTCGCCCTGAAGCCGGCCGAGGTGCTGGCGGCTCAAACCGACCCCGTCGTCACCCCGACCGTCAACACAGCGTTGAGCCCCAAGGGCCCAGACTGGATCCAGATTGGCTCGGAGGGTGGGTTCCTGCCCGCTCCGGTCGTGGTACCGGCGCACGACACGACCTGGATCACGGACCCGACCCGGTTCGACGTCGGTAACGTTGACCAGCATTCCCTGCTGCTCGCACCGGCCGAACGGGCTGACGTCGTGGTGGACTTCTCGCAGTACCGCGGTAAGACACTCATTCTCTACAACGACGCGCCCGCAGCCTTCCCGGCACGTGTTCCCGGTTACGACTACTACACCGGCAATCCCGACCTGTCGCCGGCGGGTGCTCCGAGCACCCTGGCCGGTTATGGACCGAATACCCGCACCATCATGCAGGTCACGGTGTCGACGAAAGCCCCGGAGGTCGCCTTCGACCGGCCGAACACCACGGCCGACCGCATGGGCGCGCTCAACGCGGCGTTTGCTCATCACCTCGACGCCGCCGGTAACCCGGCCGGTGTCTTCGAGTCCGGTCAAAACCCGGTGATTGTCGGCCAGTCGGCCTACAACTCGGCCTACGGCACGAATTTCGCCAGCAGCGGCTGGTGCAACGCGCCCAAGACCCCCTCGGCTAAGTGCGACGGTTTCGCGCGCATTCAGGAACAGGGCGGAGACGAGTTCAAATTTGACACGCTATCGGGCAACCAGCTTTCCCTGCCGCTACAAGGCAAGGGGCTGCACGATGAAATGAACTCGGCCAACTTTGATGAATGGGGGAGGATGACTGCCAACCTGGGGTTGGAAGCCCCCGGCGCTACGCCGCTCCTGCAGAACATCATTCTGTATCCCTACGTAAATCCGGCGACGGAGATTCTGGATTCCACCGGGGAACCGAGCAGCCTTGATGTGACGCCGATATCGACATCCACTGATGGCACTCAAATATGGAAAATCACCCATAACGGCGTCGATACCCACCCGATCCATTTCCACCTGTACGACGTGCAAGTCATCAACAGGGTGACGTGGGACAACATCATCATTCCGCCCGAACCGACCGAGCTCGGCTGGAAGGACACCGTGCGGGTCAGTCCGCTGGAAGACACCCTCGTCGCGGTCAGGCCGATCGTGCCCACCCTGCCGTTCGGCGTGCCGGACAGCATGCGACCGCTCAACCCGATGATGCCCATCGGCGCTATGGGGTCGATCAATGGTCCCAACGGCACCGAGGCCGGCTTTAACAACACCGACACCAACGGCAACCCGGTTGCTCCGGTGAAGAACGTCGTTGCCAACTTCGGCTGGGAGTACGTGTGGCACTGCCACATTCTCAGTCACGAGGAGATGGACATGATGCGGCCGGTCACGGTGCACGCTGCTCGTTCTCTCGCGGACGCCCCGGTGCTCGCTCTGGGCGCGAGCGGCACGCTGGGCTGGACCGACGGGACGCCGGTGGACTATACCCAGCCCACTACCTGGACCAACCCGGGTACGGCTGAGATCGGCTATCGCGTGGAACGCGCGGAGGTGATCAATGACACGGTGGGTGCTTATGCCACCGAGACCAGTGTGCTGGCCAACCTCACGAGTTACGCGCCCGTACCGCCGGATCCCACAATGACCTACGACTATCGAGTGACGGCCTGGAACGCCGCCGGTGACTCGCAGTCGAACGTGATTCGGGTGGTGGGCCTGCCTCAGGCCCCAACCGGGTTCACCGCCACGGTGGAGTCCGCACCGGCGCTGCCGGCCGGGGCACAGGTAGCCCTCGCCTGGACCAACAACGCCACGAACGCCACCTCGGTGGTGCTCGAGCGTTCCGCCGGAACCGATCCGTTTACCGTGATTGCCACGCTGGCACCGACCGAGACGAGTTTTGTCGACTCCACGGTGCTGCCGGGCAGTTACGCCTACCGGGTGCAGGCGGTTAATCCGATCGGGGCATCCGCTTATGCCGGTCCGGTCACAGTGGATGTTGCCAAGCCCGGTTCCACCACCGTGGTACTGAATGCTCCGAACCCCTCGCTCGTCGGTGAGAACGTGACCTTCACGGCGACAGTGAGCGGGGTACTGGCAAGCGGAACGCCGACCGGCGCGGTGGACTTCACCGTGAACGGAACGACGACAGCTGTTTCACTGGATGCCGTCGGGGCTGCCAGCTACGCCACCACGTCGCTGCCGGCCGGGGACTCCCTCGTCACGGCTTCGTATGGCGGCGACACGGTCTTTATGGCTAGTTCGGCGAATACGACCCAGACCGTGAACAAGATCGCGACCACGGCCGTACTGGTCAGCAGCGCGAATCCGTCCACGTTCGGCTCCGACGTGACCTTCACGACGACGGTCAGTCCGTCAGCCGCGACCGGCACGGTGCAGTTCATCGTGGATGGATCACCGGTCGGTGCTCCGGTCGCGCTCGCCGCGGGGGGAGCTTCCTATACGGTGGGTTCGCTCGCTGTTGGCGCGCACGTGGTCTCGGCCAGCTATGGCGGTGACGCGGCCTACCTCGGCAGTGTCGCTCCCGGCATCACGCAGACGATCGGCGGGGTTTTGCGTCCGACGACGACAACGGTTACCAGTAATCGGGTGCCGTCCACCTTCGGTCAAACCGTGACGTTCACGGCAACTGTTCGACCGGTGACCGGGACCGGAACGCCCACGGGCAGTGTGCAGTTCAACATCGACGGGGTCAATGTCGTGGGCGTTCAAACGTTGAACGCTCAGGGCCGTGCCACCTATGCGACCGCTGCACTTTCCGGCGGTACGCATGCGGTGATCGCGACCTACCGTGGCTCGGCGATCTTTGCCGGAGGTGGAAGCGCGCCACTGAACCAGGACGTCAACCTGGGCACCTCGAAGACAACGCTCACGAGAAATCGCACCACGTTGGTGTTCGGGCAATCGATCACCTTCACCGCACGGGTCACCCCGCTCGCGGCGGCGGGAACGGTGCAGTTCATGTTTGACGGAGCCGCCGTTGGCGGTCCGGTCACCCTGGACGCGACCGGTCGGGCAACCCTGGTGACCAGCACTCTCGCGGTGGGTAGCCACACCGTGTCGGTCACCTCGAGCGGCAACGCTAACTATCTGCCGAGTGCGAGCAACACGCTGACGCAGACGGTTAGGCAGGGCTCCAGCCGGGCCGTCGTCACCTCCAGTGGGCTCACCGCGGCGCGCGGCGCCACGGTGGTGTTCACGGCCACGGTGACGGCCGCCGCACCGGCAACCGGTGTCCCGGCGGGAAGTGTGCAGTTCCGAATCGACGGCGTTGACGCCGGTGGTCCGGTGGCGCTCAACCCCAGCGGACAGGCAGCGTACGCGACGAGTGCGCTCACCGCCGGTCGGCACACGGTGATTGCCGTGTACAGCGGTAGCAACGATTTTGCCGCCAGTACCAGTAGGGGCATCAGACAGCGCATCGTGTAGAAGTTCCCAGCAGGCAGCGGTGGCGTCCCCGGTGGGGGCGCCGCCGCTGTTGTCGTGGATCGGAGGGTTGTGGTCCAGCTGTCCGGGGGACCCTGAGTTCAGTGGACAGTTCCCCGGGCGGGGTCTAGGTTGGCAGCCAACGAAGGGGTCCACGAAGCGGAGGCAGGCCATAGTGGGAATTTATTGCTCGCAGGAGGAGAAATCATTCGATGAGAATGAGTTCGTCTCCGGCGGAAAAGTTCATGTCGTCCCTGACGCGGAGGCGCCGAACGAGTCCTTCGGCGGCCATACTACGGATGGGTGGGATGTCGACTTCTCCGCGTCGCGTGTCGGTGATGGGAGCCCGTGGATTCTGGACGCTGGGGTGAAGTCCCTCCCGCGTCGAGCGGGGATAGGCAAGCTCCGATTCAAGCGGCCTCCGCGGAACAAGCCACGTGGTCGTACACGTGAATGATTCGACCCCGGACGACGATCGCCGCCTGGAAGATGTCAAGGCGGGCATTGCCAGCTTTACCGTGTGGGAGAGTAACCTCTACGCGGTTACGGCAGCCGCCCTCGATCGCGCCAAGATCGGCGCTCAAACGGTGCAGACGGCCTCTGCGGCAATACTGACGATCTATACGGGCCTCCTCGGGTACATCGTCTCCAACAGCGGCGCGACCTTCCCGTTGCGAGGGCTGGTCGCGCCGCTCTTCCTCGGCGCCGCGGTTGTGCTCTCCACCTATTACCTGGCCTTCATGGCACCGCGTGAGGCCGGAACCATGGCTGGGCCGCCGGTTTTGGGAACCTGGCAAGTGCGAGCGGTAGGTCGAATCAACTTCTTCGGGGACTACATTGCAGAATTCGTGGCCCGTCGAGCGGCAGCCCTTCGGGCATCCGTCCTTTGCCTCGGGGTCGGACTCGTCACCCTCGCCCTGCCATTCATCGGCACGTCGACCTTCAGCGACTCCGTGCACGCCAAAAATGCAGCACTGGTTGAAATTCAGTGGCCATCGGCCCCCGCCGGCATGTCAGATCCCTTGGCCGCGATCCTCTATCAAGCGCAAGTGGATGAAGCCGTTGCGGTAGCAGATGCAGCGCGATCCGCGGCGGTGACGGCACCAGCCGGGCTCGTGGAGTCGTGGTACTTCGTACTCATCGTGATTGCGCTTGGCGCCCTATTCGTCTGGCTGGGCGCATCGGAATTCCGCGCTAAGCCGGCCGACAGTCGCGTTCAGCACGCCGAGTAAACCCGGGAAATAGACGGCACCACGAGCATGCTGGCGGCCCTTCCCTGCGCGGCACGGCGGGAGCATTCCGGAACAAAAAACCCCCGCGTGAACGGGGGGATTCTCTGTGGGCGATGCGGGACTTGAACCCACGACCTCTTCCGTGTGAAGGAAGCGCGCTACCAGCTGCGCCAATCGCCCAAATTGCTGTGCACCGGCAACCTGAGTTGCTGTTGCGACTTTTGATACTAGCCCAGACTGGCGCGTCACCGCACATCGAGGACACACCGGGAGTGGCGCGGAGGGCGCGCCCACGGTGATTCGATGCACTCCAGTGTGTTCCGGCGTCGATTAACGAGTCGGCGACCTCAATTCAGCGGCGGACCGACGCCTCTCCCCGGTACGTAAGAAGAATCGCTTTCTAGCCCGCCACGAGGCGCCGGGCGCAACCCGCACCACGCGGCGCAACACGCCGTAAACGGCTCGGTTTGGTTTCCGTCTCGCTATTCGGCTAGAGTCTCCAAGTACGCAGAAATGCGAACAGTTGCGGATGTGGCGCAGTGGTAGCGCATCACCTTGCCAAGGTGAGGGTCGCGAGTTCGAATCTCGTCATCCGCTCGAATGAACTGGAATCGGCCGAAAGGCCGGTTCCAATTCGTTTGGTATGAACGCAACTGGTGGGTTGGCCGAGAGGCGAGGCAGCGGCCTGCAAAGCCGTTAACACGGGTTCGAATCCCGTACCCACCTCCATTCTTTGTGCTGGTTCTTAGAATATGCAGTTCCCAGAAGCTTGGGCGATTGGCGCAGCGGTAGCGCGCTTCCCTGACACGGAAGAGGTCACTGGTTCGATCCCAGTATCGCCCACAAAGAAAAACCCCCGGGAAGCCGGGGGTTTTTGTTTTTAAATGGCTCTGCCAGGCAGTCACGGTGATTCGGAGCAGATCCCGCCGTCGCGCCATGCGCGTCGAAGGCCGACATGCCGAGCTCACGCAGAATGGGCGTGGCGGCCCGGCGGTGGGCACATCCCGAATATGCCCGATTAGCGGGACGTACGCGCGATATCGCAGCTCCGCCCGCGCCCAACCGACGAACAGCGCCGCGCACGCCGCTAAAGTTGACGGGTAGGCAAACAACAGGGAGTAATACACGTGGCTGACGGCTTTGCGCTTTTCACTGATCGATCCGTTGTCGCGATGCGCGTCAACGGTGAGTTGAAAGATTTGGCGGCCACCGTGTTGCCAACGGATGCGGTCGAACCGGTCAGTATTGATTCTCCCGACGGCCTCAGCATTCTGCGCCACTCTGCCGCCCACGTGCTCGCCCAGGCTGTGCAGACCGTCAACCCCGCTGCCAAACTGGGCATCGGCCCGCCCATCACCGACGGCTTCTACTACGACTTCGACGTGGAGGTTGCGTTCACGCCGGACGATGTGAAGTCGCTCGAGAAGGCGATGGATCGAATCATTCGTCAGGGCCAGCGTTTCGTGCGCCGCGTCGTGACCGACGACGAAGCCCGCGCCGAACTCGCCGCAGAACCGTACAAGCTGGAACTCATCGGCCTCAAGGGCGGGGTCTCGACCGGCTCGACCGACGCTGGCGACAATGAATCCGTCGAGGTCGGCGGCGCCGAACTCACCATCTACGACAACGTTGATCCGAAGACGGGGGAGACGGTCTGGAAAGACCTCTGCCGCGGGCCGCACCTGCCGAACACCCGCATGATCGGCAACGGCTACTCGCTCACCCGCCTGGCCGCCGCCTACTGGCGTGGTTCCGAGAAGAACCCGCAGTTGCAGCGCATTTACGGCACCGCCTGGCCCACCAAAGACGAACTGCGCGCCTACAAGACCCGTCAGGAAGAGGCCGCCAAGCGCGATCACCGTAAACTCGGTGCCGAACTCGACCTGTTCAGCTTTCCCGAGGAGATCGGTTCCGGCCTGGCCGTGTTCCACCCCAAGGGCGGCATCATCCGGCAGGAGATGGAAAACTACTCCCGCAAACGCCACACCGAAGCCGGCTACGACTTCGTCTACTCTCCGCACATCACCAAATCGACCCTTTTTGAAACCTCGGGTCACCTCGACTGGTACCGCGACGGCATGTTCCCCCCGATGCACCTCGACGAGGAACGTGACGAGACCGGTCACGTCACCCGCCAGGGCGTCGACTATTACCTCAAACCGATGAACTGCCCGTTTCACAACCTCATCTTCAAGTCGAGCGGTCGCAGTTACCGCGACCTGCCGATGCGCCTGTTCGAATTCGGGTCGGTCTATCGCTATGAGAAGTCCGGAGTGCTCAACGGCCTCACTCGCGTGCGTGGCATGACACAGGATGACGCTCACATTTACACGACCAAGGAAGGCATGAAGGAGGAGCTCACCAGCACCCTCAATTTTGTGCTGCAGCTACTGGCCGACTACGGCCTCGAGGACTACTACCTCGAACTGTCAACCAAAGACCCGAAGAAGTTCGTCGGCAGCGACGACGCGTGGGAAGAAGCGACCGAGACGCTGCGGGAAGTGGCCGAGGCGTCCGGACTCGACCTGGTCGCCGACCCGGGGGGAGCCGCGTTCTACGGCCCCAAGATCTCGGTGCAGGCCCGCGACGCCATCGGCCGCACCTGGCAGATGTCGACGATTCAGCTCGACTTCAACCTGCCAGAACGGTTCGACCTCGAATACACCGCGAACGACGGCAGCCGCCAGCGCCCGGTCATGATCCACCGTGCCCTGTTCGGCTCGATTGAGCGCTTCTTCGCCGTGCTCACCGAGCACTACGCCGGGGCGTTCCCGGTGTGGCTGGCGCCGGTGCAGGTTGTCGGTATTCCGGTGTCTGAGCAGTACGGTCCGTTCCTCGACGATGTGATCGCAACCCTCAGGAAGGCCGGCGTGCGCGCCGAAGTAGACCGCTCCGACGACCGCATGCAGAAGAAAATCCGCACCCACACCAAGGCCAAGGTGCCCTACCAACTCATCGTGGGCGAAGAAGACCAGGCCAACGGCGCGGTGAGCTTCCGCTATCGCGACGGTACGCAGCAGAACGGTGTGCCCGTCGCCGAGGCGGTGCGACTGATCGTGGAATCGATCGAGAATCGCTCCCAGGTCACCACCACGCCGGTCGCCCCGGTCGTGGCTGAAGTGCAGGCCTAGAGTGAGCGCCATTCCCAGTGATCGACTGCGCGGCTCGGACGATTCGGGCGACGCCGCCGAGGAGACGTCTGACGAGTTCGCGGCGGTTCCGGATGCCTTCCAACGGTTGTGGACACCACATCGGATGGTCTACATCCAGGACGGGCAGCAGCCGCATGCCGACGACTGCCCGTTCTGCATTGCGCCATCTCTGGACGACGAGAAGGCGCTGATCGTGGCGCGTGGCACCCATGCGTACGTACTGCTCAACCTGTTTCCGTACAACAGCGGCCATCTGCTGGTGTGCCCGTATCGGCACGTCGCCACCTACGACCAGGCCACGCCGGAGGAAGTCGCCGAGATCGGTGAACTTACCCAGATCGCCATGCGCGTGCTGACCGAGGTGTCCAACTGTGACGGCTTCAACATCGGCATGAACCAGGGGCGCATCGCCGGCGCCGGAATCGCCGAGCATCTGCACCAGCACATTGTGCCCCGCTGGGCCCTGGACTCTAATTTCTTTCCGATCATCGCGGGAACCAAGTCCATTCCTCGCCTACTCGGAGACGTGCGTCGCGATGTCGCCGCGGGCTGGCCGGGCGCTATGACCCCTGCCCCAGCACCCGCACCGACGCCGGCAACGACGGCTGCACCAGCAGCTAACCTTTAGCTTTCTTCCACGACCGGGGCGTCTATTGGTGCGCCCCGGCTCGTTTCCCGCTCCACCAGCCTCCGACCAGACCACCACCGTGCAAGGAATAGGATCGTAGTTATGACTGAATCAACCTCCGCCGAGCAGTTCGGCTCGAGCCGCGTCAAGCGCGGGCTCGCCGAAATGCTCAAGGGCGGCGTCATCATGGACGTCGTCACCGCTGCCCAGGCTCGTATTGCCGAAGATGCCGGCGCTGTCGCCGTCATGGCTCTCGAGCGTGTTCCCGCCGATATTCGCTCGCAGGGCGGCGTGGCTCGCATGAGTGACCCCGACCTGATCGACAGCATCATCGCCGAGGTCAACATTCCGGTCATGGCGAAGGCCCGCATCGGCCACTTCGTCGAAGCACAAATTCTCGAGGTGCTCGGCGTCGATTACATCGACGAGTCCGAAGTGCTGAGCCCGGCTGACTACACGAACCACATCGACAAGTGGAACTTCACCATTCCATTCGTCTGTGGCGCCACCAACCTCGGTGAGGCGCTCCGCCGTATCAATGAGGGCGCGGCAATGATCCGTTCCAAGGGCGAGGCCGGCACCGGCGACGTCTCCGAAGCCACCAAGCACATTCGCACCATCAACGGCGAGATCAAGCGCCTCACCTCCATGAGCCGCGACGAACTGTACGTCGCCGCCAAGGAGTTGCAGGCACCGTACGAGCTCGTCGCCGAGATCGCCTCGACCGGCAAGCTGCCCGTTGTGCTGTTCACCGCCGGAGGCGTGGCCACACCGGCCGACGCCGCCATGATGATGCAGCTCGGTGCTGACGGTGTGTTCGTCGGCTCCGGCATCTTCAAGTCGGGCAACCCCGAGCAGCGCGCCGCGGCCATCGTCAAGGCCGTCACGTTCTACGACGACGCCAAGGTCATCGCGGATGTCTCGCGCGGCCTCGGCGAGGCCATGGTGGGCATTAACGTGTCCGACATTGCCGAGCCGCACCGCCTCGCAACCCGCGGCTGGTAACCGAGCCGTTCGTGACGATTCTCTCCGTGGGCACCCGACCGGCAGATACCGCTGTACCGCACGGTTTGCGGGTCGGGGTGCTCGCCCTGCAGGGCGATTTTCGTGAGCACGCGCACGTATTGCGCGAACTCGGAGCGAGTGTCGAGCTCGTGCGCCGTCCGGAAGAACTTGACCGCATCGACGGTTTGGTGATTCCGGGCGGCGAATCGAGCGTCATGGATAAACTCGCTCGCACGTTCGGTCTGGCCGAACCGTTGCGGGCCGCGATCACGGCCGGCCTGCCGGTTTATGGCACCTGTGCCGGCCTGATCATGCTCGCCGACACGATTCTCGACGGCATGAACGGGCAGCAGAGTCTCGGCGGACTCGACATCGCCGTGCGCCGCAACGCCTTCGGCTCGCAAACGGCCTCCTTCGAGACCGACCTGGAAATTCCCGCGCTCGGTGAGAAGCCGGTGCACGCCGTTTTCATCCGGGCTCCGGTCGTGGAGACTGTCGGCGCGAAGGCGACCGCGTTGGCCACCCTCGACGATGGCCGCTGCGTCGCCGTCGAGCAGGGCAACCTGCTCGGTACGTCGTTTCACCCGGAAATCACCGGTGAATACCGTTTTCACCAGTATTTCCTGCAGAAACTGGTCGCCGCCGCCCGGTGATCGCGCGGCTCAATTGTGCCGGGCGAGAGAGTGTGGCTAGGGTTCAGACATGACTCAGACACCAAGAGGTCAACGATGACCCGCTATGTAGCACTGCTCCGCGGCATTAACGTCAACGGCATCAACATTGCCATGGCCGATCTGGCCGACACCTTTCACGAACTCGGGTACACCGACATCAAAACGGTGTTGGCCAGCGGCAATGTGCTGTTCAGCATCGACAGCCCCCTCGTCGACAAAGCGGATGCCGCCGCCCTTAAAACTCGCATCGAGGCAGCCCTCAGCGCCCGGTTCGAGTACGAGGCGTGGATCGTGCTCATTGACGCGGATTCTCTCGACCGAATCGTGCGCGCCTACCCGTTCGATGCCGACCATGACGGCTGGCATTCGTATGTCATGTTCTCGTCCGACCCGGGGCATCTCAGCGAGCTGGCCGGCCACGCCAGGGAGCTCGTCGCTGCCGATGAGCGTATTGAACTCGGTCACGGCGTGCTGTACTGGGAGGTTCGAAAGGCCGTGGGTGTCAAGAGTGCGTTCAGCAAGAAGAGCGCCAAGTTGAAGTACCGCGACACGACAACGACGCGCAACCTGCACACGTTGCACAAGCTGCTGGAAGTCACTCCGGGATAGACTGGCTCGGCACCAAAGAGTGCACCGACCACGCACTGCCGCCGCCCGCCGCACTTCGGCCACCTGGCCACGGGCCGCCGGCACCTGCAGCACCACAGTGAACGATCCAGCACACCAACGGGAGATGTATGTCCGGGCATTCCAAATGGGCCACCACAAAGCACCAAAAGGCCGTCACCGACTCCAGGCGAGCTAAGGCGTTCGCCAAGCTCATCAAGAACATCGAGGTTGCGGCCCGGCTGGGCGGCGCTGACCTCTCGGGGAACCCGACCCTGGTTGACGCCATTCAGAAGGCCAAGAAGACCTCGGTGCCCAATGACAACATCGACCGCGCCGTCAAGCGTGGTGCCGGTCTGTCAGGCGAGCAGGTCGACTACACGACCATCATGTACGAGGGCTATGCCACGCACGGCGTCGCGGTCATGATCGAGTGCCTCACCGACAATAAGAACCGCGCTGCGGCCGAGGTGCGCACCGCGATGGCTCGCAACGGCGGAGCCATGGCAGACCCGGGCAGCGTCGCCTACAACTTTCACCGCAAGGGTGTCGTCGTGGTCAAGCACCTGCCGACGATCACCGAGGATGACGTTCTGCTCGCCGTTCTCGACGCTGGTGCTGAAGAGGTCGTCGACGAGGGGGAGACCTTCGAGATCTTCTCCGACGTGAGCGACCTCGTTGCCACTCGCACCGCGCTGCAGGCTGCCGGAATCGACTACGAGTCGGCTGATATCGCTTTCGTGCCGTCGCTGAAGATCGAGGTCGACGTCGAAACCGCCCGTAAGGTCTTCCATCTCATCGACGCGATGGAAGACCTCGACGACGTGCAGAACGTGTACTCCAATTACGACCTCTCGGCCGAGGTTCAGGCCGCACTCGCCGCCGAGTCCGAGTAGCGAGAGATGGCGGTCCGGGTTCTCGGCATCGACCCGGGCCTCACGCGTTGCGGCGTTGGTGTCGTCGACGTAGCGGGCAACCGTTCGGCCCGTTTGGTGGACGTAGCCGTGCTGCGAAGCGCACCCGACCTGCCCTTGGAACAGCGACTTCTACTGTTGGCCCAGGGCCTTGAAGAGATGCTCGACCGGCACCAACCGCAGTTCATCGCCATTGAGCGGGTCTTCGCCCAGCACAATGTGCGCACGGTGATGGGCACGGCCCAGATCAGTGGGGTCGCCCTGCTGCTCGCCGCGCAGCGCGGCCTGCCGGTTACCCTGCACACCCCGAGCGAGGTGAAGGCGGCCATCACCGGTTATGGTGCCGCCGATAAAAAGCAGGTCGGAACCATGGTCGCCCGCATTCTCGGGCTGAGCGAGATTCCCAAACCGGCTGATGCCGCCGATGCCCTCGCCCTGGCGATCTGTCATGCCTGGCGCACCGGTGCGTCCGGCGGAACCCTGCCGACCGTGGCCTCGGTGAAGGCCGCTATCGTCGCGCCCGGCGCATTGACCCCGGCCCAACGGGCCTGGCGGGCGGCTGAACGTGGGTCGGTGACCGCGGTGTCGGCGGTGCCCCGTAGTCTTAAGCGGTGATCTCTTCCGTACGTGGCCTTGTCCTCTCAGCTGTGGGCTCAACCGCCGGCTCATCAACGGTGGTCATCGAGGTCGGGGGAGTGGGTCTCGGCCTGCAGGTGACGCCGGCTACCGCCCTCGGCCTGCGCGTCAACGATGAAGCCCTGCTCCTGACCACCCTGATTGTGCGCGAAGACTCGCTCACCCTCTATGGCTTTCCCACCGCTGATGAACTCGCGGTCTTCGAACTGCTCGTCAGTGTCACCGGTGTGGGCCCCAAATCCGCCCTCGGCGTGCTCGCAGTGCTCACCCCCAATCAGGTCGCTCAGGCGGTCGCCAGCGACGACGATGGCGCGTTCCGCAAGGTCAGTGGGATCGGGCCGAAGACCGCAAAACTCATCGTGCTGTCCCTGGCCGGCAAACTCGCCGTGACGGCCGCGAGCACACCGTCGCGCCCGCCGGGGTCTACCTCGGTCGCCGCGAGCGTGCAGGCCGCGCTGATCGGACTCGGTTGGTCTGAGCGCATAGCGGCCGAGGCCGTCGACGAGACCCTGACCGAGCTGGCGGATGCTGTCGGTGCCGAATCCGCGCCACCGACGGTTGCCGCTGTGCTCCGGTTGGCCCTGGGCCGTTTGGGCCCGGCCGCCCATCACGCCACGGGATCTGCCGCTGCGGCCGCGACGACAGACCGGAGCCGCTCGTGAGTACCGACCCGGGAGTTGAGATTACGAACCCCTCGCTGGAAAGCGAATCGGAACTTGCCTTCGAGGGTGCGTTGCGCCCGTCGAGCCTGGCCGAGTTCGTTGGCCAGAAAAAGGTGCGCGGGCAGTTACAATTGTTGCTGACCGCCGCGACGATGCAGAATCGAACGCCCGATCACATCCTCCTGGCCGGCCCGCCCGGTCTCGGTAAGACCACCCTGGCCATGATCGTGGCCTATGAGGGCAACCGGCCACTGCGCATGTCGAGCGGCCCGGCAATTCAACACGCCGGAGACCTGGCCGCAGTTCTCTCGTCGCTGGTACCCGGCGAGGTGCTGTTCATCGACGAAATCCATCGCATGGCGCGTTCGGCCGAGGAAATGCTCTACCTCGCGATGGAAGACTTTCGCATTGACATTATGGTGGGCAAAGGTGCCGGCGCAACGTCCGTCCCGCTGGACCTCGCCCCGTTCACGCTGGTCGGCGCAACCACCCGCTCCGGGCTCCTGCCCAACCCCCTGCGAGACCGATTCGGCTTCACCGCGCACCTGGAGTTCTATGCCGAGAACGAACTCGAACAGGTTCTCGCCCGGGCCGCCCACCTGATCGACCTGCCGATAAGAAAGGACGCCCTCGCCGAAATCGCCGGACGATGCCGGGGGACCCCGCGAATCGCAAACCGTCTGTTGCGCCGCGTGCGCGATTACGCGCTCGTGCACGGGGGAGAAGCCGATATCGCCGCGGTCCATGCCGCCCTGGAGCTGTATGACGTTGACGCTATCGGCCTCGATCGGCTCGACCGCGAAGTCATGAAGATCATCCTGACCCGTTTTGGGGGCGGGCCGGTCGGCCTCAATACACTGGCGGTGTCGGTTGGTGAGGAGTCCGAAACGGTGGAGGCGGTCGTCGAGCCCTTCCTGGTGAGGATAGGCTTCCTCACGCGTACCCCGCGTGGGCGCGTTGCGACGAGCGCAGCGTGGCGACATTTTGGTCTGGCTCCTCCTCAGGGCAGCGCGACCCTTCTTGACCTATAATTCAATTTGGCCCACCTGTCTATAGCCAATTCCCCGTGGAACGCGGGGAGTACCGGACAGACACTGACAAGCTTCGGCCACCAGCGCCGCAATCGGAAGGTTTCACCGCTCCATGGATAATTTGACTCTCGTAATGTTGGCCGTACTGGCCGTTCTCGTGTTCTTCATGTTCCGCAACGGACGTAAGCGCAAGAAAGACCAGGAAGCCCTGCAGGCCACCATGGTCCCCGGCGCCGACGTCATGACCAACTTCGGCATGTACGGCACCATCATCGCCATTGACGAAGAAGCCAACAAGGTGGAGCTGCAGATTGCTCCCGGCGTTGTCGTAGAGATTCACCGCCAGACCATCGCACGCGTGGTCGAGCCCGTTGTGATTGACGATCTTGACGACTCCAGTGTCGATGGCATCGACTCGCTCACCGAGCCGGAATTCGGCCAGCGCGTCACCGACGTCGACACCGACAGCACCGATCAGCCCAAAAAGGGCGACGCGTAGTCTTCGTCTGCTTCGCTCCACAACGCACGTACTGCATCACGCGGCGCGCCCACGCATTCTGGCGTGGGCGCCAACAGAAAGCTGAGTTCATAGGTGGCTAAGTCGTCTCCGGTCAAGAAGGCCTGGCGTTCCCTGACCTGGCTTGGCGTGCTTATCGTCGGCCTCATCGCCATCAACGCTTTTGGCGTGTTCACCCAAAACGGGTCGTGGACGCCGAAACTGGCCCTGGACCTTGAGGGCGGAACGCAGATCATCCTCGCCCCACAGGTGGAGAGCGGCGCGACGGTCACCTCGCAGCAGCTCACCGAAGCGGTCGGCATCATCCGTCAGCGCGTTGACTCCTCGGGGGTCTCCGAGGCGGAGATCAATACCCAGGGCGGCCAGAACATCGTTGTGTCCATTCCGGGTACCCCCGATGACGCCACCCTGGAACGCATCAAGTCGTCCGCCAAGCTGGAATTTCGGGCTGTGCTGGTTGCCGGTCAACCGTCTGGGCAGACCGTCGGAGCCGACGGCACCGCAACGCCAGCGCCGGTCGCCACCGTCGACCCGAACCTGTCGACAACTCCCGCCGTTGAACCGACCAACGCGAGTGACCTCAACTACGTCACCCCCGCGCTCCAAGCTCAATACGATGCCTTCGACTGTGCAGCTATCAACACCACCAACGTGGCACCGGCCGATGAGCCGCTGATCACCTGCGAAACCGATGGCACGGTCAAATACATCCTCGGTCCCGTTGAGGTCGATGGTTCGACCATTTCCGACGCGACCAACGGTCAACGCACCACCACCTCGGGCGCGACCACCGGTGAGTGGGCCGTCAATATCGTGTTCAACAAGGACGGCACCTCAAAGTTCGCCGACGTGACAACCCGCTTGTTCGGCCTGACCGGCGTGCAGAACCAGTTCGCGATCGTGCTCGACGGTCACGTCATTTCGGCTCCGGCAACCCAGGGCGCCATTACCGACGGTAAGCCGCAGATCACCGGGTCGTTCAACCAGGAGAGCTCGAAGGCTCTTGCCGACCAGCTCAAGTTCGGTGCCCTGCCGATCAGCTTTACCGTGCAGAGCCAGGACACGATCTCGGCCACGCTCGGTTCGACCCAGCTGCTCAACGGACTCATCGCCGGTCTGATCGGTCTCATTCTCGTCGTGATGTACTCGCTCGCTCAATACCGTCTGCTCGGTCTGGTCACCGTGGCATCGCTCGGCGTCGCAGCGGTGATCACCTACCTCCTCATCACGATCCTGTCCTGGCGCGAGGGTTATCGGTTGTCGCTGGCCGGTGTCGCGGGTCTGATCGTTGCCATCGGTATCACCGCCGACTCCTTCATCGTTTACTTCGAGCGTGTTCGCGACGAGCTGCGTGACGGTCGTGGGCTGGAATCGTCGGTGGAGGCCGGCTGGAAGCGGGCCTTCCGCACCATCATCGCGTCCGACGTCGTCAACTTTCTCGCCGCCGCCGTACTGTTCGTACTTGCCGTGGGCAACGTCCGTGGCTTCGCCCTGACGCTTGGCCTCACCACGATCGTCGACCTGCTCGTGGTCGGCCTGTTCACGCATCCGATGCTGCAGCTGGTCGCCCAGACGAAATTCTTCAACGAGGGCCACCGCTTCAGCGGGCTGGATCCGCGAGCACTCGGTGCGGTCTACCGAGGCCGCGCGCGCTTTGAACCGTCGGCCGCTGTGTCGGCGACCAAGGTCTCCTCCTCCAGTAAAGAAGCGGCTAAGCGACAAACCATCGCCGAACGTAAGGCGTCCGAGCTCGTGGGCACCAGCACAGATCGATCGACAGACGGGAAGGATTCCTAATGGCCAGCTTCTCGCAGTTCGGAAATGACCTCTACACGGGCGCTCGTTCGCTCAACATCGTCGGGCGTCGGAAGCTCTGGTATCTCATTGCCGGTGGCCTGATTCTGATCGCTTTGGTCGGACCGTTCCTGCTGCGCGGCGGATTCGTCTTCGGTATTGAATTTACCGGGGGCAGCGAGTTCGTCGTCTCCCAGACGACCAGCCAGTCCGAAACCAAGGCAGCGGATGCCGTCACGAGCGTCGTGTCCGACGCCGTGTCCAAGGTTTCCACCATCGGCTCTGATGGTGTTCGGGTGCAGACAGACCAGCTGACCGAAACTCAGACGACCGCCGTGCGTGACGCCCTCGCCACCGCGTACGACGTGCCGACCGCTGAGGTGGCGACATCCTTTATCGGAGCGACCTGGGGGCAGGACATCACCGGTCAGGCGCTTCGTGCGCTGGTCGTGTTCCTCGTGCTGGCCGGCATCGTAATGGCCATTTACTTCCGCACCTGGAAAATGTCAGTAGCGGCCATGGTGGCGCTGCTGCACGACCTCGTCATCACGGCCGGTTTCTACGGAATCACGGGTTTTGAGATCACACCGGCGGCGGTGATCGGCTTTCTCACGATCCTCGGCTACTCGCTCTACGACACGGTGGTGGTGTTCGACAAGATTCGCGAGAACACCAATTTCGACGGCTCGGGCTCCAGCCGAACCTTCTCCGAGTCGGTCAACCTCGCCGTCAACCAGACACTCGTGCGGTCGATCAACACCTCGGTTGTGGCTGCACTGCCCGTGGCATCCATTCTGTTCATTGGTGCGTTCGTACTCGGTGCCGGAACCCTGCGCGACATTTCGCTCGCGTTGCTCATCGGCATCCTGGTCGGTACCTACTCGACCATCTTCATTGCGTCGCCGCTCTACGCCCAGCTGCGCAACGGTGAGGATGCCATCCGCAAGCACGACAAGAAGGCCCTGGCCGCTCGCGCCAAAGCAACAACCTCCGACGCAGCGACCGTCACGACGTAGACAACGAGAGTGCGATGCGAAACGGCCAGTCCTTGAGGACTGGCCGTTTCGCACTCCACACGCCTGATCGCTGGAGGCGTACGGCCTGGCCGCACAGAACCTGCATAATTGACAGTACGCAAACACAGCCCGCGCGGTACCTCCACCGGGTGTGAAGCCGAGGTGAGACTATGACGGACACGACAACCCCCTCCCCGGCGTCGCTGCGCCGTCTGGTACCGCGCATCTTTTCCCGAGCTCAACCGGCCGGTGCCGTCGATCGTCTGATCAAGACCGTGCGCCTGAACCACCCGAAGGTCGACCTGTCGATCATCGAACGTGCCTATACCGCTGCCGAGCGAGCACATGACGGGCAGATGCGCCGCAGCGGAGAGCCGTACATCACCCACCCCGTTGCCGTCGCCCAGATCCTCGCTGACCTCGGAATCGGCACGAAGACCATCGCGGCGGCGCTATTGCACGACACCGTGGAAGACACCGATTACACCCTCGACGCCCTGCGCGCCGACTTCGGCGATGAAATCGCGATGCTGGTGGACGGCGTTACCAAACTCGACAAGGTGAAGTACGGCGACTCGACCCAGGCCGAGACCGTTCGCAAGATGATTGTCGCGATGTCTAAGGACATTCGTGTGCTTATCATCAAACTTGCCGACCGGTTGCACAACGCGCGCACCTGGGGCTTTGTGCCCAATGAGTCCGCCGTGCGCAAGGCCACCGAGACCCTGGAAATCTACGCACCCCTCGCGCACCGCCTCGGCATCCAGACGATCAAATGGGAACTCGAAGACCTGTCCTTCGCCGTGCTCTACCCCAAGTTGTACGCCGAGATCGAGAGTCTGGTCAAGCAGCGCACGCCGCAGCGCGAAGAGTTCGTGCAGCAGATCATTGAGACCATCAACGACGACCTGAAGTCCGCACGCATCCGCGGCAAGGTGGCCGGGCGTCCCAAGCAGTATTACTCGATCTACCAAAAGATGGTCGTGCGCGGTCGTGAGTTTGATGAGATCTACGACCTCGTCGGTATTCGCGTACTCGTGAACTCGGTGCGGGACTGCTACGCCGTGTTGGGCTCCATCCACGCCCGGTGGACCCCGCTGCCCGGTCGGTTCAAAGACTACATCGCCACCCCCAAATTCAACCTGTATCAGTCGTTGCACACCACTGTGCTCGGCCCGAGCGGTCGTGCCGTCGAGATTCAGATTCGCACCACGGAGATGCACCAGCGGGCCGAGTTCGGCGTCGCCGCGCACTGGAAGTACAAGGAGCAGGTCAACGGCAGGAGTCCCGGTGGCCCCGGGCCGCAGAGTGACACCGATATGGCCTGGCTGGCTCATATCTCGGACTGGCAGGCCGAAACCGCCGACCCCGGGGAATTCCTCGACTCGTTGCGCTACGAGATTGGTGCCAAAGAGGTCTATGTCTTCACCCCGAAGGGTCGCGTTATCGGGCTGCCCTCCGGCGCGTCGCCGGTGGACTTCGCCTACGCGGTTCACACCGAGGTCGGGCACCGCACCATGGGTGCCAAGGTCAACGGGCGACTGGTGCCGTTGGAGAGCGAGCTCATCACCGGCGATGTCGTCGAGGTCTTCACGTCGAAGAACCCCGACTCCGGGCCCAGCAAAGACTGGCTCAACTTCGTCAAGAGCCCGCGGGCGCGCAACAAGATTCGGCAATGGTTCACCAAGGAACGCCGGGACGAGGCGATCGAACAGGGCCGCGACGCGATCGCCCGGGCCATGCGCAAGCAGAACCTGCCACTGCAGAAACTGATGAACCAGGACTCCTTCGCGGAGGTCGCCGCTCAGCTGAAGTACGAAGATGTTTCGGCGCTATACGCTGCCGTCGGCGAAGGTCACGTTTCGACGCAGTCCGTGCTCGAAAAGGTCGTCTCCTCGGTGCAGAGCATCGAAGACAACGACAGCAACGATTTTCCGGTTGCAGCGCGCGGCCGCCCGCAAACCACCCGCAATGGCGATTCGGGAGTATTGGTGCGCGGGGCGCCGGACATTTTGGTCAAACTCGCGCGCTGCTGCACTCCGGTGCCTGGCGATAAAATCGTCGGTTTCGTCACTCGCGGCGCGGGTGTTTCCGTGCACCAGGCCGCCTGCCACAACGTGCAGTCGCTGCTGAAAGAGCCCGAGCGCATGATCGAGGTCGAGTGGGCGCCCACCTCGAAGAGCCTGTTCCTGGTCCACATTCAAATTGAAGCCCTGGATCGTTCCGGGCTGCTCTCCGACGTGACGCGAGTCTTGTCGGAGCACCACGTGAACATTCTTTCGGCCACGGTCAATACCTCCAGCGACCGGCTGGCGCTGAGCCGCTTCGTGTTCGAGATGGGGGATACCACGCACCTGGATCGAGTGTTGAATGCCGTGCGCCGCATTGATGCCGTGTACGACGTCTACCGGGTCAGCGACGGTTAACCCACCGTGGCGGCTCGCGCCGCCGCTGCGTTCTGCTGGTGCAAGGTATCCAGCGGGGCTGTGACGGCGGCGAAGCGCGCTATGGCGAGGGCGCTGTGGGCAGGGCTGCCGCGCTGGCAGAGGCACACCGCAGCCGTGATATCGCGGTAATCGCCGTAATGCAGCAGGCGGGCCAGCAGGGCGGTCAGTGCCGGCGTTGACGTTGACGTCGGCGTTGACGTTGACGTCAACGTTGACGTCGGCGTTGTTGTGGATGTCGGGGTGTATCGGGCGAGGTCGACTGCGGTACGCAGCGGAGTGGTGACGCGCACCCCCGAGATAGTCTGTACGTCGTCGGGGGAGCGCACGATCTCGCGTACCCGCGCCCGCGGTGACCACAGTGCGGTGGTGCGGGCGCCGATCAGTACGCAGAATTGGTGTCGGCGCGGTTCCGGGGCGAGGCCGTAGATCCAGGCAGCGGTGAGCTGTTCAGCGATTGCGCGGGGCGGGACCAATTGGCTCGCGGCGATCGCCCGGGTGTCGCATCCATCTATTTCGTCAATGACACACCAGGAGTCGGCGACCTGAAAGACCTGCCCGTCGAGGCGGGCGCCGTACAGCTCGGCGAGCGGTAGATCGTTGACCGTGCGTACTCGTCGCCGTGGGGTTAACATGCGGCCATCGTGCTGCTTAACCACGATCAGGCCCCCGAAGGAGGCCTGATCTGTGGAAAATGCAACTGCCCTGCACCTGTGGATAACCGCGCCGGGCACAACCGCCACGTGGTGGATCAGCGGCAGCGGCTCTCCATTGGCTACTGGCCGATGGCCTTGAGCCACGCCTTGCGTGCCTCAAGCGCTTCAGTGGCATCCTTGATCGCGCGGGCATTCTGGCCCTTTTGCGCGGTGGCGAGCTCAGCTTCGAGCTTGGTGATCGCGTCGTTCAACTGCCCGGCGAGGCCCTCGGTGCGGGCCTTGGTCTCGGGGTTGTTGTGCTTCCAGTGGTCGTCGTCGAGCTTGCGGACGACGGCCTCGACCTTGCGCAGGCGGTCTTCGATCGGCTTGACCTGATCGCGGGGGACCTTGCCGATGGCGTCCCACTTGCGCTGGATCGTGGTGAGCGTGTCACGCGCGGCGTTGCGGTCCGTCGTGGTGAGCAGGGTCTCTGCCTCGGTGAGCAACTCGAGCTTCAGCACGAGGTTCGCGGAGAATTCCTCGTTGTCCTGAGCTTCGACCTCGCTCTTGACGGAGTAGAGCACGTCGCCGGCAGCCTTGAACTTTGCCCACATGGCATCGTCCTGCTTCTTGCCGCTGCGCCCGGCCAACTTCCATTCGTCGAGCAGGTTGCGGTACGCGGAGATACCGTCGGCACCCTTCGGCGCGAGAGCCTCGGCCTGTTCGATCAGGTGCTGCTTCTTGGTGCGAACGTCTTTGTGAGCGCTATCGAGCTCGGCGAAGAACGCCTTGCGGTTCTGCTCGATCGTGGTGCGAGCCGCACGAAAACGCTTCCACAGATCGTTGGCCTCACCCTTGGGGATGCGCGGAGCGTCGTGCTGGTGCGCTTGCCATTTGGCGAACAGAGCGTCGAGAGCGGCGCTGGTCTGCTTCCACTGTGTCTTGGCTGGATCTTCGGCGGCGAGGCGCTCGGCCTCGGTCACGATTTCGGCCCGCTCGGCGACGGCAGCAGCGGACGCTGCTTTCGACTCGATGTTCTGCTGCTCGGTGAGTTCACTGACGGCCCCACCGAGGGCGCCGAGGCGTTCGGCCAGAGCGGCCAGATTGCCGACGGCGTTGGCGCCGGCCACAGCGACGGTCAGGTTCGCGACCGACTTCGCGATGTCCGCGGCCGGAGCGCCACCCTTCGCACGCTGCTCGAGCAGGGTGACCTGCCCATTGAGCTCAACATACTTGCGCTCGAAGTAGGCCAGGGCCTCTTCCGGAGTGGCATCCGGGTATTGGCCGACGGCGCGTTCGCCGTTTGCCTCGCGCACGTAAACCGTGCCGGTTTCGTCTACGCGACCCCATGGTTGCTGATCTGTCGTAGTCAAGAGCCTCACCTTTGCTGAGTTGTTGTGTGTGGATCCGCGGGAGTGTCGAGTGCGGAGCCAAGAAATACCCTGATAAGCCTATTGCAATAGCGCAGGGGGATCGATCGATCCTACTGAACTGTTATGCCGGTGATTGTCGTGGGCACCTTGGGAGTGCCGTCACCGGAGCCATCGGCGGTTCCGGCATCCGTGATCTCGGCCTTCAGCTGGTCCAGCCCGCTCGTCACGTGGCCGAGCACGGTGTACCCGCCGGCCGCATCCGAGGGAATCGTCGTGTCGTCGTAGACGACGAAGAACTGGCTGCCCATGCTGGCTGCATCGCCGCCCTGGCGGGCCATGGCGATCGTGCCGGCCGGGTACAGATCGTCGGTCGGTGCATTTTCAATGGGCCCGTAGCTGTAGCCGGGGCCGCCGGAGCCGTCACCGACCGGATCGCCACACTGCAGCACGGAGAAGCCGCCCGTGGTCAGGCGGTGGCAGCTGACGCCGTTGTAGAAACCGCTTTGCGCAAGGCTGATGGTGGAGGAGACGCCTTGCGGGGCGAGCGCGCCGTCCAGCTCGATGCCGAGCTCGACGTTGTTGAGGGTGAGGGTTCCGGTCCAGGTGCGGCCCTCGGCGAGGCTGCTCGACGGGACCTCGCCCGAGTTTTCATCCGCCGCTGTGGCAGCCGGCGTGGGGGTGGCTGTCGCCGTTGCAGTGGATGTCGGGGTGCCGGGGCCGCCGTCGAAGTAGAACACCTGGGCGACGACGATGAGCGTGAGCACCACGATGAGGCCGCCACCGGCGATGAGATTGTCGCGCACACGACGCTTCTTCTGGTGTTCGTGCACCGCCCGCCGGGCTTGGTACGACCGCACACGTCCGCGTTCTTCACGTGCAGCACGCTCGGCCTTGTAATTCGAAGCCACTGTGAACCCCTCCATGGCCGTCGGGGTTGGCGACGACCGAAAAAAACGAATCCGGCAGCGACGCGCCCGACCTCGTAGAACTCTAACCACAAACTACGCTGGGGGAATGTCGGATGCTCAACCAGGTCTGCGCAGTGGCCAGGCCCCCCTCGCTGTACGAATGCGCCCGAAATCCCTCGATGAGGTCGCCGGTCAACGTCACCTGCTGACGCCGGGGTCGCCGCTCGTGAGCCTCGCGAGCGATAAAACTGGGGAGCGCGGCAGCGTGTCGGTCATTCTGTGGGGGCCGCCCGGCACCGGCAAAACCACGCTCGCGCAGGCCATCGCGCACAGTTCCGGGCGCCGCTTCGTGGAACTTTCCGCCGTCACCGCCGGAGTGCGCGATGTGCGCCAGGTGATGGAGGATGCGCGCACCAACCGTGACCTCTACGGCCTGTCCACCGTGTTATTCCTCGATGAGATTCATCGTTTCTCGAAGGCTCAGCAAGACGCGCTGCTCCCCGGGGTCGAAAACGGCGTGATCATTCTCGTCGCCGCGACAACGGAAAACCCGTCGTTCTCGATCATTTCGCCGCTGCTTTCCCGGTCGTTGCTGCTCACCCTCGAAGTGCTCAGTGACGACGATCTCGGCATTGTGGTGGATCGGGCCGTCACCGATGCCCGCGGTCTGGCCGACCGGTTCGAGCTCGAACCCGAGGCGCGCGGCGCGATCATCCGGCTGGCGTCCGGCGACGCGCGGCGGGCCCTGACCGCGCTGGAGGCGGCATCCGTGTCGGCGGAGTCGACCCTCGAAGCCGGAGCGACCGGCAAGCCCGTCATCACAACCGACATCGTTTCGCTTGCCGTGGACCGCGCGCTGCTGCGCTACGACCGCAACGGCGACGAGCACTACGACGTGATCAGCGCCTTCATCAAATCCGTGCGCGGCAGTGACGTCGACGCCGCGCTGCACTACCTCGCGCGCATGATCGAAGCCGGCGAGGACCCACGCTACATCTGCCGTCGCATCATCATCCTCGCCTCCGAGGACATCGGCATGGCCGACCCGCAGTCCCTCCTGATCGCCGTGGCTGCCGCCGACGCCGTGGCTCTGATCGGCATGCCCGAGGGCCGTATTCCGCTTGCCCAGGCCGTCGTGCACCTGGCCACCGCACCCAAGTCCAATGCGGCCTACCTGGCCCTCGACGCGGCGATCGCCGATGTGCGGGCCGGCAAGATGGGCCGCGTGCCCAAGGGGATGCGCGACGCGCACTATCCCGGCGCGAAGAAGCTCGGTCACGGCAAGGGCTACCGGTACCCGCACGATGACGCACTCGGCGTGGTCACCCAGCAGTATCCGCCGACCGAATTGACGGGCACCCAGTACTACGCCCCCACCGAGCACGGCCATGAGCGAGACATCTCCGCCCGCCTCCTCAAGATCCGCCGCATCGTCCGCAACCAGTAGCGCTGTGAACTGCGGCGGCGCCGCCCGTCTCGAAGACGCGAGGAGCGGGTGACCGGCCGCGGGTTTGGACCAGCTCAACCGGCGGGTCTGGTGTGCTAACCTTGACTCTGCCTACAACTGGTTTCGGCATGCGGCTGCGTCCGATTCCAGGTTGGAGGGGAATCGTTCTGTAGCCGAGCGTCCCATGGCACCCAATCCTCTGATCTCCCATGACGTTTGTGCTGTAGCGATACGCACTCGCCCTGGTATCCCTGTTATTGAGTCCGATCGAAAGGAAACCGTGTCTACCAAGTCACGTACCCGCAGTAAAACTCGCCTCTCGCGCGCCCTGGGCATTGCCCTCACGCCGAAGGCAGCCCGCTTCCTCGAGAAGCGCCCCTATGCACCCGGTGAGCACGGCCGCACCAAGCGCAAGACCGATTCGGACTATGCCGTTCGTCTGCGCGAAAAGCAGCGCTTACGCGCCCAGTACGGCATTCGCGAAGCTCAGCTCAAGATTGCCTTCGAGCAGGCTCGTCGTCGTCAGGGCCTGACCGGTGAGAACCTCGTTGAGATTCTCGAGACCCGTCTCGATGCACTCCTCGTTCGTTCCGCGATTGCGCGCACCACGGCGCAGGCTCGCCAGATGATCGTGCACCGTCACATCCTCGTTGACGGAGAGCTCGTTGACCGGCCCTCCTTCCGCGTGAAGCCGGGCCAGCTCATGCACGTCAAGGCTCGCAGCGAGGGCATGGAGCCCTTCCAGGTTGCAGCAGCCGGCGGACACGTTGACCTGCTTCCCAAGCTCCCGCCGTACCTCGAGGTTGAACTCGACAAGCTTCAGGCCCGCCTCGTGCGTGCCCCGAAGCGCATCGAGATCCCCGTGACCTGTGAAGTTCAGCTCGTCGTGGAGTACTACGCAGCTCGATAACACCGTGCAGCTTGTTAGCTGTCTGACCGGTTCTCGATGGCCTTCCGGCTGTTGTCAACCGGTACGCTGAAGGGCGGATCATCCTCGGGTGATCCGCCCTTTTGTATATCCGCGCTCATTGGGAGCCGATCGAACTGAGTGGAGTCACCGTGTCAGGTGGAGATATTGCCGGGCTCATTGCCGCCGGCGTGTTCGCAATATTGGTCGCGGTCATTGCCATTCCGCTGATCAAACTGGGCCGGGTGTTCGATGAAACGACCGCGGCCATCCACGAACTCAGCGAGGGAATGACCCCGATGCTGACCGAGACCACCGAGACCATCCGTTCGACGAACCAGCAACTGGCCAGGGTCGACACCATCACGAGCAATGTAGCGGATGTCACCGGCAACGCCTCAGCGCTCGTCGCGTTATTTGCTGCGACGGTGGGCGGACCGCTGATCAAGCTGGCCGGGTTTTCGGCCGGCGTGCGGGCTGCCTTTCGCGCCGGGCGGCCGCGGTCCGGGCGCAATCGAGGTTGACCGGCTACTCTGGACACGGCGTTGATATTCTCGCGCCCGTCTTATCGATAGCTACCGCTAGCGGTGCCCGGCTTCATTCAATTCGGTTCTATTGACTGTGGGCCCCGGCCGCACAGATTCAGGGAGAAGTGCCATGAAGAACGTCATCTGGTTGGTCATTGGTGTGGCCGCCGGCTTCGTGGTTGCCCACGAGGTCAACAAGACCCAGCAGGGGAAGCAGTTTTTCACCGAACTCGACACCAAGGCGCGTGAGTTCGGAGAGGCCATTTCTGAGGGCTACCGGCAGCGCGAGGCCGAGTTGCATGCCGCTCTCGGCGACGTCACCGCGGCCGGCGACTCCGCAGCACCGACCGCGCCCTGACCCGGCGCTCGCCCCTCGCCCGGCTATATTCACGCACCACCACATTCATGCACCACCACATTCACGCAACACCAAAAAACGGACACCATGCAGACTGCTGACATTCGCGGGCGCTGGCTCGACTTCTTCGCCGATCGTGGACACACCGTTGTGCCGTCCGCGTCATTGGTGAGCGACGATCCCACCCTTCTTTTCACCGTGGCCGGCATGGTCCCGTTCGTGCCATACCTCACCGGGCTGGTTCCGGCGCCGTACCCTCGTGCTACGAGCGTGCAGAAGTGTATCCGCACCAACGACATCGAAGAGGTCGGCAAGACGCCCCGGCACGGCACGTTCTTTCAGATGAACGGCAACTTCAGTTTCGGTGACTACTTCAAGGAAGAAGCGATCGGTTTCGCCTGGGAGTTGCTGACCACCCCGGAGAACCAGGGCGGCTACGGCTTTCGCGAGAGCGACTTGTGGGTCACGATTTACCTGGACGACGATGAGGCACACCGGTACTGGCGCGCGCTCGGCGTGCCGGAGAACCGCATCCAGCGCCTCGGTATGGAATCGAACTACTGGTCCACGGGCCAGCCCGGCCCGGCCGGTCCGTGCTCGGAAATCTTCTTCGACCGTGGCCCGGCCTACGGAGCCGACGGTGGCCCGGCCACCGACGACGATCGTTATGTCGAAATTTGGAACCTCGTCTTCATGCAGTACCTGCGCGGCGAGAGCACCGGCAAAAGCGACTTTCAGATTCTCGGTGACCTGCCCAAGAAGAACATCGACACGGGTATGGGCCTCGAACGCGTCGCCTTCCTCAAACAGGGCGTCGAGAACATGTACGAGATCGACCAGGTGCGCCCGGTTCTCGACCGTGCCGCTGCACTGTCGGGGCGCCGCTACGGAGCGAACCACGATGACGACGTGCGGATGCGCATCGTCGCCGACCACGTGCGTTCCTCGCTCATGCTGATGAGCGACGGCGTCATGCCGTCCAACGAGGGTCGGGGCTATATCCTGCGTCGCCTGCTGCGGCGCAGCGTTCGTGCCATGCGTTTGCTCGGCGTTGACACCATTAGCCTGCCCGACCTGTTGCCCGCCTCGCGCGACGCCATGAGCGCTTCCTATCCCGAAGTGAAGAGTGACTTCGGGCGCATCAGCCAGGCCGCCTTCGCCGAGGAGGAGACTTTTCTGCGCACCCTCGCCAGTGGCAGCGCCGTGCTCGATTTGGCCGTGGCCAAGACCAAGAAGGCCAACAAGACCGAACTGGCCGGACCGACCGCGTTCCTGCTGCACGACACCTACGGTTTTCCGATCGAAATCACCCTCGAGATCGCTGAAGAAGCGGGTCTGAGTGTCAACCGGGACGCCTTCGAAACTCTGATGACGAAGCAGCGCACCATGGCCAAGGCGGATGCGAAGTCCAAGAAGTCGACGCTGGCCGACCTGGGGGTGTATAGCTCCTTCCGTTCCCTCGGTGAAACCGTATTCACCGGCTACGACGACCTGCAGAACGAATCCAGTGTGCTCGGCCTCATTGTTGACGGAGAGTCCGTCACGAGCGCGGTCGCCGGCGAAACGGCCGAGGTCATCCTCGCCGAAACCGCCCTCTGGGCAGAGTCCGGCGGTCAAGAAGCGGATTCCGGTCTTATTGTGGGCCCCGGCTACGAGCTCAAGGTGCTCGACGTGCAGAAGCCGGTCAAGGGCCTGATCAGCCATAAGGTGCTCGTGCAGTCCGGTGAGGTCGGGGTCGGAGACAGCGCCACGAGCGTGGTCGACGAGAACTGGCGCCGTGGTGCCCGGCAGGCTCACTCCGGTACTCACGTGCTGCACGCTGCTCTGCGTCAGGTGCTCGGCCCGAACGCCCACCAGTCCGGCTCCTACAACAAGGCGGGTTTCTTTCGTCTCGACTTCTCCTGGAACCAGGCGTTGTCAGCGGCGACCCGCACTGAGATCGAAGAAATCTCCAACAACGCCATCCGGGACAACCTCCCGGTCACCACCCGCGAAATGCCTCTCGCCGAGGCCAAGGCGCTCGGCGCCATGGCCCTGTTCGGTGAGAAATATGGCGAAGTTGTGCGCGTCGTCGATATCGGCGGACCCTGGTCGCGCGAACTGTGCGCCGGAACCCACGTGGGCAGCAGCGCCGAAATCGGCATGATCAACCTGATCAGCGAAGCGTCCGTCGGATCGACGAACCGACGCGTTGAATCGCTCGTCGGTCTCGAGGCCTTCCGCGATCTTGCCGCCGAACGCGCCCTGGTCTCGCAGCTGTCGTCGAGTTTGAAGACGCCGCGCGAGCAGTTGCCCGAGCGCATCAGCGACCTGGTATCGAGCCTGAAATCGGCCGAGAAGAAGATCGCAGTGTTCGAAGCCCGCGCCCTCACCGACCGCGTTCCCGCCCTGCTGGCGACGGCCCGTCGCGTTGGTGCCGTGACCGTCGTTACCGAAGACCTCGGCGTGGTCGGCTCGCCGGACGACGTACGGATGCTTGCCCTCGCGACGCGGGAACGCCTCGGCACCGATGCGGTTGTCGTAGCCCTGTCGGCCATTGCCGCCGATAAGCCCGTCGTGATCGTTGCAACCAACCAGGCCGCCAGGGAGGCCGGCCAGAAGGCTGGAGTGCTGGCCAAGACGGTCGCCGGAATTCTCGGCGGAGGTGGCGGCGGCAAAGACGACCTGGCGCAGGGCGGTGGGCCCAATCGTGATGCCATCCCAGCGGCGTTGCAGGCCGTCGTCGCAGCGATCAGCCGCTAACGATGCGCTCCGACCGAACCCCGGCCCGGCCTCGCACACACAGGTCTGAGCCGGGGTCTGGTGAGGATATCGTCATTCGACCCGCCGGGGTCGTTCCTGCCGGGGGCGAGTCGGCCGTAGTCCCACCAGCGTCAAGCATGCGCTCCGGCGTGCGTCTGGGCGTTGATGTCGGTAAGGTGCGCATCGGCCTGGCCCGGAGCGACAACCACGGCATGCTCGCCACACCGGTGGAAACTGTCGCGCGCGATCAGGCTGGAGTGAATGATCTGGCCCGGATCCGAGCGGTGGTGCAGGAACTTGACGCCGTCGAGGTGATCGTGGGGCTGCCGCTTGCCCTGTCGGGAAACGTCACCGCGTCCACCGATGATGCCATCGATTTCGCGGACCGTCTGGCGCGGACCCTCGCCGTTCCGGTGCGCCTGGTCGACGAACGACTCTCCACGGTGTCGGCGCAGTCAGCGCTGAGGGCCTCGGGGCGTTCAACGAAAACCCAACGGCCAGTCATTGATCAGGTGGCCGCGACTATCATTTTGCAACACGCGCTCGACAGTGAGCGTGCCTCGGGGCGGCCGCCAGGGTCGCCCGTCGAACCGACTGAGAGGCCGTAGCTGTGCCGAGAGACACCCCGCAAGAGCCCCTGCCGAGCCGCCGTCAGTGGCGGGCGGAGCAGGCCGCAGCGGATCAGGCTGCGGCTGAGAAGACTGAGAAGGCTGAGAAGGCTGAGAAGGCTGAGAAGGCTGAGAAGGCTGAGAAGGCTGAGAAGGCTGAGAAGGCTGAGAAGGCTGAGACTGCTCGGGTCCCCGCGGCACTGCCAGTGATGCCCAGGCGGTCGAGCGACGGTGCCGATTCCGGCACCGACTTTGATACCGATGCCACCGACGTGCTGGCCGGGAACCATAGTGGTGAATCCGGCCGCGGTCGAGCGAATCGACGCTCGCTCTTGGCCGAGGACCCGCCCAGAGAGAGGCGAAGCCACAAAGGGGCGTGGGGCTGCCTGATCATCTTCGTCGTGCTGGCAGCGCTTGTGGCCGGTGCCGTGCTTTTTCTGCAGGGCCCGATCAGCCAGATCATCGCCGCCACACAGGGACCGCCCGATTTCACTACGGAAGAAGCCGCTACCGGCACGGACGTGGTGGTGATGATCCACGACGGCGACGGTGGTTCCGAAATTGCTTCGACGCTCGTCGATGAGGGAGTGGTCAAGAGTTTTGATGCGTTCTACGATGTGCTGCTGCAGACCGCACCGGAACCCGTGTTCCAGGCCGGTGCCTATCAACTCAAGACGAAGATGGTGGCGAGCACTGCCCTCGACGCGCTGCTCGACCCGGAATCGAAACTGAGTCGGACCGTCGTCGTGCCCGAGGGTACCGCCCTCGTCAACGTTCTCCAGTCGATCTCCGAAGGTACCGACATTCCCCTCGCCGACCTTCAAGCCGCTGCGGCCAACGTTGCGTCGTTCGGGCTGCCTGCAGAAGCGACGACGCTCGAGGGCTTTCTCTTTCCCGCCACCTACACATTCTCGCCGGGGGACACCGCCCAAATCGCTCTGCAGGCCATGGTGAACCGTCAGTACAAGGCCCTCGACGCGGCGGGGGTTGCCGTCGCGGACCGCTGGTCAACGATTGTGTTCGCATCGCTGATTCAGCGCGAGGCCGGTCTCCGTGACGACTACTACAAGGTGTCGCGGGTCTTTCTCAACCGGCTCGACCCGGGCCAGTGGGAGAGCGGTCTGCTGCAATCCGACGCGACCGTGGCCTACGGCACCGGTAACACCCATCTGGTCACGACGACCGATGCCGAACGCGCCGATGCCGGTAACGCCTACAACACCTACGTGCATCCCGGCATGGTCGTCGGGCCCATCTCGAATCCGGGCGACCTCGCGATCGACGCCGCCCTGCATCCGGCCGACGGACCGTGGTTGTTCTTCGTGACCGTGAACCTGGACACCGGTGAGACGGTGTTCTCCACTACCGTGCAAGAGCACGATGCCGCGGTTACGCTCTGGCAAAACTGGATGAGGGAGCACCCCGAATATGGATAGTCTCACGTCGAATCGGCTTGCGGTACTCGGCTCGCCGATCAAACACTCCCGGTCGCCGTTGGTGCACCGGGCCGCCTACCGGCAGTTGGGCCTGGACTGGTCCTACGACGCCGTCGAGGTGAAGAGCGGTTCGTTGGCCATGTTCCTGAGCAAGATGGGCCCGGAGTGGCGCGGATTGTCGCTCACCATGCCGCTCAAGCACGAGGTGCTTCCCTTTATCGACGACTCTGATCGGGTGGCGCAGCTGACCGGGTCGGTCAATACGGTGCTGCTGCGCCGGGTCAACGGTCGCGGCACACTGACCGGGTACAACACGGATGTTGCGGGTCTGGTGCGCGCCTTGGCTGAGGGCGGAGTCACCCAGGCGAACCACGTGACCCTGCTCGGAGCCGGCGCGACGGCGGCATCCGCTCTGATGGCGGCGGCGGAACTCGGCACCGAATCTGTCAGCGTTCTGGTGCGTGATCAGGAGAAGGCACAGCCGCTGGTCGAACTCGGCCGATTACTGGGCGTGGTCGTTGACCTGCAGGACCTCAGCGGTGCGACGCGGGTTGACAGCGACGTCGTGATCAGCGCCTTGCCGGGCGGAACCGTGCTGCCGGTGCCGCTGCCGCTCGAACTGCGTGAACGCGCCGTGTTGTTCGATGTGGCGTATTCACCGTGGCCGAGTGCTGTGGCGTCGTCGTGGCAGGCGGCCGGCGGTACCGTGCTGAACGGCCTGGGCATGCTGCTGCACCAGGCTCTGATTCAGGTGCGGGTCTTCGTCACCGCCGATCCGTTCGAACCCCTGCCCGACGAGTCAGCCGTGCTCGCAGCCATGCGCGGCGCGCTGACCCGTGACCCTGTGGAAAGATAGTAATCATGCTTCGTTGGCTCACTGCCGGAGAATCTCACGGCCCCGAACTCATCGCCATTGTCGAGGGTTTGCCCGCTGGAATTCCGGTCACCCTTGATTCGATCCGTCTCGATCTGGCGCGCCGCAAGCTCGGCTACGGCCGGGGTGCGCGCATGAAATTTGAAGAGGACGAACTTACCCTCTCCGGTGGCGTGCGTCACGGTCTCACCCTCGGCGGTCCGGTCGCACTCCGCATCGGCAACTCCGAATGGCCCAAATGGGTCGACGTGATGAGCGCCGCACCGGTCGATCCGGGCACCCTCGCCCGTGGCCGCGGGGCGCCCCTGACCCGGCCCCGGCCCGGCCACGCCGACCTCGCCGGCATGCAAAAATACGGCTTTGATGAAGCCCGCCCGGTACTCGAGCGGGCCAGTGCCCGCGAAACCGCGGCGCGGGTGGCACTCGGTGCTGTGGCCAGGTCGTTCTTGAACGAGCTGGGAATCTCCCTGGTCAGCCACACCATCGCCATCGGCCCGGTGCGAGTGCCCGAGGGCGCTCCGTTGCCCGAACCCGCAGATCTTGATGCCCTCGACGCGGACCTGCTGCGCTGCTTCGATCCCGCGACATCCGCTCTGATGGTGGCCGAAGTGGATGCCGCGCATCAGGATGGCGACACCCTCGGCGGTGTGGTCGAGGTGCTCGCCTATAACCTTCCCCCCGGACTCGGCTCCTTCGTACACTGGGACCGGCGGCTGGATTCTCAGCTTGCGGCCGCCCTCATGGGCATTCAGGCGATCAAGGGTGTCGAGGTCGGCGACGGCTTCGAAACCACGCGCCGTCGCGGTTCGGCGGCGCACGACGAACTGGTTCAGGCTGATGGTGCCATTGTGCGGCTCAGCGACAAGGCGGGCGGCACCGAGGGCGGCATGAGCACCGGTACCGTACTGCGGGTACGTGCCGGGATGAAGCCGATCGCGACGATTCCCCGGGCCCTGCGCACGGTGGATGTCGCCACGAGTGAGCCGGCACCGGCGCACCACCAGCGCTCCGACGTCTGCGCGGTTCCGGCTGCCGGAGTCGTGGCCGAGGCAATGGTGGCGCTCGTACTCGCAAACTCGGTGCTGGAGAAGTTCGGCGGTGACTCGGTCGGTGAAACCCGCCGCAACCTCGAGTCTTACCTCGCCAACATCCCCGCCAACCTGCGCACGGGCTCATCCAGCGACTCGACGCTTTAACAGTGAACGCCGTAACCATGAACGCCGTAACCGATCTGGAGCAACGATGCTGACACTGCGCAATTCCCTCCTTCCGATTGTGTTCATCGGCCCCATGGCCGCCGGCAAGACCAAGATCGGTCGCCGCGTGGCGCGTGGTCTTAGCGTGCCCTTCATCGATACCGACAAGCGCATCGTCGAAACCTACGGCCCGATCCCGGAAATCTTCGCCCGCGAGGGCGAGGAATACTTTCGCATTATCGAGCGTGAGGCGGTCGACTGGGCCCTCGGCGAGCCGGCCATCGTGTCTCTGGGCGGGGGAGCGGTACTGCACGCCGATACCCAAGCCGATCTCCAGGACGCAACCGTCGTCTACCTGAGCGTGACCCCCGCGGCCGTGCAGGCGCGCCTCGGCGGCAGTAAACGGCCGCTTCTGACCGGTGGCATCGCTGACTGGGAACGCATTTTCGACCTACGCCGCCCCACCTACGAGGCCCTCGCGACGATTCGTCTGGACACCTCCAACCGTCCTATCAGCGGCATTGCCGACGAGATAGTGAACTGGATACAAGAAAGAAATGATGAGTGAGTTTTCAGGGATGACCGAAATGACCCAGGCTGAACAGACCGCCACCACCGTGATCACCGTGACGGGGATCGACAGCTATCCGGTCAGTGTGGGGCGTGGACTGGTCGGTACCGTCGCCGAGCAGTTGGGCAGTGGCGTCAACAAGGTGCTGATCGTGCACACTTCCACGGTCGGCGCCCGCGCGGTCGCCCTACGCGACAGTCTGCTCGAGACCTATTCCGAGGTGCTGCTCGCCGAAGTTCCCGACGCCGAAGCCGCCAAGCGCGTCGAGGTAGCCGCCTTCTGCTGGGGCATCATGGGGCAATCTGATTTCAGTCGCACCGACGCCGTAATCGGCCTTGGTGGCGGCGCCGTGACCGACCTGGCCGGATTTGTCGCGGCAACCTGGCTGCGTGGTGTCAAGCTCATACAGATTCCCACGAGCGTACTCGGCATGGTCGACGCGGCCGTCGGCGGCAAGAACGGCATCAATACCGCCGAGGGAAAGAACCTCGTGGGCACCTTCTACGCGCCCGCCGCCGTGCTCTGCGACCTCGACCTGCTCGATGCACTTCCGCGGAACGAGATCCTCGCCGGTTTCGCTGAAATCGTCAAAGCCGGTTTTATTCAGGTTCCCGAAATACTCGACATCATCGAAGCGGATGTTGACCGGGCCACAGACCCGACGAGCCCCGAGTTCCGCCGGCTGATCGAACTGGCGATCGCGATGAAAGCGCGGATCGTGGGGGAGGACTTCAAGGAGGCCGGCCTGCGCGAAATTCTCAACTACGGCCATACCCTGGGCCATGCGGTCGAGCACGCCGAGCGTTACGGGTGGCGTCACGGCGCCGCCGTCGCCGTCGGCATGATGTTTGCGGCAGAGCTGGCCGCTCTCAGCGGTCGTCTTTCGGTGGAGGTCGTCGACCGGCACCGCACCATTCTGGAATCGCTGACCCTGCCCACCGGCTACCCCGTGGGTCGCTGGCCCACCCTGCTCGCTACCATGCAGCGCGACAAGAAGACCCGCAGCGGCATGCTGCGCTTCGTGGTCCTCGACGATGTCGGCAAGCCCACCATCCTCGAAGGACCGGATGCCTCTTTGTTGTTCAGCGCCTACCAGGCCATCGGGCAGTAGCTAGACGCGAGCCGTCGGCGGGGAAATCGGGGCGGGTGGGGCCGCGATATCGGCTTCGACCCGGTCCGTGCCGGCGGTGTCGACCGTGCCGGCGAACGGGGTCATGGTGGTCATCAGCTCGGAACGGATGAGAAAGCGCACGCCGCGTGGTGCTTCAGCACTGAAGCCGCTGCCGCGCCCCGGCACGACATCGACCGTGAGAAAAGTGTGGCTCCAGTAGTTGAACTGCTCGGCCGACATCCAGAAGTCCAGCGGCTGGCTGGGTTCACCGGCCGGAGCCAGTTCGAACCGACCGAGGAGCACATCCTGGTCGGACGTGATGAACTCGCCGGCCATGAACACCATCGGTGAGCTGCCGTCACAGCAGCCACCGGACTGATGAAACATGAGCGGGCCGTACTCGTCCCACAGGCTGCGGAGCAGATCGACCGCCACCGGGGTGAGTTCGACGCGTGGCACGGTTTCGCCGGCGATCGTGACCGCCGCGGTGATCGTAGGTGTCGACATTGACGGACCTTTCTGCGAAGTGGGCAATGCAATGAATGCGGGACGGCCAAGGGGCTGCCTACGACGTTACGTCGTTGACAGCCCCCCGGCCAGACCCACGGCAGAACTCCCACCCGTCGGGCGCTCTGCCGCGGCTCAGATCGTGCGGACGGACGGTTTAGAAGAAGCCCAGCTTGTTTTCGGAGTAGGACACGAGCAGGTTTTTGGTCTGCTGGTAGTGACCGAGAGCGAGCTTGTTGTTCTCGCGTCCGATGCCGGAGCTCTTGTAGCCGCCGAAGGCTGCACCGGCCGGGTAGGCGTGGTAGTTGTTCACCCAGACTCGTCCGGCCTGAATGTCGCGACCGGCGCGATAGGCGACGTTGCCGTTGCGGGACCAGACGCCGGCACCGAGACCGTAGATGGTGTCGTTGGCGATGGAGATGGCATCGTCGTAGTCGGTGAAGCTCGTCACGGCGAGCACCGGTCCGAAGATCTCCTCCTGGAACAGGCGCATCTTGTTGTGGCCTTCGAAGATGGTCGGCTGCACGTAGTAGCCGCCGGTGAGGTCGCCGCCGAGGTCGGCGCGTTCGCCGCCGAGGGCGAGCTTGGCGCCCTCCTTGGTGCCGATGTCGATGTAGGACAGGATCTTCTCGAGCTGGTCGTTGCTGGCCTGCGCGCCCATTTGGGTGTCGGTGTCGAGGGGGTTGCCCTGGATGATCTTCTTCGCGCGGGTGACCGCATCGCCGAGGAAGCTGTCGTAGATGGGCTTCTGCAGCAGGGCCCGGCTGGGGGCCGTGCAGACTTCACCCTGGTTGAAGGCGAACAGCACGAAGCCTTCCTGGGCCTTGTCGTAGAAGGCGTCGTTTTGGTCCGCGACATCGCTGAAGAAGATATTCGGGCTTTTACCGCCGAGCTCCACGGTAGAGGGGATGATGTTGGCCGAGGCGTACTGCAGGATCAGGCGGCCGGTCGAGGTCTCACCGGTGAACGCGATCTTGCGGATGCGGTTGCTGGAGGCGAGCGGCTTACCGGCCTCGAGGCCGAAGCCGTTGACCACGTTGACCACTCCCCGGGGGAGAATGTCGGCGATGAGTTCCATCAGCACGAGGATGGAGACCGGGGTCTGCTCGGCGGGCTTGAGCACGATGGCATTGCCGGCGGCGAGGGCCGGGGCAAGCTTCCAGACGGCCATCAGGATGGGGAAGTTCCAGGGGATGATCTGGCCGACGACGCCGAGCGGTTCGTGGAACTGGTAAGAGACGGTGTCGCCGTCGAGCTGGGCGTGGTCGCCGTCCTGGGCGCGGATCGCCGAGGCGAAGTAACGGAAGTGGTCAGCGGCGAGGGGAATGTCGGCGTTGATGGTTTCCCGCACTGCTTTGCCGTTGTCCCAGGTTTCGGCGACGGCGAGCATCTCGACGTTGGCGTCGATCCGGTCGGCGATCTTGTTGAGCACGGCGGCACGCTCGGTAGCGCTGGTCTTGCCCCAGGCCGGTGCGGCCTTGTGGGCGGCGTCGAGGGCCAGCTCAATGTCCTCGGCGGTGCCGCGAGCGACCTCGGCGAACGGCTTGCCGGTGACGGGGGTGATGTCTTCGAAGTACTGACCCTTGACGGGGGCGACCCATTCGCCGCCGATCCAGTTCTCGTACCGAGACTTGAAGGTAACTTTCGAGCCGGGTGTTCCGGGGGCTGCGTAGACGGTCATGTCACTCCTAATTCGACGACGGTGTCGGTTCCGCGTTCTGCGGTGTCATCATCGTAGAAAAGCAAACGTTGCAGAAGGTTGCGAGGTGTGCTCAACCAGCTGCCGTGTGCCAGAACCGCCGGATGCTCCGAGCCGCTGCCACGATTATCCGGTGCCGCGAATCGGGAAGAGCGAGGCTCTGGAGCGCTTAGCGCTGCGACGAAGATTGCCGTACGCCGAGCTCATCGTCGATGCGTTTCAAGCGGGCGACCACGGTGGCGCGTTTGGGGGAACGGGCCGGGAGCAGTTCGAGGCAGGCGCGCCAGACCTCGGAGTCGTAGGTGGCCTCGTCGGATCGCGCATACTCCAGGAGCAGATCGACGGAGGCATCCGTCAACATCGCCTCGCGCAGACGCGCGCTGATCTCGGTGCGAATATCGATGATTCCGGGGGAGAACGAGTTAGGCAGAACCGGCCCGCGGTACGCGGCCAGGGCCACGCGGTGGGCTCCGCGATCCAGAAACGCGAGCACCCGTTGGGCATCGAGCTCAAGTGGGGACTGCAGCCGATACGGGCGGGAGCCGATGACAATCGATGGGGTGACCTGCTCGAGCACTTTACGCACCCGCACCATTTCCGCGCGCAGGGTATCGACGCTGTTGACCTGACCACTGCCGGTCTGATCGCTGAGCAGAAAGGCGAGACGATCGGCCGAGAGCCCCTCGCGGTGCCAGGCCAGCAGCGTGAGAATCTCGGCGTGTCGCGGACTCACGTCGATGGCAACGTCGCCGCATTCGAGGTGGCCGTAGTCGCTGCCGAGTACGCCGAACCCGACCGGAACGGCGGCGCGGTTGGCCGCAGAAAACATGGCTACGCTGGAGCGGCGGCGCCGGGAATCCGGTCGGTCGCTCACGTCGCTGCGCCGCTCATCGCTGCGCTGCTCGTCGTTGCGCTGCTCGCCAATGCGCTGTTGGCCGCTGCGCTGTTCACTGCTGCGCTGTTCGTTGGTGCGTTCCCCCGCCAGGCGCTCCGCGTCGAGGCGGCGACCATCGAGGCGCCCCCCGTCGAGACGCTGAATGCGCAACTCCGCTTCCATGGCGGCAACGGCCGCTTCGACGAGCGGCAGGGTCTGCGGGGCGACGGCCTGATCACCGCCGGTGATATCGATCACGCCGAGGATCTTGCCGGTGTCCGGGTCGTGAATGGGCACGGCCGTGCAACTCCACGGGTGCGCGAGGGCATTGAAATGCTCCGCACGCCGAATCTGAATTCCGCGATCCAGAGCGATGGCGGTGCCCGGGGCGCTGGTTCCGACGTGACCTTCCGACCAATCGGCGCCCTCGACGAACAGCATTTCCTCCACCTGACGGCGCAGCACCCGGTCGCCGTCGATCCAGAGCAGCCGACCGGATTCGTCGCCGATCGCGACCAGTAGCTCGGCATCGAAGGCGTGGCGGATCAGCAGGCTGTGCACGACGGGCAACACCGCGGCGAGCGGATGCAGGTTGCGCAGGTCGCGCAGTTCGGCATCGGTCCAGGTGCGTTCCTGCGCCACGATTGCCGGGTTGAGGCTGAGCGAGAGCGAACGCTGCCAGGAATCCTGCACGAGCTGGCGCACACCGGTCTGAAACACCCGGTCATTGACAGCGGATTCGTGTGCTCGCTCGAGCGCGACCAGATTCTCGCGGGCGGGACCGGACGGAACCGACGACGTACTCTTCAAGCCGTGTCCCATCAGGATCTGCCTCCGTTAGCAGTGGTCGGGCGCGGCAGCCTCCGCCACCGTCGGAGTTTCATTCTACGGGCATTGCCACTCTGATCGACCGGCGTGGCCGGCATTCACAGCCGTCCGGCGTCGACCAACCCGCACGTGTCGACCGGAAGTTATCCACAAGCCGCACCGCACCGGTCGTTCTGGGGATAACCGGTCCAGGCGGCACGATCCGCCCATGCTGGCTGCATGACAACAACACTCAACATCGACGACGCCCCTCCCGTGACCACGATCGAACAGGCTCGGGCGCGGGTATTCGACCTGGTCGGCCACGCCATTCGCCGGCAACTCTGGCTCATGTTGCTCGATGCTCGCGGGCAGCAACTTTCGCTCGTGATCCCCATCGATAACATTCCTCTTCGCCCCGAACCCGGTTCGGTGCAGCCCTACGCCGTGAGAATCAACGAATTTCTGGCCGAGGAAGCGCCGGGCGGCAGCATCATTGTCACGCTGGAACGCCCGGGATCGGCAGCCCTGACCGCTCCCGATCAGGTCTGGGCCAGTGAACTGCACCAGTCTTTCGGCAAGCTCATGCGCATCACCGGCCTGTTCGTGGCCCACGATGACGGCATTGCTGTTCTCACCGTCTGAGCGTTCTCACCGGCTGACCGTTCTCACAGCCTGCCGATATTCCTGTCGATTTTCGCGTCAATCCGAGAGAAGAGCGTGCTCGACGCGTGGGCCCGAGCGGAGCGCGTCGCCCAGGACCGGCACCGGCGACGGCCTAGGCTGAGGGGATGAGTACAGTGCTGGTTCTGAACGGTCCGAACCTCGGGCGCCTCGGCAGTCGCGAGCCCGACGTGTATGGAGCGGCGAACCTGGACGACCTGCGCACGCTGCTGGAGGCATCCGCTCTTGATGGAGTGAGCATCGATCTGCGGCAAACCGATGACGAGGCCGAGCTGATCCACTGGCTTTACGAGGCCGTCGACGAACGGATGCCGGTGATTTTGAATCCCGCCGCCTTCACGCACTACAGCTATGCGCTTCGGGACGCTGCGGCGCTCGTAACGAAGGCAGGGCTGCCCCTGATCGAGGTGCACATTTCCAACCCGCACGCTCGGGAGACATTTCGCCACACGAGCGTGGTGAGCGCCATTGCGACCGGCGTTATCGCCGGCCTCGGCTTCGACTCCTACCGACTCGCGCTGGATTTCGTCACCGCCGGTACGCCCGACTAACAATCTGCCTTTGGTGCTTGAGGCTCGGACACGTAGAATCGATAAGGTGCCATTTGCACCCGCGCACCTTATCAATTGAACGGAACACCCCTCCCATGGCCTCTACCGCTGATATCAGAAATGGCGTCGTACTCAACATGGATGGCCAGCTTTGGGCCGTCGTCGAGTTTCAGCACGTCAAGCCGGGCAAGGGTGGCGCCTTCGTTCGCACCAAAATGAAGAACGTCGTCTCGGGCAAGACCGTTGACCGTACGTTCAACGCCGGTGCCAAGATCGAGACCGAAAACGTCGATCGTCGCGATTTTCAGTACCTCTATAACGACGGTGACTCCTACATCTTCATGGACGTGGCCGACTACGACCAGATCTCCGTTTCTGCGGCAGTCGTCGGCGACGCCAGCAACTTCATGCTCGAAAACCAGGCCGTGACCGTGGCGCTGCACAACGGTAACCCGCTCTACGTCGAGCTGCCGGCATCCGTCACCCTGGAAATCACCTACACCGAGCCGGGCCTGCAGGGCGACCGTTCCACCGGCGGCACCAAGCCGGCTACGGTGGAGACCGGCTACCAGATCCAGGTTCCGCTGTTCCTGGAGCAGGGCACCAAGGTCAAGGTCGACACCCGTACCGGCGACTACCTCGGTCGCGTCAACTAGTGAGCGCACGCACCAAGGCACGTAAGCGCGCTATCGACATTTTGTACGCCGCCGATGTGCGCCAGATCAGCATTCCCGAGTCTCTCGCCATCGAGGCCGAGCGTGCCGCCAGCGAGCCGGCGCGGGTGGCCTCCTGGCTGTACGCTCGTGAGCTCGTCGACGGTGTCGTCGATCATCGCGAAGAGATCGACGAATTGATCGAAACGTACTCGCAGGGCTGGTCGCTCGCTCGCCTGCCCAACATCGATCGCGCCATTCTGCGCATCGGTATCTGGGAGATTCTCTACAACGACGCCGTTCCGCACGCCGTCGCCATCGATGAAGCCGTCGAGGCCGCCAAGATCCTCTCAACGGATGACTCGGCCGGCTTCGTCAACGGACTGCTCGGCAAGATCGCCCAAACCGCCCCGTCGGTCTGACTCCGCGTCCGACCGAATACCAGCCAGACCGAATACCAGCCGGCCTGACAACCGTCGGCCAGACCTCGGACATACCGAAGGACACGCCCATGGACACCACCGGACCCGAAACTCCCCGCGAGCCGACGAACCAGCCGAACCCGTATGCCGTGACGCCACCGCCCCGCCCCACGGCGCCCTTCGTCGCGGGGCCGAAGACCAACACCCTGGCCGTCGTTTCGTTTGTCTCGTCGTTCTTCATCGGCCTGGTTGGCGTCATCACAGGGCACATCGCGCTCGGGCAGATTCGCGCGCGCGGTGAACTTGGCCGCGGATTCGCTCTGGCCGGTCTCATCATCGGCTACGTCGGAATGGCCGTGTTCGCCATTCTCACCGTGTTCGCGATTGTCTTCGCATCCGCGATCGGGGCGTTTTTTCTCGCCCTTGATTCCGGCTCGACCTTTTCCGGGCCGTCGAGTTCGACATCGGCACCCGTACCCTCTGCGTCGGCACCCAGCGCACCGCTGCCGACCGGTGCGCTGGGCGCCGCCAACTTCGATGCCGGCTATCTCGAGTTCGGTACCGGCGCGGTGATCATCGACGAATACGTCGACCCGATGTGTCCGTTCTGCGCCCAGTTCGAAGAAGCCAACGGAGAACTGCTGTCGGCCGGCGTTGAGAGTGGAGCCATCACCCTGCGGCTGCACTCGCTCACTTTTCTCGACCGGATGTCCCAGGGCACCGATTACTCCAGCCGTGCTTCGGGGGCGCTGACCTGCCAGGCCACGCTGAACCCCGAGAACACCCTCGACTTGCTGGCAGCGCTGTTCGCCAATCAGCCGCTCGAACAGAGCGTGGGACTGAGCAATACGGAACTTGCTGACCTCGCGACCGGCCCGGTCAGCATCATCGACTGTGTCGATGGGGGAGAGTATGAGGGCTGGTCGCAGCACAACACCGAGGTCGCGCTCACCGGGCCGATTGCCGGAGCCGAGATCGCGTCCGTGACCGGCACTCCGACCGTGCTCGTGAATGGCGTGCTCTACTCCGGCAGCCTCACCGACACGGCCGAGTTCTCCGCCTTCGTTGCCGCTGCGTTCTAACCGCTGGCTTCCTGCGGCTAGGCTGGACTTATTCAGACATCCTTTAATGATCCGTCCTGTGAGACGGGGAAGGAGGTCGGCATTTGGCGCACATTGTGCTCACTCAGGCTGACATCACCCGCGCGTTGACTCGAATCTCCCACGAGATCCTGGAGTCCAATCGGGGCTCGGACAACCTCGTTATCCTTGGTATCCCCACCCGAGGCGTTGTGCTTGCTCGGCGCATCGCAGCGATCATCCAGCGCATCGAACCGGCAGCGACAGCGGTGCGAGTCGGATCGCTGGACGTCACGCTGTACCGCGACGATCTCGCCCACGGTCGCACCCGCACACCCTCCCGCACCGAGGTGCCCGGCAGCATCAACGGTGCCACTGTCGTGCTCGTTGACGACGTCCTCTACTCGGGGCGCACCATCCGCAGCGCACTCGACGCGCTCGGTGACCACGGTCGACCCACGATCGTGCGTCTGGCCGTGCTCGTGGATCGCGGGCACCGGGAGCTGCCGATTCGGGCAGACTTCGTGGGCCGCAACCTGCCCACGGCGACCGACGAGCGCATCAACGTTCACCTCGAAGAAATCGACGGCGACGAATTCGTCTCGATCGACGGGGGGAGCGACCGATGAGGCACCTGCTCTCGACCAAGGACCTCACCCGTGACGAGGCGATCAACCTGCTCGACATTGCCGAGGACATGGCCGATGTCGCCCAGCGCGAAGTGAAGAAGCTGCCGACCCTGCGTGGCAAGACCGTGGTCAACCTGTTTTTCGAGGATTCCACCCGCACTCGTATCTCGTTTGAGGCCGCGGCGAAGCGCCTCAGCGCCGACGTGATCAACTTCAGCGCCAAGGGCTCCAGCGTGTCGAAGGGCGAAAGCCTCAAAGACACCGCGCAGACCCTCGCGGCGATCGGTGCTGACGGTGTCGTCATCCGCCACCCGGCCTCCGGAGCGCCGGCGGTGCTGGCCGACAGCGGGTGGATCGACGCGGGCATCATCAACGCCGGCGACGGCACCCACGAGCACCCCACCCAGGCGCTGCTCGACGCGTTCACCATTCGCCGCCGCATCCACGGCCCGGCCTCCCGGGGCAAGGGGCTCGACGGGGTCAGCGTCACGATCGTCGGCGATGTGCTGCACTCGCGGGTGGCCCGTTCCAACCTGTGGCTGCTCACCACCCTCGGTGCCGAGCTCACCTTCGTCGCCCCGCCGACTCTGCTGCCCAGTGACACGTCGCTCTGGCCGGCCCGGTTCAGTTTTGACCTGGACGACGCGATCGATGCCGGACCGGACGTGGTCATGATGCTGCGCATTCAAACCGAACGGATGAACGCGGCCTTCTTTCCGAGCACCCGCGAGTACTCCCGGGTCTGGGGACTCGATGACGCGCGCTTCGGTCGGCTCGACGCGGCTAGCATTGTGATGCACCCCGGCCCGATGAATCGTGGTCTGGAGATCTCTTCGGCCGCGGCTGACTCTGCGAATTCGACCGTGCTCGAACAGGTCACGAACGGTGTCTCCGTGCGCATGGCTGCGCTCTACTTACTCTTATCCGGCGACCGGAAGGAATCGAACAATGTCGATTGACGGAATGAATCAACGCTGGCTGATTCGCGGCGCGACGCTGCCGGACGGCACGGGCACCGATATCCGTCTCGATGGCGTTCGGATTGTCGAAATGGGCACCGGCCTTTCCTCGAGCGGTGCTAGCGTGATCGACGCCGCCGGACTGGTGGCTTTGCCCGGCCTCGTCGACCTGCACACCCACCTGCGCGAACCCGGCTATGAGCACAGCGAAACCGTACTCAGTGGCAGCCGCGCTGCGGCGCGTGGCGGCTTCACGAGCGTGTTCGCCATGGCGAACACGCTGCCGGCGCAGGACACCGCCGGGGTCGTCGAGCAGGTTCTCGCCCTCGGCGAGAGCGCCGGCTACGTCGACGTGCAGCCGATCGGTGCCGTTACCGTGGGCCTGGCCGGCAAGCAACTCGCCGAACTCGGCGCCATGGCGTCGAGCCGGGCCCGGGTGCGCGTGTTCTCCGACGACGGTTTCTGCGTCTCGGACCCTCTTCTTATGCGCCGTGCTCTGGAATATGTCAAGGCCTTCGACGGGGTCATCGCCCAGCACTCGCAGGAACCACGCCTCACCGAGATGGCGCAGATGAACGAGGGCGCCCTCTCCGGTGAACTCGGCCTCGTCGGCTGGCCCGCCGTCGCCGAAGAATCGATCATCGCCCGCGATGTGCTGCTCACCGAACACGTCGGCTCGCGCCTGCACGTCTGCCATGTCTCCACCGCCGGCTCGGTCGATGTGATCCGCTGGGCCAAGGCCCGCGGCATCAATGTGACCGCCGAGGTCACCCCGCACCACCTATTGCTGACCGAAGACCTCGTTCGCGGCTACGACGCCCGCTTCAAGGTGAACCCGCCGCTGCGCAGCCGGGAAGACGTCGAGGCGCTGCGGGCCGGGCTGGCCGACGGAACGATTGATATCGTCGCGACCGACCACGCCCCGCACCCCGCCGAAAGCAAGGACTGCGAGTGGGATGCCGCTGCCAACGGCATGGTCGGACTGGAATCGGCACTCTCCGTCGTGCATGCTGCGGTTGTGGCGACCGGATTGCTGGACTGGGTCGACATCGAACGCGTCCTGTCACGCACTCCGGCACGCATCGGACGGGTGACCGGCCAGGGCAATCCGATCGCGGTGGGATCACCGGCCGAGCTCACCCTGTACGATCCCGCAGCGACCCGGGTGTTCGGGCGCGCCGATCTCGCTGGTACGAGTGCGAATTCGCCGTACCTGTCGATGACGCTGCCCGGTGAGGTGCGGGCAACTTTTCACCGCGGCTACGCCACGGTGCTCGACGGCACGGTGCGCAGCAGCCTCGAGATCGCCGGCCACCGGAGCGGAGATGCCACGCATGGATAGGTCCGTTCCCACCATCATCACCGCGCTGGTACTGCTCGGCGTCCTGGTTCTGATGTGGCGCAGTTGGCGAAAGCGCGGTCAGCGCGACGCCGCGCTCACCGCCGGCTATCCGATGCCGAGCACGGTGGGAACCGTGCTCACCGGTGCCGAGTCGTACTACGTGGCGACCACCCCGCGTGACGCTCCGCTGGAACGACTCTCCATTCGCGGACTGGGCTTTCGCGCCCGCGCCGCTCTCACCGTGACGGCGGCCGGGATTACCCTTGACCTTGACGGTAATCAACCGGTTTTCGTGCCGGCCGACGCCATTGAGGCGGTCGGTGCGGCGCAGGTCGCCATCGACCGAGCGGTGGAACCCGACGGACTCGTGCGCTTGTCCTGGCGTTTGAACGTGCCCGAGGGGGCTGCCAGCGCGCACAGTGCGCAGAACACCGAGGACCGCCGCGCCGTCGACAGCTACTTCCGCATCATCGATCCGAATGATCGTGCTCGACTCGTCGAGGCGATCCGAACCATTGCAGCCACGATTACCGGCCCGGCCGCCGCCGCGGCCGATCAAGACGAAAGTGAGGCCTGACGTGCCCGACTCGACCGCACCAGACCAGTCAGTACCAGACCAGGCGGTACCCGCTGCCACGACGCCGACCTTCTCGGTGACCAACGTTCCCGGCCCGGCCGTGCTCGTGCTGGAAGACGGCCGCCGCTTCGTCGGTCGCCGCTACGGTAGCGAGGGTCAGACGCTCGGTGAGATCGTCTTCTCCACCGGCATGACCGGCTATCAAGAGACTCTGACCGACCCGTCGTACGCGGGGCAGATCGTGCTGATGACCGCCCCGCACATCGGCAACACCGGGATGAACGACGAGGATCAGGAGTCCCGGCAGATTTGGGTGGCCGGCTTCGTTGTTCGGGAGCCCGCGCGCATCGCCTCGAACTTTCGCGCCACCCGTACCCTCGATGACGACCTCGAAGCTCAGGGCATCGTGGGCATCAGCGGCATCGATACCCGCGCGATCACCCGCCACATCCGCTCCAAGGGCGCCATGAAAAGTGGCATCTTCTCCGGCGACGTGTACGAGCTGTCCGACAGTGAGCAGCTCGAACGCGTGCAGTCCGGGGCCGCCATGCGCGGCCGTAACCTCTCGCTCGAGGTTTCGACGGTGGAGCCGTTCTCGATTCCCGCCCAGGGCGAACGCATCGGCTCGGTCGCGGTACTCGACCTCGGCGTGAAGACCAGCACCCTCACCTACCTCGCCGAACGCGGCTTCGAGGTTCTCGTGCTGCCGCAGTCGGTCACCGCCGAGCATGTTCTGTCGCTGAAGCCCTCGGCCCTGTTCTTCTCGAACGGACCGGGCGACCCGGCCGCCTCCGACGCCCACGTCACCCTGCTGCAGGAGGTGCTGCGCGCCGGTATTCCCTACTTCGGCATCTGCTTCGGCAATCAGTTGCTCGGCCGCGCGCTGGGGTTTCGCACCTACAAACTTCCGTTCGGGCACCGGGGCATCAACCAGCCGGTTCTCGACAAGACCACCGGCCGGGTCGAGATCACCTCACAGAACCACGGTTTCGCCGTCGACATGCCCATTGAGGGCGTTCATGACTCGCGCACCGGGTTCGGGCGCGTTGAGGTGAGCCACTACAGCCTCAACGACCAGGTTGTCGAAGGTATTCGCTGCCTCGATATCAATGCTTTCTCGGTGCAGTACCACCCGGAGGCGGCCGCCGGCCCACACGATGCCAACCACCTTTTCGATCGATTCAGAGACGTTGTACTGGCTTCCCAGCACGCCGTCGCAGGAGAAACCAACTAATGCCCAAGCGCGACGATATCAACAGCGTTCTTGTCATCGGCAGCGGCCCGATCGTCATCGGTCAGGCCTGCGAGTTCGACTACTCCGGTACCCAGGCCTGCCGGGTGCTGCGCGAGGAGGGCGTTCGCGTCATCCTGGTCAACTCGAACCCGGCCACCATCATGACCGACCCCGACTTCGCCGATGCGACCTATATCGAGCCGATCACCGCCGAAATTCTCGAGACGATCATCCAGAAGGAACGGCCGGACGCGATTCTGCCGACCCTCGGTGGCCAGACCGCGCTCAACGCGGCGATCCAACTGCACGAGCGTGGCATCCTCGAGAAGTACGATGTCGAGCTGATCGGTGCCAGCTTCGATGCCATCAATAAGGGCGAAGATCGCATGATCTTCAAGCAGCTCGTGATCGACGCCGGCGCGGGCGTAGCCCGCTCATTCATTGCCCACACCGTTGAGGAAGCTGTCGGTTATGCCGAGGATCTCGGCTACCCGCTCGTCGTGCGCCCCTCCTTCACCATGGGCGGCCTGGGCTCGGGCTTCGCCTATACCGAAGTGGAACTACGTCGCATCGTCACCGACGGACTGCACCACAGCCCGACCACCGAGGTGCTACTGGAGGAGTCGATTCTTGGCTGGAAAGAGTACGAGCTCGAAATGATGCGCGACACGGCCGACAACACCGTCGTCGTCTGCTCGATCGAGAACGTCGACCCGGTCGGCGTGCACACCGGCGACTCGATCACCGTCGCCCCGGCACTGACCCTGACCGACCGCGAGTTTCAGCACCTGCGCGACATTTCGATCGACATCATCCGCGCCGTCGGCGTCGACACCGGCGGCTGCAACATCCAGTTCGCCATCAACCCGGTCGACGGCCGCGTGATCGTGATCGAGATGAACCCCCGCGTGTCGCGTTCCTCGGCCCTGGCCAGCAAAGCGACCGGCTTTCCGATTGCCAAGATCGCCGCGAAACTTGCCATCGGCTACCGCCTCGACGAGATTCCCAACGACATCACCGGGGTCACGCCGGCGAGCTTCGAGCCCACCCTCGACTATGTCGTGGTCAAGGTGCCGCGCTTCGCGTTCGAGAAGTTCCCGGCCGCTGACCCCCGCCTGACCACGACCATGAAGTCGGTCGGTGAAGCCATGGCCATCGGCCGCAGCTTCACCTCCGCCCTGCAGAAGGCCCTGCGATCGCTCGAGAAGCGCGGATCGAGCTTTCACTGGGGCGAGGAAACCCGCACGATCGACGAACTGCTCGCCGTCGCCGAGATTCCCACCGACGGTCGCATCGTGACGGTGCAGCAGGCGCTCCGCCAAGGCGCGACAATCGATCAGGTATTCGCCGCCACCAAGATCGACCCGTGGTTCCTCGACCAGATCGTGCTGATCAACGAGATCGCCGACCAGGTCGCCGCGGCCGACCGCCTCGACCGGGACGTCATGATCCTCGCCAAGGACCACGGCTTCTCCGACGCCCAGATCGGTGAGCTTCGCGGGTTCGGCGAAGCGGATGTGCGCACCGTGCGCCACATCCTCGGCGTTCGACCCGTATTCAAAACCGTCGACACCTGCGCGGGAGAGTTTCCGGCCCTGACGCCGTATCACTACTCCAGCTATGACAACGAGACCGAAGTCGTTCCGAGCGACCGTCGCAAGGTGGTCATTCTGGGCTCCGGACCGAACCGCATCGGGCAGGGCGTCGAATTTGACTACTCCTGCGTGCACGCGTCCTTTGCCCTGTCGGATGCCGGCTACGAGACCATCATGATCAACTGCAACCCCGAGACGGTCTCCACCGACTACGACACGAGCGACCGGCTCTACTTCGAGCCGCTCACCCTGGAAGACGTACTCGAGGTCATCCACGCCGAGAGCCAGAGCGGCGAACTCGTCGGTGTGGTGGTGCAGCTCGGCGGCCAGACCGCCCTCAGCCTGGCCCGTGGCCTCGAAGCGGCCGGCATTCCGATTCTCGGCACCACCCCCGACGCGATCGACCTCGCGGAGGAACGCGGTCTGTTTTCGAAGATTCTCGATGACGCCGGCCTGCTGGCGCCCCGCAACGGAACGGCGATCGACTTTGCCGGAGCCGTCGTCGTGGCCGAAGAAATCGGCTACCCGGTGCTCGTGCGCCCGAGCTACGTGCTCGGTGGCCGCGGCATGGAGATCGTCTACGACTCCCCGTCGCTGGCCGACTACTTCAGCCGCATGGCCGGGCAGGGAATCATCGGCGCCGGACATCCGCTTCTCGTCGACCGTTTTCTCGACGACGCGATTGAGATCGACGTCGACGCCATCTACGACGGCCACGAGCTGTACATCGGCGGCGTCATGGAGCACATCGAAGAGGCCGGCATCCATTCCGGCGACTCGAGCTGCACCCTGCCACCGGTCACCCTCGGCCGCGCCGAGATCGACCGGGTGCGCGAAGCCACCCTCGGCATCGCCCGCGGTATTGGGGTGAAGGGCCTGCTCAACGTGCAGTTCGCGATCGGTGCCGGGGTGCTCTACGTGCTGGAAGCCAACCCGCGCGCCTCACGCACAGTGCCGTTCGTCGCGAAAGCGCTCGGCATCACCCTCGCCAAGGCCGCGGCGCTCATCATGGTCGGCACCACCATCGCCGAGCTGAAGGCCGACGGCAAGCTGCCGGAGATTGACGGCTCCCGGGTTCCGATGGAGGCGCCCGTCGCCGTCAAGGAAGCCGTGCTGCCCTTCAACCGGTTCCGCACCCCGGACGGCCTCGTCGTCGATTCCATCCTCGGCCCGGAGATGCGCTCCACCGGCGAGGTCATGGGCATCGACCGGGACTTTCCGCGGGCGTTCGCCAAGAGCCAGCTCGCCGCCTACGGTGGAATCCCGCTCTCCGGCACCGTCTTCGTGTCGGTCTCGGACCGCGACAAGCGTGCGATCATTCTGCCGATGCTGCGCCTGCAACAGCTGGGCTACGAGATCGCCGCGACCATCGGTACCGCCGAGGTGTTGCAACGCAACGGTATCCGCGCCCGCGTGGTGACCAAGTTCAGCGAGAAGTCGAACGACGACGACGTGTCCATCGTCGAACTCATTCGCCGCGAAGAGATCCAGATCGTGATCAACACGCCCGGCGGCAGCACGGCCAGGGCCGACGGCTACGAGATTCGCGCGGCCGCCGTGGCGGGAGACCTGCCCCTGTTCACCACGATCGCCGAGCTCAGCGCCGCGGTCGCCTCGATCGACTCGATTCGCGACGGGTTCGAGGTGACCTCGCTCCAGGAATACGCCACGGCGCGAACAGCACTGCTATGACGGATCCTGCTCTGACCGGTGCCGCTACGGCGGCACCGGGCACCCCGGTTGTTTCCTTCGGTGAGCGCCTCAGTCGGGTGTTCGCCGAGCGTGGGCAGCTCTGCGTGGGAATCGACCCGCATTCGTGGCTGCTGCGCGACTGGAACCTGCCAGACACCGCTGCCGGTGCGGAAGCGTTCGGCCGCGCGGTTATCGCCGCCGCGGCCGGACGGGTCGGCGTGGTCAAGCCGCAGGTCGCCTTCTACGAACGCTTCGGCTCGGCCGGCTTTGTCGCGCTCGAACGCGTGCTGGCCGATGCCCGGCAGGCCGACCTGCTCGTGATCGGCGATGCCAAACGTGGCGACCTCGGCACGAGCGCCCAGGCCTATGCTGAAGCCTGGCTGTCGCCCGGTTCCCCGCTCGAAGTGGATGCCCTCACCCTCGCCGCGTACATGGGCGTCGGTTCGCTCGACTCCTCGCTCGCCCTCGCGGCAGCGAACGGCAAGGGCATCTTCGTGCTCGCCGCCACCTCCAACCCCGAAGCTGCCGACATTCAGCGAGCCCTCGTCGCCGATGGGCCATTCGCCGGTTCGAGTGTCGCCCGCGCCATCCTGGATGACGTTGGCCAGCGCAACGCGCACGCCGGGGCAGCATCCGTGGGGGGAGCGGCCGGTCTCGGAGCGGCCGGTCTCGGAACGGCCGGTCTCGGATCGATCGGGGTCGTGCTCGGCGCCACTCTCGACCTCGCCGCCTTCGGTATCGACGTGCGCCACGCGCCCGCCGAATTTCGAACTCCGGTGCTCGCGCCGGGCTTCGGTCACCAGGGTGGAAATATTAAGGATCTCGCCGGAATATATGGCGGATACGCCGGAGGGGTTATCGTGAGTGAATCGCGTAGTGTGCTCTCGGCCGGACCCCGCCGGATCGAAGAAGCCATTGAGCGCCGAGTAGCCGAAGTAGGTACCGTTCGTGGCTGAAAACCGTCCCACCCCGCCCGAAGTCGATCGGGTGGCCGCATCGCGCGCCGCCGTCGCTGCCCGCCGGGCCCGCGCCAGGGTTAAAGCCGAGGTCGCCTCCGGCGAACGAACGGCGCTTGAAGTGCTCGCTGCGGCGATTGCCGACCCGATCGGGGTCGAGGGCCGGTTGCGCGTAACCGAACTGCTCGTGAGCATTCCCGCCATCGGCGTCACCAAGATGCAGCGCATCATTCACCGTCTGGAAATTTCCCCGTCCAAACGGCTTGGCGGGCTCGGCCGACACCAACGCGACCGTCTGCGGGATTTTCTCTCCGAACGGACCACCCGGCGACACGTCTCCGACTCCAAACTCATCGTTCTGGCCGGCCCCACCGCTGTGGGTAAGGGAACCGTCGCCGGGTACATTCGCGAGAATTACCCCGACGTGCTGCTCTCCGTCTCCGCGACGACGCGCGCGCCGCGCCCGGGGGAGACCGAGGGGATCAGCTACTACTTCGTCTCCGACGACGAGTTCGACCGGATGGTCGAAGCCGGCGAGTTGCTCGAGTGGGCCAAGGTGCACAACGCGTACCGGTACGGCACCCCCCGCAGCCCGGTCGACGCTGCCATCAGCGCCGGCAACAGCGTGCTGCTCGAGATTGACCTGCAAGGCGCACGCGCCGTGCGACGCGCCATGCCCGAAGCCCGTCTGGTGTTCTTGCTGCCGCCGACCTGGGACGAACTGGTGCGCCGCCTGATCGGCCGTGGCACCGAGGATGCCGCCGAACAGGCGCGTCGGCTGGAGACGGCCAAGCTGGAATTGGCAGCCCAGGGGGAGTTCGATTATCGCGTGATCAACCATGATGTCGCTGAGGCTGCCCGTGAGGTCGTAGACTTGATGGAGATCCGCGCTGCATCAAGCATGTCGTAGCGCCTGTTTCTGCTGAATTCTGCGCCACACTGCGCGCAGCTGCACGTGTACTTTCCTTCCCGCAAAACTCGCACGTCGCCTCAGGCCGTGCTCAATTAGGAGTGTGACACCAATGGCGAACAAGCCCACTGGCATCATTGACCCGCCCATCGACGACCTGCTCTCCAAGGTCGACTCGAAGTACGCCCTCGTGATTTTCGCGTCCAAGCGTGCTCGTCAGATCAACGACTACTACGCCGACCTGCACGAAGGCAGCCTGTTCGACAACGTCGGACCGCTCGTCGACTCCACCGTCGAAGACAAGCCGCTCTCGGTGGCCCTGCGCGAGATCAACGAAGACAAGCTCGTTTCCCGCCCGATCGTCGAGGCCTAAACCTCACCCCATAAAGCGCGCAGGATGAAGACAGCTCGCACGATCGTCGTCGGTATCACCGGCGGCATCGCCGCGTACAAGGCCGTCAGCATCGTGCGCGCTTTTGTGTTGAACGGCGACTCGGTCCACGTGATCGCGACCGAGGCGGCGCTGCGCTTCGTCGGCAAGCCGACACTCGAGGCGATTTCGCGCAACCCGGTGCACACCGACCTCTATGAGGGCGTCTCCGAGGTTCGCCACGTGACGATCGGGCAGGGCGCCGACCTCATCGTCATCGCGCCGGCAACGGCCAACAGCATCGCCAAACTGGCTGCGGGCCTCGCCGATGATCTGCTCGGCAACACGATTTTGGCCAGTACGGCGCCGCTCGTGATCGCACCGGCCATGCACACCGAAATGTGGAACAATCCGGCGACGGTCGCGAACGTGACGGTGTTGCGTTCCCGCGGCATCACCATTGTCGGTCCCGGCGTCGGCCGACTCACCGGCACCGACTCCGGTGCCGGGCGGATGGAAGAGCCGGAGACCATCGTCGCGGTTTCTCTCGCCGTGCTCGACCGACAGGCGTCTGCCGGGGAGGGCGCGGCATCCGCTGTGCCCGATCTCGCCGGTCGCCGTGTGCTGATCAGCGCCGGTGGTACCCGTGAGGCACTGGACCCGGTGCGGTTTCTCGGCAACCGGTCCAGCGGCAAACAGGGCGTTGCCCTCGCGCAGGCCGCGCTGGCCCGGGGCGCTACGGTCACGCTTGTCGCCGCCAACCTTGAAGTCCCTGTTCCGACCAGTATCACGACAGTTCTGGTCAGTAGCGCCCTCGAAATGCACGAGGCCATGTCGCTCGCCGCCGCGGCAGCAGACGTCATCATCATGGCCGCCGCGGTCGCGGACTACCGACCAAAAACTGTGCAGCGCGGAAAAATCAAAAAGGAAGACGTGGGGGACACTCTCAGTCTGGAATTGGTCAAAAACCCCGACATTCTCGCTGGGCTGTCCGCTGCCCGCGCGCCGGGGCAGCTCATCATCGGCTTCGCCGCCGAAACCGAAACGGATGCCGAGCAGTTGCTCGCGCTGGGCCGCGCCAAAATCGTGCGCAAGGGGTGCGACTACCTGGTTGTGAACCGGGTTGGCCATGCGTCGGGATCGACCGTGGGCTTTGGCACAGAGCGTAACGCGGTGACGGTGCTTGATCGTCACGGAGATATAGTGAATGAGGCTTCCGGCAGCAAAATGTCGGTGGCCAACTGCATACTTGACCTGATCGGTTAGCCTCCGCTGGAAAGCACGATCGGGCACGCTGCTAACACCCCGTGTGCCCTGAGCCCGGTGGCGATTTCAACTTCTACATTTTCACCTACAACAGAGACGGGCCAGATGAGCGATCTTCGCCTCTTCACCTCGGAATCAGTCACCGAGGGTCACCCCGACAAGATCTGCGACCAGATCTCCGACAGCATTCTCGATGCACTGCTCACCGACGATCCGCACAGCCGGGTTGCCGTGGAGACTCTCGTCACTACCGGGCTGGTGCACGTGGCCGGCGAGGTCACCACCGAGGCCTACGTGGAGATTCCTTCGATCGTGCGCAAATGCATTACCGACATCGGTTATGACTCCTCCGATGTCTGGTTCGATGGCCGTTCCTGCGGTGTCGAAATCTCCATTGGCGGACAATCGCCCGACATCGCCCAGGGCGTTGACAACGCCTTCGAAACGCGCGAGCAGTCCAGCCTCGACGACTTCGACCGGCAGGGTGCCGGCGACCAGGGCATCATGTTCGGGTATGCCACCCGGGAGACCCCCGAACTCATGCCGATCCCCATCTGGATCGCTCACCGGTTGGCCGAACGCCTCGCCCTCGTGCGCAAGAGCGGCGAGCTGGAGTATCTGCGACCCGACGGCAAGACCCAGGTCACCATCGGCTATGACGGCATCGTCCCGCGCACCGTCGAAACCGTCGTCGTCTCCACCCAACACGCGCCCTCCGTGTCTACGGAACAATTGCGACTCGAGGTCGAAGAGCTCGTGATTCGCCCGGTGTTGGAGAGCGTCGAGCTCGACTCGTCGTCGTTGGCCACGCTGATCAACCCCACCGGTCGCTTCGAGATCGGCGGCCCGCAGGGCGACGCCGGCCTCACCGGGCGCAAGATCATCATCGACACCTACGGCGGATCGAGCCGCCACGGCGGCGGTGCGTTCAGCGGCAAGGACCCGTCCAAGGTCGACCGCTCCGCCGCCTACGCCATGCGTTGGGTGGCCAAGAACGCCGTCGCGGCCGGCTTGGCCGAGCGGCTCGAAGTGCAGGTCGCCTACGCCATCGGCAAGGCGTCCCCGGTTGGACTGTACGTCGAAACCTTCGGCACCGGTGTGCTGCCCGACAAAGAGATCACCGCCGCCATCCGTGCCGTGTTCGACCTGCGCCCGGCCGCCATCATCCACTCGCTCGACCTGTTACGCCCCATTTACGCCCAGACGGCCACCTACGGTCACTTCGGGCGGGAGCTGCCCGACTTCACCTGGGAACGCCTCGACAAGGTCGACGACCTGCGTAGCGCCGCCGGCCTCTGAACTCCGGCGCAGTCATGACGCACACCGGCCTCGTCGCACGGGTGCTGATCGATTCGCCCCTGCCGCAACTGGACCACCTGTTCGATTACGCCGTACCGGCAGAGCTGGTGGGCCAGGTCGCGGCGGGCGTGCGGGTCAAGGTGCCGTTTCGCTCGGGTGGGCGGGTCATTGACGCCTATGTGGTCGAGCTCGTCGATCCGGAAGCCGCACGATCCGAGTCCACCGACGAGATGAATGCCACCTTTCGCGGCGCCCTCAGTCCGCTCGATTCGGTCGTGTCCACCGCAGTGGTGCTGGCGCCCGAGGTGTGGAACCTGGCCCGCCGGATGGCGGATCGGGCGGCCGGCAACGCCAGTGACATCCTCCGCCTCGCCATACCGCCGCGCCAGGTGCGGGTCGAAAAGGCCTGGCTGGCCGCGCGCTCCATCGTGCCGGTGCCGACCGGTTCTCCGACGGCTGAGCCGGCCTCAACCCTCACACCGTCCGACTCCGGGAGCATAACCCCGTCCCTGACGGTGCCCGCCTTTGTCGGGTATCCGACCGGCCGGCTCGACAGCGCGATCATGGAGCACCACCGTGTCGCCGTCGCGGCGATCCCCGAGCTCGTGCAGCTGAACGACGGCACGACGATCGGTCGTTGGGCGCAGACTCTTGCCGAACTCGCTGTGGCCACGCTCGGCAGCGGGCAGACTGCCATCCTGTGCGTGCCCGACTTTCGCGACCAAGACCAGGTACAGGCAGCCCTCGACCAGATCGCCCCGGCCGGGGCGGTTCAACGGGTGGATGCCCGCCAACCGAACCCCGACCGGTACCGCTCCTTTCTGGCCTGCCTCGAGGCAACGCCGAGGATCATTCTCGGTAACCGGTCGGCCATCTATGCCCCGGCGCACGCGCTCGGACTGATTGCGCTCTGGGACGATGGAGACCCGCTGTACTCCGAACCGCTCAGTCCCTACGTGAACACCAGAGACGCTGCTCTCGTGCGCCAGCAGGAGAGCGACTGCGCGCTCGTGCTGCTCGGCCATTCGCGCAGTGTCGAAACTCAGCGGTTGGTCGAGCTCAATTACCTGAGCGAGGTGAACCCGGCCACCGATCGGCACCCGCGCATCATTCCCACCGACTTTCAATCCGAGCCCGACCAGCAGGCGCGTGCGGCACGCATCCCCTCGGCTGCCTGGCAGGCCGCCCGCGAGGCGCTGAACCACGGCCCCGTGCTGGTGCAGGTCGCCAGCCCCGGGTACGCCCCAATGCTGGCCTGCCAAAGCTGCAAGAAAGCCGCCCGGTGCACGCACTGTCAGGGCCCGCTCGGGCTTAAATCGGCTTCGGCCGTGCCGTCCTGCCGGTGGTGTGGCGCCCTCGCTGCCGGCTGGCGCTGCGTGCACTGCGAGGGCACCAAATTGCGCGTGGTCACGCTCGGCACCGGGCGCACCGCGGAAGAGCTCGGCCGGGCCTTTCCGGGGGCGCGCGTGATCGTCGCCGACGGCGAGCACACCGTGCAGGCACTGGGACCACAGCCAGCCCTCGTGATCGCCACCCGGGGCGCCGAACCGGTGCCGACCGGAGGCTACCGGGCCATTCTCATCCTCGACGGCGAACGCATGCTGGCCCGCGAATCGCTGCGCGTGGGCGAGGACTGTCTGCGCTGGTGGGCCAATGCCGCCGCCCTGGCGGCTCCCGGCGCTCCCGTCTTGCTGGCCGGCGTTGGTGGAGCTCTGGCCCGCGCACTCAACTCCTGGCGTCCCGACATCTTTGCCGCGAGTGAACTCGCTGATCGCCGTCAGCTGCGTTTTCCGCCAGCCGTGCGGGTTGCCTCTATCACCGGAACGGCCGCCGACGTCGACGCCGCTCTCGCTGATCTGGGTGAGATCACCGGCCTCGACGTATTGGGACCGGTCGACACCGAGCCGCCCCTGGTGCGAGCGGTCGTGCGGTTCGCATACGCCCGCGGTGACGAAGTCGCCCACGCCCTCAAGGCTGCCGTCGTGCGCAACGCCGCCCGCCGCCGCAAGCCGAAGACCGGTTCATTCCAACCGGCACCTACACTTAAGGTTCGATTCGACGACCCGGAGCTGCTCTAAATGAAACTCGTCTTTGCCGGCACACCCGAGGTCGCAGTGCCCAGCCTCTTGGCCTTGGCCGGCTCCGATCACGAAATTGTCTCGGTGATCACCCGAGCGGATGCCCCGCTCGGCCGCAAACGTACCCTCAGCCCGTCTTCGGTGGCACAGGCCGCTGCCGAGCGCGGGTATCCGATACTCAAAACCAATCGGCTCAATGACGACGCGACCGAGACCATTCGCGCCCTGCAACCCGACCTCGGCGTCATCGTCGCCTACGGCGGCATCGTGCGCGAACCGCTGCTCTCCGTTCCCCGCCTCGGCTGGATCAACCTGCACTTCTCGGTGCTGCCACGCTGGCGCGGTGCCTCCCCGGTGCAGCGCGCGGTCATCGAAGGTGACGACGTCACCGGAGCCGCCGTGTTCCAGCTGGTACCAGAACTCGATGCCGGTGCCGTGTTCGGTAGCTTCTCCCAGCCCATCGGTGCACATTCCACATCGGGAATGCTTCTCGACCAGCTCAGCCACAGCGGCGCCGAGCTGCTTCTGCGGGTGGTCTCCGAACTAGCCGCCGGAACCGCCGTCGCCGTGCCGCAGACCGGTGCGGTCACGCTCGCGCCCAAACTGGTGCGGGACGACGCGCGTATTGATTTCGCCCAGTCGGCGGCATCCGTTTATAGCCGTATTCGGGGAGTGACACCCGAACCGGGCGCGTTCACCACCGTAAACGGCGCCGTTCTGAAACTTCTCGAAGTCGCTCCCAGCGCCGACGAGCCCAACCTGCCTGCCGGAACCATTCTGCAGCGCGACAAGACAGTGCTCGTGGGCACGCAAACCGAACCACTGGTTCTGCTGCGCGTGCAACCGGCCGGAAAGACAGCAATGACAGCAAACGATTGGTGGCGCGGAGTAGCGGCAGACGAGGTGGTCGCCTCGTGAACGATCGAGTGCAACTGCCCAAATCGCGCGCTGCGACCACGGACTTCGTGCAGCCGGCCCGACGAGTGGCCTACGAGGTCATCGCCGCGGTGCGTGAATCCGACGCCTACGCCAACCTCTTGCTGCCGACGCGCATTCAGCGTGCCGCGCTGAACACAGCGGATGCCGCACTGGCGACCGAACTGACCTATGGCACCCTGCGCATGCAGGGTTTTTACGACCGGGTCATCGCCCTGGCCGCGAACCGGCCGGTCGATGCCATCGATCCGGCCATTCTCGACGTGCTGCGCCTCGGCGCCCACCAGCTGTTGGGGACCCGCGTGGCGACCCACGCTGCGGTGAACGAATCGGTCTCGCTGGCCAAACAGGTGGGCTCGCGCTCGGCGACCGGCTTCACCAACGGGGTGCTGCGCACCATCTCCCGGTCCAGCGCTGAAGAATGGCGCGAGCGCGTGCTCGAGGGCGCTGTGAACGCCGATGACCGTCTCGTCGCCGAGTTCTCGCACCCCGCCTGGATCGTTCGCGCCTTTCGGCAGGCGCTCAAGGCCGAGGGCCACGAGAGTGAACTCGCCGACCTGCTCGCCGCCGACAATATGGCAGCCAAGGTCAACATGGTCGCGTTACCCGGTCTCGCGACCGACGCGGACCGCGAACGGCTGGGACTGTCCGATGAATTCTCGCCGGTGGGCTTCGTACTCGATGCGGGCGACCCCTACCACCTCGTCACCGCAACCCAGGGCCGCGTTCGAGTGCAAGACGAAGGCTCCCAGATCGCGGCACTCGCCCTGAGCCGGGCCCGGCCCATCGTGGCGGGGGAGCGTTGGCTCGACCTCTGCGCCGGCCCGGGCGGCAAGGCCGCCCTGCTCGCCGCCGAGGCGCGCGCCGGGGGTGCCGAACTCGTGGCCAACGAGCTCGTTCCCGCCCGGGCAACGCTCGTGCGCACCGCGCTGGAGGCTCTCCCCGAGAGAATTCCAGTCTGGGAAGTCGACGGAACCACAATCGGCCAGACGCATCCCGACTATTTCGACCGTATTCTGCTCGACGCGCCGTGCACCGGTCTCGGCGCGTTGCGCCGCCGGCCGGAGGCACGCTGGCGCAAGCAGCCCAAGGACGTCGCCGACCTCGCCGGGCTGCAATCCGGGCTGATCGACGCGGCCCTACTCGCCCTGAAGCCCGGCGGTATCCTCGCCTACGTCACCTGCTCGCCGCACACAGCCGAAACCCGGGCGATCGTCGCCCTCGCCGTGCGCAAGGCCGGCGGCGCCGTGACGGCGCTGGACACGGCGGCTGTGGTGCAGTCCTTCAGCGACGCGAACCTCGATTTGCCCGCCGATACCGGAAGTGTGCAGTTGTGGCCGCACCGGCACGGAACCGACGCCATGTTCATCACCTTGCTGCAGCGCGCAGCCGACTAGTCTGCCCTTCGGTCGATCGGCGGATGAGCGCGCCAACTTTGAGCGGGCGCTACGTCGGCTACCGCAGCGGCCCCCGATTCGGGCGCGGTCACGTCGAGCACCCCGCGACCTGCGGGTCAGCGCGGTGCGCCCATGACCAGCACTTCGCCGACGTTGCACTCGTGGGCGACGCAAGTCGCATATCGTGAATCCTTTTAGAAGATTGTTTCTTCTCTTAATGTCCCGCACTCACGAAGCATCCGTGGCATGAACGTTGAATTTGTGGGTATCCGGCGTGGTATCCATACCTGATGTCCGTCTGGCCACACTGTCATTGATCCCGATCGCGAATCGAGTTTTCCTCGCTTTTATGTTCGATTTGCGGTAGAATTGGGGTGAAGGAGGCACTGACGCCCATGTTCATGGAAAGCCCCGGCGAGACCAGCGTGAACCCCGTTATTGTGGCGGTGGAGCAGGCGCGGGGAATT
>NZ_JASISY010000011.1 GCF_030063365.1 Cryobacterium sp. PH29-G1 | reverse complement strand
CCAAGACTTGGTCCCACGTGAGGCCGGGAAGCTCTGCGGCTTTCCGCACCTTTGGGGTACGTATAGATACATTACGGCCACCCAGCCCACCCGTCAAAACGCACCCCACCCGGGCGTGTCGCACCCCCACCCACAAGGTCCGCGCCCCACCAACCGACAGCCACCCCCGCCGGCACCCGACTCCTAGGCCCCGGGCCCCGGGCCCCGGGCCCACCCTATGCAACCGGGCCCACGATAGAACATGGGCCCCCTTTCCGGGCCCGGGCCCGGACACTAAAACCAGGGCACTCCGGGCGACCCAAGCACGAGCGGCCACCCCACGAGCCAACGGCTGCAGCATCCGCCCGCTTGCTCACGCCCGCGACCGAGGCCAGCCAGCTTTCGGGCCAGCCAGACTTCGGGCCGGCCAGACTTCGGGCCCACCCTATGCAACCGGGCCCACGATAGAACATGGGCCCAGTTGCACACCCTGGGCCCCACCACCCCACACCCGCAAAACGGATGTCCGGGCCCGGGCCCGGACCCGGACAACAGTGGGGTGCAGGTGCAGGTGCAGGTGCAGGTGCAGGTGCAGGTGCAGGTGCAGGTGCAGGTGCAGGTGCAGGTGCAGGTGCAGGTGCAGGTGCAGGTGCAGGACGTTGTACCCTAGACCTCCTCGGCTGTGGCCGAGATACTGGGCTGAGCGACACCGCTCACCTGATCAGGAAGGCAATCATGGGTTCTCTCACGTATGACCGAGTCGTCGTAGAGATCGATGATCGCACCCTCGCGCACCTGCAACTCGTGATCGTGCAGAAGCTACGCCGGGGGGAAAGCTTTCTGCTGTCCTGGCAGGATTCCAGAGCGGTCGGCTCCGGTCGCAGCTCAATTTGGCTGCACCCGTCCATTCCGCTCTATTTCAAGTACAGCGGCGGACACGCAGCCACACTCAACCGTCAGTGGATAGAAGACCTCAGCCGCTCTGCGAATAGTGCCCAGGGGCTCGTCATCGTGAGCGAACCTGGTTCCGCCCCCATCACGACACACAGCGCGCAAGCGAAGACGACGATTCACGCGCAAACGACCGCGCAGATCAACACCGCGTTCGTCTAGCGACCGGCACGGGCTTACGGGCGCTCTGGCAGGCGCACAAAGCGGGCCCGCGCGTTCTGCGCGGGCCCGCTTTCATGTGCCGCCGGACTTACTGCTTGGCGACGAGGGTGAGCACGTCGTAGGACGCGACGAGTTCGTCGTTCTGGTTGGTCAGGACGGCATCCCAACGCACCTCGCCGTACTCGTCGGTTTCGCGCGGCGTGATCTGCTTCGCGGTGAGCGCGACACGGATGCTGTCCCCGGGCGAGACCGGCGTGACGAACTTGAGGTTCTCCAGCCCGGAGTTGGCCAGGACCGGTCCAGGCGCCGGATCGACGAACAGGCCGGCAGCCCAGGACACGAGCAGATAGCCGTGAGCCACCCGGCCCGGGAAGAACGGGTTAGCAGCGGCGGCTTCTTCGTCCATGTGGGCGTAGAAGGTGTCTCCGGTGAACTGCGCGAAGGTCTCAATGTCCTCCAGGGTCACCGTGCGCGAAGCCGACACGATCTGGTCACCGATCACCAGCTCCGCGAGGCTCTTGCGGAACGGATGTGTGTCGCCCAGTCGCGCCGACGCGCCCTGGTGCCAGATTCCGGTGATCGCCGTGAGCATCTCAGGCGAGCCCTGAATGGCGGTGCGCTGCATGTGGTGCAGTACCGCGCGGATACCGCCCAGTTCCTCGCCGCCGCCAGCCCGACCCGGGCCACCATGCACCAGCTGCGGAACCGGCGAACCGTGCCCGGTCGAGGTGCGGGCGTCGTCACGGTCGAGCACGAGCACGCGCCCGTTGAAGGCGGAGATTCCCGTCATCAGGGCGACCGCAACAGCCGGGTCGTGCGTGGCAATACTGGTCACGAGCGACCCACCGCCGCGGCGCACGAGCGCGATCGCCTCGTTAATGGTGTCGTAGCCGAGAACGCTGGAGACCGGGCCGAAGGCTTCGACCTCGTGCACGGCGTCGGCGGACGCATCATTGAAGCGCAGCAGGAGCGGCTCGACGAAGGCACCGTCGGGAGCGACGGCGGTCGTGCCGTCAGCGTGCACCACAGCGGGCGCATCCGTGGTTCCGACGACCAGCTCACCGCCGGCAGCCTGCAGGCGGGCGACCTGCTTGAGCACCTCGAGCCGCTGCGCGGTCGAGGCGAGCGGCCCCATGGTGACACCCTCGGCGCGCGGGTCGCCGAGAACGATACGTTCGCTGATTCGGGCCTGCACGGCGGCGACGACGTCGTCCATGGCCGCGCGTGGCACGATGACGCGGCGGATGGCGGTGCATTTTTGGCCGGCCTTGACCGTCATCTCGGCAACGACACCCTTGACGAAGGCATCGAATTCGGGGGTGCCCTTGGCGGCATCCGTTCCGAGAATCGAGGCGTTGATCGAGTCGGTTTCGTTGGTGAAGCGCACTCCACCGGTCTGCACAGAGTCGCTCGCCCGCAGTTTCTCGGCGGTGGAGGCCGATCCGGTGAAGGCCACGAGGTCGCCGAGACGCAGATCATCGAACAGGGTCGGCACGCTGCCGGAGACGAGCTGCAACGATCCCTCGGGGAGCAGACCGGAGTCGGCGAGGATGCGCACGAATGCCTCGGCCAGGTAGCCGGAGGGCGTCGCCGGCTTGACCAGGGTGGGCACGCCGGCCAGGAAGGCGGGCGCGAACTTTTCGAGGGCGCCCCAGACCGGAAAGTTGAACGCGTTGATCTGCACGGCAACGCCGGGCAGGCGCGAGTAGATGTGGCGGGCAATGAAGGATCCGTCTTTGGAGAGCGGCTCGACCGGCCCGTCAACGTAAACCTGGGCGTTCGGCAGCTCGCGCCGGCCCTTTGAGGAGTAGCTGAACAACACGCCGATGCCGCCGTCGATGTCGACCCAGGAGTCCACCTTGGTAGCGCCGGTGCGACTGGACAGCGCGTACAGCTCCTGCTTGCGCTCGGTCAGCAGCAGGGCCATCTGCTTGAGCAATACGGCACGCTGGTGAAAAGTCAGCTCACCGAGGGACTTCTGGCCGACCGTGCGCGCGTAGTCGAGGGCAGCAGCGAGGTCGAGTCCCCGGGTGCTGACGCGAGTGACGACCTCACCGGTCGAGGCGTCACAGACGTCGACGGCAGCGGATGCGTCGGTCGGGGTCCACCAGACGCCCTGAACGTAGCTGGGCAGAATATCGGTCATGAGGTCTCCTTTGTGGTGCGTGCGCGGTGTAGGCGGGGCATCGGTGTGGGCGGCCATCAAGCCTCGTCCCAGCGGTAAAAGCCCTGGCCGGATTTGCGGCCGAGCTTGCCTTCGGCAACAAGCCGGCGCAGCAGCTGCGGCGGCTCAAACCGGGCACCGAGCTGCTTGTGCAGGTATTCGGCGATGCCCAGCCGCACGTCAAGCCCGACCAGGTCGGTCAGTTTCAGCGGCCCCACCGGGTGCTTGTAGCCCAGCATCATGGCGGCGTCGATATCGGAGGCACTCGCGACACCCTCCTCGAGCATGCGGATGGCTTCGAGTCCTAAGGCCACTCCGAGCCGGGACGAGGCGAATCCGGGTGCGTCGCTGACGGTGATCGGTGTCTTGCCGAGGGCCGACACCCAGTTCTGGGCATCCGCTACCAATTCGGGCGAGGTAGCGCTGCCGGTGACGAGTTCGACCAGGTTTGAGGCGGGCACCGGGTTGAAGAAGTGCAGGCCGAGAAAGCGCGCCGGGCGGGCCAGTTCGTCGGCGAGGTCGTCGATCGAGATTGACGAGGTGTTGCTGGCGAGGGCGGCGTCGGCCGGAAGCTGAGCTTCGACCTTCTGCAGTGCTTCAACCTTGAGCGCGCGCACCTCGGGAACGGCCTCGACGACCAGCTCACGGTCGCTGAACAGGCCGAAATCGGCACCGACAGCGAGGCGCGCCTCAAGTTCCGGGCGGGTCTCGGTGGTGGCACCGCGGGTGATGCTGGCGTCCACGGCGCGCAGCACGCGCTCGAGGGCGGCCGCGGCCTCGTCGTCGTTGCGCTCGACGAGGGCCACGTGGGCTCCGGCGAGCAAGAATGCGTGCGCGATGCCGGCGCCCATGCGCCCACCACCGAGTACACCGACCCGGTCGGGCACGCCGGACTCGCCGCGATCGCCCAGTTCGAGTTCAGAAATAGACATCAGACACGCTCCAGGATGAGGGCCGAACCCTGGCCGACGCCGACACACATGGTGGCGAGGCCGTGCTGGGCATTTTCGCGCTCCATGCGCGCAAGCAGAGTGACTACGAGGCGAGCGCCGCTGGATCCAAGCGGATGTCCGAGCGCGATTGCGCCGCCGTCACGGTTGACGATTTCCTCGTCGAGGCCGAGCCGACGGATGCACGCGATGGACTGGGTGGCGAATGCCTCATTGAGCTCGATGGCACCGAGGTCGCCGATGTTCAATCCGCTGCGTTCCAGGGCACGCTGGGTGGCGGCGACCGGGCCGAGGCCCATGATCTCCGGGGCGAGTCCGACGCTGGTTCCGACGACGACGCGGGCCCGCGGGATGAGACCGTACTTTTTGACGGCCTCGCCGCTGGCCACGAGAATCGCCGAAGCGCCGTCGTTGAGCGAGCTCGCGTTGCCGGCCGTGACGACGGAGCCGCCGGCCACAATCGGGCGGAGCGCGGCGAGACCTTCCAGGGTGGTGTCGCGGCGCAGGCCCTCGTCGACGAGAACCTCACCCTTCTTGGTGGGAACGCCAACGATTTCATCGACGAAGTGGCCGGCATCGATCGCGGCTGCTGCGCGCTGGTGACTGCGCAGGGCAAAGGCATCCGCTTCTGCCCGAGTGATGCCGTCGAGCTTAGCGACCTCTTCGGCCGTCTCCGACATGGAGAAGGTGGCCTTGTCGCGGGCGGCAAGTTTGGGGTTCACGAACCGCCAGCCGATGGAGGTATCGAACTGGGCGCCGGGCTTGGCCCAGGCGCGCTCGGGTTTGGCCTGCACCCAGGGGGCACGGGTCATGGATTCGACACCGCCGGCCAACATCAGGTCGGCATCACCGGCGCGAATGGCCTGGGCGGCCATCGTGATCGCCGACATACCCGAGGCGCAGAGCCGGTTGACGGTGATTCCCGGCACGTGGTCAGGCAGTCCGGCGAGCAACCCGGCCATACGGGCCACGTTGCGGTTGTCTTCGCCGGCCTGGGTGGCGGCGCCGAAGATGATCTCTTCGACCAGGCCGGGGTCGATGCCGGCGCGGCGTACGGCCTCGCCGACTACAAGCGCGGCGAGGTCATCGGGACGAACCGTGGCCAGTGCGCCACCGTAACGGCCTACGGGGGTGCGTGCTCCTCCAACGAGGTAGGCCTCAGCCATGTTCTCTCCTGACGACGGTGTCTACGTGTGCGTGCGGGAACGACGAATAAGTTACCGACCGTTCGGAAAGTAATTCTGGCAGATGCGGCCGGGTTCGGCAACCCGTCCAGCTCTAGACATGCAGAAAGGGGTACCCGCCGACTGGCGGGTACCCCTTTCTTTAAGCCTCTGGTTTAGAGAGAGCGGATGCTAGATGTTGGCGAGTTCGCGCACAGCCGCGCCACCGGGGGCGGCGGTCGTGTAGCTCGCGTCGATCTCGGCACGCTCGAGCAGCTCGCCCATGCGGCGCTGACGCTGCTTGGGGATGAGCGTCACGACGGTTCCGGTCTTGCCCGCGCGGCCGGTGCGTCCGGCACGGTGCAAGTACGTCTTGTACTCGTCGGGCGCATCAGCTTGGATGACCAGGTCGATATCGTCAACGTGGATGCCGCGAGCAGCCACATCCGTTGCGACGAGAACGTTGACTCGGCCGCTCGTGAGCATCTGCAGGTTGCGGGTACGACGGGCCTGGTTGAGGTCACCGTGCAGGCTGGTGGCCTTCACTCCGGCATCTTCAAGCTGGTCGGCGAGCTGCTCAGCGTAGGCACGGGTGCGGCTGAAGATGAGCGTCTTACCCTGACGATTGACGAGCTCTTCGATGATGCGGCCCTTGTCGCGGTGCTCAATGACGAGCACGCGGTGGTCGATCGTGGATGAGGCCTGGTCTTCACCGGCGACCTCGTGCACGGCCGGGTTGGTCAGGAATTCCTTGACCAACGAGGCAACGCCCTTGTCGAGGGTGGCGGAGAAGAGCAGCTTCTGGCCGCCGGCCTTGGTCTGACGCAGGATGCGCTGAACCGGCTCGAGGAACCCGAGGTCGCACATGTAGTCGGCCTCGTCGAGCACGGTGACGACGACTTCGGACAGGTCAAGACGACCCTGGTCGATGAGGTCTTCGATGCGGCCCGCGGTACCGATGATGATGTCCACGCCGCGCTGGAGTGCGCTGACCTGACGGTACTGGGGAACGCCGCCGTAGATCTGGGTGGTGAAGAGGCCGACGCTGCGGGCGATCGGCTGGATGGTGCGGTCGATCTGCAGGGCCAGCTCACGGGTCGGGGCCAGGATGAGCGCGCGGGGCTTGCGGGCCATCTTGCGGTCCTTGGCTCCGTTGTTCTCCATCAGCTTTTCCACGAGCGGGGCGCCGAAGGCGATGGTCTTGCCGGATCCGGTCTTGCCGCGGCCGAGCACGTCGCGCCCAGCGAGCACGTCGGGGATGGTCGCTGCCTGGATCGGGAACGGGGTCGGAGCGCCGAGGGCGGCGAGCTCACGAACGATGTTCTCGCCGAGGCCCAGATCGCCGAAGGTCACACCGACAACATCGGATGCCGTCGTTGCAATGGCTTCGAGACGTTCGAGTACGACATCGTCGCCACCGGCGAAGCTGGGCTTGGCGCCGTTCTCGCTGCGCTTCGGGTAGAACTTGCTGTCGCCATCGTCGGAACGGCTCGGACGGTCGTTTCCGAAATCGCGACGGGGCGGACGGTCGTCGTTTGAGCGACGGGGGGCGCGGTCGGCGTAGTCGGGACGGTCGGTGCGCGGAGCACGGTCACCATACGAGGGACGGTCGGTGCGCGGAGCACGGTCACCATACGAGGGACGATCGGTGCGAGCCGGACGGTCGTTGTTGTACGACGGACGGTCCGTGCGGGGACGGTCGTTGTTGTAGGCCGGACGCTCGGTGCGCGGAGCACTGTTGCGGTCACCGTACGACGGACGGTCGTTGTTGTACGACGGACGGTCCGTGCGGGGACGGTCGTTGTTGTAGGCCGGACGGTCGGTGCGCGGGGCACGGTCACCATACGAGGGACGATCGGTGCGCGGAGCACTGTTGCGGTCACCGTACGACGGACGGTCGTTGTTGTACGACGGACGGTCCGTGCGGGGACGGTCGTTGTTGTAGGCCGGACGCTCGGTGCGCGGAGCACGGTCACCATACGAGGGACGATCGGTGCGCGGAGCACTGTTGCGGTCACCGTACGACGGACGGTCGTTGTTGTACGACGGACGGTCCGTGCGGGGACGGTCGTTGTTGTAGGCGGGGCGCTCGTTGCGCTCGCTGTTGGTGCGGCCACCGTTTTCGGGGCGAACGGAACGCGAGCCGTAGGCCGGGCGTTCGCTCGAGGGACGCTCATTGGCGCGCGCGGCGCGCTCGTCGGCGTTCCAACGCTGCTTCTTGGGTGCGCCTTCGTCAGCGCGGTGTCCGCGGTGACCGGGGCTCTTGCTGCCGGCGTTGTTGGAACCGCCGTGACCCGATCCGCCCTTGGAGGCGTACTTGGGATCGAAGTTCTTACCGCCACGACCGACGGTGGAGTTATGCGAATTGCCTTGAGGCATACAGATATTTCTGGGTTGTGTTCAGTACATGGCAGAACAACATCGCACATGCGACGTAACTGAGAACCCGGGCAGTCTATGGCCGGGGCCGTTCACATACAGTGATTTTTCACCAGCGGATTACTGGGAAACCGGCCCAACTTGACTTACAAACCCATCCGCGCACGGCGCGGTGTCAAGAGCCGACTTGTCTACGCTACCCGATGCGCCCATAAATGTCACGGAAAGGGCGCACATTGCCTCGCTCTATTCTGGTGATATGACCATTTCGATCAGTATCGAGCCGCCCCGACAGGCCGATGTCGAGGCGCTGCTGGCCGCCAGCACCGCCTTCGCACACTCGCTCTACCCGGAAGAGAACAGTTTTCTGCTCAGCACCGACGAACTCGAACGCGCGGGCGTCGACGTCTATATTGCCCGCGACGAACACGGTGCGGCCTGCGGCATGGCCGCCCTGGTGCCGCTCGGCTCCAGTGAATCCAACCCCGCCGCGGTGCTCACCGCTGAGCTGAAGCGATTGTTCGTGCACTTTGATGCCCGGGGGCGCGGTGTAGCCGGCCACCTGCTCGACCGTATCGAAGCGGATGCCGCGAGCCGCGGCATCCGCTCTCTCGCGCTGGAGACCGGCCCGCTGCATAACGCCGCAATGGCCCTGTACCGCGGTCGCGGCTACGAGCAGATTGACCTGTTCGGCCAATACGTCGGCGAGAAGTTCAGCGTCTGCTTTGCCAAGACCCTCTGAGTCAAGCAGCACCTTCGAGCACCCAGCCGGGGAACGGGTCGCCGAGGGTGCTCCAGAACATGGGCCCGGCGAGAAACTCCGCGTCGGTGAGCAGGCAGTCATCGAGGTTACCGCTGAGCACATGCGCGTTGAGATTGCGTCCGAAAAAGGCGATTTCCTGGCCGAGCGGGGAGTCGGGGTCATGACTGTGCATACCGGTGGGTTCGAAGGTGATGGTGGGACCGGCACTGCTCCAGGAGCCAACGGTTGACGGCCGCGTGGCCAGTCGAAACAGGCCGCGTGAGCGCAAAATCTCGCCCGCCTCCTCGGCGTGGTCCCGAAAGAATTCGGCCAGACGCACGGGATGGAACGGTCGCACGTCACGGTAGACCACGCAGGTCAGTCCCTGCGGGCTACGCGCGAGCAAGGCGTCGCCGTTGAGCTGACGCACCCAGCCGGGGCTGCGCTGTAACCAGGCAAACATGTCCCGGCGCGGCAGCGGCCAGCCGTCGGCACCGCCCTGGCCGTATTCGGCGAACACGATATGGCTGGCCGGGTTGAGCAGGCGTACAAAATCGCGGATGTCGGCGGCATCGCGTTGGCGCACGAGGTCGGTCTTGTTAACCACGACGATGCTCGCCCACTCGATCTGCTCGATCAGCAGGTCACCCACGGTGCGTTCGGCGTCACCCGGGGTATCGATCGTGGTGGCCGCGTCGTCGGAGGCCTCACCGGCCCCGGTCTGCGGGGTCGGCGCGAGGGCCTCACCGCGCAGGTCGCGCCAGAACCGCGCAGCGTCGAGCACGGTAATGAGATCCCCGAGCCGTACCGCATGCCCGTTGGCCAGACGCTCGGGCGAGTCACCCGTTTCGACGAGGGAACTGGCAATCTCGAGAGGTCCGACCGCGGTCGGTGCCTCAACGAAGACATCGATAGCGGATGCCTCCCCTCGCCGAGCCGGAACGGCGTCAGATACCTCGCTCAGCACCGTGCGCAGGGCGTCGGAGATCGAGGTGGTCAGGGCGAAGGGGTGATGCCCCAGGCTGCAAGCAACCGATGTCTTTCCAGCGCCGGCCAGGCCGCTCACCACGTTCACTCGAAGATACGTTTCTGTCTGCATGCCTGTTACTCTAATTGATAGTCATTCTCAATAAGAAATCCGAAGTGGAGAAAAATGAAGGTTCGCAATTCGCTCAAGGCGCTCAAGAAGGTTCCGGGATCGCAAATCGTGCGGCGACGCGGTCGCACCTTCGTGATCAACAAGCTCAATCCTCGAGCCAAGGCCCGCCAGGGCTAGCCCGCGGCACTCGTTGCGGAAGGGGGCACGTGTTCTAGCACGGGCCCCCTTCTCAACCCCGTGCCACGAGAGCCCAGCGGATTCGATCGGCACGGCGGATGCGCCTAGTCTCGAATCCACCAGCTACAACTCCGGGGGCATGACGTGACACCTGCTCGACGCCCAACCCGCGCCGGCCGCCGCCGGCTACAGCGCACCCGCGGGAGCCTGGCACTGGCGGCAGCAGCCCTAGCGATCGTGACGACCGGCCTCGTGGCCGGCTTTCGAGTTGACCTGTATGACGTGGCGCCGCCCGGCGCGGAGAACCAGGGCAGCGAGCTGGTCACCACCGAGGTGGTGGGGATTCGAACGTTCACGCCGAGCGACGCGGTGACGGTAACGACCGATATTGTTTACGGCATCCAGCCGGACGGCGCGGTGCTGACCCTGGATGTCTGCTCACCGATGGCCCCGCACTCGGCCACCAGCCCCGACGCCACCGCGACGCCCACAGTTGACGTCGGAGATCTGGATGTCGGAGATTCCGATCCTGACGAGGCCGTTCTGCCGGGCCCCGCAACAAGCACCGGTACTGAGACCGGGAGCGCGCCCGCGAATGCGGCGGCACCACCGAACGCCGCGGCTTCCGTCAATGCGCAAGCACCGGAGCTACTGCCGGCCGTCATCTCGGTGCACGGCGGGAGCTGGGCTCGCGGCGACAAGGGAAACAGCGACTGGCGACTGGTCTGTCAGTGGCTCGCGAGCGCGGGTTTCGTAGCCTACTCGGTCAATTATCGGCTGGTACCCGACGCCGTCTTTCCGGCCGCGATCGATGACCTGCAGTTGGCAGTGGAATGGATGCGCGACCCGAATAACGCCAAAAAATACGGCATCGACCCGGACCGCATCGGGGCGTTCGGCGGGTCAGCCGGCGGCAACCTCGTTGCCCTGCTCGGCACCCGTGGCCAGGGCGCGCTCACGACACACTCGCGGGTCGCCGCGGTGGCGGAGCTGTCTGGTCCGGTAGACCTGCGCGCTACGGGACTCGTCAACGCCACCGATGGGCTTACCCGCATCAGCCGGGCGTACCTCGGTTGCGCGAGCATTAACCGGTGCGCGCAGTCGGTGGAGGCCTCGGCGTCGAGCCGGCTCGATCACAGCGATCCGCCCGTATTCATCGGCACGTCGTCTGACGAGTTCATCCCGGTGCGCCAGTCGACCGATTTCACGGCGCAGCTGGAACGTCTGGGCATTCGCCACGAACTCGTGGTGGTTCCCGGGAATCTGCACTCCATTGGCATTCTCGATGAGGCCATGCGCGCCCGGGTGGCCGGTTTTCTGCACACGGAGCTGGGCTGGTAGTCCTCTTGCCACTCGCGGCCCCCGTTGAGGCAGGGGGCACCCGAGGAACGAGTACCCCCTTCCCTACCGAGTGCCGGGAGGCTCGGCCGCGGTCCCCGGCCGGCCACGGATGCGACGAGACAATTCCGCCGCCGTGTCGGCGACGGTTGCGGCGAGCGCGGGCCAGTCCCCCTCGATGAACCTGTCGTGCGCGAACGTCACGGCAATCGCGGCGGCAGGCCAGCCGGTATGGTCCCGCGCGGCGAGCGCCACCGAGGCGATGCCGGGCGTGATTTCACCGTTTTCGGTGGCGTAGCCATCCGTTCGCACGCGATCGAGCACGGCCCGCAGCTCGAGCCTGGTGTGTGGGCCGCGACCGTCGCGTTGTTCCAGTGCCGCCTGATTCGGGTACAGCGCTCGCAATTGGGCGGCGGGCAGGGCCGCGAGGAGCGCGCGTCCGCTGGCCGTGAGGTGCGCGGGCAGGCGCACCCCCACGTCGGAGACGAGCGACGGCCGATGCGCGGCGCGCTCCTCCACGAGGTAGATCACGTCCCGACCGTGCAGCACGACGAGATGCGCACTCTCCCCCAGTCGGTCAACGAGCTGCGCGATCAACGGGCGGCCGAGCCGGGAGAGCGGTTCCTGGCGGCTGAACCCCGAACTCAGCTCGAACGCGGCGATGCCGAGACCGTAACGGCGCTCCTCGGGCAGATGAACCACGAACCCCTCCTGCGCGAGCACATCGAGCAGCTGATAGACGGTCGAGCGCGGCAGGCCGAGTGCGGTGGCCACGGCGGCGGCCGGTATCGGTCCGCGCTGGGCGGCGAGATGAGTCAGAACGCGCAAGGTGTTCTGCGCGGCCGGAACCTTGGAAGGGACGACCATGCCGGGCACCTCAGTTTCGCTGGGCGATCGTGCTCGCCGTGATCCGGCGGCGACGCCCACGAGCACTGTCCGGTATACCGGACAGTTGCCAGTGTATCGACACTCGCCCGTGGCCGAAAGGGTGTCGAATCGAGGTATGAGCCTCGCCACCACTCCCCCTGCCCGGATGACCACCGCTGCACGTGCCCCAAAAACGGGCGAACCGGCATCCGTCGTTGTCGGGGCCGCTGCCCTCTCCTTTGCCGATGTGGTCGCCGTCGCTCGGCACAACGCGCCCGTCACCCTCGACCCGGCCAGCCTGTCCGGGGTCGCGGCCACCCGCACGATCATCGACGCCCTCGCCGCCGACACCGAGCCGCACTACGGAATCTCCACCGGGTTCGGCGCCCTCGCGACGACTTTCATCACGCCAGATCGTCGCGCCCAATTGCAGGCCAGCCTCGTGCGCTCGCACGCTGCCGGCAGCGGCCCCGAGGTGGAACGCGAGGTCGTGCGCGCCCTCATGCTGTTGCGGCTGAGTACCTTGATGACCGGGCGCACCGGCGTGCGGCCGACCACCGCCGAAACCTACGCCGCCGTGCTGAACGCGCAGATCACGCCGGTGGTGCACGAATACGGATCGCTCGGTTGCTCGGGCGATCTCGCCCCGCTCGCGCACTGCGCCCTCGTCGCCATGGGCGAGGGCCAGGCCCGCGACGCGGCCGGCACCCTGCTCGGTGGCGGAGAGGCCCTCCAGGCAGCCGGCATCACCCCGGTCGTACTCGCCGAGAAAGAGGGCCTCGCCCTGATCAACGGCACCGACGGCATGCTCGGAATGCTCGTGCTCGCCCTCGACGATCTGGCCCGCCTGCTCACCACCGCCGATATCGCCGCGGCGATGAGCGTGGAGGCTCTACTCGGAACGGATGCTGTCTTCGCGGCCGATCTGCAGCAGCTGCGGCCCCAGCTCGGCCAGGCCGCCAGCGCCGCAAACCTGCGTCGGCTGCTGCACGGTTCGGCCCTGCTGGCGAGCCACGCCGGTCCCGAAGACACGTCGGTGCAGGATGCCTATTCGTTGCGCTGCGCCCCGCAGGTGCACGGAGCCGCACGCGACACCGCTGACCACGCCGCACTCGTGGCCGGTCGCGAACTGGCCAGCGCCATCGACAACCCGGTCGTCACCGTCGATGGCCGGGTCATGTCGAACGGCAACTTTCACGGCGCCCCACTCGGCTACGTGCTCGACTTTCTCGCCATTGCGTCAGCGGATGTCGCCAGCATGAGTGAGCGACGCACCGACCGTCACCTCGATGCGAGCCGCAACAAAGGGCTGCCACCGTTTCTCGCGCACGAGGTGGGCGTGGACTCGGGGCTCATGATCGCGCAGTACACCGCCGCCGGGATCGTGTCGGAGTTGAAGCGTCTGGCGGTGCCGGCATCCGTTGATTCGATTCCTTCCTCGGCGATGCAGGAGGACCACGTATCGATGGGGTGGCATGCCGCCCGCAAACTGCGCCGTTCCCTCGACGGGCTCGGCCGGGTGCTCGCGATTGAGATCATGACCGCGGCGCGGTCCCTTGATCTGCGGGCGCCGCTCACTCCCGCCGTGGCGACCGGAGCTGTGCGCGATCTCGTGCGCACCGTGGCTGCCGGCCCCGGCCACGACCGCTTTCTCGCACCCGAAATCGAGGGGGTCGTAGCCCTCGTCGCATCGGGCGCGGTGCTCGACTCGGCGGCCGGCGATTTAGCGTAGCGATCGGCCGTAACGGCAATGTTGTAAACCGATGAATTTACCCCGTTGTGACAGCGGCGGCGGCGTGCCATACTTGCGCCACGCTGGCCCGCCCGAGCCAGGCAAATCCATTACCCGAATGGATCAGGTCTTGCAATGTTGCTACCCGAAAATCGCCAGCACACCCTGCGATTCGGGCGAGCACTCCCCCCGCATCACCCCGCCGCGCGGCGGGTGACCGGCAGTCGCAACGCAGCTCTGGCGGCGGTCGTCGTCGCGGCCATGCTGCTGTTCGGCGCACCGATTGCGGCGAGCGCCAACGACGCTCCAACGGTCACTCCAATGGGCGCTCCCGCCACGGCGACGCCGATCGGGAGCCCGGCACCAGACGCAGCGGTCGAACCCACGAGCAACCTCGGGAGCGAGGCAACGCCGGCCGCGGTCGCGCCAGAACCGACACCGGCACCAGCACCAGCACCGACACCGGCACAGAGCGTGGAGCCAGCACCCGCCCCGGATCCCGTCGTGACACCGGACCCTGCAGTCGCACCGGGCCCCATAGTCACACCGGACCCCATTGTTACACCGGACCCAACAGGTACACCCGGCCCAACGGCACCCCCCGGCCCCACCACAACACCCGATCCCACCGCAACACCCGATCCCACCGCAACTCCGCAGCCCGCAGTCACACCGCCCGCTACCCCGGTCCCCACCCCACTGCCCACTCCCGTCGCAACTCCCGTCCCGGCTCCCATCCCCACGACCGGACCCGCCCCCGAACCAATCAACGGTCCCATCCCGCCGGTCAGCGATGCCCCGACCACGGACCCGACCCTGAAACCGAGCCAGGCGGCGCCCTCCGATCCGGCAGCAGCACGAGTAATCGTCCAGGCGACAACGCAGACGTCGGCGGCCACTCGAGCGGCTGCGACCGAGGCCATCGCTGCACAGCGAGCAGCCGCCGAGCTGGTCGCCGCCCGGTTCACCGCAGCCCAGAAACTGGCCGGTGAACGGGCCGCGACACTGGCCAACGCGCTGAGCCGCTCGCAAGCCGCCCAGGTCGCGCTTGACAGCGCGCGCAGCGACCTGGAGTCAACGCGAGCAAGCCAGGCGATCGCCTTGGGCCGAGCTTCCCTCGTGCACCGACTCGCCGTTGAGGCAGCGGAGACTGCCGCCGCGTCCAGACAAAGCTTCGCCATCCTCGCGCGCAAGCTCGCTCAGCAACAGAATGGTGCGGGCGTTGCCGACGTCTTTCTCGGCGGGCATTCGCTCAGCAATGTTCTCGACCAGCTGAGCACGTTGGACCAGCTCGACCGCGGTGCCGAGAACATTGAGAGCGTGCAGGCACGTTCCCAGGCCGATGCCGTGCGCGCGGACACACTGAAGCAGCAGGATACCCAGACGCGCCAAGCGGCAAGCACGGTGTCCGTTGACGCCAGCCAGGCCACACTCGATGCGGCCACCCGCAACTTCGAGGCGGCGGGTCTGGCGCTGGTCGCCGCGGCGTCGCAGGCGGCGACCGCCGCCGCCGGGCTGGCCGCACTCGACGTGCGCCCGATCATCCGCACCGATTTCGGACAGCTGAGTGCGCAGGGCTGGGCCAACCCGGCGATCGGTGCACTAACGGATAACTACGGGCCACGCCCGGTTCGCCCGGTCCCCGGCGTGGGCGCCTTCCACTACGGCACCGACATCGGTGCCCGCTGCGGCACACCGGTCTTCGCGGCCACCGCCGGAATCGTGCGCGCCGCCAGCTCCGTCGGGAGTTACGGCAATTGGGTGCTCATCGACCACGGTGAGGGAGTGCAAACGGGTTACGCCCACCTCGCCACCGGCGAAACCCTCGTCGCGGTCGGTGATTACGTCACCGCGGGCCAACAGATCGGGCGAGTCGGCAGCACCGGCCTCTCCACCGGGTGTCACACGCACGTGGAGGTTCGGGTGGACGGCGTGCGCATCGATCCGCAACCATTCTTCCGAAACCGCGGTGTATCCCTCGGCGGCTAGCGCCCGATTCTTCAGGCTCAGAACCGCCAGACAATGCACCCGCTCAGTAGTCCAATGCGCGGCTGGCTCCCACCGCTAGACCACGTCGGCGAGGTATTCGCTGACCGGCAGCGGATGCCGCAGCAACGACGCCCAGGCGAGCTCGAGCGCGTCGATGGCCCGGTCCACCTCGTCGGGCGTGCGGGAGAAGGGAATGCGCAGGAACAGGTCAAAGGCACCGTCAATTCCGAACCGCGGACCGGCCGGCACCACAAGCCCATGATTGCGGGCAGCGAGGGCGAGCTGGGAGCTCAGCGGACTACCGAGATTGATCCACACGGTCATTCCGCCGTGTACGTGCGGCACCTGCCAGCTCGGAAAAGCACCGGCGAGGCGCTCTTCGAGGTAGGCGCGGCCCGTTCGCAGCAGGGTTCGACGCTGTTCCAGAATGGCCGGCATCTGATCGAGCAGCCGCAGCACCATGAGCTGCTCAAGAATAGGCGTGCCGAGATCATTGGCAGCACGGGCGGCGACGAGCTTACGGATCAACGCCGGCTCCGCGCGAATCCAGCCGACCCGGAGACCGCCCCACACCGTCTTCCCGACCGATCCGACCGTGACAACCGTGCCCGTGCCGTCACCCGCCAGCGCGGCAAACGGCAAAAACGTGCCCGGACGGTCGATGTTGAGTTCGGCGATCGTCTCGTCGACGATCAAGACGGTGCCCTGCCGCGCCGCAGCCGCGATCACGCGTTCGCGCTGCTCAGTGGGCATGGTCTGGCCGGTCGGGTTGTGGAAGTCGGGCATGAGGTAGCCCAGCTGCGGGTTGCTCCGCTCCAGGAGCTGCAGCAGGGCCGTTTCGTCCCAGCCCGGTGCGCCGTCGGATTCACCCGGGCCACCGGCGGAGACTCCGACCGAGACCAGTCGCGCTCCGGCTGCGCGCAGCGCTTCGTAGGCGTGCGGGTAGGTGGGCATCTCCACGAGGGCTCGATCACCGCGGCCGATCAGCACTCGGGCCAGCAAGGCGATGGCGTGCTGGGCGCCGATCGTGATCATGATCTGGTCGGGTCGGGTCGGCAATCCGCGGGCGGCATAGCGCGCGGCGACGGCCGCCCGCAGTTCAGGGATTCCGACCGGGTCGAATCCCGACCCACCGAGGTAGGGGGCGAGGTCGGCGGCGGCCTGCAGGGCGACATCGGCCAGCCCGGGCCAGGCCGGCATCGCGGCCTGGCTGAAGTCGAGAAAGCCGTCATTGCTGGCGCCGACGGGGCCCGGCAGCCCGCCAGGAAGCCGCGTGACACTGCCCGAGCCCCGCACGCTGTGCAGAAACCCGGCGTCGCGCAGGTACCGGTAGGCCGCAGTCACGGTGGTGCGGCTCAGGCCGAGGTACCCGCTGAGGTCGCGTTCGGCCGGCAGCCGGCAGCCGAGGGCGATGCGACCGTCCAACGTAAGCAAGCGGATGCGCTCCGCCAGCGCCAGATAGGCGCTGCCCGTGCCACGCCACTGGCCCAGCAACGTGTCGAGTGCCCGGGCGCTGAGCTGCTTCTCTGCCATGAGGCCACTCTAAGCACATTGGCTACTTGATTACAGGGCGAGAGTAGAATTGGATTGGTTTTTATGACACGACGCCTGATTCAGCTCTTTATTGGCCTGTTCCTGTACGGACTGGGTATCGCGTTGATCGTGCGCGGCGGCATCGGCGTTGCGCCTTGGGACGTCTTGACGCAGGGCATCGACAAGCACACCGGGCTGGGTTTCGGTCTGATCACGGTACTGACCAGCGCGGTCGTGCTGGTGTTCTGGATCCCGATTCGCCAACGGCTCGGTGTCGGCACAATCTTCAACGCTCTGCTGGTGGGACCGGCAGCGGATGTCGGATTGCACCTGATCCCCGCCGACCTCGACCTGTGGCTGCGCATCGTACTGTTCGCGCTCGGCCTGATGACGCTCGCGATCGCGACCGGCCTGTACATCGGTGCGCACTTCGGGCCCGGCCCGCGCGATGGCCTCATGACCGGGCTGCACCGGCGCACCGGCTGGAAGATCTGGGTGGTGCGCACGCTGATCGAAGCCATCGTGCTCGGCATCGGCTGGGCGCTCGGCGGCAATGTCGGCATCGGAACCGTGCTCTTTGCCGTCCTGGTCGGCCCACTGTGCAATTGGACCCTTCCGCTCTTCGCGATCAAGCGCCCTGAGCTCATCGCCCGAACCGCCCGCACCACCGATGCGCCCGAGTCGACCCCGACTCTGCACTGAGTGGGCAGGTACTGAGCGGGCAGGTACTGAATCAGGCGACGGGGCCGCAGAACTCGGCAATGGTGCCCGTGAGGATGTCGGCGAGCGAGCACACCGAGGCAGCGTCGGCCCACTCGGTGTCGGCGTGCAGGCCCTCGCCGGCGGCGCCGAACACGAGGCAGGGGATGCCGGCTTCCAGAATCAGCCCGGCATCGGTCCAGAACGGTTCGCCGCGAGTCTTCGCCGGGTGGCCGAGCACCCGCTCGACATTGCCGGTGAGTGCACGCACGATCGGCCAGTGCGGCTCGGCCTCGAAGGCCGCCCGCGCCACCAGCCGTGTCAGCGCGAATTGAAACTGGGGTTCGGTGCGCGCCAACTCGGTAAAAAGGGCACGCAATTCGGCCTCGACGCTGTCCGGAGACTGACCCGGCAGCATCCGTCGTTCCAGGGTGAGCACGCACCGGGCCGCGACCGTGGCCGCATCGTCGCCGCCAGAGATCTGGGACACCCGCACGGCCCCGTGGCCGAGCGTGGCGTGTGCCGGAACGGCGTTCAGCCGTTGCCGCAGCCCGTCGAGCGCGTGCAGGGCGAGTCCGGCGTGCCAGATGGCGTCGACACCGAGCTCGGGCTGCGAGCCGTGCGCGGCGAGGCCGGTCAGCTCGAGCTCAAACCAGGCGAATCCGCGGTGGGCGGTGGTGAGCTCGAGACCGCTGGGCTCGATCACGAGGGCGGCATCGGTGCGAACGCTGCGCAGCACCTCTTCGGTTCCGATGCTGCCGAATTCCTCGTCGGCGACCAGCGTGACGACCACATCGCCGGCTAATCCGTTGGCGGATGCCCGCGCCGCCGCCGCGAGGATGGCCGCGAGCCCGCTCTTGGTGTCGATCGCCCCGCGCCCGTACACGCGGCCGTTCCGGAGATCACCGCTGAACGGATCGCCCTCGTAGGTTGCGACACCCACCGTGTCCAGGTGGGCATTGAGCATGAGCGAGCGGCCCGTGCCGGAGCCGCGCTTCCGCCCAACGACCGACGGTCGTCCGGGAGTGTGCTCGAGCACGGTGACGTCGAAGCCCTGCCCGACCAACCAGTCACCGCACCAGGCGGCGAGAGTGGCTTCGCCAGCGGCGCCGGGCACGAGGTCGGGATTGACCGAATCGATGCGAACGAGATGCTGCAAAATTGCGACCGGGTCGCTCGCAGGGGGTAGACGAATCATTCTATGAATCTATGCCCTCGCGCCGGGTCGGTAAACCACCGCTTCGGGGCGCGGTAACCCAATGCCAACTACTCCGATTCGGGAAGCGTTCTGGATAGGCTGCAGCATGGGCTCTCGCGGTGTGACCCACTCCGGATGGGGGCTGATTCCGGCGGCGCTGGTGAGCGCATCCGCTGTGCTGCTCTTTGCACTGCGGCTGCCCCTGCCCGGCTATACGGTGCTGACCGCGGCCCTCGTACTGGCCTTCGTGCTCAATCGTGCGCTGTTTCGCGATCTGCTGCTGATCGGCGTTGGACTTCTCATCATCAGCACCATTTCGGTTGAGGCCGACATCAGCTATCCCAACATTGCGCTGATGGGCACGGTATTGAGTCTGTCGGTGCTCGTGCCGTACCTGCTCTCGCGCTATTACTTCAGAGACCATGCGATCCGGTTTCCCCTTCGCACCGGCCAGCGCTGGACCAGGCTGGAGCGCGCTTACCTGCCGATCGTGGTCCTGCTCGGGTATCTGATTCTGCCGCGCTACTTCATTGGCTCCGGCGCGTATCAGAACTGGCCGGCGGTGACCGCGCCCGATGAGATCGCCCGATTGTTCGTGGGTGTGGGCTTTGTGGGCATTTGGGATGAACTCTTTTTCATCTGTGTTGCCTTCGCCCTGCTGCGGCGGCATTTTGCCGACTGGCAGGCCAATATTTTGCAGGCCGTAATCTTTTCGTCGTTTCTCTGGGAGCTCGGGTATCAAAGTTGGGGGCCGCTGCTGACCGTGCCGTTCGCGCTGCTGCAGGGCTACACTTTCGCCCGCACCCGGTCGCTGACCTATGTGATCTGCGTGCACCTGCTGTTCGACGTGGTGGTTTTTCTGGTACTCGTGCACGCCCACACCCGGGATTGGCTGGCGATCTTTCTTTACTGAGACACTTGCCACACTCAGTAACGCGATATATCGTGTCTGTCAGAACACGCGATATAGCGCGAGTTCATTCTTCTGAAAGGACAACCCAGTGTCACTGGAAAAATGGCTGGTCGCCCCGGGGCAGACCAAAATTATCGATGTCGAACTGGTGCGCAAGCTGAAGGTGAGCCTCATCGGCGGCACCGTCGACATCATCGGCCATGACGAGCCCGGCGCCCGCATTGAAGTGCACGGCGTCACCGGCAAAGACCTGAAGATCTCGATGGACGGCGACCGCCTCGAGATCGATCACCCGCAACTGCGCTGGGACAATTTCATTGAGGTGTTCGCCTCGTTCCGCGGCACGGCACGCGCCGAGGTGAGCATCTCGGTGCCCCGCGACGTGGCGCTGCGCTTCGGCGTCGTCTCGGCCGATGCCCTCGTCTCTGGCCTGCGCAATGACGCCAAACTCAGTACCGTCTCCGGCGACCTCGTGGTCGACGACATCGAGGGCGACCTCGAGCTCAATGCGGTGAACGGCGAGATCTCGGTGCGCAACCACGTGGGAGCGCTGAGTGTGCACACAGTGTCGGGCGATATCACGGCGAGCGGCAGCATCCGTCAATTCACCCTCGACGGGGTGACGAGTGACGTGTTTCTCGACCTGAGCGGCACCCCGGACCAGATCGTGACGAACTCGGTCAGTGGCAACCTCACCGTGCGGCTCGAACCAGACGTCGCCGCGCGATACCACCTCAACACCATCTCCGGCACGCTCCAGCTCGATGACCACACCGTGCGCACCGCGTTCGGCAAGGGCTATGAGGGCTCCACCGGTGCGCTCGATGGCAGCTGGCTTGACGTGCGCGCCAACTCGGTGTCTGGCGATATCTCGGTCGTGCGGCGCGATTCTACGAGCCCAGCGCCGGCCAGTTCCACACCGACCGCTGCAGCGGATGCCGCCACGCCCACCGCCGATACCCCGCAGGACCCGGCATGAGCGCCATGTTCGCCCACGGCAGCCTGCGCCTGTACCTGTTGAGCCTGCTCGCTGAGCGCCCCCGGCACGGCTACGAGCTGATTCAGGCACTCAGCGACCGCTTCGGCGGCACCTACAGCCCGAGTGCCGGCACGATCTACCCCCGGCTGGCCAAGTTGGAGGAGGACGGGCTCGTCACCAAGCAGGCCGACGGCCGCAAAACCGTCTACGAGATCACGGAGGCCGGCCGTGCCGAACTGCTCGCCCGCGACGGCGAGCTCGGCGCGATCGAAGACGAGGTGACCGACTCGGTGCGGCGCCTGGCCGATCAGGTGCGTACCGGCGTGAACTCCGCCATGAAAACCCTGCGCGCCGATCTGGCCTCGGCCGCACGCCAAGCCCGCAATGTGTCGTCGCCCACGGCTCCGCGCGGCTACGACGGCACGCCCCAGTCCTGGGATCCCGCGGGCTCGTCGACCGGAGAGACCCCCCGCTCGACGCCGCCGGCCACAGATCCGGCCTCGCCCTCCACCGACGAGGACGCTACTGCCCGGCTGGACTCCCGCCGCGCTCTGAACGAGGCCGACATGGTGCTGAATGAGTTTCGGCAGCAGCTGCGCACAGACCTGCGCGCGCAAGCCGCCCACTCGATCGTTCCGCCCGACACCGTCTCCTCGCTGCGTCGGCAACTCGCCGACGTGCGCGCGAGCATCCTCGCCACCCTGCACCCGTAGGCCTGGCCGTTCGGGGCCGCCAGCGCAACTCCCGCGCAACACGCTACAGACCCCCAAAATCCGCCTACCCTCACGGTCTGAGCGGGGAGCGGATGACCCGCCGTCGCGGCCCCCGCGAAGGAGTTCGTGGCCCCGGACTGCTCTGTTCCCGAACTGAGAAATCGCCGAAGCCATCCAGATGATTTGACAGGGGCCGTCGTAGGTGTAGTGTCATCCCTCGTGACACCCGAGGCGAACGCCCCAGTACCGGAAAGTCGTTCACCCAAGCGGTGGATCATCGGCGATCCGCTCCCCACCGAGCATTTGGACGGCCAACTGCTGCCCAAGCACCTAGCTCTTCCCATCTTTGCGAGCGACCCGTTGTCGAGCGTGGCCTACGCGCCGCAAGAACTCCTGATGATTCTCACCCTCGGCGGGCTCGCCTTTCTGAGCTTCGCGCCGTGGGTTGCCGCGGTCGTGGTCGTGCTGCTCGTCGTCGTGGTCGCGTCGTACCGCCAGCTCATCAAGGCCTATCCCTCCGGCGGCGGCGACTACGAGGTCGCCCACAAGAACCTAGGCGAGAAGGCCGGCCTGGTCGTCGCATCCGCTCTGCTGGTCGACTACGTGATGACCGTGGTGGTGTCGGTCGCCAGCGGTGTGGACAACATCATCTCGGCCCTGCCGTTTCTGGCGCCGCTGCGGGTCGAATTCGCCGTATTCTTCGTTATTCTGCTCGCCGCCGTCAACCTGCGCGGGGTGCGTGAATCCAGCAAAGCCTTCGCCATTCCCACCTATCTGTTCGTGGCGAGCGTTCTGCTCATGATCGTGGTCGGCCTGGTGCGGGTTGCCCTCGGCGATGCGCCCACCGCCGAATCGGCCGGGTTCGACGTTACGTCGCACAACCTGGCCCAGTCCGCGTTCATCCTGCTGCTGCTGCGGTCTTTCGCCAGCGGATGCTCCGCCCTGACCGGCGTGGAAGCCATCGCCAACGGGGTGCCCGCCTTCAAACACCCCAAGGTCAAGAATGCCCAGCGCACGCTGACCCTGATGGGCGGCATCGCGATCGTACTGTTCATCGGACTGACCATTCTCGCCCTGGTCTCCAAGGTGCACTACGCCGAGCATCCCTGCGATCTGATCGGCTGGGACGAGTGCGCCACGGCACCGCAGCGCAGCCTGATCGCGCAGGTCGCGGCCGCCACCTTCGGCAACTACTCGATCATGTTCTTCGTGTTGCAGGCCGCAACCGCCGCCGTGCTCCTGCTCGCCGCGAACACGGCGTTCAACGGATTCCCGCTGCTCGGCTCCGTGCTCGCCCAGGACAAATACGCACCCAAGTCGCTGAGCACCCGCGGCGACCGCCTGATCTACTCGAACGGCGTTGTGCTGCTCGCACTCGCGGCCTGCGTGATCCTCGTGGTCTACCGGGCCAACCTCACCGTGCTCATTCAGCTCTACATCATCGGCGTGTTCGTGTCGTTCACGCTCGGGCAAACCGGCATGGTTCGGCACTGGCTCAAGCTGCTGCAGAAGAACCCTCCGAATCGGGGCTCAATCATCCTGAGCCTGTCGATCAACGGTTTTGGCGCGCTTCTGACCGGGGTGGTGCTCATCGTGGTCACCATCACCAAGTTCACCCACGGTGCCTGGCTGGTGTTCGTGCTGATGCCAATCCTGTTCTTGCTCATGATGGGCGTGAACCGCTATTACCGTGACGTGGCCAAAGAGATCGAGGTCGATCCGATCACGACGTTCGGGTCGCAGGGTGACCATGCCATCGTGCTCGTGGGCAAGATGCAGAAGCCGGTTCTCAAAGCCCTCGACTACGCCATTGCCGCGCGCCACGTCAGCCTCGAGGCGGTGCACGTTTCCATCGACACCGCCGAGACCAAGGAACTCAAACGGGCCTGGGTCAAGCAGAATATTCAGGTACCGCTGCGCATTCTCTCCTCGCCCTACCGCGACATCAGCTGGCCGCTGATCAACTACATTCGTGGTCGCCGCGCTGATCACGGCGCCGAGGTCATCACCGTCTACACGCCGATCTACATCGTGGGCCACTGGTGGGAAGGCCTGCTGCACAACCACAAGGCCCGTCGCCTGCGTCAGAAGCTGATGCTCGTGCACGGCGTCACCATCGCGCTCGTGCCGTGGCTGCTGGACTCCTCTGAGCTCATTTACGGCCGTCGGTCCCGACCTATCCCCGGTCAGGACCGTCGTGGCGAGCCCGTGCGTTCGCGTCCGGTGTCACGCCGCCCACTCGCGCCACCAACGAATGCGCCGGGCACGATCGACACCACAACGAAATCGACGACGCTTCTCGGAACCGTTCCGCCGCACTCACGCCCCTCGTCATCGCGTCGCCGCAAGCGCAAATAGCCCCCGTTCAGCCAGACCATTCCTACGGATTTGCCGTGCGAACGGTGTCCGTGGCGCGCTAGGCCCGTCATGCTAAACTAAACTCTAGTTTTTACACATTCCGTTCGGCAAATCCCGAGGGTCTCGCGACTCGCTCGGCCTGGCATCGTAAGGGGGTCACGCATGGGGCGCGGCCGTCAAAAAGCAAAGCACACCAAGGTAGCTCGGGAGCTGAAGTATTTCAGCCCGGATACCAACTACAACGCGCTGGAACGCGAGCTGACCGGGCATCCGTCCGATCCGCGCCTCGACGAGGATCTCGCCAAGTGGCCCGAGTACGAAGCGGACAAGAACAAGCAGGCCGCCGGTTCCGGCGCCACGGATTCCGCCGATGACGACGACGACCCCGACGATGACGACGATCGTTACGTCGACCACTACGCCACCGAAGACGAGCAGAAGCGGGCCTAGGCTCCGCCGGTACTCGGCTAACGGCAACCGGCAACCGGCAACCGGGTGAGGCTAGCTGCGCTGGCGCGACGCTCGGGTCAATACGAGGCTCATCGAGCACGTCAACACCGCGGCGACGGCCGGAAGACCCAGCAGCGGGAAGTACGGGTGGTCGCCCGCCATGTTCAAGCTCGTCCAGATGAAGAGGATGAATGCGGCGATCGTCGCGGCCGACGCCAGCCACCGCACCAGATCGCGGCCCAGGCTGGGGGCGAAGGCACGCCGCGAGCGGCGAAACCCCAGCACGGTGCCGATCAATCCGAGCGCGGCACCCAGCAGGCCGAGTCCCATCACAATCGGGAGCGGGGCGGCGTGCTGAAACTGCGTCAGGCGCAGCGCGTTTTGGTCGGGACCGACAAACGTTCCGGCGGGAAAAATGACGTTGGCTCCCACGTCGTCCACCGTGTAGTCGAACGGCCAACCGCCGCCGTCGGTGGCCGCCACGACAAGCCGGTGTGACTCGGCACCGTCCACGATCGCCGAGTCGGTGAACGGTTCCACGGCGGGCGCCCAGTCGCGAACTTCGTCTGCGGAGGTGTCCTTGGTGATCCACCCGCTCGATACGGCGAGTTTCGCGAGGTCGTCGGCCATCCGAAATTCGATGTTGACCTCTGCGGGCACCAATCCGCCTCCCCACTGGGAGTTGTATTCCCAGCCGTCGAGAAGGGCTGCCCAACGAACGCTGTCGACCACGGCGCCGTCGCGTTCCACCGCCGCGGCGGCGGAGGCCATCGAATAGTGGACGTTCACGTCGTGCGTGCCCACCACGGGGTCAGCGAGCGTCGTACGCATCAGCACGGTGTCGAAATCCTGCTGTGTTGTGAACGGGACGTCTCCGCCGGCAATGGTCACGGACTCCACCCGAAGTCCGAGATCCTGCCCGTCAATCATGTTCGGCCACTGCTGCACGAACTGCGGAACGCTGGATCCCGCCGGGTCGAACTCAACGCTGAGCCGCTCAGTGACCTCGACGCGTGCCGCGCCGTCCACGGTGCGAGTCAACACGCCGGTCATGTCGATGGAGTGCACCTCGGTCCACAGATTCCCGGTCAGGTTGCCCCAATAGGAGGAGTACGAGTTGCCCATCCCGTACGGAGGCGGCAGCAGTATCGATACGGTGAACGCACCGATCACGAGAAGAGCAGAGAACATCCGCACCAGGATGCGCGGCCAGGTCAAAAATCCGCCCTTGCGCCATCCATTTGAGGCCCCCGCAGCCCCGAACTCGCTCTCGATCAGGGCGACCACGCCGGCGCCGGCGGTTCTCGGCTGCGCCGTGAGCACGCCGTAGGGAAGCAGCGGGTCATCCGTTCTGCCACGCGCGAGCAGGCGAGTGCGCTCTGCGTACACACCGATGCCGAGCAGGTGCTGTTTCACCAGGGCACCACGGCTCGTGAGCGGCCGCACCGACAGTGCGATCCACAGAATGACCGCGGAAATTGCCGTGGAGACGATCACGAAGGCAACCGGCCACCACACCACCGACAGCTCAGCCTGATGGGACAGCTGCCGCACCAGGCCCCACTGCACGATGGTCAGGGCGAGCGGCGCGGCAATGAACAGGTCACGAACAAAACCACGCGGTACCCGGCGAAATCCCCGGGTCAGCTGGGCGCGGCGTTCGCCGGAGGCGAGATAGTGGGAAATAGCGCGGGGCCAGTCGCCGAGCCGGCCGGTGCGCCCCGCGACCTTCGCGGCAGCGATCACGAGCGCCTGCCGGTTGGCCCGAGAAATGTCTGGATCCTGGGCATCGGCGAGAGCCCCGGCAAGTTCGCTCGTTGCGGGAGTGCGCAGAATCTGCGCGGCCATCCGTGGTGTCACTTTTTTGGGCGGATCGAACTGGGCCACGAACCAGGGCAGGCCGCGAGCATCGCTCCACGCCACCGCTCGGGCGGCAAACGCGAGCAGCAGCACCAGCCCGAGCACGGCCAGCGGCGCCAGCGGACCGAACGTCTGCACCCAGAACAGGGCTGTCGGCGCGGGCATCGTGAACGTGCCGGGTTCGAATTTCATGGTGAACCAGGCCTGGGCGTGCGGGGGGATGTTCTGCTCGCTGCTGAACCGGTAGCTCACCTCGGACCCGGTACCGGGTTCGGGCTCAAGCCAATCCCCGGCGCTCAGCAGGGTCCAGGCGACGGTGCCACGGGGCTGGCTGACGAGTTGATCGGCAAGATCGCCGGGCATCGTCACGAGCACGTCCAGCCCGGCGAAACCCTGCGGCCAGGACGGCCCGAAAACGTCCCACTGCAGCAGGTCGATGGGTTGCTCCGACCCGGTGTCCGTTGCCGCATAGGCCAGATTCTGCAGGTCGTAGCGGAGCACGATCTCGTGGTCGCCCTGCAGCGGCGTGCTGCCGCCCACCGTCAGGGTGAGTTGGGTCGCGCTCGCGGACTGCCCGACCGTGACCGGGTCGCCATCGAGGGTGGCCGCAATCGCGGTCGGGGTGAGGGCGTGCCCCTGGTACTGGGTGGCGAGCACCCGCTGAATACCGTCTTCGTCGGTACCGTCGGGAAAGACGGCGGTGATGCGCTCTTCCACCTGGGCCCGCAGTCCGCCGTCGGCGGTGCGGGACAGGCGATAGTCGACGACAAAATCGCGGGCGATCCACTGGGCAGTTGCGGTCGAGGCCGATTCGGTGATGTCGTCCAGGCTGAGCGGCTGGTTGATCACCGGGCCGACCAGCAAAATCATGCCGACCAGAGCCACAACACCCCAGAACGCACCGATACCGAGGCGTAGTTTGAAACCGCCGTGAGAGCGGAGCCAAGCCTCGGTGAGTAGCATCCGCTTGGAGAGCGCCGCGTACAACCAGGAATGCTTCGGCGCTTCCGCCGGGATACGCTCGGCGTCGTCAATCGTACTGTCGGTACCCCGCATGATGTTTCCCCCGGTTGGTGCAGGTTGGGCTAGTCGGCGTAGGCGCCGACCAGGCGCACTGCACCACCGTTGACGCCCTTTGCTCCCTGTTCGAACCCGGTCAGATCGTGCGCGGCACGCGACACGCGACCGGTGACCCAAGCCGGGATGCCGCTCGCAGCCAGTCGGGCAATGACCGATGATGCGGAGGCTGCGTCGACGACCGCGAACATTCCGATGCCGAGGTTCCAGGTTCCCTCCGCGCTTTCCAGCGTGGAACCGGCCATGTCGCCCAGCACGCGGAAGACCGGTGCGGGCGACCAGGTGGAACGGTCGACCTCAACCCAGGAGCCGACCGGCAGCACCCGAGCGAGGTTCGCGGCAATGCCGCCGCCGGTGACGTGGCTGAGCGAATGGATGGCGCCGGCCAGGTCCGGGTCGCCGAGCACGTCGAGCAACGGACCGGTGTACAGGCGGGTCGGCTCGAGCAGAACCTCGCCGACCATGCCGCCGAGTTCGGCTGAGGTATCGGTGTAGCCGATGCCCCGCTGCGCCAGAATGTGGCGCACGAGCGAATAGCCGTTGGAGTGCAGGCCGCTGGAGGCCATCGCAATGACAACGTCGCCGGCGATGACGTTGTCGGCGCCGAGCACCTGGTCGGCTTCCACCACGCCGGTGGCTGCCCCGGCCACGTCGTAGTCATCGGGGCCGAGCAGGCCGGGGTGTTCGGCGGTTTCACCGCCGACGAGGGCGGTTCCGGTCTCGGAACAGGCGCGGGCGATGCCGGCCACGATCGATGCGATGCGCTCCGGCACCACCTTGCCGCAGGCAATGTAGTCGGTCATGAACAGCGGACGGGCGCCGACCACGATGATGTCATCCACGACCATGCCGACCAGGTCTTGCCCGATGGTGTCGTGCTTGTCGATGGCCTGCGCGATGGCGACTTTCGTGCCGACGCCGTCCGTCGACGTGGCCAGCAGGGGCTGGCGAAACTTGGTGAGGAAGGACACGTCGAACAGTCCGGCGAACCCGCCGACACCGCCCCAGACCTCCGGGCCGTGCGTTTTCGACACGGCCGACTTCATGAGTTCAACCGCAAGGTCGCCGGCCCGGGTGTCGACTCCGGCGGCGGCGTACGATGCGTTGGACGTTGTGGGGGCGTTGCTCATTCTGGTCTTCCCGGGTCACCGAACGGTACCTGGCCCAGGCGGGCGAGGGCTTCTTCTTTGCGTGCGGCGGGTGCCAGCACGGCTTCCAGATCGGAATCCGGGCCGGGGTCGCACCCGTTGGATGCGGCCGGACGTTCCAACAGGTTCTTGCCGAGGTGCTGCGACTCCGGAAGCGGAATCGGGTAGATACCGGTGAAGCACGCGGTGCACAGGCGTTCGCGCGGCTGCTCGGTGGCTTCGATCATGCCGTCTTCGGAGAGGTAGCCGAGGCTGTCGGCACCGATCGACTGGCGAACCTCATCGATCTCCAGGCCGGTCGCCACGAGTTCGGCGCGGCTGGCGAAGTCGATGCCGTAGAAACACGGCCAGGTGATGGGCGGGCTCGAGATGCGCACATGCACCTCGGCAGCGCCGGCCTCGCGCAACATGCTCACGAGGGCGCGCTGGGTGTTGCCGCGCACGATCGAGTCATCAACCACGATCAGTCGCTTGCCCTTGATGACGTTTTTGAGTGGGTTCAATTTCAAACGGATGCCGCGCTGCCGGATGGTCTGCGACGGCGCGATGAAGGTGCGGCCGACATAGGAGTTCTTGACCAGACCCTGACCGAATGGAATGCCCGACGCCTGCGCGTAGCCGATGGCTGCTGGCGTACCGGATTCCGGGGTGGGGATGACGAGGTCGGCCTCGACCGGGTGCTCGGCGGCAAGCCGGCGCCCCATCTCAACCCGCGCCTCGTGCACGCCGCGACCAGCGATCGTGGTGTCGGGGCGGGCCAGGTAGACATACTCAAAGACGCAACCCTTAGGGTCGGCTGCCGCAAACCGCTGCGTGCGCAGCCCGTTCTCATCAATGGTGATGAGCTCGCCCGGTTCGACCTCGCGCACGAAGCTCGCACCGACGATGTCGAGAGCGGCGGTCTCGGAGGCGACCACCCAGCCGCGTTCGAGACGGCCGAGCACGAGCGGCCGCACACCCTGTGGGTCGCGGGCCGCATACAGTGTGGTTTCGTCCATGAAGACGAGGCAGTACGCACCGCGGAGGCGCGGCAGCACCTCAAGCGCGGTGGCTTCCAGGGTGTGGTCGAGGTCGCCGGTGAGCAGGGCGGTGACCACGGCGGTGTCGGTCGTGTTGCCGCGAGCGAGTTCGCCGTCAACCTGCGGGTAGCGCTCGTGCACCAGTTGCAGCAGCTCAGCCGTGTTGGTGAGGTTACCGTTGTGGCCGAGGGCCACGGTTCCACTCGCGGTACGACCGAGGGTCGGCTGGGCGTTCTGCCAGCTCGATGATCCGGTTGTGGAATACCGGGTGTGACCGACGGCAATGTGCCCGAGCAGTGTGCTCAGCGAGGCCTCGTTGAAGACCTGGGAGACCAGTCCCATGTCTTTGTAGATGAGGATTTTGCTGCCATCGCTCGTGGCGATACCGGCCGATTCCTGACCGCGGTGTTGCAGGGCATAGAGACCGAAGTAGCTGAGCTTTGCCACTTCTTCTCCGGGAGCCCAGACGCCAAAAACGCCACAGGCATCCTGCGGGCCCTTCTCGCCTTGAAGGAGATCGTGATTTAACAGTCCGTCGCCACCGGGCAAGCCTCAGCCTCTTTACTTCTCGTTGAACGTGTGAAAATCATCGTTGGGGGTACCGGAGCCAGGCTCAGCGGCGCGTGGGTCATTCACACCCAGTCTATCGGCGACGGCCGTCTTGCGCGATCGACCGGTGATTTGGTCGATGACGAGGGCCACGACCGCGCCGAAACCGGCGCCGACGGCGATCCCGCCGAGCAGGAGAAAACCGAATATCTGCAGGCGACCGTACTCATCGTTGGCGGGGAACGCGAGCGTGAAGACGAAGGCCAGCAGCACCCCGAGTATCGCTCCGAGCAGCATGAAGTTGCGGTAGCGCGGGGCCCGATGCACGGTCACGGTCGCCGCTGCCTGCACGATCTCGCTGTTGGCATGGCTGCTGGTCTCGCCGGCGGCGACATTATCGGCGGACGGGTCCTGGGGTTGCTCGGTAGAACTCACCAGCCCATTGTTCCACGGGCAGATGCGAGACTGACTCTATGAACACGATTGCGGTACTCGGAAGCGCCAACATGGACCTCGTCGTACGTCAGGCGCGGCTGCCCTTGCCCGGCGAGACGATCTTCGGGCAGGGGTTCAGCACCGTTCCCGGTGGCAAGGGGCTGAACCAGGCGGTCGCTGCGGCCCGACTGGGAGCCGACGTGGCTTTTCTGGGAGCGGTGGGCGCTGATGCCTACGGCACCCAGCTGCGCGCGTTGCTGACGACCGAGGGCATCCGTTCGACCGAACTGGCCACAGCGGATGCCCCCACCGGCACCGCTCACATCGCCGTGGTGGACAGCGGCGAGAATTCGATCGTGGTGGTATCGGGTGCCAACGCCACCGTGACCGCACTGAGTGTGCAGCAGCGAGGCATCGTGGCCGACTCGGCCTTCTTGGTGATGCAGTGCGAGCTGCCCACCCGGGCGCTGGTCGATGGGATCGCCGTTGCACGGTCCGCCGGGGTCTTCACCGTGCTGACCCCGGCACCGGTCGTGCCGCTGCCGGCCGGTTTTCTCGCTTCGGTCGACCTCGTTGTGCCCAACCAGGGGGAGGCCGCCGAACTCACCGGGGAGAGCGACCCGGTGCGCGCGGCCGAGGTGCTCAGCGCCGGCGAGACCTGGGCCATTGTGACCCTGGGGTCGGAAGGAGCGGTCGTCGCGTTCAACGGTGAGGCCCTCGGTCTCGCGCCGGCCCGACCGGTGAACGCGGTCGACACCACCGCGGCCGGCGATACCTTCGTCGGGGCGCTCGTGGCACGACTAGCGGTGGATTTTGTGCGCGGAACGGCAGTGACCCCCGACCAGATGATCGAGGCCGTGCGCTATGCGACGGTCGCGTCGTCGGTCTCGGTGACTCGGTCAGGGGCGACGAGTTCGATGCCTACCCTCGCCGAGGTCGAAGCGATCCTCCGGCACTAATCTGGCGGTCAGGGGTGGGCGCGCACCACGCGGACCGCCACCACGATGGCCGTTGCGGCGGCGAGGGCGCCGAGCAGGATCAGCGCTAGGGTCCAGATGTTGAACGACACGGTATCGTCGACGGCACTGAGCTCATCCGTGCCGGCGGACTCGTCAGCGGATGCCGCGTTCGGCGCCGATTCGACGGCATCCGCTGCTGAGTCGGCACCCGCTGCGGCTGCTTCTGCGGCGAGGGCCGCGCTCGCTGCGTCAGCCAACGCCTGCGACTGCTGGCTCAATGCAAACGCCGCACGCGGTGCCGCCGCGGCCGATTCACCGGCCGGCGTGCCCGGTTCGATCGCGTCCTGCGAGGCCGTCGCGGACGCAACCGCCTCGGGAACGATCGAGGCGTTGACGGTCAGGGTGCGCACCTCCGAATAGGCCGTGGCACCGTAGGGGTCTTCGGAGTAGGCGAACCAGCCGTGCGTGCCGACGCCGGGGCTCCAGCTCGCCGTGACTACGGTGCCGCTCTCCACGGCGTCAAACGCGGCAATATCACTGCCGGTGAGCAGATCGACCGTGAAGGCATCCGTCGCTAGGGTCTTCTGCATCGACTTCATGCCGAACGCCGCGTATGGAACGGTGAATTCCTGGTGTTCCAGGTCGAGGGTGGGGTCGTCGGAGTCGTAGGCGTCGAGGTAGGGCGAGTAGGTGCGCACACTCATCTGCTCGGTGGCATTGTCGAAGTGCAGCAGCCGCAAGAAGGACTGACCGCCCTCGGGCAGACCCTGGTAGTCGAACAGCATCTGGTAGACCGAGCGGTCGGGGGTGCCGTCGTTGTTGTCGTCGAACTCATCAATGCGGGTGAACGCGTCGTGATAGTGCCCGGAGAAAACCATGGCCACGTTGGGGTTGGTCGCCACAACCTCGTCGTGAATTCGCTGCGGCACCGCACCGAGCCCGCCCGTGGTGAGCATGTACTCGTGCAGGTTCAGGATCGCTGTGCGCTCGGGGTACCGCGCGAGAACCTCGTTGAGCCAGGCGATGCCTTCGTCGCTCGGCGCCCAGCCGAGGTAGAGCATGATGAAGTCGATTCCGCCGGCCGTCACGAGATCATAGTGGCCGCGGTTGTCCTGGAAGCTGGCGCCGTACCAGGGGTTGCTGTCGTAGCGGTCGGCACCGAAATTAGCGCTGAACGCGGTGTAGTCGGCGTCTTTGTGGCCGACGTCGTGGTTGCCGGCCAGTACGCCGTAGGGCAGCTGGGCGTCATCGAGCATGCTGTAGGCCTCATTGGCGTTGGTCCACTGGTGCGCATCCTCCGAGTTATCGACGATGTCACCGGTGTGGAACAGGTACTGCAGGTTCACGGCCGAGCGCTGCGTGAGCAGGTAATCGTGAATATCGAGCTGACGCTGGTAGTAGGTGTCGTTGTAGTACTGGGTGTCGGTTTCGACGGCGAGCGTGAAGTCATAGTCCGAGCGCGGAGTGTCGTTCACGTTATTGACCGGCAGCGTGCTCGCCCGGTCCGAGAGGTCGACACCGGCGAAGCCCTCAGAATGTTGGATCAGCACGGTGATGATCTGGTTCGCCGCGTGATCAACCGCGGGCACCATGGCATCGAGGGTGAAGGCGGTGGCGCCCTCACCGATGGTTACGTGCCGGTCGAATTCCTCCCAGATTCCCGTCGTCACGTTCTGCACGTAGAGCAAGACCTTGGCGCCAGCGTTGGCGGTCCCATCCCAGCGCACGCGCGCGGTGAAATCGGCCCCGGCATCCGCCGGCACATCGACCTCGAACAGTTGGTACGGAAAGTCAGTGTCGGAGGTGATCGGCTCGGTCGTGCCGTCCAGTCGGGACATCGCCGTGATCTGCTCGCCGGTCAGCAACGTCTTGGCGGCACGATCGGCGCCGTCGGCGACCGCGGTGGTGCCGGAGTAGCCGTGCACGGTGCTGTCGGCAGCGGATGCGGTGAATCCTCTCCGAAAGGTCACGTCCAGCTGGTCACCGGTCGGGTCCGTCGCCCGAGCGCTGAGGTCGAGCGGGCCGTCGTCGAGCACGGCACCGTCGAGCGGGGTGATCAGCTCGTTGCCGGGCTCCTCGACCGGGGTGGAGAAGACGGTGCTGAGCTCCCCGACGTTGCCGATGCGATCCTGTGCGGTCAGCAACAGGATGTGCTCGCCGTCAGTGAGCTTGATCGACGAGGTCGCAAAGGGCAGTTCGATGGCGCGACCGTCGAGGGTCGCGACGAGCGTGTCGAAACCGGCACCGGCATCCGTCGCCGCACCGTCGATCATGAATTCGCCTTGGTAGAGCTGGCCGGCGACGGCTGATGTGGTCATGACCGGAGCCGTGTTGTCGACGTTCACCGTGCGGATCACCGTGTCGGGGCCGTTGCTCGCCCGCACCGAATGGGTTCCGTCGGAGACCATGGTGGTGTCCCAGAGGTGAGCGACGGCCTGGTAGGCGTCGCTGGGAATGGTGAAGCTCGCGTTGTAGAAGTCGAGTTTGCCGGCGCTGTCGCCCATGTTGAGCACGAGTGCCGGGTCGGTATAACCGTCGGGCTGGATGCTGCGGCCGTCGGGGAGGACCAGGCGGGGGTTGCGAATTTGAAAGTCGTCGTTGTTCTCGTTCGGGTTGATTTCCGGCGCCACCTTTGAGCCGGCCCAGACGCTGACGACGAGATCGTCGCCCTGCGTCAGGTAGGTCAGCGGCACCGGCGTGGCGAGGGTCTCCCACCCCTCCGGGATGCCGTCGTCGAAGATGCGGAGCACGTCGGAACCGACCAGCACACCGTTCTGAAAGAACGTGTTGACGGCGGTGACCTCAAAAACAAACTGCGGGGCGAACTCCAACTCGGGGTTCGTGGCGACGGTCTGTGCGTCGATGCTCAGGGAGAGGGGTGTCACTGGCGTTGAACCAGCACTGCTGTCGCCGGCGGCCGAGAGCAGTGCTGTGCCGGACACGAACTGGCCCTCGGTGAGGTTCAGCCGCACCGGCGAATTGTCGATGCCGGTCAGGTCGACGCGCACAATCGCGGTTCTGGCCTCGGTGCTGCCGTCACCGGCAGTGAAGTAGTACTCGTACCAGCGTTTGCCGGTGAGGTCGACCCGCTGCAGGTCGTACCGGTAGCCGTCAGCGCCGTCAGTCGACAGGTTGAATGTCGTGAAGTCGGTGTCCATATTGCTCGCGAGATGCAAGCGAACGGTGCGCGCTTGGACGTCGTCTGTGACGGTCGCGGTGAGTGCGAAGTTCTGTGCGGGGTCGATCTGACCGAGGGTGTGATCGGCGATGACCGGCAGCGTCGTGTCGGCGGCGACCATCTTGAGATCGCCGGCGACTTGGGCCGAGAAAACTGCTCCGGGCGTGGCTGCGATATGGCCGAGGTTGAGCTGTCGACCAGGCATCGAACTGTCGTTGCCGTACTGGATGCCCTGGTTCGGGTCGACATCGTCGACGCCGGCGAGGTTGTAGTAGGCGGTGCTGACGCTGAAACCGGTGTTCGTCAGGATCTCGATTCCGCGCGCCGAGCCGTTGGCCATCCCGCCGGCAAAGACCTCGATCAGGTCGGTGCCGAGCGTGAGGTTCGACGCGAAGGCGGCGTTGAATTCGCCGGCTCCGAGGCTGTCATTTTGGCCGTTCTTGATCCAGAAAACGATCGTTCTGCCGGCGTTGACCACAACATCGGTGGGTGTGCTCGGCCAGCGCACGGTCGAACTGTTGGTGAGGTCGGCTAGGGGGTAGAGATAGTTGAGCGTGTAATCGCCGAAGTTGATCGGGGCGGCCGTGGCGTTGTACACCTCGATGAATTCGTAGCCGTCGGCCGACCCGACATTGGTGGTGTCCGGTGTGATCTCGGTGATCTGCAGTGGGGCGGTATCGGCATTGGAGGGCGCCGCGGTGGGTGTGGGCGTGGCGGTGGGCGTGGCGGTGGGTGTGGCGGTGGGTGTGGCGGTGGGTGCTACTCCCGGGTTGGGGTCACCCGGTGTGGGCGATCCGAGGGGCTGTACGAGTTGCTGTGACCGTGAGTCGCTCGTTGCGGGAGTGCCAAAGTGGGCGCTTTCGTCGCCCGAGACCGTGCCCGCAGGGTAGTAGGCCCAACTGATCGATTCAGAAGTTCCGTCGGTGATGCGTACCCCTCGACCACCGCTGTTGGCCATACCCGCTTGCCCGGTGACACGAACGACCGGATACGCGTCGCTGGATCCCGTTTCGGTGGCGAAGTGCGCGCGGAATTCCTCCGTGGTAAAGGCCTGGGTATCCACAGTGGAGGTGGTGTAATCGAGCCAGAACACCGTTGTTTTCCCAGCTGCAATGGCCGTGCCGACCGGAACGACGAAGGGAGCATCTCTGGTGCGGTCGTCTGAGTCGGCATAAATGTAGAACAGCCCGATTTTGGCCTGGTCGAGGTCGATGTCCAGCTGTGTCGTATTGGTGACCTCGAAGAATTCAAAGTTGTCGTATCCGGCGTTGTCCGGTGCGATCTCGGTGACCAGGAGCGGAGGAATCGGGTCGCCGGTCGCCGCGACCGCAGCCGCAGCCGCAGCCGCCGTAGTCGGCATGACGGCGCCCGCTCCACCCCCGATCAGCAGCACCAAGCCGAGGGCGGTCAGTGACGAACGGAAGGGGCGAGCGAAAATGCGCACAGGACAGGCCTTTGTTTCACGGGCGGAGACTCACAAGCTAGGCGTGTCACCGGTCTGGTCTGTGACCTCCCGGTGAACAGACGGGGGCGTCGCTCACCCCACTTCGGGGCAGCATCCCGAGGGACTTGAGCTCCACGACTTCGCCGGTGGAGTCGGGATGTCGCATGGCTGCGTTGGCCTGGTGCGGTGCGACGAGGGTGCTATTTCTCCCAGGTGGGTTTTTCGGTGGGGGTGGCGGCGCGGTTTTGGCCGGCGGGGCGCCAGGTTTGGGTGGGGTCGAACAGGAGCGGGCCGCGGATCCAGGGGCGGCCGTCTCGCATGTCGATGTCCCAGCCGGAGGTGTCGATGCTGCTGTGGGCGGCGTTGCAGAGGAGGACGGCGTTGTCGATGTTGGTCAGACCGCCCTCGCGCCAGGGTCTGACGTGGTGGGCCTGGGTTTGGTGGGGTGGCACGGTGCAGCCGGGGATGATGCAGCCGCCGTCGCGGGCGGCGAGGGCTCGGCGTTGTTGGGCGGTGAAGAACCGGTTGCTGGTGCCGAGGTGGAGGATCTGACCCTGCTGGCCGAACAGTACGGGTTGGTAGCCGCCGGCGCAGAGGAGTTCGTCGACTTGTGTGGTGGTGAGGGGGCCGTCGATACCGTCGATCCAGCCGGCGCCGCGGCCGGTGAGGAGGTCGTTGATGTTGATGTGCACGAGCACGGTCGGGGCGGCGCCGCCCATGGTGGGGGTGTCGGGTTGTCGGGCTGCGGCTTCGAACACCGCGCAGAGGATGCCGGCTCGTTTCTCGCTGATCGAGCGGGAATCGCCCGGTTCCTGCGGGCACGGACCCGCCCGCCCGGACTGCCCGCCCGGTTCGGCTTGCTCGGCCTGCTCGCCCTGCCCGGCCTGCTCGCCCTGCCCGGCCTGCTCGCCCTGCCCGGCCTGCTCGCCCTGCCCGGCCTGCTCGGCCTGCTCGGCCTGCCTGCTCTCCTCGGCCTGTTCGCTTTGGTCCTGCTCGGTCGGTTCGCCCTGTTCGGCCTGTTCGGCCTGCTCGGCCCGTTCGCCCTGTTCGCCCTGCTCGCCCTGCTCGCCCTGTTCGCCTTGTTCGATCGGCTCGACCCGCTCGTTGTCGGTGGGTTCCGTTTCACGGAATGCGACCGTGGCGCGTGGGGTGGTGCGTGGGGTGTCTCGTGGGGTGTCTCGTGGGGTGGTGCCTGGGGTGGCGCGTGGGGTGGCGCCGCGGACGGGGTGGGCGGCGGCGGCGGAGAGGTACGCGTCGAAGACGTTGCCGATGATGGCGCGGTCCAGGGTGGTGAACCAGCCGTTGAGGCTGTAGCCGCCGTTGCTCAGGGCGCCGAAGGTGAGCCAGCTGCGCCGTTCCGGCGGGGTGTCACCGGGCGCGGTGCCGTCGGGCGCGGTGCCGTCGGGCGCGAGTCGTGCCTTCCACTGGATGCCCTGCTGCCGCAGCAACTCGGGGGCGAACGCGATGCCGGCGCCGGGGAGCCCCTCGGTTTCGGGGGTGATCGCGCCGGAACCGCTTGCGACGAGGGAGCGTTCGACCCGGTCGAGGTCCTCGACCACGACTTCAGAGCGGAGGCCGTCGAGCACCTGCACGATCACTCGGGCCTGCTCCACGCCGAGCGTTCCGCCCTGCAACGCTTCGCCGAGGACGGGGTAGGTAGGCGCGAGGGGCCGGCCGAGGAGCATCCGCTGACCGGTTTTCTGACCGAGCGCGGCGCGCTGGCGCACCTCGCTGCGGGACAGCCGGGCGAGGGTGCAGACCAGGTCAACCCCGCTGCGACAGCCCAGCCGACGAGCCAGCGTCGGCGCCCCCAGCGTCGGCGCCCCCAGCGTCGGTGCCCCCAGCCCCGCCGCGCTCAGCCCCGACGCGATCGCCGTGCCCGTGGCCGCCGGCGCGCTGTCCGGCGTCACGGACGCCGCACCAGTACTGCCCGCACCAGCACTGCCCGCAGCAGCGGCAGAAACAGCGGTAGAAGCGCCAACCTGGGCAGCAGCAGCATCGAAATATTCGGACCGACGCAACACATCCGTCGTGGAGAGCACCCGTGCTCCGTCGATGACCCGACCCACGCTCTCCAGTGCGAGGAGCATGGTGAGGGATTCTTCGTCGCCGAGCAACCCAAACGACACCCCACCCAACGCTTCAAGGAGAATTCCCCGCGCCTGCTCCACCGCCAGAATAACGGGGTTCACGCTGGTCTCGCCGGGGCTTTCCATGAACATGGGCGTCAGTGCCTCCTTCACCCCAATTCTACCGCAAATCGAACATAAAAGCGAGGAAAGCTCAACGAGATTCGAGGCAGCGAATACGGCCGACAATGCCCAAGCGCGTCATCGTTGGTGTTACGTCCGCAAGGCAGTGCGAAGGCTCCACCTGTGACTCACCGGCCGCAACGGGGTGAAACTAGCCGTGTCGCGTCGAATTATTGAACGGTTTTTCATCACGAACTTGTCTCGGGCTCAAACCTCCGCCGAACGTTGAAACTCAACCAGCAGGGAGGGTCAATACCGGCACGTGGCCGGTCAGGTCGGCGCGGGCTCCGGAGGCGTGGATGGCACCGCTGGCCAGGCCTTCCGGCCAGGCCAGGCTGCCGGTGGCCAAGGCGAGCCAGGTGGCGGCATCCGTTTCAATCACGTTGGGCGGCGTGCCGCGGGTGTGACGCGGGCCGGCCACGCACTGCACGGCACCGAATGGGGGCACGCGCACCTCGAGGGTGTTGCCCTCAGCCTGTTCGGCCAGTAGCTGCAGGGTGTAACGCACGGCCTGTGCACGACTGGAACGGCTCGCGCTGGTTCCATCGGCGAGCGCGTCGAGAGCCGCCCGCACGGCTGCACGGCCGGCTCCGTCGTCAATCCTCGCTCGTGCCATCGGTCTAGTCTGCCGGATCAGGCGGGCCTGAGGCATCGGGTAGCCTGAAACGGTGAAAATTCTGGTCCTTGGTTCCGGTGCCCGCGAGCACGCCATCATCACCGCGTTGCTTCGTGAGGAGCCGCGCCCGAACGTCGAGTGCGCTCCCGGCAACGCCGGTATCGCTGCCGAGGTTGGGGTCGTAGCGCTCGATCCGAACGACCCGGTGGCCGTGACCGACTATGCCGTATTACACGGCGTTGAGCTCGTCGTGATCGGTCCGGAGGCACCGCTTGTGGCCGGCGTCGCTGACGCCCTGCGCGCCCGCAGCGTGCCGGTGTTCGGGCCCGACCGGGCCGCCGCCGCGCTCGAGGGCAGCAAAACCTTTGCCAAACGCATTATGGATGAGGCCGGGGTTCCCACTGGTCGGGCCGTGCGCGCCGGCACCCTCGCCGAAGCAGAAACCGCTCTCGACGAGTTCGGTTCCCCCTATGTGGTCAAGGCGGACGGCTTGGCCGCCGGCAAGGGCGTGCTTGTGACCGAGGATCGCGCCGCCGCCGTCGCCCACGCCACGTTCTGGCTGGAACACGGCAGCGTGCTGATCGAAGAATTTCTCGACGGTCAGGAAATTTCGCTCTTTCTGCTCAGCGACGGCGAGAATGTGCTGCCGCTCTCACCCGCCCAGGACTACAAGCGCGCCCTCGACAACGACGCCGGCCCCAACACCGGCGGCATGGGCGCGTACTCGCCGCTGCCCTGGCTCGACGACTCGTGGGGCAGCGAGAACGCATTCGTCGACGAGATCATCGAGACGGTCGCGCTGCCGACCGTGCGCCGGCTGGCCACCGAGGGCACCCCATTTGTCGGCCTCCTCTATTGCGGGCTCATTCTGACGGATGCCGGAATTCGCGTCATCGAATTCAACGCGCGCTTCGGCGACCCCGAGACGCAGGTCGTGCTGCCGCGCCTGGTCACACCGCTGTCCGGCCTGCTGCTCGCCGCCGCGACCGGTCTGCTCGGCGGGCTGCCGCGGCCGGAGTTCTCCACCGATGTGGCCGTGACGGTCGTGCTGGCAAGCGAGAACTACCCGGACACCCCGATCATCGGCCGGGAGATCACGGGTCTCGACGCTGCCCTGGCCGTTGACGGCGTGACGATCGCCCACGCGGCTACCCGGATCGTGGATGGCACACTCGTGTCGACCGGCGGTCGGGTTCTGAGCGTCGTCGCCGTGGGTGACTCGTTCGCCAAGGCCCGGGCCCGGGCCTACGAGGCCCTCACCATGGTCGGCCTCGACGGTGGCCATTTTCGTACCGATATCGCTGCCCGCGTCGCCTGACTCCTCCCGGCCCATCTGGCTGGCCTTCCCGCAGCCCCGGCCGGCAACCCCGTCCCACAGCCCTATCCCACAGCCCCGTCCCACTGCCCCGTCTGGCTGCCCCGTCTGGCTGCCCCGTCTGGCTGCCCTCCCCCGCAGCCCGTCCCACCGCCCGCGCGCGTAACTCCTGCAATTTGCTGACCGGCGCCAGAACTTCCCCGTGAATTCGCGGGTGCGACGGGGCCGACGGATTTTTAGCAGGAGTTATGCGCGATGAAGACGCGATGAAGATGCTGCGAAGATGCGGGAGAATGAACGGGTGAGCCATTTTGAAGACGAATCCCCCGCATCCGCTGCCGCCGCGCTTGACGGGTGGACTCTCGTCTATTCGGGCAAGGTGCGCGATCTCTATGTCGAATCCGGCGGTGTCGAATCCGGCGGTATCACAGCAGCGGATGCCGTTCCCTCGCTCGCCAGCGCGCGACGCGTACTCGTCGTCGCCAGCGATCGGGTGAGCGCGTTCGACCACGTGCTCGAGCCGGGAATCCCCGGCAAGGGCGAGTTGCTCACCACCCTGAGCCTGTGGTGGTTCGACCGCTTGACCAACATTCCCAATCACCTCGTGGCCGACCACGAACTCGTCGACAACACCGTGCGCGGTCTGGTTCCCGCCGAGGTCGCCGGGCGTGCCATGCTCTGCCGCACCCTCGACATGTACCCGATCGAGTGCGTCGTGCGCGGCTACCTCACCGGAAGCGGCTGGAAGGAATACCTCGAGTCCCAGTCGGTGTGCGGCATTGCACTGCCGGCGGGCCTGCAGAACGGTGACCGGCTGCCCGAGCCCATTTACACCCCGGCCTGGAAAGCACCGATGGGCCAGCACGACGAGAACATCTCGTTCGAGCGCACGGTCGAACTGGTCGGACCGGACGTTGCCGCCGAGCTGCGCGATCTCTCCCTCGCCCTGTTCCAGACCGCGGGAGCGATCGCCGAGAAGGCCGGCGTCATTTTGGCCGACACCAAGTTTGAGTTCGGCGCCGACCGGAACACCGGCGTGACCGTACTCGCCGACGAGGTACTCACGAGCGACTCCAGCCGCTACTGGGATGCCGACGCCTGGCACACCGGCACCACCCCCGAGACCCGCATGGCGAGCTTCGACAAGCAGATCGTGCGCAACTGGCTCTCCGCCCACTGGGACGGCGTCGGCACGCCGCCCGAGTTGCCGACCGAGATCGTCGAACAGACCGCGGCCCGGTATCGCGAACTGCTCGAGCGCCTGTCCCGCGCTTGACCCACTCTTGACCCGCGCCTGAGGTACACAGCACGGCACGAACGGGGGGAGCGGATGCCCACCTCGCGCGGAATAGCCGGGGCGATAGCCGTGTTCTGCTCACTGTGACACTAACCGCGAAAGACCTGCTGGCTGCCGATACCGGGATGGGTGCGGTGACCCTGCGCGTGGGCAATCTCGACGCCATGACCGCCTACTACCGCGACGTTGTGACGCTGGAGCTGCTCAGCCAGGACGGACCGGTCGCCGTGCTCGGTCGCGGTCAGACCCCGCTGGTGATTCTGCAGCACGCCCCCGAGCTCGCTGCCGCCGAGCCGCGCTCGGCGGGGTTATTCCACACCGCAATCCTGTTCGACACCCAGGCCGATCTCGCCGCGGCCGTGTATTCCATCGGCACGAAGTCCCCTGGAACATTCACCGGTAGCGCAGACCACCTGGTCAGCCAGGCTTTCTACTTCACCGACCCCGAGGGCAACGGCATCGAGCTGTACTGGGACCGTGATCGCACCCTGTGGAGCTGGACCCACGGCCAGGTCGAAATGGCCACGCTCTACCTCGACCCGAATACATTCATCTCGGAGCATCTGTCGGCCGAGCCCAGTGCGGGCCACGCGGTCGTCGGCCACGTGCACCTCTCGGTGGGCGATGTCGCGAGCGCGCGCGAGTTCTACGTGAACCGGCTCGGTTTCGAAGCGACCGCGAGCCTCGGCTCCTCGGCCCTGTTCGTCTCAGCCGGCGGTTACCACCACCACATGGCGATGAATACCTGGCAGAGCTCGGGCAGCGGCAAGCGCCGCCTGGCGCTGGGGCTCGGCGAGGTCAGCATCGTTGTGCCCAACACCGACGACCTCGGCGCCCTCAACGAACGGATGACGCACTTCAACGTCGACACCCGTCACGACGGTCAGACCCTCGCCTTTGACGACCCGTGGGCCAACCGCATTCTGGTACGCGCCCAGGCGTAACGCTCAACGGGCGGCGCGAGCCGCCCGCCGAGTCAGTCCGTGCACGGTGGCCTGGTAGTCCTTCACGTTGAGCGGACGGCCGGGCAGCTTGGATCGCGGTATGTCAGCGGCGCGCAGGCCGTCGAGCACGATGGAGAGCTGCCGCCGCCACTGACCGGCATAGGGAGCACCGAGACCGCCGAGCGACCCGACCATGGTGACGAGAACGGCGAGGTCGACCGCGTCGACGTCGCGGCGCAGCGTGCCGTCTTTCTTCGCCCGAGCCACGAGGCTCGCGATGAAACCGTCGAATTCGGCCGCCAGCCGGGCCGAGGGATCAAGATAGGCCATGCGCCGCAGGATGGGCGGCAGGGAGGGATCAGCGACGAGCCATTCGGCGACCCGTTCGGTGTAGATGACGAGCGATTCCCACGGGGTCGGCGCAGCCTCGATCTCGCTGCGCACAGCGTGCAGTTCAGCGAGGGCGAGCTCGTAGAGCGCACGCACCAGATCATCCCTGGTCGGAAAATTTCGGTACAGCGTGGCGACGCCGACCTCAGCCTGGCGCGCGATCTCTTCGAGCGAGGCCTCGACACCGTTCTGCGCGATGAGAACCCGCGCCGAGACAATGAGACGGTCACGATTTTGCCGGGCATCACGGCGGCGGGGTGGCAGTGCGGCGGGGCGCTCGGGCGCAGACGGTGCCGGCACGCCATCCTGAGGCTTTCGGGTCGGCGAGGTCATGCGCTCCAGTGTAGAACTCTGAACTGAACGCTTCACTCCCGGTGTTGCGCCCACGGCCGCAACCTGCGCACAATTTGATCAAGCCGAACGGAACCCGATGACCCTCAAGAACAACACCCGTGAGTTCGACCCCGAGATCGTCACCGATTTTCGAGAGAAGATGAGCTACGGCTCCTACCTTGACCTGCCGACGCTGCTCGACGCGCAGCATCCGGTCAGCGTTCCCGAACACCACGATGAACTGCTCTTCATCATCCAGCACCAGACCACCGAGCTCTGGCTCAAACTCATGCTGCACGAACTGCAAGCGGCGAGCCAGGCGTTGCGCGAGAACCAGCTCGCGCCCGCGCTCAAGGGCATCGCCCGGGTCAAGCACATCCAGCGCACCCTCACCGAGCAGTGGTCGGTGCTGGCGACCCTCACCCCCACCGAATACGCGCAGTTTCGCCAGTTTCTCGGCAATTCGAGCGGTTTTCAGTCGTACCAGTACCGTGCGGTCGAATTCGCGCTCGGCAATAAGAACCGGCGCATGCTGACGGTTTTCGAAGCGGATGCCCCGGCGCACGATCTCCTGACCGCCACCCTCGAAGCGCCCAGCCTCTACGACGAGTTTCTGCGCTACCTGCATCGGGCCGGTTTCTTGATCCCCACCGACGTGCTCGAGCGCGATGTCACCGAGGCGTGGACGTTCCGCCCCGACCTCGTGCAGACCTTTCGCGAGATCTATGAGAACGCCACCGAGCACTGGGCCGCGTATGAGGCCTGCGAAGAACTCGTCGACCTCGAAGACAACTTTCAGCTCTGGCGTTTTCGCCACCTCAAGACCGTTCAGCGCATTATCGGCATGAAGCACGGCACGGGAGGGTCGAGCGGTGCGGCCTTTTTGCAGAAGGCCCTCGAACTCACCTTCTTTCCCGAACTGTTCGCGGTGCGCACGGAGATCGGCGCGTGAGCGAACACTCCGATCGGGCAACCGTGCTGCCGGGCTTTCTCGATGCGCACGTGCACCTCGCCCTGATCGACCCGACCCGCCTGCGCGGCGGCGGAATCGCCCGGGTGCTCGACCTCGGCGGCTGGCGGCCCGACGGCCTCCCGGCGGCCATGCCAGATCTGGCATATGCGAACCAGCTACTGACCGCGCCCGGCGGCTACCCGAGTCACGCCGACTGGGCCGAACCGGGCTGGAGTTGCGAGGTCGTCACGGGTACTGATGCCGCGGGGCTGGACGCTCATGCGGCGGTCGACCTGCAGGCTGCAGCCGGGGCATCCATTGTGAAGATCACCCTGAACTCGGTGGCGGGACCGGTGCTCGGCGCTGAAGCGCTGCGAGCAATCGTCGCGCGGGCGCACGAACACTCGCTGCCGGTCGTGGCCCACGCCGAGGGCGCCGGGCAGGCCGGCCATGCCTTCGAGGCCGGCGTCGATGCCTTCGCGCACACGCCGTTCTCGGAACGCCTCGCCGATGACCTGGTGAGCGCCATGGCTGTGGGCATGACCTGGATCAGTACCCTCGATATTCACGGCTGGGGCTCCCCCACCACGGCGTTCGAGATTGCCAGCGACAATCTGCGGCGGTTTCATGCCGCTGGTGGCCGGGTGCTGTACGGCACCGATCTGGGCAACGGGCCGCTGGCTCTCGGAGTCAATCGCCGCGAAATCGAGGCGCTGCTGGCTGTCGGGCTGACCCCGGACGATGTCTTGGCGGCGCTCTGCGCTCCCCGTCCGCTTGGCCTTACCCTGCCCGACGAGACCGTGACATGTCTCGTCGGCGAACAGCCTGAACACCCCGAGAGTTTTACCGACTGGCTCTGCACGGCTCGCGCCGTCACGCGCCCCCGCACCCGCCCCGAACTTGAGGTTCTTCCATGACACCCTCCCCCAATTTCAACGGCGCTGCCGGCGTTAACGGCACGAACGGCACGAACGGGCCCGATACTCACCTCACCTTCGCGCGCCGCATGGATCGCATCGACGGTCTGGCACACTACCGGGCCCGCTTTCTGGGTACCGACGCCGACGCCGACACGGCCAATCCGCGCTCCTACCTCGACGGCAACTCGCTCGGCCGACCGCTCCGGGCGAGCGCTGAACGCATCGCCGAGTTTCTCGAGCAGGACTGGGGCACCCGGCTCATTCGCGGCTGGGACGAACAGTGGATGGAGCTACCATTGCAGATCGGCGACGACCTCGGCCGGGTCGCCCTCGGCGCCGCAGCCGGGCAGGTCTTCGTGGGCGATTCCACCACCGTGCTGCTCTACAAACTGGCCCGTGCAGCCGTGGATTCTCGACCGCGGCGCACCGAAATCGTGCTCGACAACGATAACTTTCCCACTGACCGGTACGTTCTCGAGGGCATCGCGCGCGAGCGGGGCCTCACGTTGCGCTGGATCGATTCCGACCCCGAGGGCGGGGTCACCGCGCAGCAGGTGCGTGCGGTGGTCGGCCCGCAGACCTCGCTGGTCGTGCTGAGCCACGTGGCCTACCGCTCGGGTTATCTCGCCGATATGAAGGCCATCACCGACATCGCCCACGAGCACGACGCGCTCGTGCTCTGGGACCTGAGCCACTCTGTCGGCTCGATTGCCATCGAACTGGACCACTGCGACGCGGATCTCGCCGTCGGCTGCTCCTACAAATACTTGAGCGGCGGTCCGGGCGCCCCGGCGTTCGGTTATGTCAAAAACGACCTGCAGGATGTACTGACTCAACCGATTCAAGGCTGGATGGGCGCCCAGGCGATCTTCGAGATGGGTCCGGGGTATCTGCCGGCCACGGGCATCCGTCGCTTTATGAGCGGCACTCCTGCCGTGCTGGGCATGCTCGCCATGCAAGACACGATCGTAATGCTCGAGGAAGCCACGATCGAGTCGGTGCGGGCCAAGTCCGTGGCGCTGACCGAGTTCGCCATCACACTGGTCGATGAGTGGCTTGCTCCGATGGGCGTCACGGTGGCCTCGCCGCGGGAGCACACCCATCGCGGCGGCCACGTCACCATCAACCATCCGCTCATGCGTGAGGTGACAAAAATTCTCTGGGACAACGATGTGATTCCCGATTTTCGAGCACCATCCGGTTTGCGCCTCGGCCTCGCCCCGCTCAGCACCAGTTTCGTCGAGACCTTCGACGGCGTAGCCGCTGTGCGCGACGTCTTGCGCGGCATTTTGCTCGGGCGCAGCGGCATCACCGCGTCGGCATTACCGCGCAGCCCCGAGAATCGGGCCGGGCCGGTCGGGCACGGCATGTAGAATTGGAGAGATTTGCCACGACTATAAGCCCCAGACTGTATGCGGAGTGCCCTGTGCCAACGATCGTCGTCGAAGTAATGCCCAAGGCCGAGTTGCTTGACCCCCAGGGCAAGGCCGTTGCCGGCGCCCTCGGTCGCCTCGGTCAGACCCAGCCAGCGCTGTCGAACGTCACCGGTGTGCGCGTCGGTAAGCGCTTCGAAATTTCCATCGAGGGCGCCGCGGATGAGGCCACCCTCGCTGCCGTGCGCGAGCTCGCCGACACCGTGCTGTCCAACTCCGTGATCGAGGATGTCGTCGGCATCCACGTGCAGGACGCACCGTCGAGCGCGGTCGCCTGATGCGCATCGGCGTCGTCACTTTTCCCGGCTCGCTCGATGACCGTGACGCTGCGCGCGCGGTTCGCCTGGCCGGCGCCGACGCGGTAGCCCTCTGGCACGGCGACCACGACCTGCACGGCGTTGACGCGCTCGTGCTGCCCGGCGGGTTCAGCTACGGCGACTACCTGCGGGCCGGTGCCATCGCGAGCCTCTCGCCGATCATGACCGAGGTCATCGATGCGGCGAACAAGGGCATGCCCGTGCTGGGGATCTGCAACGGATTCCAGATGCTCACCGAGGCCCACCTGCTCGACGGCGGACTCATCCGCAACGAGCAGGGCCGTTTCATCTGCCGCGACCAGGGCCTGCGCATCGAGAACAACGCGAGTGACTGGACCACCGGCTTCGCCGCCGACGCCGAGATCGTCATTCCGCTCAAGAACGGCGAGGGCTCGTTCATGGCCTCGGACGAGACCCTCAAGAAGCTGGAGGGTGAGGGCCGCATCGTGGCCCGCTACATCCGCGGCAACCCCAACGGGTCATTGAACGACATCGCCGGTGTGACCAACGCCCGCGGCAACGTTGTCGGCCTCATGCCGCACCCCGAGCACGCCGTCGAGGCCGGTTTCGGCCCCGACACCGACGACGCCATGGCGAGCGGCATCGACGGCCTCACCTTCTTCACCTCGGTCATCGCCCGGGCGCTCGTCGCCCGCTAATCGTTGCCGGGAGCTCGCCGGGTGACCCCCGGCGATCTCCCGGCATCACGCCGTCGAGCTAACGCGGTCGGGGCGTTTTCACGTCGGCCACATCGACCGGGGCGGCCCCGTCAACCGGGTCGACCACGTCGATCTCGTGCGTCTCGAGGGTGACGAAGGTGCCACCATCCGTTTCGAGTGACTGCGGCAGAATGTCCTTCTCGATTGTCGTGGCGAGCGGCTTCTCGGTGACGAAGCAGAGCAGGATGGCCGCGACGATCACGAGCGGCACCATGTAGAGGAACACCGGGGTGAGCGCGTCGTTGTAGCCGCCGATGATGACCTCGCGCACGGCATCGGGCAGGTCGCGCACCATGCCAGGGGTGAACGAATTCGCCGCTCCCGCGCCGCCGGCGGGCATCCGCTCGGCCAGCAGCTCGGTCAGGCGGGCCGCGAACAGGCTACCGACCACGGCAGCTCCGAGGGAGGCACCGATCTGGCGGAAGTAGTTGTTCGAGGCGGTGGCCGTTCCGACCTGCGAGTTCGGGAAGGAGTTCTGCACGATCAGAATGAGGATCTGCATGCTCAAGCCGAGCCCGAGTCCCATGACCGCGAGATAGCTGCACAGGATCCAGATCGGCAAGGTCGGGGTCATGGTCGAGAGCAGCACCAGGGCGACGCCGACGATGATCGTACCGAGAATGGGCATCCACTTGTAGCGGCCGAATTTGCTGACCAGCCAGCCGGAACCGATCGAGCTGATGAGCAGGGCGGCCATCATTGGGATCATCAGGAATCCGGCCTCGGTGGCGTTCGCCCCGGTGACCATCTGCAGATAGGTGGGCAGATAAGCGAGGGCGCCGAACATCGCAATACCGGTGATCAGGCCGGCGATGGTCGTGAGGTTGAAGTTGCGGTCCTTGAACAGGTGCAGCGGCATGATCGGCTCGGCGGCGCGGCGCTCTACCAGAACGAAGGCCACCGCGGCGACCAGCGTTGCCGCGATCAGGGACAGGATCAGCAGGGAATCCCAGTCGTAGGTCGTTCCGCCCCAGGTTGACGTCAGAACGAGACCGGTTGAAGCCAGGGCCAGCAGGCCCATACCGGCCACATCGAGCTTCGGCTTGGCGTGGTCGACCCTGGGCAGGCGCAGGAAGAAGACAGCGGTCACGATGGCGAGGGCACCGAGGGGGATGTTCATCCAGAACGCCCAGCGCCAGCCGATGCCCTCGGTGAACCAGCCGCCGAGCAGCGGCCCCGCCACGGAGGACAGTGCAAACACGCCACCCATGATGCCCATGTATTTTCCGCGCTCACGCGCCGGCACGACGTCGGCGATGATCGCCTGCGAGAGAATCATGAGACCACCGCCGCCGAGGCCCTGCACGGCGCGTCCGATGATGAGCCAGGTCATGTCGGGGGCGAGTCCGCCGACGATGGAGCCCAGGATGAAAACGCTGATGGCGCCAATGAACAGGCCCTTACGGCCGATCAGGTCGCCGAGCTTGCCGTAGACCGGCAGCATGATGGTCGACGCGAGAATGTACGCGGTCGTGACCCAGAGCATGTGGTCGACACCGTCGAGCTCGCCGACGATCGTCGGCAGCGCGGTGCTGAAGATGGTCTGGTCGAGCGATGCGAGCAGCATGGTGACCATGAGCCCGGCGAAAACCAGCAGAATATGACGCTTACCGGGATTGGCGGTCGAGGCCGCAGCCTCGCGCGGAGTGAGTGTGGTGGTCATGAAAGTTTTTCTGATACCTCTCTGGCGAGCGAGATTGCCCGTGATTCAAGTTGGTCGGCCGCGTCGGTGGCGTCGGTCGGGTTCATTTCGGCCCACTCCCGCACGGCTACGCGCACCGCGCCGCCGCAGAGGGCGAGCACCAGATCGGCGGATGCCGCCTGATCTGCGGGTGAGTCGCTCGCGAACCGCGCGTCTTTCGCCACGAGGGCGGCGACCGCTTCGGTGACCGCGGCGGTCAGCTGGGTGAACTGGGCAAGTTGGGTGGTGAGCAGGTGTGGGTGTCGACGGAGAATCTCCAGCCGGTCCTCCCGCATCGTCGGTCGGGTCGAGGGCGGACCCATAACCGTGAGCAGCAGGTGAACGACGGAGTCGAGCAGCCCGCGCTCGGTCATCTGGGCGCACTGCTCAGCAAGCTCGGTCGCATCGACCTCGACCTGACGCAGGCCGAGAATGGCGGCATCCTTGCTCTCGAAGTAGTTGAAGAAGGTGCGTGGCGACACATCGGCGAGCTCGCTGATGGCGTCGACCGTGGTGTGTTCGAGTCCACCCTGCAGCACGAGAGTCACCGCGGCGTCTTCGAGCCGCCGGCGTGTTTCGAGGCGTTTGCGGTCACGCAGCCCCAGATTTGAGTCGATTATCACGAGTGCAATTCTTGCGCACAGTGCGTTTTTGCGCAACTGCAACTTTACACAACTGCAATTTCTTCGGCGGGCTCCCAGCTTCGCTGCGTGCGGTCTGGAAGACTGGGGCTTACCGCCACCCGCCGAACTTTTGGAGTGCCCTCGTGTCCCCCCGCTTGTTGTACCGCTCTGTGTCCATCGCCGAGGCGATCACCTGGTCGCTGCTGATCATCGGCATGCTTCTGAAATACGTCGTGCAGGCCGGCGAGTGGGGCGTGCAGATCGGCGGTTTCCTGCACGGTCTCGTCTTTCTCGCCTACGGAATGACGGCCGTGCTCCTGGCCGTAAACCAACATTGGGGGCCCCGGCTCACCGCCCTCGCGGTGATCACGGCCATCGTTCCCTTCGGGACTCTCCCCCTCGACCGTGCGCTCGAAAAGCGCGGACTGTTGGACGGTGAATGGCGCCGCACTCGCACGGCTGACCCGCGCGATGACACCCGGATCAGCGCCCTGCTGCGCTGGATGTTGGCCCGCCCGGTGCTGCTTGCCAGCATTATGGCCATCGCCCTGGTCTCGATCATGGCCACCCTGCTCACACTCGGCCCGCCCGGCGGCTCCAGCTAGGCCGGGTTTGGGGCAGTGATTCAGCGCGGGTTCTGCGTGAGGAACGTCCCAAGCGACCGGGGAGCCGTTCCGGTGATCGTTTCGACGTCGCCGCTCACGCCGGACAGAACGTTGCTGGCGATGGCGGTGTAGGTGCTGACCCAGGCGTCGAGCTGCCAGTCCGGTACTCCGTAGCCGGCACGGGAGGCATAGGCCTCCTCGACCGTTTCGTTCTGGAACCGCACATTCGTGCCGCGGACCCGGGCGATGGTGGCGGCGATTTCGGCGACGGTGAGCGCTTCGGGGCCGGTGAGGTCGTAGGTGCGCGCGGCGTGCGGTGCCGGATCCGTGAGAATGACGGCGGCCGTGCGTGCGACGTCTGCGCGTGCGACGACCGCCAGGCGACCGTCGTCGGCGGGTCCCCGGATCACCCCGTCTTCTCCGACGAATGCTTCCATGAAGTCGATGTAGAAGTTGTAGCGCAGGAACGTCCATTGCATGCCCGAGGCCTTAATGTGTTCCTCCGTGAAGTAGTGGTCGTGCGACAGGGTGAAGATTGCGTCCGGCGCCGTGGCGATGAACGAGGTGTAAATAATGTGCTGCACGCCCGCAGCGGCCGCCGCGTCGACGAAGGTACGGTGGTCATCGAGGCGCTCCGCGCCTTCCGGGCCGGACACCATGAACAGGGTAACCACGCCGTCGAGCGCGACGCGAGAGGCCTCCAGATCGCCGTAGCTGAACTGGTGCACCGTGCCGAGCGCCAGCTCGGGCGCCTTGGTCGGCGTGCGCACGAGCAGTCGCTGGGCGATGCCGCGCTCGGCAAGATCGCGGGCGACCATTCCGCCGAGGACGCCGGTAGATCCGGTGACGGCGAGAGTGGGGAAGGTAGTCATAAGGGTGCCTTTGGGTGCTTCATGGGGTTTTCTTTACTTCATGGGGTTTTCGGTACTTCACGGCGTCACCAGCTGACGCGATCGCAAATCCCGAGCGCATCGACCGGCGAACTAGGTGATTCCGGTGTTGGCCTCGACCCAGTCGCGGAGGTGAGCCAGGGGTGCATTCGCGCTTTGACCGAGCGGTGTCAGGGAATACTCGACGTGCAACGGCACGGCCGGGAACACGGTGCGGTCGACCATTCCATGGTCCTCCAGCTTGCGCAGAGTCTGCGAGAGCACCTTAGGACTGATGCCTTCGAGCTTCTTTCGCACCACCCCGAACCTCATCGGCCCATTCTCGAGGGCTCCGATGGCAAGAGCGGCCCACTTGCTCGCCAGCAGGTCCAGCATCTCCCGGCACTGGCAATTGGCGGCGTAGACATTATTCGGATAGGCGTTCGGGACGACTGGCTCCGCGCTGGCGATCATCATGACTCTATAGTATCCAAAAGATACTAAGGGCCCTTGACGGTAACTAGTATCGATGAGTCATGGTTGAACCATGATTGAAAACATGAAGGCGATTGCCTATACGAAGAACGCTCCGGTATCCGAGCCGACGAGCCAGGAAGACGTTACGCTGCCGCTGCCGCAGATCGGCGCCCGCGATCTGCTGGTCGAGGTAAAAGCGGTATCGGTCAACCCGGCTGACGCGAAGATGCGCGCGAACGTCGACCCCGAGGGCGCGTCGAAAGTGCTCGGCTATGACGCCGCCGGAATCGTGCACGCCGTCGGCGGCGAGGTCACGCTGTTCAACGTCGGCGACAAGGTCTACTACGCCGGTGACGTTACCCGCCAGGGAACGAACTCCGAGTTCCACGCCGTTGACGAACGTATCGTCGGCACGATGCCGACATCGCTGGACTTTGCGCAGGCTGCAGCCCTTCCGTTGACATCCATCACCGCCTGGGAAGGCCTGTTCGACCGGTTCGGCCTGCACGCGGAGAGCACGGGAACGCTGCTCATGATCGGCGGGGCCGGCGGCGTCGGCTCCATGGTGATCCAGCTCGCCAAGGCCCTCGCGCCCGGCGTGCGGGTCATTGCCTCCGCGACCCGCCCGGAAAGCCGCGAGTGGGTTCTCGGCCTCGGCGCCGATGGCACCGTTCGGCACGGGGAGCACCTCCGGGAGGACGTATTGAAGGTGGCCCCGGAAGGTGTCAACTACATTTTCAGCACCAACTCGGAAGGCCAGCTCACGGCCTACGTCGAGATCCTCCAGCCATTCGGCAAGATCGTCGCGATCGACGATCCGACCGAAATGGACGTGTTGGCACTGAAGACCAAGAGCCTCTCCTGGCACTGGGAATTCATGTTCACCCGGTCAATGTTCCAGACCCCGGACATGATCGAACAGCATCACCTTCTGGATCGCGTCGCCGCCCTCGTTGATGCCGGCACCGTGCGCACCACACTCACGACGACGCTGGCCCCGATCTCCGCGGAGAACCTCCGCGCGGCCCATGCCCTGGTCGAGTCCGGTCGAACCCTCGGCAAGGTCGTCGTCGCGGCAGAGCCGTCCGTCGCAAGCTAGCTTGACCGGCGGAGCGAATCGTGAGCGTCAGCCGAGCGTCGCGGGCGGCTGTGGCGTGATTCCGACGCGGGGATGACGGCCGGTGGCCGCCGATGAGAGGGCGGCATCCGCCCGCTCGAGGGCAAAGGTGGCACCGACGAGGGCCGAAAACGGATGCCGGTGCCAGGCTCCGCTGAGATAGGTCACCGCCTGCTGCAGATCTCCCGGCGTGTAGTTGTGCACACCGCGCAGCGTGACCATGCGGCGCACGATCGATTCCGGGTCGAGTAATACTGGTTCCCCGGGCGAGACGGTGCCGACCAGTACGACCACGCCGCCGACGCCGATCAGGTCGATAGCACTCTGCACGGCCGGTCGGGCACCGCTCAGTTCGAGCGCGATGGTCGGTTCGGCCGCACCGGCATCCTGCAGCGCGGCGAGTACGCTCGTGATTTCGGTCGCGGACTCGCACAGCGCGCCCGGATCTGCCACGGCGGCGGCCCCGAAGTCGAGCGCCAGCTGCCTCCGGCCCTCATCTGGATCGCTGACAACCACGAGAGCGCCGGCATCCGTCGCCATCGCGCAGGCCGTCACGCCGAGCATCCCGGCCCCGGTCACCAGCATCGTCGCTCCGGCCAGTGGCACGAGAACGGATGCCGCACCGAGCGCCGCCACGACCGTCGCGGTCGCGCAGGAAGCCGGCGCCAGAACCGACGCTGGAACCTGTTCGTCCACCACGACGATCGCCGTACCGGCCCGCACCTGCACGTGCGTGGCGAAACCGCCGCTGAGGTCCCAGCCCCTCCGCATCCGCTCATGCCCGTATTTGGCCAGACCGAGGCATTTCTGCGGCAGCCCGCGGCGGCAGCGCGGGCAGGTTCCGCAACTCACGATGACCGACCAGACCACCCGCTGCCCCACCCGCAGAGGCATTCCATTTGCGGCATACGCTTGCTCCCCCACGGCGACGATGCGGCCGACCTGCTCGTGGCCGAGCACGAGCGGCTTCGCGCTCGGGCGCCGGCCGAGCGCCGTGTGCACGTCGGAACCGCAGACGGTCGCCAGCTCAACCTCGACCAACACGTCACCGGGCTCGAGCAGCACCCCCGGCACCGCCACACGCTCCAACGGCAGGTCGACCCCCGACCACACCATGGCCTCCGCGGTGCGCGGCAGGACGACCGACAAGCCGCGCCGGCTGGCGCTGGCCGGGAGCGCGGCCGTCGGTAAGTGTGCTGACGGCTGCAGTGCTGACGGCTGCAGTGCTGACGACTGCAGTGCGGTGTGGTGAGCGTGTTCCGGCATGGTTACTCGATCTCATCCTCACGCAGGCCGAGCAGTTCGGCCAGATCCGCGACGCTGGCGATGACGACGTCAGCGCCGGCCTCTTCGAGCCTGTCGCTGTCGTGCGTGCCGGTTAGCACGCCGACGACCAGGCCCGCGCCCGCACTCGTTCCGGAGAGCATGTCACTCGCGGTATCACCGACGACGACCATGGCTGTCACGCTGGACGCCCCGGTGCGCAACAGGGCGCTGAGCGGCAGGTCCGGGTACGGGCGGCCACGACCAGCTTCGGCCGGGCAGAGGCTGACGTCGATGAGGTCGCTCCAGCCGAGCGCGTCGATGAGCGTGTCCTGGGTCGCGCGGGAGAACCCGGTGACCAGCGCGACCTTCACTCCGGCGTCATGGAGTTCCTGAAACAGGTCGGCCGCACCGGCAATCGCCGTCACCCCGACCTGTCCGATGAGCTCCGCATAGGCAGACTCGAACGCTGCGGTGGCAGCCACGGCCGCTTCTTCGGAGTCGGTGAGCTCACGAAATACGTCGAGTTTGGACTGCCCCATGGTTTCGCGCACAAAGGCGACGGCGTCGGCCAGCTCGGCGGCGGTGTCGGCCAGTCCGCTACGCTCGGCGGCGAGCACGAACGCGCGCTCGACCAGTCCGTCGTCGCTCACCGTGGTGCCGGCCATGTCGAACACGACGAGCTCCACGTCGACATCTTCGGTGTCGAAATCGTCGAGTTCCAGGTCAAGGTCAAGGGCGAGATCGGTGGGGAGGGGTGTGGTGCTCATCGGGTTCCTTTCAGGGAGGGGAGGGAAGAGTCGAAGATGCTGGCGGTAACGTGTTCGGCAAGGCCCAGACCGGTTGTCATGCCGATTCCGGTGGTTGCGGCGACGAGGTACACGCCCGGTTCGGGTTGGTCGATGAGAAAGTCGCTTCTCCCCGACGCGTAGAGGCCCTGCCATCGTTCCAGTACGCGCGGACGGGGCACACCGAACAGTTCGCCGGTGAGTCGCAGCAGTTCGTCGAATGCATGCTCATTCTGGAATGGAGAGACGGATGCCCCGCGATAGTGGGTGTCCCCCACGATCAGGGAACCGTCGGGCAACTGGGTGTACATCTGGTTGAGGTCTAGTTCGGCCAGAACTGGATGCTCCCGCCGCAGCCGCTCAGCCAGACCGGTTGCGCTGGCCAGCGACGCAAAAGCGCCGTAGCGCAGCAGCGACCAACCGGTGAGGACGGGCGCGGGTAGCGGCGCGTCGAGGCCCGCATCCACGCGCAGCATGTCGAGCGCGCACCGACGAATACCGTCGCGTTCGGCGACCTCGGGGTAGAGCTGGTCGATATCGTGATTGACCGCCACAATGACCGTTGCGGTGTCGATGTTTCCACGGGTGGTCATGACCCGACCGGATCGCGCCCCAGTCACGGCGGTGCGATAGCGAAACTCGACACCGCGCCGGGCCAGTAGTGCGGCCAGTCCGGCACCGGCCTGGCGGGGATTGACCTGCAGGTCCCACGGCAGAACGGCTCCGCCCCGCGCCGTGCCGGGGGACAGCGGCAGGCGCGTCTCAACCTCGGTGGCGCTGAGCAGCGAAATTTCGGGCCGCGCGGCCTGGTTCCCCGCACCGGGATCAGAAACCGGGTCGATATCGAATAGCGAGTCGCTCCCCCGCTGCGCCGCAAGTTCGTGCAGCACCGCGAGTTCATCATCATGCCGAGCGACGACCAACGTGCCGCAGTCGCGCAGCCAGATTCCGGCATCCGCAGCCAGCTTCAGCCAGAGCGGTCGCGACCGCAGGGCGAATTCACGGGCCAGGCCGCTTTGCGCGGAAAAACAGAGGTGCCCGAAATTGCGCACTGAGGCCCCGCCGATGGCGGCAGCGCGGTCCACGACGACAACGGACAGGCCGCGCTCGGTGGCGGCGAGCGCGTGCCCGAGGCCCACGATGCCGCTGCCGACGACCACCAGGTCCACCCCGGTCACCGAAACACCCGGCGCATCCACATGGCGAGGGCTTCCACGACGACGACCGTGACGAGAATCATCAGCACGATGGTTGTGACCAGGTCGTAGCGTGATCCCTGCCCGGCGTTCAACAGGTAGTAACCGACCCCGCCACCGCCGACGAGACCGAGAATGGTGGCGGCCCGAATGTTGGTGTCGAGCATGTAGAAACTGTGGCCGAGGAGCGCCTTCATGCCCTGGGGCACGGTCGCTCCGGCGTAGACCTGCAGGCGGGTGGCCCCAGCAGCCGTGAGTGCGTGTTCCGGCCCGGCGGGCACCTCTTCGAGCGAGTCAGCCAGCAGCTTGCCCAGCAGCCCCACTCCGCCGATGGCGAGGGCGATCGTGCCGGCTTGGGCGCCGAGGCCGGTGACGACGATGAGCACGATGGCGAGGATGATCTCGGGAATTCCGCGAATCGTCACCAGGATGAGCCGAAATGCGGCGCGCACTCGCGGTGTCGGTGCCACGTTGCGGGCGGCGAGCGAGCCGATCACGATCGAGGCGAACACCGTGAGAATCGTCGCGGCCAGTGCGATCGCGATGGTTTCCGCCATTGCCGCGACCATCACCGTGGCGTCGTAGGCGCCGAAGCTCGGTGGCCAGAATTTGGCGGCGGTGTCGGGCAGGTATGACCAGACGGTGAGAAAGTCTCCCCACTGAATGTCGCAGATCCAGACGCTGCCCACGACGACGAGCAGGGCGAGTCCGCCCCACACGGCATTCCGCACCCGAGAGTAGTCCAACGGGCGGCGCAGCCGAGCGGCCGGGACATCCGCTGTACGGCGGCGACCGGTCACGCCGAAACGGCGCAGCATTCGGTCGCCGAGGCCACGGCGGGTCGGAGCGAGGCCGAGCATCACAGTACGCACGGCGCTGGATACGATCTCCATCACCACGCACAGCGCAAAAATCACCAGGGCGATACCGAGCCCGAGCGAGTAATTGAGCGACTTGAACGCATAGGACATTTCGAGCCCGAGCCCGGCGACGCCGACGTAGCCGAGAATGACCGAGCCGCGCAGGTTGATGTCGTTGCGATGCAGTACGGTCGCGACCCAGGACGGCAGCACCTGGGGCAGCACGCCCGAGAAGAACTCTTGCGAGCGACTACCACCGGCGGCGCGGATGGCCAATCGCGGTCCCTCGTCGATCTGCTCGATTGCATCGGCGAACATTTTGCTGATCATGCCGATCGAGTGGATGCCGATGGCCAGGATGCCCGGCAGGGTGCCGAGCGAGAACATCAGCACGAACACCATGGCGAGCACCACGTCGGGAACCGCCCGCGTCAGCACGCCGAGAAAACGGGCGAAGGCCATCCAGCCGCGGCCGGGCGAGGTATTCGCGGCCGCGAGCCAGGCCAGAGGCACCGAGAACACCGCGGCGAACAGGGTGCCGAGCAGCACGAGTCCCACGGTGAGCGCGGTCAGATAGAGCAGCTCCGGCAGCGGCGGAAAGCTGAGGCCCCCGACCCGGTCAAAGAAGCGGGCGGCGTTTGACCAACTCGCCGCCATTTGCGGCAGCGAGATATCCACACTGATCAGCGCCAGAACGGATGCCACCACGAGCGCCACAAGGGTCAGTCCGGCGGCGATTTTCTCGGGTTGGGCGCGCGGTTTCGGGGGCTGCGTCGGAGCTGTCGCGGCTTCCGATGCGGCCGTCGGGCGCTCGAGCGTCAGGGTCATCGGCGGTTCTCCCGCGCCAGGCTGAAGGTCGCCAGGTCCAGTTCGTCGAGTTCGTCGAGTTCGTCGAGTTCATCGGGCTCGTCCTGCTCCTCCTGCTCCTCCTGCTCCTCCTGCTCCTCCTGCTCCTCCTGCTCCTCCGGCCGGCCGTTCTCCAGTTGGCCAGCGTTCTCCAGTTGGCCAGCTTGCGCGAACGGCGTAACCAGTTCGGTGTCGATCGCATCGAGTTCGCCGGTCGAGGTTGTGACGCGGCCGTAGATCTCCATCACGTTTTGCTTCGATAGCCCCTGGGTTTCGGTGTCGAGTACCACCTGCCCGTGGCGCAGCCCAACGATGCGATCGCCCCAGGACAGTGCCAGGTCCACCTGGTGCAGGCTACAGACCACGGTGAGGCCGGTGTCGACGGCGATGTCTCGGATGAGCGCCATGATTTGGGCACTGGATTCCGGGTCGAGCGAGGCCACCGGCTCGTCGGCGAGCAGGATGCGCGGATTCTGCATGAGCGCCCGGGCGATGCCCACACGCTGCTGCTGCCCGCCGGAGAGGGTATCGGCGCGCTGGTAGCTGTGGGCGAGCAGGCCGACCCGGTCGAGATGGCCGAGCGCGTCCTCCTTCAGTTCGCGGCGGTATCCCCAGAGGCCGAGGCGCGGCCCGCGCACCCGAGACAAGGCGCCGGTCAGCACGTTTTCGAGCACGGTCAGCGAACCGACCAGCTCGAACTGCTGAAAGACGAAGCCGACCTGCCCGCGCAGCGCACGCAGGGGGCGTCCGGTGAGGCGTGATACCGCGCTGCCGAGCACGGTCACCGATCCGGAGTCGGGTCGGTCCAGACCATCCAGGTGTCGCAGCAGCGTCGATTTGCCCGAACCGGACAGTCCGAGCAAGACCACGATTTCACCTCGGGCCACCGTGAGCGACACGTCATTCAGGGCTGTGGTCTGCCCGAAAGTTTTCGTCACACCGCGCACGTCGATCACCGGTTCCGCCGCGCGGGCGGAACCGGTGGGTACACCAGGACGCTGTGTCAGCCCTGGCACTGGGCAGCCGAGGTCTTCACGCAAATGTCGCGGATGGTGTCGTAGTAGGCGTCATCGACCGGCTCAGTCGCGTAGAAGGTGTCACGAAAGGCCGTGGTGTCGGCGCTGGCCACACCGGAGGCGATGATGTCATTGATGGTGACCTCACCCAGCGCCTGCGTGAGCTGGGACTTGAGCTCGTCGGGCAGCGTGTCGGAGACAACGATCGGGGCACCGGGAACCATGGTCTCGGCGATGACCTTGACCTTGTCGCTCTTGGCGACCTCACTGTCTTCGGCGAAGCCAACCTCGCATTCCTTGCCCTCGCCGATCTTCTGTACGCTCACGTCGTGTTTTCCGGCGAACACCGGGGTGACGTCCGCAACCGGGTCGACGCCCGCTTCGAGCAGGTTGTACGACGGAAACAGATAGCCGCTCGTCGATGACGGGTCTACGAAACAGACCTTCTTGCCGGCGAATTCCTCCAGGGAGCTGATGGTGCTGTCGGCCGGCACGATCGCCTGCGAATAGTATCCGGGTGCCTCACCTTCTTCGGTCACAATCGACGAGATCGGGGTGATGGCCGCGCCGTTGTTGGTCGCGGTGATGTAGGTGAAGCCGGAGAAGGATGCGACATCGATTTTGCCGGCGATGGCGGCTTCGATCAGGGCAGCGTAGTCGGTGGACTCGTGATATTCCACGGTCTTGCCGGTCTCCTGCTCGATGTAGTCCATCAGCGGCTGGTAGTTGGTCTGGGTGTCGACGGAGTCGGGAACCACGCCGAAGACCAGGGTGTTCTCGTCGGCCGCGTAGCCCACACCGGTCGTGTCGTTGCCCGACGCATCGGCCGTGGCTGCGGAGCAGGAGGCGAGGCTCAGGGTGAGCAGTACGGCGGCACCGGCAGCGAGCGCCGTCTTGGCGGCGAGGGCCGTGCTGCGTGACGAGGTGCCGCGTGCGGAGGCGGAGCGTGAAGAAGCGGAGTGTGCAGAAGCGGAGTGTGCAGAAGCGGAGCGGAGTGCCACGAGAAACCTTCCAGAGTCGGGTGCTTTATGTTCAGCCACGCTAGGGAAACCACGCCAACAACGAAGGCGACCACGGTAACCGGCGGGTGAACGGCCGGTGACGACTGCTGTCGCGGCTGGTGAAACGGCTGCCGAAACAGCCGAGTCCCGACTGGCATCGGATGCACAGTTTCGCCGCAGCGGCGCGGGGTAGCGTGTGCAGGCGCCACCCGATCAAAGGAGATCCCCCGTGTTCACGAGCCCCTACGCTCCCGTTGAAATTCCCGAACTGAGCATTTTCGACTATCTGTTCGGCGACCTCAGCGAGGCCGACCTCGACCGCACCGCCGTCATCGACGGGTCCAGTGGCGCGGCGCTGAGCTATCGCAGCCTGGTCGATCAGATCAACCGGGTGGCGGGCGCCCTGGCCGAGCGTGGCGTCGGCCCTGGTACGGTCGTCGGGTTGCTCTGCCCGAACACCCCGGAGTTCACGGCGGTCTTCCACGGCATTCTGCGGGCGGGCGCGACGGTCACCACCATCAATTCGATGTACACCCCCGACGATGTGCAACGCCAACTCGCCGATTCCGGAGCGACCTGGCTCGTGACCGTCTCACCGCTGCTCGACGGAGCCCGGGCGGCCGCACACGCATCCGGAATCTCGAACGAGTGCATCGTGGTCATTGATGGTGCACCGGGGCATCCGTCGCTGGCTGATTTGCTCGAAGCGGATGTCCAAGCCCCGGTCGTGAGCATCGACCCGGCCACGCACGTGGCCGTTCTCCCCTATTCGTCGGGCACGACCGCGGCGCCCAAGGGCGTCATGCTCAGCCACCGCAACCTCGTGGCGAACGTGCAGCAGGCCCGCGACCTGATCGGGGTCGTACCCGAGGACAAGGTGCTCGCGCTGCTGCCGTTTTACCACATCTACGGAATGACGGTTCTGCTCAACCTGGCGTTCAAACAGCGTGCTGCCCTGGTCACCATGGCCCGGTTCGATTTCGTCGAGTTTCTGCGCATGATCCAGGATCACCGCTGCAGCTACGTCTTCATCGCGCCGCCGATTGCGGTGGCCGTAGCGAAGCATCCGCTCGTCGATAGCTACGATCTGTCGAGTGTGCACACGATTCTCTCCGGGGCGGCGCCGCTGGACGGCGCCCTCGCCACTACCGTGGCCACCCGGCTGGACTGCCGTATTCTGCAGGGCTACGGCATGACCGAGGTCAGCCCGGTGAGTCACCTTATCCCCATCGACGCTCCGCACCTCTCGCGTGCGTCGGTCGGCGTGACCGTGCCGAACATGGACTGCAAGCTCGTCTCGACCGAAACCGGTGCGGAGATCGAAATACCCGACAGCGGGGTGAGTGAACCCGGCGAGTTGCTCGTGCGCGGCCCGAACGTGATGCTCGGCTACCTCAACAACGATGCCGCCACCCGGGAGACCATCGACGCCGACGGTTTTCTGCACACCGGCGATATCGCCACGGTCAGCGCCGGCGGCGAGGTGACCATTGTCGACCGCAGCAAGGAACTGATCAAGTACAAGGGCTACCAGATCGCGCCGGCCGAGCTCGAGGCGCTGCTGCTCACCCACCCCGAGATCGCGGATTCCGCGGTGATCGGGGTAGCGGATGCCGACGGCCAGGAGATTCCGAAGGCCTTCATCGTGGTCGTGGCCGAGTCTGCCGTCACGGCCGACGAGGTGATGGCTTTCATCACCGAGCGGGTGGCTCCGCACAAGAAGGTGCGAATGGTCGAGTTCATCGACGTGATTCCCAAGTCGGCGTCCGGCAAGATTCTGCGCAAGGACCTGCGCGCCAGGGAGCGTGCCGCCGTCTGACCGGTCTCGGCCCGCCCGCGCGCCTCGGCCGGCACCCCATTCACCCCCAGCCCGCACACCCTCAGCCACGCACAGTCACGCGCACCGGCTCTGCGCATAACTCCTGTAATTTCCGCAGACCGAGCCGCGCGGCCGCATGATTACGCGGCTGATCTTCAAGCCGGTCACGGATTGCAGGAGTTATGCGCGGGGCAGCGTCCGGCCGTCGCGGGTATTTCGCGGCCGCCGGGCTTTTCGAAAGCAGACCACCGAGTGGGTATTTCGCTGCCCGCGGTCGAGGGCGGGGCGACAGGTAGACTTGGTGGGTCAAGCATCCGCTATCTCGGGGAGAATTCCACACGTGACCGCTGTTTCCAACACCTCGTCCCGCGGCGTCGCCGACACCGTATCCAACGCCCTCGCCACGCCGGAGAAGGAGCAGCCCTACGGCGCGCTCGGGCTCAAGGCCGATGAATACGCGAAGATCCGCGAAATCCTCGGCCGCCGCCCCACGAGCGGCGAGCTCGCGATGTACTCGGTCATGTGGAGCGAGCACTGCTCCTACAAGAGCTCGAAAATGTACCTGCGCCAGTTCGGTGACAAGGTCACCCCGGCCATGAAGAAGAACCTCATGGTGGGCATGGGCGAGAACGCCGGCGTGCTCGATGTCGGTGAGGGCTGGGCGGTCACGTTCAAGATCGAGTCGCACAACCACCCCTCCTACATTGAGCCGTTCCAGGGCGCCGCCACCGGCGTCGGCGGCATCGTGCGCGACATCATCTCGATGGGTGCCCGCCCGGTCGCCGTCATGGACGCCCTGCGTTTCGGCGATATCAACGATCCCGACACCGCCCGCGTCGTGCACGGCGTCACGAGCGGCATCAGCTTCTACGGCAACTGCCTCGGTCTGCCCAACATCGGCGGCGAGACCTACTTTGACGCCGTATATCAGGGCAACCCGCTGGTCAACGCTCTCTCGGTCGGCGTGCTGCGTCACGAAGACCTGCACCTCGCCAACGCCCGCGGCGTCGGCAACCAGGTGGTCCTGTTCGGAGCCCGCACCGGCGGCGACGGCATCGGCGGGGCATCCATTCTGGCCTCGGACACGTTCAGCGCCGGCGGCCCCACCAAACGGCCCGCCGTGCAGGTCGGCGACCCGTTCGCCGAGAAGGTGCTCATCGAGTGCTGCCTCGAACTGTTTGCAGGCAAGCTCGTCGAGGGTATCCAGGACCTCGGTGCGGCCGGCATCAGCTGTGCGACCAGTGAACTCGCCTCCAACGGCGACGGTGGCATGTTCATCGAGCTCGAAAAGGTGCTGCTGCGCGACCCCACGCTCACCGCCGAAGAGATTCTGATGAGCGAGAGCCAAGAACGCATGATGGCGATCGTCACGCCGGAGAAGCTCGAGGGTTTTCTCGCCGTCACGAAGAAGTGGGATGTCGAGACCAGCGTGCTCGGCGAGGTCACCGACACCGGCCGGTTGATCATCAACTGGCACGGCGAAGAGATCGTCAACGTACTGCCGCGCACTGTCGCCGTCGACGGCCCGGTCTACGAGCGTCCGCTCGCCTACCCGACCTGGATCGACGCCCTGCAAGCCGACACGGCATCCGTTCTGCCGCGCGCCCTTGACGGCGCAACGCTGCACGAGCAGTTCCTCGATCTGCTCGGCTCACCGAACCTGGCCGACCCGAGCTGGATCACCGACCAGTATGACCACTACGTGCAGGGCAACACGGCACTGTCCTTTCCCGACGACGGCGGCATGATCCGCGTCGACGAAGAGAGCGGCCTCGGTTTCGCCATCGCCACCGACGCGAACGGTCGCTACTGCCAGCTCGACCCCTACCGCGGAGCGCAGTTGGCCCTGGCCGAGGCGTACCGCAACGTCGCCGCGACCGGTGCGGTACCGGCCGGCGTCAGCGACTGTCTCAACTTCGGCTCCCCCGAGAACCCCGAGGTCATGTGGCAGTTCCGTGAGGCCGTCACTGCCCTCGCCGACGGATGCCTCGAACTCGAGATCCCAGTCACCGGCGGCAACGTCTCCTTCTACAACCAGACCGGCGATCAGCCGATCCACCCGACCCCGGTCGTGGCCGTGCTCGGCGTGATCGATGACGTCGCCCGCCGCATCCCGAGCGGTTGGCAGGACGACGGACACAACATCTACCTGCTCGGCACGACCGCGCTGGAGCTGGACGGCTCGGCCTGGGCCGGCGTCGTGCACAACCACCTCGGCGGCCGCCCGCCGGTTGTGGATCTGGGTGAGGAGAAGGCCCTCGCCGGGCTGCTGCACGCCGCCTCGAAGGAAGCCCTCATCGACAGCGCGCACGACCTCAGCGAGGGCGGGCTCGCCCAGGCTCTCGCCGAAGCCGTCATGCGCTTCGGCGTGGGCGCGCGGGTCTGGCTGGGTGACATTCAGGATCGCGACGGGGTGGACGCATCCACTGCCCTGTTCTCGGAGTCGGCCGGTCGCGTCATCGTGAGCGTGCCCCGCGAAGACGACGTGAAGTTTCTCGGTTTGTGCGCCGGTCGGTACGTTCCGGTGCTGCGCATCGGTGTGACCGATGCCACCCTGAACGCCCTGGAAATTCAGGACGTCTTCGCTGCCCCCCTGCCGGAGATGCACTCGCGCCACCGCACCACCCTCCCCGCCGCCTTCGCCTAAAACTTCTCGCGAGAGCGGGAAAATGGTTGCTTCACGGTACCTGAGGCAACATTTTTTCCGCTCTCGCGAGAAGATTGCGGGGTGGTCTGTGGATAAGTGTCGGGGCGCCTCGGTTGTCGGGCATTCTCTGGGGTATGAAACGTGCCAGTGGGCTGCCACCGGAACTACAACGCCGAGCCTTTAGCACCCGCGAGGGTGCCGACTTCGGCTTGAGCCCCATGCGCATGCGCGGCGCGGACCTCGGGCATCCGTTCCCCGGCACGCGAGCGCCGCGCGGCGGTACCGAAAGCGTGCAGTCGCGCATCGAGACCTACAGCCATCGGATGCCGCCGGCCCACTATTTCAGTCACGTGACGGCAGCCATCATCCACGGTTTACCGCTGCCCTGGGCGCTGCAGCAGGCCACCGTGCTGCACATCTGCACGGACGAGGCGACTACCCGTCCGGAGCTGCGCGAGGTGATCGGGCACCACAGCGAACCCGGTCGCCTCACCGTGCTCGAGGTGCGGGGGCTGCGCGTAACCGGTGCGCTCGACACCTGGTGCCAGCTGTCCACAATGCTCGGACTCGACGACCTGATCCGGATCGGCGATGCGCTGGTGCGTCGACAGCATCCGTTTGCGGCGATGAGCGATCTGCTGGCTGCCGTGCGCCGCTACTCGGGGCACCGCGGCGTGAAGCTGCTGCGCGAGGCGCTGGTCTGGATTCGACCGGGCGTCGATTCTCCGCGCGAGACCGACTTGCGGCTGTTGATCATGCGGGCGGGCCTGCCCGAGCCCGAAGTCAACGCCGTCATCATGAGCCGTACCGGTGTGAAGCTCGCCACCGGCGACCTGGTTTACCGCCGCTATCGCATTCTGCTCGAGTACGACGGTGAACAGCACCGCACCGATGAGAATCAGTATCACTGGGATGTCGACCGCCTCGACAACCTCATGGAGGACACCTGGCGGGTGATCCGAATCAACAAGTCTCACTTGGCCACGCGCCCAGCGACCGTGATCCGCAAAGTGGAGACGGCGCTGCGTTCCCGCGGCTGGCGCCCCGCCTCCAGTCCCGCCTCAAGCCCCGCGAGAGCGGGAAATTTGTTGCTTCCCGGTAGCTGAAGCAACCATTTTCCCGCTCTCGCGGCCGGTTCTAGATGGGGAGGAAGGGGAGAGGGTTAGAGGAAGGGCTCGCCGATCAGGGTCTCGGCGCGCTCCCAGAGGCGGGCGGCCACGGCGCGGTCACGGGAGGTTCGGGTGGCTCTTTGCCGGGTGGGGGTGCCGCGGGTGAGCAGCCGCGGGCCGAAGTAGTCGCCGCCGTGGGCATCCGGGTCGGTCAGGGCCCGCACGGTCGGCCAGGCGCCTTGACGCTTGCTCTGTGCGCCCACCAGCAACTGCAGGCCGTCGACCACGCGTTTGCCCCGTGATACCTCATTGACCGAGCGGATGCCGGGGGTCAACCCTGAAATGGAATATCCCGGATGCGCCACAAGAGACTGCACCATGCCGGCGCCGTTCGCCCGCAGCCGCCGGTCCAGCTCAAACCCGAACACCTGCATGGCGATCTTCGACTGGGCTTAGGCCTTCCACCCGCCGTACGTGGTGGCCAGCTGAAGGTCGTCGAGGGAGGAGTCCATCAGCCGGGAAATCATGGATCCGAGCGACACCACCCGACTGCCGGGCGTGCGGCGCAGCGTCGGGAGACACCCCGCGGTCAGAGCGAAGTGCCCGAGAAAGTTCGTGGCGAAGACCAGCTCGTTGCCGTCGAGGCTCACTTCGCGGTCCTGCGGCGGGTGCACGATCCCGGCGTTGAGCACCAGACCGTCCAGACGCGGCATAGCGCGCACCGTCTCGCTCGCCTCGCGCACCGACTCCAGGTCAGCCACATCGAGCTGCAACGCAGAAACGGATGCCCCCGGCACGCGGGAGCGGATCGCCGCCGCCGCGGCATCCGCTTTGGCAGGGTTGCGGCAGGCGAGCACAACGTGGGCGCCCGCACCGGCGAGTTGCTCGCTCGTGAAGTAGCCGAGCCCGGCGTTGGCACCGGTGACAACAAAGGTTTTTCCGGATTGGTCGGGCAGCGAGCGGGGGTTCCACCGCGTTGAGGTCACCGAGAAAAAACTACGACGTCGGGCGGGGCGCGGTCGGCGGGTGCGGAACGGGGTGCGGCACCGGGTGTGGAACCGGGTGCGGCACCGGGTGCGGCACCGGGTCCGCCGCAGCGCCCGTCGACGTTCCCGCGGCGCCGGCAACCCGCGCGGCATCGACCGACTCGCCACCGCCGGCGATCTTTACGTGGTGGTGGATCACCTCGGCGATGATGAAGTTCAAGAATTTTTCAGCGAAGGCGGGGTCGAGGTGCGCTTCGCCGGCGAGGCCGCGCAACCGGTCGATCTGCAGAAGCTCACGCGCCGGATCGGCGGCCGGCAACCCGTGGGCCGCCTTGAGCCGCCCAACCTGCTGGGTGAATTTGAATCGCTCAGCGAGCAGGTGGATGAGCGCGGCGTCAATATTGTCGATGCTTTCGCGAATGCTGTGCAGCTGCGCAGTCGCATCCGCGTCAGCGGCGACGGGTGATTCCTCATATTCGGCCATGGTTTCACGATAATGCATGCCCGTGCGAACGGTTGCCCACCCGCGTCAGGCGGAAGCCCGCGCCCGCCGACTGCGTGCCCCGAACGCCGGCAGCGGCACTCGTTTCTGGGTGAGCAGAATTCCGATGAGCACGAGGACGGCGCCCGTGGGTTCATGCCAGGAGAACGTCTCGCTCAGCACGAGCACGCCCAGCAGCACGCCCACGACCGGCGTCACATAGGTCACCGTGGACGCATTCGTCGGCCCCCAGGCGCGCAGCACGTGGATGTTCCAGATGTACGCCACCCCGGTGCCGAGTGCGCCCAGAGCCAGCAGGCTCAGCACGATCGGGGTTGTCAACTGCACCGGAGACCAGGCCAGCACCGGTGTGAGCACCAGCATGATCGCCCCGGCAATGCCGATATTGAGAAAGGCGAACGTGCTACCGGCGATCGGCCGACCGCTCAGAAACCGGCGCGTGTAGCTGAAGGTGAAGCCGTAACACACAGCTGCGCCGAGGCAGGCCAGCTGCCCCCACAGGTCGCCGTTGAGCGAGGAATACTGCCAGGGGGCAATGATCACCACGACACCGCCGATGCCGAGCACGATGCCGGCGACCTGGGCGCGCACGAGCGTCTCCACCCGAAAAGCCAGGGTCGCCATGAGCGCCGTCATGATCGGCGTGACCGCGTTATAGATGCTGGCGAGGCTTGACGATACATACTGTTCGGCCCATGCGAACAGCAGGTGCGGAATCACACATCCGCTGATCGCGATCACCACAAAGTGCAGCCAGACCACGCCCTCTTTCGGCAGCACCGGGCCATTGTTGATGCGGGGACGGTTCACCATCACAATCAGCCCGAGAGTCAGGCCACCCAACACCAGCCGTGACCAGGCCACCTGACCAAAACTCACCCCGTCGAGTGCTACCTTCATGAAGAGAAAGCTGGAGCCCCAGATCAGCCCCATCCCCAGAAATTGCAGGGTGACGAGCGTCTGGCGGGTGGAGGGCGTTGAAGGCACGATCAGAGCCTATAGCCGGCCGTTCCGAGCGCACGCCCGGTGGAGCGCAGCGTCTGAAAAGCGCCGAAGAATGGCAGCGGATGCCGCGCGCTGGCTACTGCGCGGCGTTGGCTACTGCGAAGCGTCGGCTACTGCGAAGCGTCGGCTACTGCGAAGCGTCGGCTCCAGCATTATGCTCCCGATCGGTTCCGCTGCCGCTGCCGTCACCCCGCACACCACCACGCACGCCACCCCGGACGCCATCCCGCGGGCCGCTACCCAGGATGGTGCCGCTCGGGCCCGGTGGGCGCACGCTGCGGTAGGTGATGAATTTGCCCTCGAACGCGTCCAGTCGGGCCTGCAGCCCGGTGCGCACGGCCGGCCACTCGTCGGCGAGAATCGAATAGACGGCGCTGTCCCGCCAGGTGCCGTCGGCACGCGGGCGGTCGCGGCGCCGGATGCCCTCGAAGGTGGCACCGATGCCGAGGATGGCCGCGCGGGAGCGCTCGTTGGCGGCATCCGCTTGAATTTTGACCCGGCCGAAGCCGTTGTCGAAGGCGGTTCCGAGCACGAGCAGCTTGGAGTCGGCGTTGACGACGGTGCCCCAGACGCGCGGGTCGTACGCGGTCCAGCCGAGTTCTGCTGATTCGTTCTCTTCGTCAATGTCGCCGAGGGTGGTGGTGCCAACGACGTCACCGTCGTTGGGGCCGCCGAGAAGGCGCACGACGTAGGGCAGGCTTGCCCACTGGAAGTAGCCGTCAGCCCATCTGATGAAGCCGGCTTCGTCGCGGCGCAGCGCGGCCGGACCGCCCCCGTAGCCGCCCGCGAATACCTCGGGGTGAGCGATGGCGCGGTGGAGTTCGGGCAGCACGGCGCTACCCATCGGTTGCAGTTGCACAAACCGACCGGTCAGGGTCAGGGAATGGGGTCTCACGGCGCTCACCTGCTTAGTGTGGCAGGTGAAAGTGAGGAATTATAGGCGTTGAGCAGCGGATTTTCTTTAATCGATCAAATCGTGACGCACCACGATGGCTTCGCGGTCGGGCCCGACGCCGATCGCCGAAATACGCGATCCGCTCATGGCCTCGAGGGCGAGTACATAGTGCTGCGCCGCCTGCGGCAGTTCCTCGAAGGTGCGCGCGCCGGTGATGTCCTCGGTCCAGCCGGGGAAGTTTTCGTAGATCGGCACGGCGTGGTGAAAGTCGCTCTGCGAAACCGGAACCTCCTCGACTCGGACACCGTCGACGGAGTACGCCACACAGACCGGAATTTCGGCCAAGCCGGTGAGAACGTCGAGCTTGGTCAGCACGAAGTCGGTGACGCCGTTGATGCGCGCGGTGTAGCGCGCGATCGGTGCGTCGTACCAGCCACAGCGGCGCGGACGACCCGTTGTGGTGCCGAACTCGAAGCCGTTGCTGCGCAGGTATTCGCCGGATTCGTCAAAGAGCTCGGTGGGGAACGGGCCGCTGCCCACCCGGGTCGTGTACGCCTTGACCACGGCGATGACCCGGTCAATGCGGTTCGGTGCGATACCGGAACCGGTGACCGCCCCGCCGGAGGTGGCGTTCGATGAGGTGACGAACGGGTAGGTGCCGTGGTCGACGTCGAGCATGGTGGCTTGGCCGCCCTCGAACAAGACGGTCTTGCCCGCATCGAGCGCCTGGTGCAGCAGCAGGGCCGTATCGGTGACCATGGGGCGCAGGCGTTCGGCGTAGCCGAGCAACTCGGTGACGATCTCCTCGGCCTCAATGGCACGACGGTTGTACACCTTGACCAGCATGTGGTTTTTCTGGTCGAGGGCGCCCTCAACCTTTTGACGCAGAATGTTCTCGTCGAACAGATCCTGCACGCGGATGCCGACCCGGTTGATCTTGTCGGCGTAGGCCGGGCCGATACCGCGCCCGGTGGTGCCGATCTGGCGCTTGCCGAGAAAACGCTCGGACACCTTGTCGAGGGTGCGGTGATACGCGGTAATGACGTGCGCGTTGAGGCTGACCTTGAGCCGGGAGACGTCGACGCCACGGGCCGAGAGGGCATCGAGTTCTTCGAACAGTACCTCGACGTCGACAACGACGCCGTTGGCAATCACCGGGGTGACCCCGGGGCTCAGAATTCCCGAGGGCAGCAGGTGCAGCGCATATTTTTCATCACCGACGACGACGGTGTGACCGGCGTTGTTACCGCCGTTGAACTTGACGACATAGTCGACCCGGCTGCCGAGCAGGTCGGTGGCCTTACCCTTGCCCTCGTCGCCCCACTGGGCTCCGATGAGTACGATCGCGGGCATCTAGTCTTCTCCTCGAATAACAAAAGCTTCGGTGGGCGGCGCCGGGTCGAAACCCGGGCTGCCGGTGTGCAGGGTGGCGATAATCGAAATGGCGTTCGCGTCGGCATCCATCAGAAAAGCTGTCAGGCGCGAAACTTCGTCGGCCTCACCGATCTCTTCGGCGCCGCGGCGCAGCGCGAACAGGGCGCGGAGCACGCCACGATTGGGTTCATGGCCCCACGGAATGGGTCCGTGGCCGCGCCAGCCGGCCTTGCGCAGGGCGTCGAGTCCGCGGTGATAGCCGACCCGGGCGTAGGCGTACGACTCGAGGATGCGTCCTTCAGAGTGGGTGGCATCGGCCAGCTCAGCCCACGCGAGCGGAGAGGTCGGATGCACCTGCACGATGCCGGCGATCTCGCTCCTCGCGGTTCGGCGCAAGGCCTCGAGCACCTCCGGTTCCGCGGGAAGAAGGGTCTCGGGCTCTGAAATCAAATTGTCGCCGGTCACACTGAATCCTACCAAGCCCAGGCCCGGTCGCTCCCAGCGCCGGGCCGGGCAACCCGGAATCGGCGGCGACCCGTCCGATCAGGCCGGGCTTTGCTGCCGGGCGGCGACTCGCCAGCCGCCGTTGACGAACAGGTAGGTGGTCGACATGTTTAGCTCGGCTACGACACCGCCGCGCATCGCGACCGCCCGGTACACGACAACGCCGGCATGCTCGCCGAGGCGGATAATGGCGGGCTCATGAATGCCGTAGCTCTCCCACGGTGCCGCCTGGTCGAAGTAGGCGGTAACCTCGTCGCGAGTAATGACGGCGCCGGGCACGATCATCAGGCCGTCGTCGGTCATTTCGCGCTGGTAGTAGGCGCCGCCCTGGCCGTCCAGGATGGCCTGCCAGCCGGCGTTTTCTTCATGGAGGAGTCGGGCCGGAAGATCGTCAGTGATCGCAGTCATACCGCCACGCTAGCCCCAATCGAGCGCGCGAACCAGAAATCGTCAGAACCGGTGCTGAACCACCCAGGAATGCATGGTCACGGCGGCCGCGGCCGAGGCGTTGATCGACCGGGTTGACCCAAATTGGCTGATCTCAACGATGGAATCGGCGGCGATGATGGCCTCTTCCGATAGTCCGGGACCCTCCTGCCCGAACACCAACACGCAGCGTTCTGGAAAGCTGAAGGTCTCGATAATGACGCTGCCGGGCACGTTGTCGATCGCGATCACCGGCAGCGACTCACCGGCACACCACTCGACGAACGCGGCGACATCGGTGTGATGCAAAATATGCTGGTAGCGGTCGGTGACCATGGCGCCGCGCTTGTTCCACCGTTTACGACCGATGATGTGCACGGTGTGCGCGCCGAATGCGTTGGCGCTGCGCACGATCGAACCGATGTTCATGTCGTGTTGCCAGTTCTCAATGGCCACGTGAAACTTATTTCGGTGCTCGTCCAGATCAGCCACGATTGCGGCCATGGTCCAGTAGCGGTAGCGGTCGATCACATTGCGCGTATCGCCGTGCTCGAGCAAATCAGCGTCATAGCGGTCCTCGCTCGGCCACTCCCCCGGCCACGGCCCCACACCGTAGGTCGAACGTTCCGGCGTCGGGTTCTGCGCGGCGTTAAGGGGGGGATGCACGGCTGGCTCAGTCACTATCCAACCGTATCCTGCCCTCGACACCCCAAATCGGGGTTTCGGGGTGCCTAAATTCTGGCTAGGATTTCGGTATGACTAAAACGGATGCGCCGACCCACGGCCGCGTGATCTCGGCGGCTCCGACCACGGTCGCTTCCACCCGGTTGCTCTGGCTGCTTGGACCGGCTCTCGTTGCCGGCGTCGCCTACCTGGACCCGGGCAACGTCGCGAGCAATATGACCGCCGGTGCCCGCTACGGCTATCTGCTGGTTTGGGTGGTCGTGGCCGGAAATGTCATGGCCTGGCTCATCCAGTACCTCTCCGCCAAGCTCGGAATCGTCACCGGCCAAAGCCTGCCGGAGATTCTCGGCGTGCGCATGACCCGACCGACCTCTCGGCGCCTGTACTGGGTGCAGGCCGAGCTGGTCGCCATGGCCACCGACCTGGCCGAAATTATCGGCGGTGCGGTCGCCCTGAATCTGTTGTTCAACCTGCCGTTGATCTGGGGTGGCGTGATCACCGGCACCATCTCGATGATCGTACTCATGGTGCACACCCGCCGCGGGCCGCGCATTTTCGAACGCGTCATCATCGCGCTCATGCTCATTATTACCGTTGGTTTTACAGCGGGTGTTTTCATCTCTCCGCCCGATGCCGGCGGCGTGCTTGCCGGACTGGTGCCGCGGTTCGACGGCTCCAACTCGGTCCTCCTCGCCGCTTCCATCCTCGGCGCCACGATCATGCCACACGCCATCTACGCGCACTCGTCCCTCACTCGGGACCGTTTTCCGGAGTGGCAGGGCGAGGTCGCCACTCGTCGCCTGATCTGGGCCACGAAGTGGGATGTCACCATCGCCATGGCGATTGCGGGAACGGTGAACCTGGGCATACTGCTGCTCGCGGCATCCGCTTTGCAGGGTGTGGAGGGAACCGACAGCCTGCAGGGGGCATATGCGGCGATCAAAGACTCGCTCGGGCCGATCGTCGCGACCCTCTTTGCGGTGGGGCTGCTCGCCTCGGGCCTGGCCTCGACCTCGGTGGGCGCGTATGCCGGATCCGAGATTATGCACGGCCTGCTGCACGTGCGCATTCCGCTGTTGCTGCGCCGCCTGGTTACCCTAATTCCGGCGCTGCTCATTCTCGGCGTGGGATTTGACCCGACCGAGGCGCTCGTACTCAGTCAGGTGGTGCTGTCGTTTGGCATTCCGTTCGCGCTGGTTCCGCTGGTCTGGCTCACCGCGCAGCGCGGCCTGCTCGGCACGTTCACAAACCGCTGGTTCACGACGGCCGCCGGTATCGTGTGCGCACTGGCCCTCATCGCGCTCAACGTGGTGCTGCTCGTGCTCGTGTTCACCGGCGCCTGACCCGACTACCCTGAAACAGACATGACGTACACGACCGGCGCGGCCGAGGACTACCTCAAGACCATCTATTCCCATACCGAGTGGCAGGGCGACCTCATTACGCCCTCGGCGCTCGCACTACGGCTAGGCGTGGCACCTTCGTCCGTGACCGAAATGGTGAAGAAGCTCGCCACGAGCGGGCTCATCACCCACGTTCCCTACGGCCCCCTCGCCCTCACGGATGCCGGTCGGCTGCGCGCGACGGCCGTGGTGCGCCGGCATCGCCTGATCGAAACCTGGCTGGTCGGCGAGATGGGCTACGACTGGGACCAGGTGCACGACGAGGCCGAGGTTCTGGAACACTCCATCTCGGACCGGCTACTCGAAGCCATCAACGCCCGGCTCGGGTTTCCGACGCACGATCCGCACGGTGATCCGATTCCGGCCGCCGATGGCACGGTCCTGCGACCGCCGGCGTCGCTATTGACCGATGCCACGGTCGGGCAGTCCGGCACCGTGCTGCGCATCAGCGACCGCGACCCGGCCGTGCTGCGGGAGCTGGCCGCCGACCTGATCGGGCCCGGCACCGAGTTCACCCTGACGGCGCCGTTCACGATCGCGCTGGCCGATGGCCAGAGTCGGTTGATTTCCGTGGCCGCGGCGGCATCGATCTGGGTCACCGCTCCCGACTGAGAGCTTCAGAGCCGATGCGGCAGCGGATGCGGCGAGCGCGACCCGCGATCCGGCTCGGAAACCGGCAGCCGGTAACGGTTAACCGCGGTGAAACCTCGCGAGGCTAGGCTGAGAGTCAACGAAATGGAGCGCCTGATGGCACGACGCGACGAAATTGAATGCTGGCTCACCGACATGGACGGTGTGCTCGTGCACGAGAACCAGGCCCTCCCCGGGGCAGCCGAGCTGCTGCAGCAGTGGACCGACTCGGGTACACCCTTTCTCGTACTCACCAACAACTCTATTTTCACCCCGCGCGACCTGAGTGCCCGGCTGCGCGCGAGCGGGCTGAATGTGCCGGAGGACCGCATCTGGACTTCGGCTCTGGCCACGGCAGATTTTCTCAAGTCCCAGGTCTCCGGCGGCACCGCGTTCGTGATCGGCGAGGTCGGTATCACGACCGCGCTGCACGAGGCCGGGTTCATCATGACCGAGACCGACCCCGATTACGTTGTCGTCGGCGAGACGCGCAACTATTCGTTCGAGGCGATCACCAAGGCGATTCGGCTCATTCTGGGCGGGGCGCGATTCATCGCAACGAACCCGGACGCGACGGGACCGAGCAAAGACGGCCCGATGCCGGCGACCGGCGCGATTTCGGCGCTCATCTCCAAAGCCACCGGCATGGAACCCTACGTCGTCGGCAAGCCTAACCCGATGATGTTTCGCTCGGCGATGAACAAGATCGGCGCTCACTCCGAGAACACCGGCATGATCGGCGACCGCATGGACACCGACATCGTCGCGGGCATCGAAGCCGGGCTGCACACGATTCTGGTGCTGACCGGCATCGCCGACCAGGCCGAGATCGACCGGTACCCGTTCCGTCCCGACGAAATCGTGGCCGGAGTGCACGAGCTGCTCTCCACCGAGCTCATCGAGAGCGACGAGATCTAGAGCACGGGAGCCGGATCGTCGATCGTCGGCGGGTTCAACACGACATCGAGGGCGTCGTCACGGCTGAGAAAACCGGGAAAATTGTAGCGAGCGAAGCGCGCGCTCGGGTCGTCGGGAGTTTGCGGCACGGTTATCGACGAGCGACGAACGATGTGCGCCAAGACATCGGTGACCGAGGCAGCGGGGGTCCGCCCGGTGCGGCCGCGCAGACGAACGGATGCCCGTGGGCCGCCGTCGGCGCCAAACCGCAGGGTGAGCATCCGGTTGCGCCGCCGGCGCTGGTCGAACAGGTCGAGGCGGGCCCACACGATGTCGGCCAGTGGCACGGTGCGCCGGCCGGCACGCAGCTGCCCGGTGTCGAAGTTCACCCACGGCTGCAGGTAGCGCAGCCTCTGCACGAAATAGAGCACCAGGGTGACCGGCAGCATCACGCCGAGGCTGATCAGGAGTCCCCACCACAACGATATTTCCAGACCTCGAGCAACAAAGGATCCGACTTGCAGGGGCACGATGGCCAGGAGCAGTCCGTTGGCCGGAGTCGCCGCGAAGGTGTCCCACCAGCCGGCGCGGTCGACTCGCACCCAACCCGTGGCAATGTCGTTCGAGTTCGGCCCGCTCGTCTCGCTCATTCCCGAACGCAGCATCTGCCGCGCCGCGCGGTCGCAGCGCGCCTCACGCGACCGAAACTGCTGGCCCGGCTAGGCGGCGGGGCCGGGGCCAGCGATGCTCGCGGTCAGCGGTTCGGCCGCGGTTCGACTGACGAAGCAGTAGTAGTTGCGCTGGCCATCGCTCCACTGCTCGCCCGTGATCGGGTAGCTGCCCTGCACCTGCAGGTTCGGGTAAGCACCGGCCGCGTTCAGGTCGAGAACGCCGGGAGCGGTGCAGAGCACAGTGATCTGCGCGGCCAGTGCAGCCTCGCCCGGAAATTCTGCCGTGACGTCGTCGCCGAAGCTGCCCCGGTAGACCAGCTGCGCCGTGTGCGCGGCCGCGCAATCGACAACGGTGAAGTCCTCCTCCCACGGCGACACATAGGGTTCGAGGCATTCGCCGCCGAACAGGGTGTTCCACTCGTGCGCACCGGCGGGCTGCGTGGCCGTGATCTCCGGCGTGGGAGTGGGGGTGGGCGTCGGTGTTGGCGTCGGCGAAGCGGATGCCATCGGCGCCGCCACCGGAACGGGGCTCGCGACGAGCCGCTGGCCGAGATAGAACAACCCCACGAGCACGATCAGCGCGAGCAGCCCGACGGCCGTCCAGATCAGGGCCGCCTGGCGGAACCCGGACGTACCGCGCCGGGATCGGTGGCGGCTCGGCGCCCCTGGAACACCGGCGGCAGCGCTCGGAGCGGTGATGGGTGCAACCGCACCGGGCGTCCCGGCTACGGGAAGCAACTCCGTCGGCTGATCAGTTTCGGCTTCGACTTCGCCGTGCTCGTCGTCGCCTGATGCCACTAGTTCAGTCCCAGGTCCTCAAGGGAGATCGCAGCGAAGTAGGGGTAGCCGGCCGCTTCGATTATTTCGCGGGCACCGGTGTTGCGGTCGACCACGACGGCTACGCCCGCGATTTCGGCACCGACCTTGAGCAGGGCTTCGATCGCTGCGAGCGGGGACCCTCCGGTGGTCGAGGTGTCCTCGAGCACGATCACGCGCTTACCTTCGAGATCGGGGCCCTCAACCTGGCGGCCACGGCCGTGATCCTTCGGCTCCTTGCGCACGACGAACGCGTCGTAGGTGGCGCCACGGGCCACGCCCTGGTGCATGACGGCGGCCGCGATCGGGTCGGCGCCCATGGTGAGGCCGCCAACGGCGACGACGTCGGGAATGTCCTGGATCAGATCCAGCATGACCTGCCCGATCAGCGGAGCCACGCGATGATCGAGGCTCACCCGGCGCAGATCCACGTAGTACGTGGCCTTCTTGCCGCTCGTGAGAACGAAGTCTCCGTGAAAAACGGCCTCGGCCGCGATGAAGTCGATGAGTTTCTGCCGTGTATCAGTCACACAGGCAAGTTTAGGGCACGCCCCCACAGCTGGTGCCGCCGCTGCTGGTGCCGCCCTAGAAGATGCGAACGAGGTTGCGGCGATCCGTCTGACGATAACCATCGCGGCGAACCTCGACGACGAGAGCGGCGATAGACGCAACAGAAACGAGCAGGATGGCGAGGAGGATAAACACGAGATACCTTTCGAAGCAGATGGAGTGGCCCGCACGGAGGCGACATTGCTCGTGTATGACTCTGTCATTTGATCACCGATAACCTTGCAGCACAATCGTATTGTTCTGTAAGCACCATGTAGCGTAGCTACATTGTGTAGATTGACTGCATGGACGTGCAACGACTCGAACTGCTCCGCGAACTCGCCGACCGCGGCAGCGTCACGGCGGTCGCCGCCGCCACCCACCGCACTCCCTCGGCCGTTTCGCAGCAGCTCAAGGTGCTCGAGCGCGAGGCCGGACTGCCGCTGACCCAGCGGCAGGGTCGCGGCCTTGTGCTCACCGATGCGGGTCGCGCCCTGGCCCGCAGCGCAACGGATGTCGCGGTGTCCCTCGCGAAGGCCACCGCGCTCTGGGACGAATTTCGCAACCAGGCCAGCGGCGAAGTGAGCTTGGTCACCTTTCCTACCGCCGGTCAGATGTTGCTGCCCGGCGTCATCACGAGTTTGGGACCCGACCTCGTGCTCAATTGCGCCGACGAAGACCCCGAACTGAGCGACTTTCCCGCCTTCACCGCCGAGTACGACATTGTGCTGGCCCATTCCATGAGCGGAGCGTTGTCCTGGGCCGGCCGCGGTCTCACGGTCGTTCCGCTTATGACCGAGCCGCTCGATGTGGGGCTGCCGGTGGGGCATCCGCTCGCCGATCGCGCGTGGGTGCGCCCGAGTGACCTCATTGGGGAGACCTGGATCGGCGTGACCGACGGGTACCCGTTCGAGCGCATTCTGCACGCGATCGAACAGGAGGCCGGCGCCCGACTATCGATGTCGCAGCGCTTCGCCGATCTTGCCCTGATCGAATCGTTCGTGATCGCGGGGCTCGGCATTGCGCTCGTGCCGCGCTACACCTCCGGCGGCGGCCAGCCCGGCCGCCTGGTGCTGAAACCCCTGCGCGGCGTCGAATCCGAACGCCAAATCGTGGCCCTCATGCGCCCCGACCGAGCCGAGCGCCTGGCCGTGCGCACCGTAATCCAGTCCCTCCAATCCGAAGCCGCAAGGGTGCAACACTCCCAAGCCCCCCAATAGGTCCGCGAGAGCGGGAAATTCGTTGCCTCAAGTCTGCTGAAGCAACGTTTTTCCCGCTCTCGCGGCCAGATGGTGCTCGGGGGTGGGGCTCGGGGTGGGGCTAGGGGCTACTCGTTTTGGGGGAAGCCCAGGTTGATGCCGCCGTGACTGGGGTCGAGCCACCGGCTGGTCACGGCCTTTTCGCGGGTGAAGAAGTTCACACCGGCGGGGCCGTACGCCTTGGCGTCACCAAACAGCGAGTTCTTCCAGCCACCGAAGGAGTGGTACGCGACCGGAACCGGAATCGGCACGTTGATGCCGACCATGCCGACCTGCACCTCGTTCTGGAACCGGCGAGCAGCGCCGCCATCGTTGGTGAAGATCGCGGTGCCGTTGCCGTACTGGCTCGAGTTGATGAGGTCCAGGCCCTCCGTGTAGGTGGCCACGCGCACAATCGACAGCACCGGTCCGAAGATCTCGTCGAGGTACACGTCCGAGTCGACGCTGACCTTGTCGAACAGGGTCGGGCCGAGCCAGAAGCCGTTGGCGTCACCGTCGACCTTGATGTCGCGACCGTCGATAACGACGTCGGCGCCATCGGCCTGGGCGATGTCGATGTAACCGGCGACCTTGTCGCGGTGCACCTTGGTGATCAGCGGACCCATGTCGCAGCCCCGGGTGCCGTCGCCGACGGTGAGGCCCTTGACGCGTTCGGCGATCTTGGCAATGAGCTCGTCGGCGACGGGTTCAACGGCGACGACCACGCTGATGGCCATGCAGCGCTCACCGGCGGATCCGAAACCGGCATTGACGGCGGCATCCGCGGTCAGGTCGAGGTCGGCGTCCGGCAGTACGAGCATGTGGTTCTTCGCGCCACCGAGGGCCTGCACGCGCTTGCCGTGCTTCGACGCGGTCTCGTAGATGTAGCGGGCGATCGGGGTGGAACCGACGAAGGAAATCGCCTGCACGTCGGGGTTCACGAGGAGCGCGTCGACGGCTTCTTTATCGCCGTGCACGACGTTGAGTACACCGGCCGGAAGCCCGGCCTCGGTGAACAGCTCGGCAAGCCAGTTCGAAGCGGTCGGGTCTTTCTCGCTCGGCTTGAGCACCACGGTGTTGCCGGCCGCGATCGCGATCGGGAAGTACCACAGCGGCACCATGGCCGGAAAGTTGAACGGGCTGATGATACCGACGACGCCGAGCGACTGGCGCAGGGTGTAGACGTCGACGCCGGTGGAGACGTTCTCGGAATACTCGCCCTTGGACAGGTGCGGCATGCCGAGCGCGAATTCGACGACCTCGAGGCCGCGAATGATTTCGCCGAGCGCGTCGGAGGTGACCTTGCCGTGTTCAGCGGTGAGAATATCGGCGAGGTCGCCCTTGCGGGCGTTCAGCAGTTCGCGGAAGTTGTACATGATGGTCTGGCGGCGGGCCTGGCTCATGTCGCGCCAGGCCGGGTAGGCGGCCTGGGCGCTGGCGACAGCAGCGTCGAGATCAGCGGTGCTGGCCAGCAGTACATTCTTGGCTACGACACCGGTGGCCGGGTTGTAGACGGGGGCCGTGCGGGTGGAGGTGCCGGCGGAAGCGGCCCCGTCGACGTAGTGCTGGATGGTAGGAATGTCGGTCATGGTGAAACGTCCTTAAGGGTTGAAACGGTTAGGAAAGTAGGTCGAGGCTGAGCACCTCGTCGTAGATGGCGAGCGCTTCGGCCACTTCGGCTTCGGTGACGACGCACGGCGGCACAACGTGGATGCGGTTCTCCATCAGGAACGGCAGCAGGCCGCGGCCGAGCAGCTCAGCCTTCACGCGGGCCATGACGGCGGCGCTCACCGGCTCGCGGGTCACGGCGTCGGCAACGAGCTCGACCGCCCAGAACACACCGACTCCGCGCACCTCGCCGATGATGGGGTGCTTGGCCTGCAGCGCTTTGAGTCCAGGCTCGAGCACATCGGAGCCGATCCGGGCGGCGTTCTCAACGACGCCCTCGGTCTCCATCGCGTCGAGGGCGCCGACGATCGACGCCATGGCAAGCGGATGCCCGCTGTAGGTGAGTCCGCCGGGAAAAACCGTCTCGTCGAAGGTAGCCGCGATGGCATCGGAAATGATCACGCCGCCGGTGGGCACATAGCCGGAGTTGACCCCCTTGGCGAAGGTGATCAGGTCGGGTACGACGTCGTAGGCCTGGAAGGCGAACCAGTTGCCGGTGCGACCGAAGCCACACATGACCTCGTCGAGAATGAGCATGATGCCGTACTTGTCGCAGAGTGCGCGCACGCCGGGCAGGTAGCCGGCCGGCGGCATCATGATTCCGGCGGTGCCGGGAATCGACTCGAGCAGAATCGCGGCGACCGACGATACGCCCTCGCCCTGAATGACGCGTTCGAGGTGATGCAGCGCCCGAGCGCATTCCTCGGCCTCGCTCGTGGCCCAGAACTCACTGCGGTACAGGAACGGACCGAAGAAGTGCACGTGGCCGCGCGCGTATTCGTTGGGAAGTCGGCGCCAGTCGCCGGTGGCCACAACGGCTGACCCGGTGTTGCCGTGGTACGACTTGTAGAGCGAGAGCACCTTGTCGCGACCGGTGTGCAGGCGCGCCATGCGCATGGCGTTCTCGTTCGCATCCGCTCCCCCGTTGGTGAAGAAGACCTTGTTGAAACCGGCCGGCGCGCGGTCGGTGATGCGCTGGGCCGCTTCGCCACGGGCGAGGTTGGCGGTGGAGGGCGCGATGGTGGTCAACAGCGCGGCCTGCTCGGTGATGGCTTTCACCACAGCCGGATGCTGGTGGCCGATATTCACGTTCACCAGCTGACTCGAAAAATCGAGGTACGTTCGTCCGTCATGATCCCAGACCCGGCAGCCCAGCCCTCCGGCGATGACGAGCGGCTTCAGTGCTGCCTGCGCCGACCAGGAATGAAAAACGTGCGCCCGGTCGAGCTCGCTCGTGCGCGCATTGAGGCTCGTTGCCGGGTCAGTGGATGCGGGGGAAACGGTGTGTGTACTGGTATCAGTCACGTATATCGCTGGCTTTCTGTGTTGGTGTTGTGGTGGAAATTGAAAAATTGGAGGGTAGCTAGTTGCCGCCGGCGTTGAGGGTGACCTCGGTGGGGGCCCAGTCGGTGCCCATGACATCAACGCCGTCGGCCTTGAGCTCGTCGAGCGCCTGGGTCACGTACTCGTTCGAGTACGCGGTGGCGGGCGGGTCCGTCGAGATGATGGTCGCGCCGGTCTCGTTCTTGGTGTTCTTGGCGATGTCGACCGTGTTGGCCCAGGCCGCTTCGTCGATCATTCCGACGCCGTTGGTCGACGGAAAGATCAGTTTGCTCACCTCGTTGGTCATCCAGAGCTGGTGGCTCTGGCCGAGCGAGGAGCCGGCGGCGGTGACGATGCCGGCGGCGTCTTCGGGGCTGTTCGCCGCGAAGATCCAGCCCTTGATCGAGGCCTTGATGAACTTCACCGTGTTGGCGGCGTAGTCCGAGTCGCTAGCCAGCTGATCCGCGTTGGCCCAGATCGCGTCTTGCAACATGGCCGTGCCTTCGTCGTTCCAGTCGATAACGTTGAGGTCTTCGGGCTGGTAGAGCTCGCCGGTGGCGGGGTTCTCAGTCTCGAGCACCTGGGCGTATTCGTTGTAGGTCATGGCCTGGGCCGCGTCGATGTCGCCGGAGAGGAACGCGTTCATGTCGAAGGCCTGCTGGATCAGCGAGATGTCATCGAGGGCGACGCCGGCTTTCTGCATGCCGGCGAAGAGTTCCCACTCGTTGCCGAAGCCCCAGCTGCCGACGGTTTTTCCGGCCAGGTCGGCGGCCGTCGTGATGTTCTTGTCCGTGAACGAGATCTGCGTGGTGGCGCTGCGCTCAAAGATCTGGGCGACATCGGTGATGTTGGCGCCCTGCTCGATCGAGCCGAGCACCTTGGGCACCCAGGAAATCGCGTAGTCCACGTCGCCGGCCGCGAGCACGTCTTGCGGAACGATGTCAGGGCCGCCCTCCTCGATGGTCACGTCGAGACCTTCATCGGCGTAGTAGCCCTGGTCGACGGCCGCGTAGTACCCGGCGAACTGGGCCTGGGCGACCCACTGCAGTTGCAGGGTGATCGGGGTGAGGTCGCTGCCAGCATCCGTTGACGCCGTATCGCTGCCGGTGCTGCTGCAGCCGGAGAGTACGAGCGCGCCGACAGCTGAGATCGCTCCGACGGTGCCAAGCCATTTGATGCGGTGATTCATGGTGCCTCCTTGGTTGCTGTGTCTGATGGGTTGCTGTGTCTGATGGGTTGCTGTGTCTGATGCTGGGTGGATCAACCGCCGGCGCTTTGCACCGGCCGAGCTTTAGCCGCCGGGTCGGCGGGTGATGAGCTTCTCCACGATGAGAGCTGCACAATAAAACGTGAGACCGAGAATGATGGAGCCGAGCACGTACGCCCACGCCAGGCCGTAGTTACTGCTCGACGCCGCCGAGGTGATCGACTTGCCCAGGCCGCCGACCGGTCCGCCGAAGTATTCGGCGATGAGGGCGCTGATCACGGCGAGCGACGACGCGATGCGCAGGCCGGTGAAGACGTACGGCAGCGCGGTGGGCAGGGTGACCACGCGGGTGGCCTGCCAGCTGGTCACGGCGTAGGAGCGCATGAGGTCGCGGTGCACCGGGCGAACCTGGCGCAAACCTTTGAGTGTGTTGAAGTACACCGGCACGAACACCGCGAGCGCTGCGACGAGCTGCCGGGCGGTCTCGGCGCCGGCCCCGAACATCGTGTAGAGCACCGGGGCGAGCGCCACGATCGGTACAACCGACAGCGCGGCTACGACCGGCGCCGCCATCTCATCGAACAGGTGGGCGAGCGCGGACACGATCGCGAGCACGATTCCGAGCACGGCACCCAGAATCAGCCCGATCAGGGCGTTTCGGCCGGTCACGGCCATGCCGTTGCCGACATTCTGCAGGTTGGCGCCGAATTCGGCACCGATCGCAAAGGGCGCCGGCAGCACGAATGCCTTGATTGCGAGCGCGGTGACCAGCCCCTGCCAGAGCAGAATCACGGCCACCCCGAACACAATCGGAGCGAGCACGGTCTGCGCCGCTGTAGCGGGCACCGCTGTGCTGGAGGTCGCTGCACCGGGGGCGCCGCCCGGCCGGGTGGCTGTCATCGGGTCTCGACCCCGCGGGCGCCCGCCGGACGGGTTCCGGCACCGGACGCCTCGTCGCCGTGCAGCAGGTCGCGCACCTGGCTGAGGGCGCGAAAGAAACCTTCGTCTTCGCGCAGGTCTTCGCCGCGACCGGCCATGTCACCGAGCGACACATCAACAATCGAGCGGATGCGACCCGGTCGCGGGGACATCACGACCACCCGGTTGGAGAGGAACACCGCCTCGGGAATGGAGTGGGTGACGAAGACCACGGCGGCCTGGGTCTCGGCGCAGATGCGCACGAGTTCGTTCTGCATGCGCTCCCGGGTCATCTCGTCGAGGGCGCCGAACGGTTCGTCCATGAGCAGCAGGCTGGGGCTCTCGGCGAGCGAACGGGCGATCGCGACGCGCTGCTGCATGCCGCCGGACAGCTGATCGGGGTAGTGCCGGGCAAAGTCGGAGAGCCCGACGAGGGCGATCAGTTCGGCCGCTCGGCGGCGGCGGGCAGCCTTTCCCAGGCCGTGCAGTTCAAGCGGCAGCTCGATATTGCCGGCCACCGTGCGCCAGGGCAGCAGGCCGGCCTGCTGAAAAGCGATGCCGTAGTCCTGGTCGATCCGAGCCTGGCGGGCCGGCTTACCGAACACCTCGATGCTGCCGCTCGTGGGAGCGTCGAGGTCGGCGATGAGGCGCAGCAGGGTGCTCTTCCCGCAGCCGCTCGGGCCGATCAGGGAGACAAACTCACCGGGCGCGACCGTGAGGCTGACGTCTTCGAGCGCGGTGACGCCCGCACCCTTGCGGGCGCTGAAGACGCGGCTGACACCGCGCACGTTGACGGCGGGGATGCTGGTGAATGCCGGCTTGCTGTCGGTCATAGTGAAATCTCTCCCCTGCGAAAGCGTCGAAGGAACAGTCCGATCAGGCCCACGAAACCGGCGGCGACGAGGCCGACCAGAATCGATCCGAAGATGGGCGCCCAGGGCTTTCCCGGATCGCCGCCGGCGGCGCCGGCGTATTCCACGATGAGTCGGCCGATGCCGCCGCGCAGTCCGATCGACACTTCGGCGACGACGCTGCCGACCACCGCACTGACCGCGGCGAGGCGCAGCGCGGGCAGCAGATAGCCCACGCTCGCCGGCAGCCGCAACCGCCAGAGCGTCTTCCACCAACCCACCGCGTAGCAGTGCATGAGGTCGACATGGTTGGCGTCGGGCGAGCTGAGGCCGCGCAGGGCGCCGATCGATACCGGGAAGAAGGCGAGGTAGGAGGCGATCAGGGCCACCGACATCCAACTCTCCCAGGTGAATTCGCCGAACTGAATCTGCGCGCCCCAGCGTCGTACAAGCGGGGCGATCGCGATCAGCGGCACGGTCTGGCTCAGAATGATCCACGGGAGAATCGCCGACTCTGCCAGGCGAAAGCGTTGCATCAGCAGGGCCAGGGCCAGCCCAACGGTCACTCCCACCAGCCAGCCGACAGCGGCGATACCGAGGGTGAACAGCGCGCCGGCCAGCACGGCCTGCCAGAGCGGCAGAGCGGATGCCGCGCCCGTCACGGGCTCAAACAGGCGCACCGCCATGACCGCGAGGTGCGGCATAGCGAGGTCGGTGGTGCGCGGCAGCACCGTGATGCCGCCGAGAATGACACCGTCGGCCGGCCCGAGGGTCTTGTAGAGCTCCCAGACCAGGGCCAGCAGCGCGAGACCGGCCAGGCCGAACAGGCCACCACGCAGGCGCGGGTGCAGGATCGCGCGTCGGCGCGGTCCTGCCACGCCACGCGTGGGCGTGGCGGTCTGCTGGGTCGGCTCGGTCTGGCGCGTCATCCGCTTCGCTATTTCTTGGCCGTGATGGGGTCGGTCAACGCCGGAATAATGGTGTCGCCGTAGACGCGCATCGTTTCTTCCTTGTTGTCGTGCTGCAGGTACCCGGCGAACTGGTCGACGCCGAGTTCTTTCAGCGCCTCGAGCTTCTCGATGTGATCTTTCGCCGTGCCGAGCAGGCAGAACCGATCGACGATCTCGTCGGGCACGAAGGCGGCGTGCTCGTTGCCCGCCTTGCCGTGCTGGTTGTAGTCGTATCCCTCGCGGCCCTTGATGTAGTCGGTGAGCGCCGTCGGCACGGCGGAATCGGCGCCGTACTTGGCCACGATGTCGGCAACGTGGTTACCGACCATGCCGCCGAACCAGCGGCACTGATTGCGCATATGCTCCCAGTCCGTTCCGATATAGGCGGGGGCGGCGACGCAGAACTTGATCGACAGGGGGTCACGGCCGGCGTTGGAGGCGGCGGTGCGCACGCTCGCGATCATCCACTCGGCCACATCGAGGTCGGCCATTTGCAGGATGAAACCGTCACCGACCTCGCCGGCGAGCTTGAGCGCGAGCGGACCGTAGGCGGCGACCCACATTTCTAGGCTCGAGCCGCGGCTCCACGGAAACTGCACCGTGGCCCCGTTGTACTCGACCGGGCGCGAGTTGGCGAGTTCGCGAATGACGTGGATCGACTCGCGCAGAGTCTTCAGGGTGGTCGGTGCACCGTTGGTGGTGCGCACCGCCGAGTCGCCGCGGCCGATGCCGCAGACGGTGCGGTTGCCGTACATCTCGTTGAGGGTCGCGTAGGTCGACGCCGTGACCGTCCAGTCACGGGTGGCCGGGTTGGTCACCATCGGGCCGACGATGATCTTGCTGGTCTCGGCCAGGATCCGGCTGTAGATCACATAGGGTTCCTGCCAGAGCAGGTGCGAGTCGAAGGTCCAGACGTGGCTGAAACCGTGGGCCTCGGCCAGTTTGGCCAGTTGAACGGTGCGCGCCGACGGCGGGTTGGTCTGTAGTACTGCTCCGAAATCCATCTCTGCTCCCTAGATGAGGTACTGGCTCAGGCCGCGCTTGATGTAGCGACCGTCACCCTTGGTGCCGAGATAGGCATTGTCATCAATGACGACCTTGCCGCGGGAGATCACGGTGTCGACGTGGCCGTCGATCTCGTAGCCTTCCCAGGCGGAATAGTCCATGTTCATGTGGTGGGTACGTCCCGTTTGCTCGCCGCGAGCGTCGACGGCAACACCAATGGACGTGTGCCCGTTCGGGTCGTAGACCACGACGTCGCCGTCGGCACCGGGGGCGATCACGCCCTTCTGGCCGTACATGCCGAACATGCGCGCCGGGGTGGTGGAGCACACCTCGACCCAGCGTTCAAGCGAGATTTTGCCGTCGACCACGCCCTGATACAAGAGATCCATGCGGTGTTCGACCGAGCCGATGCCGTTGGGGATCTTGGAGAAGTCAGTCAGGCCCATATCTTTCTGACCCTTCATGCAAAACGGGCAGTGGTCGGTGGAGACCATTTGAATGTCGTTCGTGCGCAGGCTCTGCCACATGTGGTGCTGGTGCCCCTCGGCCTTGGCGCGCAGTGGTGTCGAGCAGACCCACTTGGCCCCCTCGAAGCTGCCCCACTCTTCGCTCTCGGCGCCGAGGTTGTCCTCGAGCGAGAGGTAGAGGTACTGCGGGCAGGTCTCGCCGAACACGTTCTGACCGTTGTCGCGGGCCTGGGCGATCTGGTCCACGGCCTGCTTGGCCGAGACGTGCACGATATAGAGCGGAGCACCGGTGAGGTTGGCGAGCATGATCGCGCGGTGGGTGGCTTCTTCCTCGGCCTGCCAGGGCCGGGTGAGACCGTGGTAGAGCGGGCTCGTGTTGCCGGCGGCGACTGCCTGCTGCACGAGCAGGTCGATGACGCTGCCGTTTTCGGCGTGCATCATGATCATGCTGCCGTTCGTGGCGGCGCGCTGCATGGCCTTGACGATTTGGCCGTCGTCGCTGAGAAAGACGCCTTTGTAGGCCATGAACAGTTTGAAGCTCGACACGCCTTCGTTGACGAGTTCGTCCATCGCGGTCAGCGAGCTGTCTTGCACGTCGGAGAGGATCTGATGAAAGCCGTAGTCGATCGCGCACTGGCCGGCGGCCTTCTGCTGCCAGGTGGCGTAGCGCTCGAGCACGTCTTCACCGGCATACTGCACGACGAAATCCACGATGCTCGTGGTGCCGCCCCACGCGGCGGCGCGGGTGCCCGTTTCGAACGTGTCGCTGGCCTGGGTGCCGCCAAACGGCATCTCCATGTGGGTGTGGGCGTCGATACCCCCGGGAATCACGTACTTTCCGCGGGCATCGATGACACGGTCAACGTTGCCCGCCACGTCGAATCCGAGCAGGGTGGAGCCGGGTGCGAGCACCGCGGCGATTTTTTCGCCGTCGATGAGCACGTCGGCGAGGCCGCGTCCCGTGGCGTTGACCACGGTGCCGTTCTTAATCAAAGTCTTCATGGCAGTCCTCTCTATTTACGGCGCGACGAGGGGTCCGTAGGAGTCGGGGCGACGGTCGCGGTAGAACTGCCAGGAGTTGCGTACCTCGCGGATCACGCCGAGATCGAGGTCGCGCACGAGAATCTCCTCGGTGTCGGTGGATGCGCGCTCGCCCACGTAGTTGCCCTTGGGGTCAACGAAGTAGGAACTGCCGTAGAAGGTCACCGCCTCGTCGCCGAATTCGGCTTCCTCGTTGCCGATGCGGTTGTTCGCGCCGACGTAATACTGGTTGGCGACCGCGGCGGCCGGCTGTTCGAGCTCCCACAGGCGGTTGGACAGGCCGGGCTTGGTTGCGGAGGGGTTGAAGACGATCTCGGCGCCGTTCAGGCCGAGCGCCCGCCAACCTTCCGGGAAATGGCGGTCGTAGCAGATGTACACGCCGATCTTGCCGTAGGCGGTGTCGAAGACCGGGTAGTCCAGGTTGCCGGGGCGAAAGTAGAACTTCTCCCAGAACTGCGGCAGGTGGGGGATGTGGTGTTTGCGGTACTTGCCGAGGTAGGTTCCGTCAGCGTCGATGACCGCGGCGGTGTTGTAGAGCACGCCGGGCTGGTCTTCTTCGTACAGCGGCACGACGATGACCATCTTGTACTCGGCGGCGAGCTTCGCAAACCGCTCGACGATGGGGCCGGGAACGGCCTGAGCGTAGTCGTAGTACTTGGAGTCCTGCACGATGCCGAAATACGGGCCGTGAAAGAGTTCTTGAAAGCAGATAACCTGCACGCCCTGGGCTGCCGCGGTGCGAACGAACCCTTCGTGCTTGACGATCATGGATTCTTCGTCGCCGGTCCAGGTGGCCTGGGTGATGGCGGTTCGAACAATCTGATTGTTGTCGGTGTTCGTGGGAACCGTGCTCATGCTGTGCCTTCCACTTGCTTCGGTTAGTCAAGGGTCGTTACGAACCGCGCTGTTCGTATTGTTATTATTTGACGTAAACATTTCAAATGTGTTTCTCTGTGTAACGCACGCATTAATCATCCTGTCGTCCAACGCACTCAGGGGCAAGAGCAATGCAGAACTTTATTGATGAAATCGAGCAACGCACCCCGGCGGGGATCGCCGCGGCCATCGGGCGGCAGATCGCGTCCGGTCGCCTCGCGCCGGGCGACCGTCTGCCCACGGTGCGGGTACTGGCCGGCGAGCTCGGCGTGAGCCCGGCAACGGTCAGCCACGCCTGGCAGGCCCTCTCGGCCGTCGGCCTGATCGTGTCGCGTGGGCGGGGTGGCACGTTCGTGCAGGATGCTGCGCCTAAGTGGTTGCCGGCCCGCAGTCAGTCCATGATTGGCTCGAGCGCACCGACTCGTCTCGACCTCTCGCGCGGCACGCCGGACCCGTTGCTGCTGCCGGCGCTCGGACCGGCGCTCTCCAGGGTCGCCCAGCGTGCGGTGACCCCGAGCTACCAGGATCTGCCGATCATTCCGGAACTGCTCGAGGTGCTGCGATCGGAGTGGCCCTACGCGGTCGAGACCATCACGATCGTCGACGGTGCCCTCGATGCGATCTCCCGCACCCTCGATGCGGTGACCCGGTTCGGCGACCGCGTCATCGTGGAGAACCCGTCGTTTCCACCGTTCTTCGACCTGCTCGACCAACTCGGCCTGGAACGCCTGCCGGTGGCCATCGACGAGCACGGCATCATTCCGAACGATTTTGCCCGAGCACTCAAGCTCGGTCCGGCCGTCGTGCTGCTGCAACCCCGGGCGCAAAACCCCACCGGAGCTTCGATGACCGCGCAGCGGGCCGAGCAACTCGCCCGCCTCCTGCGCAGCACGCCGGCGAGCGCCGAGACCATCGTCATCGAAGACGACCACTCCGCCGACATCAGCATCGCCCCCGTGGTGAGTCTCGGTCTCTGGTTGCCGCGCCGCACCGTGCACGTGCGCAGCTTCTCGAAGTCGCACGGCCCCGACCTGCGCATGGCCGCGCTCGGCGGGCCGGCCGCGCTCATCGACCCGATCGTGTCGCGGCGCATGCTCGGCCCCGGGTGGACCAGTCGCATGCTGCAAACGATCCTGCACGATCTGCTCACCAACGGTGAGAGCATGGCGCAGGTCAGCGAGGCCCGCCGCATCTACTTCGCCCGCCAGCGAGCCCTCGCCGAGGCGCTGACTGACTGCGGACTCGACGTCGTGCAGGCCGACGGCATCAACACCTGGCTGCCCGTGCAAAACGAGCGCGACGCCATGGTGCGCCTCGCCGCCTCGGGGATCCGCGTCGCCGGCGGGTCGCCGTTTTCGGCCACGGAGGGCGGACCCGAGTTCATTCGAGTGACCGCCGGCGCCCTGCCCGACGACGTCATCCCGGTGGCCGAGGCGCTGGCGGCTGCGGCGCATCCGTTTGATTCGGCCGTGCACGCGGTGGGTGCCAGGTGGTCGTAGGGCTGCCGGGGGCCTAGGGTTGAGCCAGACCACCGGTTTGCTTTGATCGGTTTTGCAGGCCTGGATTTGGGCTGAGGTCCACCACTATTCCGCCCGTTCGCGCGCATGCCTTCGGCATGGAGTCGCGACCAGTCGAAAGAGACCTCATGAACCGAATCAACGTGCGTCGTTCCGCCATTGTCGTCGCGACCAGCGCCGCGACCTGCGCCACGCTGCTGCTCAGCGGATGCGCAGCCGCGGTGACTCCCGGTGCCACGCCGACCGAGACCGGCGGCGCCACCTCCGCCGCTGCCGCCGACTACCCGGTCACCGTCGACAACTGCGGAGTGAGCGTGACCGTCACGGCCGCGCCGGAACGCATCGTATCGATCAAATCGTCGGCAACCGAGCTACTGCTCGCGCTCGGCCTCGGTGACCGCATCGTCGGTTCGGCCTTTCTTGACGGCCCGCTGCCGGAGTCGCTGGCCACTGCGGGCGCCGACCTCAACCTGATCAGCGACTTTCTGCCCGGCCAGGAGGCCGTGCTCGGGCTGAACCCCGACTTCATCTACGGCGGCTGGGAGTCCAACTTCAGCGCCGACGGCGTGGGCGAACGCGACGCTCTCACAACGCTCGGCGTGGGTAGCTACGTGTCGCCCGCCGCCTGCAAGGGCGATTTCATGCCGAACCCGCTCACCTTCGAGACGGTCTTCAGCGAAATCAACGAGGCCGGAAAAATCTTCGGCGCCGAACCGGCAGCGACCGCGCTGGTCACCTCGCTCGAGCACGACCTCGCCGGTTTGACGCCGGCGAATTCCGAAAAAACGACAGCGCTCTGGTATTCCAGCGGCACGACCACCCCCTATGTCGGTGCCGGCATCGGCTCGCCGCAAATGATTATGGAAGCCGCCGGTCTCAGCAATATCTTCGCGAACGTGAGCGATACCTGGACCTCGGCGGGCTGGGAATCAATCATCGAAGCCGACCCGAGTGTCATCGTGCTCGTCGATGCCACGTGGAACACCGCCGCAGCAAAGATCGCCCACCTCGAGTCCGACCCGGCCACCCAGGTGCTCGACGCCGTGAAGAACCAGCGCTACATCATCCTGCCGTTCGCCGCCACCGAGGCCGGCATCCGTAACGTCGAAGCCGCCTCTTCCGCCATCACTCAGCTAGCCGCGCTGGATAAGTGAGCACCCCCAAGCCGCGAGAGCGGGATAAATGTTGCTTCACCAGGGCTGAAGCAACGAATTTCCCGCTCTCGCGGGGTGGTTGGGGGAGAACTTGAGTCGGCGGCGGTACTTCGGCTGGCTGCTGGCAGCGACCGGTGCGCTGATTCTCGGCTGCCTGGTGGCGGTGACCATCGGGCCGGCAGCGATCAGCCTGGCCCAGGTGGCGGGCAGCATCGGCGCGCATCTCGGCATTCCCACCGATACTCCGGTGCCGATACTGGTCGACTCGATCGTCTGGCAGCTCCGGCTGCCACGGGTGCTCACGGCCGCGCTGGTCGGTGCCGGCCTCGCCCTCAGCGGCGCGGTGATGCAGAGCGTGACCCGCAACCCTCTCGCCGACCCGTACCTGCTCGGGCTCTCCAGCGGGGCATCCGTCGGCGCGGTTTGCGTGGTCATCCTCGGTATCGGATTCGCCCTGCCCGCAGCCGCCTTTCTCGGCGCGCTGCTGGCCCTGATCGCCACCCTGAGCATTGCCCGGGTCGGCGGCACGATCACGCCGGTGCGGGCCGTGCTCGCGGGGCTGGCCATCGCGCAGCTGGCCGGCGCCCTGACCTCGTTCATCATTTTCTGGGCGGCCAAGGGCGACTCTTATCGGGAGATACTCAACTGGCTGCTCGGCTCGGTGGCCGGTGCCACCTGGGACAACGTGGTGATCGCGGCCACCGCCATACTGGTCGTCGGCACCGGAATCCTCGTGTCGGCGACCCGGCTGGATGCCTTCGCCTTCGGCGATACCTCGGCGGCGAGCCTGGGCATCAACGTCAATCGCACCCGTTGGGCGTTGCTGGGTTCGGTCGCCCTGCTGACCGGCGCGATGGTCGCCGTGAGCGGGTCGATCGGGTTCGTCGGGCTCATCCTGCCGCACCTCGTGCGCGGCATCAGCGGCCCCGGTCACCGTCGGCTGTTGCCGCTCGCCATGGTCTGCGGTGGGCTGTTTCTGGTCATCGCCGACACCCTAGCCCGCACCGTGTTCGATCCGCGTGAGCTGCCCGTGGGCATTATCACCGCGTTCATCGGCGTGCCGGTGTTTATTCTGCTGATCAAGAGAAAGAAGTCGCACCTGTGGGCGTAGACCTTGAGAAGCTGTCGTTCACCATTGACGGCACCACGATTTTGCGGGAAATTTCGGCTTCACTGCCCACCGGCAGCGTCACCGGACTGCTCGGGCCGAACGGCGCGGGCAAGTCCACCCTGCTGCGACTCGTGGCCGGCATCGACACAGCGGATGCCGGTACGGCCGCCCTCGACGGCGTCTCGATCGGGTCGCTGCCCCGGCGTGAAGCCGCCCGGCGCATCGCCCTGCTCGAACAGAACGCGGCGCCGAGCGTGGAGCTGACCGTGCTCGACGTGGTGCTGCTCGGGCGCATTCCGCATCGCACCAGGCTCATGGGTTCCTTCAGCGGTGACGACGATCGCGCGATCGCGTACGACGCCCTCGCGGCGGTCGGCGCCGCGGCGTTGGCCGACCGTTTCTGGCAAACCTTGAGCGGCGGACAGCAACAGCGCGTGCAGATTGCCCGGGCCATGGCGCAGCAGCCGAGCCTGCTGCTGCTGGATGAGCCGACCAACCACCTCGACGTGAGCGCTCAGCTTTCACTGCTCGGGCAGGTGCGGGAACTCGGGGTGACGGCGATCATGGCCCTGCACGACCTCAACCTCGCGGCGGCATATTGCGACCAGATTCTACTGCTCGACGGGGGCGCGCTCGTGGCCAGCGGTACGCCAACCGAGGTGCTGACCCCCGAGATCATTGGTGCCGTTTACGGGGTGGATTGCTTCATTCTGGAGCATCCCCGCGGCGGCCATCCGGTGATCGTGTACTCGGCGGCGGTATCGGCGCCCACCGCATGAAGAATGTGACCGTTTTGGCCGGTGGCGTTGGCGGCGCCCGGTTCACCCGCGGGCTGCTGGGCCACCTCGCCGGGGTGGCGCCGGAGGCGGCCGTCACGGTGGTGGTGAACACCGGCGACGACATGTGGCTGGACGGGCTGCGCATTTGCCCCGACCTCGACACCGTCATGTACACCCTCGGCGGCGGCATCAACGAAGAACAGGGCTGGGGCCGCCCCGCCGAAACCCGGCGGGCCGCGGCCGAAATCGCCGCCTATGGCCGTGGCTGGTCCTGGTTCACGCTGGGCGATCTCGACCTCGCCACCCACATTGTGCGCACCGATCTGCTGCGCAGCGGGTCGACTCTGAGCGAGGCGACGGACTTTCTCTGCCGCCGCTGGCAGCCCGGCGCCCGGTTGCTGCCGATGAGCGATCAGCCGGTGGAGACGCATGTGCGCCTGGCCGCAGACATTGACGAGCACCGAGCCGGTGAGCTGATGCACTTCGAGGAATGGTGGGTTCGGTACCGCGCCGGCATTGCGGTCACCGAGTTCGTGCAGGTGGGCCTGGCCGATGCCGTGGCCGCGCCGGGAGTGCTCGAGGCGATCGAAAACGCCGACCTGATCATTCTGCCCCCGTCGAACCCCGTGGTGTCCGTCGGAACGATCACGGCGGTGCCGGGCATCCGTTCTGCCCTCCGGTCCACTCCCGCGCAGGTTGTGGGGGTATCGCCCATCATTGGCGGGGCCGCCGTGCGCGGCATGGCCGACGCGTGCCTGCACACCATCGGCGTGGCGACCTCCGCCGAAGCCGTCGGGCTGCACTACGGTGCCCGTGCCGCGGGCGGGCTGCTCGACGCCTGGCTGATTGACGTCACGGATGCCGCGGCGCTGCCCGTTCTCGCGGCTGCCGGCATCCGTTCTACCGCCGTTCCGCTCTGGATGACCGACTTGCCCACCACAACCGCGATCGCAGCGGCAGCATTGGATCTCGGCGCCTGATCGGAATCAGCGAAACCGGTCAGGCTGCCCGCGGGCGATCAGTGCGCTGGTGTGTGGGCCGACACCCCGTCGCAGCACCGCGGCGAGGTCGTCGACGGTATCGACGTCACGGCGGATCAACGAGTGGGTGGGGAGGTCGAGCGGAATGTGGCCGGCAGCCTCATGGGCCGCTCGAGATCCCAGCCCAAACCGTGGCAAGAGGGGCAGGCCGGCGCGGGCGAGCAGCACCGTGGTTCCGGTACCCTCCTCGTCAGCGACCATGGCGAGATCGCAGGCTGCAGCCGCGCTAAGCGCCGATTCGACGTCCCCGACGGTGAGTGCGGGCAGGTCACCGGTGAACACCGCAACGTTGCTGTGCGGGTAGCGCACGTTCGCCACGCGGATCCCCGCGCTGATGGCCAGGTTGAGCGAATCGCTCCGGCCGGATAGGCCCGGTAGCGCAGCCGGTGGCTCTGGCACGATCTGGGCGCCCAGTGCCGCCAGAGCGGTGCCCGTGGCGGGGTCGGCGGTGACCACGAGAACCCCCTCCACCGGCGAAGCGGCAAGCAATGCCGCGACGGTGTCCAGCGCGAATGCCTGGGCGAGCTGCTGTCGAGCGGGGAAGTCCTCCGGCAGCTCGCCGAGTCGGCTCTTGGCTCTCGCACTGCCCTTGACGGGCACGACACAGACCCAGCTTCCGGCCGCGGGGGCGCGAGCGGCTGGCATACGCACTACGCTACCAGCGCGCGTGCACTCGGTTCGGGGTGAACCCCGGATCTGGCGCGCGGTAGCCTTAAGGGTCGAGCGCACACATCCGTCGACCCGATTACGTTGATTTCGGCCCAGGAGGTCCCATGTCAGAGTCACTCACCGCGCAGCCTGTTACCGCACAGCCTGTTACCGCGCACGCATTGCCCATGGCGATCACCACCTACCTGGAACGCAGCGCGAGCGCGAAGCCGGCCTCGGCTCGCCACACCTTCACCGAGAACGCGGTCGTCGTCGACGACGGCAAGACGTACACGGGCGAGGCTGCTATCGCCACGTGGCTCGCCGGCAACACCGCCGAGTTCGAATACACCACCACCCTGCTGCGCACCGCCAAAGACGAGTCGTCAACGACCGTCGTCAACCGCATTGCGGGCAACTTTCCGGGCCGCAGTGTCGACCTGAACTACCGGTTCGAGCTTGATGCGGAGAGCGGCCTGATCCAGGCACTCACCATCACGATCTAGCCGTACCGCTAGCGCAGCTCGTCGGTGATCCGTCCGGCGGCAAAGCCCGCAGCGTAGCCCTCGGCGTAGCCATCGGCGTAGGCCTCATTGGTGCCCAGGCGAAACATGTCGGTGGAGCTCGGTCGCTGCAGCGCCCGAGCGCCCACGCTATCGAGTTCGCCGACTAGGCGGCCGAGTCCGCGCACGACCGCAACGGGATTGCCGCTGGTCTTGCCCTTGACCAGGTCGGCGGCGCCGGCGATCTCGTCGGCGACCGCGGCTACCGTCACGTCGAGGCGCCTCCCGGAGGCATCCACTGTGCCACGCAGGTCATCGAGCACGGCCAGCCCGGCGGCACCGATGGCAATATCGGTTTGACCTTCGCGCCAGGGTCGGCCGGCGGTGTCCGTGATCACCACGCCGAGCCGCAGCGCGGTGTGCTCGCGCAGGGCCGCACAGATGGCGCGCGCCGACGCATCCGGATCAACCGGAAGCAACAGCACCACACCGTCGGGCGCATTGCTTGTGTCGACGCCGGCCGCGGCCATCACGAGGCCCTGCCGGTTTTCCACGATGCGAGTGACCCCGCCCGGGTGGGTGCGCGACGCGACGACGCGCACGGTCTCGTCGGTGATCGCCTGCTCACGATCGGTCGCTGCGACAAGACGTCCCTCGGCTTTGGAAACGATCTTGCTGGTTACCGCCACAATATCGCCGTCAATCAGACGCGACTGCGCGGCCTCCGCAATCAGCGCGGCGAGGTCATCGCCGGTGCGAATCTCGCCGAAACCGCCGAGCGTGAACACCTTGAGGCCGAACAGTTCCATGGCCCCGACTTCGGCGGCCGCCGCGTCGGGCCGAGAATCGTGCGGCGGCGAATCGTGCGTCATCTACCGAACGAGCTTCGGCAGAACGGATGCGCCGAAGACGTCGATCCACTGCTTCTGATTGCGGCCGACGTTGTGCAGGTAGATGCGATCGAAGCCGAGGTCGACGAACTTCTGAATGTACTTGCGGTGTTCGTCGGGGTCGGCCGAAATGATCATGCGGCCCTCGAAGTCTTCGGGGCGCACGAGTTTGGCCATCTGCTCAAACTCGAACGGCGAACGGATGTCTCCCTTCGGAAACTTCATGCCGCCGTTGGGCCACTCGTGCAGCGCGTTGGTCATGGCTTCTTCGTCGGTCTCGGCCCAGCTCATGTGCAGTTGCAGCACCTTCGGCATCGCCGAGGGGTCCTTGCCGGCCTCGCGGGCTCCGTCGTCGAACTTGCCGAACAGCATCGAGATCTTCTCCCGCGGGGCACCCACCGTGATGAGTCCGTCGGCGAGTCGGCCGGCGCGCTTGGCGGTGACCGGGCCGGCGGTGGCGACCAAAATCTCGGGGGCGACCTCGGGCATGGTCCAGAGCCGCGTCGACTCGAGCTTGAAGAACTGGCCGGAGTGCTTGACATCCTTGCCGGCAATCGAACCGGCGAACAGCTTCGAGATGATCTCGATGGCCTCAAACATGCGGTTGATGCGCTCGGGCGCTTCGGGCCAGTAGCCGCCGACGATGTGCTCGTTCAGCGCTTCGCCGGAGCCGAGTCCGAGCCAGTGCCGGCCGGGGTACATCGAGGCGAGAGTTGCGGAGGCCTGGGCGACCATGGCCGGGTGCCAGCGAAAGGTCGGGGCGGTCACGCCGGGGCCGAAGTCGCCCTTGGTGCGCTCGGCGATGGAAGCAAGCACACTCCAGACAAAGCTGGACTGGCCCTGGGCTGGGACCCACGGTTGAAAGTGATCGGCCGCCATCACGCCGGTGAAGCCGTGTTCCTCGGCATAGGCAGAGAGCGCGACCGCCTCGGCCGGTGCGAACTGCTCCAACATGGCCGCGTAGCCAATCTGCAACTGGGTCATCGTGATCTTCCTGCCTGTTGGTGTGTACCGATTCAGTTTCGTCTATTCAATCGCAACACGGGCCTGGGCGCATTCGTTACCGCCGGCATCCGCTTCACCCCTTATAGGCTGGAGGCATGCGCATCGCCACCTGGAACGTGAACTCCATTCGTGCCCGCTCCGGGCGAGTCGTCGATTGGATGGAACGCGAAGACATCGACGTTCTGGCCATGCAGGAGATCAAGTGCAAGCCCGAGCAGTTTCCGGCGCAGATATTTGAAGACGCCGGGTATGACCTCGCCATTCACGGCCTGAGCCAGTGGAACGGCGTGGCGTTTGCCAGTCGCGAACCGATGACGGATGTCGTCACCGCCTTTCCGCAGATGCCCGGCTTCGAGAAGGGTGCGGTCGGCCCCGACCAGCCGCTCGAAGCGCGTGCCCTCGGCGTGACCGTGAACGACCTGCGGCTGTGGAGCCTCTACGTGCCGAACGGTCGCTCGATCGACGACCCGCACTACGCCTACAAGCTGGCCTGGCTGAAGGCCCTCGAGGCCCACGCCGCCGAAGAGCTCGCCGCCAACCCCGCGCTGGCTCTGGCCATGATGGGCGATTGGAATGTCGCTCCGCGTGATGAGGACATGGGCGACCCCAGCTTTGTGCCGGGCCAGTCCACGCACATTTCGGCGGCCGAGCGCGCAGCGTTCGATGCGTTCGAGCAGGCCGGACTGGCCGATGTCGTGCGTCCGATCGTGCCGGAGGGGTTCACCTTCTGGGACTACAAGCAGCTGCGCTTTCCACGCAACGAGGGCATGCGCATCGACTTCATCCTGGGGTCTCCCGCTTTCGCGGACCTCGTGACGGATGCGAGCATCCACCGCAACGAGCGCAAGGGCGATGCCCCGAGTGATCATGTTCCGGTGCTGGTCGACCTCGACCTCGGCGGCGATGACGACGACCGCCCGATGATTTTCTAAAGCGTGATGCCAGCATCACCCCCGCCGGCGTCAGCATCCGTCACCGTTTCCATTACCCGCACCGTTGACCCCGAGCGCTTCACCGAGGCGAGCGAGTGGGTGCAGTTCGGCATCAATCTCGCCCACACGTACCCGGGTTTTCTCGGATCGGGCTGGGTGCGCGGCAGCGAAGACTCAGCCACCTGGAACATGCTCTATCGCTTCTCCAACCCCGAAAGCCTCGAGGCCTGGGAGAACTCCGACGAGCGCACCGAGTGGTTGGAAGCCGGTACCGACCTCGTTCTTGACGCCCAGGTGGAGAAACGCACCGGCATCGAGGGCTGGTTCGACCTGCAGCAGGTACCGCCCGGTGCCCCGTCCCTTTTACCGCCGCCGCGGTGGAAACAAGCCATCAGCATTTGGCTGGGTTTTTTTCCGGTCAATCTGGCCTTCACACTGCTCATCCCCTGGCTCGTGCCGGGCTGGGGCACCCTCCCGACCGCACTCAAAGTGCTGCTGACGACGCTCGCCCTCACACCGCTCATGGCCTATTTCATACTGCCCTGGGTGACACGGATGCTGCGGCCCTGGTTGCAGCGGCAGCCGCGCTGACGGCAGCGCGGGCGCTTGATCAGTTGGTCATCGCAGCGATGCGCAGCAGCTTGGTGTTGACGAACTCTTCCATGCCATACTTGCCCAGCTCCCGGCCGATTCCACTGCGCTTGACTCCACCGAACGGCAACTCCGCTGACGTGCCGGAGGCCGCGTTCACGGTGACCATTCCCACCTGCAGACGCTCCGCCATCCGTTCAGCGGCGGCCAGATCGGTGGCCTGGATTGCCGCGCCGAGGCCGTACACCGACGCGTTGGCCAGTTCAACGGCCTCATCATCGGAGGCGACCCGGTGCACCACAGCGACCGGACCGAACAGCTCTTCCGAGTACGCCCGCATTTCTGGTGTCACTCCGGTAAGGATGGTCGGCTGGTACCAGGCGCCGGGCTGCTCCAGCCTGGCGCCACCGACCACCACCGTGGCGCCCTTGCCGATGGCGTCCTCGACCTGTTCGGCGAGCCCATCGACCGCTCCGACCGACGACATAGGGCCCATGAACGTCTCCGCGAGGCGGGGGTCACCCACCTCGATGGCGGAAACCGCGGTGGCGAACTGCGCGAGAAAGTCGTCGTAGACGCCCTCGGTCACGATGAAGCGTTTGGCCGCGTTGCAGGCCTGCCCAGCGTTGCCGAAGCGACCAAGCACAGCCTGTTCGACCGCGTGCGGGATATCGGCCGACTCCAACACCACAAACGCGTCGGATCCCCCCAGCTCGAGCACAACCTTCTTGAGGTTGCGTCCGGCGATCTCCGCCACGATGGCTCCCGCGCGCTCTGATCCGGTCAGCGAGACACCCTGAACACGGCGGTCGGCGATGATCTGGGCGGCCTGATCATTGGTGGCGAAGACGTTTACATAGGCGCCGTCCGGTGCGTCGGCATCCCGGAAGATCTGTTCAATGGCCAGGGCAGATTCTGGGCATTGGGGGGCATGCTTGAGCAGGATCGTGTTGCCGTTCATGAGGTTGGGCGCGGCGAAACGAGCGACCTGGTAGTACGGATAGTTCCACGGCATGATGCCGAAGATGGGGCCAAGGCCCTCTTTTCTCACCACAGCGCTTCCTCCGCCGACGACGTCCAGCACCTCGTCCTGCAGGAATTTCGGACCGTTGTCGGCGTAGTAGGTGTAGATCGAAACGACGAGGTCAACCTCAAGCCGAGCCTGCGAGAGAGTTTTACCCATTTCACGGGTGATGGTGGCGGCAAGAGCGTCGCGTCGCGTCGCGTACAGCTCGGCGACCCGGCGCAGCAGGCTCACCCGATCGGCGATGGCGGAGTATCGCCAGGTCTCGTAGGCTCTTGCCGTGGAGTTGACCGCGGCCTCGACCGCGGCGGTCGTCGCCGTGGGGTAGTCCTGCACGAATTCCCCGGTGGCGGGGTTGGATACGGCGTAAACGGTCACGATGCCCTCCTCGGGCTGCTCCTAATGAAAATTGGGGATGACTGGCCGCCGGTCACGGGCGAACCAGTTCGCCCGTGACGAGCCGCCGGGCCAAGTCGGTGAGCAGATCGACTCCGGCGAGCATGTCGTTGTCAGCGGTGAACTCACGCTCGTTGTGCGAGATACCCTCGGCGCTCGGCACGAAGAGCATGATGGTGGGCACGATGTCCTTCATATTCGTCGAGTCGTGGCCGGCGCGGGTGCGAACGGTGCCGTAGGTCAGACCCAATTTTTCGGCGCTGGCCGCTGCCAACAGCAGTCCCGCGGCGTCGTAGTCTTTCGCCGCCCAGATGTGCTCGGCGCCGCGTTCGATTCGCACCGCGGCCCACTGCTCGATTTGAGCCACCCGGCGGTGCAGTTCGGCATCGGCAGCGGCCAGCACGGTGGGGTCAGTACTGCGAATGTCCACCAGCAGATTGACCCGATTGGCCACGACAACCGGTGAGTTCGGGAACACTGTGAACTCGCCGCAGGAGGTGATGACCATGTGCTCCGCCGTGGTGAAGTGGTTGGCAATCTCTCGAGCTGCAACCACCAGCGAGGAGGCGCCCAGCAGGGCGTCTGAGCGGTCGGCGATCACGGTGGCGCCCGTGTGGGCCTGCTCTCCGTGCACCACGAACTCGTACTTGTTGGCGCCCCACGTGGATTCGACCAGGCCGATACTGAGCCCGTCATCCTCCAACGAGCGTCCTTGCTCAATGTGGATTTCCAGATAAGCGGCGACGTCGAGGCTGAAATCTCCGATTGTTCCGATCGACTCGAGCGCTTCGCGTACCGTCACCCCGTGCGGATCCGTCGTGGCCAATACTTGCGCGGCGGGGATCTTGCCGGTGAAGACGGAACTGCCCATCATTGAAGGCTTGAACCGGCAGCCCTCCTCGTTGAACCAGTTGATGATGACAATGTTATAGAGCGGAGTCTCGTCCTGAACCCGGAAAGCCTCGTGCAGTCGCATGGCGGCATGCGCTCCGGCCAGCACACCGTAGGCCCCATCGAAGCGACCGCCGAGAGGCTGCGAATCCAGGTGCGAACCGATGGCAATGTACGGGGCGCCGGGAACAAACTCCACGAGAGTGAACTGGTTTCCCACCTGGTCGTAGCGCACCTCAAATCCATGGCCCTCGACGAGTCCGCGAAACCAGTTTCGGGTCTGGCCGTCGGCCCAGGTGGCGGCCTGTCGGTCGACGCCGCCGCCTGCGGTGGCTCCGAAGGAGCTCATGGAGCGAAAATCGGCCAGGAATGCTTGTTGCTGCGGCGTGCTCATGAATGTGCTCCGATCGGGGTAGTTGGCAATGTGCGCGAATCGAAGCTGAAATTCCCATCAACAACGGTCGCAATGACGTCGAGTGTGCTGATGTCGGCGGAGGCCAACGGCGAGCCGGACAGGACGACGAAATCGGCGAGTTTTCCGCGCTCCAGGGTTCCCCGGCTGTCGATCGTGCCGGTGGCGATGGCGGCCCACTCGGTGTAGCTCCGCAGCGCCTCCTCCGGGGTCATTCCCTCGTCTGGTCCGCCGAGCACCAAACCGTTCTCCGTTTTTCGATCGACGGAGGACTGCAGGGCACGACGCACATTGTTGTCGGCGACCGGCAGGTCTGAACTGCCGGCAACGATGACACCGGCATCGACGAGAGAGCGGCCTCGATACAACCAGCCCACACGATCGGCGCCGACGAGCTGGGCGAACTGGTCACCCAACGGGCCGATGAAGCCGGCCTGGGGGGTGACGGCGATTCCGGCCTCGGCGACGAGGGCGACCTGATCCGGGCGCGAGATACCGAAGTGCTCGATGCGGTTCGGTAGCGCGTTTCGACCGAAGCGATTTTGGCAGTCGATGATGATCTCGCAGGCCAGGTCGATCGCCGCGTCGCCGATGGCGTGCAATGCAATCGGCCAACCGGCCCGGTAGGCGTCGGTGACGCGATTTCGGTAGGCCTGCGGGTTGTCCAGCAGATAGCCGCTGTTGTGCGGATGCCCGCAATAATCCTCCGTGACCGCGGCGGTCGCCCCCAGGAGTGACCCGTCCATGAAGACCTTGATCGGTCCGAGGGAGAGCCAGTCGTTTCCGAATCCGGCTCCGATGCCCAGATCGATTCCCAGACCGTGGCCGGTCTCGTGCATGTCGGCCGCGTGCGCGGTGAGCGGACGCAGGACATCCAGGGTGGGCATCAGCTGAGCTCGTGCGTGGAGCCGGTTGTCGCGGTGTGCCTGCTGGTAGGCCTGCACTTCGATCGGGCTGTGCCCGATCCAACCGGCGCCGATTCCGGCCTCGGTGAAGCTCGTGATGCCCTGCTCGGCATATCGGATGGTGGCGTCGTCCAGCGCCTGCACGATTTGCGGAACGGAGTAGGGCAGCAACAGGTTTTGGATCAAAGCCTGGGCGGATTCCTCGATCACCCCGGTCGGGTAGCCGTCGGTGTCGCGCAGCACGGCTCCGCCGGACGGATTCTCAAAGTCCGGTTCAAAGACACCGGCGAGCCGCAGCGTGGCGGAGTTGGTGATGGAGAGATGCCCGGAGACGTGGCGCAGATACAACGGTCGGTCGCCGGTGAGTTCGTCGAGCCGCCGAATATCGGGATACTGACCGTCATGGTGCTTGTGGTTGAAGCCGGTGCCTTTCACCCAGGCTCCCGACTCGCCCGGCTGCGCGTCGAGGCGCCGAGCTTCATTCGCGATGAGCTCGTACAGGCTGTCCAGGCCGCGCGCGTCGTGCAGGTCCACGGCGGACAGGCCGAGTCCCCACCAGGTGGTGTGGCAGTGGGCGTCGATGAAGCCCGGCACGATGGTCGCCCCGGCGAAATCATCGATGCTGGTGGCCGTGCAGCCCTCTATTTGTTCATCGAAGCCGACGATCCGGCCGTCGAGGATGCCCATGCGGTGCGCGGTGGGGCGGTGCTCATCCAGGGTCAGGATGTTTGCTCCCTGAACGATTCGGTCGAGCATCACGAGCGTGCCGCCGGGCTCGTGTTGCTAGCGGACGGCGGCATCGTTTCGGGGTCGGTGCGCAAGTGCAGCAGTGCCGGAACGCCACTGGACAGGGCGCGCAGCAGCGCCGCTTCAAAGTCTTCGGTGCGCTCCACGAGTTCACCGTGTCCGCCGAAGGATCGCATCCAGACGGCGAAATCGGGATTCGTCATGGCCGTTCCCGAGGGGCGGCCCGGATAGTGCGCGCGCTGGTGTTGCACGATCGTTCCGTAGATTCCGTTGTCCACGACGATGACCAGCGGCGAGCCGCCCTGGGCGAAGGCAACGGAGATTTCCTGCGCATTCATGAAGAAATCACCGTCACCGCAGATGGCAACGGCCTGTCGGTCAGGAAAGATCAGGGAGGCGGCGACGGCCGACGGTACGGCCAGTCCCATGGCACCGTTGCGCGGGGCGACCAGGGAATGCGCCTGTGTGTGGGAGAGGTAGCGGTGGCCCCAGATCGTGGCGTTCCCGGCACCGTAGGTGAGCACGCGTTCGCGGGGCAGCACCCGTTCCAAAGCCTCGAAAGCCACGCCAAGGTCAACCCCGAGGCCGCCGTCGGGGTGCGGTGTTGCGAAACGTTGCTGGTCTCGGTGCAGCGCCGTCATCCAGTCGTCCGTGCGGCTCCCGCGCGCGGATTCGGGGGTGGGCAGTGCGGCGACGAAAGCCTCTGGGGCGCTGAGCACGTGCTGGTCGATGCGGCCGGCGTGCATGGTGGCGGCAGGATCCGGCAGCACCAGCAGAGTCGGCTGCGCGAATCCGCGGGTGTACCCGTCGCTGAGCACATCCGAACGGCCGCAGCCGAGAAACAGCAGGAGGTCGGCTTCGTCCAGCCGAGCCGCGAGCGTGTCTGCGCGGCCGTAGCCCAACCAGCCCGCGTAGGCGGCGCCGTGGGGAGCAGCGTCATGTGGAACGACGTCATAGGCCCGCCAGTCCGTTGCTACCGGTATCCCCGCGTTCGCCGCCCACGCCATCAACGCCGGCCCGGTCGCGTCGTCCCAGCCGTCGCCACCGGCGATGATGAGTGGGCGTTGTGCTGCCGCCAGCTGCTCGGCGACCATCGCGATCTCGCTCGTCGACGGTGTGGCGCGGGCGAGCGGGCGCACCGGGGCGGGGGCCACCTCAACCTGGTGAATCAGGATATCTTCCGGCAGTCCGATGACGACGGGCCCTGGCCGGCCCGACGCGGCCATGTGCATGGCCTCGGCCACCAGGTCACCGGCCCGGTCGGGATCATCGAGCACCATGACGCGCTTGGCGGTACTGCCGAACCAGCCGGTCAGGCTGAACTCCTGAAAGGAATCACGTTCGCGGTCCGACACGGGGATCAAGCCAACGAACAGAACGAGTGCCGTGGCATCCTGCCAGGCCGTGTGCACGGCAATCATGGCGTTCGCTGCGCCGGGACCGCGGGTCACCATCACCACACCGGGGGTACCGGTGAGCCGTCCCTCGGCCAATGCCATAAACCCGGCACCGCCCTCGTGGCGGCACACCACGGTCTCGATGGGCGAATCGTGCAGGCCGTCGAGCACGTCGAGGTAGCTCTCGCCGGGCACCGCGTAAACGCGGCGCACGCCGTGGGCTTCGAGTTGGGCGACGATGAGGTGGCCAGCTGACTGTGACATGAGAGAAACCTTCCGGTAGGGCCGGTGTTGGTGGTTAGTGCTTGAATCCGGGCAGGTCAACGCTCATGCGCGGGGCCAGGTGGCCCGCGACGGCGGTGAACAGCGACAGGAAGACCAACATGGCTGCCGCCGGCCACCACTGGTTGCCAGCGGAGGCGACCAGGGCCGTAGCGAGCAGCGGTACGAAACCGCTCACCATTCCCGCAGTGTTCTGGGCGAACCCAACGCCGGTGTAGCGCGTGCGGGCCGGGAACAGACCGGTGAGCACCGTACCGGATGCTGCGTAGGGGAAGGAGAGCGCGGCGACGGCCAGGGTCATGCCGACGACGACCAGGGTCGGAATTCCACTGACGATGAGCAGGAAAGCCGGAACCGCGACGATCGCCGAGACGATCCCGCCGTAGAAGATGACGCGGCTGGAACCGAAACGTTCCCCGAGGCGGCCTCCGATGATCAGCACCGGGATCTCAACGACAGCAGCGATCATGCCGCCGAGCAGCATCAGTCGAGGGCTGTAGCCCAGGGTGTTGACGCCGTACCAGACGACGAATGCCGTCACCAGGTAGAACCCGCCGACGCCGAGCATGCCGGCGGCCATACCGACAATGATCTGCTTCCAATGGTTCACGAGGGTGCTCCGAATGGGCGCCTTCTCGGTCTCGCCCTTTTCCACGAGTTCGGTGAAGACCGGGGACTCTTCGAGGCGGCTACGGATGTAGAGCGCGAGCAGAAGCATGGGGAAGGCGGCCAGGAACGGGATGCGCCAGCCGAACGAGGTGAAGTTCTCCTGCGAGAAGAAGTAGGTCATCAGGAAGAATCCGCCCGACGAGAGGATCGTGCCGATCGGCGAGCCGATCTGCGGGATGGCCGCATAGCGCGCTCGGCGGTGCAGGGGGGCGTTTTCGACGACGAGGGTCATGGCGCCAGACCATTCGCCACCGACGAAGAGGCCCTGCAGTACGCGGAGCAGAACGAGCAGGATCGGTGCGGCCACGCCGATGGCGGCGTAGGTGGGCAGCAGTCCGATCAGGCCGGTGATGATTCCGATTCCGGCGATGGTGATCATCAGGGTCTTGCGGCGGCCGATTTTGTCGCCCATCGCCCCGAAGAACATCCCACCAATCGGGCGAGCGACGAGCCCGACGCCGAAGGTTGCGAAGGCGGCCAAAGCTGAAGCCGTCGCGTTCTCGCTGTAAAAATACTGCACGTTGAAAACGAGCGCGGCAGCCGCGCTGAACAGGAAGAAGTCGTACCACTCCATCGCGGTGCCGATCAGGGCTCCGATGGCAACTCGCGTGGCTTCTTTATCCGTGATCTGGCGCGTCGCGCCAGCCTCCACATTTGTAACTTCGCTGGTTTTCGTCATCGGCATCTCCGTGGTGAGGGGCGAAGCCCACCGCGGTTCAGCTTGAACGCGGGGCGGCCTCCGGAAGGAATTCATAGAAGTCTTTCAGGGGATGGCCATCGCAGTATTAACGAAATGAAACAGGTTGACACACCAAACCTGTGCAAAAGCACATAAAATGCTGGAATGAGCTCCCGTGATGACACCCAAATTGTTGAATCGGTCATTGACGATGCGAAACGGTGGAGCGCGCTGTTGGCCCAGTTGTCAGTCGATAGCCTCACCGACCTCTTCCTGGACCGCGTTCTTCGCGTGCCGGGGTATGACACGCTGCCACTCCCCGGCGGCGAAATCCGCCGCACCGGAGCCGCTTCCTTCGACGCTCTGATTCGGGGACTGCAGGAGGCCGCCGACGAGAGCACAGTGCTCAGCGGCTGGGAGGAGCGACTGGCCATCGCCACCGATGTCGGGGTCACTCGGGCCCGCGCCGGAATTCCGATCGAGTCTTTAATGACCGCGATCCGGTTGGACTTCTCGGTGCTCTGGGGCGAACTCACTGCGATCGCCGCTGACGATGACGCAGCCCTGTTGGTACGCCACGCTGATCGCGTGTGGAACATGGTCGATTCCTATGCCAGCCAAACCCAGTCGACCTATATGGCCGAACGGCAGCGGATGCACAATGAAGCCTCCTCGGTGCGGCAGGGCTACGTGGCGGCAGTCTTCGGGGAGATGAGCCCTTCGGCCGAGATGCTCAGCCAGATCACCGGTGCATTGCGGATCGACGAGACCGCCCCGCTCTGCGTGGCGCTGGCAATCGGTGAGGAAATGGCAGGACTGCGTGTCGTCGTCGCGTCGGCCGCTCATCGCGACGCGGAGATCTTCACCCATCACCTCGGTGACGGACTCGTGGCGTTCTGGGTGCGCGACGACCGACCCGGATCGGCCGTGCACGAGGCGGCGTCACAAATCAGCGCCCTTCGCCTGGGACTCGTGGAGGGCGTGCCGGGAATCGCGAATCTCCCTGACGCCGCTCGCCTGGCCCGCGAGCTGGCCCACCTGGTAACTCCCGACGACCGGCGAGCGCTCACCATGACGATCGCCTGGGCGCGGATCGCGCGGCTGCGGCTCGGTGCGTCGGGGTCGCCTATCGCCGCCGACGTGGATGCTGCGCTGGACCGCTGCGGAGTGGCCGAACGAACGCGACTGGTGGAGGCGGTTCGTGCCTACCTCACGTCGGGAAATATCGCCACGTCAGCGGATGCCCTGTTCTGCCATCGAAACACCCTGATGAATCGTCTCCACCGGTTCGCGGCCGTCACCGGGGTTGATGTCACGGTGCCGCAGCAGGCTGCCCGGCTCGTGGTGGCCTGGGCGTAGTTGCCTTTATCGCCAACGCCAACGGCACCTGTCCCCGGCCGCGAGGCTGAAGACAGGTGCCGGGTCAGATCAGATTTCCGTCGACGAGGTGCGCTATGCGGAAGTCTTCTCGGTAGACGCCTTGTACTTCGGGTGCGCCTGTTCGGCAGCGGTATCGAATTCGGCGTCGATCTCGGCGTTCGGCTTGTAGGTGGCATACGAGACGACGACGGCCACGATCAGGCTGGCGATGAAGCCGGGCACGATCTCGTACATGATGTCGCCGAGCGGGGAGTTGCCCCAAATGAAGACGACGACGGCACCGGTGACCATGGAGGCCAAGGCGCCCCAGGTAGTGAGCTTCTTCCAGTAGAGGGAGAGAAGGACTACCGGTCCGAAGGCGGCACCGAAACCGGCCCAGGCGAAGCCGACCAGTTCCAGAATGGTCGAATCGCGATTGAGGGCGATCAGGCCGGCCACGACAGCGACGACCAGCACGCCGAGGCGCCCAAGCATGACGAGCTGTTTGGGAGATGCATCTTTCTTGCCGACGATCTTGTACAGGTCCTCGACCAGGGCGGAGGAGGAGACGATCAGCTGCGAGGAGATGGTACTCATGATCGCGGCGAGCACGGCGGCCAGGACCAGGCCGGCAATGAAGGGGTGGAACAGCGTCTGCGAGAGCAGCAGGAAGACCGTCTCGGGGTTCCCCAGCGTCACTTCGGGGTGCTGCTGGAAGTACGCGATGCCGATCAGCGCGGTGGCGATGGCGCCGAGCGCGGTGATGACCATCCAGCCGATGCCGATCCGACGGCCGGCGGTGGCGTCCTGCGGGGTGCGCATGGCCATGAAGCGCACGATGATGTGCGGCTGGCCGACGTACCCCAGGCCCCAGGCCGCTGCGGAGATCACACCGAGCACGGAACCGCCGGCCGTGATGGAGAGCAGGTCGGGGTTGACCTCGCGGATGGAGTCGAGCGTGGCCGTGACACCGCCCGTGGCGTTGAGGGCAAAGAGTGGAACGGCCACCAGCGCGACGAACATGAGGATGCCCTGCGCCACGTCGGTGAGGGTTGCCCCGAGAAAGCCACCGAACAGCGTGTAGAGCAGTGTGACTCCCGCGACGATGAGCATGCCGGTGAGGAAGGTCGAACCGAAGGAGTTCTCGAAGAACACACCACCGGCGACCATGCCGGAAGAGACGTAGAACGTGAAGAACACCAGAATGATGACACCGGAGGCGACGCGCAGCACGCGTGAGGTGTCTTTGAGCCGGTTTTCAAAGAAGCTCGGGATCGTGATCGAGTTCTTCGACACGAAGGTATAGGAGCGCAGTCGCGGGGCAACGAACTTCCAGTTCAGCCACGCGCCAATGGTGAGGCCGATGGCAATCCAGGCTTCGACGAGTCCAGAAACATAAATCGCACCGGGCAGACCCAGCAGCAGCCAACCGGACATGTCAGAGGCACCAGCGCTCAGCGCTGCGGTGCCGGGTTTGAGGCCACGGCCGGCGAGCATGTAGTCGTCAAGATCGTTGGTTTGCCGGAACGCAAAATAGCCGATGGCGACCATGCCAGCGAGATATAAGACGATCGCGATAATTTGAAAAGTTTGATCCGTCATGGGTTTCCTTCTTTGGGATGCCCGATGTTTCTGGACGTGACCGCCCGAGATCCGAGCTAGGTCAAAACTCCATTCTCGCAGAAAAAGGGGCTTTTTGCCAGAAAGAAAGTTGGCTCCGCCGCTGCGGTCGAGGTCCGAAGCGAGGCCAATCCCCTCTCCGCGGCTGGTCAATGGACGCGTTACCTGACCCACACGGCGCGTAATCTCAGCGACTCTTCCGTTTTCCCACCAAATTGGATACAGTATCCAGATGACTTGGAATGAAGACGAAATATCCGCGACCGGGCCGCTGCACGGCATCCGTGTCGCCGACTTTTCCCGCGTGCTGGCCGGGCCATTCGCCACCATGATGCTCGCCGATTTTGGCGCCGACGTGATCAAAATCGAGCATCCGCTCGGCGACGACACCCGCGCCTGGGTGCCTCCGGTCGATGAGAACGGCATGGGCAGCTACTTCGCCAGCGTCAACCGCAATAAGCGTTCGGTCACCTGCGATCTGCGCACCGAGCGCGGCCTGGCCGAGGCGCGCGCGCTCGCTCTGCAGGCCGACGTGGTGATCGAGAATTTTCGTCCCGGAGTCATGGAGCAGTACGGCCTCGACTACGCCACGCTGAAGGCTGAAAGCCCGGAACTGGTCTACTGTTCCATCACCGGATTCGGCCGCGCCGGCGGTGCGGCCCTGCCCGGCTACGACTTGCTCGTGCAGGCCGTCGGCGGACTGATGAGCGTCACCGGATCACCCGATTCTGAACCGAGCAAGGTTGGTGTGGCCCTGGTCGACGTGCTCACCGGACAAAACGCGGTGATCGGCATTCTCGCGGCGCTGCGCTCCCGCGATGAGACCGGTCGCGGCCAGCGGGTGGACGTGAACCTGCTCTCTTCCCTGCTCGCCGGACTCGTCAACCAGGCCTCGAGCACACTCGCGACCGGGATCGCTCCGAAACGGCTGGGCAACGCACATCCGAGCATCGCGCCCTACGAGACCTTTCGCACGCTGGACGACCCGATCGCGGTCGCCGTCGGTACCGACAAACAGTTCGCCGCCCTCGTACAGGTACTCGGGGTGCCCGATCTCGCCGAGGATGCCCGATTCGGCAGCAATGCAGACCGCCTCGCGCACCGCGACGTGCTCAAGACCATGCTCGAGAAACAGCTCGAAACTCGGCCGGCCCCCGAGTGGACGGCCCTGCTGTCGGCCGCGAGAGTGCCGGCCGGAAAGGTGAACTCGATCGCCGAGGCGCTGGAATTGGCCGCTGAGCTTGGCCTGGCACCCATCGTGCCGGTCACCGATGCCGACGGCTCCCGAGTGAGTCGCCAAATCGCCAACCCGATCAACCTCTCCGACACCCCGGCGCGCTACCTGCGTCCGCCACCCCTGCTCGGTGAGCACGCTGGCGCGACGTTCGCCGATCGGGGCGCCGAGCCCCAAGGCGCCGACCTGAGCGGCGCACTCAGCGCCCGCGACGCCTAACTGTTTTCCGCTCCACCGCTCCACCGCCACCCCGCCACCCCGCATCCGCTTCACCGACCGAAAGACGACTCATGCCTGCTGCAGCTCTCAGTAATGCCGAATTGACCGAGACCGACCTGACCGAACCCGACCTGACCGACGCCGCCGACCTCGTGAGCATCGATTCCCTGCTGACTGACTCCGAGATCGCCCTGCGCAACGAGGTGCGGGCCTTCGTGAACACGACCATCAAGCCGAACATCGCCAACTGGTACGAGAAGGCGGTCTTTCCGCTCGAAATCATTCCGCAGATGGCCAAGCTCGGTCTGCTCGGTATGCACCTCAAGGGCTACGGCTGCCCCGGACGCAGCTCGGTGGAATACGGTCTCGCCGCGCTCGAACTCGAAGCCGGCGACTCCGGACTGCGCACCTTCGTGAGCGTGCAGGGTTCACTCGCGATGAGTGCCATCCACAAGCACGGTTCCGAGGAGCAGAAGAACGAGTGGCTGCCGCGCATGGCGGCCGGTGAGGCCATCGGCTGCTTCGGACTGACCGAACCGAGTGCCGGCTCCGACCCGGCCAGCATGACCACCTTCGCGCACCGCGACGGCACCGATTGGGTGATCAACGGCACCAAGCGTTGGATCGGTCTCGCTTCGGTCGCCCACGTCGCGATCATCTGGGCGATGACCGACGAGGGAATCCGCGGCTTCGTCGTACCCACCGACACCCCCGGTTTCGTCGCAACGCCGATCGAGCAGAAGCTGTCGATGCGGGCCTCCATCCAGTGCGAGATCGAACTGACCGAACTACGCCTGCCCGACTCGGCCATGCTGCCGAAGGCACGCGGGCTGCGTGGGCCGTTCGAGTGCCTCAACGAGGCCCGGTATGGCATCGTCTGGGGCGTTATGGGTGCTGCTCGCGACAGCTACCTCACCGCGTTGGCGTTCTCGAAGGAGCGGATGCAGTTCGGCAAGCCGCTCGCCGGCTACCAGCTCACGCAGCAGAAGCTCGTTGATATGGCGCTCGAAATCAACAAGGGCACCCTGCTCGCCTTGCAGCTGGGCCGGCTGAAAGACGCCGGTACGCTCGCTCCGCACCAGATCTCGGTGGGCAAGCTCAACAACTGCCGAGAGGCCATCGCCATCTGCCGTGAGGCTCGCGCGATGCTCGGCGGCAACGGCATCACCCTCGACTATTCGCCGATGCGCCACGCTAACAACCTGGAGAGCGTGCGCACCTACGAGGGCACCGACGACGTGCACACCCTGATTCTCGGTCAGCACATCACCGGCATCGCAGCTTTTCGCTGATTCCCGGGAAGGGCTGAGTTAGGGTTTTCAACGTGCCTTCCACCGAGCGAACTTCCCGGCCGCCGACCGTTCCGGCGTTCGTCCTCGGCGAGCTGCGGCGCCTGATCGCAGTCGGCGAGCTGGTTCCCGGCCAGCCCCTGCGGCAGGAGGACCTGGCTGAACGCCTCGGCGTCAGCCGGGTCCCGGTGCGCGAGGCGCTCAACACGCTGGAGTCCGAGGGGCATGTCGTGCACGAGCCGCATCGCGGCTATCGGGTGACCGCGCTGTCGCTCGCCGACATGCTCGAGGTCTACCGGCTGCGCCAGCTGCTGGAAGCGGAGGCCGTGCGTGCCACGATCGCGGCGGGCGGCGCTCGGGTGCTCGTCGACCTGCGTGCGGCGGCCGCCGACGTGGAGCACGCCAACGAGGTCGGTGACTTGCTGGCCATGAACGAGGCCAACCGGCGCTTTCACTTCGTGCTCGTGACGAGCGCCGGGATGCCCCGACTCGAACGCATCCTGCGGGCGCTGTGGGATTCCACCGAGGCCTACCGCCGGCTCTACTACGAAGAATCCGGCAACCGGCAGCGGGTAGAACACGAGCACGCGGGCATCGTTGATGCGTTCGCTGCCGGTGATGCCGAGCTGGTCATCCGCCTGCTCGACGAGCATCGCGGTCATGCCACGACCGCGCTCGGCGCACTGCTGCCGACCTAGCTGCCGCCGCCACAGCGACTGCCGACACAGCGGCAGCTGCCGGTGGATCAGACCACGCGCACGTCGAGGTCGCCGATTCCGGTGATGCCAGCGGTAATGGCGCTGCCCCGCTCGATTTTGCCGACGCCGGCCGGGGTGCCGGTGAAAATAAGATCGCCGGGGCGCAGGGTCACGAACCGGGATAGTTCGGCGATCACGTCGGGGACCGGCCAGATCTGATCGGCGAGATCGCTGTCCTGGCGGGTCTCACCGTCAACATCGAGCCAGATGCGCGCCTTGGCCGGGTGGCCGATCGCACTCGCGGCGACGAGCGGGCTGACCGGTCCGGAGAAATCAAACCCCTTGGCGAGGTCCCAGGGGCGGCGCTGAGCCTTGGCGTCGGCCTGCAGGTCACGCCGGGTGAGGTCGATACCGGCGCCGTAGCCGAAGACGTGGCTGAGGGCATCCGCTGCCGCTAGGTCGGCTCCACCGACGCCGATCGCGACGACGAGTTCCATCTCGAAGTGCAGGTTGTCGGTCATCGGCGGGTAGGGAACGGTGTGGGGAGCAACGCCACGCTCGGCAACGCCCTCGTTGACCGCAAAGACAGCATCGGCCGGCTTGGTGAAGAAGAACGGCGATTCACGCTCGGGGTCGTTGCCCATCTCGCGGGAATGCTCGGCGTAGTTACGACCGACGCAGTACACCCGGTTCACGTAGAACCGCTCGCTCGAATCAACGATGGGCAAACTGGTGGATTCGAACGCGGCGAGCGGGCTGGACTGGGACGGGCTGGATAGGGACGGGCTGGATAGGGACATCGGGTCCTTTCGGGACTCAGGCCAAAAGCGCCGCAATGACGAGCAAAGCGGGCATGGACGTGATTGTCGTGAGCAAAACAGTATCTCGGGTGACGACGATGGCCCGGTCGTAACGCGAGGCAAAGTTAAAGATATTCTGCGCTGTCGGTAAGGCCGACACGGCGACCACGGCGAACAGCTCGGCGCCCTGGAGATGGAATACGAAGGCCCCGAACACGTAGGCGATGATCGGCATGAGCACGACCTTGATCACGGTGGCCGCGAGCACCTGTTTACGGCCGGTCCCGGCCCTCAGCAGGCGTTGGCCGTGCAGCGACATGCCAAAGGAGAGCAGCACCAGGGGGATCGCGGCGCCACCGATCAGTTCAAACGGGGCCAGTACCGTCGCCGGCAGTTGGATTTCGAAGATCGCCACGAGTACTCCGGCGAGCGAGGCGACAATCATGGGGTTTCGAATCGGCTGGGTGAGAATCGACACGAACGAGGCCCGACCTCGGGTGGTGATATCGAGAACCGCCAGTATGGTCGGGGCCAGAATCACGAGTTGGAGCAGCAGCACCGGAGCTACGTACTGGGCGCTGCCGAGCACGTAGATCGCCACGGGGAGCCCGATGTTGTTGGCATTGACGTAGGTGGCGCTGGACGCGCCGAGCACTGCCTCAGCCACCGGCGTGCGAAAGAACAGCCGTGCGGCCAGGAGGTAGAACAGCACGCCGACCACGATCGTACTGACGATGACGACCAGAAACTCGGAGAACAGCACCGACACATCGGCGTGGGAAAGCACCGTGAACAGCAGCGCGGGGGTCGCGACGAAGAAGGCCATACGGTTGAGCACCCAGCCGGCACCCTCGCCGACAATGCTGAACCGCTCGACGAAGTACCCGATCAGGATCACAAATCCGATAATCGAAAACCCCACCAGCACGCCGCCCATTCTGCCTAGCCTAAGTCTTCGCCGGGGCAGGCCTGGCCCGCAGGGCTCTTCCGGGAAAGGGCGCGCGCACGTTACGCTCATCGCATGCCCCGACTCGACGTTCTAGGCGCTTCCCTCTATTACGAAACTCTGGGGGAACCCGACGCGCCAGCCCTGCTGCTCATCCACGCGGGCATCGCGACCCTGCGCATGTGGGATCCGCAGGTCGCGGCCCTCGCCGCGCATCACTATGTCATCCGCTTCGACGCTCGTGGTTTCGGGCAGACGACCACGGAGAATGTTCAATTCTCCAACCGAGCGGATGCCCTGGCCCTGCTCGATCATCTCGGTGTGGGCCACGTCACCGTCATCGGCTGCTCGCGCGGCGGTACGATCGCGATCGATCTGGCTCTGGCGAGTCCTGAGCGGGTTGCCGGCCTTGTCACGATCGGGTCGGGGGTCAGCGGCTTTCCCGATGTGGAGCTGACGGAGCGCGAAGACGTCCTGTTCGACAAGCTGGATGCGGCCTTCACCGCTCGCCAATGGCCGCGGCTGGCTCGGCTTGAGGTTGCTCTCTGGGCGGTCGGTCCGACCCGCAAGGCGGCCGATGTCGACCCCGCTTTTCTGGCTCTCGCGCAGGAGCTCAACCTGCGCAACGTGGTGCACGCCACGGAAGCTCCGATCTTGATACCGCTCGAACCGTCCGCGCTCGGCCGGGTGAGTGACATCGACGTTCCGGCGCTCGTCACGGTCGGTGAGCTCGATGTGACGTCGGCGCTGGCCCACTACGAATTTCTGCTCGAGATGCTTCCGCAAGCAACCGGTTGCACTTTTCGCGATACGGCGCACCTGCCGAGCGTGGAGCATCCGCTCGAGTTTCAGCGCGTACTGATTAGCTGGCTCGCGACCAACAGCCTCTGACACCGACGCCCCGCGTTTTCGCCGTCCGGTAACCTGTGACGAGTGTGACCGACCGCGGGGAGATCGATGTCAGAGCTCGAAACAGGACCGTCGGGGCAGTTCTATCTGCGTCATGTCGGTCGGATCATCTGGCCGCGCACTACCCTGGAGCTCACTGACACGACGCTCTGCCCGGCTTGTCACACGCCGCTGAAGTCTGCCGTATGTTCCGCGTGCCAGCTCGACCTGCGAAACCCGGCCGCGACCGAATTGCTGAACCGGTCGGCGGAGGCCGCCGCAGCGCTCGAGAGGCGCGCAGAACTGATCGGGCGGATCCGCTACGAAACGAAGACCGGCCGGATCACGACGCCCCCGGTTGTCGCCGCAGCACCACATCCGGTGCAACCTGCGACCCTGCCGATACGACCTGCGGCTATGTCGGTCCCTGTACCGACACCAACACCAGCCGCACCGAACGCTGCGATCCCGACAACCCCGTCCCTGGCGGCGGCGCACGCTGTGCCGGCTGTGCCCACCCGCCCCCAGCGTTCCAGCGTGCAGGTCGTGCTGCTCTCGATCGGTGTGCTGTTGGTTTCGGTCGCCGCGATCTTCTTTCTCACCGTTGCCTGGATCATCGCCGGGCTCGCTTTTCGTTCCTTCGTTGTCGCGCTATTGACCGTGGCGGCGCTTCTGGTGGCTGCCCGCATACGCCGCTCGCGGCTCACGTCCACCGCCGAGGGAATCGGTAGTTTTGCCGTCGTGCTGGTACTGCTCGACGTCTGGGGTATGCGCAGCAACAACCTGTTCGGACTCGCCGCGGGTGACGCGGCGATCTACTGGGGCATCGCTCTGCTCGCCTGTGCGGCGTTGTTCCTCGGCTGGCACGTCCAATCAAAGCTGCGGGTGGGCAGTATTGCCGGCTTCGTCGTTGCGGTTCCCGGTTTCGGGCTGCTCGCGGCCGGTCTCCTGCAGAACCAGGACTCTCTCACCCGGGTTTTCGTCGGCTTTCTCGGGGCCGCCATCGGTGCGTTGCTGCACCGGGTAACGTTCCCCCGGCCTGCGGTGGTGGCGAGCCGGTGGCCCGCCATCGATCGCGTGCCCGAGCGGATGCTGCTGGTGTTGCTGGGCGCGGTGACCCTCGTCACGTCTGCCATCCTCGCGTTCTTTGTCGACTCCGATAGTCTCGTCGCTCCGATCTGGTGTCTCGGTGCGGTCGCGGTCGTCGCCACGGCCCACGTCGTCATCGGGCTGCGGGCACCGCAGAACGCCCGGTTGATGGCGGAGTACCGGTATTTCGCGTTTGCTGCGGCGTCACTGGCCGCGTTCTCGGCCGCCGGCATCGCGCCGGTCATTGCCGGGCGCTTCGACAGCGTGCCGTTCTCCGTCACCGTACCCCTGCTCGTAGCGGCGACCCTGGCTGTGGCCCTGGAGTCGTTCGGTCGCCGTAGTGGCGGGCTCTCGCCTGTTCGCACCGCGTGGCTCCTCGGTGCCGGTTCAGCAGCGATCGTTGCGGCCATTCCGCTGCTTCTCACGGTCTCGTCTGCCGTTTGGCCTCTCACTCACGCCACGGCAAACGGGCTACGCGGCCGCGAGGTTGTTGGTCAGCTGGCCTCCGCCGACAACGGTTGGGCGTTGCTCGCCCTGGTCGGCGTCGGTGCAATACTCCTGATCGGCTGGACCTTCGGTGCGCTGCTGCACCAGCGTCGCCAGATCGTGACCGCCCTCGCGCTGGCCGTTGTCGTTCTCGCGGTGCCCTTCGTCGAATCGATCGAGCTCATCGTAACGCTCTACCTTTTACTCGGCGCGGGAGCACTCATCACCCTGCTCCTCGCTCGCACGAGTGCCACGTTCTCGCTCGCGTTTCTGACTCCGGCCGTCGTCGGTCTTCTGATTGCCGGCGAGACCCTAGGCTATCTCATCAGCTGGGCGAACCCCACGACGTGGTGGTTCGGCACGGTGTCACTCGTACTCGCCCTCTGGTGTGCGCGTCTGGTGGTTACCCGACGACCCGCGATTCCGGCCAGTCTGGGGCGCACTCACGCGCGGGGAGCTCTGGTGGGCGCGGCGATTGTCATCACGCTGGTCGGCGTCGCGCACGTTCCACTGGCGCTCGCCCCCGATCAGCTCGGGTCGGATTCGCTCAACGTGGCCAATGTCACGGCGGCTCTCGCCCTCGCCACGGCTCTGTTGCACCTGTTGGTTGCTGCCGCGGCCCTGCGGCCGACGTTGCTGACCCAACTCGAACGACGCTGGGCTTTCTTCACCCTCCTCATTCCGACCATCGTCGTCTTCGCTCTGCCCGTGCGGCGCTGGGTGCTTTCCGACGACGATTTTTTGCTGCAGCCCGAACCGTTCGGATCGATCCTGCGCACAAGCCTGATCATCGCCGCCTGTTCGCTCTGGGTATTTGTGCGCGCCAACCGCGGCGAACTGCACTGGGAACGCGCCATCGCCGCCACCGCGCTGGCACCGGCGCTGATCCTGCTGGCACGCGAGGTTCTTCTCGCGACGGACGCCGTCGCATCCGTTTTCACCATCGCCGCACCGGCGCTCGCTCTGGTGATCTGCTCACTCGCCCTGTTCCGCGGCACAGGCTCGGATCTCTTCGCCCGCCGCGACCGCATGGCCCTCGAACTCGGCGCGGTTATCGTGCTCGCCCCGGCCGTGTTCACCGCGTTGGTCACGCTCCGCTCGCTCGGGTGGCTCGTGATCGTGCTCGCCGGCATCGTGGCTCTTATCATGGCTATTGCGCCCGACGGCCTCTTCGGCTCCGGCTCCAATCGCCGTCACTTCGGCTGGCTAGCCCTGCTGCTGGGCACCGTCGGCCTCTGGCTCGGTCTCGACCGGGCCGGTACCGTCGCGCTCGAACCGTATGTGCTGCCGGTCGCCGGCGTCGTGCTCGTCACGGCTCTACTCATTCGCCGGTACGGTCAAAGCGATCGCGCCAGTGCCGCGAGCCCGGTGGCGGGGCTGCTCGTGCTGGCCGGACTGCTCACCGCTCTCGTGCCGCTCGCCCTCGTATCGCAGACGGGATCGCTCGTGCGCCCGGCAATTGTGGCGCTCGTTTCAGCCGCGCTGTTGCTCGGTACCGGCGTAGTGCGGTGGTCACCGCCACGATCGCACTATCTGTCGGCGGCCGGCCTCGCGGGAGCGGTCGCCCTCGTGATCACAGTGGTCGCGCAAACCCAGCGGCTGCGCGGCACTCCGGGCGCTCCCGATGCGCGAATCGAACTCTGGCTCCTGCTTTCTGCCACGGTCGGCCTCGCGACCGCCTTCCTGCTGGCACGCCAAGCGGATGCCGCCTCGGCGTCACTTCGCCGCGGCGCGAGCATCACGCTCGTGCTGGCGTGGGCATCCGTTGTGACCGTGATCGAACTTGCCGTCGTGCTCTCCCCCGTCGACGCTGGGCTCTCGACGCCGCGGGCCGTACTGCTCGTTCTGGGGCTCTCGGCGCTGCACGTGATTGCACTGTGGCGGCAGCAGGCACCGCTCGGACCGCTCACAGCGTGGAGCGTTTTGGCGTTGGCCGGCCTGGCCGCTTTTTCGACGGTCAGCTTTGGTGTGGTCGCCCCGTTCGAACTCGTCACCGTTCCGGTGGCCCTCGCGTTGCTCGGCTCGGGCTGGCTACGCCTGAATACCGATGCGCGGGCGCGCAGCTGGCGCTGGCTGGGTGTCGGACTCGTGCTGCTGCTCGGGCCGTCGCTGCTCCAGGATTTGACCTACAACGAACTCTGGCGCATCGTCGGTCTCGGTATCGCCGCGATCGTTGTGCTCGTGATAGGCAGCACACGACGACTGCAGGCACCGTTCGTGATCGGAGCTGCCGTGTTGCTCATTCACGGCATCGCCCAGCTGTGGCCGTGGATCTCGCTCGCCTACAGCGTGATTCCGTGGTTCCTCTGGCTCGGTGCCGGCGGTATTCTGCTGATCGTGCTCGCTGCTCGCTACGAGCAGCGCATTGCGAATCTCAAGTCGGTGGCCCTGCGCATCACCGCGCTGCGTTAGCGACCGCTGCCGCTGGCTCCCCGCCGGCGAGCGGCCCGCGGCCTACCGCTGCCCGCTCCTACCTCTGCTCAAGGGTTGCCGTTTCCCACGGGCTGCTGCTGCGGGGCTGGGTTAGAACGGTGGGGGGCTGGTGTCGACGTTGTTGTGCGGGGCGGCTGTGTGGTTGGGTGCACGGTTGGGGGTGCGGTTGGGTGCACGGTCGGTGGTGCGGTTGGGTGCCCAGGGGTCGTGGGGCAGGGGGATTGGTCCGATGACGGGTTCTGGTGGTGGGGGTGGTTCGGTGTGTGGGGGTTTGGGTCTGATTCGGGTGGCGGGGTCGGTGGCGTAGTGTTTGCCGGCGGGGCTGGTCCAGGTGAGGGTGCCGTCGGGGGCGCCGGTGACGGTCCAGTTGCTGAAGTGTTTGAGGTTGTGGTTGGCGGGGCAGAGGTGGGCCAGGTTGGTGGCGGTGGTGGGGCCGCCGAATTGTTTGTCGCGGGTGTGGTCGAGGTCGCAGTTGCGG
>NZ_JASISY010000010.1 GCF_030063365.1 Cryobacterium sp. PH29-G1 | reverse complement strand
GCTTGAGCATGCGTGAAGCAACCATTTTTCCGCTCTCGCGGGTCGATCAGCACCTGGGTGCGCTGTTGGCGAAGGTTGAACAGGCCGGGTAACGTCAAAGCATGACTGCCACCTCCTTTAATACGCTCCTCTCTGCCCAGATCGGCAACGAATTCGCTGCGTCGCAGCAGTACATCGCAATTGCGGTTTGGTTCGACACCCAGTCGCTGCCGCAGCTGGCCGGCCACTTCTATCGCCAGTCCCTCGAAGAGCGCAACCACGCGATGATGCTCGTGCAGTACCGCATGGACCGCGATCTCGAGGTCGTCATTCCCGGTATCCCGGCCGTCAAGAATGATTTCGCCAACGCGGTCGAGCCGATCAGTCTGGCCCTCGCGCAGGAACGCCAGGTCACGGCCCAGATCGAAGCCCTGTTCCGCGCGGCCCGCGCCGATGGCGACGCGCTCGGTGAGCAGGCGATGCTCTGGTTCCTCAAGGAACAGGTCGAAGAGATCGCCTCGATGTCAACCCTGCTCACCATCGCCGAACGTGCCGGTGACAACCTGTTCGACATTGAGAACTTCGTCGCCCGCGAGAACGTCGGCGACGGCGGTCTCGAAGCGGATGCCCCCGGTGCCGCCGGTGGAGCGCTCTAGCCCCGGGGCGCTCACCTCCCAGAACCTGCAAGAATTGCCGCATGGCTATTGCAGTGACCCCGCCGCGCGGAATGCGCGATTTTCTTCCCGCCGACAAAGCGGTGCGTGAACGTTCCCTCGGCATCATCCGGGAGAGTTTTCGTGCGCACGGCTTCGACGAGATCGAAACACCGGTCATGGAAGACTCGGCCCGCTTGCACTCCGGTCTGGGCGGCGACAACGAGAAGCTCGCCTTCGCCGTGCTCAAGCGCGGCCTGAGCCCGGCGGATGTCGCCGTCGCGGCCGAGAACGAGGATCTGCTGTCCCTGGCGGACCTCGGACTGCGCTTTGACCTGACGGTTCCGCTGGCACGGTTCTACGCCACCCACCGCGCTGCACTATCCCCGGTGTTTCGGTCCATTCAGATTGCCCCGGTCTGGCGGGCCGAACGCCCGCAAAAGGGGCGCTACCGCCAGTTCATGCAGTGCGATATCGACATCATCGGTGAGGCCGGCGCGCTCGCCGAGATTGAACTGATCACAGCGACAGCGGAAACCCTCGACAAGCTCGGGCTTACGGGCTGCTCCATTCGCATCAACGACCGGCGCATTCTCTCCGCACTGCTCGCGCACTGGGGCGTCGCCATCGAACTGACCGAACGGGCCCTGATCGTGATTGACAAGCTCGACAAGATCGGTGTCGACGGCGTGGCCACAGAGCTGCACAGCCTCGGCATCGACGCCCCCGATTTGGCCGCCCTGCTCACCGAGCTCGGCACCGGCGGCTGGTCACTCGGCGACAGCGCGCCGGCCTGGCTGGACCCCGCCGCGTTCAGTGACCTCACGGCATTGCGTGCCGCGCTGCCCGGCGTTGACCTCGTCTTCGATCCGACGCTCGTGCGCGGCATGGGCTACTACACCGGCACGATCTTCGAGATCTCCCACCCCGACCTCAGCTACTCCCTCGGTGGCGGCGGCCGCTACGACGGCATGATCGGCCGGTTTCTCGGCACCGACGTGCCGGCCTGCGGTTTCTCGATCGGCTTTGAACGCATCGTCGATCTGCTGCACACGGATGCCGCATCCGCAGAGCAGGCGGTGGTTTTGGTCTACGACAAGGACGCCGACCCGGCCAGCCTGGTCGCGCTCAAGCGTGACCTCGTGGCCACCGGCTTGCGCGTGAGCCTGGAACGCCGTACGAAAAATCTGAAGGCTCTGCTCGACCGCGCCGGCGATGCCGGCTACGGGCGTTTCGCCTTCGTCACAGCAGCAACCGGGTCGGCCGCCGACCTCGAGTTCAAAGCCCTCGGCGCCTGAGGCGAGCCATCCGGTTCAGCGGATCTACCCATGGGTTTGGTTAGACTGAATTCGCCCGGTGTCCCCGGCGCACACCGACCTTCATCCGACTCAACCCCGGCGTCTACGTAGACGTTCACCCCGACAAATCAGGAGACAGTTGTGGCCCTAATTGAGGCAGTAGACGCACGCGAAATTCTCGACTCCCGCGGAAACCCGACCATCGAGGTCGAGGTACTACTCGGCGACGGAACGGTCAGCCGTGCTGCGGTGCCGTCCGGCGCATCCACCGGCGTGTTTGAGGCCTATGAGCTGCGCGACGGTGACAAGGGTCGTTACCAGGGCAAGGGCGTGCTGAAAGCGGTCGAAGCCGTCATCGACGAGCTCGGCCCGGCGGTCGAAGACATCGACGCCACCGATCAGCGCATCGTCGACCTCGTGCTGATCGAAGCCGACGGAACCGACAACAAAGAGCGCCTCGGCGCCAACGCCATCCTCGGCGTGAGCCTGGCCGTGGCGAAGGCCGCGGCCAGCTCGGCCGGCCTGCCACTGTTCCGCTACCTCGGTGGCCCGAACGCGCACACCCTTCCGGTTCCGATGATGAACATCATCAACGGCGGCTCGCACGCCGACAACGATGTTGACATTCAGGAATTCATGATCGTTCCGATCGGCGCTGAGTCGTTCAGCGAGGCACTGCGCTGGGGCGTTGAAACCTACCACTCGCTCAAGGCGTTGCTGCAGTCCAAGGGCCTGGCCACCGGACTCGGCGACGAGGGCGGCTTCGCCCCCAACCTGCCCAGCAACCGGGCCGCGCTTGACTTGATCGTTGAAGCCATCACGAACGCCGGCTACGTGCCCGGCAAGGACATCGCTCTGGCCCTCGACGTGGCGGCGAGCGAATTCTTCACGGACGGCAGCTACAACTTCGAGGGCAAGTCGCTCTCGGCTGAGCAGATGAGCGCGTACTACGCCGAGCTCGTCACCGACTACCCGCTCGTCTCGCTCGAAGATCCGCTCGAAGAGGATGACTGGGACGGCTACGTTCACCTCACCGCAGCGCTCGGCGACAAGGTGCAGATCGTCGGAGACGACCTGTTCGTCACCAACCCGGCGCGTCTGGCCAAGGGCCTTACGCTCAAGGCCGCGAACTCGATCCTGGTCAAGGTCAACCAGATCGGCACCCTGACCGAGACGATGGATGCTGTTTCCCTCGCCCAGCGCGCCGGCTACACCGCGATCATCTCGCACCGCTCAGGCGAGACCGAAGACACCTTCATCGCCGACCTCGCCGTGGCGACGGACTCCGGGCAGATCAAGACCGGCGCCCCGGCACGCAGTGAGCGCGTCGCGAAGTACAACCAGCTGCTGCGCATCGAAGAAGAACTCGGCGAGGCCGCGGTCTACGCCGGTCGCGCCGCGTTCCCCCGCTTCACCGCGTAGCCCCGCTCACCAGTACATTCGGGCTCCCGACCACCGAGTCTTCGGCGGTTGGGAGCCCACAGCTACACTCGGTACCATTTTTGAACAGCACCGCATCCGACGAGCCAGCGAGAGGAGCTGCCATGGGCCAGAAACGACCCGGTTCCGCACCACAGAAGGCCCGGCAGCCACCCGTCGGGTCGCCGGTTGATACGCCCGCTGGAGGCTGGCTCCGCAGCATCCGCTTTTCGGGCTTTTCGCTTGTGATGATGGTCGTGCTCGTTCTCGCCGTCGTGGTACTGGCGCCGAGCCTGCGCACCTACGCCGAGCAGCGGCAGCAGATCAGCCGGCTCAGCGCGAGCGTTGCCGATCAGAAAGCCGAGGTCGATCAGCTCACGAGCCAGCGCGAGCGCTGGAATGACCGCACCTACATCACAACTCAGGCCCGCGAACGACTCTCGTACGTGCTGCCGGGCGATATCAGTTTTCTTGTCATCAACGATCTGCCCGTCGTAGCCCCGCTGGAAGCGGAGGCCGCACCGGTCAGCACCATTATTCAAAGCACCACGATTGATTGGCTGGGTTCCTTGTTCGCCTCCACCATGACCGCCGGCCTCGCTCCGCAGGCTGCGGCACCCGCCACGGACGGGGCCACGCCGTGACCCGGCCGCCATTCGACCCGTTCAGCCAGGCCGACATCGACCTCGTCTCGGCTCAGCTCGGCCGCCCGGCCCGCAACGTCGTCGGTATCGCCGCTCGCTGTGTCTGTGGCGCCCCGACCGTGGTCGCGACCGCTCCGCGCCTGGCCGACGGCACCCCGTTTCCCACGCTGTACTATTTATGCCACCCGGCGGCGACCGCGGCGATCTCGTCGCTCGAGGCCACGCAGGTCATGAACGAGTACAACGATCTGCTCGCCAACGATGACGACGTGCGCGCCGCCTACGAGCGTGCGCACGAGAGCTTTCTGCTCGACCGCGACCAGCTCGGCCTCGTGCCGGAAATAGCCGGAATCTCCTCCGGTGGCATGCCGACCCGGGTCAAATGCCTGCATGCCCTCGCCGCTCATTCTCTGGCCGCCGGGCCCGGCGTGAACCCGATCGGCGACCTCGCGCTCGAACGCGCCCCCTGGTCGCCCGCGGTCTGTGTTTGCCTGGACTACGCCGCCGAAGCTGGCGTACCGGCGTCAGGCGAGCAGGAGCCAAGTGTGCCCGTGGCGGCTTCGGAGTGACTCCGATCGCCCGTCGGCTCAGCGCGGGCATTGCGATCGCCCTCGCCACGGCACTATTCGGCGGCACCATCGCCGGCTCCGTTCTACTCGATGCACCCGCCGCACACGCCGATCAAATTCGTGACCTCGAGTACTGGCTCGGCGACTACGGGTTCGCCGAAGCTTGGAACACCACTCGTGGTGCCGGTGTCACCGTTGCCGTCATCGACTCCGGAGTCGACGGCAGCGTCGCTGAGCTGAATGGGGTCGTGACCGGGGGAACGGATGTCTCCGGCCTCGGTACCGCAGACGGCCAAACTCCCGTAGCCGGCGACGATGATGACGGTGAACACGGCACCCTCGTGGCTTCGCTCCTGGCCGGTCGTGGCACCGGAGACGGGACCGGCCTCATCGGCGTGGCGCCGGAGGCCTCGATCCTGGCGGTCTCGGTTGCGTTCGGCAGCACACGGTCCGCCGTCAGCAACGATGATCAGATTGCGCAGGGCATCCGTTGGGCCGTTGACAACGGGGCCGACGTCATCAACATGTCACTGACCCGAAACACGCTGTACTGGCCGGAGAGCTGGGACGACGCTTTTCTCTACGCCTTTGAAAACGATGTCGTCGTCGTGGCCGCGGCCGGCAACCGGGGGAGTGGCACCACCGAAGTCGGTGCTCCCGCGACGATCCCCGGCGTGCTGACGGTCGCCGGTGTGGACCGCAACAAATCGGCGAGCTTCGACGCGTCCTCGCAGGGCATCACCATTGCCATCGCCGCACCGAGCGAGAAATTGGTCGGGGTCATGCCCGATTCGACCTACGTGCAGTGGGACGGGACCAGCGCGGCAGCGCCGATCGTGTCCGGGCTCGTGGCCCTCGTGCGGGCGGCGTATCCCAACCTGGATGCGGCGGGAGTCATGAATCGCGTTATCGCCACGGCGAACGCGAACGGCCAGTCCGTGCCCAGTCCGATCTATGGCAACGGTCTGATCGATGCCGCAGCCGCAGTGACGCGCTATGTTGCGCCGGCGACCGGAGCGACTCCCAGCGAGCTGCTGACCGAGTGGATCACGCTGCACCGCCGGGCTGAGATCGAGGTCGTGCCCACCGAGACACCCGTTGCCGAGGCTCCGGTGGCTGCCGATGACGACCCGGCGTTACCGGTGCAAAATATGCTCAATGCTTGGCTGCCGAACCAGCTGACCCTGACGTATATCAGCCTTCCGCTCGCTCTGCTCGTGGTGTTTGGTATCCTAGTAACGCTGCTCGGCATTGGGGCCACTCGGCATATCAAGCGAATTCGGCGCAACCCCAAAGATTTCGCACAATCATAATCATGTAGGAGGCCTTCTCATCGTGCCCAAAATTCTCATTGTTGGTGGCGGATACGCCGGTTTTTACACGGCATGGAAGCTCGAGAAGTGGCTGCGATCCGGCGAAGCGGAGGTCACCATCGTTGACCCGCTGCCGTACATGACGTACCAGCCCTTCCTTCCGGAGGTCGCTGCCGGTTCGATCGAGCCGCGTCACGCGGTCGTGTCGCACCGCCGTCACCTCAAGAAGACCAACGTCATCTCGGCCAAGGTCACCCACGTGAACCACGCGGAGAAGACCGCCACCATCACGCCGCCGACCGGCGAGCCGTACGAGTTCGCTTACGACATCGTCGTGGTGACCGCCGGTGCCGTGTCGCGTACGTTCCCGATTCCGGGCGTCGCCGACTCGGCTATTGGTCTCAAGACCATCGAAGAGGCCGTGGCGATCCGCGACCGCGTGCTCACGAACTTCGATCAGGCCGCCGCATTGCCGGCCGGCCCCGAGCGCGACCGCCTGCTCACCTTCGTTGTGGTCGGTGGCGGTTTCGCCGGCATCGAGGTCTTCGCCGAGTTGCGTTCCTTCGCCACCTCGTTGCTCACCCTGTACCCGGAGATCAGCTTCGAAGAGACCAACTTTCACCTCATCGAAGCTATGGGCCGCATCATGCCCGAGGTCTCGCTCAAGACCAGCCTGTGGGTCATTGACAATCTCGCCGGGCGCGGTGCTCAGATTCACCTGGATACCCAGCTCACCAGCGCGGTCGACGGCAAGATCGAGCTCTCCACCGGTGAGACCTTCGAGACCGATCTCATTGTCTGGACGGCCGGAGTCATGGCCAACCCGACGATCGTGCGTCACACCGACCTTCCCATCGAAGAGCGCGGTCGCCTGCAGGTTCGCGCCGACCTGCGTGTGGGAACCGAAGACGACATCATCGCTGACGCCTGGGGCGCCGGCGATGTGAGCTGCGTTCCCGACCTGAGCGGCGGCGGCGTCGGCGGCAACTGTGTTCCCAACGCTCAGCACGCTGTGCGTCAGGGCAAGTTGCTGGCCAAGAACCTTGTTGCCGTGCTGCGCGGCGAAGCCCCGGTGCAGTATTTCCACAAGAACCTGGGCGCGGTCGCCGGCCTCGGCATCGGCGTTGGCGTGTTTCAGTCCGGCAACCTCGCTATCAAGGGCATGCCGGCTTGGTTCGCGCACCGCGGCTACCACGGAATGGCCATGCCGAGCTGGGAGCGCAAGCTGCGCGTCGTCGGCGGCTGGGTCAACAATCTCTTCCTCGGTCGCGACGTCGTCTCGCTGAGCGCCACCGAAAACCCGCGCGCCGTATTCGAAGAGTTCGCCTCGCGTCCGAAGCCGCCGGCGGCAGCTGCAGCACCGGCAGCACCCGCGGCCAAGGCCCCGGCCGCGCCGCGTGCACCTCGTGCGCCGCGCAAGCCCACGGCCAAGGCTGCCGCAACGGATGCCGCAGCGCCCGCGACCAAGGCGCCCGTCGCCAAGGCCCCGGCTGCGGAGAAGTTTGCCGCCGAGGCATCCGCTTCGAAGTAGTGTTTTCTGTAGGTGCTGCCGGACGAGACCATCGCCCGGCAGCACCTACGCTGTAAGAGCCCGTCTTAGGGCATGCCCCCATAGCCCAATTGGCAGAGGCAGACGACTTAAAATCGTCACAGTCTGGGTTCAAGTCCCAGTGGGGGCACCGCGTTTATTTCTATGCTGATCTGGATTTTAACTTGGTAGCAGGGGTCCCAGGACCTTCGTTTGCCCACATTTTGCCCACACTTGAATTCATTCGGGCCTGATCGAGGGCCACTGCGACGCTGTCCAAGTCGTCATCGAAGAGGTCGGCGTACACGTCGAGGGTCATCGCGGCCGAGCATCCACTGCAGCGCCTTGACGTAATCTGAACCGTGTAAGTCACGACAGACCGAGGTCACGCTTTTCGTCCTCCCAAGGAACGGGCGTCTCACCAAGTCGCTCTGTTTCCTCCCAAGCTGCATCGACTGCCCGGATGTCGGCGAGTTCATCGGAGTCCTCAATCAGCTTATTCAGCTGGTCGGCGTTGATGATCGCCGCGACAGGTCGCTTGCTGCGAGTCGGATACACCGGGGCGCGCTGCGGAAGGTCTCGCCGTGTAGTTGCGCAGAAGGCCGTTGCGGTTCTTTGGGCGGCGGCGACCCGGTCAGTCGTCCTCGGGTAACTCGGCGAACGCCGACTTGGTGGAGGAATACCAGTCCACTGATCGTTTTGGGTGCTTCCAACGATCTTTCATTTCCTTGTGTGCTTGTTCGTGGGTAGTGTCTCCGGACTTGATGGCGTCTTTGAGATGGCGGTCCTGGGCCTTGATAACCTCATCAGCGGTTTTGCCGTGCATCGGTTCTTCACAAGAGCCGCCCAGCTGGCGGCAGGTCAGTGTTTTCATCGACTCGAATCCTAACTATGAACGCGTCGCCCCGATTGGGGTTGGGTACCTGTATGACGGTGGAGCGCCGGGAAGTGTGACTGCTGAGGGGTTCGTTTGTTGCAGGCCGCCGGTCAGTTCCGCTGCGCTCCTGCAGCACGGCGGATGAGGCGTTCCAAAATTGCCGGGTCGGCGATGAAATCGATTCGATCGACAACCCCGTTGACGACTGTGAAATCGAACGCGACCCGCGGCGAGCCACGATGAAACCATGCTGCGCCCGGGCGGCCGTCGATGAAGACGGGCAACGCGGCTTTGGCCGCGCCGTTGAACATCGCTGCGACTGCGCTCCGTCCTTCCATTCGGGTTGGGGTTCCCGCCGAGATCGCCGCTTCATCACCGGCGACCACCGCCCCTGGCGCCAGCAGCGCCAACAGCTGCTCAAAATCGCCCTGCCGGGCGGCGGCGAGGAACGCATCCACAACTTCCCAGTCAGCTCGGCCCTGTACGCCCTGCGGGCGGACCTTGCTGCGCGCTCTCGAAGCGAGCTTGCGTGCAGCGGCGGGAGTGGTCCCAAGCATCGCCGCGATCGTGGGGAAATCAATACTGAAGCTGTCGTGGAGCACGAACGCTACCCGCTCATTCGGTGTGAGGCGGTCCAAGACCACCTGGAGCGCAATCCCAACCGTGTCGGCCAGGGCAAGTGCATCGGCTGGATCTTCAGTCAGCGAAGGGAACGCCAGATCGTCCACGAGGATCGGTTTCGGGGCGCGCAGTCTGTCCAAACAGAGCCGCGTGGTCACCGTGGTCAGCCAGCCGGGCAGGTTGTCAATGACAGCCTCGGTGGAGTGGAGGCGCAGCCACGTTTGTTGGACGATGTCTTCGGCCTCTGCGTCGTCACGCAGGATTCGTCCGGCAATACGCAACAACCGGGGGCGCTCCCGCTCGAAAGCTGCAGTCTCGTCCATGGGGATCACGCTTTCCGTCGAGGTCTCATACTATGGGTGACGTGCGGGCTGCGCCCGGTGTGACAGAGAGGTAGCGGAGATTCCGATGACGTCGATAGATGAGATCATTGCCGCACTAGGCGACTGGCGTGGCGACATGCTGGTCCACATTCGCGGCTTGATTCTTGAGGCCGACGCCGATGAACTGTTCAACGCCAGTCAGACCGCAGGTGTGAGGCGAGCCATCGACCTGTACGAGGGCGACAAGATCAACGCCACAGCCTGCCACGGGCTCGTCCGCGCAGCGGCAGCGCTCAACGCGTCCTAGACGAGCGAACCCGATCGATTCAGTGGGCCCAGGCGGCGATCGCCGTGCTGTGCCGAGGAGCACACTGCGCCCACCGACCAAAGACGGTATGAGCGCGGTCGAAGATTCCTGCTTTCGGCGCCGGTGTGCTGCTGGTTTGCGTGGCAATGACCGGGTGCACGGCACACAGCGAACCCACGTCGAGCGGTTCCTCCCGGCCGACGCCCAGTGCTACCCCAAGCCTTCCAAGCGCTTCCGAAGAATTTGCAGCGCAAGACACCATCGTTGCCAAGACCTACCCTGACCGGGTTCCCGCGGGAACCTACGCCGGCAACTCTGACACCGTTATCACGGTACCGCCAGCGACCTCGGCGGGGCAGACGATGATCGTGATGATGCTGAACTGCACCGGCAATGGCAGGTACTCGATCACGGTCAACCAGCAGCACCCGAACGCGGTTGGCGCTACCTGCGGCGACGCGGGGCTCGCTGTCTTAGCAGTTCCACTCGACAGCCCGGCAGGCGCGCAAACCCTGGAAGTATCCATCCCAAACGCCAGTCAATACTGGCTCTCGGCGTACTATGCACAGAAATAGGTGAGCAAAACGTCAAAGACTACGACCCTTACCAAGTCCCGAGCGCGATCTATCGGATAGATTCGGCCCATGACGAAACCACAAAACGTCGGACCGTACGAGAAAGTTACGCAGCGGGCCTGGTCGGAGTGGGTTGCCTTGATCGACGAGATGGGCGGCAGGGAGCTAGCTCATCCCGACATCGTGCCGCTGGTGCAGGATGTCATCGCGCAGCTGGAACTGAAGAGCCACGGCTGGTGGGCGCAGGGCATCACGATCGCATACGAGCAGCACATCGGCCGCCGCATCCCCGGACAACAAGGGGACGGGACTTTTGCCGCCAGTGCCAGTAAAACAATCCCGGGCTCGATGGATGCGGCAATCGCTTCCTGGATGGCCTTGGTTGACGGCCGCACCTCGTTCAACGGGTTCGAGATGACTGACGACCCCACGACGTCAGCGACCGCGAAGTGGCGCTATTGGCGCTGTGGATTGGAGGACGGCTCTCGTGTCAACGTCACCGTCAACGAGGCGACTCCAGGCAAGTGTCGAGTGGCGGTGCAACACAGCCAGCTGGTCTCGCCCGAGGCTGCGGCAGACAGCAAGGCATATTGGAAGGCACAACTTCTCGGGTTGTGATGGAGAACGCACCGCCAGCGGTGATGCAGACGGCCGGCCGGGCCTTTAGGCCGGCGAATCCAGGGTCGGTGATAGCGATGTCAGCGCACGAACGCCGGCGAGCACGTCAGATGGAGAGCCGTCGGTTGACGATCGCCTCGGCAGTGTCCCGGAGCCGTGAACTGTTCTTCCTGGCATGGCTGCGAAGAAGCGCGAATGCCGCGTCGACGGAGATGCCGTGGCGTTGGGCCAGCGCTCCTTTTGCCTGCTCGATTAGCACTCGACTGTCGAGGGCCCGCTGCAGCTGGTCGTTCACGGTCGCCTGATGGTGGATTGTCTGTTGCTGAACCAGACTGATGGTGGCGACCTGTGTCAGAGCGGCGGCGAGGGCTAGATCTCGATCACCGAGCGGGCCGGGTTGTTCGTTGAAGAGGTTCATCGCACCGAACACCTGATCTCTCAGGCGCAGCGGTGATGCGTGCGCAGCTTGGAATCCGCGCGCTTCCGCAAGGCGCACGAACTGCGGCCACCGCGTGGCCTCGGTCGCCAGGTCGGGGACCTCGACCGGCAGACCAGTTGTGAAGCATTCCAGGCAGGGACCTTGGCCGTAGCCCAACTGGGCCTCTTCAACCTCACTGGTGCGCTCGTTCGACGAGGCCACGACATGCAGCACGCCCGCGGGATCAGCCAGAAGGATGCCCGCATCGGTTGCCGACGTGAACCGAGTGCTGGCCTGCACCAAAATATCCATCGTGTCCACAACGTCGTGCGTGGCGCGCAATGAATCGGCGAGAAGCACGAAAACGTCAGCAAGCTCGATGTCGCGTTCAGAAGAAATCATGGGGCAACACTAGAACCATTCGCTCGGAGAATACGTTTCGTTCACAGGATCGCGCCATCGGCGCCCGCTCAGTCGTCAGCCCTGTCCCACCCTCACCCGGTGCGCAGAGCGTAGGAGAGCAGTACATTGCCCGCGCTCGTCGTGATCGAATTCTGCAGTGTCAGTCGGGTCACGGGGTCGCTCGGTTCGAAGAGGTGACGGCCCGCACCCGCGACGACGGGGTGCATCATGACGGTGAGCGAGTCGAGCAGACCGGCAAAGAGCAGTTGTCGCACCAGGGAAATTCCGCCGACCAGTGAAATCTCCCCGCCTTCCGTGTTCTTCAGATCGGACACGAACTCTTCCAAGTCACCCTCGATCAAGGCAGCATTCTGCCAGTCCAACGGGCCGGTGAGCGTTCGCGATGCGACGAACTTCTGTATCGGATTAATGAAAGTGCCGAAGTCGTCGGTGCTGTCGGCGTTCGGCCAGTAGCCAGCCCATTCCTCGTAGCCAACCCGACCGAGCAGTACCGTGTCGACCCGGTCAATCATCGCGGTCAGTTCGGCGCCCAGCTCCTCGTCAAAGCTGTCGAATTGCCAAAGGTTCGGTGATTCCACCACGCCATCAAGAGACATGAACAGGCCGGCGGTCAGTTTTCGCATCAGAGTTTCTCCTAAAGCTCGGTATGACCGGGAATGCTAGTACCGATTTGCTCACAAGGGTTCCCCTGCCGGTACAGTTGAGATCGTATATGGTTTCAGGTTTTTCGCTGATGTCGCATCCGGCCTCTCGAAGGACCCATCCAACCAGGCCACAGTGACGTGAACCGGTGCCTTCCTCGTGAGCGGGCGACCAGATGAAAGAGGAACACAATATGAACGTTGCACACTTGCTCGCGGAGGCACTCCCCGGCCGGGTGGTTACCGACACGGAGGAACTTGCACGGTACCGCACGGATCGCTCGGGCCACATGGCCGCAGGGACACCACTCGCCGCCGTGCATGCGCGCAGCATCGACGATGTCCAGGTGGTCTGCCGGATAGCCTACGAAACGGGTACGCCCGTCGTTACCCGCGGCGCCGGGACCGGGCTGGCCGGCGGTGGCATCGCCGATAGTGGCGAAATCGTGCTCTGTATGGGTGCCATGCAGGAGATCCTGGAAATCTCGACCGCCAACAGGCTCGCGGTTGTGCAACCGGGTATCTTGAACGGCGCTCTCAATGAGGAACTGGCCGGGTATGGGTTGTGGTGGCCGCCAGACCCGGCAAGCAAGGATGTTTCCACCGTGGGTGGCAACATCGCCATGAACGCCGGCGGGTTGCTCTGTGCAAAATACGGCGTGACTCGGGAAGCGGTGCTTGCCCTCAAGGTAGTCCTGGCCGACGGGCGCTTGATCTCGGTGGGACACCGCACGGTGAAAGGTGTCACCGGATACGACGTCTGCGCGCTGATGATCGGTTCGGAGGGTACCCTCGGCATCATCGTCGAGTGCACTCTCAAACTCCAGCCGGCCGTGGCCGGAACCCGATCGACGATCGGCGCGTTCTTCCCAGCGCTCGAACAGGCCATCGACGCTGTGTCGAGGATCACCGAGGCGGGGCTCGTGCCGGCCATTATGGAACTGCTGGACCGCCGAACACTGGAATGCGTTGGCACGTATACCGCCCAAAACCTACTGGCACAGGGCAGTTCGTATCTCCTCGTTCAGTGTGACGGGCCGGCTGCTCTCCCGGACGCGGAGGCCGTCGCCGGCTTCATCGAGGCGGCCGGCGGAACGGCGTTCACCACTATGGATCCGGACGAGTCCGCCCGCCTGGTGAATATTCGACGCCAGGCGTTTCCCGCCTTGGAATCTATGGGAACGATGCTGGTCGAAGACGTGGCGGTCCCACGCGACCGTGTTGCCGATATGTTCCGCAAGGTGGTGGAGCTGGAAGACCGGTACGACATCATGATCCCCACCGCGTGCCATGCCGGCGACGGTAACCTCCACCCGTCATTCGTCTATCAGGGAGCCACCGTTCCGGACGAGATCTGGAGCGCGGCGGGCGAACTATTTGCGTACGCCCTCGAACTTGGCGGAACGCTGTCGGGGGAACACGGGATCGGCCTACTGAAGCGCCGCTGGCTCGGCGCTGAACTCGGCGACGACCTGCTCGACATCCAACGCCAGATAAAGACCCTCTTCGATCCCCGGGACATCCTCAACCCCGGAAAAGTATTCCCTGCTTCGTTGTGACAGGACACCGTGAACACCGCACCGAATAATGGCACAGTTTCTGACATCATCGCCGATGTCATTGCCGAACACAGCGAGGTCGTCTTCGGGCTCATGGGCAACGGCAACGCTTTTCTGATCAGCAGCCTGACGGCGAGAGGCCACCGTTTCATCAGCGCGCGGCACGAACAGGGAACCGTTGCCATGGCGGATGCCTACCATCGGGCATCGGGAAAAATCGCGACCGCTACGGCCACCTACGGCGCCGGATTCACCAACACCCTCACGTCTCTGGCCGAGGCGCGGCTAGCACGCATACCCCTCGTTCTGGTCGTTGGTGAGTCGCCGACAACGGGGATGCGGCCCTGGGACGTCGACCAGACCGCAATCGCCGGAGGACTCGGCGTGCTGACCCTCACCGTGCAGGCCCACACCGCAGCCGCCCTCGCTCGGCGGGCGTTCGAACACGCGGCCCGCGAACGGGTCCCCGTCGTCGTCGCCATTCCCTACGACCTTGCCGCGCTGCCCGCGCCTGCCCAGAAGAACGTGGAAAGCCTTCCAGCATCGCCTGCGACCCAGACTGACCCCGACGACGTCGCGAAAGCAGCGTCGATCCTGGCGCAATCCAGCCGGCCGCTGATTATTGCCGGTCGAGGGGCGGTGGTCAGCGAGGCCGGCCCGACACTGCGCGAGGCCGGCGATCGCCTCGGTGCGCTCTTCGCCACGTCGGTTATGGCTCGGAATATTTTTGGCTCGGACTGGGACCTCGGGATCGCCGGCGGCTTCGGCAGGATGGCCGCGGTGGAGATCATGAGGCAGGCCGATGTTGTGCTCGTCGTCGGAGCCGGCCTGAACATGTTCCAAATGCGCTACGGAACGTTGATCTCGCCCGACGCGACGGTGATTCAAGTGGATACGCTGCCCGCTGCGACCCACGACCGGGTCGACCTGTTCATCCGCTCTGACAGCAAGGTCTTCGGCGAACTGCTGCTTGACGAACTGGAGATGCGCACGACTGGATGGCGCAGCAGGGTGCCGGAAGTGGCGGATGGACGTCTAGCCGAGGAACCCCCGTCGGAGGAACTCGCACCCGACGGACGGCTGAATCCGAAGGCATTCGCCCAGGCGCTCGAAACAATCCTGCCGGTGGAACGCACCATTGTGCAGGACGGCGGGCATTTCTCCGGATGGATTCCCATGTACTGCTCGGCTCCCGATCCGCAGGCACTGATGCTGGTCGGGACGGCCTTTCAGACCATCGGGTTGGGACTCCCTGCAGCCGTCGGCGCCGCGCAAGCCGGCAACGGGCGCACAACCGTGCTTGTTACCGGTGACGGCGGGGCGCTCATGGCCCTGGCCGAGTTGGAAACGATGATTCGTGCCGTGAACAGTGGCATTATTGTCGTCTTTAACGATGCGGCCTACGGCGCGGAACTGCACCAGTATGCTGCCCGGGGACTGCACAGCCAGGCCATGCTCATCGACGAGGTGGACTTTGCCGCCGTCGGGCGGGCCTTCGGCGCCGAGGCGCTTAAAGCCCGGAGCCTGTCGGACCTCGATCAGCTGAAGGACTGGGTTGCCCGGGGTTGTCCGGGGGTGTTCGTTCTGGATCTGCCGGTATCGCAGACCGTGATAGCCGAATACATGTCGGAAAGCATGCAGGGAATTTTGGCCCCGGTTGCACCCCCCACCATCTGAATGCCGGTGCCGCTGGGGCCCGCAACGTCATTCACGCCGTGCCACCCTGAAACCCGCGTCGGGAGCGTCGCACGCGGTGTGCACGGCCGCAAAGGCGAGAACGTCTGCGGAGAATTCGCGCACCCGGTCGAGGGGTTTAGAGCCGTGGCCGGCGGCGGATTCACTGCGCAACCAGGATTGGCCGCCGTGGGCGCCGAGCGCCTCCACGAAAGCGAGCGCATGAACGGGAGGTATCCGGTCATCCGCTTCAAAAACGGCGCAGAGCACCGCCGGCAGCGGGGTGTTCACCGGCAGAGCCGCGAGCAGGTGCAACGGGGATATTTCGAGCAGCCTGGCTCGGTCAGTGCGGTCGTCCGGGTCGCCAAACTCGTCGATCCAGCGGGCGCCGAGCCCGTGGCGGTGATAGTCCACGAGGTTCAACAGGGGTGCCGTGCAGACGACGGCTGCGCACAGGTCAGGGCGCTGCAGCGCGGCGGCGGTTACGATCAACCCGCCGTGCGATGCGCCCATTAGGCACAACGACGCTCTGGTGCACCAACCACCGCGTACGAGGCTGTCTGCGCACCCGATGAGATCGCGCACGGACCTGCTTTTGTGTGGACCGCTGCCCGCGCGGTGCCACGCCGCCCCCCGTTCTCCGCCGCCGCGCACCTGGGCCGTAACGAAGATGCCACCGCTGCACAGCCACGCCGACAGGCTCGGCTCGTAGCGGGGGCCACTCGAGACGCCGAATCCGCCGTAAGCGGTCAGGATCACCGGCCGGGGTGCCCGGGGCAGTCCCTCGGCGTCAAGGTCATCCCGCCGGGCGCTCACGAGTAGGTCCACCTCGACGCCGTCGTCCATGGTGGCGACCAACCGCTGGTGCACGAAGGAATCGGCGGGTCGGCTCGCGCTGTCCTCGTTGGCCCGGTGGCCTGTGGCCGGGACGTCTGTGGGCAGTTGCCGCCGATAGAGGCGCGGTGGTGTGCTCAGATTCGACGCCACGAGCCACGCCTCGGAGTCAGTCTCCTGCGTGTGCACCGCGATCTCCTCCACGTGAACGAGCGCGCCGAGACCCAGGTCCAGGACGGTGCCGGGCACACCGCTCCGATGCACGCTGAGCACACTCGCGGATCGGTGCGTCCACAGGGCCAGGGTGTTCCCTGCTCCGGCCTCGGCGACGCCGCGCAGGTGAGCGCCGGGATACCCCGACGGTGGCTCCAGCGCGGCGGCGGGCGGCGAATTGACGCCGCGCGGCGCATCCGATTCAGGCTCCGAACCGACGGTGAGGTGCGGTTCCAGCGTGCAGACGATGGTGCGCGGTGCTGTGGCGACGGCCCAGGCCGGACAGCGAAAGCCCGTTCCGTCCGGCCGCCAGTCCACGCGCGGGTAACGCACCGCGGCATTCGGAATGACCCGTCGTACCAGGGTGGCGCAGTCCACCACATGGAGGGTGCCGACCTCGCTGCCGGCAACGGACAATTGCACGACCACGTACCCACCGGTCGGACTGACTGAGAAGGTGCTCACTACGGTAGCCCCGGTGGGATCAAGCAGCTGCGGGTCGAGGAGCGTGCGTGTCGCCTCGAAGCGAAAGGTCTCCCGGTTTAGAGTCGCGGACCGAAGGACGTGGTGGGTGTCTCCGGCCAGGCGACTCAGCGAAAAAGCGACCTGACCGTGCAGTACCGGCAGCCCGGGGACGTCATAGTTTTCTGCAGCGGCCAGTGCGCGCACGAGACCGGCCCGCGGCACCCAGCGGTCCCTGGCTTGTTCAAACCGCGTGGTCTCGGTGATCGGCTCGGTGTTCGCCCCGATATTTGCCTCGGTCATCTAGCGACCCACCGTGTCGCGACCACCCACGAATCCGCGCTGCACCCAGGCCAGATGGCCGCCCTCGCGGAGGGCTGTCGGCAGCCGCACGGTGCGCGCCGGTGCGGCGGGAGCGGAGGCATCGAGCAGGTGTAACTCGCCGTGTCCGCCCCGGGTCACAGCGTAGGCCTCGCTGTGCGGAGCGGCGGCAATCGCCCGCCGGTCGGTACCATCCCATGGTTCCCGGCCGGGCACCGGGGCATCCGTCATGGCCGGCAACGGCGACCGGCCCACCTCGGTGAGCGGTTCGGCCGGGTGTCGGCGCACGCTAACCGTTTCGTCACCGTGCGGGTGCACCCGGGCCACTACCGCGTGGCTGTGGGTGAGTGCGAGGCGAAAGACCAGTCCGGTTCCCAGCGCCAGCACGCTGATTTCATTCGTATCCACGCTGTACCGCCAGAGCGAGTTGGTCCACCGATGCCAGCTTTGCGGATTCGGGTCGCCACCGCGCACGACGGCGAACAGGGTGCGGTCGCGCGGGCAGAAGCGCAGAAAATAGGCACGGCCGGGTACCGTCCAGGGCAGGATATCGGTCAGTACCGCACCGCCGTCACGCAGGGTGTGCCGGTAGACCCCGGCGCTCGTGGCCGTGAAAATCGTGCCGGTGAGCGGGTCGTAGGCGTCGCCGTGCCCGTCGTCGGGCAGAGACGCAGACTTGCCGCGCATCACCGGACAGTGGGCTGGCGCCGTGCGAACGTCGTCCACGGCGAAAGACTCGAGTGCACCCGGTTCGCGGTGTCTGAGCACCAGAACGGGTCGTGCGCTCGGGTCGGTCCGATCGTGTCCGATCACCACACCGGGTTCCCCCGTGCGGCAGCGGATGCGCCGGCCGGCCGGCCGCTCGCCGGTCAGATCAACGACCGTCACCAGATCGCTCCAGGGATTCTCCGCGACGCCGAGTCCGGTCGTGATCGCGACGAAGCGGCCGTCGGGGCTGGCCGCAATATGCTCAGCGGGTATCGCCACCGATACCGATGCCGCGCGCCAGTGTGCCGCAAAGACGTCCAGCACCACGAGTTCCCCTGCCGCGTCGTCAACGTAGGCGAGGCGATCCCGGGGGAGTGGGAGGAACCCGGCGTGTTCGGCCAGAACGGTATGCGTGTGCTGCTGCACGAGTTGCGCTGTGGGTGGGTGGACCGCGTAGAGCGCACCGGCTTTCTGGTCGGCGACGATGAGCAGCTCAGCGTGGGGGGACGGTTCGGTCATGGCTGCTCCTGACGGGAGGCCGCAACATCGGCATTATTGATATTGATTATCATTTAAGGTTAGAGTCTAGCTGGCCGCCCCAAACGGGGCGAACCGCTACCGCACCAGAGAAAGGATTTCCCCATGGAAACCGAGAACCCCGTCGCCACGACCACGATCATCACCGACATCGTCGGAACCGAGACCCTGGCCCACCTGTCGGCAACGCACAGCAACGCGCTGGTCGAGAACCCCTTCGACTAGGCGACACCCTTCGACTGAGGTCTGACCCGTCCCATGGGCCTCGGCGCGCTCCGCAACTGGCCAAATCTGCGGAGCGCGCCACCGGTCCACCCGCAGCGGTCCACCCGCACCGCTCCACACCAACCTGTCCAAACCACCCAGCGAATCGAGAGCTGTGACCCGCGATACCCCCGTGACCTTCCTGATCGCCAGTCCCGATGTTCAGGTCGTCGCCCGCTTCGACGTCTTCGACTCGCCCCGCGGTCGTACCGTGCGCACGAGTGGCGGCACGTTTTTGCGTGTGAGCGGATGTCCGCTCCCGCTCGCCATGCTGCAAAGCCTCGCCGCCGGTGCCGACGACGCGGCTCTGACCCCGGCCGAACGGGCCGCGTGGACCACGCTGAACGTCGAGCTGGCCGCCCGGCACCGCAGCGACACTGCGCCCGCCTGGCCCGCGAACCGCCGCCGCATCCTTGTGCTGTGCACGGAGCCCGGCCTGGACCACGTCGCCGCCGACCTCGTCGAGCTCGGTGCCGACGTGCACACCCTCGAAACCTCCCTCGAGCCGTCGGCTGTCAACCGGGACACCCTCCTGGATGCCATCCACGCCCTCGCTCCCGCCCTCGTCATCTTCCTCGCCGGCGACCGGGCACCCGAGCACCTCTGGAGCGGCCTCGATACCCTACCGTCCCGGCACATCGCCTGGTTGCGGATGCACCGCGAGGGTACCCGCGTCTGGATCGACCCGATCGCCGTTGACACCACTGATCCGCACAGCTCCCACGTGCAGCACCGTCGTCTCGCGGCATCCCCGACCGCGGTCGAATTGCAGGCCTGGCTCACCGCCCCCGCCGCCACACCGCTACCGCCCCTCGGTGCTCTCGCCGGTCGCACGGTCGGCCTGCAACTGATCGCTATCGCACGGTCCTGGGCCTTCGAGACCACCGACCTTGAGCAACACCGCGGCACCGCCTGGCAGTACAACGAGCGCACCTTCGCAGCGTCCCGGCATCCGGTGCTCTCCTACCCGCAGCCGGCGCCGCTCCTGTGACCGCGCTCGCCACAACACCCTTCAACGTGCGCACCGCCGATGGCACGACGCTCGCCGGGTTTGCGGCCTGGCATCCGGAGCCGCGTGGCACCGTGATCATTCGTACCCCCTACGACTGCGCTGCGCATGTGCCCCAGGCCCGCTCGTGGCAGGCGCGCGGCTACAGCGCCGTCGTCGCCGATGTGCGCGGTCGCTACCGCTCGAACGGCCAGTGGCATCCGTATGCGTCCGAAGGAGAAGACGGATGCGACACCGTGCGCGCCGTGCTCGACTCCGGTCGTCATGCCGGTCGCCTGGTCCTCTCCGGTGCCTCCTATGATGCACACTGCGCCCTCGAAACAGCCCGCAGGCTTCCCCCGGATCTCGGCAGCTCGCTCACCGGAGTCGTGGCTGCGGTCCCGGCGCTGGGCCGCTACGAAACAGCGCGCAATCCCGGTGGAACTCCGCGGCTGCGGGACCGCCTCGGGTGGTGGTACCAGCACGGATTTGCGCGAACCAGCGGGCCGCCGCTGCCGGCGGACCGTCTTGTCGATCTCGTTACGGTGGCCGCCTCCGAGGGGCCGACGGCGGCTCATCCGCTCACCGCACCCACCAGGTGGCAGCGGCAACTCTGGGCCGAACTCTGGGCGGCCCGGCCACTTCCCCTCGCCGCGCGCTATGCCCAGGTGTCAGCGCCGCTGCTGGTGATCACCGGCAGTCGCGACTTCTTCGTGCGGGAGGCACTTCACCTGCATCGCGCCTGGTCTGGCCCCGCCGCCCTCATCAGCGGCCCGTGGGGACACGGTCTGCTCGCCGACCTCGATCCCACGGTGCGGCGTTCCCGCACCAGTCTCGGCGACGATATCGTCGCCTGGCTCGACGCCCCAGACCATTTTCCGAGTTCTCCACCGCCCGCCGCACTGATCGAGGTTTCATGACTGCCAGCACCGCCCGCCCGCTGCTTGGGCCGGAGTCCCTCGTCGACGCTGAAACCGGAATCATTCGTTCGGTACGGTCGGTGCTGCGGCCCGACGGCGCCCCATCCGCCTACACCTCGGTGACTGCCGAGGTCGCCGATGCCCGCCGCCTCGGTGATTGGCCGGCCGACCGGGTTTCCCTGGGCACCACATTCGGTGACACCGAGCAGGCCTGGATCGCCGCCGTTGCAGAGGGAATGGAACGTTACTGCGGAAACTTTCTGCCGGAGCACCTCGATCCGGCCGAGCAACGGGTGGGTTCGGCGGCCGAGCTGCGCGGGCAGGGGCTGCGCGTTATCGATCTGGCGGCGCTGCCCCAGTTTGCGCCCTGGCAGCTCGCCGCTGCCGATTTTCCGTACCAGGCTCTGACAGATACCGTGACAACCCTGTGGACGCGGTGCCACGAGCTGCTGCCGGGCCGGGATCGGGAAACACCCGCCGGCGATCAGACCGCCGCGACGTGGCTGCCCGCCTCGCTCGTCTACCTGAATTGGCGCCAGCGACGCTGCCGTTACCTTCCGCGCGTGCACCACCTGAACTATGCGGGCATCGCAACGGGACAAGGGAATGCCGACGCGCAGGACCGGGCCGTGCTCGAGTGTGTCGAACGCGACGCCCTCGAACTGTGGTGGCACCTTGACGGGCCCACCCGCGGCATCGACCCGGCCAGTGTGCCCCAGTTGACCGAGGCCATGTCCGGCTGCGATTTGCACTACTGGCTCGTCGAACTGCCCAGCGAATTCGCTCCGGTCCTGGCCGCCCTCGTGTATGACCCGCACACAGGCCTGTACGCGGCCGGCTTCTCTTGCAAGCTCGATCCGGCCGAGGCCGCTCGCAAGGCCGTACTCGAGGCCGTGCACACCTGGATCTACACCGCCGGACTGCAGGATGCTGATGGTTGGGTCTTCCAGGCCGTTGCGGCCCGGCTGATGGCGCCCGGCCTCTATTTGGAGCACCGCGCCGACCGGCGATACCTCGATGCGGTGGGGGAGAACTTCGCCCGGGTGCGCGACCTCGGTGCGCACGTCCAGGTGTGGCTCGATCCGCGGGTGCATCCGCTCGCCGAGCGCTTCACCCAGCCGAGCCTCGGCACCGTCTCGATTACGCAAATCCCGTCGGTGAGTCAGGGGTGGGTCTACGAACGGCTGGCTGCGGGAGGGCACCGGGTCTTTACCCGCGACCTCACCACGTCGGACGTAGCACGAACCTCGTTGCGGGTGGCTCGGGTGGTCGTGACGGGGCTGGTTCCCAATGCCCCGGCCGCCTTCGCCTACCTCGGCTCCGAGCGGTTCCGCACCGCGGCCCGCGAACGCGGTTGGCGCAGCACCGACCCGGTCGACCCCGACGATTTCACCCTCACCCCACCGCCCCATATGTGAAATGGATGACCATGAAGCTGCACACCGCCCCGCCGGCCTGGTCACGCACCCCGCCGGGCCTCGCCGTGCACCCGGGACCCCCGGTCAACGCCTGGTCGGCCGCGCCGGAAACATCCGGTAATTCGCTGGTCAACCCACACTCGGTCAACCCACACCCGATTGCCGCGCACTCGGTCACCCCGCACTCGATTGCCGCGCTGCTCGCGGAGGCTTGGTGGAGCGAAGGATTCCATGGGACAGGCACCGTTCGGGCGCGCCCCATCCCCTCAGCTGGCGGTTGCTATCCCGTGCAGACCCACGTGCTCACCGCTGCCGATGGTGCCTCGGGTCGATTCGTCTATGACCACCAGGCCAACCAGCTGATCCGGGTGGGCGACACCAACCTCGCCGCGGGCACTCTCCTCGTGCTGACCGTGCTGCCGCAACGCACGGCCGGCAAATACCACCACCGGGCCTGGACCGCGTGGATCGCCGATTCCGCTTACGCTCTCACGGCTCTCGCTGCCGTTGCGGCCCGGTCAGGGCTGCACACCACGCGGCTTCGTGGCACTCCCGCCGCGCTCGCCGCGATGGCCGGGTTGCCCACCGTCGCCGACTGGCCGCAGCGCTGGCCGGGCAGCGCGCCCGAGCTGGCCGTCACCGCCCTCTACCTCGGGGAAACGGATGCCACGGTGCCGGCCACGACGATGACGGCCACAATCAGGTCGAGCGTGCGCGCCCCCCAGGCGATTGCCGCCGGTCCGCCCCCGACGGTCCCGGCGCTTTCGGCGGTCGTCCGAGCGTTCACCGAATGCGCCCGGGTCGAATGCGTTCGCGACGCAACCGTCGTGCCGGTGCTCGCGCCCGCGATCTCGCGGGACGCCCTCCGGCGGCGGCGCAGCATGCCCTTCGCCGCCATGACCGCGCCGCGCACTACCGTGCCGTTCTCCTGGTCGCGTGAGCTCCGGCACCTCATCACCGCCGAAACCCTGGCCAACCGACCCCCCGGTTGTCGGGTTCAGCTGCTCATTCCGGCGGATCCGGCCGACGCCGACGCCCTCACCGAGGCCGTCGATCGGTCCAGCGCACAGACCTGGCTGCGCCACTGCGACCTGCTCGTGCTCTTCACCGCACCCCGATCGCCCGATTCGCCGCCCGCGTCGCTCGTGCACCAGCTGTGGTGGGCGTCCCTCGCCTCGGCGGGACTGCTCTACCGAGCGATCGACGCCCCCCTGCGAACCAGAAGCCGCCCCGTAGCCGGGTGGACCGATGCCCGCGGCGATGCCCGCGGAGATGCCGGCTCGAGGCTGCTCGACGACCGGATTCTGCACGGGCTCGCGCTCTGGCGGCCGGCAGCGCAGCATCCGCTCCCAGCGCCACCGACCGATACGAAAACCCGCCGATGATGATGCTCGACCGCACCCTGTGGCAACTCACCCGCGCCGAGCCCGCCCGATTGGCCGGCTCCACCGTGCTGCTGGTGAGCGCCACCGCCAGCTACACCGTGCAGGCCTGGTTCACCGCGCAGGCTCTGGCCGCCCTCGTTGATGGGCGCGCGGCCGACACCGTCGGATTCCTGGCCGGCATCGTCGCGACCGCTCTGGTGCGTCTGGTCCTCGGTCAGGGGCATGCCCGCAGCGCGAGCGCCCTCGGCATGGCCGTTCGCCGTCGGCTTCGGGCCGAGCTGGTCGGGGCCGCAATCAACCGACGCGGCCTGCACGACACCGCCGACCGCACCGGGATCGCTAGGCTCACGCTCACCGACGGCGTTGACGGGGTCGAGGTGTACGTCAGCAAATACGTGGGCCACCTGCTCCAGGTGCTCATTCTCTGTCCGGTGCTCCTCGTGGCGGTGGCCAGCCTGAACGCCCCGCTGGCCGCAGTCCTCGCCGGTTGCCTCTCCTTCGCCGTGCTGGCTCCGCGGCTATGGGACCGACTGCTGAAACGTCGTGGTGTCGCCCGTTGGAACGGGTACGAGCACCTCGCCGCCGATTTTCTGGAGTCGCTGCAGGGCATGAAGACGCTGCGGTTGCTCGGTGCGGTTGATCGCACCCGCACCCGGCTGAACGGCCGATCCGACGAACTGCATCGCGCCACGGTCGCCACCATGCGTGCCTCCCTCGTCGACACGGCCCTCGTTGATCTCGCCATCCAGACCGGACTGGTCTGCGCGGCCGCCGCCGCCGTTCTGGCCGCCACCGGCGTTATCCCCGCGCCCAGCGCTGAGGTGTATTTGCTGCTCCTGCTGTCCTCCGAGGTGTTCCGGCCGCTTCGGGAGCTGTCCCGGCAGTGGCACGCGGGTTATCTCGGCCTGTCCGCTGTCGCCGGTATCAACGCGCTGCGGGCCGGTGCCGAACCCGCCCCGCGCCCCGCTGCCAGCACCGGCCAGCCGGTAAATTCCGTTCGGTTCGAGTCGGTCTGGTTTGGCTACCTGCCTTCGGCCCCCGTGCTGCGCGCTGTGAGCTTCGTGTTGAGCCCGGGCCAAATCACGGCTCTCACCGGGGCATCCGGTGCTGGCAAGAGCACGGTGTTGGATCTGATCCTCGGTTTTCTCACCGCCGATTCCGGCTCAGTTTCGGTCGGTGGCTACACACCGGGCACCGGACTGGTGAGCGTGGTCTCCCAGCAGAGCTACCTGTTCTCGGGAACCGTTCGTGACAACATCCTGTCTGGAAACCCCGGGGCAACGGATGCCGCGGTGCAGGCCGCCGCCCGCGCCGCCGGTATTCACACGGAGATCCTCGCACTGGCCGACGGGTATGACACCCTTCTCGCCGAGGCGGGCCAGTCGCTCTCCGGCGGCCAACGCCAGCGTGTGTCCGTGGCGCGAGCACTGCTCGCTGACCGTCCGGTGCTGCTGCTCGACGAACCCACCAGTGCTCTCAACGATTCCCTCGCCCATGATCTCATGCACACCCTGCGTGCGGTGGCCCAAACGAAGGTCGTGCTCATGATCGCTCACCGCACCGAAACACTCGCCTTCGCGGACCGGATCTTGCATTTGCAGCACGGGAGCCTCACCGAGCAGAGCGTCGCAGCTCGGGCAGTAGCGGGCGCATGAGCACGCGCAGGAACACCGGTGACCGCCCGGTCCTCGGTCTGTTCCCCGCGCTGCGCGGGGAAATCGGAGGTCTGGCGTGGACATTCACGGTGTGCGTTGTGAGCGGCCTCACCCTCGCGGGACTGGTCGTGGGCACGGCGGCGATCGTCGGCACGGCCGTCGTGGAGCATCGTTCCCCCGCCGCGTGGATCTGGCCTGTACTCGGCGGTGCCGTACTGCTTCGCGCCGTACTCACCTGGCACGAGATGGACGTGTCGCACAGCCTCGCCTACCGCGTTCTGGCGGCCCTGCGAATGAGCCTCTTTGCCGGCTACTCCCGAAGCACACCCTCCCGCCGCGGCGGCGACGGCAGCGGAGACCGGGCCGCCACGGCGATGGGCGATATCGAAAAGCTCGAATTCTTCTACGCACACACGCTCGCCCAACTCGCCGCCACCGGTGTCGTGGTGCTCGCCGGCCTCACGATACTCACGGTGGTGAGCCCCAGGATGGCTCTCGTGGTGCTGGTCGCTGCCGCACTGTTGCTGGCATCCACGGGCATTCTGGCCGGCCGCAGTCGTACCCTGGGTGAGCAGATCCAACGCACGAACTCCGCGGTGAGCGCCCGGGTCGTGGAGAGCCTCACCGGACGACGCGAGATTCTCGGCTTCGGGCTCGAGGGCCGCGTCCTGGCCGACCTCGACAAACTCACCCTGGCCTCCGCGCGCGATCAGGCACGACTGGCCCAGGTAGCGGTTCTCGCCAAGGGCGTGCGCGACGTGATCGGCGTGGCCGGAGCCGTCGGCCTGTTCCTCGTGGCGATGGATTCTCCCGGGATGAGCTTCGCCCTCGTTCCACCGCTCGTGGCCGGAGCTTTTGCCGTGCTCGGACCCGTTGCCGACGCTGCCTCGACGCTGAGCCAGTTGCACGCTCATCGGGCCAGCGCACGACGGGTGCTCGCCGGCATCGCCGGCAGCGCCGAGATAGCGGATGCGCCCGTGCCGCAGCCCCTCCCGGTCGGCGCGCTCGGCATCGAGGTGGCGGGGGTATCCTTCGCGTACGACTGGCGGGTGCCGGTACTGACCGACCTCAGCCTCGTGATCGCCCCCGGCGAACGCGTGGCTATCCGTGGGGTGTCGGGTGCCGGAAAAACAACCCTGGCCCATCTGCTCTCCCGGCTGTGGGCTCCTGATCGGGGGAGCATCACCCTCGTCGGCGTCGACGCGCATCGAACGGATTTGAGCGAGATCAGCGACGCCGACTTCCGCACTGTAGTGAGTGTCGTCGACCAGGACGCGTTGCTCTTTCACGGCACGATATTCGATAATCTGCGCATCGGTGCACCCGATGCCACCGACGCCGACCTGCGCCGGGCGCTGGCGCAGGTCGGCGCTGCCGATTTCGTTGCGGCGTGGCCCGACGGTGCAAACACGATTATTGGGGAACGCGGCACAGCGCTGTCCGGCGGCCAACGGTCTCGGCTGTGCCTGGCCAGGGCCCTCGCCGCCCAGCCTCGGATCCTGATCCTTGACGAAACCACGGCCAACCTTGACCCGGCCGCGGAGCGGGCGGTCACGAGCGTCGTGCAGGGCCTGCCCCAGGACGTGACCGTGATCACCATCGCGCACCGGGCGTCAACCCTGGCTGCCTCCGGACGCATCATCGACATCCGTCGGCCGGCCTAGGAGTACCCGGCCATCAGCCGGGTGACGCGGGCTGGTGCGGTGCAGCCGGCTAGAAAGCCGAGGGATAGAGCTCTGCGGCGACCTGCTGCACGACGCGGATATTGCCCAGAGTGCCGGGGAAGACATCGGAGGCGCTCACGGCAATGAGGCGGTCCTCAACTACGGCGGTCATTGCCGGGAAGGTGGCACGCAGGTAGTCCCGGGTGTTTTCGGCTTCGTCGTCGGTGCGCACGGCGAACACAACCGCATCCGGGTTCTCCTTGGCGAGGGACTCCGGGGTAATGCTCGCGGCGAAGAAATCTTTGAAGGCGGGGTCCTCGGAGGAGTACACGTTGTCGCCGCCCGCGAGCCGAATCATGTCCGCCTCGACGCCGGCTCCGATTGCGGACAGGCTGTTGCCGTCGACGAAAAGCTGGGCCACCCGCAGCCGGTCCTGGCCGCTGAGCGCGTTCTCGACGGCGCCCAAATCAGTTCGGCCCTGCGCCGCGAGGGCGGCGGCCTCCTCCGGCACGTCGAAGATGATGCCCAGGTTCGTGATGTCGGTGAAAATATCGGAAACGGTTCCCGAATTGCGCCGATCGAAGCATCCGCCGGTCGCCGTATAGGCGGCGACGTCGGCCCGTTCCAGCTGTTCAATGCTGGCGAAGCCCTGTTCCGCAGTGAATTCGTAGCCGGTGGGCGAGTAGACAAAGTCCGGGCCGGATGTGAGCAGCACTTCCCGGGTGGGCGGTGCATCGTCGCTGAGCACCGGGATCGCAGCGGCCTGGTCGAGCAGGTCTGCCGGCAGCGTGGCAGTGCCGACCTGGGCTTGTCCGACGAGGCGATCGACGAGGCCGAGGCGCAGCAGGAGCTCGGTCTGGGACGGGCTGAGCCCCACAACGGCACTGGGCGTTGCCGAAAAATTGATGGTCCGGCCGCAGTTGGTGACGCTCACGGCATGGGCGTCACTGTCGGCGGTGCCCGGGGCGGCCCCGACGCTGGTACCGCAGGCGCTGAGCAGCATGACCGCGCCGAGGCCGGCAGTGGCCTGACCGAGGCGGCGGGGGGAGAGGGGACGATGCATCATAGGATGGCTGCTTTCTGTAGTGGTGTGGGTGATTGGATGGGGCTGTAGGCGATCAGGAGGTGGCCGGTTTCCGGGTGTCGCAGACGGTGTGCGCGCACACCGAACACGTCACCGATAAGTTCAGGGGTGAGCACATCGTCTGGTCGTCCGAACGCGGCGATGGTTCCCCGGTGCAACACCGCGACCTCGTCGCAGTGCGCGATCGCGAGGTTGAGGTCGTGCAGGGCCGCGATCACCGTGAGGCCCAACGTCGACACGATGTGCATGAGTTCGAGCTGGAAGGCCAGGTCGAGGTGATTGGTCGGCTCATCCAAAATCAGCACCTGGCTCTCCTGCACGAGTGCCCGCGCCAGCAGTACTCGCTGCTTTTCACCGCCGGACAGGCCGGAGAATGCCCGATCGGCCTGCTCGAGCGAGCCCACTCGCGCGAGGGCATCGGTGGCCAGGCGCAGGTCGCGCGTCGTATCCGCACCAAAGCCCGCACGGTGCGGCACCCGACCGAGCAACACGACGTCGAGCACATCGAGGTCGAATTCCGATTCTGATTCCTGCGCCATCACCGCCACATGACGGGCCAGCGTGCGTGGGGGCAGCGTCCAGGCATCATCGCCGTCCAGGCGAACCACACCACTCTGCGGTCGAATGACGCGATAGAGGCTGCGCAACAGGGTTGATTTGCCGCTGCCATTGGCTCCGAGCACGCCGACGGTATGACCGGACTCGATCTCGAGGCTGGCGTTGTGAATAACCGGAACTCCGCCCAGGGCCACGTTCACCCGCTCGAACGACACCCTCATCGGTTCAGCCCCGCCCGGCCGGCACGTTTGCGCCGCATCAGCCAGAGGAAGAACGGTGCGCCGACCATGGCGGTGAGGATACCCAGTGGAATTTCGGTGGGGGCGGCAACGGTGCGAGCAAGCAGATCGGCCAGGGCGAGAAACACGCCACCCGCCAAAACGGCGGCGGGGATCATTCGACGATGGTCGCTTCCGACCACAATGCGGCACACGTGGGGGATAACGAGGCCGACGAAACCGATCCCGCCCGCCACGGCAACGATTGTGCCCGTGAGCAGGGCGGTGGCCAGAAGCAGCCCGCCTCGCAGGCGTTGCACATCGACTCCGAGGGAGGTCGCCGCCTCATCGCCCATGAGTAGTGCGTTGAGTGACCGGCCCTGGGTGAGCGCGATCACGAGTACGGTGACCAGCACGATCGCGGGGGCCGCCAGCTGGCCCATGGTGACGGCGGATACGCTCCCGAGCAGAAAAAAGAGCACGCTGAAAACGTTCTGGGCATCCGTTGTAATGGTGAGGTAGCTGGTGATCGCGCTGAACAATGCCCCGAGGGCGACGCCGGCCAGAATTAATCGGGTGGGTGAAATGACCCCGCGCTGGCGCGCAAACAGGTAGACGGCGGAGGTGGCGACGAGGGCACCGACGAACGCCGCGGCCTGCACGGTGAGGCCGCCGATTGCGGCCGTGCCGAGCGCGATGACGAGTACTGCACCGACGCCGGCGCCGGCCGAGACTCCCAGGATGTAGGGCTCGGCGAGGGGATTGCGCACAACGGCCTGCATGAGGGTTCCGGCCAGCGCGAGTCCACCGCCGGCGAGCACAGCCATGAGCGTGCGTGGCAAGCGAAACTGCCAGACCGCCTGGTCTTGCAGCGTGCTCAGCGAGCCGTCGACCATCCACGGCATGTTGGGCAGCAGATGTCCCACGATAATGCGAAGCGATTCCCAGGGCGAGACATCGACCGGGCCCACACTCGTTGACACGAGCACGGTGAGAACGACGCCCGCCGCCAGCGCACAGCGCAGGGCGCGAGACCAGGCCGTTCCGCGGCGCCGAAGCGGCACCGCGGGGTTACTAGCGGGTGCCGGTGTCGTTGTCCCGGCCGCGGGACGCGCTGTCGTCGAGGCGGCGGTGACGGTCATTGGGGATCATCCGATAGGCGCAACATGCCTTAATCATAATGATTCTCAATAGGCGATGCGAACGGAGCTCCATCGACCGTGACCGCGACCGATCAGCGCAAGCGGTCGAGGTAGCGCAGAATAACGCCCTCACGGAGCGCCCAGGGGGACACCTCGAGCTCGGCGGCCCCAAACGCAGCCATGGCCGCGCCGAGTACGATGCCGCCGGCCACAATCTGAAACGTGCGGTCGGCTGTGATTCCGGGCAAAGCCGGTCGGGCTTCGGCCGGGATGCGGGCGAGGCGCGGTACCCAGTCGTCGAGCTCGCTGCGGCCGAGGCGCAACCGGTCGGCGGCACCCACGCCATCCGAGGTCGAGCCGGCCAGTCGGGCGAGTGATCGGATCGCTTTCGAGGACCCGACAATGTGGTGTGGGGCCGGCAGGTGCGCGAAGGCGCCGATCGCATCGCGCAAAACGGATGCCGCGTGCTTGCGCAGCGCGGACACCTCCTCGGGCAGCGGTGGATCGTGGTGCAGAAAACCGATCGTGCTGCGCCCGGCGCCGAGTGGGAGCGAGAGGGCCACCTCGGGAAACTCGCTGCCGCCGGCGGCGATCTCCAACGATCCGCCACCAATGTCGAACAGGAGGATATTGCCGGCAGACCAGCCATACCAGCGCCGCACCGCAAGAAAAGTGAGACGGGCCTCGTCTTCACCCGACAGGACCTGCAGGGCAACACCGGTTTCGCGTTCGACGCGGTCGAGCAACTCCGGTCCGTTGGTGGCCTCGCGCAGGGCCGAGGTGGCAAACGGGAGCAGCTCATCGATATTGTGCTGCTCCGCCACATCCGCTGCGTGTTGAACCGACGTTAGAACAGCGGCAACGCCCTCATCACTGATCGCGCCCTCGGGCGTGATGTAGCGCATGAGACGTAACACGGTCTTGTCGGCGGCCATCGGCACCGGCGGGGCGCCTTCGTGCGCGTCGACAACTAATAGGTGGACGGTATTCGAACCGACGTCGAGAACTCCTAGGCGCACGTCTAAAAGATACAGCCTGCAGCGTCTTAGCGTTGCGTCGGCGCCACAAATCTCTGCCACGCCCAGGCGCTGGCGCACAGTGCGGCAAAGGTTGCGGCGGTGATCCACAGCGCCGGAGCGGTGCCGTCGCGCTGCAATTGGGTGATCATCGGGGCCAGCGCTGCGAACAGAATTCCATAGGCGACGATGGTCAACCCCGTCCAGATGAGGGGCGACCAGGCCAGAACGCGCTGCCCGCTGGTGTGGCCGAGGGGTACGAGAATCAGCACCGCCGAGCCGATCGCGGCGAGCACGATGGTGTTGACCGTCTCCGCGGCGAGCGAGGTGAGGAAGTCGCTGGCACCGGGCAGAAGCGACCCAAGCGACCAGGCGAGAATAGCGACGGCCGCGAGAGCGCCGACGCGCACCGCAGCGAGCTCGCCACGCTGCGCCGGTGTGGCGTGCGGGGCCGAGACCCGCGCATCAGCCAGGCCGTCGGCATCCGTGTGGGCAGACAGGGTGACGCTGCCGAGCAGCCCGAAGAGCAGCGCCGGATGAATGTCAAACAATCGGGATGCAATGGCGGCAGCCGCGATGAGCAGCAGATAACGCGGAAGAATGGTGACCGATCCGCGCAGCCGCAACACGCGTGAACTCCACCACAGCGGAACCAGAATAGCCACGGCGTTGACCACTATCAACCCGATGATCACGGCGATCAGCAGGCGCAGGTACGCCGGCTGATCCTCGACCGGACCGGAGAGCATGACAAAGGTTGCCGCCGCCAGGAGAGCTGCTCCGCCGCGCAACCACGGATTGACGTGCAGGGAGGGTGCGACCTCGAATTCTTCGCGTACCCGGTTGCGGCCCACCAGAGAAGGCATTCGCCAGGGCGACCGGCCACTGCGCGTTCGGGAAATTGTGCCCGCGAGCATCCGCAGCGGCACCACGATCAACAGCAGGGCGCCCACGGCCAGAAGCGCGGCCTGGAGCAGGGGAAAGGGGGTGTCGGCATCGCTCGAGCCGAGCGCTGAGGCAAATCCGGTGGGGGTGTTCCACTCGCCGGCAACGGCGGGTGCCACGGTCGACTCCGGTTTCGTGGTGTTCGGGGCCTGGGTTGTGGCGCCGGGAGTCGGTGATGGCTGCGACGGCCCTCCGGGTACGGCCGCCGAGCCCTCGGGCGTCGACGAGGCCGATTCGGTTGGCGACGCCGTGACCGTGGGCGTGCCCGAGGGGGGCGCAGCCGGCGTCGGTGTTGCGGTGGCGGCAGCGATGTAGCGCACCGATATGGGAGAGCTGCCCGGGCTGACGTTGCCGGCGGTGTCTTTCTGCACGGCGACGACCGAGTACGACCCGGCAGCTACCCCACCGGCCGAGCAACTCCAGGTTCCGCCGGTCACCGAGGTGGAACAGACCGAGAAGGCGCCGGCGAACACCGTCACCGTGGCGCCGGTTTCTCCGGTGCCGGAGTAGTCCGTGCCGGCGACGGGAACCTGCGCACCAGGGCTCGGAGTCGTGACGACCGGGGCATTCGGCAACGTGACGTCGAACAGGATAGTGACGGGCCCGCTCGCATTCGACGACGACGGGCTGCTGAACCCCGATATCTGGCTTGCCGTCACGTCGTGGCTGCCGCCGGAGATGCCCGTGAACAGGCACGCCCATGCGCCTGAGTCGTCGGCTGTGCCGGAACAGGTTTCACCTGTTGGCATCGACGCCGTGACGGTCGCCTGGGGGTGCCCGGTTCCTCGCACCCAGCCGTTGGAATCGGTGCCGGTGAGACCGCCGAGCACCGTCGGTGCGCCCAGTACGGCGACCGCAATCTCGTCGTTCAGGCTCGCATCACCGGTGACGACGACGCGGAGCTTGATCGTCGGACCGTTCTGCAGATAGACGTTGGTGCAGCTCCACACCGTCGACGAACCAGCGACGATGCACAGCGGGTCTCCGCCGCGCGGCGACAACAGCTGAATCTCCGTGTCGGCAGCCTTGGTCCCCGACACGGTTGTGCGATTATTGCTGATGAATTGCCCAGCGCTGGGGCTCTCGATCTTCGGACTCGTCACGTTCGGCTTCACGGTTGGTGGTGCCGGCGGTGCGGGCGTCGTTTCCTGGGCTGTCGACGGTGCTGAACTGGGCGAAGCTTCTTCGGCCTGGGCTGTGGACAGTGCGGGGGCCGAGAGTGCGATAGCGCAACCCAAAAGCACGGCCAGCCCTGCTGACACTGCCGCCGATACCCTTGACGACACTCCGGCCGTTACTCCGGCCGTTACTCCGGCCGTCGCCCCGGCCGTCGTTCCCGCCGCCGCACGTAAACGCTGTGGGCGGGGTACCAAACGCGACCATTTGCCTAAGCCTGCGACACGATCCATTTCCGTCACAACTCACCCCCTGCCCCAATTTGAGGGTCTGTAGGCGGTAAAGTCAACCTCCCACGCGCCGTAAAAGTAACAAACCGCAGGAATGCTTGGCGGACCACTCTGGGCTTTCATTCACCGGCGAGAAACGTGACAACCTGACTACGAAGCGGATGCCCCGCGTCGCCCGCCGAAAAGAGCCTCAGCCCCATGAATCCCACGCCTCGCTCCACTACTCCCGCTTCGACCGGCTTCGCCTCGGGCCGGCGCGCGGTCGCCGCCCGCGACTGGGAACACCGCGCCGGCGAGCTCGGCGATCGCCTGCCGACGGGGTTCGAAGTAGCCGTGGCCACCTCGGCATTTCAGATCGAGGGTGCCGCTCGCGACGGTGGCCGTGGTGACAGCGTCTGGGATACCTTCAGCCAGGTCTCGGGGCGTATCCGCGATGGTTCGAACGCATCGGTGTCGGCCGACCACGTGAAGAACTACGCCGCGGATACCGCTCTGCTGCGTGACCTCGGTGTTGATTCCTACCGGTTCTCGCTCGGCTGGACCAGACTGCAACCGGAGGGGCGCGGTGCACTCAATCGCAACGGTGTTGCGTTCTACGATCGCCTGCTCGACGCCTTGCTGGCCCACGGCATCCGCTCGACCGCCACACTGTCCCACTGGGATACCCCGGCGGCCCTGCGGGGTGGCTGGCTCAACCGGGATACGGCCGGCCGCTTCGCCGACTACGCCCACGCTGTGGGAGAAGCGTTCGGTGACCGCGTCGATGCCTGGGTCACCCTCACCGACCCGGCCACGGTCACCACCCGGGGCTACGCCCTCGGCACCCACGCGCCCGGACGCACCCTGCTGTTCGACGCATTGCCGACAGCACACCATCAGCTGCTCGCGCATGGGCTGGCCGTGCAGGCGCTCCGCGCCGCCGACGTGCGTGGTCGGATCGGCATCGTCAATTCCCACACCCCCGTGCAGTCCGTGACCGACCGCGACCAGGATCGCTCCTATGCGGCCCTGTACGACCTGCTGCAGAACCGACTGTTCGCCGACCCGGTGCTGCTCGGGCAGTACCCTGACCCGCTCGAGCCATTTGCGCTTGAGCTGCGTACCCTGCTCGAAGCCGATCCCGCCGACCTCCGCACGATCCACCAGCCGCTCGATTTCTACGGTGTGAGCTACACCGAGCCCGCCCGGATCGCCGCCGGAGCAACCACCCGCACCACACCCGATGGGCAGCCGATTCCGGTCACGTCGTGGCCGTTCCACCTCGAGCCGTTCCGGGAGCACCCCACCACGTCGGCGGGCGTGGTCAACGCCCCCGAGTATCTGGCCGTGGCGCTTGGTGAATTGGCCGACCGGTACCCCGCACTCCCACCGGTCTACCTGTCACTGGCCGGCGGCGCCTTCGCCGACCAAGCGGATGCCCGCCACGAGGTGCACGATCCCGCTCGTATTGACTACCTCGCCGAGCACCTCGTCACTGCCCTGGACGCGACCGCCACGGGGGCCCCGGCCGCGGCGGCCGACCTGCGCGGCGTCGCGTTCTGGTCACTGCTGGATGGTTTTGAGTGGGATGCCGGCTACACCCAGCCCACCGGCCTCGTACACGTCGACTTCAGCAATGACCGTCGAACCCGCACGCCCAAGTCCAGCTTCCGCTGGCTGCAACACGCCCTGGCCAACCGGTAGCGGCGAACCGCGCTGATTGGCGTACGTGGTGCTCTCGCTACGTCGTGCCCTGGAGCGTGACCGCGGTGCCGCAATGACGCCGATCCGGCCGTCGGATGGGCCGTGGCACGCCCGCAAATACGAAGCGCCCACACAGGCACTTGCAGTATTTTCTCTGCATGACTGAGCAACAGCCCTACCGCGTTGTACACGCCTATGACGATTTTGAACTGCGCCGGTACCCCGCGCATCTGCTCGCCCAGGTCACGACCGACGGCCCCTTCGAGGACGCCGGCAACCGGGCATTCCGCTACCTGTTCGCCTATATCAGCGGGGCGAACCAGTCCCGGCAGAAAGTTGCTATGACCGCACCCGTGGTGCAAACGGATGCCGGAGAGAAGATCGCGATGACCGCGCCGGTGGTGCAGCAGCAGCTGGAGGATCCTTCCGGCCAGGCCGGGGCTGCTGGCGCCGGGGCTGTCGGCAATGTCGGGAATGAACAATTTCGGGTTGCCTTTGTGCTGCCGGAGAATTTGACGGCCGAGACCGCGCCGCAACCCACTGACCCGAATGTGCAGCTGCAAGCGGTGCCCGAAAGCCTGACTGGTGCCATCCGGTTTAGCGGACGCTGGAGTCAAGCTCGCTTCGACGAGCATCTCGTGCAGTTGCGCCAAGCCCTCGCTGCCGCCGGACTCACGGTCGTGGGAGCGCCGAAATTTGCCCGATTCGATCCGCCATTCAAACCGTGGTTCCTACGCCGCAACGAGGTTCTGCTCGATGTCGCCCCGGCAACCAACGGCGCCTGACAAACCGCTCCGGCGCCTAGAGGTTGCTTGGAGTGTCATGGGAAGCGGGTGGGAGCCTCCGGGGCCGCCTTAGACTGGGCAGGTACGCACGGGGGGTCGTTTTGGCCAGTACATGTCTCCGTGTCAATGTACATATCGTGTCAATGTACACATCGTGCCAATTTGCAAGGAGACGCTGCCATGGAATGGCTCATCCCGGTTTTGATCGTTGTCGCCCTCGTCGCCATCGTGGGTATCTACTTGTGGTCGACCTACAACTCCCTCGTGACGCTCAACGTGCGCGTCGACGAAGCGTGGAGCGACATTACGGTGATGCTCAAGCGTCGTGCCGACCTGCTGCCCAACCTGATCGAAACGGTCAAGGGCTACGCAGCACACGAGAAGAGTGTGTTTGAGAACGTGACCCGTGCGCGAGCCGAGACGCTCTCCGCTCAGGGCCCGGCCGATGCGTCCGCTGCGGAAAACCACATGCAGACCGCGCTGAAGAGTATCTTCGCCGTCGCTGAGGCCTACCCGCAGCTGCAGGCCAGCCAGAACTACCTGCAGTTACAAGCCGAACTCGTGGACACCGAAGACAAAATTCAGGCTGCGCGTCGCTTCTACAACGGTGGCGTACGCGAAATGAACACCAAGATCAAGGTGTTCCCGAACCACATGTTTGCCAAGAACCTCGGCTTCACCGAACGCGACTTCTTTGAGGTCGCCGACTCCGCAGCGATTGCGGAGCCGCCTCGCGTTCAGTTCTAACGGAGCACCTCGATGTACAGCGCGATAGCGAAGAACAAACGCAATACCGTCTTCATCATGATTCTCTTCTTCGTGATCATCGCGGGGCTGGGCTGGTTGGCGAACGCCGTTTACGGTGCGCCGAACAGCTACGGCATCTTCATCGCGGTGGTCGTCATCACCGGCCTGTACGTGGTTATTCAGTACTACGCTGCGGGCCGTCAGGCCATCACGATGAGCGGTGGAATCCGCGTCAACAGCAAGGCCGACCACCCGCGTCTGTGGCGCATCGTGGAGAACCTGTCGATCACGACGGGCACACCGATGCCCGAGGTATATATCATCAATGATCCGGCGCCGAACGCATTCGCCACCGGCCGGGATCCCAAACACGCCATCGTCGCCGCGACCACCGGTCTGCTCGACATCATGGACGACTCCGAGCTCGAGGGCGTCATGGCCCACGAAATCGGTCACGTGCGCAACTACGACATTCGCGTCTCGATGGTCGTATTCGGTCTGGTCGTGGCGATCGGGTTCATCTCCGACATGTTTCTGCGCATGGCGTTCTTCGGCCGCAACAACAACAGCAACGGCAACCCCGTCGTCATGGTGTTCGGCCTCGTGGCCATGATCGTCGCCCCGCTCATCGCCACGGTCGTGCAGCTCGCCATCTCCCGACAGCGTGAGTACCTCGCGGATGCCACGAGTGCGCTCACGACGCGCCACCCCGATGCGCTCGCCTCGGCACTGGCCAAACTCGGTGAATACGGCCGCCCCATGCAGAAGCAGAACAGCTCGATGGCCCACCTGTGGATCTCGGACCCGCTCAAAAAGGGTGCCATGAGCAAGCTGTTCGCGACACACCCGCCGATCGCCGACCGCATCGAACGCCTCACGGCGATGGGCCGCAAGTTCTAATCACGGCGTAACGTCCCGTGGAACGCGCGGCGCGGGAGCTGCGCCAGTGCGCGCCAGTTACAACTCGGGCGCACCGGCGCAGCTCCCGCGCAGCCTGAAAAAGGCGCGGTGGGCCGTGGCCGGTTACTTCAGCTCGGCGGCCAGCCCGGCCGCCAGATTGCCTCTCGGCATGACCTCGATCTCGTCGAGCCCCTGCCATCGGGCGGCGTCGCGCAGCAGCGTGGCGAGCCGGCCCGCAGCATCCGTTGGCGCGGTCGGCTCGGCCCAGGCCGACTGCACCCGGAGTACCCCGTTCTGCCGGTCGTTCTTGAGGTCGACCCGACCGACGATCGTGTCGCCGAGCAGAATGGGCAGCGAATAATACCCGAACACTCGCTTCGGCTCCGGCGTGTAGATCTCGATGCGATAGTGAAAGTCGAACAGGCGCAGGGCGCGGGCGCGTTCCCACACCACCGGATCAAACGGAGACAGAATCGCCTGCGCGGATATGGCGCGGGGCAGCCGGGCGTCCCGGTGCAGCCAGGCTGCGCCCGCAGCGCCGCGGGGGCCCCAACCGGGCACCTCAACCGCAAGGAGCTCCCCGGCCTCGGCGAGCTCTCGCACAGCCACCGCGGTCGGCGCTGATTTCAGGCGAAAGTAGTCGGCGAAATCCTTCACCGTGCCGATGCCGTGGGCGCGTGCGGATCGGCTGACCAGCTCGCGGTGCGCATCCGCTGACGAAACGGTGCGATCGAGCACAGCGGTGGCGAAGACCTGGTCCGGCAGGGCGTAGACCCGTTCAAAGCGGATGCGTCCAGCGCTGACCACGTCACCCCAGCGAAAGAGCACTTCGAGCCCGGTTTTCACCTCGGACCAACCCCACCAGGGGCCGCTGCGCTTGTTGGCGTCGTGTTCAATCGCGCTCGCGCGCATCGGCCCGTTGGCGGCGAGTTCGGCCAGAAGCCAGTTCAGCATCGGGCGGTTGGCGTGCGACCAGTCATCCGGTGTGCGCGCCGAACGGTCACGAAAATGCTGCATGCGCCAGCGAAACAGCGGCCAGGTGTCGACGGGCAGGAAGGAAGCCTCGTGCGCCCAATACTCGGTGAATCGAGCTTCACGTCCGGTGGTGAGGCGGTCGAGTTGGGTCTTGTCGTAGGGTCCGAGCCGACTGAAAGCGGGCATGTAGTGGCTGCGCTCGAAGACGTTGACCGAGTCGATCTGCAGCAATTCGAGTCGGTTCACCAAATTGCTCAGCTGGCGGATACCGACCGTCGATGTGGGCGCGGGTCGGGCGCCGAAGCCCTGAGCGGCCAGGGCGATTCGCCGCGCCAGCTGCGGAGAGACAGGGGATACGGGGGTGGCCATTCGTCTCACTTTAGTTGCGCGAACGTTCACCTGTCGTTAACCGCAGTTCCGTTTGGTGGCCATGCTACCTTCATACCTTAGAGCGACCGGCGCTTGCCCCTATCCTGTTCATACGACACGTTTGCCACAGTCTTCAAACGTTTCACCACCGGTCACGATGGAGGAAAATTGTCTATTAAAAAATCTCTGACGGTATCGTTGGCCGTCGCGGCCGCTCTCGCGCTGACGCTCAGCGGATGCTCCACCGCAGCCGAAACGCCGGACTCCGGCATCGACGCGGCAACCGCCACGAGCCTGGACGCCTTCGGCGATCTGGCGGGGCTTGAAGCGGCAGCGAAGGCGGAAGGATCCCTCAACGTCATCGCATTGCCGCGGGACTGGGCCAACTACGGGGCCGTTCTCGATCTGTTCGCCCAGAAATACCCGGAAATTACGATCAACGAGGCATCGCCCGATGGGTCGAGCGCTGAAGAGATTCAGGCTGCGGACAACCTCAAGGGACAGGACACGGCTCCGGACGTGTTCGACCTGGGGCTCGCCGTCGCCCTGTCCAGCACCGACCGTTTCGCGCCGTACCAAGTTGCGACCTGGGCGGACATCCCGGACGCGCTGAAGGAAGCCTCTGGACTCTACGTCGGCGACTACGGCGGATACCTCTCCGTGGGTTACGACCCCGACGCCGTGCCGGCCCCCAAGGAACTCACGGATCTGCTCGGCGCCGACTATAAGGGCAAGGTCGCCATCAACGGTGACCCGACCCAGGCCGGTGCGGCCTTTGCCGCCGTTGGCCTGGCCACCGTGCAGAGCGGTGGAACGGTTGATGATTTCCAGCCCGGCATCGACTTCTTCTCCGAGCTGAACGCGGCCGGCAACTTTCTGAAGGTCAACCCCACCACAGCAACCGTCGCTTCCGGCGAGACCCCGGTGGTCTTCGACTGGGACTACCTCAACGTGGGGTACGGCACTCAGCTTGAGGGCCAGCGCAACTGGAAGGTTGTCGTCTTCCCCGGAGTCGGCTACGCGGGCTATTACAACCAGGCCATTAACAAGGATGCGCCGCACCCGGCGGCAGCGCGGCTGTGGCAGGAATTCCTGTACGGCGATGAAGCGCAGAACTTGTGGCTCGCCGGGGGAGCCCGCCCCGCGCGGGCCGAGGCCATGGCGGCTGCCGGCACCATCGACGCCAAGCTCTTCGACGCGCTGCCCACGGTACCCAGCGAAACCGTCGTACCGACCGAAGCGCAGAGCACGGCGGCAGCGACCCTCCTCGGCGAAAAGTGGGCTGCGGCTGTCCAGTAACGTCCGTGGTCGGGCAGCAGCCTTCGGGCTGCTGCCCTTCGCGGTTTATGTGCTGTTGTTTCTGGCTGTGCCGACCCTGATCGCCATCGGCACGGGCTTTTTCGACAAGTCGGGGGCCCCGACCCTGGCCACCGTTGCAGCACTCGGCGACCCCGTCGTGCTCACCACTTTTTTCAACTCCTTCTGGCTGTCGGCACTGACCGCCGTGGTCGGAGCTGTCGTGGGCGCTATCGTCTGCTACGCCCTGCTCGGAACCCGCCCGGATGGGCCGCTGCGCACCACGATAGATTCCCTCAGCGGCGTGCTGGCCCAGTTCGGCGGGGTCATGCTCGCTTTCGCCTTCGTGGCGACCATTGGCATTCAGGGCATGGTGACCCTCTACCTGCGCGACACGTTCGGCATCAACATATTCGAGAACGGCGTCTGGCTGTACTCAACGCCGGGGCTCATCCTGCCCTACATCTACTTTCAGGTACCCCTCATGATCATCACCTTCATGCCGGCGCTGCAAGCCCTCAAACCGCAATGGGCCGAAGCGAACGCCACCCTGGGCGGCAGCACCGCGAGCTACTGGCTGCGCATCGCCTTTCCGGTGCTCGCTCCCTCCTTCATCGGCAGCCTGCTGCTGCTGTTCGCCAACGCCTTCTCCTCCTATGCCACCGCAGCCGCGCTGGTCAGCCAGGGATCGCAGATCGTACCTTTGCAGATTCGCGCGGCCTTGACGAGCGAGACGTTGCTCGGTCGGGAAAACCTCGCCGGTGCCCTCGCCCTCGGCATGATCTTGGTGATGGCCGTGGTCATGGTGGCTTACTCGGCGCTTCAATCCCGGGCTGCGCGGTGGCAGCGATGAGCGGCGGGTTTACGACCGGTGGCGTCGCCCACGCGCCCTCGCGCACGGTTCGCACCGTCATCCTCGGCCTGGTCGGGCTGATCTTCGCCGTACCGATCGTGGCCATGATCGAATTCACGCTGCGCGCCGGGCTGGTCGGCGGGTACAACGTCGACCGTTGGGTCGCGTTGTTTCAAAGCGGCTTTACCGGGGTCTACCGACCGGTGCTGATCGCATTGGGCAACTCGGTGGCTCTGGCCATCGGCACCGTCGTTATTGTGCTGTTGCTGCTCGTACCCACGATGCTGCTCGTGCACATCCGCTTTCCGCGGCTGCGTCGCACCCTGGAATTCATCTGTATCCTCCCCATCACCATCCCGGCCATCGTGCTCGTGGTGGGGCTCGCACCGGTCTACGCCATTGTCGCTCGGTTGCTCGGCAGCGGTGTCTGGACCCTCGCCTTTGCCTACGGCATCACGGTGCTGCCGTTCGCCTACCGGGCGATTCAGTCCAACCTCGACGGTGTTGATGTGAAAACCCTCACCGAGGCGGCACGGACTCTGGGGGCCGGCTGGGGGAGTGTGCTGCTGCGCATTTTGGTGCCCAACCTGCGCCGCGGCATCCTCGCCGGCGCTTTCATCGCCGTGGCCGTTGTACTGGGCGAATTCACGATCGCGTCCCTGCTCAACCGGGTCAACCTGCAGACTGCGCTTGTCGTGGTCAGCAAGGTCGATCCGTACACGGCCGTTATTCTGTCGCTGTTGGCCCTCGCCTTCGCCTTTGTGCTGCTTCTGGTCATCGGACGACTCGGTGCCCCGCGCACCCGCCTATCCCGCACCCGCCCGTCACTCACCGGCTCGTCGCGCACCCGCACCAACGTGAAAGGCCCCGCATGATCTCGCAGCAGCCCACCCAGACCCGACCGGGTACGGTCGTCGAATTCACCGGCGTGGTAAAGGAATTCGCCGGAATGCGCGCCCTGAACGGTTTCGACCTCACCCTGCGCGCCGGCGAGTTCGTAGCTCTACTCGGGCCGAGCGGCAGCGGAAAGACCACGGCGTTGCGCGTCCTGGCCGGCCTCGAATCAACGGATGCCGGAACCATCACCATCGACGGTGTCGACGTGTCCGACCTGTCGACGAGTAAACGCGACATGGGCATGGTGTTTCAGTCGTACTCGCTCTTTCCTCATCTCAGCGCGGGCGAAAACGTTGAATTCGGACTGCGGATGCGCAAGATCAAACCGGCCGAGCGGCGTCGCCGGGCTGCCGCAGCTCTGGCCATGGTTGGCCTCGAGGACCATTTCGATCGCTTCGCACACCAGTTGTCTGGCGGTCAGCAACAGCGCGTGGCGCTGGCTCGGGCACTCGTGACCGAGCCGCGGGTACTCCTGCTCGATGAACCACTCTCCGCGCTCGACGCCAAGGTGCGCGTGCAACTGCGGGATGAGATTCGACGCATTCAAACCGAACTGGGCATCACCACACTGTTCGTCACCCACGACCAGGATGAAGCTCTCGCCGTTGCCGACCGCGTGGCGGTTATGCGCGCGGGCAATATCGAACAGGTCGGCACACCGGAAGAACTGTATTCCCGGCCGGCTACCCCGTTTATCGCCGACTTCGTGGGGCTCAGCAACCGCATCAGCGGAATCGTTCGCAACGCTCAGGTTGACGTGTACGGAACGCTTCTGCCCGTGATCGATCCGGCAACGCCAGACGGACCGGCGCACGTCTCGATCCGACCGGAAGACATTGAATTCGCCGAGGCGGGCCTGGCGGCGACCGTGATTGCGTCCAGCTTTCTCGGCTCGCTTCGCCGCACAACGGTGCGTCTGGCCGACGGCAGCACGGTATTTCTGCAACACGGCGTGCGTGTGCATCCGGTGACGGGCGAAAGCGTGTTTCTCAAGTTTTCCGGAGCCCCGGTATCCACCGAGCCGGTGAGCAGCACCAGTGGGGTACTGAAACCGGCATGATGGCAGTCCTAGACTGAGCGGGTGAGTGAATCTACGGGCAATCCGGGCGAGCGTGCCCTGCTACGTCTGCGCCGCCGACGAAATGATGAGCAGGAGCGTGAAGCCGCAGAGCGGTCGCGGTCCGAACTGCTGGTCACCCCGGTCGAGGTGCTCGAGCCCGCACCGAACGGCGTTGACGAAAACCTGCCGGCCGGCATCCGCTTAGCCGCAGCGTGGTCGTGGCGACTGATCGTCATCGCTGCGGGTATCGCAGTGCTGATCTTTCTGATTATCCAATTGCGGCTCATCATCATTCCGCTGCTCGTGGCGGTACTGGTCTCCGCTTTGCTGAATCCCCTCGTGGGTTTTCTCGTCAAGCATCGGTGGCCGAAGGGACTCGCCGTGGCCACGGCGATGGTGGGCACTCTGGTGCTCGTTGCCGGGTTGGTCACACTCGCCTCCACACAGATTGCCGAGGGCACCGTCGGGCTGAGCGCTCGACTGACGGCGAGCTTCGACAGCCTCAAGACGGTGCTCGCGGCGTCGCCGCTACAACTATCAGATACCGAGATCACGAACTATCTGCAGCAGGGCTGGACGGCGATCCAAAACGATAGCGCCGTCTTCATCAGCGGCGCGCTGTCGGTCGGTACGACCGTGGGGCATCTGCTGACCGGGCTCCTGCTCGCCCTGTTCAGCCTGCTCTTCATCCTGATTGACGGAAAGTCGATCTGGGCCTGGATCGTGCGTTTCTTCCCCAAGCGGGCGCGTGCGGCCGTGGATGGTGCCGGGATTGCTGGCTGGACGACCCTGGGTAATTTCGTCAAGGTGCAAATTCTGGTGGCCTCGATCGATGCCGTCGGCATCGGGGTGGGAGCGGCCCTGCTCGGGGTGCCGATGGCCATTCCGATTGGCATCCTGGTCTTTCTCGGCTCGTTCATTCCCATCGTCGGTGCCGTCGCCACCGGATCGGTCGCGATCGTGATCGCACTGATCTTCAACAACTGGGCCATCGCCCTGGCCATGCTGGGGGTTGTCCTGCTCGTGCAGCAGGTTGAAGGGCACGTTCTGCAACCGCTGATCATGGGAACGGCCGTTAAAGTGCATCCGCTCGCCGTTGTGCTCGTCGTGGCGGCCGGAGCGCTGCTCGCGGGAATTCCGGGGGCGCTGTTCGCCGTTCCGGTGGCTGCAGTCGTGAACGCCATGACCAGCTATATTTCGGGCGGCTCGTGGCGGGGCGACGCGATGAAGCCGGGTCCGGAGACCGGGTCGGTGTTGTGGCAGACCGTGCCGCAGAGTCGTCCGGGGTACCGGCCGGCCGGTGCGCCGGAACGTACCGCTCGAGTGCGGCTGCGAACGGGTGTCACGGCGCGGAACCGATTCGCGCGCGGCACAGCAGCCGGTGCCAGACCCGCAGATTCCGCACCGACCAGCACCACGCCGGCCGCCACCGCGCCACCAACAGATTCGAGCGCACCTCGCGCCCAGCACGACAGTACGGAGAACTAAGACATGCCAGAGACCACCCTCGTCGCACCGACCCTCGCTGAGTTCGAGGCCGCGCGTCCGGTTGTCGCCCAGGTCGCTGATGTGACCCCGATGGAAAGCTCGCGCTACCTCGCCGAAGTTTTGGGGGCACCGGTCTACCTCAAGTGTGAAAATCTGCAGCGCACCGGTTCCTACAAGATTCGGGGTGCCTACAACCGGCTCTCCAAGCTCACCGACGAGGAGAAAGCTCACGGTGTCGTCGCAGCCTCGGCCGGCAATCACGCTCAGGGTGTAGCGTTCGCCGCGCGCGAGCTGGGCATCAAAGCCACCATCTTCATGCCGGTCGGGGTAGCGCTGCCCAAGCTGTCCGCGACGCGCGACTACGGCGCCGAGGTTATTCTGCGTGGTACCAGCGTGACCGAGCCCCTGCTGGCCGCAGCCGAGTACGCCCGCGAGACCGGTGCGATCCTCATCCCGCCGTTTGACCACGTCGATGTTGTGACCGGGCAGGGAACGCTGGGCCTGGAAATTCTCGACCAGGTTCCTGATCTCGAAACCGTCATCGTGCCGATCGGTGGCGGCGGATTGATCTCCGGCGTGGCCAGTGCACTCAAACAACGTGCCGCTCGGGACGGCCGTCACATCAGGGTCATCGGGGTGCAGGCGGAGAACGCGGCTGCCTACCCGCCCTCCCTGGCGGCCGGTGAGGCCGTAACGATCAGCATCCTGCCCACCATCGCCGATGGCATCGCCGTCGCCAAGCCGGGACTGCTCAACTTTGCGATCGTGCGTGACGCCGTCGACGAAATCGTCACGGTCAGTGAAGACGACACCGCCCGCGCTCTGCTGGTCTTGCTCGAACGTGCCAAGCTCGTGGTGGAACCAGCCGGCGCTGTGGCCGTTGCTGCCATTCTGGCCGGCAAGGTCACCCCGACCGGGCCGACCGTGGCCATCTTGTCGGGGGGCAATATCGACCCCCTGCTCATGCAGCGCGTGATCAGCCACGGCCTGGCCGCGTCGGGCCGTTACCTCACACTGCGCATCATGTTGCCCGACCGTCCCGGTCAATTGGCCCGCATCTCCGAACTGCTCGCCGAGGCGACAGCGAACGTCATTGAGGTGCTGCACACCCGACACGGAGTCGGCCTGCAGCTCAGCGAGGTCGAACTCGACGTCAGCGTCGAAACGCGGGGACCGGAGCACCGTCAGCACGTCGTCGAGACCCTGCGCGCCGCCGGCTACGACCCGCAGATCGACTAAGCGGCTCGTACCCGCCCAAGCAGTGCGCGCGACGATACGCCGCCCTACACTACAGTGCGGCTCACCCGAGAGTGCGGCTAGTACGACAAATTCGTACTAGCCGCCGGCCGGGAGGCACTCCGTAAAGGTCAAGCTCCAGTGAAAGTCTCCACGTTGGAGATCTGCACGGTGATTTCCTTGCCGTTCGGTGTGGTGTAGCTGGTCTTCGCGCCCACCTTGAGACCGATGATCGCCGCACCGAGCGGGCTCTGCTCGCTGAACACGTCCAGGTCACTGTTGGCGCCGATCTCGCGGCTGCCGATGAGAAAACGGCTCTCGTCGCCGGCGATCGTGGCGGTGATGACGGTGCCGGGAACGACGACGCCGTTGCTCTCGGGGGCGTGACCGACCTCAGCGGTGCGCAGCAGGGCGGTGAGGGTGCGAATGCGCGCCTCCATCTTGCCCTGCTCCTCTTTCGCCGCGTGGTAGCCGGCGTTCTCTTTGAGGTCGCCTTCTTCCCGGGCCGATTCGATCTTCTTCGCGATGTCGCCGCGGCCGAAGTTGCTCAGTGTTGCCAGTTCCTCGGCGAGGCGGTCATGGGCCTCCTGAGTTAGCCAGGTGACCGTTGTTTCGGTTGCCACGAGTCATCTCCTTTATTACGCTCAGGCGCAGAAAGGCCGGTTGAGGCCGCGCGGATATAGTCGACGCCCCGACGAATGTCGAGGCGAATACGTCAGTTTAGGTCAGCCAGCACTGGTAAATCAAACCCGTGTTGCTCAAGTCTGTGGTGCGTAAAAGCTCGGTAAATGACCGGGTGTAGAGCGTTGACGGCGGCAGATCGATGATCTTCCAACCGACCACAGAATAGCTCTCGTTGAGGGCCTGCACCGCGCAACTCGCCGGGCGATTGGGCGGAAGCGACACCTCGAACGTGACGCTCACACTGTGCGCATCGATGATGGTGTGCCCAATGTCGCGCGCCTCGATTTGCGTGGACGCCCCGTCCAGCCCGGTCCACAGCACCCAGGCACCCATCACCAACACAAAAATACCGCCGAGACCCCACAGAATTCGACGGTCCCGGCGCTTATGGTCGAGGGTGCGCCCATAGCGTGAGGCAATCACGGGGCTCTCGATCGGCGCCGGCGCTTTTGTCGACGAAGATTCATCGAGGCGAAACGGTTCTACGCTGCGCGGAACTCCGCTGGGAGTGCTATTTACGGGCACAGGTGATTTCACACTTTCCATGGAGCGATTAGGCTGGTCTCTAGGTTATCTGGCCTAAGGTTATCCGGCATTCCTGAGGAGTATGGTGACGCTGCGACTGTTGGCTGTGCATGCACACCCTGACGACGAATCGAGCAAGGGCGCGGCGACGTACGCGTACTACCGCAGCCTCGGCGCTGAGGTGCTCGTTGTGAGCTGCACCGGCGGTGAGCGGGGCAGCATTCTGAACCCGGCCCTCACGGGTAATGCCATGGCCGAACGCGACATCGCCGGCCTGCGCCGCCTGGAGATGCGGGGTGCTCAGCAGGCCCTCGGAGTGCAGCACCGCTGGCTCGGTTTTGAGGATTCCGGCATGAACGAAGACAAGTCGGTGCCGGCAAACTCATTCGCTGACATTCCGGTGGAGTATTCAACCGAACCGCTCGTCACGATCGTGCGGGAGTTTCGGCCCCAGGTCATGATCACCTACGACGAAAATGGCGGCTACCCGCACCCCGACCACATTCGCTGCCACGAGGTCTCCCTCGAAGCGTTTCGCGCGGCCGCAGACCCGGATCGCTACCCCAATTCGGGTGCTCCCTGGCAGATCGACAAGCTGTATTACGACCGCATCTTCAACCTGGAGCGCATCGACGCGATGTATCTGGCGCTCAGCGTGAAGGAGCCGGACTCGCCGTTGCTGGAACCGCTCGGTGAAGCGCGCGAATGGATGAAGAACTACCCGGCTCTGGCCACCACCCACGTGCCCGCAGGCGAGTTTCTGGAGGCGCGTGATGCCGCCCTCCGCGCGCACGCCAGCCAGGTGTCACCCGAGAGCAGCTTCTTCTTCTGGCCCAATGACCTCGTTCGCGAGGCCTGGCCCTACGAAGACTTTCAACTCGTCGAATCGAAAGTAGAGTCCGCAATGCCCGAATCCGATCTCTTCGCCGGAATCCAGGACGACGAATGATCCCGCTGATCACCGTTGTGCTCGCCGCCACGCCCGAGCCCGAGTTCGACCCGAATACCGTCTCGCCGGGAGTCGTCGGATTCATCGCCATCTTCCTGGTAGGAGCGGCGACCCTGCTGCTGGGCATCGACCTGGTGCGTCGCATCCGCCGCACCACCTATCGCGCGGAGATCACCGCCCGGCTGGCCGCCGAAATGGCCGAGCGCGACGCGGCGACGGATGCTGCTGATCCCACAAGCACGCACCCGGACCAGCCGACCGAGCGGTCCGCCAAGCCCGAATAGTTGCGGTTCGCCCGCTACGGGTAGAGCGGATGCGTGGCGATCAGCAAGATCGCGACGAAATGACACAGGAATGCCACGACCGTGAGGGTGTGGAAGATCTCGTGAAAGCCGAACACACCCGGAATCGGGTTGGGCTTCTTCAGGCCGTAAATTACTGCACCGACCGTGTAGCAGAGACCGCCGACCAGAATGAGGGTCATCATCGTGGCGTTGGCGTGAAAGAAATCCACGATGAACAGCAACGCACCGTAGCCGAGCAGTAAATAGAGCGGCACATACAACCAGCGCGGGGCGTGGATCCAGAACACCCGAAAGAGGATGCCGAGTCCGGCTCCGCCCCAAACCAGCCAGAGCAGCAGCGTCGCTTTTTCCGGCGGCAACGCGAGCACGGTGATCGGTGTGTACGATCCGGCGATCAGCAGAAAAATATTGGCGTGGTCGATGCGTTTGAGCATGATTCGAGTGCGCGGCTGCCAATTGAAGCGGTGATAGAGCGCGGAATTACCGAAGAGCAGCATCGAACTGAGCACGAAAACGGCCGAGCTGATCTTTGCTGCCGGCCCCTCAGCCAGTACCAGCAGTACGATACCGGCCACGATGGTCACCGGAAAAGTTCCGGCGTGAATCCAACCGCGCCACGTCGGTTTTATATCCTCCGGATGGGCGTCAGCGGCCTCGATCAATGGCAAATTAGGGATATCGTGCTCGGTGGCCATGGTGCAAGGATACGACAGCGAACGGCCAGCTTGCCCCGAACGCTCGTCGGAGTGGACTAGCGTAACTGTGTGCAGAAACCCCAAGTCCCCTCAGCGCAAGGCCTCCTCTACAGGCTGTACCAGCGCCGACTGCGGCGCGGGCTCACGCCGGAACACCTTCCCCGACACGTCGCCATGATCATCGACGGCAACCGGCGCTGGGCCCGGCAGCTCGGCTTTCAGAACGCCGCACACGGGCACCGGGCCGGCGCTGCCAAGATGCGCGAATTCCTGGAGTGGTGTGACGACCTCGGAATCTCGGTCGTGACCCTGTATCTGCTCTCCGCAGACAACCTCACGCAACGCCCGAGTGAAGAACTCGCCGATCTGATCGAAATCATCGCCGATCTCGCCGAGGAGCTCTCTCACTATCGCGATTGGCGGGTGCAGCAGGTGGGGTCGAAGGCCGGGCTGCCCCTTCCTCTCGTGGCAGCCCTCGACGCAGCGGATGCCCGCACGAGCGACCGTACGGGACTGCACGTGAACCTCGCGGTCGGCTACGGCGGACGCACCGAGATCACCGATGCGATGCGCAGCATCGTGGCCTCCCACCACGCTCACGGCGGCAGCCTGGAGGACCTCGCGGAGACGCTCACGCCCGAACTGATCGGACAACACCTGTATACCGGCGGTCAGCCCGACCCCGACCTGGTCATTCGTACCTCGGGCGAGCAGCGGCTGAGCGATTTCATGTTGTGGCAGAGCGCGCACAGCGAGTTCTACTTTGTGGAGGCCCTCGGGCCTGACCTGCGGCAGATCGATTTTCTGCGGGCTCTGCGTGATTTTTCCCGTCGCCAGCGGCGTTTCGGCGGCTGACCGGTACGTGGAAGCGCCCGGACGGGCCGAGAACGGGTGGGATGCGACCAACTGGGGCAGTATGTGATTGACAATCGATTGGACCGCGCATGAATTCGCTCCAGAGCTTCACCGACGGCTTTCGGGACGAACCCGGATACCTCGATTTCGGTCGGGTCGGCCCACTCTCCGAGGTCGTCGTGGCGGAGACTCTTGGCCAGACCGAGGTGCTCTCCCGAGCCCGGTACGGCAGCCTGGACCACCTCGTCGAACAAGACCTGCGAGCTCGAACCGCAGTGTCCGAGCTCACCGGTTTCCTGCCCGATCAGATCGTGCTGCAGCCCAATACCAGTTCCGGTCTGATGCAGGCCATGTTCGGCCTGACCGGCACCGTGCTGCTGTCGGCCGGGGAATTTCCGAGCATTCCGTTTGCCGTGGTGCGTGCTGCCGAGGCCCTGCACGTGGTCACCCCGCTCTGGTTGGAGACCGATCACGGCCGCGTCACCCCCGGCCAGATCCGTGATCAGATCACCCCGGCCGTCGCGGCCGTTGCGGTCAGCCTGGTCGATTCCCGCACGGGGTATCGCACCGATCTTGACGGCATCCGTCAAGTGATCGGCGATCGACTGCTCATCGTCGACGCGATCCAGGGCTTCGGCGTGGTCGACGCCGCGTACGAGGCCGCGGATGTCGTGGCCTCGGGCGGCCAGAAATGGACCAGAGCCGGCTGGGGCACCGGTTTTGTCGCCCTGAGTGAGCGGGCGCTGGAACGCCTCGTGCCGGTGTATTCCGGCCACGTCGGCACCGACACCGACGACCCGTGGGATGAGGTCACCGCGCCGAGCCACGGTGCCCGGGCCTTTCGCATGACCAACGGCGACAGCATCGCCCAGGCTCGGTTCGCTGCAGCTCTGGAGCAGACCGCCGATGTCGGCGTTGACGTCATCCAGGCCGCCATGAACGACAACGTTTCGCGCATCCTTGAACTCGTCGATGAATTCGTCATTGACGTTGTCTCGCCGCGAGATGCCGGCGAGCGGGCAGGCATCGTGGTGCTCGAGCCGCCAGCGGAGCTGCTGACCACTCTCGTGGCGAGTCTGCACAACCACGGCATCACCGCGACCACCCGCGGCACCACCGTGCGTCTGTGCGTGCACGCGGCCCTCGATCCCGACACGGTGACCATGCTGAGAGGCGCTCTGACCGCCTACACGCTCGCCGCGACGTACTAGGCACTACCAGCCACGACTTGTGCCAGGACAGGTACGAGACGAAGGCCTCAGCACCGGTGACGGTGAACTCGACGTCTGCCCCAACGCCAGATGAACGTCAGAATTCCGTGGGCGTGTCGGGTTCCTTTTTGCGCCCGTACGTCGTAGCGTCACTTGCATCAGGTACGGCACCTGATCGAGACGGCCATATAAGTACGGCTCGAGAATGCTTGATGGCCAGCTCGCCAACGTGATCCGCGTCTCACGACGCAGGGTGGGAGTGGTTGTGAACGCTAATCGAACCGACGCCAACGCGACTGATCGGGTGGAGACATCCGCTTCGCAAACCGAGCGCACCTTTGTGTTGGACACCTCGGTACTTTTGTCAGATCCGAAAGCGATTTTCAGCTTTGCCGAGCACGCCGTTGTGTTGCCCGTGGTGGTGATCAGCGAGCTCGAGTCCAAGCGCAACGACCCGGAGATCGGTTATTTCGCCCGACAGGCGCTGCGCAACCTCGACGAACTGAGGCTCAAGCATGAGCGCCTCGACTTTCCGATTCCGGTCGGCGAGGGCGGCAGCTTGCGGGTGGAACTCAACCACTCCAACATGTCGGTGTTGCCGTCCGGGCTTCAGCTGGGCGACAACGACTCGCGCATTCTCGCCGTGGCCCTCAACCTGGCCAACGACGGAATGACCGTGACGGTCGTCTCCAAAGACCTGCCCCTGCGGGTGAAGGCCGCGTCCCTCGGCCTGGCTGCCGATGAATACCGGCACGAACTCGCCGTCGATTCGGGTTGGACCGGAATGGACGAGATCACCCTCAGCGCCGAGCAGATGAGCGTGCTCTACGACAAAGAGACGCTCGATTCCCGCACGGTGCAGGACATGCCCATCAACACGGGCCTGGTCATTCACTCCGACCGCGGATCAGCACTCGGCCGGGTAACCAGCCGAGGCACCCTCAAGCTCGTGCGCGGCGATCGTGACGTCTTCGGACTCCACGGCCGGTCAGCCGAGCAGAGGCTGGCGATCGACCTGCTGCTTGATCCGGAGATCGGCATCCTGTCACTCGGCGGACGGGCCGGAACCGGCAAGTCGGCGCTGGCCCTCTGTGCGGGCCTGGAGGCGGTGCTGGAACGCCAGCAGTACCGCAAGATCATGGTCTTTCGCCCGCTGTACGCGGTCGGCGGCCAGGACCTCGGCTTTCTGCCCGGTGACCAGGGCGAGAAGATGGGGCCGTGGGCGCAGGCGGTCTTCGACACCCTCGGTGCGATCGTGTCGGAAAACGTGGTCGAGGAGGTGATGGAGCGCGGCATCCTCGAGGTGCTGCCGCTCACCCATATTCGCGGTCGGTCCCTGCACGATGCCTTCGTGATCGTCGACGAGGCGCAGTCGCTCGAACGCAACGTGCTGCTGACGGTGCTCAGCCGCATCGGTCAGAACTCGCGGGTGGTGCTCACCCACGATGTCGCCCAACGCGACAACCTGCGCGTCGGCCGCTTCGACGGTGTGGCCAGCGTCATTGAAACGCTGAAGGGGCATCCGTTGTTCGCACACATGACCCTGACCCGGTCGGAGCGCAGCGCGATCGCGGCGCTGGTGACGGAGATGTTGGAAGGGAACGAGGTGATGTAGGGGCATCGGGGAGCGGATGGCTGTGATCGCGTCGTCGATCGGGTCGTCGGTCGGGATCGGGTCGTCGCAGTCGGCGACCCCCGAACGGCAGCGCATTCGTTCCTCAGCTCGGGTCATGTGCACCGGCAGTTTCTGATCTCGTCCTGCCCCCGTTGGTCGAGCCCAACATTATCGACCGGGTGCCTTTGTGGGTGCATGTTGCCCTGCATCCCCCACCTTCACGAGGCGCGGGATCTGCGCCAGTGCGCGGGAGGCGCACCTCGCGCGCAGGGGCGCAAATCCGGCGCGGCGCGTGACGCTGGACTTCTGGCCAGACCGTACCACCTGCGCACTGGCGCAAGTCCCGCGCGGCGAGTTTCGACCCTGCCCACCGCAGTGCGCGCACGGGCGCAGGTCCCGCGTCGAGGACAGATGACGTGACGCTCTGGACTCTGCGTAACCTGGGCTCACGTGCCAGCGTGCGCCCGAATGCTTGGGCGGTACTGCCGGGACGTCAACACATTAAGGACGTCGAGTGTTGGCGTTGGCCTCAAGGGGCGCAACGACAACACTCGACAGTTGTGCGGCGCGGGTTACTTCTTTTGCGGCGGGCGGGTCATGCTCAGCACGTCGAGCGCGGTGTCGAGCTCGGCGAGCGTGAGGTCGCCGCGCTCGACGTGGCCGAGTGCAATGACGGCCTCACGCACGGTGAGTCCCTCAGCGACGGCCTTCTTGGCCACCTTGGCGGCCGCTTCGTAGCCGATGACGCGGTTGAGCGGGGTGACGATGGAAGGCGACTTCTCCGCCAGGGCACGAGCGTGCTCGAGGTTGGCAACGAGGCCGTCAACGGTCTTGTCGGCGAGTACGCGGGTCGCGTTGGTCAGCAGACGGATCGACTCGAGCAGGGCGGTTCCCATGACCGGGATGCCGACGTTGAGCTCGAACGAGCCCGAAGCGCCGGACCACGCGATCGTGGCATCGTTGCCGATGACACGTGAGCAGACCATGAGCACGGCCTCCGGAATAACCGGGTTGACCTTGCCGGGCATAATCGAGGAACCGGGCTGCAGGTCGGGAATGTTAATTTCGCCGAAGCCGGTGTTGGGGCCGGAACCCATCCAGCGCAGGTCGTTGCTGATCTTGGTCAGCGAAACGGCGATGGTTCGCAGGGCGCCTGAGGCGTCGACGAGGCCGTCGCGGTTGGCCTGGGCTTCGAAGTGGTCGCGTGCTTCGGTGATCGGCAGTTCGGTTTCGGCCACAAGAAGTTCAATGACGAGTTGCGGAAAACCATACGGGGTGTTGATGCCGGTGCCGACCGCGGTGCCGCCGAGCGGAACCTCGGCGATGCGGGGGAGTGCCGTGCGGATGCGCTCGATACCGAGGCGCATCTGGCGGGCATAGCCACCGAACTCCTGGCCCAGGGTCACCGGGGTGGCATCCATCAGGTGGGTGCGACCGGCCTTGACGGCCTCTTTCCACAGTTCGGCCTTGGCCTCCAACGACACGGCGAGGTGGTCGAGCGAGGGGATCAGCTCGTCGATCAGGGCGCTCGTGACGGCGATGTGAACGGAGGTGGGGAACACGTCGTTGGAGGACTGGCTCGCGTTGACGTGGTCGTTCGGGTGCACCGCACGGCCGAGGGAACGGGTCGCGAGGGTCGCGATGACTTCGTTCATGTTCATATTCGAGGAGGTTCCGCTGCCCGTCTGGTAGACGTCAATCGGAAATTCGGTGTCGTACTGGCCGGTGATGACCTCGTCGGCGGCCGCGGCGATCGCGTCAGCGATGTCAGCATCGAGCACGCCGAGCTGGGCGTTGGCGAGTGCTGCCGACTTCTTGATGCGGGCCAGCGCCGCGATCTGCGCGGATTCGAGGGTGGAGCCCGAGATCGGGAAGTTCTCCACTGCTCGCTGCGTCTGGGCACCGTAGAGTGCGTCCGTTGGAACACGGACCTCACCCATCGTGTCGTGTTCGATCCGGTAGCCGGCGTTTGCGGAGGTGTCCACCACTATGTGCATTCCCTTTCGGTGCTGTATGAGAGTCGTACTGTGCGCAACGGGTGCGCGGAAGGCCTAAAGAATGCCCACCTGGATGTGAGGATCGGCGTGTCCTTCGCGCAGAACGTAGTTCGCACCGACGATAGCCAATGTACCTTCTGCGACGGCGGCGGTGATCACCTCGGACTGCTCGAGCAGCTCTGTGATCGTGTGTTTGAGGTGTTCACGCCCGACCAGACCGGCATCGACCTGCGTCGAGTCCACGAAAGTGGATGCTTCCACCCCGCTGACCAGACGCACCGCCGGCACGATCTTCTCGATAACGTGCGCGATGTGCGCTGGCAGGGCCGGGGCATCCACTGTTTGAGAATCGATGGCAGCACGCACCGCGCCGCACTCGTCATGGCCGAGGACGAGAATCAGCGGCACGTGCAATACGGCGACCGCGTATTCGAGCGAGCCGAGCACGGACTCCGAAATGATCTGGCCGGCGTTGCGCACGACGAACAGATCGCCAAGGCCCTGATCGAAAATGATCTCGGCCGCGAGCCGGGAGTCGCTGCAGCCGAACAGTGCGGCGTGCGGAGTCTGTTGGCCGACGAGTTCGGCCCGCCGGTCGACGTCCTGCCGGTGCCGGGGGGTGCCGGCGACGAAGCGCACATTTCCCTCGCGCATTTCGTTCCAAGCCTCGGCTGGAGTTGGATTAGGCGTTGTTGTCCGGTTCATTCTGCTGCATTCTCCGCTACGTTGGCGGTCAGGGCGATGGCGAGAGTTTCGAAGTCTCCGGTCGGTGCCGTGCCGATGAGCACATACGTACTGGCACCGGCGGTTGTGACGAGGGCGTAGTCAAAATTGCCCCGGTCGGCGGGCTGCGCGCTGTTACGGTACACGTCCCAGATCACGCCATCAATGGTCACGGTGTCGACCACGGGCGAGTCGGGTAGTTTCTGCGCGAGCCAGGTGGGATTGGCATCGAAGGCCTGGCTGAAGCCGATGTACTGGTTCTCGGGCGTGATCAGCCCGATGTACCACGACGGGACCTGGCCGTTGGTGCCGGCCCGCCACTCAGCGTCGTTGGCGCTCCAACCATCGGGCAATTCGGGACTGGCGAGGGCATGCTTGACGACCGGCTGCAGCTGGGACGCAATGGTGGCGTAATCGACGTCGCGATTGATCGGGTTGTCGTTGCGCGGCACCAGAAGCACGAGCACGAGCACGGCGGCAACGGTGACCAGAAGCGAGAGCACGAGGTTGTTGACGGTCTTGCGCGACCGATACTTGCGCGAGTTCTCGGCCAGACGATCGGCGGTCTCCTGCGCGGTCTCCGGCCGGCCGAGCTCGGCGACGACGCGCGGCGGCTTGACGGCGCGGCTCATCTGCTGGGCATACCGTCGGCAGGGTCGCCGCCGGTGTCGGCCGCAGCGGGCGCAGTCGCGGCCAGGCGTGCGGCATCGAGTCGGGCCTTGGCACCGATCAGCCATTCTTCGCACCGTCGAGCGAGCGCTTCGCCGCGTTCCCAGAGCGCGAGGGACTGCTCCAGGGTGCTCGAACCCTGCTCGAGCTCGTTCACGACTCGAATGAGTTCATCGCGAGCCTGTTCGTAGCTGAGTTCACTGATAGCGGGGGCAGGCGAGGTCATGGCTTCCATTCTAATTATTTCGACACGGTGGCGGGCACGGCAACGTTTGCGGTGACGGGCACCGTTCCGCCGGCCAGGGTGAGCAGCAGTGCGGTTCCGTCCGGGGCATCGTCGGCGCTGCGCAGCACCTGGCCATCGGGCAGTTGGGCGATGGCATAGCCACGGTCGAGGGTGCCCTGCGGTGACAGGGCGCGCAGCTGGGAGCGCAGCTCCACCACATTGGCACCGGTCCGCTCGAGAATGCGCCCGGTGAGTTCAACGCCGCGGGCGACGTAGCGGGTGAGGTCTTCGCTGCGGGAATCGATGATCCAGCGCGGGTCGACGAGCACCGGACGGCTGCGCAGCTGCGAGATTCGATCGATTTCCGACGAGAGGATGCCGGTGAGCCGGCTGCTCAGGCGGGCCCGGGCCTGCTGCACCCGGTTCAGTTCGTCGCTGACGTCGGGAACGACGCGCTTGGCGGCATCGGTCGGGGTAGACGCCCGGAGATCGGCCACATCGTCGAGCAGCGGACGGTCAGCCTCATGCCCGATCGCACTGACCAGCGGGGTGACGCAGGCGGCCGCGGCGCGCACCAGGCGCTCGTCGCTGAACGTGAGCAGGTTCTGAAAGTCGCCACCGCCACGAGCCACGATGATCACATCGACCTCTGGGTCGGCATCGAGCCGTTGGATGGCGCTTGTCACCTCAGCGACGGCACGATCACCCTGCACGGCGGCGTGGGCGACGCGAAAGTTGACGGCCGGCCAGCGCAGCTGGGCATTGCGGAGGACATCCTTTTCGGCGTCGGAATCTTTTCCGGTGACGAGGCCGATGCAGTGCGGCAGAAACGGCAGGCGCTTCTTGCGGGAGGCATCGAACAGACCCTCGCTTGCCAGCTGTTTACGCAGCCGTTCCAACCGTTCGAGCAGATCGCCGAGACCGACGTGGCGCATTTCGAACGCCTGCATGGTGAGGGTGCCGCCCTTGACCCAGAAATTGGGCTTGACCAGAACGACGACGCGGTCTCCCGCCTTGAAATCAGCGGTGAGCTTGGCGCGCACCGACGACCAAATCGTGAAACTCACGGTGGCGTCTTCGGAGAGGTCCTTGAGCTTGCCGTAGACGTTGCCGCCGCTCGCGCCCCATTGGGTGATCTCACCCTCAACCCAAACCATGCCGAGGCGTTCGATATACCCGCGAATCTTGTTGGAGAGTAAGGCGACTGGCCACGGTGTTTCGACGGTGGCCGGGGCGTCCGTCATGCCGTTCTCCTCGGCGATGCGCTGGCTTGGGGCACAGGCTGGTCCTCCCAGAGTTCTTCGGTCGTGCGTGCGTAGACTGAGGCGGTGAACACCAGCATGCAAACGAACACCGCGCACACTCAGGGCGCGAAGCCCGTTATCGGCTTGGGCATGCCGCGCATTCCCAGCGCCCGCAACAGGCTTAAGGATACCCCGGTGGTCGGACCTAAGCGGGTGCTGCTCGCCGCCCCGCGTGGGTACTGCGCCGGGGTCGACCGCGCGGTTATTGCTGTCGAGAAGGCGCTGGAGCACTACGGCGCCCCGGTTTACGTGCGCAAGCAGATCGTGCACAACATCCACGTGGTATCCGAGCTGGAGAATTTGGGTGCCATCTTTGTTGATGAGGTCGATGAGGTTCCGCACGGCGCGCACATCGTGTTCAGCGCCCACGGTGTCTCGCCGGCCGTCGTCAACGCCGCCGCAGAGCGCGGCCTGCAGGCCATCGACGCCACCTGCCCGCTCGTCACCAAGGTGCACCGTGAGGCCGTGCGCTTCGCGCGCGACGATTTTCAGATTCTGCTGATCGGTCACGAAGGCCACGAAGAGGTCGAGGGCACCGCCGGTGAGGCTCCCGAACACACCACCCTCGTCGGCAGCCCCGAGGAAGCCGACACCGTTGTGGTGCCCGACCCCGACCGGGTGGTCTGGCTGTCGCAGACCACGCTCAGCGTTGACGAAACCATGGAGACCGTTCGCCGGCTGCGGGCTCGCTTTCCCAACCTGCAGGATCCGCCGAGCGATGACATTTGTTACGCCACCCAGAATCGCCAGGTCGCCATCAAAAAGGTGGCTCGTGAGTCTGATCTGGTGATCGTGGTCGGTTCCGCCAACTCGTCCAACTCGGTGCGTCTGGTCGAGGTCGCTCTGGAATACGGCGCGAAAGCGGCGTATCGCGTCGACTTCGCGAGCGAGGTCAAACAGGAGTGGCTCGACAACGCGGCGACCGTCGGGGTGACCAGCGGAGCATCCGTTCCCGAAGAACTCGTCGACGAACTCCTCGAGGCCCTCTCCGACGCCGGGTATACCGACGTGCAGCAGATCAAGACCGCTGAAGAAGACCTGATTTTCTCGCTGCCCAAGGAACTGCGCAAAGACCTCTCGGGCGAAACGGATGCCCGTGCCTTCGGTGGACGTGCCGCCGCAGCCGAGTAGACGGGGCTACTGACGGCTGAGGAACTCGATTAGGGTCGGGTCGTTGAGCATCGCGGCGAGCATGAAAGCGAACATCGTTACCGTTGACACCGCACCACCGATCAGCGATACGTAGAACGCCCGGCGGCGCCGCAGCAGCAGACGCACCGACACGGCGGCGGCGACCAGCCAGATGAACACCACGGCGATAGCGCCGACCGACGTCAGTAAACCGATGCCGGCTGCGGGGGTGTAGGTGCCGAGGTCCTGCTGGGTGTACAAGACCTGCATTGCGTCGGGTAGGGCGCCGAGCGAAAACGCTCCATACAGGGTGGCGATGAGTCCGAACGTGAGTAGTCCGATGGTCAGCGGCCGGTCCCAACCGGGCACGGGGCGTCGACCAGACGGCAGCGGCGGTTCCGCAACGGGATGGTTGCCGGCGTGCGGTGGCGCACCAGCTCCCGCCCCTACGGCGGGGGCGGGAGCGGGGTCAACCCGGTCGTCTTCCCGCGGAGGTTGCCACGTCCAGCCCTCAGGGGCGAGTTCGCCGTACTGCGGGCGGGGACGTGGGTCTTTTGCGGGGGAAGGAACGGAGTCCGGGTTCTCTGACATTGCTCTAACTGTTTGAGTGCCCGGCGGAGCCGAGCTGACGGGTGGAATCAACGACGCGGGCGGCCATGGCTGACTCGGCCACCTTGCCCCACGCGCGCGGGTCGTAAATCTTCTTGTTGCCGACTTCGCCGTCGACCTTGATCACGCTGTCGTAGTTCTTCAACATGTAGTCGGCGATGGAGCGGGTGAAGGCGTACTGGGTGTCGGTGTCGATGTTCATCTTGACGACGCCGTTGGCGACGGCCTCGGCGATTTCGGCATCGGTTGAGCCGGAACCGCCGTGAAAGACGAGGTCGAGAGGGAGGGCGGCGAGCCCGAACTTGGCGGAGAGGCCGGTCTGGATCTCCTTGAGGAGTTCCGGGCGCAGCTTCACGTTGCCGGGCTTGTACACGCCGTGCACGTTGCCAAAGGTCAGAGCGGCCATATAGCGGCCCTGCTCGCCGAGGCCGAGAGCTTCGACCATTTTGATCGCGTCGTCGAGGGTCGTGTACAGGTTCTCGTTCACATCGGCCTGAACGCCGTCTTCTTCGCCGCCGACGGCGCCGATCTCAACTTCGAGAATGGCGTTGATCGCGCGGGTGCGCTTGAGGATGTCAGTGGCGATTTGCAGGTTCTTGTCGAGCGCGATGGCCGAACCGTCCCACATGTGCGACTGGAAAATGGGGTTCCCACCATCGGCAACCGCCGACTCCGAGGCTTCGATGAGCGGAATGACGAAGTCGCCGAGGGCGCCTTCGGGGCAGTGGTCGGTGTGCAGCGCCACGGTGATCGGGTAGTTGTCGGCGACCGAGTGGGCGAAGCGGGCGAAGGCGAGCGCGCCGGAGGCACGGTTCTTCACGGTGTGGCCGGCGAAGTAGTCGGCGCCTCCGGTGGTGACCTGAATGATGCCGTCGGATCCGGCCTCGGTGAGGCCCTGGAGAACGGCGTTGATGCTCTGCGATGACGACACGTTGAACGCCGGGTAGGCGAACCCGCTGGTCTTGGCTTTATCGAGCATGGCGGCGTACTGGTCGGGGGTTGCGATAGGCATTGCTTCTCCTCGAAAGTGTGCGGGGGTTTGACATGAGTCTAGCCACGCCCGCCTCGGTGTGGTCTGTCGCGATAAGGTGACTCGGGCGGACAATCCGCGCGATCCGCCGCGCATCCGTCGTTATCGAAGTCGAACTAACGTCCGGGAGGACCTTTCGTGAACAGCACAGAGACCGCCACCCTCTTTCAACACCCCGACCGCAACCTCGCCATGGAACTCGTGCGTGCCACCGAGGCCGCCGCTATCCGCGCCGTGCCCTTCATCGGCCGCGGCGACAAGAACGCCGCTGACAAGGCCGCCGTCGACGCGATGCGCGCCTTCCTCGGCACCGTCAACTTCGATGGCCTCATCGTCATCGGTGAGGGCGAAAAAGACGAAGCCCCGATGCTCTTCAACGGCGAGCATGTCGGCAACGGCCGCGGCCCCGCCTGCGACATCGCCGTTGACCCCATTGACGGCACGAGCCTCACGGCCGCCGGCCGCCAGAACGCCGTCTCCGTGATCGCGGTTTCGGACCGCGGCACCATGCTCGACGCTTCGTCGATTTTCTACATGGACAAGATCGTCACCGGCGCAGCCGGGCGCGGCGTCGTCAGCCTCGACCAGTCGATTGCCGACAACATTCGTGATCTGGCCCAGGCCATGAAGAAGCCGATCGGTGAAATGACCATCGCCGTACTCGACCGCCCCCGCCATGCCGGCCTGATCGATGCGATTCGCAGTGCCGGTGCCGGAACCCGACTCATGCTCGATGGCGACGTTGCCGGCGGCATCAACGCGGCGCGCTACGAGACTCGTATTGACATGTGCGTCGGTATCGGCGGAAGCCCGGAAGGTATCACCACGGCCTGCGCCCTTAAGGCGCTCGGCGGCTACATGCAGGGTCGTCTCGCCCCGAAGGACGACGCCGAACGCGCCCGGGGCGTCGCGGCCGGGCTCGACATTGACAAGCTGCTCGAGATTGACGACATGGTCAGCGGCGACAACACGTTCTTCGTGGCCACCGGTGTCACCGATGGCGGGCTCGTCGACGGCGTGCGTCGTAAGGGCCCGATGATTCGCACCGAGAGCATCGTGTTGCGTTCACGTTCGGGCACGGCTCGTCGTGTCATTGCGGAGCACCTCGCCGAGAAGTGGCTGTAACCGGTCCAATCGGTTGCTAGTTGCTAGTTGCTAGTTGCTAGTTGCTAGCTGCTGGTTGCTCAGGCAAACTGCACGCCCCGAGTCTGATTGACCAGACTCGGGGCGTGCAGTTTTTTGTTCGACGTGCAGGGTGCTGGTCACACCCGCACGTCGGCGGCGGTTTCTTCAAGGTCGGTCAGCTCCCGATCGACGGCATCCAGCTCAGCGGCTTCGAGGTCTGAAGCGCCGGGCGTTTCCGGATTCGGCGATTCTGGATCAGGAGCGGCTGCCCGAGCTTCGAACTCGGGCGCGGTCAGTTTGCGTGGTGAATCGTGGATGATGGCCGGTTCGGTCAGCAGTCCGATCTTGGTCTGGTCGATCCCCGGAAACTGCCGAGCGGTCACAAGCACTCGAGACTCGAGTGAATTGGCGAACTTGTTGTAGCTGTCCACGGTTCGTTCCAGCGCTTTGCGCAGCGACTCGGCGTGGCCGGACAACGCACCGAGCCTTTGGTACAGAGCGTTGCCGAGATCGAAAAGCTTTTGCGCTTCATCGGTCACCGCCTGCTGCTGCCAGGTGAAGGCGACCGTCTTGAGCACCGCCCAGAGGTTCACCGGCGACGCCAGAGCCACCCGCTTGCTGAACGAGTAGTCCAGAATCGACGGATCAGCTTCGAGCGCTGCCGACAGCAGGGACTCGCTCGGTATGAAGGCGATCACGAACTCCGGGCTGGCATCGAAGCCTTCCCAGTAGGTCTTTTTGGCGAGGGCATCGATGTGGGCGCGTACCGCCTTCACGTGCTTGTCGATGAGCGTTTTGCGACGTGCGCCCTCCTCGCCGGTGGCCGTGTAGGGAATCGTGCTGGCCTCGATGTAGTGCTCAAGCGGAACCTTCGCGTCGATCGCGATCGATTTGTTGCCGGGCAGGCGCACCACCATGTCCGGCCGGCCGAGCCCGGCATCCGTCGTGATATTGGTTTGGGTGTTGAAGTCCACGTATTGGGCCAGGCCGGCCGCTTCGACCACGCGCCGCAGCTGGGTTTCACCCCACACCCCGCGCGTGCTGTTGGAACGCAGCGCGCTGGCGAGTGATTCGGTGGTCACCCGCAGCTGCTGGTCGGAGATCTGGGCCTGCTTGAGCTGCTCAGCGAGAGAACCGTACTGTTCGCTGCGCTGGGACTCTAGTTCGGTGACCTTCTCCTGCATGGTGCGCAGGGTCTCCCGCACCGGGCTGAGGGCCTCCAACACGAGGTGCTCCCGCTTCTCCCGTTCGGACTGTAGCTGCTGGTCGGAACGCTGCCGATCAACGACTTCACGTGCCGTGGCCCGGTCATGATCGATTTGCGCGTTGAGTCCATCGACGGTGGCGAGTGCGGCGGACAGCTCACTCTGCAAGGCTGCCCGCACTGTCGCCTCACTCGCCCGTGCCTCGGCGAGGGCCATCTGGTGTCGGGCCTCGAGCACGACGGAATTATCACCCGGGTTGCTGGCGCCTTCCGCGCGACGGCGTTGCAGCAGCACAGTGGCCAGCAGCGCCCCCAGTGCGGCACCGATGACGAGACCGACAATCAAACTCAGCAGTGGATCCATGCCTTAAGTCTGTCAGCGCCCACCGACATCGTCGGAATGACACTCGGATCAGGCGAATTGCTGGCGTAGATTCGCTTTGCGGAAGAGTGCTCTGGTGTGAATCTGCCTAATTGAGCGCCATCGGACCGTGCGTTGAGGCATGTTCTTTGGTGGCGACCGGCCCGATCACTCCGACCTTGACCCGCGTCACGTGAGCCAGCCGCTCGAGTGTGTCGACCTCGTGGCGCTTGGCCGCATGAATCATGATGGCCGCGCACGCCTCGGCGTCGGCCAGGGCATTGTGGTGCGAGAAGTCCTCGAAGCCCGCCGCCATGGCCGCGATCGGCAACCGATACGACTCGAGATGATAGGTTCGGCGAGCCACCTGCAGGCTGCAGACGTAATGAAAATCGGGCACCGGCTGATCGGTCACGAGCGACGCCGTTTTAATCACACCGAGGTCGAAGCCGGCATTGTGCGCCACGAGATGGTCACCGTCGGCGAAGGCGACCAACCGCGGAAGCTGCTCGGACCAGCTGGCGGCACCCACGACATCCGCTGCGGTAATGCCGTGAATACGGGTGTTCCACTCGGAAAACGTGTCGTGACCAGGCGGGGGCGCAATGAGCCAATAGGCCGTGTCGACGACCACGCCGTCACGCACTTTCACCATGCCGACGGAGCACGCCGAAGCGCCCGAGGAGTTGGCGGTTTCGAAATCGATCGCGGTGAAATTCAGCACGCTTTATGCTCTCATGGGCCACCGACAGAGCCGACGGCGACGCGGCCGGTAGAATAATCTCTCGTGGCTCTTACAATTGCAATCGTCGGACTCCCCAACGTGGGAAAGTCCACCCTCTTCAACGCCCTGACCAAGAACAACGTGCTCGCAGCGAACTACCCGTTCGCAACGATCGAGCCCAACGTTGGAATCGTGAACCTTCCCGATTCGCGCCTGGCCGACCTCGCCACCATTTATGGCAGCAAGGCGCTACTGCCGGCACCGGTGTCGTTCGTCGACATCGCCGGCATCGTGCGCGGCGCCAGTGAGGGGGAGGGGCTGGGCAACAAGTTCCTGGCCAATATTCGAGAAGCGGATGCCATCGCTCAGGTCATTCGGGGATTCGCCGACCCTGACGTCGTGCACGTCGACGGCAAGGTCAACCCGGCCGGCGACATGGAAACAATCAACACCGAGCTGATTCTCGCCGACCTGCAGACCCTCGAGAAGGCCGTGCTGCGCTTCGAGAAAGAGGTCAAGGGCCGCAAGATGGCGCCGCTCGTTCTTGAGACCGCGCTCAAGGCGCAGGCCATTCTGGATGCCGGCCAGCCGCTGTCGTCGTCGACGCTCGACATTGATCCGATCAGCGAACTCGGTCTGCTGACCGCCAAGCCGTTCATCTACGTCTTTAATGTTGACGAGGAGGTGCTGCAGGACCAGGCCAAGCTCGACACCCTCGCCGCGCTCGTCGCCCCGGCGAACGCCGTGTTCCTCGACGCCAAACTCGAGAGCGAACTGAGCGAACTCGATGCCGAAGACGCCGCCGAGATGCTGGCCTCAACCGGCCAGTCCGAGAGTGGCCTCGACCAGCTCGCCCGGATCGGCTTCGACACCCTCGGCCTGCAGACCTACCTCACGGCCGGTCCGAAAGAGTGCCGCGCCTGGACCATCCACAAGGGTTGGACCGCGCCGCAGGCCGCCGGTGTCATTCACACCGACTTTCAGAAGGGCTTTATCAAGGCCGAAATTTTCTCCTTCGAGGACCTCATGGCCGCCGGATCGATCGCCGAGGCTCGGTCCAAGGGGAAAGCCCGCATCGAGGGCAAGGAATACGTCATGCAAGACGGCGACGTGGTGGAGTTCAGGTTTAACGTCTAGCGTTATTGACGTTGACCGTTATATATTGGTCACGTGATCAGGTCGTTCGGCAGCAAGGACACTGAAAAGATCTGGCACGAGCAGCACGTCAAGGGTGTCGACCGGACCGTACAGCGAGCCCACGCTGCGGAAACTGGAACTGGTCAACGCGGCCAAGGATGTCGAGGATCTTCGGATACCGCCGGGGAATCGTTTGGAGCGGCTGGTCGGTGACCGTCGAGGTCAGTACAGCATTCGGGTGAACGCCCAGTGGCGCATCTGCTTCGTCTGGAGAGAAGGAGGAGCGGACAATGTCGAACTCGTCGACTACCACTGAGAATGACATGATCGAGCCGATCCATCCGGGAGAGATCCTGATGGAAGACTTCATCGATGGATTCGGGATCACGCAGAACAAGCTCGCGGTCAGCATTGGGGTGCCGCCGCGCCGGATCAATGAGATCGTGCACGGCAAGCGGGGCATCACGGCTGACACAGCCATACGCCTGGCGCGGTACTTCGGAACATCGGAAGAGTTCTGGATGAACCTGCAGTCACACTATGAGCTGCGTCGCGAGCGCCGGGCGCTGCGGGACAAGGTTGCATTGATCACACCGCTGAAGGTCGCGTGACTACCTGACAGTTTGTCGACCGGGACTGCCTCATCATCGTGTACCTCGAGTGGCGGATTGAGGCCAGGAGGCGGGCGGTCTTCAGTCTCCGGAGCTCACGGGCAGGAGGTCCGACTCTCTCCTGATCATCACTGTGTCCAGCCGCGGGTCATTGATAAGCGCACGGTAGATCGGCTCTGTGCTCGCGATGATGAGCGAGTCGGGGTAGAGGTTGGTGCCCCAGGCGAAGTTCCCCAGGTCGTCATGGGCGAATTCCGGAATTCGGTCGGATGTCGCCTTCCGCATCAATTGTCGAATCGTGAGGTCGCTGCTGACAAAGTCATGGCCGAATTGATGAACAATCGGGCCGCCTGAATCAGTGGAAACGGAGCCATATCCTTCCCAGTACAAACAGTGCAGCACTGTATCGGGGGATGCCTGCAGCATGAGTGTGTCGGTGAACGCGCGTGCGGTCAGCGGGTCAAGACGGCCGCGCGCGGGTATCGGGGCTGGCTCGACTGACCTTTCGGATTCCGCATGTCGATCCCAGAGTTCGAACCAATCCGTTGAGTCGGCCAGCTCCATCCCGTCGGCCAGATAGGAGGACCACCGTCGTGCCCCTGGTGTGTCGGCGTGGCTGAATGAACGAACCGGTGCTGGTGAAGTGTGCCCGAAGCTCGAGGCGTGCCAGCGGGCCGCCGGGGCACTGGGGAATGCCATGCCCGGCCCATACCCCTTTTGACCCGTAGCTATTGGAGTGCGGCGCGAACGTGCGTGCGCAGCTCCGGGAGAACGTCGGCGACGAACCACGGGTTCTTTGCCAGCCAGCGGAAGTTCAGCGGCGACGGGTGCGCGAGCGGAAACCGCTCGGGAATGAATCGTCGATAGTCGCGCACGATGTCTGTCAGCGTCTTCTGTCGGGCCAACGGCAAATACTGAATCTGCGCATAGCGGCCGATCAGCAGGACCAACCGTATGTCGGGCATCAGCGCGAACAACGGCGGATGCCACCGTTCAGCGAACCCTCTTCGAGGCCGCAGATCGCCGCTGCGGGCGGCACCAGGATAGTAGAAATCCATCGGCAGCAGCGCGAACAATCCAGGATTCCGAAACTGCTCCTCTGTGACGCCCAGCCAGTCGATCAACCTCTTCCCGCTGGCGTCGTCCCACGGCACACCGCTCGCCTGCGCCTTGCGTCCGGGCGCCTGCCCAATCACCGCGATCTTGGCCCGCGCGGACGCCGCATACACAGGCTGCCATCCGTTCTGTTGCATGACCGCATTGCCCTCGTCGTCGACAATGGACTGTCTGATCGCGTCGAACGGGTCCATCAGGGACAGTGGACGACGTCGATACGGGCCGTAGACATGTCGACGCGGCCATCACGGAACGGAACGCCTTCCACTTCGAAAAGCGCGCGCGCTGCTCCTGCATGGCACGTGGCCGACGTGCCATCGGCGTAAACGACCCGCCACCAGGGTACGTCGTCGGCCAGTGACGCGACGGCCCGACCCGCCTGCCGAGGCCCTATTCCCAGTGCCCGTCCGATGTCGCCGTATGCTGCGACGCGTCCGGTCGGGATCGCCAAGACCACTGCGCGGACTTCCGCGACCGCGTTCATGCTCAACTTCTTCCAGCTTCGGGATAGGTGATCGTTCCGTCCTGCACCAGCGCGGATGCGTCCATTAGAGCCCGCCGGGTCGACGAGACTGACATGATGTCGAAGACCTCCACCCCGGCGACAATGAGCGCGTCCGTGATCAATCGCCGGTGACACCGCCACGGCACTGCCTCGCTGCACATGATCGCCGGTGTCGACTCGTCCGCGATCCGTCGCAGCTCAGCGAGGCCTGAGTGGAACGCCTCGGTCGCCATGTAGTCAGCGTAGTCACGGAATGACTTGACCCTCCACGCACCGTTTGGGCTCGGCACGCCGGTCGGCGTGTGTCTGCGGCCACCGAGGTCCCGGATCCACCGGTACCCGATGTCCGAGGGCAATGCCTCCTCGATCGCGACCTGGTTCCATTGCGGATACTTCCTCGACGAGGGGAACGCGCGCACGTCCACCAGATCGGTCACCCCGTTCGCACGCAGCATCGCCAGTACCTCATCAAGTTCACGAGTGGAGTGACCGATCGTGAACACCTGCGGCACTGCACGCCCGATTGACCGCTCCCTCGTCATGGACACCGGATCACTGAGTTCCAACGCGCGTGATCGCCGCCCGGCAACCCCGACACGGGTGCTCCTGTCAGCACGGTCATTGTGGCTGGTTCGCGCGCAATGCCGTAGTGACCGTTGCGGTGAGCTCGGCCCAGGAAGCGGCGAACTTCTCGATGCCCTCTCTCTCTAGGGTGGCGGTCACCTCGTCGTAGGAGATCCCGAGCGCGCTCAGGTTCTCGAGCAACTGCCGTGCCGGCCCGTAGCCGCCGGTGATGGTATCCCCACGAACCTGACCGTGGTCGGAGAAAGCCTCCAGGGTCTTCTCCGGCATTGTGTTCACCACGCCGGACACGACAAGCTCCTCCACATAGAGGGTGTCCCGCAGCGCAGGGTTCTTCACGCCCGTGGAGGCCCACAGCGGACGCTGCCGGTGGGCACCGAGGTCAAGCAGACGGGTGGCTCGAACGGTCGAGAACTCTCGGACGAACAGCTCGTGGGCCAGACGCGCGTTGGCGATACCGGCCAGACCCCGCAGTCCCAGGGCCGACGGTGTCCCGATCTGCTCCAGCTGCCGGTCCACCTCCGTGTCGACCCGGGAGACGAAGAACGACGCCACGGAACGGATGCCGGCCAAATCGAGCCCGGCCGCGTAGGCGCGCGCGAGACCGTCGAGGTAGGCGTCGATGACACCGCGGTAGCGGTCAAGACTGAAGATCAGGGTCACGTTCACGCTGATCCCGCGCGCGGTGGCCTCGGCGATCGCCTCCAGCCCCTCTTCGGTCGCGGGGATCTTGATATAGGCGTTCGGGCGCGCGACTGCGGCGTGCAGACGCTCGACCTCCTCAAGGGTGGCCGCCGCGTCATGGGCGACCGCCGGACTGACCTCGATCGACACCCGCCCATCGAGCCCGTCCGTGGCCTCGTACACAGGCAGGAAGACATCGCAGGCAGCGGCGACATCCGCGGTTGTGAGTGCGAACACCGTCTCGGTCACCGATGCGCCTGCGGCCGCCAACACGGCGAGCTGCTCGATGTAGGCATTCCCGCCTGCCAGTGCTGCCGCGAAGATCGTCGGGTTGGTGGTGATGCCCACCACGTTTCGCTCGGCGATGAGAGTTCTGAGGCCGCCCGATGAGATGCGCGCCCGGGACAGGTCGTCGAGCCAGATGCTCACCCCGGCGGAAGAGAGGGCCGCCGTATTCGAACCCGAGTGCTCGCCCATGCCCAACTCCTCACTTCGCTTTCGACGCTATGCGCAGTCATGATTTCTGTCAAGATTGATCGTTTTAGAAGTATGCGTCTGTCACTGTGTGTCCGTTGACGTCTGTTCGAGTTGTCGCTCACGGCTTGAGCGGCTGAGGGACGACCGAGCCGGCCAGTACAGCATCAGGATCAATGACCAGTGGCGGATCTGTTAATTGTGGACCGACGGTGGCCCAGAGGAGGTAGAGATCAATGACTATCACTGACAAGAGCGACAAGCTCGCGCCGATTCACCCGGGCGAAGTCCTTATGTTGGACTTCATTGAGGAGCTCGGCATCACCCAGAACAAGCTGTCCGTATCGATCCGCGTTCCGCCGCGACGGATCAACGAGATCGTCCATGGAAAGCACGGTATCTCGGCCGATACCGCCCTACGCTTGGCCGAATACTTTGGAACATCAGCGCAGTTCTGGCTCAACCTGCAGTCCCAGTTCGACCTCGATGTCGCTGAGGATTGTGTGGCAGGCGAAATTAACGCCATCGCCCCCTTCGGGGCGCGTGAACCTCCTTCCGCATTCCCCCCGCCAATGCGGGTCCTCCCGATCTGTGCGTCTGCATATGGGCGGTGTTGACTCAGTGGTGCCGGACGCGCTGTGTTTGCTGCACACGGTGGCCCAGACGGTTCGGGGTGAGCAGCCCGCGGGGCGCCCCTAGTGTCCGCGCGCGATCCAGTCGGCCAGATCCGGGGCCTCGGCCCCGATACTGGTCGACTCGCCGTGGCCGGTGTTCACGACGGTGTCGGCGGGCAGGGTGAGCAGCCTCGTGCTGATTGATTCGATGATCGTGGGGAAGTCACTGTACGAGCGGCCGGTCGCACCCGGTCCGCCGTGAAACAGTGTGTCCCCGCTGAACAGGGTGCCCAACGCCGGAGCGTACAAGCAGACCGAACCCGGCGAGTGCCCGGGGGTGTGGATGACCTGCAGCTCGACGCCGGCCACGCTGATGCGCGCTCCGTCGGCAAAGTCGCGAACCGGCGCATCCTGCGGGTAGATGACGTCCCACAGCATCCGGTCATCGGGGTGCAAATAGATTGGAGCATCCGCTGCTTCGGCGACCGCTCCCGCGGCTCCGATGTGGTCGTTGTGCCCGTGCGTGCTGAGAATGCCGAGCAGTCGGCGATTGCCGACGGCCGCGAGGATGGCATCCGCATCATGGGCGGCGTCGATGACGACACACTCGGTGTCGTCGCCGATGATCCAGACGTTGTTCTCCAATGCCCACGTTCCGCCGTCGAGGCTGAACGTGCCCGCGGTCACCAGATGGTCGATGCGGGCGGTCATTACAGCACCACCACGGAACGCAGCACGTCGCCGGAGGCCATCTTGGCGAAGGCCGCCTCGATGTCTTCGATTCCGATACGTTCGCTCACAAAATCGGCCAGCGGCAGCTTGCCCTGCAGGTAAAGCTCCGTGAGCATCGGGAAGTCGCGTTCCGGCAGGCAATCGCCGTACCAGGAGGACTTGAGCGAGCCGCCGCGGCCGAACACGTCAAGCAGAGGGATCTCGAGCATCATGTCGGGCGTCGGCACACCAACGAGAACGACGGTGCCGGCCAGGTCGCGGGCGTAGAACGCCTGCCGCCAGGTTTCGGGGCGGCCGACCGCGTCGATGACGACGTCGGCGCCGAAGCCGCCGGTGAGCGCCTGAACGGCCGCAACCACGCCGGCCTCGTCGAGCCCTGAGGAGTCGATAATGTGCGTGGCGCCGAACTCGGTGGCCTTATTGAGCTTCTTGGCGTCGCGGTCGATCGCGATGATGGTGGATGCCCCGGCGAGAGCGGCACCGACCACGGCTGCGTCGCCGACGCCGCCACAGCCGATCACGGCCACCGAGTTGCCGGGGGAGACATGACCGGTGTTCATGGCTGCGCCGATGCCGGCCATAATGCCGCAGCCGAGGAGACCGACCGCGGCGGGGTCCGCGTTGGGGTTCACCTTGGTGCACTGGCGTTCGTGCACGAGGGTCTTCTCGGCGAATGCGCCGATACCCAGCGCCGGACTGAGCTCGGTGCCGTCGGTGAGGGTCATCTTTTGCGCGGCATTAAAGGTGTTGAAGCAATACCAGGGCTCGGCCCGCTTGCAGGCGCGGCAGTCGCCGCAGACGGCCCGCCAGTTAAGCACGACGAAATCGCCGACAGAAACGTGCGTGACGCCCGCACCGATGATGCTTACCCGGCCGGCGGCTTCGTGGCCGAGCAGAAACGGGAAGTCGTCATTGATCCCGCCCTCCTTGTAATGGAAGTCGGTGTGGCAGACGCCGCAGGTGTCGATGTCGACGACGACCTCGCCCGGTCCGGGATCGGGAATGACGATGTCGGTGAGCTCGACGGGAGCACCCTTGGAACGGGCGATCGCGCCTTGGACGGTGATGGGCATGGAGCTCCTCGTGAAATGCGGGGCAATCGAAACGGTTGAAGACCAACCTAGCGAATCATCCTGATCGGGTGTTGGCCAGAATTGCGCCACCGGAGCGGTGTGGTTGTGTCAATCTAGGAGAGACTCCCGGAGGTAACGCGTGACGCTCAATCGCATCTTCAGTCGATCGGCACGCTCCCGCGCGCATAGAATCGCGGCCGTCACACTCTGTCTGACGGCAACGATCGCACTCGTCGCCTGCTCGCCTCAGGGCAACGCCGCGAACAAGTGGATGCTCGAACACCCCATCGTGCAGTCCTCCTCGATGCGCCTGGCCGGTTGCGAGGCGATGTGCGATCCCACCGTGACAGCAGAGATCAAGGACTCCGCCACCGACGACCAGGCTCGCCGGCTCGCCCGGGACTCTGCGGAATACCTCGTCGACAAAAACGACCTGAGCATCTCGCTGCAGTATCACGACGTATCGGTAATAGTTGATCACAACGCGACCACAACCTCGAGCCTGGCCGACAGCTGGCTGGTCATGGCGAACGATCCCACGGTCACCTCGGGGTATGTCTCGTCTTCTGGTCGGGGCCTGTACACGGCCAAGGACCAAATTCTCTCCGCTTATGCCGGGTACAGCGCCGCCAACGAGCTGCCGGTCGACGTCTCCAGCACGGGCGACACAGCGGGTTTCTCGGTGTCGAACGATGCGCGCACGCGCTCAGCGGATGCTGCGGATGCTACGTCGGCGACGTGCGCCACCAATGATGCACTCGTGGCCGTGGCCGGAGATCTACTCGCCGATACCACGGTCACGTCCATGGACGTCTCGATGTGCGGGGACGCCACGGTCGAGCTCGTGGATGCCGCAGCTCTGAAGCGCGTAGCTGCCACACTGCAAGCCCTCGTCGCTGAACCCACGCTCGCAGCGAGCACCTTCACAGTGTCAGTCGGGGGCGACACGTATTCGTCGTCCACCCGCGTGGTCAGCGTGGCGACGGCCGCTTACGGCCCGTTCCTGGATTTCCTTGATGCTCTGCCCGGCGTCACGCAAGACCGAACGGAGGAGGGAACGATCAGCGTCACCGTGGATGACGTCGATCGCTACGCGGCGGTCGTTACGGCTATCAACGCCGAGCCCCGGCCCGCCGGTCTGGGCATGGTCACGGTCAACACCGAGCAACGCTCGCTGTACGTGAACGGTGACGGCACCGTACCGGAACAGCTTGCCCTGCTCGATAGCGTCGCGAAACTCGGTACCGGCGCCGTTGCCATGTATATTTCTCCCACCGCGGTGAAGTTTCTCCCACCCGAGTACACCGCCGCGAAAGGGCATCAGATCGTCGACGTCGTTCTGGCCAGCGAGCTGTGGAAAACCCGACCGGTCACGATCGACGTCTTCGACCGCCCCATCATCTTCGCGGTCACCTGGAATGCGGGCGGCGACGATTTCACGGCGACCCGCTCCGATGGTACCGACGCCACCCAGAAGCTCATCTCCGATATCGCCGAGTATTGGACAGCCCAGCGCGCCACAGCGTAACGAGTGCACCGCAACACGTGCGCGTTCCTCTGTCGCGCTCTGGCACGGTTATATAGGTAGCGCACGCGATGCCAGCCGGGCAGTGGCACAATGGGCGCATGACGACACTGCACCTCACCAATGATGCCGCCGCAGACACCCTGCTCAGCGAGAACCCATTTGCTCTGCTCGTTGGCATGCTCCTCGACCAGCAGATCGCCATGGAGACCGCTTTCGTCGGCCCGGCCAAGATCCAGGCTCGCATCGGAGCGCTCGACCCGGCGACGATCGCCGGCTACGACGCGGATGCCTTTGTCGAGGTATTTCGGCAGTCTCCGGCCGTGCACCGTTTTCCGGGGTCGATGGCCAAACGCGTGCAAGAGGTTTCCGAAGTCATCGTGAACACCTGGAACGGCGACACGACCGCAATCTGGACCGCCGGTTCCCCCTCGGGACCCGAGATTCTGCGTCGGCTCAAAGCACTGCCCGGGTTCGGCGAGCAGAAAGCGAAAATCTTTCTTGCGCTGCTCGGCAAGCGACTCGGGGTCGATGCGGCTGGCTGGCGCGAAGCATCCGCTCCCTATGGGGAGGACGGAGCCTTTCGATCGGTGGCCGACATCGTCGACCCCGAATCACTCACCCGCGTGCGGGAGACCAAGCGTGCCGCGAAGGCGGCCGCAAAGGCGTAGTCTCGCGTGGTGAAGCCCCATTTCAGCGCGCAGACATTCGACTTTCTCGACGAACTCGAACACCGCAACGAACGTGAATGGTTCGAAGCGCACAAACCGACCTACGAGGTCGAGCTGAAACAATGCATGCTCACGGTGATCGACGCTCTCAACGATGCGATGGGAGACTTTGCCGGCGACCACGTTCGCCCGTCGAAGAAGGCCATGCTGCGCATCTATCGCGACGTCCGCTTCTCGAAAGACAAGACTCCCTACAAGACCCATCTCGCTGCATCCTGGCCGCGGCACGGGCTGGAAAAGACCGGGGGAGCCGGGTATTTTCTGCAGGTGGGGGTGCACGGCGTCATGGTGGCCGGCGGTGCGTATGCACCCCAGGCGCCGCAACTGCGTGCCATCCGCGACTATATCCTCGACCATCACGTTGAGTTGCGCGCGCTGCTGGCGGCGCCAGCGCTTCGCACGCTGGCGGAACCGCTGGAGGGCAACAAACTCAGCCGCCCACCGCGCGGGTTTCCGATCGACCACCCGGCAGCCGATCTGCTGCTCAATCGCAGCTGGGCGCTGTTGGCGATGCTGCCGGGCGACGTGGCCTTGGAGGAGAACTTCATCGACCTTGTTGTGGAGAGATTTCGAGCGTTGCAGCCCCTCATCGACTTTCTGAATATTCCCTTGGCTACGGCCACCCCGCTCGAGCAAGAAGCTGCCACGGGGCGGCGGCGTTCCGCCTAGTCCAGCGCCGAGATGCGGGAGAGGACTTGCTCCGGAACGGCCGCGAGCGGCACTTCACCCACGAGAAAATCGCCGTCCGGCAGCGCTGCCGTGTCGGTCGACCAGAAATCCGCTCCGATCACGGCGCCGCGAAGCTCACTGCCGTGCAGCTCGACCCGGTCATCGTGGCGCTGGGCGAGTGCCCACCGGTAATGATCGGTGACATTCGCGATTGGCGAATACGTCGACAGGGGCACCGGTGCCGTTCCGACCGTGGGCCCGCGATCGTCGAGCATGACCGCCATCAGTGGCAGTGCGGCGAATCCGCGTAGCCAGTCGGCGACGTACATGGAGGCGTTTTCGGCGTTGTCGGCATCGAGCCCCGACACGTCGGTCGCTCCCGAAAACGGATGCGTGCGCGCCAACCATTGCATGGGCGACGGAATTTGCAGCACGACCGGCACCCGCTGGGTCTGACTGAAGACCGTGGCGAGTTCGATGACGAACGCGGTCGTGTCGGCATCGTTGAGCAGGGTGCGGAGTGCATAGCCGGTACGGGACTTGGCACCCATTGATGCTTGTAGTTTCGGGTCGGCCGCTACACGCTCGGCGTAAAATCGATCGAGGCTCAGCAATGCAAGGTCAGACTTCAGAACGCCCTGAACCTGGCCGAAAAAATTCGCGTACGCCATCGGTTCCTGCCACGGCACGGGCTTGCCCTGCAAGAACACGGATTGCGCATAATCGTGGCTGTCCAGCACCACGGCCCGACGGCGGCCCGACGTTGGCACGGCCAGGAGCTCATTTAGCGAAATCGTCACGGTTTCTCCCATCAATCAAACAAACAAACAAAACGTTCGACCCGCGGCTGCGGGGCCGTAAGGAGACGGCCCCGCAGCCGCGGGTCAGCTAGTGAATATTAGGACTTGTGCGCGACGACTTCGCCGTACTTCTTTTCGAGTTCCCGCACGCGGGCCTCGAGCTTGGTGATCTTGAGTACCCGACGGTCCGGAACCATGATCAGCGGGAGCTCGGCGAGCTTGCCCTTGACCCGTTCCGGTTCTGCTCCACCCCAGTGGGTGGCGATCAGGTTTTCGTCGTCGTCCTGGCCCCAGGAACCGAAGTAGTGCAGCTCGGCCGGCGGCTCTTCCTGCACGAACTTCTGCACGAACTCCTTGTAGGGAGTGCCGCGCGAAATGCGATCGCGCCGCATCTGCGCCCGCAACTGGGCGGTCTGCTCCTCGTGCACGACGTAGGTGCCGGGCTCCCAGACCACGCCGTACATGGTCGACGCCGTGTGGGCGCTAATGCGGTCGAGTTCCAGGTCGGTCACCACGAGCTCCGGGTCGCGCTCCAGCACATCGCCGTAGCCGCCGCCCGCTCCCTGGGCGATCATGTAGAGCTCGCCCTCCTTCGCCACGTCGAACTGCAACCCCATGTGCGAGGACTGGTAGTCGCCGCCCTCAAACGGCTGCTCGTTCATCACTCGTTCCATCGAGAGGTTGAACTGCGTCGGATCCTTTTTGATGATGTCGTAGATGTTGACATTTTTCACCATCGCGAGGGGGTACACGGGGCAACCGTAGCCACCGAACATGCCGGGCACGGAGGAGAACTTCGATCCGCTCGTGACGGTCATGAAGCCCCAGCTGGGTGTGCCGCGCGAGGCGACCATCATTTCGTAGCCCATGCCTCCGCGAAACTTGCCGAAGCCCTGATTGTCACGAACGAGACGCTTACTGACGAGTTGCAGGAAGGGCACCTCCTCTTCCATGACTTCCTGCTCGCCGATGTCGGCCATCGCGCAGAACAGCGGAGCAACGGCGTCCTCACCATCACGGAAAGCCTTCGCTCCGCCGCCCATGCCGTTCAGGTCGGCGCACAGGTTACCGACCTGTTCGCCGTTTTGGGTGGTGCCGCCCCAGAGAAAGTCGTTGATCTGGTTGAACCAGGGCGCGACGACGTTGGAGTATTTCTGCGGTGCCGAGAACTGCATCTTGGCGAACGCGCTCTGCAAGGCGGAGAAACCGCGGAAGGAGGCCTGCAGTGATTGGCCGACGGGGGCGTCGTACCCGGCATCCGCCCAGCTGTGCTCTTCGGTGATGACCTCAATCGGGCTCATCGCTCCGGTGGAGCGTGGCAGGTCGGGCCACCAGTACGACAGAATCGCCTGCACCATGAACGCCTTGGTCGAGGCGAGCGGGGAGTTGATGGCGCGGTTGAGAATTTCGGGGCCGGTACCGGTGAGGTCCACGATCATACGCTCGCCCTTGATGGTGATCTTGCAGGCGAACTTGATCAGGATGTTTTCTTTCAGCGTCGAGTCGACGAACTGGTTGAACGTAACCGTGCCGTCGGGCAGTTCGCCGATGCGGCGGCGCACCTCGGTCTCAACGTCTTCCACGGTGACGCGCAGGGAGGCAACGAATGTCTCCTGCCCGACCTCGTCGATGAGACGGTCGACGGTGTCCATGATGCGGCGCACGGCGCCCATTTTCACCTTGATGTCGGCGAGCATGAGTTTCGGGTCGCGGGTGGAGTGCTGCAGAAAGGTCAGCAGGTCGCGCCGCAGGTGGCCCTTTTCCACGATCTTGATCGGCGAGGCCCGCAAGCCGTCATCGAAAGGTGTTTCGGAGCCGCTGGGCATACCGCCCGGCTCGCAGGCGCCGTTTTCACCCTCGTGAATGGTCGCGCCAACCCAGGCGATGATGACTCCGCCACGAATGACCGGCACCAGCATCGACTGGTCGGTGTTGTGCACCATACCGAAGCGGGAGTCGTTGTGGAAGAAACCGTCACCCTCGTTGATACCGACGGTGGGCTCATCCTTCCAGTTCTTCATGATGTAGCGGATGGGGTGGTGCAGCACCGAGGAGAACGCGATGACGCCACGATTGGAGAGATAGGTGACGTCACCCTCGGCGGTATAGACCGCGCAGGACAGGTCCGCCCATTTGGCGCCGGGAGCGGCGCCCATGCTCTCGCACATCTCGAACGCTTCGTCGAGGGCGCCGGCCAGGCGCTTGCGGATCCGGTCGATCTCCAGCGGGTCGATGCCCTCGGAGATGCACTTCTCCTCGTAGGCGGTGCGCGGCATGATTTCGTGGTGGCGCATAATGGCCGGGTCAGGTCCGAGGAAGAGAGTGGTCTCGTCCATGAACTTGTCGACCCACTGCTGCTCCTGCTCGGTCAGCAGCTGGGCTGCGCCGTCGTCGTTTCCACTGCTTGGTACGAATTCGTCAGTTGTCAGTGTCATGGTGCTCAAGCTCCTTTGCTTATGCGAAGTGTGACGGGGATGGTGGGAACGCTTAGTCGCTGAGCAGCCATACCGCTCCCTGCACGGTCGGCTCCAGGCGCCAGCCCGGTTCCACCAGATAGGTCGTGTTCTCGGTCGTGACAATCGCCGGACCGTGAATCACGTATTCGTGGTGGAGCGCCTCGGCATCGTAAACGGGGGTGTCGACCGGGCCGGCAATGCTGGTGAAGTGCACCGTACGGTGTGAGACCGGGGCTGGTTTGCTCTTTTCGCCGCCGATCTCGATCGACTCGAACTTAATGACTTCGCCCTCGATGAACGACGCCACTCGAATCGTCTGCACCCGGATGCCGGCCTCAGGTGCCTGCGTGCCCTCGCCGTAGCGCTCGCCGAATATTTCGGAGAACGTTTTGATCAGGTGCAGCACATCGGCGACCCCATTGACCCGGTTGATGTCGAACGCGACGGCCGTGGTGACGAGCTGGTTGCCGTAGCGCATGTCCATTTCGAGGCGGTAGCGCACATCGGCGCGGTCGTAGCCCTGACGCACCAGGTCTTCGGCACCCTTGGCTTCGAGTTCTTCGATGTACCCGTTCAGTGCCGCGTACTCGCTGTACAGGCTGCGCTTGATCGCCTCGTAGAGCACGACGTAGGCGCTGCGTTCGTGGATGTGCAGTGGACGCATGTTGCCGGCACCGAGCGCCGAGAATACGGAGGCGAACGGGGGAAACAGAATGCGGCTAATGCCGGCGCTGGTCGCGATGCCGCAGGCGTGCAACGGGCCGTTGCCGCCGTAGGCGAGCATGGTGTAATCCTCGATCAGGCCGCCACGCGAACGCAGCTCCTTCTCGATGCCGATCGCCATCTGCTCGTCAACGGTTTTCTTGATCACCTTGGCAACTTCGACCGCGTCCAGGTCGAGCTCGTCGCTGAGCGTCTCGTCAATCACGTAGATCGAGCGCTTCTTGTTGAGCTTGATGTGACCGTTGGCGTAGTTGTCCGGGTCGAGATAGCCGAGCACAAGGTCGGCATCGGTCACGGTGGGGCGCAATCCGCCGCGGTCGTAGCAGGCCGGGCCCGGGTCACTACCGGCCGACTCCGGTCCGATCTGAATCGCGTGGTGAATGCGGTTGTAAGCGGCGATGGAGCCGCCGCCGGCGCCGAGGGTGTTGAGGTGGATCATCGGTGCCGAGACCATCCAACGCCCGATGGTGGGTTGGAAGTCGTAGTGCCGCACCCCTCCCTCGGGTACCAGCCCGATGTCGAACGAGGTACCGCCCATGTCCATCGACACGACGTCGCCGAGCCCGGTCGATTCCGACAGGTGCTGGGCTGCGCCGACGCCGGCGATCGGTCCGGAGTGAATTGTTTGCAGGGCATCCGTTGAATTGGGCTGCGCCATGCCGCCCGAGTTGTGGATGACAAGCATGGGCTTTTCATAGCCGGAATCGCGCAGGTTGTTCGAGAGCTGGTTGAGAGCGAAAAACATCGTCTGGTGCAGAAAAGCGTCGACGATGGTGGCCATCGCCCGCACATATTCGCCCTTGCGGCCCGAGACCTGGCTGCTGAGCAGTACCGGAATCGACCCGAGCTCGTGCGAGGGGTACTCGTCGAGAATGATCTCGAGAATGCGGTCCTCGTGCACCGAGTTCTCGGTGGCGTTGGTCAAGGCAATGACGATGGCCTCTGCACCGTTGTCAACGAGTTCGCGCACCTGGGTGCGCACATCGTCGTACATCAACGGCACGAGCACCTCGCCGACCGAGTCGATGCGTTCCTTGACCGAACGGATGAGCCGGCGCGGCACGAGCGGTTCGGGACGCTGGGCATCGGGCATATCGCCCTGCTTGACGCCGTCGAGTCCTTCGCCGTAGCCGCGGCCGCGGGAGAGCGGGATGGTGTCTTCGAAGCCGTGGGTAACAATAGCGGCGACCCGCGGTCCCTTGCCCTCGATCAGGGCGTTGGTGCCGAGGGTGGTCGCGTAGCGCACGGAGTCGACTTCTTTGAGCGCGGTTTCCCGTGTGATGCCGGCCCGCTCACAGGCCCGGTCGAGGGCTTCGTTGAAGCCGAGGGCGAGGTTGTGATGGGTGGTGAGTGCCTTCGACTCGATGTACACGTCGTCCCAGACGAAGAAGCAGTCGCTGAATGTGCCGCCGATGTCTACGGAAATTCGTTTCACGGTCAGTGCCCTTCGGTGCGGTGTGCGTGGGAATGTGCGGACGAGGTATCAAACTGGGCGCTGAGGTCGGTCTCGGCGTTCTCGCCCGGACCGTAATTGATGACCTCTTCGGGGTTGCCACCGTGGATTTCCCACTTTTCGCGCAGCGAGTCGATGTCCCAGAGCATGTCAACGGTCGGGGGGTGCCCCGGCGGCAGGTACTCGGCCTCGATCTGGGTGCCGCAGGTGGGGCAGTAGAACTCCAGGATGCGGCAGAAGGTCGGGTCGGGAGAGAAGGTGAACTCGTACTTTTCCGGGTCAATCACCGGGGGGTGAATCTCCGTGGGGTCCCGGTCGTAGACCAGGGTGCCTTCCTTGTAGTTGCCGCGGGCGTCACCAAAGTCGTGAGCGCAGATGCGGCAGATCCACCGTTCGGTGTCGAGGTCGATGAGCAGGTATTCGGTCATGGGAACGCGCATTTTGTTTGTACCTTCCTTGGGAAACAAATTAGAACGTGTCGGTGAGCTGCAGGTCGCCGGCAGCGGAGACCGTGAGGGTCCAGCCAAGCGGCACACGTGCAGTGAAGAAGGGGCCCTCGACGATGGCCGGCCCGGCCGCCGTGGCACCGGGCTTCTGGTCGTCGAGCAGGTAGACCGGGGTGCTGTCGATCTGGGTGGCCGTGGAGCGCACCTGTCGGGTGTCGGAGGCCACGGCGGCGCTCGCCGCTGCGGCTGCACCACTGTCGATGGTCGGGTGCGGCAACTGGAAGGTGGCCTTGAGGGAGAGGATCTCTTCGCCGTCTTCGACGATGGTCGTCCAATCCAGCTCGCATTCGCTGAGGTCATGGCCTTCCTGGAACATGTCCTTGCCGGCATCCGCTTCCATCGCGATGCGCACCGCGCTCAGTTCGGCATCCGAGAACCCGGTCACGTGGGTTTCGTACGACTGGGCGATGTCGGAGAAGCTGATGCCGTAGGCCGAGAACACCGCGGCGAGCCGCGGTACCAGCACGGTGCGTACGCCGGCAATGCGCGCGGCACTGCAGGCGCTCATCGGCCCGCCGCCACCGAAAGCGGCGAGCGTTGTGTCGCCGGTGGGGCTCACGAGGTCGGCGAAGGACTGTGCCAGGTGGCTGGAGTAGCTGGCCTCCATGCGGATCAGCGCCTCCTCGAGGCTGATTCCCAGCGGGTCGGCGACGGTCTTCATGATGACCACGCGCGACCGCTCGGCGTCGAGGGCCATTTCACCGTTCAGGTAAGTGGCGGGGTCGAGTACTCCGAGAAGCAGGTTGACGTCGGTGATCGTGGCCGAGGTGCCACCGAAACCGAAGCAGGCCGGTCCGGGCGCGGCTCCGACACTTTCCGGTCCGACCGTGATCTCGCCGTCGTGCACGGCAATGATTGAGCTGCCGCCGACTCCGGTCGAACGTACGTCGCTCATCTCATACGAGATGTCGACACCTTGGATCGATCCGCGTCGGTCGACGGCGATCTCCCGGTTGGAGACGGTGCCGACATCCGTTGTTGTGCCGCCGACATCGATCATGAGCACGTTGTCGAGCCCATAGGCCTCGGCGAGGGCACGCGTGCCCTCAAGCCCACCGCGCGGTCCCGAAGAGTAGGTTTTCAGCGCCACGGACTTGGCAACACGAGAGGATGCGCCGTCGTTGCGGTAGATCAGAAGAGGGTTTTTTACCTTGTAGGCACGCAGCCGGTGTTCGGCGCTGTACAGAAAACGCTCCACCGTCGGGTGCAGAAAAGAATTGAGAATGCCCGACCAGACCTGACGGTGTCGCGACGTGTCCGAGGCGAATTCGCGGGAGAACAGAATCGGCACCGAGCCGAGAAGGTGTCGGGGAAAATTCTTGAGCATGGTGCGCTTGAACAGGTGCTCGCGCTCTGAGCTACCTGCGGCGACAACGAGACGCTCCGCGCCGGCCGTGGTCAGTCGGTTGATCTCGGCGACGAGCTGCTGGGCGAGTTCCTCCGGGGCGCCGTCGGCCGAGACAAGGCCGACTCGGTTACCGATCAGATCGGTGAACAGCGCGGCCGTCTCCTCCGACTTTCCCAGCAACTCGGGCAGCGCGGGATCGTCGGTGATGAGCCCGATCAGCGGGCCCTTGCGTTGCACGAGTGCGTTGGTGCCCTGCGTTGACGAATAGCGGATGTGCTGGGTCGAGTGCAGTAGGTCGGGCAGGTTCGCCTCGCCGTAGATCTGAACCGATGCCTTGGTCATGGCGTCGAAGAGACACTGGGACAAATCGACCGGGGTCGTGAGTGTCTTGGTGAACGTGAAATCCGTTCCGCTGGCGACGACAATGTCGGTGAGGGTGCCACCGTTGTCGATGTTGATCAATCGTTCCATGAGCGCTCCTTTGCGGTTTGTGGTGAGTGATCGATGCTCCCTGGGGAGCTTCGATATCAACAGTGCCTCCGCCGTGGCAACGTGCCGTGTCCCAGATTGGGACACATCGCCGCTGGCGCTCGCGGCAGGTAGGGCGCATGCTTGAAGTGTCCACAAGGGAGTCGATATGCACAGAATCGCCGAACGGCGAATCAAGATTGCTGCTGCGCGCGCCGATTTTCTGCGCTTCGGTCGCGCCGAAACCCAATCGGTTCCCGGTCTGGTGGCGGCCTCCTGGCACCGATCCGTCTCGGCTGGAGTCGATGCCGCATCATCTCAGGCGGTGTTTCACGGCGATTTGGATCTCACCGGCCGGCTTATGCGCTGCTCGGAACCGGTCATCGCCCGGCTGAGCGACGAGATGGCCGAGATGCCGCTGTCGATCGTGCTCACCGACTACAAGGCGAGAATCCTCAGTCGCTCCGAAACCGACAGGACGATCGGCACCCTGCTCGACGACGTGTCGCTGGCTCCGGGTTTCAACTATGCCGAGGCCAACGTGGGAACCAACGGGATCGGCACGGTGCTGGAGTCGGGCCAGCCGCTGTATATTGTGGGTCCCGAGCATTACCTGGAGCATTTGCAGCCGTTCGCCTGCGCGGGGAGTCCGATTCGTGACCCGCTGACCGGTCGGGTCGAGGGGGTGCTCGACATCAGCTGCCTGAGCGAACATTCCAGCCCGCTGATGCAATCCCTGGTGCGTTCGGCCGCCCACGAGATCGAGCGCAACCTGCTCGTCGATCGTAGTCAGCGGCAGCAGGCCCTGTTCGAGGCGTACGTGCGGGTGGATGCCCACACCCGCGGTGCCGTCATGGCGATCGGCGGAACTGTCGTCATGGGCAACGCGGTGGCGCAGAGCCTGTTCGCCCCCGATGAACAGTGGACCATCCACGAGCACGCCCGCTACCTGATGATCGCGCCGGGGCAGCCGATCGATGAGATTGAACTCCCTTCCGGCAAAGTCGTGCACATCCGCGGCAAGCGCGTCGTGGTCGGTCCCGACGTCGCCGGTATTGTCGTGGTCGTTGACATCGTGTCCGAGCCGGCGGCGGCAATCGGCGTCGGGCCTGTGGCCGTGGCTGCTGCTGCGGCCGGGTTCGGTCTGAGCCTGCTGCCTCCTGCGAGGCGCGAGCCGCGACCCAGCGCGCGGCTCAGCGAACACTCACGGGCGCCGTCAGCTGAGCGCGAGAGCGAATCGCACGATGTCGCGGCCATTCTTAGCGACATGTCATCGTTGCTCGGTAAGCGGGCATCGGCCAGTGTGGTGTCGGCGCTGACTGCAGGCTCGGCTTTGCTCGTTCTGGGCGAGGAGGGCGGCGGCAAGGTATCGCTCGTTGCGGAGCTGTTTGGTCATGTCGTGCCCACCGGTCGCAGCGCTGTCTACGGCGCCGATGAACTGAACGACCACGGCCTGCAACATTTTCTCGACCGTGACTCCTCGCGTGCGGCCGGCCAGTGCACGCTTCACATATTTCGCAATATTGATCGGCTCAACCCACCAGCCATCGCCCAACTCGACGCCTTTCTCAGCGCACGCGCCACGACCGCCAAAGAGTTGAACGGCGTCGCCGATGGCGTCGCCGTCACGGTGTCGCAACCCGATCTTCAGGCCGATCTGGTCGCTGCGCGCCCGTACACAGCCCTGCTGCACCATTTCGAAACCTCCGTCACGGTGGCGCCCTTGCGGCATCGCATCAACGATTTGTCCGACATCGTCACCCGGGTTCTCGCGCGGCGGGCAGGGTTGCGGCCCGCCACCGTGAGTGCCGGAGCGATGCGGGTCATCTCCCGCTATCCTTGGCCGGGCAATATCAGACAGCTCGAAGAGGCGCTCGACACGGCCCTGCTCGCGCGACCCGTCGGAGCGATCCAAGCCGAAGATCTGCCGGCCTATTGCCACGGTGGTGCGCCCCGTGTGTTGTCGGCGCTCGAAGCGGGCGAGCGCGACCTCATCGTCGGTGCCCTGCACAAGGCTGAAGGCAACCGGATGCGCGCGGCCGAGTCGCTGGGAATCGCGAGGTCATCGCTTTACCGTAAGCTGAAAAGCTTCGGTATCACCGTCACGGAGTCGTAGTCGCTGCAGGCGATCCGTTCGGATCGCGACCGGGACACCGAAAGTCGGGGCCTCCAGGGAGGCCCCGACTGCGATGACGAGCTTGCGCGTTACTGCGTTACTGCGTTACTGCGTTACTGCGTTACTGCGTGACCGGGTCGCCGGCCTGCTGGGCAGCAACGCTCGCGTGTACAGCGTCCATGTCGAGGCCTTGCACCCCGACGATGAGCTCATCGAGGCTTGCGGCGTTGAGCGCTCCGGGCTGGGAGAAGACGAGTACCTTGTCGCGGAAGGCCATAAGCGTCGGAATGGAACGAATACCGGCGGCCGAGGCCAGAGCCTGCTCCGCCTCGGTGTCCACCTTCGCGAAGGTGATCTCGGGGTATTTCTCCGATGCCGCGGTGAAGGTCGGGGCGAATGCGCGGCACGGTGCGCACCAGCCTGCCCAAAAGTCGACGAGCACGATGGCGTTGTCGGTGATGGTCGCGTCGAATGTTTTCTCGGTGATGTCGATGGTTGCCATGGTCCGAGTTTATACCCTACGGGGTATATGTGCAATGAGTGGTTAGGCGTGAGTTGCGCGCAGGCGCACTGCCGACCAGACAACGACGACGACGACGAGGGCCATAGCGCAAATGCCCAGTGTCGAATATCCGGCCAGCGCCAGAATCGGTCCGGCGAGCGCACCGCCGAGCGCGCCGGCTGCGTTCATGGAGAGGTCGGAGAATCCTTGCAGCGAGGAACGATCCTCAATCTCGACGGCTTCAGACACGAGGGCCGAGCCGGCCACAACGGATGCCGACCAGCCCAGTCCCAGAAAGATCAGGCCCAGGGTCATTGTGCCCTGGGTGCCGTCGCTGAGCCACGCCACGGTGAGCGCGACCAGCAGCATGGCCTGCCCGCCGAAAATAACCGGAATTCGCCCGACGCGGTCGGAGAGTGCGCCGAAAACGGGGGAGAGGGCGTACATTCCGGCGACGTGCAGGCTGATCGTCAGCCCCACGATGGTCAGCGTTGCCCCGTGGTCGCGCAGATGCACGGGGGCCATGGACATGAGCGCGACCATGGTGGCATGGCTGAGGGCGATGACGACCACGGCATAGCGGGCCGCCGCATTGCCACGCAGAATGGCCAGACCGCCGCTGGCGCGACGGATTCCCGCGCTTTTCGTTCGTGCGGCCAGAGCGGTCAGCAGCGGGTCTGGTCGCAGTCCGAGCGAATAGACCAGCGCTGCAGCGACCGTGGCGGCAAGCGAAAAGGCAAATGCGCCGGTCATCGCGGGAAGCCCGAGGGCGGCGCCGAGCGCTTCGCCCGGACCGAACAGGTTGGGGCCGAGCACGGCGCCAATGGTCGTCGACCAGACCACGATCGAGAGATCGCGGGCTCGAAAACGTGGGCTGGCGAGGTCGGTGGCCGCAAATCGGGCCTGAAGGTTTGTGGCCGATCCGGCACCGAGCAGCATGAGTGCGAGTAAGAGCAGGGGGAAGACATCCACGGCAACCGCGGTGATGGCGAGTATGGCGCCCACGCCCGCGGTGATCGAACCGGTCGCAAGGGACACGCGACGCCCGTGCGCCTGCGCCAGGCGGGCCAGCGGCACGGCCACGATCGCGGCGCCGAGGGTGCTCATGGTTGCTGCCATGCCCGACCAGGCACTCGATCCGGAGAGCTCGGCGGCCAACAATGCACCCAATGACAAGGTTGCGCCCATGCCGATTCCACCGAGAATCTGCCCGGCGATCAGCACCCGCACGACGCGTTTCTGCAATGCGGTGTGCATCGGAACGGTCTGCGGCTCAGCGCCTGACCCGCCCTGCTGCCCGTCCTGCTGCCCGGCCGGCGACGAGGTGGGTGGTACAGCCAGGGGCTGGGCCGGTGTTCTGTCGATATTCACGGTCTGATCCTCTTGGTCGCGGCCCGGACGGGCGTGCGACTCGATCTCGGGAGCCGCCTCAACTTCACTCTAGCGAGCAGTTCACCCGGACCACGACCGGGCGAAAACATAAATTTGCCTTTTGACGATATACCCCCTAGGGTATGTAATCATCGGGCACCGGCCCGGCCGCATCACCCCCATCGAAAGCAGCCCATGAAGAAAACCTTCGCCGTACTGGCTCTCGCTGTAACCGTCGTGCTCGGTCTGGCAGCCTGCTCTACTGCAGTCGAGCCGGTCGAGCTGGCCGCGGGCACCGTCATCGTTGACGTGCGCACGCCGAGCGAATTCGCCGCCGGACACCTGGACGGTGCCATCAACATCGACGTGCAGTCGACCACCTTCGACACCGATATTTCCTCGCTCCCGAAGGACGGCGACTACGTCGTCTATTGCGCTTCCGGAAACCGGTCGGCTGCGGCCACCACCCGCATGACGGACCTCGGCTTCACCGGCCTGACCGACGCACACGGAATGTCGGACGCCTCCGCGTCGACTGGTCTGTCGATCGTCACCACCCCGTAACCCGCGTTCAACCCGCCAATCACCAATCACCAATCACCAATCACTGAGGAGACACCATGTGCAGTCCTATTCGTTGCGAAAAATGTTCAAAAATCGGCTGGGTCGGCTGCGGCCAGCACGTCGATGAGGTCATGGCCGACATTCCGACCAGCCAGCAGTGCACCTGCCGGTAGAGCGAGCTTTGCGCCGACCGGCAATACCGGGCATCGTAGAGCCATGACAACTTCAGACGGTCACACGCACCGGCATGACGGAGAGCCGCAAGCGGACGCCGCAACCTTCTGGGAGGGCCGGTATCGCGAGAGTGACCGTGCCTGGAGCGGACGTGCGAACGCCGCGCTGGAGCGCGAGGCTGCCGACCTCGTTCCGGGCACCGCGCTCGACCTCGGCAGCGGCGAGGGCGGCGATGCGCTCTGGTTGGCGCAGAACGGATGGTCCGTCACGGCCGTCGATATCGCCCCCACCGCCCTCGCCCGCGGTGAGGCCACGGCGGTTGCGGCGGGCCTGGGCGACCGCATCCGCTGGGTCGCCGCCGATCTGGCGACCTGGCAGCCCACGGGCCCATTCGACCTCGTCACGGCACACTTTCTGCAGTCACCGGTCGAGCTGCCCCGCGAGATCATTTTGCGCCGCGCCGCTGCCACGGTCGCGCCGGGCGGGGTGCTCCTGGTGGTTGGCCATGCCCAGTTTCCGCCGTGGTCCAAGCACACTCCCGACGGCGTTGCCCTGCCGACCGCAGACGAGGTGCTCGCCTCGCTCGAGCTGCCCGCCGAGCACTGGACGATTCTCACCAAGGCCGCCATCAGCCGCACAGCCACCGGCCCGGACGGCCAGGTCGTTGACCTCGTCGACAGTGTTCTGACGCTCCGGCGCACCACTGCGGTCTAACCCGGTCGCTCGGGCTCCCCGGGCAATGAGAATATGGAGTAATGACCGGAACACTCGTGGCCAAGGGGCTGGCCGGCGGCTACGCGCACCGCACCCTGTTTGAATCGCTCGACCTCACGGTCGCCCCCGGTGACGTGATCGGTGTGGTCGGTGCCAACGGCGCGGGTAAATCCACGCTGTTGAACCTGTTGGCCGGATCGGGTGAGCCGCAGGCCGGCACGATCACGCTCAGTCCGGCGGATGCCTTCGTCGGCGCTCTGCCGCAGGAGCACGAACGTGTTCCCGGAGAGACCATCGCCGGCTACATCGCCCGGCGTACCGGCTGCGCCGAGGCGACCCGCGAGATGGATGCCGCGGCATCCGCTCTCGGAGACACCGCGCCGCCCGCCGGCGGAATCGACCCGGCCGACACCTATTCGACCGCGCTGGAGCGCTGGCTGGCCAGCGGCGCCGCCGACCTCGACGAACGGTTGCCGCTCGTTCTCGCCGATCTGGGTCTTGACCTGGGTGCCGCGCTCACCGCCGACACCCCGATGACCGCGCTCTCGGGCGGCCAGGCCGCGCGCGTGGGACTGGCCGCGTTGTTGCTCTCCCGATTCGATATCGTGTTGCTCGACGAGCCCACCAACGACCTCGACCTCGACGGACTCGAGCGACTCGAAGCCTTCGTCCGGGGCCTGCGCGGCGGTGTGGTGCTGGTCAGCCACGACCGCGAATTTCTGGCCCGTTGCGTTACCCGAGTGCTCGAACTCGACCTTGCTCAGGGGGCGAATCGGGTGTTCGGCGGCGGCTATGACTCCTATTTGGAGGAACGCGAAACGGCTCGGCGCCACAACCGCGAGAACTACGACGAGTTCGCAGCCAAAAAGGCCGACCTCGTTGGCCGGGCCAGAACGCAGCGGGAATGGTCAAGTCAGGGCGTGCGCAACGCCATGAAGAAGGCGCCAGACAACGACAAGATCCGGCGCAAGGCCTCCGTCGAGTCGAGCGAAAAGCAGGCTCAGAAGGTGCGGCAGATGGAAAGCCGCATCGCGCGCCTCGATGAGGTGGAGGAGCCTCGCAAGGAGTGGCAGCTCGAGTTCACCATCGGCTCGGCCACGCGTTCCAGCGCCGTTGTGGCGACGCTGAGCAACGCCGAGTTTCGGCAGGGTACGTTCACCCTCGGACCCCTGTCGCTGCAGGTCAATGGCGGCGAACGCATCGGCATCACCGGTCCTAACGGCGCCGGCAAGTCCACCCTGCTGCGGGCGCTGCTCGGTCGTCAGAAGCCGGATGCCGGCGGGGCCCACCTCGGCAGCAGCGTGGCAATCGGCGAAATCGACCAGGCACGGGCGCTTCTGGCCGGTACCCGACCCCTCGCCGTGAGCTTCGAGGTGCTCGTTCCCGAGCTGTCGCCGGCCGCGGTACGCACCCTGCTGGCGAAGTTCGGGCTCAAGGCCGACCATGTGAATCGTCCGGTTGATGAGCTGTCGCCGGGGGAGCGCACCCGGGCCGGCCTGGCCCTGCTGCAAGCCCGCGGCGTCAACCTACTCGTGCTCGACGAACCCACCAACCACCTCGACCTCGCCGCCATCGAACAGCTCGAACAGGCGCTCGACGCCTATGAGGGCACGCTGCTGCTGGTCACCCACGACCGGCGCATGCTCGAGCACGTGCACACCGACCGACACTGGAACGTCAATGCGGGGCAGGTCACCGAACTCTGATGGTTCCGGTCGATTCCCGTCGCTCGGGGCCGGCGGGCTGCCGGTCGCAGCGCGGGAGTTGCGCCAGTGCGCGGGAGTTCGGCCTCCCGCGTACCGGCGCAAGTCCCGCGCGTCCCGAGAAGCGCCGCGTCTGACGATCCGAGCGAGGCCAGCGAGCGGCCCGGGGCCTGCGTGGCTGCGCCGTCGCGCCTCGCTGCTTCGCGGCTAGCGCGACTGGCGCCTCTTGCCCAACTTTGGCTGACCCTTGACGGCCGGAGCCCGACCCTTGCCCTTGTGGGCTTTTGCCTTGCCGCCACCGGAACCGCCATTCTTGCCAGGCCGGGCACCCTGGCCCGCTGACTGGGCGAGCTCCAGTCGTGCATCGACCAGAAATACCGAGCCGATCTCGGTGAGCGTCGTGCGCTCGGCAGAACGATCGAACAGGGCATAGCCGAGCTCTGCCTCGATTTGCTTCACCGACGCGCTCAGGGTGTCGCGCGAAATTCCGAGCGCCTGCGCGGCGCGGGCAAAATCAGGTGCCTCAGCGGCGGCCACGAAGTGGCCCAGCAGGGTGATGTCCACGAACAGCCTCTCGTTGGGTTGCGCGGATTAAGCGCCAGAACATCAAGGCTACGCGTCGAAAATGCCACCGCCTACCGGCATCCGATGCTCGGGGTAGGCGTAACAGCGCTGACGTGGTTCGCTGGATGCATGAATACCCTGCCGATGTTTCCCCTGGGATCCGTGCTCTTTCCCTACATGCCCCTGCAACTGCGGGTCTTTGAGCAGCGGTATCTCGTGATGCTCGCCCGCGTGCTGGATTCCCCTCCGGCCGAATTCGGCATTGTTCTGATCGAACGGGGACAGGAGGTCGGCGGCGGCGAGCGTCGATTCAGCGTCGGCACGGTCGCCCGGGTCACCCAGCTGGAAGCACCAGAGGGCTACCTCGGTCTTGTCGTGCAGGGTGAGCGCAGAATCGAGGTGACCGAGTGGATGCCGGAGGACCCGTATCCGCTCGCCGCCGTGCGCGAACTGCCCGATCTGGACTGGGACGATTCGCTGCTGCCGCGCCGCGAAGAAGCCGAACAGCTGGTGCGGCGCACCCTGTCGCTCGCGAGTGAGTTCGCCGACCAGGAATGGTCGCCCGACGTGGCACTTTCCCACGATCCGACCGCAGCGGCCTGGCAGCTCGCCGCGATCGCCCCGGTCGGGCCGCTCGACCAGATCGTGCTGCTGCGCTCTGAGAACATGGCGGCCCTGCTCGACAACACCATTGAACTCACCCAGGCTGCCGCGGACGCGTGTGCGTGGTGACGGCCTAGACCCCGATATCCCGCTGACGCAGCGCCAGGGCTGCGGCTGCAGCGAGCACAAGCGAGAGCGCGTAGAACGCCGCGATCGTTGCCGGGTCAGCGCCTGAACTCAACGGGTTGCTGCCGAAGGCCCAGTAGTACGGGCTCAGGTTGTGCAGCCACTCCAGGCCCGCGCTCTGATTGCCGAGCGCGTTGAAGATATACCCGACGACGGCCACTCCCGATCCGGCAGCGATACCGCCGATGCGCCGCCCGCTGAGTGCTCCGCCGAGCAGCGCCACGGATGCCGTCAGCAGTGACACCCCGCCAAACATAAGACTCGTACCGAGCAGGTTTCCCAGATCAATCTGAAGCTGGGCGGGATCATTCAGCGCCAGCACGAACAGGAATGTCAGAGCGGACAGGACGAGGATCTTGACCGCGATGGCACAGAACCGTGCCGCGGCCACCTGCACTCGAGTCACCCCGTGGGCCAGGGTGAGCTCGAGTCTTCCCGACTCCTCGTCGCCGCCCAGCGCACTGGCACCCCAGCTGGTCGCCGCGATAGTCATCAGCACAAACCCGATCAGTCCGAACACGGTGGCCTGCGCGTAACCGGCACCGGTACCGATCTGGTCGTAATTGAGGGTTTTGATCAGCTCCGGCGGCAGGTTCTTGATGATGTCCTGCATTGCAGAGCCCCCGCTGATGCTCGGGTAGAGCGGGAGGTAGAGAAAAGCGGCTGCGGCAAGCCCGAGTGCCCAGCCCACCAACCCGCGCCAGGAATCGGTGAAGACCTTGCCGAAGATTGGCAATGGCGCCCGGCGCACGGTAGGCGCGCTGTCCTGCACGACGGTCATGTGGTCACGTCCCTCGGTGGGCTCGAAGGGGGGCTCGAGGGGGAACTCGTGTGGGCGGGGGCGGAATACAGTTTCAACACGGACTCCTCCAGATCTGGCTCCTCCAGCATGAGGTCCTTCAGCTGCAGGGTCGAGATCGCCTGCACGAACGGCGCGATCTCGCCGCTCAGGGTGGCGACGGCCTCGGCATCACCGGCCGGCGTCAGCGTGCACTCGAGGGTCGTCACACCCTCGAGTGCACCCAGCACGGCGGCGAGATCGGTGGGGCGAATACCGCTCGCCACCAGGCGCAGGTGACGGATGGCAGTGCTGCGTAGTTCGTCCACCGTGTTGATGGTGACGATTCGACCGTCGCGCAGAATAGCGACCTCATCCGCCGCCTGCTGAATCTCGCTGATCACGTGAGACGAAAGAAAAACGGTCTGACCGCGGCTCTGGGCCTCGCGCACCATCGTCAGAAATTCCTGCTGCATAAGCGGGTCGAGGCCGCTCGTGGGTTCATCGAGCACGAGCAATTCGGGCTGGTGCATGAAGGCCTGCACAATGCCGAGCTTTTGCTTATTGCCCTTGGACAGCTTGCGCACCTGCCGATCCAGATCGAGCCCCAGCCGCTCGGCCAACTCGTGCACGTGGCCGGCCTGGACCGGGCCCGAGATATCGGCGTAGTGCGCCAGCAGGCGTCGTCCGCTCGTGCGCCCTTCGAGGATCAGCTCGCCTGGCAGATATCCGATTCGTCGCCGCAAGTCTGGTCCCGCGTTCCGCGACGGGGTACCGAGCACGGTGGCCTGTCCAGAGGTCGGTCGAATAATGTCGAGAAGGGCACGCATAATCGTGGTCTTACCGGCGCCATTGGGACCGATCACTCCGAACACCGAGCCGCGCGGTACCTGAAAAGTCACACCGTTCAGCGCCCGATTGTGGCCGAACTGCTTGACGAGGTCGATCACGTCGATCGCCACGTCCGACCGGGTGCCGTCGGCGCGAACGCCTGTGGACGGGTCGAGTGCAACGTGGCTCATGAAGTCTCCCTCGCTCTGGTTGCAAATTTTAGTCCCCTCTGACATGTCGCCGAGAAGTGCGCCACGTCGCCGAAAAGTGATCGTCGACGTTGGAAACGCCGAAATCGATCTCATCCTCGCATCTCGGCTGCCGCCGGGTGTGCCCGCTGGTGTCTAATGGGATAGATGACAGAGATCTCAGCCGTATCCGGCACCGTTGTCGGCCCCGACGGCCTCGGGCGCCCCTTCTGGGCCTCGGTCGACCCGATGTTGCGAAATTATTACGACACCGAGTGGGGCATTCCGGTGCGTACCGAACACGCCCTGTTCGAGCGCATCAGTCTCGAGGCGTTTCAATCCGGGCTGTCCTGGGCCATCATTTTGCGCAAGCGTGCCGGGTTTCGCACCGCTTTCGCCGACTTTGATCCCGACGTGGTCGCTGCTTTCACCGATGATGACGTGGCGCGGCTACTTCAGGACGAGGCGATCGTGCGCAACCGCCTGAAGATTCGCGCCACCATCACCAACGCGCGGGCAACTCTCGCGCTGCGCGAGCATGGTGGGCTGGTCGACTTCGTCTGGGGGTTTCAACCCGAAGAAACGCCACGGCCACGCACACAGGCCGACGTGCCGACGAGCTCCGCGGAATCCGTCGCCCTCGCCAAAGCGCTGAAGAAAATCGGGTTCGCCTTCGTCGGTCCGACGACGATGTTCGCTCTGATGGAGGCGATCGGCATGATCGATACCCATCTGCAGGGCAGTCATCGCCGCGGCAGCAGTGGGGTGTGGAGCTAGCGGCGTGTGGGGCTAGGCTGGGCAGCAGTAGCGATCACGATGACGTATCGGCTGCACCACGCTAACTAAATATCGGGCCATATGGACGATGCGGGAGAGTTCGGCGCTGCGGCGTGCGAACACCGAAGGAGCAATCCTCCCCGACAATCTCTCAGGTACTCGTACCGCATCGAACTGGCCACTCTGAAAAGTAGACCGGGCGCTTAACGGTCTCGCCCACGGTGAAAATCAGCGCTCAGGTGCTGGTGAAGCTCTCAGGCACGAGCGACAGAGGGGGAGTTCCCGCGACGCTCAACCGAGCGTCGTACCAGCCGCGGCCGCACCTGTTCGGCCCTGTCACCCGGAGAACTCATGACATCGGCCGATTCTCGCACCTCCGCACCCTCGTCCTCCGAAGACGCACCGTCTTTGGTAGGCACTGAGCGTTTTTCGCCGCTGCACCAAACGCACGTCGACAACGGTGCGAGCTTCACCGACTTCGCCGGGTGGCAAATGCCGGTGCGTTACTCGAGCGACCTCGCTGAGCACCACGCGGTGCGCCACGAGGCCGGCCTGTTCGATCTGTCGCACATGGCCGAGATCCTGGTCGAGGGCCCGGACGCCGCCGCCTACCTTGACTTCGCCCTGGCCGGCAAGCTCTCGGTCATCGAACTCGGCCAGGCCAAGTACAGCCTGCTGCTCGCCGAGAACGGCGGCATCATCGACGATCTCGTCGTCTACCGCCTCGACGACGACAGGTTCCTCATCGTGGCCAACGCCGGCAACCGGTTCGCCGCCTTCGACGCACTCCTGGCGCGTGCCGCCGACTTCACCGTGAGCGTGCTCGACCAGAGCGACGACTACGCCCTCATCGCCGTGCAGGGTCCGAACGCCCGCGCCATTCTTGATGCCACCGAGGGCGTGACCGTGGGCACCGACCTGCGTTTCATGAAGTATTACCGCATATCGGATGCCACCTTCCGCGGCCAGCCGCTGCTGGTCGCCCGCACCGGGTACACCGGCGAAGACGGCTTCGAGCTGTATCTCGCGCCCGCCCAAGCCCGTGAACTGTGGGATGCGCTCGTAGTTGCGGGTGCGGACAAGGGTCTGGTTCCGGCCGGTCTCGCTAGTCGCGACACACTGCGGCTGGAAGCCGGCATGCCGCTCTACGGCCATGAACTGAACCTCACCACCTTCCCGGCGCAGGCCGGCCTTGGCCGCGTGGTCAATCTGAATAAGGAGAACGACTTCGTCGGCCGCAGCGCGAGCGAGGTCGGCCCACCGGTCGGGGCATCCGTTCTGGTGGGCCTGATGTCGGCCGGCAAGCGTGCTGGCCGCGCAGACTACGAGATCTTCCGCAGCCTCGATGCCGAGGCGAGCGACGGAGTGATCACGAGCGGTGCCCTGTCGCCGACCCTCGGCTACCCGATCGCCATGGCATACGTCACCGCCGACCTCGCCCGCCTCGGCACCGAGGTGTACGTCGACGTTCGCGGCACGCGCATTCCCGCCACCGTCACATCTCTTCCCTTCTATAAGCGCGTCAAGTAGACCGATTTCTTTTCTGAATCCGTGAAACCTGTGAAAGGCACACCATGACAGACACATCGAAACTGCAGTACACCGCCGAGCACGAGTGGGTTCTGGTCGACGGCAGCGTCGCGACCGTGGGCATCACCGCCTACGCCGCTGAGAAGCTCGGGGACGTCGTCTTCGTCGAACTGCCCGAGGTCGGCAGCACCGTTGCCGGCGGCACCGTGGTGGGCGAGATCGAATCGACCAAGTCGGTCGGCGAACTGTTCGCCCCGGTGGACGGCACCGTCACTGCCACCAACGCCAAGGTGATCGACACCCCCGAGCTTGTCAACAGCGACCCCTTCGGTGAGGGATGGCTGATCAAGGTCGAATTCGAGACCCTCCCCACGCTGCTCAGCTTTGCCGAGTATTCCGCCCTGGTCGGGGAGTAAACCTCCCAATGACCCAGGCCTTCACGCAGCGTCACATCGGAACCGATGCCGACGCCCAGTCCCACATGCTCGCCACGCTCGGCTACGACTCGGTGGAAGACCTCGTTTCCGCTGCCATGCCCGCCTCGATCCACGCCGACCTGTTTCGGCAGGACGGGGACAGCGCGCTGCCCCCCGCCGCGAGCGAGAACGAGGCCGTGGCCGAACTTCGAGCCCTGGCCGGCCGCAATACGGTGAAACGTTCAATGATCGGCCTCGGCTACTACGACACGTTCACGCCGGCCGTGATCAAGCGCAACGTATTTGAGAACCCCAGCTGGTACACCGCCTATACGCCGTACCAGCCGGAGATCTCGCAGGGCCGCCTCGAAGCCCTCCTGAACTTTCAGACCATGATCGCCGACCTCACCGGGCTGGCCGTGGCCAACGCGTCGATGCTCGACGAGTCCACGGCTGTGGTGGAAGGCATGCTGCTGGCCCGGCGCGCCTCCAAATCCGGTTCCCGCCGCTTCATCGTTGACACAGATGCCTTCCCGCAGACCCACGCGCTGCTCGCCAATCGCGCCGCCGCTCTCGGTATTGAGCTCGCCCCCGTGGCACTGAACGAGCAGACCACGGCCGATGATCTCGGCGACTATTTCGGTGTCTTCGTGCAGTATCCGGCAGCATCCGGTCGCATCTGGAACCCGCAGTCCGTGATTGACCTCGCACACGAAAACAGGGCGCTCGCCGTCGTGGCCGCCGACCTGCTCGCCCTCACCCTGTTGAAGTCGCCCGGCGACCTCGGCGCCGATGTTGCCGTCGGAACCAGCCAGCGCTTCGGGGTGCCGATGGGGTTCGGCGGACCGCACGCCGGCTATATGGCCGTTCGGAAGGGGCTGGAACGTCAGCTCCCCGGCCGACTCGTCGGCGTGAGCGTTGACTCGGTCGGGCACCCGGCCTACCGCCTCGCCCTGCAGGTACGCGAACAGCACATTCGCCGCGACAAAGCCACCTCGAACATCTGTACCGCCCAGGTGCTGCTCGCCGTCATGGCGGGCATGTACGCGGTCTACCACGGTCCGCAGGGCCTGAAGGCGATTGCCGAACGGGTGCACGCGCGGGCCGGAGCGCTCGTCGTGGCCTTGCGGGCGATCGACGTCGACGTGCTCAGTGACGCGTTCTTCGACACATTCCAGATCAACGTGCCGGCGGGTGCCGCCGAGGTCGTGATGAAGGCAGCGGCCAGCGGCTACAACCTGCGTCTGGTCGACCCGAACACCATCAGCGTGTCGGTCGATGAGACCACCACGCTCGCCGACCTGTCCTACGTCGTGGGAGCCTTCGGGGGTCGCGACGCGTTCGGGCACGTCGACTTCGACAGCGTGCAGCACGGGCTGCCGGTCGAGCTTGAGCGGGTGAGCGAGTACCTGACCCATCCGGTGTTCAACACTCACCGATCCGAGACCAGCATGATGCGCTACCTCAAGCGGCTCGCCGACTACGACTATGCGCTGGACCGCGGCATGATCCCGCTGGGCTCCTGCACCATGAAGCTCAACGCGGCGAGCGAAATGGAGGCCGTCAGCTGGCCCGAATTCGCCGGAATCCACCCCTTCGCACCCGCAGCGGATGTTGAGGGCTACCTGCACCTCGTGCGCCAGCTCGAAACCTGGCTGAGCGATGTCACCGGCTACGATTCCGTGTCGCTGCAGCCGAACGCCGGCAGCCAGGGCGAACTGGCCGGGCTCCTCGCTATTTCAGGGTTTCATCGGTCCAACGGTGAGACGGGTCGCACAGTCTGCCTGATCCCATCGAGCGCGCACGGCACCAACGCGGCATCCGCTGCCCTGGCCGGCATGCGTGTCGTCGTTGTGGCCTGTGACGAGCTGGGCAACGTTGATTTGGCCGATCTGCACGCCAAGATTGCCGAACACGCCGAAAACCTCGCCGCCCTCATGATCACCTACCCGTCCACCCACGGCGTTTACGAGCATGAGGTAGCGACCATCTGTGCGGCCGTGCACGCGGCCGGCGGTCAGGTCTACGTCGACGGTGCCAACCTCAACGCCCTGCTCGGCTTCGCCCGCTACGGCGATTTCGGCGGCGACGTCTCGCACCTGAACCTGCACAAGACCTTCTGTATCCCGCACGGCGGCGGCGGCCCGGGTGTCGGCCCGGTTGCGGCCAAGGCGCACCTCGCACCATTTTTGCCCGGGCACCCGCTCGCGCAGAGCGACGAGCACTACCTGCTCGGCAATGCCGGATCCACCGCAACCGTCGTGCACGCCGGCGGGCCGGTCTCGGCCGCCCCCTACGGCAGCCCGAGCATCCTGCCCATCTCCTGGGCGTACGTGCGCATGATGGGCATCGACGGACTCAAACTGGCCACCGGTGCCGCCGTGCTCGCCGCCAACTACGTTGCCAAACGTCTGGAGAACAGCTACCCGCTGCTCTACTCGGGCGAAAACGGCCTGGTCGCGCACGAGTGCATTCTCGACCTGCGCCCGCTCACCGCGGCCACGGGGATCACCGTTGACGACGTGGCAAAACGCCTCGTCGACTATGGCTTCCACTCGCCGACGATGAGCTTTCCGGTGGCCGGTACCCTCATGGTCGAACCCACCGAGAGCGAAGATCTCGGCGAAATCGACCGCTTCGTTGACGCCATGATCGCCATCAAAGCCGAAGCGGATGCCGTCGCCGCCGGCCGCTGGAGCGCCGACGACAACCCGCTGCACAACGCGCCGCATACCGCGCAGTGCGTGATCGAGGGGGAGTGGGAGCATCCGTACGACCGGGCTACCGCGGTCTACCCGCTCGCGTCGCTGGTGCGCAACAAGTATTGGCCACCGGTGCGGCGCATCGACAACGCCTTCGGGGACCGCAACCTGGTCTGCGCCTGTCCGCCGCCGGAGGCGTTCGAGTAGGGGCTTCGCCCGCCACAGCGCGCGAATGGGTGGCCGCTCCGGTTACGGGCGTAGCGGCCACCCGTATCGGGCAAGCGGGCTCAACTCGGTCAAGCCCAGCCTCAGCTGGTGGGGGCGAGTAGCCCCGGCCACCAGGCCAGCGCGAGCGGGTAGCCGACGAACGAGAGTATGTCGAGCAGCCAGTGCGTCACCACCAGCGGCATGGTGCGCCCCCACCGGGTGTAGCACCAGCCGAACACCACGCCCATGGCCACGTTGCCGAAAAAGGGGCCAACGCCCTGATACAGGTGGTAGCTGCCGCGCAGCACGGCCGAGCTCAGGATGATGGTCCAGGTCGACCAGCCGAGTTCGCGCAGCCGGGTGAACAGGTAGCCGACCACGATGATCTCCTCGACCAGCGCAGCCTTGAGGGCGGCGAAGACGAGAATCGGTATGGTCCACCAAAAGCTATCGAGCGGTGCGGGTACCACGGCCACGGTGAAGCCGAAGGCGCGTCCGGCCAGATACAGCGCCAGGCCCGGAATGCCGATGACGAGCAGCAGCCCGAACCCGCCGAGCAGATCTTTGCCGGGCCGGGTGAGGTCGAAGCCGAGCCGGGTATACGGATTGTGTCCGGGCCGCCACAAGAGAAACAGCACCAGCGCCACCGCGGCGAGCCCGAAGGCGATGCCCAGAAACTGGTAGGTGAAGTCGAGCCACTCCCGCGGCGACTGCGAGCCGTTGATCGTGGCCGACTGATCGGCGAGTGGTGTCGTATCGGTCAGCCGGGCCACGATCGACACGATCGAATAGACAGCGGATGCCCCGAGGGAGAGGGCCAGCACGATGCCGACTTCCCAGATCAGTCGCGTTCGCAGTGTCCGGTCAAGCGGAGTCGGACGTGGGGAGGATGCGGTCGGCATGGCTCTATCCTGCCAGCGCGAGCTGTCGCTACCGTGCGTCCATTCACGGCTGAGCGCCCCGAACCACCCGAACGGTGCAGGCGTGCACCAGTGCCGACTGTGCAACATAAGTGCAGGCTCTGTGACAGTGTGCTCAATAGTTGGCCGAAACATTGCGTGCATGTAACGGTTCGCCCGTCAGTACCCATAATGGGCGCGTTGCGAACTAGGGTCTTAACAACCCCCCGACCGGGGTGGTAAAGAACGTTGCCGGGTTGACTCTATTGGCGCGTGACAAGGTCAAGAGCTGTGTCGGGCGTCATTTGTGCATTGGAGCAGAAATTGAAAATCAGGAGAATGGGCATGTTAGCCCTCGCTCTCGCGTCCACGGGAGCCCTCGCGCTCTCCGGCTGTGCCAGCGGCGGAGCGACATCGGGTGATGGAAGCGCAATCATCACCACAAATGGCTCCGAGCCGCAGATGTCTCTGATCCCGACCAACACCACGGAGGTCGGCGGCGGAAAGATCATCACGTCAATCTTCGCCGGACTGGTCTCCTACTCGGCGAGCGGAGAAATTCAGGACGAGGTCGCCCAGTCGATCGAATCCGATGACGCCACCAACTGGACCGTCACACTGAATGACGGCTGGACCTTTACCAACGACGAGCCCGTAACGGCCTCGTCGTTCGTTGACGCCTGGAATTACGGCGCGCTCGTCACAAACGCGCAGGGATCGTCCGGCTTCTTCGACAACATCGTTGGCTACACCGACGTCGCCAACACCAAGGACGACCCAACCGGAGCCACGGACGACTCCGGTGCGGTGCTCCAGATTCCCGACCCGCTCGCCCAGACCATGTCGGGCCTGACCGTTGTTGACGACACGACATTCACCGTGGAGCTCGCCGGCTCCGAGGCCGACTGGCCGCTCCGCCTGGGCTACGCGGCCTACTCGCCCTTGCCCGCCGTCGCCTTCGAGGATATGGATGCCTTCGGCCAGAACCCGATCGGCAATGGTCCGTACGAACTCGCTGGCGCTGATGCCTGGCAGCACGACGTGCAGATCGACCTCGTTACCAACCCGGACTATGCGGGGGTACGCACCCCCGCCAACGACGGGTTGACCATCATCTTCTTCGCTTCCTTTGAGGCTGCCTATGCGGCTCTCCAGGGCGGCGACCTCGATGTGCTCGACGCGATCCCCGAATCCGCCCTCGCGAACTACGAGTCGGACTTTCCGGACACCTTCGTGAACGAGCCCGCCGCGGTATTCCAGGCCTTCAACATGCCGTACTACCTCGAGCACTGGAGTGGTGAGGAAGGCAAACTGCGTCGCGCGGCCATCTCCATGGCGATTGACCGTGCGGAGATCACCGACGTTGTCTTCCAGGGCACCCGTACCCCGGCCACCGACTTCGCCTCCCCGGTCATCGACGGCTACTCGGATTCCCTCAAGGGCTCCGAAGTTCTCGAATTCAACCCCGAAGAGGCCCAGGCCAAGTGGGCTGAAGCCGACGCAATTTCGCCGTACACCGGCACTTTCGACATCGCGTACAACGCGGATGGGCCCCACCAAGTCTGGGTCGACGCCGTTGTGAACAGCGTCAAAAACACGCTCGGGATAGCTGCGGTCGGCAAGCCGTATCCGACCTTCGCCGCCTCACTCGATGACCGCAAGGCGTCGACACTGACCGGTGCAACCCGCGCCGGTTGGCAGGCCGACTACCCGTCGTTGTATAACTTCCTCGCCCCGCTGTACCAGACCGGTGCCGGCTCGAACTACGAGGGCTACAGCAGCGCTGAGTTCGACACGCTCCTCAAGGAGGGCGCTGCGGCTTCGAGCGTTGAAGACGCCACCGCCAAGTACGTCGAGGCTCAGGAAGTGCTGCTTCAGGACCTCCCGACCATCCCGCTCTGGTACCAGAACACATCGGGTGTCTGGTCTGAGACCGTGAGCAACGTCGAGTTCGGGTGGGATTCCGTGCCGCTCTACTTCGAGATCACCAGGAACTAACAGTTCGCTTCTAGTACGACATCACGAGAGGCCCGGGCTCAGACCCCGGGCCTCTTGAGTGACCTTTTGACGATTGCGATATTTCATGACCCCGACGTTCGTAATGCTGCGTAGAGCTGTTTGGCGACCTGTACCGCCCAGCCTCGTGGCGACTTCCCCGATGGAGAGCTGATGCTCTGGTATACCGGCAAACGTTTGCTCCAGATGATCCCCGTGTTCTTCGGCGCGACTTTTCTCATCTACTTCATGGTCTTTTCACTGCCCGGTGACCCGATTTCGGCGCTCTACGGCGAGCGTCCGCCATCGCCAGCGGTTATCGCGCAGATTCGCGCCGAGTACAACCTCGATAAACCGTTTGTGGTGCAGTACCTGCTCTACATCGGTAATTTCTTTCAGGGAAACCTCGGCACGACCTATTCCGGCCGGTCAGTTTCGGAGGTCATGGCTTCGGCCTTTCCCATCACGGCGCGCCTGGCAATGCTGGCGCTCGCCTTCGAAGCGGGCTTCGGTATTCTCGTGGGTCTCATCGCCGGCCTGCGCAAGGGCAAGCTGTTTGATGCGAGTGCGCTCGTCGTGAGCCTGCTCCTGATCAGCGTGCCAACCTTTGTCGTTGGCTTTGTGCTGCAATTCGTGTTTGGCGTGCAGCTCGGCTGGGCGCGCACCACGGTGAGTGGAGCAGCCCCGTGGGACCAACTGATTCTGCCGGCGCTGGTACTGGCATCCGTTTCGTTTGCCTACATCGTGCGGCTTACGCGCGCGAGCGTTTCTGACAACCTCAACGCCGACTTCGTGCGAACGGCTACGGCCAAGGGGATCTCGCGACCGCGCGTCGTGACCGTGCACGTGTTGCGTAACTCGCTCGTGCCCGTGATCACCTTTCTCGGTGTCGACATTGGTTCCCTCATGGTCGGGGCTATCGTCACCGAGGGAATCTTCAACATCAACGGAGTCGGTGGAACCGTGTTCAAGGCTATTCGGCTCGGAGAAGGGCCAACCGTGGTCTCCTTCATCGCCGTCATGGTCGTGATCTTCGTACTCGCCAATCTGCTCGTCGACCTGCTGTACGCGGCGCTGGACCCAAGGATTCGTTATGCCAAGTAAGAACCATGGCGCGCAGCCGCACTTCGTTGCAGCGTTTGAAGACACCCCCCTCGTTGCCATCGACAGACTCGACGAGACCGAGAAAGCACGCAGCACCTGGGCGGATGCCTGGGACGCGATGCGTCGCCGACCAACGTTCTGGATCTCCTCCGGACTCATCGTGCTGATTCTTGCGGTTGCACTCTTCCCCGCCTTGTTCTCCTCGGTTTCCCCAACGCAATGTCAGCTGTCGAACAGCAATGGATTACCGCAATCCGGGCATCCCCTCGGATTCACATTTCAGGGCTGTGACGTCTATTCCAGAATCATCTTCGGCACCGGCGCCTCGGTCACTGTCGGGCTTCTGGCAGCGGTCATCGTGACCCTGTTCGGCCTCATCGTCGGTGCCCTTGCCGGCTACTACGGAAAGTGGCTCGACGCCGTGGTCTCGCGCGTCGGCGATATCTTCTTTGCCGTTCCGACAGTGCTTGGCGCCATCGTGCTGCTGTCGGTGCTGCCGGACCGTACCCCGGTTGTCATCGCTCTGGTGATTTCGATGTTTGCCTGGCCACAGGTAGCCCGCATTATGCGTGGTGCCGTGCTGACCGCCCGCAATTCGGACTACGTTGTGGCTTCCGTCGCGCTCGGTGTATCGAAGTTCAAAATTCTGCTCCGGCATGTGGTTCCCAATGCCATCGCACCCGTGATTGTCATCGCGACAGTCTCGCTAGGAACGTTCATTGTTGCGGAGGCCACACTCTCCTTCCTGGGCATCGGCCTCGGCCCGGGCACGATGTCGTGGGGGCGCGATATCGGCGAAGCCCAGACATCCATCCGCACGAGTCCGCAGGTTCTCCTCTACCCGTCGATCGCGCTGTCCTTGACCGTGCTGGCATTCCTCATGCTCGGTGACGTTTTGCGTGATGCGCTCGACCCCCAAGCGAGGGCACGCCGATGACCCAGTTAGTGAACGAAACCGTGAACCAGTCCCCGTCGACCGACTCCGCGCCGCTCCTGGAAATCCGAGACCTTGAGGTGGGGTTCCGTACCCAGCGGGGAATCGTTCCCGCGGTGCGTGGCGTGAGCCTCACGCTCTATCCGGGCCAGACACTCGCCATCGTGGGGGAGTCCGGATCCGGAAAGACCACCACGGCGCAGGCAATCATTAACCTGCTTGCCGGCACCGGAACGGTGACCGGCGGGCAAATCCTCTTCCAGGGCCGTGATCTGACCCGGCTCACGCCCAAAGAGATGCAGGCCGTGCGTGGCAGTCAGATCGGCTACGTGCCGCAAGACCCGATGAGCAACTTGAACCCCGTGTGGAATATCGGCTTTCAGGTCGCGGAAGCGATTCGGTCGAACAGTGACGTCCGTGGCAAAGTCCTCAAGCAGCGCACCATCGAGGTTTTGCAAGAGGCGGGGCTGGCTGATGCCGCCGACCGACTCAAGCAATATCCGCACCAGTTCTCGGGCGGAATGCGTCAGCGTGTGCTCATCGGCATCGGGCTATCGGCTCGTCCCAAGCTGCTCATCGCCGATGAACCGACGAGCGCCCTCGACGTCACCGTGCAGCGTCAGATTCTCGATCACCTCGCGACTCTGACCCGGGACTATGGCACGAGCGTGCTGTTCATCACGCACGACCTCGGCCTCGCCGCCGAACGTGCCGAACAGCTCGTTGTGATGTACAAGGGAAAGGTGGTCGAATCGGGCCCATCGCAAGAGATCCTTGCCAACCCCCAGCATCCGTACACCCAGCGCCTCGTGGCAGCGGCACCAAGCCTCGCGTCACGGCGCATCCAGGCGAAAAAGAATCAGGATGCTCCGACCACCGAAATCTTTTCGGCTGGCGGCACCGATACGGCCTTGATTCGTCGGGCTACCGACCGCGAGCTGGCAGCCTCGGGCAAGGCCCTGATCTCCGTGGAGGGCATTACCAAGAAGTACCGCATCCGCAAGTCGGGTCTGCGTTACGACGAACTCCTCGCCGTGAACGACGTATCGTTCGGGGTCGAGAAAGGTACCACCACTGCGATCGTGGGGGAGTCCGGTTCGGGTAAGTCCACGGTGGCCAAGCTCATTCTGCAGTTGGAGAGCACAACGAGCGGGCGCATTGAATTCGACGGGCGTGATGTCGCCGGATTGACCGGGCGCGAGTTGTTGAACTTTCGCCGCCGCGTGCAGCCGGTGTTCCAAGACCCGTATGGGTCGCTCGACCCGCAGTACAACGTGGGAAACACCATCGCGGAACCTCTGCTGGCACACAAAGTGGGATCCAGAAAAGAACGTCAGAAGCGTGTACTCGAGTTGCTCGACCAGGTGTCGCTTCCAGCCACGACACAGTTCCGTTACCCGAGCGAGCTCTCCGGCGGTCAGCGCCAGCGAATCGCCATTGCGCGCGCTCTGGCCCTCAAACCCGATGTTCTCGTTCTGGATGAGGCCGTGTCTGCCCTGGATGTGCTCGTGCAAGGGCAGATTCTGAATCTCCTTACCGAGTTGCAGTCGGAGCTCGGGTTGACCTACCTGTTCATCACGCACGACTTGGCGGTGGTACGCCTCGTCGCCGATAACGTCTGTGTCATGCAGAAGGGGCGAATCGTCGAAGCGGCGCCCACCGACGAGGTCTTCGAGAAACCGCGTGAGCTCTACACCCAAGAGTTGCTGGGGGCGATCCCCGGAGCTAACTTCGAGTTCGGACGGTAGTCCGCACCAACATTACGATCAGGCCCGACTGGGGAACGATCCCGGTCGGGCCTGTGGTCTGTCACTCGTTGGTGTGGGGTGTGTCACCGTAGGTCTCGACGTCGAGTCACGGGCCGGTACCCAGCTGCGCCAGAAACGTCAGGCATGCTGGACACCGCCCGAGAGACTAGCTAGAACGAAGTGGGATACGGGTAGCTCTTCCAGGTTGCGTTGCACGACCAGTCATTGAACATGTGGTCCTTGGGGTAACCATTTCCGCAATTCGTCCACGCGACCTCACCGTATTTCACGCCGTCGCTGCCGTAAATCGTGCCGGGAAAGACACCCTCGGGGCACCACACGATGTACTTGTGTACTGAGGCGCCCGGTTCCGGCCCCGGCCCCCACTGGAAACAAACCCAGGGTATTGAATCAGGGATCGGAGAAGTAGGCGGGTTCGGGCTTGGGTAGCCGTTGCTTGGATCCCCTTGATCTTGAACCGCTGAGGCCGCGGTCGCACCGATAGGGGCGCCTACCAGCAGCAGGGCACCGACGAGAGCCGCGATGAACTTCCGTTTCGTCTTCATAGATATCTCCGTTCAGAAAGTGGTTTTGGTCAGGACCATTGCGCTTATAAACGTATATGTCCCCTCACGAAATCAAAGGCGAACTCGGAGGTCACGTTCAGTTTCGGTGGATTAGGGGAGCGGTTCCGCCGCTTCATCACCTGCTGGTCGACTCTCCGCCACGGCACCTGCCGCCCGGCGCGGGCGCCCGCTGATTATCGTCGCTCCGAGCCGCACCAAACGATGCAAAGTAAGCGCGACGACTGACGGAACGCAGTATTTGTGCAAAATGCCCGACTTGAACGAAAAAGAATGGAGCTATTTCATAACAGTTCCGCCAATTGCTTGGCACAGCGACGGTTTCTCTCTATGGTCGTAGCAAACCACGATCTGCTCGCGGCCCCAGCGCCGTGCGCCGATGATTATTTCGCCCAGGAGGAATCTTGTCCATCAGAGGAAAAATGTTCAGGAAGAGCCTCAGCGGGGTCGCCGTTCTCGGTGTCGCTGCTCTCGCCCTGACCGCATGCACCACATCAGGCAGCACCGGCACCAACTCGGATTCCGCCAGCGGCGGCGGCACGGTGACGGTTGCCGTGGTCAACGACTTCACGTCGTTCAACAACCAGACTCCGCAGTCCAACCTCGACACCAACGGCCAGGTCGGGTACCTCATGGGTAACTACGGCTCCGCTTTCTCGTACATCGACAAAGACTTCAACATCGTGCGCGAAGACAAGTTCGGCACTTTCAAGAAAACCAGCGACGACCCGCAGACCGTCACCTACACTCTCAACCCCGATGACAAGTGGTCCGACGGCGAGCCCGTGACGGCCGACGATATGGTGCTGTCGTGGGCGACCCAGTCCGGCTACTACGACAGCTCCACCGTCGATGAGGCCACGGGTGAGGTCGCGACCGGCACCACGTACTTCGAGATCGCGGCCAGCACGGCCGGTCTGGACACCACCGCCTACCCCACGGTCAGTGACGACAACCTGTCGATGACCCTCGTCTACGGCACACCCTACGTGGACTGGGAGCTGGTCAACCCGATCGGCCAGCCCGCCCACATCGTGGCCAAGAAGGCCGGACTGAGCTCAGCGGCCGACTTGACCGCTCTGCTCAAGGGCCTGCCGAAGGGCGACCGGGCCAACCCTGCCGCGCCCGACCCCACACTTCGGGCTGCCGCTGACTTCGTGAACACCGGCTATGACGTGACCGCCTTCCCGACCGACCCTGACCTGCTCGTCTCGAGCGGACCGATGGTGCCGACCGGCTGGACTCCCGGCCAGTCGTTCACGCTGGAGCGCAACAAGTACTACGTCGGAGGCATGATTCCCAAGATTGACAAGATGATCCTCCGTGTTATTCCCGACGCCAACGCCCAGGTCACAGCGCTGCAAAACGGCGAGGTCGACATCATCAACCCGCAGGCATCCGCTGACACCCTGACCGCGCTGGAGAATACCGGAGCCGATGTACTCACCGGCGACCAGGTCTCCTACGACCACCTCGACCTGCGGTTTGACCAGCCGGTCTTCGCTGATCTCGCCGTTCGTCAGGCATTCCTCAAGACGGTACCGCGCCAGCAGATCCTCGACTCCATCGTGACGCCGGTCAACCCCGACGCCAAGGTGCTGAACTCGCAGATCTGGGTTCCGGCCAACGAGCCCTACGCGGATTCCGTTGCCAACAACGGCTCGAAGGACTACGCCGATGTTGATATCGACGGGGCCAAGGCGCTCTTGGCCGGTGCGACTCCCTCGGTTCGGATTCTCTACAACACGAAGAACCCGAACCGGGTCGACGAATTCCAGGCAATTCAGGAATCCGCTGCCAAGGCAGGCATCACCGTTGTCGACGTGGGCTCGCCCGACTGGAGCTCACTGCTTGAGGGCGGCGACTATGACGCCTCGCTCTTCGGTTGGATCAGCCCTGGTGTCGGCTCGGCCGGTATTTCACAGATCTTCTCGACCGACGGCGGTGGAAACTACAACCGGTACACGGGAACGAACGCCGATGCCATCGCGACCCAGACGACCCTGGATCCCGACAAATTGATCGCCCTGGAAAAGAAGATGGACAAGCAGATGTTCGCGGATGCCTATGGCCTTCCGCTGTTCCAGCTGCCGGGCGTGTTCGGTGTCTCCAAGCGCGTGAGCGGTGTGGAGTACATGGGCAACCAGACCGGTCCGTTCTGGAACTTCTGGGAATGGTCCGTCAATAACTAGATAGCTCGATAGCGAGTTGGGCTCCTGGGTTCGCCCAGGAGCCCAACTCGCGGGTCGGGCGCCATCCGGCTTCGTCTTCCGATCAGGATTGCGAACAACTCCGACAGTGAACCAACTCCGACAGTGAGGTAGTCCCGGCATGGTGAGCTTTGTCCTGAGACGAATTCTCGTTTCTATTCTGATTCTGGTCGCAGCATCGTTTCTGATGTACGTCATGGTGGGGTATTCGGCGCAGCCGCTCCAGGACCTGCAGGGCAGCAATTCGCCCAACAAGCAGCAACTCATCAACGCTCGGGTGGCGCTGCTCAATCTTGACGTGCCCCCGCCGCTGCGCTGGGTGCTCTGGATCGGCGGGGTAGCCAAATGCGCCATCCCGTTCGCCAACGCCTGCGACCTCGGTTCCACGATTTCCAATGCTCGGGTGATTGACATCCTGCCCAACGCCTTGGCCGCAACGGTGCAGTTGGTCACTCTCGCACTCGTCCTCGCCATTCTGCTCGGCGTGACAATTGGCATCATCACCGCGCTGCGCCAATACAGCGGCCTGGACAACACGGTCACCTTCATCAGTTTCTTCCTGTACTCCCTGCCCGCATTCCTCGTGGCAGTGCTCCTCAAAGAATTTATCGCCATCGGGTTCAACGACTTTTTGCGTGACCCCGTGATTGGGAGCGTCGCGCTCGTCGCCATCGGCCTCGTTGTCGGTGCCATTTGGCAATCCCTTCTCGGCGGTGACGGCCGGCGCCGACTCGTCGTGTTTCTAGTGTCCGGGCTCGCGACATCCGGGGTCTTGCTGTTGATGAGCGCAACGGGGTGGTTCATGCACCCAGGCCTCGGCGCTATCCCCGTCGTGGTGTTGGTCGCCGCGATCGCCCTTGGTGCCGCAACCCTGCTCGCCGGCCTCCGCAACCGTCGGGCCCTGATCACTGCGGGCATCAACGCGGTCATCGCCCTCGTGGCCTACTTCACACTGCAGCACCTGTTCGACGTCTCGAGCGCCGGCACCCTCATCATCCTGGCGTTGGCCACCGCGGCCGTCGGGCTCCTGAGCGGGTTTCTGGCCGGCGGTTATGACCGTGGCCAGAATATGCGGGTCGGTATCGTCACGGCGCTCCTATCGGGGGCCGTGGTTCTGCTTGACCGCTTCATGCAGTCCTGGGGCGCACTGCTCATCGCTACCAATGGGCGCCCGATCGCAACTGTCGGCTCGAAGACCCCGGGATTGAGTGGCGATGTCTGGCTGACCGGCCTCGACACCTTCGCGCATCTCACCCTGCCGACCATCTCGCTGCTGCTGATCTCGTTCGCCGGCTATACCCGGTACTCCAGAGCCGGCATGCTCGAAGTACTCAGCCTCGACTACATTCGCACCGCCCGGGCCAAGGGGCTTCCGGAACGCACCGTGATCGTGCGGCACGCCTTTCGAAACATGTTGATTCCGCTGACCACCCTCGTCGCCTTCGACGTTGGGGCTCTGCTCGGTGGCGCGATCATCACCGAGAAGGTCTTCGCCATTCCCGGGATGGGCAGCCTGTTCAATGCGGGGCTCGACCGCGGGGACCTGAACCCGGTCATGGGCTATTTTCTGATCGTGGCCGTCATGGCGATCACCTTCAATTTTCTGGCCGATATGGCCTATGCCGGGCTCGACCCGAGAGTGAGGATTCGCTAATGTCCACACCGACTGGCGCGGGGCCCATACCGCCTCCCACTGAAACACCCGCCGATGAACTCGCCGTGGCGAGCTCGGTTCCCGAGAGCCAGGGGCGCCTGATTTGGCGTCGATTCGTCGGCAACAAGGTGGCCGTCGTTTCGGTCATCATCCTGCTGCTTATTATTCTGTTTTCCTTCTCTGCCATCGGTCTCGGCCCGATTCCCGGCTGGTGGAAGTACGGATACAAGGCGCTCAACCCGCAGGAGAACGGCGGCAATCCGACGCTCTCCGTGCTGCCACAGTTTCTTGGCGGCAACGGGATCTCTCTGGGCGAGCATCCGTTCGGTCAGGACCGCATCGGCAAGGACTATTTCGCCATGACCATGCGCGGCATCCAGAATTCCGCACTCGTCATGGTCGTGCTGGGACTCATCGCGACCGTTGTCGGCGTGTTCGTCGGGGCCATTGCCGGCTATTATCGCGGCACCGTCGACGCCGTCTTGATGAGGATTACCGACGTGTTCATCGTGATTCCGGCGCTGGTCATCGGTTCCGTCGTCGGCCACTGGTTCGGCAGTCTGGGCGCTCCGGTGCTCGCGATCATGCTCGGGTTCTTCTCCTGGATGGGCATCGCCCGGCTGGTGCGCGGCGAGTTTCTCTCGCTGCGCGAACGCGAATTCGTGGAGGCCGCCCGCGTGGCCGGTGCCAGCGACATGCGCATCATCTTCAAACACATCCTGCCCAACGCCATGGGCGTGGTCATCGTCTCGGCGACGCTGATCATGGCCTCGGCAATTCTGTTGGAGACGGCCCTGAGCTATCTCGGCTACGGCATCCGCTCGCCCGATGTGTCGCTCGGCCTGCTGATCAGCTCCAACCAATCAGCGTTCCAGACCCGGCCATGGCTGTTCTGGTGGCCCGGTGCGTTTATCGTGTCACTCGCGCTGCTGGTGAACTTTGTCGGAGACGGTCTGCGCGACGCCTTCGACCCGCGACACCGCCGGTTCAAGCTCAGCAAGATGCGCGAAACCCGGCCGGAACCGGAGCTGGAGGACCGGCCGTGACGCCGCGCAATTCTTGCTTCTTAGGACAGAAGAATGGCCACAATGGATGCCGCAGCGCCGGTCAGAAGCACGCCCGCCCGACCCCAAGCCCAGACAACCGATACGGGGGTTTGCGCCGCGAGGCCGCCCTGCACCCGGCCGCTTCTCTGCAGGGCGTCCCAGCGTGCGCGCACCAGGTGCGCCGCCTCGCCGGACTCGCTGCTGGGCAGGTCACCGGGGCGCGGGGCGCCGGTGAGGTAGGGCACGGGGTCGGTGGTCTTTCGTCGTCCGGCACTGGTGAGGCTGCGGCCGGGCGCAGGAGCGCAGTACACCGCGAACTTGCGGCCCGGTGTGTACAGGGTGAGCGCGAATTTAGTGTCGACGTGCACGAGCGCGGCCCACGGCACCACGATGGTGCGCAGGGGATTGCGGATGGTGACGGCCTGATCGTCCACCTGCAGGGTGGGGCGCCAGAGCATCTCCCAGACGAACAGCATCACGAACAGGGCCGGAACGACCAACCAGCGGTTCGATGCCGTCGGCAGCAGGAACAGGCTCAGTGCGGACATCGCGGTAACCGCGGCGAAAATGGCGGCGATGATGCGGTTGAAGCGCGAGTAAAAAATATTCGGGTCGGCGGCGACGGGCATGCAGCCATGCTGCCAGATGTTGACCGCCGACCACGCACGAACAGCAGCATCAACGAAAGCAGGAAGCTATGACCGATCAGGTGTCGACCACGTTCTCCGGCCCTGTATTGCAGGTCACCGACCTCACCGTGCACTTCGGCGTGGACAACGTCTGGGTGCCGGCCGCACTCAAACTGAACTATTCGATCGAGCGCGGCAAGGTGCTGGCCATCGTCGGCGAATCCGGTTCGGGGAAAAGCGCCAGTTCCATGGCCATTCTCGATTTGCTGCCGGAGAACAGCCGTATCTCGGGCAGCGTCAAGCTCAGCGGCCGTGAGCTCATGGGGCTGAAGCCCGCGCAGATGCACACGGTGCGTGGCGGCCAGATCGCAATGATCTTTCAGGAACCGATGACGGCTCTGAACCCGGTCTACACGATTGGATTCCAGATCATTGAAACACTGCGCGCTCACTTTGGGATGTCGCCCTCGCAGGCCAAAGCCCGCGCTTTGGAGCTGCTCGACATGGTCGAGCTGCCCGACCCGCTGAAAGCGTTCAACTCCTACCCACACCAACTATCCGGCGGACAGCGCCAGCGCGCCATGATCGCCCAGTCCATCTCCTGCGACCCGCAACTACTCATCGCCGACGAACCGACAACGGCGCTGGACGTGACGGTACAGGCGGAGATCCTCGACCTGCTCCGCAGCCTGCGCGACCGGCTCGACAGCGCCATCCTCTTGATCACGCACGACATGGGCGTGGTCGCCGACCTTGCCGATGACATCGCCGTCATGCGACGGGGCGTGATCGTCGAACGCGGCACGGTCGATCAGATCTTCAACGAACCCACGCACCCCTACACAATCGCCCTGCTCAAGGCGGTTCCCCACCTGGGTCAGCGCGGTGAAGAAGCCATCGACATGACCGCAGCGCTCGCCATCGGCACGGACATCGTGGTCGATGCGGTGCTCGCCGCGCGCATCGAAGTCAATGAGCGGCTGGCCAACGCGGCGGCTTCCGAGGCCCGGAATGACAGCCGCGAGGTGGTCGTCAAGTTCGACGACGTTGTCATCGAATATCCCAAACACGGCCGCGTCGCGGCGTTCCGGGCCGTCGACAAGGTCAACCTGTACGTGCGGCAAGGCGAGGTTCTCGGTCTGGTGGGGGAGTCGGGTTCCGGCAAAACCACTCTCGGTCGCGCGGCCATCGGCCTGCTACCGATCACCGCGGGCGCCCTGCACGTGGCCGGCCAGGATATTTCGAAGGCGAGCCGCGACGAGATCCACCGGCTGCACAAAAGCGTCGGCATCGTCTTTCAAGATCCCTCGTCTTCGCTCAACCCGCGGATGCCCATCGGTGACAGCATCGGTGAGCCGCTGCGACTGGCCAAGGGTTTGAAGGGAGCAGCCTTGAGCGCCGAGGTCGAGCGACTGCTGGACAGCGTCGAACTGCCGCGCGCCTACCGCAGCCGTTTTCCACACGAACTCTCCGGCGGGCAGAAGCAGCGTGTGGGTATCGCCCGCGCGCTCTCCCTCGAACCGAAGGTGCTCATCGCGGATGAGCCGACCAGCGCCCTCGACGTGTCGGTGCAGGCTCGGGTCTTGCAGCTGATCCAGTCACTGCAGCAGCAGATGAATTTCGCCTGCCTGTTCATCACCCATGACCTTGCCGTCATCGATGTGCTCGCCGATCGCATCGCGGTTATGCACCATGGCCGCATCGTGGAGACCGGCACGCGCGATGAGATTCTGCGTTACCCGAAGGACGCGTATACCCAGCGACTGCTGGCGGCCGTTCCGATCCCCGATCCGACCGAGCAGCGTGCCCGCCGTGAGCTGCGCCGCGAGTTAATGGCGTCCAGCAATTAGTAGGGGACCCTAGCCGGCCTGGCGAAATGGAACTGCAGAATCCGGAGCGGGGGCGACCCCGCCGACCCCGCGCTTAGATACGGTAGGATAATTCCTTGGGTCACATTATGACCCCTGGTATCCATTCTTCGTCGCGCGCGAGACTCTGCGGCACTCATTCTTCGTAAGGATCTATTTTTATGGCGATTGCTACACGCAATAACCTCCGAAATGTTGCAATCGTTGCTCACGTTGACCACGGTAAGACGACGCTGGTTGACGCGATGCTCAAGCAGACTGACTCCTTCGCGGATCACTCACACGTTGAGGAACGCGCGATGGACTCGAACGAACTCGAGCGCGAAAAGGGCATCACGATTCTCGCCAAGAACACGGCGGTTTCGTACAAGGGCATCCACGCTGCCGACGGTCCCATCACCATCAACGTGATCGACACCCCGGGCCACGCCGACTTCGGTGGCGAGGTTGAGCGCGGACTGTCCATGGTTGACGGCGTCGTTCTTCTCGTTGACGCGAGTGAGGGCCCGCTGCCGCAGACCCGATTCGTGCTCCGCAAAGCGCTCGAGGCCAAGCTGCCCGTTATTCTTCTGGTCAACAAGACCGACCGTCCCGACGCGCGCATCGACGAGGTCGTGGCCGAGAGCCAGGACCTCCTCATCGGCCTCGCGAGCGACATGGCCGACGACTTTCCCGACCTCGACCTCGACGCCGTCCTCGACGTGCCCGTCGTCTATGCATCCGGTCGTAACGGTGCCGCCAGCTGGAACAAGCCTGAAGACGGCACGTTGCCCGACAATGATGACCTCGAACCGCTGTTCGACGCCATCCTCAAGCACATCCCGGCACCGACCTACGATGACGAGCACCCCCTTCAGGCGCACGTCACCAACCTCGACGCGTCGCCGTTCCTGGGACGCCTCGCGCTTCTGCGCATCTTCAACGGCACCATCAAGAAGGGCCAGACCGTAGCCTGGGTGCAGCAGGACGGCACCGTCAGCAACGTGAAGATCACCGAGCTGCTCATCACCAAGGCGCTGGACCGCTACCCGACCGAGAGTGCCGGCCCCGGCGACATCGTGGCCGTGGCCGGTATCGAGAACATCACCATTGGTGAGACTCTCTGTGACCCCGACGACGTGCGCCCGTTGCCGACCATCACGGTTGACGACCCGGCCATCTCGATGACCATCGGCACCAACACCTCGCCGCTCATGGGCAAGATCAAGGGCCACAAGCTCACCGCACGCATGGTCAAGGACCGCCTCGACCGCGAGCTCATCGGAAACGTCTCGCTCAAGGTCGTCGACATCGGACGCCCGGACGCCTGGGAGGTGCAGGGTCGTGGAGAACTGGCCCTCGCCATCCTCGTCGAGCAGATGCGTCGTGAAGGCTTCGAACTCACCGTCGGCAAGCCGCAGGTAGTCGTCAAGCGCATCGACGGCAAGGTGCACGAGCCGTTCGAGCACCTCACCATTGACGCGCCCGAAGAGTACCTCGGCGCCATCACGCAGCTGCTCGCCGCCCGCAAGGGTCGCATGGAGAACATGGCGAACCACGGCACCGGCTGGGTTCGAATGGAATTCATCGTTCCGTCGCGCGGCCTGATCGGCTTCCGCACGCAGTTCCTCACCGACACGCGCGGTACCGGTATCGCCAACGCGATCCTGCACGGTTACGAGCCCTGGGCCGGCACCATCAGCACCCGGACCAACGGTTCCATCGTGGCCGACCGCTCCGGTGTTGTCACCCCGTTCGCCCTGATCAACCTGCAGGAGCGCATGTCGTTCTTCGTTCTGCCGACCAGTGAAGTTTACGAAGGCATGGTCATCGGCGAGAACTCACGCGCCGACGACATGGACGTGAACATCACCAAGGAAAAGAAACTGACCAACATGCGTCAGTCCAGCTCCGACACGTTCGAGTCGATGACGCCGCCTAAGCAGCTCTCGCTCGAGCAGTGCCTTGAATTCGCTCGTGAAGACGAGTGCGTCGAGGTTACTCCGGCAGCCGTGCGTATTCGCAAGGTGGAGCTCACGGCATCCGCTCGCTCGCGCCAGGTTTCACGCGTCAAGAAGATGGACGCTAACTAGCCAGCAGCACCACAATGCCCCCTCGGTTCGCCGAGGGGGCGTTTTGTGTCTGGAAGCGGACGCTGCCGCGCGGCGAGGTGTGAGTTTCGAGGGGTTTTCGACGGGCGAAAAAGGGGTCAAAACTCACGCCTCGGTGACGGGCGGATGCTGGCCCGCTAGGCGAAGAGGGGGGCTCCGACATAGCTGCCAGTGGCGGCTCCGGCGGGAACGGCGAACAGGGCGCTGCCGACATGGCGAATGTACTCGTTGAGCGCATCGTTCTTGGCCAGATTCAGTTGAATGTCGGTGAACTGGGCCGGTGATCGCTGAAAGCTGATGAAGAACAGCCCGGCGTCGAGCCGGCCCAGAGCATCGTTGCCGTCAACGAAGTTGTAGCCGCGGCGCAGCAGCTGGGTGCCCTTGTTCTGGTCCGGATGTGCCAGCCGCATGTGCGCGTCAGCGCTGATGAGCGGCTGATCATCACGCCCCGCGAGGGTGAAATCCGGCTCGCTGAACTCGGTGCCGCCCGAGAGAGGGGCGCCGGAACCCTTGGTACGGCCGAACACCGTCTCCTGCTCCCGCAGAATTGTGCGATCCCAGGTCTCGATGGTCATGCGGATGCGCCGCGTCACCAGGTAGGAGCCGCCGGCCAGCCACTCCGGCCCGTCGGCGCTGGATACCCAGACTTGGTCGGTGACGACCTGGGGCTCTTCTGCCTTGATGTTGGCGGTGCCGTCCTTGAAGCCGAACAGATTGCGTGCGGTGGCCTGGGCTGTCGAGGTCGATGAGGTACGTCCGAAACCGAGCTGGGTCCAACGCAGGGCGGCCCGACCGAAGGCGATGCGCGACAGGTTGCGAATCGCGTGTACGGCGACCTGGGGATCGTTGGAGCAGGCCTGGATGCAGAGGTCGCCATCGCTTCGATCAGGATCAAGGTCGTCACCGGGAAAGTGCGGCAGGGGCGTGAGTTCGGGCGGCCGGCGGCTATTGATGCCGAAGCGGTCGACGCCATCCGCTGTTTCGAACAGGGTCGGGCCGAAGCCGAACGTAATGGTCAGTCCGGACGTGGGCAGCCCCTGGGCCTCGCCGGTGTCTTCGGGTGGTGCGTCATAGGGGCCGCTGACGGCGCCGTATTCGCCGATGTCCTGACCGGCGCTCATCGCCGCGGCGGCGATCGTCCAGTCCTGCAGAAGTTCAATCAAATCGGCGCGCGTCGTTCCGGCCGCAACATCGAAGGCAGCGAAGTGCAGTCGATCTTGCGTCGGCGTGACGATGCCGGCCTGATGGGTGCCATAGAACGGATACACGGCGGTAGCGGATGCTGTTTCCGGTGTTGTCGAAGCAGCCAGCGCGACCCGGTCACCGGCAACGCCGAGTCCGATCCCGGCGACACTGGCGCCGGCCAGGCCGAGGAGGCCGCGCCGGGACAGACCGTGGGTGGGCGTGGGCGTGTCGACGGACTCGGCCCGCGTGGCGGGCTTCACGGCGGGCTTCACGGCGCGCTTCACGGCGCGCTTCACAAGACGAGCGCTGCGGTGAGCTGGTTCAACGGCTCGCCGAGCGCGTTGACCTGGTTGGCGAGATCGCGAATCTCAGCTGTCGTGAGGTCGTTGTAGTAGGTGAATCCGTCATCAACGCGCTGGGCATCGAGCAGTGTCTGGAGCGCCGCAAACTCGGTGTCGAGGCTCGCGGCCAGGTCGGGGTCTTCCTGTAGAAGAATGTCGCGCACGCCGGCGTAGAGCACCTTGGCACCATCAACGTTGGCCTGGAAATCCCAGAGGTCGGTGTGTGACCACCGCTCTTCCTCGCCGGTGACCTTGCCGGAAGCCACCTCGTCAAGCAGGCCGATGGCGCCGTTGGTCTGCTGCGACAGCGTGAACGTGAGACCCTGCACCTTCTCGTGCAGGGTGGCTGTGTCGGTGACGAGCTGCGCGGTGAGGGATGCGCGCTTCTCGGCGCTGTACGCCTCGAAATCGGCCTCAGCCTCGGCGGGCCACAGGTCTTTCTCGATTGCGTGCCAGCCGGTCCAGTTTTGGCCTTCCTCGAGGTCAGCCTCGCGGAGGTCGAGCTTCGGGTCGAGATCGCCGAACGATTCGGCGATGGTCTCCACGCGCTCCCAGTGCATTCGGGTGGCGGCATAGAGGGTGCGCGCGGCGTCGTCATCCCCGGCCAGGTATGCCGCGGCGAACGCATCGGTACCGGTGACGAGTTGGTCGATCTGGTCGCTCACGTAGGAGGCGTAATTCGTATTGGCAGTGTCAATCTGGGCCGCGAGGTCAACGTCGACGGTGGCGGCAGCATCCGATTCTGTGGCGGTGAACTCCGCCTTGCCGACGCCGTCACCGGTCATGCCCGGCTTGCACGCGGTGAAATAGTTGCCGGCGGCGAGTTGCACCACGAGGTCGCGACTGAGGCCCGGGCCAATGTTCTCTGCCTCGCCGACGATACGCAGACCGTCTTCAGCGAGCAGGTAGAACTCGGTCACCTGGTCACCGGAGTTGGTGACCGTGAAGCGGATGCTGCCGGCCGGAGCCTCGTTCGCGGAGACCGCGCATTCCGTCTGGCTGCTGTCGACGGTGAGTGCCGTATGCGTAGACGTCGGGTTGTTCGCGACACAACCGCTGAGTACGCTGACGCCGAGCAGGCCGACGCCGAGCAGGCTGGCAGAACGAATAACACGAGGCATGGAGATCCTTCAGTGGGGAGTAGGAAACGAACGCTAGTGCGCGACGACGGGCGCGGGCGCCGGCGAGGTGGGCGCAGCCGGTGCCGGGCGCATACTGGGGCGGCCGTCGCGGCTCTTTTTGATGAAAAGGGTCAGGGTGGGTAGGGCATAGGCCAGCCAGGCGAACATCTCCAGCCAGGTGGTGGCGGGGGAGAAGTTGAGCGTGCCTTTGAGCAGGGTGCCGTACCAGCTGTCCGGCGGAACGGCGGCGCTCACGTTGAAAGCGAGGGCATGCAGACCGGGCAGGATGCCGGCCTCCTGCAGGTCGTGTACGCCGTAGGAGAGCACCCCAGCAGCGACGACAATGAGAATGGCGCCGGTATAGGTGAAGAACTTCGACAGGTTGATCTTGAGCATGCCGGCGTAAATGAGCCAGCCGAGCGCAACCGCGGTGACGATGCCCAGTGCCGCGCCGAGCAGGGGCATGGTCGTGGCACCGGTAGCCTGCACGGCCGCCCAGAGGAACAGTGCTGTTTCAATGCCTTCACGGCCCACAGCGAGAAAAGCCACGAGAACGAGTCCGGCGCCGACGAGGTGCTTGTCGATGTGGCCCTGCAAATGGCCCTTGAGGTCGCGCGCGGTGCGCAGCATCCAGAACACCATCCACGTCACTAAGCCGGTGGCGACGATGGAGAGCACGCCGCCAATAGTCTCCTGCGCGGTGAAGGACAGCCCGTAGGTGCCGTAGGTGAGCAGGGCGCCAATCCCGAGGGCAAGCAGCACGGCCAGGCCGACACCGAGCCAGATGCGTGGCAGGACGTCACGCCGGTTGATCTTCACGACGTAGGCGATGAGAATCGTCACGATCAGGGCGGCCTCAAGACCTTCGCGCAGGCCGATCAGGTAGTTTGCGAGCACGGGATTCCTCGTAATGTTCGGGTAAGTAAGTTGGTAAGGCTAACCTTACCGATTTCGACTCTAACCCGAACGGCGTGATGGTGTCTAGTTATGATGTGATTCGGGCACAGGTGTTACCCAGTAATGAACGGTCAGCGGAGTAGAAACGGTGCGTACGTCCATGGTCATGTCCGGCAGCGATGAGCGCATCGTGTTCGTGCATGCGCGACCGGGCGATGAATCCGCCCTGACCGGCGGCACCATTGCCCGATTGCGCGCCGATGGATCCCGGGTCGTCGTGCTCTACCGCGATGTGCCGACCGAAGCGGATGCCGCCGCCGCGACCGCAGCACTGACCGATCTCGGGGCGCGTACCTGGCATGCGTTGCCGGCGGCATCCGTTGGTGGTATCGACTTTGATCGGCGCGAACTGGCTCGGGCGGTGCGTGAGGCCATCGAGGAGCTCGGTGCGACCGCCGTTGTCGTCGGCGCCGTGGATGACGCGCTGCGCTCGTCTGTGACGACGGCCGCGCACGAGGCTGGCCTACCGGTTTTTCTGGCCCGCACGGTGCGGCAGGCGCCGGGGCAGCGTCTTATTGCGATCGACGTGGGTGCACACCGCGATCAGAAGCTGCGCGCACTCCAACGTTTTCCTGATCGATGGAGCCTCGCCGGGAACACGCGCACCCTCGCACACACGGAGTCTGATGCCGCCGTCGACGAGGTTACGGAAACTGAAACATTTCTGCGAGCGGATGCCCCGCGCCCGACCCCGACCCCGACCCCGACCCCGCGAGTTCACGTACCGCCGAACCACCACCCCCGGCAGCTGACCCTGGCCAATCGATCGCTGGCCGTTTTCGGTGGCCTGCTGCTGGGCATCCTCTTTGGTGTACTGGGAACCATCGCGCACCAGGCCACACTGACGGTGTTCGGCGCGGCGCTTCCGATTGGACTGACCATCGCTTTCGTGGCAATTGGTGCCCTGTTGCTCGGGCTGCGCCTCGTGGTGGGGGATCGACTCGTGGTCGGCCTGGCCGCGGTGGGGCTGCTCGTGACCATTTTTGTACTGTCCCTGCGCGGTTCCGGAGGGTCGGTGCTCGTACCGGCCGGTTTGATGGGAACCCTGTGGACCGTTGTGCCGGCGCTGATCGCGGCCCTGGTACTGGCATGGCCGAAACTGCCGCCTCGCCGCCGATAACTGCGAGCTGTCCCAGGTTGAGGCGTCTCGACGGAGGGAGGCGTAGAATCAAGAGTCCGCTCTCGAAGGGAATCCCCAGCCTGTGACGTATGTGATCGCTCTGCCGTGCGTTGATGTCAAAGATCGTGCCTGCATCGACGAATGCCCGGTGGACTGCATTTATGAGGGCGAACGCTCGCTCTACATTCATCCCGATGAGTGCGTCGACTGTGGCGCCTGCGAACCGGTTTGCCCGGTCGAGGCCATCTACTACGAAGACGACCTGCCCGAGCAGTGGGCCGACTACTACAAGGCCAACGTTGAATTTTTCGACGACATCGGCTCCCCGGGCGGCGCGGCCAAGGTGGGCGTGCTCGCCAAAGACCACCCCGTCATCTCGGCACTGCCGCCGCAGGTTCAGCACTAAGAGCATCTCGTGCTGAAGCCGCTTCCCGACTATCCCTGGGATCAGATGGTCCCTTTTGCCGCCCAGGCCCGGCAGCACGTCGATGGAATCGTCGACCTGTCGATTGGTTCTCCGGTGGATGCGACGCCCGATGTGGTGCAGCAGGCGTTGCGTGCGGCGACGGATGCCCACGCGTACCCGCAGACCGTCGGTACGCCCGCCCTGCAGCAGGCGATCATCGCCTGGTACGCCCGCCGTCGCGGTGTCACCGGGCTGGAGCCGAAGAACGTGTTGCCCACGATCGGCTCCAAAGAACTCGTCGCGCTGATGCCGTTCATGCTCGGCTTCGGGGAGGGCGACACGATTGTGCACCCGCGCGCGGCCTACCCGACGTACGCGATCGGCGCAGCAATCGCCGGCGCCACCGCTGTCGCCTCCGACGATCCCGCCGAGTGGCCCGAATCGACCAAGCTGATCTGGCTGAACAGCCCGGGCAACCCGGATGGTCGGGTGCTGTCCGTAGACGAGCTTCGCGCTGCGGTCGCGCGTGCCCGCGAACTCGATGCCGTGATCGTGAGCGACGAGTGCTACGCGGAGCTCGGCTGGGACGCTCCGTGGAATTCTGAGCCGATCCCGAGCATCCTCGATCCTCGAGTGATCGAAGGAAACCGTCGCAACATTGTGGCCATTTACTCGCTCAGCAAGCAGTCCAACATGGCCGGGTATCGTGCGGCCTTCGCTGCCGGTTGCGGTGGCGTGCTGGGGCGTCTGCTGACGGTGCGCAAGCACGCCGGGCTCATGCTCCCTGCGCCGCTGCAGGCCGCCATGATTGCCGCCCTGGAAGACGACGAGCATGTCGCAGTGCAAAAGGAGCGCTACCGGGCACGCCGGGAAATTCTGAAACCGGCTCTGGAGCAGGCTGGTTTTCGCGTTGATCGAAGCGAGGCGGGGCTCTATCTGTGGGCCACCGAGGGTCGACCAGCGTGGGAGTCCATCGAACGGCTGTCCGCGCTCGGCATTCTGGCCGGCCCCGGACCGTTCTACGGCGACGTCTATCCCGAGCACGTGAGATTCTCGCTGACCGCGACCGACGAGCGCATCGCTGCCGCAGCCGCACGCTTGCATCCCTGATGCTGCCCCCGAAAGGGGGGTTGGCGCTGTGGACTATCACCAACGAACCGCCCGAAGCCTTGGCTGATGCAACAGTAGGCGGCTGGGCCGATTAGGCTGTAGTCGCGGCGGAGTCGGCCACAGCAGTTTCACCACTGGCCGATTCAGTGACGCGTCGCCACATTTCATCCGGCAGTGATACCCGAGGAGGCTCCGTGACCGACGTCGCGCAGCACGCAAAATCCGGCGAACCGATGAGCGCTGACCCCAACAAGGTCACCCTCACTTTCCCCGGCGGGAGCGCAGAGTTCCCCATTCTGACCAGCGTGGACGGCGTGTCGAGCATCGACATCTCCACCTTGACCAAGAAGACCGGCCTGACAACGCTGGACTACGGTTTCGTCAACACGGCGGCAACCCGCTCCGCGATTACCTATATCGACGGTGACGCGGGCATCCTGCGTTATCGCGGGTATCCGATCGAACAGATCGCCCAGAACTCGAACTTTCTCGAGACGGCTTGGCTGCTTATCTACGGTGAGCTGCCGAGCGCGAGCGAACTTGCCAACTTTGACGATCGCATCCGTCACCACACGTTGTTGCACGAAGACATGCGCCGGTTCTTTGACTCCCTGCCGCACAAGGCGCACCCGATGAGTGTGCTTGCCTCGGGTGTCTCGGCCCTCTCAACGTTCTACCAGGACTCGCTCGACCCGAAGGACCCGGAGCAGGTCGAGATTTCGACCATTCGTCTGCTGGCCAAGCTTCCGGTTATGGCCGCCTACGCGCACAAGAAGAGCGTCGGTCAGGCTTTTCTTTACCCCGACAACTCCCTGAGCTTCGTCGACAACTTTCTCAAGCTCAACTTCGGCAACATGGCCGAGCCCTACGAGGTCAACCCGGTTGTCAGCAAGGCGCTCGAACGCCTGCTGATGCTGCACGAGGACCACGAGCAGAACGCGTCCACCTCGACGGTTCGTCTGGTCGGTTCGACCGAAGCCAACCTGTTCGCGTCGGTGTCCTCCGGCATCAACGCACTGTTCGGCCCGCTGCACGGCGGTGCCAACGAAGCCGTGCTGTCGATGCTCGGCGAGATTCAGGCATCCGGTCAGGGCGTCGAAAAGTATGTCGAACGTGTCAAGAACAAAGAACAGGGCGTGAAGCTCATGGGCTTCGGCCACCGGGTCTACAAGAACTACGACCCGCGTGCCACCCTGGTCAAGGAGAGCGCCCATGAGGTGCTTGCCGCCCTGGGCGTGAAAGATGACCTGCTGGACATCGCGCAGGAACTCGAGCACATTGCGCTCAATGATGACTACTTCAAGGAACGTCGTCTCTACCCCAACGTGGACTTCTACACCGGAGTCATCTACAAGGCGATGGGCTTTCCGACGCGCATGTTCACCGTGCTGTTCGCGATCGGCCGTCTGCCCGGCTGGATTGGGCACTGGCGTGAGATGAACGAGGACCCCTCTACCAAGATCGGGCGCCCGCAGCAGCTCTACGTGGGTTCGCCGGCCCGCGACTACCCGCAGCGCTAGCTGGATCGCTCGCCAGCGGGCTGGATCGGCGGCTGGATGCGCATAGTTGGTTGGCCGCGCAGTGCCGCGCCGTGCTGCGGCGCGCAGCCGACGAGGATACTGGGTCACGAGTTGACGAGTTGACGACGTGACGACGTGACGACGTGACGACGTGACGACGTGGAGTGCCCGTCCAGGCGCACAATAGTGGCTGAGCTGGGACTGTAGTGCGCTCGTCGGCTCCGCGTCCGAGACCGGCTCCGCGTCCGAGACCGGCTCCGCTGTAGGGGTGTCGGGGTGCTGGTCTGGTCTGGTCTGGTCTGGTGAAGTGACTGTTAGCAGCCGGGGCCGTGGGGGTTGGCGTCGCAGTCGTGGGCGACGAGTACGGTGGATTCGTTGGCGGCGATGACGGTGATTGGGGTCGAGGTCACGGTGACGGTTCCTTCGACGGGGCGCCAGCCTTGGTCGCCGAAGCTGTAGTCGGCGTGGTATTCGACGGTCAGTACGACGGAATAGGTGTCTTTCGTGGCGTAGGTGTGGCTGGTGGCGGTGGTGGAGAATTCGGCCAGGCCGAGGTCGTCCCAGCTGGCTCCGCCGGTGGCTGTTGAGATGGTGTTGCTGTCGCCGTAGTTCCAGTGGTAGCCGGTGGGGGTGAACATGACTTGGGCTGGTTGGCCGAGGAGGAGTCCTTCGCTGATTTGGGTGGAGGCTGTGGCCCAGAAGTTTGTGGCGAGTCCGACGATGGCCCAGCCGTTGGGTTCCATGCTGGTTGGGGCGGCGTAGGCGGGGAAGTTCTGCAGGTCGGTGACGCGCACGATGGTGTCGGGGGAGCAGACCGTGCAGGGGGTTGCGGGGGTGTTGTTTCGGGCCAGGGGGAGGAATTGTCCGTTGCCGCAGGGGATGGACGTGATGCCGGGTTTGGCCGGGTCTCCGTGCGCGCACACTCTCGGTGCCGCCGGTGTGTCCGATCCGGTGCCAGAGCGGTTCCCGTTCTGCCGTCCACCCGACTTCACGCCGCCTGTCGCGGTGGTGTAACCCGCTAGAAGGTCAACGCCGTTTCCATGCGCCACAGCTCCCGATTCTGGAGGCAGTTCGATGGTGTTTCTCAGCTGGATTATCGGTGTCGACACGAGCGTCTCCTGCGCCGTTACCGTCTCGCTGAATATCTGCGAGGTCAAGGTGCCGAAGACGGCTGCAACTACGAGCAGAAATCTGATCCGGACCATATTTCCGATTTCTCGAGGAGTAGCGCGTGGGTTGAATCATTTCGAGTGAGGGCTACTACGAGCGGATATCTCGTGGGTCTGTCCGATGATGCGATTGAATGGCCGTCCTCACCAACGACTTCACCGCGGGAGACGTCCAAACACAAGTAGAGGCTCATACTCCCGGACTCGAGATCTGCAGACTGAAGAGACATTGAATCAAATCCGATATCGCCGACGAGTCGGACGCTACGGGCTGCCAATCTGTCAAACGTCTCCATTTCTCCGGGGAGCATGCTTTCAGTAACAAACGTTGTGATTCGATCCGCGTTGACCCCGCCGTCTCGAGAGATTGTGTTGGCCATTGCTTGATAGGACTCGTAGAAAATCGTCGCCGCCGCCAGGGCCTCGTCGTTCGAGGCGAAGGCCGGTGGTGTGGTGGGCTTAGCGGTCGCCGCCACCGGGGGCGAGGCGGTGGCCGGCATGGTGGGTGTGGGCGTGCATCCGCTTAAGAGACTGACGGATAGGCAGAGCACGAGAGCGCTGAGCACAACGCTGTGCACAGGGCGGCGACGCGATGGGGTTCGCATGGGGTCAGAGTAGACGGATTGCTACAATCCTGCTGAGGTTTTCCACAGGCTGGTGTCGAGGCTCCAATCACGGTAGGAGAAGTTCCGCGCCTCTACCGCAGAGAGGAGGATGGCCTCGATCGTGCACGCCCGCACCCCGCTCGCGAAGTACTTAGAGTCGAGAATGCGGTCAAGCGCCCGAACGGTAGCGGGCCGCCTTGCGAGAGGTCAAAACATGTCTTTGGGTATTCTTTGGTGGCTTTGGGCGGTTTAGTGCTTGTAAGCATGATTTTTCCTCGGGAATGTCGGTGGTCGGGTGTTGGGTTGAATTATGAACAACGTGGCGTTCGATTCCCCGGTGGGACTCGCGGTGGAACTCACTCGGGCGGCGGCTGCTGTGGCCGCGCTCGGTGGGTCCAGTGCCGAGTTCGCTGGGCTGTCTGATGCGCAGGTGCTCGCGGCGCGCGGTCCGATTGCTGATTTGCTGCGGTTGAGCAACACGGCGGCGGCGTTGTTGGCGGGCACGATTGCGCAGCGGTCCCGGCCAGAGCTGGGTCAGGCCGGCCTGGCGGCCCGGCATGGCTTTGGCACTCCGACGTTGATGGTGCAGCAGGCCACCGGTTTGAGTCGGGTCGAGGCCGGTCGGCTGCTGGCCGTGGGGGTGCTGATGAGCGACACGGAGACGGCGGAGCGGGAGGCTGCGGCCGCCCGGGAAGTTGCGCGGGAAGCCGCGCGGGAAGCCGCGCGGGTGGCGCAGGCCGCCGCCGATGCTGCGGCTGATGCGGCTGCGGCTGCGGTCGAAGCTGCGGTCGATGCGCAGCGTGCGGCGGAGTGGGAAGCGGCCCAGTGGGAGGCGCGGGAGGCCGATCGGGCCGCCGCGTGGGCCGAACTGCACCCCGACCTGCCACTCCCTGACGCCCCGCCCCGGCCTGGGCCGGTCATCGCAACGGTTCCGATCGCACCGGTCGTGCTGGTGCCACTGGTACCGCCGGCGCCTCCGCTGCCGCTGGTGCCGGTGGTGGTGGTGCCGTGGCAGGCGCCGATTATGCACGCGATCACCGCGGGCATTTTCTCGCCCGGTGTCGGCGATGCCCTGCTGCGCGGCCTCGGCACCCTCGACCAGGCGATCACGGCCGAGAAACTCGCCGCCGCCCTGCGGCTGTTGCTGGTCGAGGCGCCGGGCCTGAACACCGAACAGGCGTTCAAACGGGCCCGCCGCCTGCGTGACGAATTGGACGCGGCGGGGATCCTGGCGCGGGAGAAGCAGGCCCGCGACGACACCACCTGGTCGCTCTGGCGGCGCGCGGACGGCATGGTCACCCTGCACGCGCTGCTGCCGCCGGAGCAGGGCGAACTATGGCTGGCGACCTATGACGCGCTGACCAGTCCGCGGCGCGGCGGGGTGCGGTTCGTCGACCCGGAACGAGCCGCGTGGGCGCAGAGCGTGAAAGACGACCCCCGCACCCTCGCCCAGATCGCCGCGGACTCCT